>CAWGJH010000018.1:0-99918 GCA_963822695.1 uncultured Actinomycetota bacterium
TGAGAATGTGGCGATCTTGTGTGGGGCAGTCCTAGGGCTGGCCCGGCTCGCCCGGCTGGGACCACGGACCGCAGTGATGGTGGCGGGGCTGGCCCTGGTCGGGTTCGTGGTGCTGTGCCGCCCATCGCCGAGCGTGCTGCGCGCCGCGGTGATGGGCGCCGTCATGCTGCTGGCCCTGGTGCTCGGCCGTCGCCGCTCGGCAATTCCCGCGTTGTGCACGGCGATCCTCGTGCTGCTGCTGGTCGATCCGGCGCTCGGCGGTGACCCAGGGTTCACGCTCTCCGTGCTGGCCACCGGTGCGCTGGTGCTCCTCGCCCCGGGCTGGGCGGAGGTGTTGCGCCGCCACGGGGTGCCACCGGGAATCGCCGAGGCACTCGCGGTGCCCGCCGCCGCTCACGTAGTCACCGCGCCTGTGGTGGCGGGCCTGTCTGGTCAGGTGAGCCTGGTGGCGGTGCTGACCAACCTACTGGCCACCCCGGCGGTGGCGCCGGCGACGCTGCTTGGCGTACTCGCTGCGGTACTCACGGTGGTGCACCCCGGTGCCGCCGTTGTCGTGGTGCGTCTGGCCGGACCGGCGGTGGCCTGGCTCGTGGGTGTTGGTCACCAGGGGGCCGCGGTCCCCGATGGTGTGGTGCAATGGCCAGGCGGGGCCTATGGTGCGCTTCTGCTGGCGTTGATCGTCGTGGTGGTGCTACTCGCGATGCGGGCGCACCGGCTGCGGGTTCTCGCGGCGGCCGGGTTGGTCGGTGCCCTGCTGGTGTTCGTGCCGACGAGGTTCGTGCCGCTAGGTTGGCCAGCGGCCGGCTGGGTCATGGTGGCCTGCGACGTCGGCCAGGGCGACGCGTTGGTACTGGCCACCGCCGAGCCCGGTCGGGCGGTGCTCGTCAACACGGGCCCCGACCCGGGACCAGTATCGGCCTGCCTCGACCGCCTCGGCGTCCGGCGGCTCGCCCTGGTCGTGATCAGCCATCTGCACGCCGACCACATCGGCGGGCTGGTCGGCGCGCTACGGGGACGGTCTGTCAGCGCCGTCGCGCTCGGTCCCGGACGTAGCCCCCCGTGGGCATTCGCCCAGGTTCTGCGGTCCGCGGCGCTGGCCCGCGTGCCGGTGGTCGCGTTGACTGCGGGGCAGCGACTGTCCTGGCCCGGTTTGGCGCTCGATGTGCTGGCCCCACTGCGGGACCCACCGCCGGTCGGGGACCACCAGGCTGAGGTCGACGGCACTTCGGTGAACAACACCTCCGTTGTGCTCAGGGCGAGCACTCCCGCTGGTCGGGTGCTGCTCACCGGAGACGTGGAGCTCGATGCGCAGGCGGACCTGCTGGCCACCGGGACCGATCTGCATGCTGATGTGCTCAAGGTTCCGCACCATGGCTCGCGCTACGACAGCGAAGAGTTCCTTGCCGCGGTGCGACCGCGCGTGGCGATCGTCAGCGTCGGAGCGCACAACAGTTACGGCCAGCCCAGCCAGCACGTGATCGACGAACTCACTGGGGCAGGCGCCTGGGTGATGCGCACTGACCTGAAGGGAGATATCGCGGTGGTGGGTGGCCCCAGGCTCCAGGTGGTTGCGCGCGGAGCCATGGTGCGAGCGCCCTGAAAGGCTAGTGTGGCAACCCGTTCGTGACATGAAAAACGCGTCATCGGCGGCGTGCGGCCAGCTCAGCTTCCGAGGGTCAGCTTCTGAGGGCCTCGCGGACGGCCTTGGCGTTCGGCGGCACGGTGGCTCGCGGTCCCAGGTGGTCTTCCACAGCGTCCAGGGTCTTGAGCCCGTCGCCGGTGATGAGCAGGACGGTTTCGGCGTCGGGGTCGAGCCGGCCGCACTCGACGAGCTTCTTCGCGCAGGCCACCGTTACCCCCCCGGCGGTCTCAGCGAAGATCCCTTCGGTGCGGGCCAGCAGCCGGATACCCTCGACCACCTCAGCGTCGCTGACGTCCTCGATCGCGCCGTTGGTGCGGCGGACGGCATCCAACACATAGGGGCCGTCGGCGGGCGCACCGATCGCCAGCGAGCGTGCGATGGTGTCCGGTCGGACCGGTATGATCACGTCGCGGCCGGCTTTGAAGGCCGCGGATACCGGTGCACAGCCGGTGGCCTGGGCCCCGAACACCCGGTACGGCAAGGGCTGCACCAGGCCCAGTTCGGTGAACTCGCGGAAACCCTTGTCCACCTTGGTCAGCTGCGAGCCGGAGGCGATCGGCACCACGATCTGATCGGGCAGCCGCCAACCGAGTTGCTCGGCGACCTCGTAACCCAGCGTCTTGGAGCCCTCGGCATAGTAAGGCCGGACATTGACGTTGACGAATGCCCAGTCCTCGTGTTCTGTGGCGAGTTCGGTGGCCAGCCGGTTGACGTCGTCGTAGGTGCCGTCCACCGCGATCAGCGCACCGTCGTAGACCGCGGTGGTGAGCACCTTGGCTCGTTCCAAGGAGGAGGGGATGAGCACCACCGACTCCCAGCCGGCGCGGGCGGCCGCAGCGGCCACCGCGTTCGCGAGGTTGCCGGTTAACGGGCAGGCAAGGACGCGAAAACCGAGCTGTCGAGCGGCGGCCAGCGCGACCGCCACCACCCGGTCCTTAAACGAGTGTGTCGGGTTTCCGGTGTCGTCCTTGACCCACAGCCGGCGGATCCCCAACGCCTTGGCGAGTCGGTCGGCGCGGATCAGGCGGGTCAGGCCGGGCTGGATGTTCGGGTGTTCGTCGACATCGTCCGGCACTGGCAGCAGCCTGCGATAGCGCCAGATCGATCGGGGCCCCGATTCGATGTCCGAACGGGTGACGCGACCGAAGTCGTAGCCGACCTCCAGCGGTCCGAAGCACTCGGCACAGGCAAACTCCGCGGCCAGTGGTGTGCTGAATCCACATTCTCGACAGACCAGCTGGCGCGCAAGTCCCAGGTCTAGGTCAGTGGTGATCGTGGCAGTGCTGGGCGTGCCAGTCATCGCGAGGTCCTCTCCTCATCTCTCCCGCACGGCGGGTCGGAATTGGCACCGTGATCGCAAGCGCCTCGCGGTATGAAGACATGCGCGTCAGCTAGCGTCGGTTGCCGGGGCTTCGTCGGGCCGATCCCTCTGCCCCTCTGGATGAGCTGTATTCAGTTGTCAGCCTCACCGTACGGCAGCCGGTACCGACCGCTCAACCACGCCCACGATGCGGGAGCACGCGCTCGGCTCGCCACCCGATGCGAGGATGGGCGGCGTGAACTCCCTGACGGTCACGTCCGCACCGCTGCACCTGATCCTCGGCGAGGAGGAACTGCTGGTTGAGCGCGCCGTGCAGGCTGTCGTAGCGGCGGCGCGGCAGGCCGACCCGCAGACCGAAGTGCGCCGAGTGCGCACCACCGACCTGGCTCCCGGCGAGCTTGACGAGTTGGTCAGCCCGTCGTTGTTCGCCCCGAGGCGGGTGGTGGTACTGGGTGCTGCCCATGAAGCGGGTAAGGACATTGCCGATGCGGTCCTGGACCATGTGCGACATCTGTCGGAGGGCGCGGGGGACATTGCCCTCGTCGTGGTGCACGCGGGGGGCGCTCGCGGTAAGGCGCTGCTCGACGCGCTGCGCACGGCCGGTGCCGCGGTCATCGAATGTCCCCGGGTCACCCGTTTCGAGGACCGAGCCGGCTTTGTGCGCAACGAGGTCCACCGCGCCGGTGGGCGGATCAGCGCAGGTGCGGTCACCGCTCTGCTTGATGCGGTCGGTTCCGAGCTGCGTGAACTTGCCTCGGCCGCAGCCCAGCTCACCACCGACAGCGGCGGCTCGGTCGACGAGGCCGCAGTGCGCCGCTATCACCGGGGCCGTGCTGAGGTCACCGGATTCTCGGTCGCGGAGAAGGTGATGACCGGGGACCACGCCGGGGCTCTGGAGATGCTGCGCTGGGCGATGCAGCTGGGTGTGCCGCACGTCCTGGTCGCCGACGCGCTGGCCGACGCCGTGCGTACGGTTGCCCGGGTGAGCGCCTCGGGTGGCGCTGACCCGTACCGGCTTGCCAGCACGCTGGGCATGCCACCGTGGAAGGTCAAGAAGGCGATGGCGCAGGCCCGTGGCTGGGAGCGCGACGGGCTAGCCCAGGCGATCCAGCTGGTCGCAGCGCTCAACGCCGATGTCAAGGGAGTGGCTGCGGACGCTGATTACGCACTGGAACGCGCGGTACTCGCCCTGTGCGCCGCCCGCCGCCGCTGAGCGGCGTAGTGGCTGACTGCCGCTGAGCGGCGGGTTAACTTACTGCCGCTGAGCGGTGTTACAGCTGGTTGGCTCGCTGAGCCATCGACGATTTGCGGTTCGCCGCTTGATTGCGGTGGATGACGCCCTTGCTCACGGCCTTGTCCAGCTGGCGGCTGGCAGTCTGCAGCGCGCCCAGCGCCCGGTCTTTCTCGCCGGCAGCCGCAGCCTCGCGGAACCGGCGGATCGCAGTCTTCAGCGACGACTTGATGGACTTGTTGCGCAGTCGCGCCTTCTCGTTGGTCCGGATCCGCTTCAGCTGCGATTTGATGTTGGCCACGCGTGTACCTTCGATCTCGCCTTCCGTAGGGAGTGCCGTCGCGCGGCACGGTGGACGATCGTAACAGCCGGTATGACCGGCCCAGAGGATGGCTCCAGCCGCAGCTTCCTCGAAGGTGTCGGGGACTCTGCTGCGGGCCCGACCGCAGTGTGGCTGCAGCGGGCCGTGGCAAGCAGGTCCTAGAAAACCCGGTAGGGCAGGAACTTACCGTCCAACACCAGCCGCACCCGGTCGCCCTTGGGATCTTCGTGGCGTTCGAACGATAGCTCGAAGTCGATGGCGCTCATGATGCCGTCGCCGAACTCCTCACGGATCAGCTCGGCCAGCGTGCTGCCGTAGACTTGCACCATCTCCTGCAGCCGGGATACCACCGGTTCGGTGGTATCGACTACGTCCGCACCGCGCACCGCCGGCAGCTGCAGAGCGTCGACGACGTCGTCGTCCAGGTGCAGCAGCCGCCCCAACGTGTGCGCTTGCTCGGCATCCAGTGGCTGCTGGCCCAGCACGGCCGACGTGCTCCACACCAGCGAGCGGTCCAGACTCTTCGCGATCGTCGTCCAGGACACCTGGAGACGGTGTTTGGCGGCCAGTGCGGCGGACGCGGCTTTCTTGCGTCCCAGAGCGGGCAGCGGAACGATCGTCACGTGCGGGGCTCCTCCCGGTAGGGTGCTGACTTCGATCATCCTGGAGCGTCCGGTCGGTATCACGCAGCCGAGAGCGAACAGCCCTCATGACTGTCAGGGTCGGATGGCAAGAGCCCGGCGGCGCGGGTGCCCTCGATGCCACGTGCGACCATGACGTGATCCCCTGCCACCCGAGGACTGCTGAGTGACCACGTTCGCCGACAAGACGTTCACCCCTCCCGAACTGATCCGCAACTTCTGTGTCATCGCGCACATCGATCACGGCAAGTCCACCCTGGCTGACCGGATGCTGCAGCTCACCGGCGTGCTAGACGCGCGCAACTACCGTGCGCAGTACCTCGACCGGATGGACATCGAGCGCGAGCGAGGCATCACCATCAAGGCGCAGAACGTCCGGCTGCCCTGGCGGGTCAACGGCGTCGACCACGTGCTGCACTTGATTGACACCCCTGGTCACGTGGACTTCACCTACGAGGTATCCCGCGCGCTGGAAGCGTGTGAGGGCGCCGTGCTGCTGGTGGACGCCGCGCAGGGCATCGAGGCGCAGACGTTGGCGAACCTGTATCTGGCGCTGGAGAAGGATCTGCGGATCATTCCGGTGCTCAACAAGATTGACCTGCCGGCGGCCGAGCCGGACCGCTACGCCGCCGAGCTGGCGCATATCCTCGGCTGCCAGCCCGACGACGTGCTGCGGGTCAGCGCGAAGACCGGCCAGGGCGTGCGGGAGTTGCTCGACGTGGTGGTCGCGCAGGTTCCGGCCCCGGTCGGGGACAGCACGGCGCCGACCCGGGCGATGATCTTCGACTCGGTCTATGACTCCTACCGGGGTGTGGTCACCTACATCCGGGTGGTGGACGGGCGGATCGTCCCGCGGGACCGGATCCGGATGATGTCCACCAACGCGACCCACGAGTTGCTCGAGGTCGGCATCATCTCGCCCGATCAGAAGCCGTGTGACGGCTTGGGCGTCGGCGAGGTCGGCTACCTTATGACCGGCGTGAAGGACGTCCGGCAGTCCCGGGTCGGGGACACCGTCACCAGCGAGCGGGGCGGTGCCACCGTGGCGCTGTCCGGCTACCGCACTCCCACGCCGATGGTGTTCGCCGGGCTGTACCCGATGGACGGCTCGGACTACCCGGAGCTGCGCGATGCGCTGGACAAGCTGCGGCTCAACGATGCCGCGCTGAGCTACCAGCCGGAGACCTCCGCCGCGCTGGGGTTCGGTTTCCGCTGCGGGTTCCTCGGCCTGCTGCACCTGGAGATCACCCGGGACCGGCTGGAGCGCGAGTTCGACCTCGACCTCATCTCCACCGCACCCAATGTGGTCTACCGGGTGGTCCGCGACGACGCTACCGAGCAGATCGTCACCAACCCTGCGGACTGGCCCGACGGAAAGGTCGCTGAGGTGCACGAACCGGTGGTCCGCTGCACCGTCATCGCCCCATCGGAATTCGTCGGCACGATCATGGAGCTCTGCCAGGGCCGCCGTGGCGCCCTGCTGGGGATGGACTACCTGTCGGAGTCGAGGGTGGAGCTACGCTACACCCTGCCGATGGCCGAGATCGTGTTCGACTTCTTCGACGCGCTGAAGTCCCGCACTCGCGGCTACGCCTCCATGGACTACGAGGAGGCCGGAGAGCAGATCGCCGACCTGGTCAAGGTGGACATCCTGCTGCAGGGCGAGCCGGTGGACGCGTTCTCCGCGATCGTGCACCGTGAGGCCGCCTACGGCTACGGCACTTCAATGGTGACCAGGCTGCGCAAGCTCATCCCGCGCCAGCAGTTCGAGGTGCCGATCCAGGCCGCGATCGGCTCTCGGATCATCGCCCGGGAGACCATCCGCGCCATCCGCAAGGACGTGCTGGCCAAGTGCTACGGCGGGGACATCACCCGCAAGCGCAAGTTGCTGGAGAAGCAGAAGGAGGGCAAGAAGCGGATGAAGACAATCGGGCGGGTCGAGGTCCCCCAGGAGGCTTTCGTCGCCGCACTGTCCACCGACGACTCGGCGAAGCCGAGGAAGTAGCGGACGCGGATCAGATGCGCGCTCAGCGGGTGAGGACGATCTTGCCGGCGGTGTCGCCGTCGAGCATCGCCGTGAAGCCCCGCTCGGCCTCGGACATCGGTAACTCGGCGCCGATCTGCGGGCGCACCCCGGTGATGTCCAGAAAGGACAACAGGTCGCGCAGTTCGTCGCGGGTACCCATGGTGGAGCCGACCATCCGCAGCTGCAGGAAGAATAGCCGCTGCAGCTCGGCGCGCTCGGCGTCGCCGCTGGTGGCGCCGCTGCAGACGATGATGCCGCCCGGCTTGAGCGACTTCACCGAATGGGACCAGGTTGCCCTGCCGACCGTCTCGAACACCGCATCCACCCGCTCGGGCAGCCGAGCGCCGGGCTCAAACGCCTGGTGCGCACCCAGCGAGCGGGCCAGCCCACGCTTGCCCTCGGTGCGCCCGGTCACCCAGACTCGCATCCCGGCGGCCCGGCCAAGCTGGATCAATGCCGTGGACACCCCACCCGAGGCGCCCTGCACGAGCATGGTCTGCCCGGCCCGCAGCCCGGATTTGACGAACAGCATCCGGTAGGCGGTGAGCCAGGCGGTACCCATGCAGGCCGCCTCCGGGAAGGCCAGTGACGGCGGCTTGGGTACCACATTGCGTGCTGGCACCACGACGGTGTCGGCGAAGGTACCCGGCAGCGTCTCGGTGAGCAGCGAGCGGCGCGGATCCAGGGTCTCGTCGCCGATCCAGCCCGGGCTGGTCAGCACCGGGTAGATCACCACCTCAGAGCCGTCGGGCAGCACTCCGGCGCCGTCACATCCCAGGATCATCGGAAACCGCTCGGGTGCGATGCCCACCCCGCGCAGCGTCCACAGGTCGTGCATGTTCAGGCTGGCTGCTACGACGGTGACCGTCACGGCGCCGTCGGGCACGTCTGGGTCAGGGCGGTCTCCGATGCGCAGCGAGGCCAGCGGGTCGTGGGGATTCGGCTCGGAGGCGTACACGGCGAACATGCCGCCCAACCTAGTGTTGGCCACACGGCATCTCCCGGCGAGTTACCCTGCGGTTGTGCTGTGGGCGGGGTGGGACGCGGTGAGCCGGTGGTGGGACGGGGTTGAGCTGTGGCTCACCCAGCTCGGGCTCGTGCCGCAAGTGGCCCTGCTCATGCTGGTGTTGCTGCCGGTCTGCTGGTGGGCCGCCCGGGCGCTGGACCGGGCTGTTGGCCTGATCTTCGAACGGCTCGGTTACCGCGATGCCGTGGACGCAGAGGATGCGCGGGAGCCCCGGTGAACTCCCGCCGTCGGGTCAGCGCCGCGCTGATCGGCCTGCTCGTGCTGGTGACCGGCGGCGCCGTGGGGCGCCACGCGCTGTCCGCCCCACCCGTCGGTGACCGGCCGTCGGTGGTCGCCTCGGCGACTGGCCTGCCGGTCCGGGCCTTGTCGCAGCTACCACCGCAGGCCGCACAGGTGTGGCAGCTGATCCAGCACGGCGGCCCGTTCCAGTACCGGCAGGACGGGGTGGTGTTCGGCAACCGGGAGAGACGCTTGCCGCCGCGGCAGTCCGGCTTCTACCGGGAGTACACCGTCCCGATACCGGGAGAACACGACCGGGGCCCCCGCCGCCTGATCACCGGCGGTGCCACCGAGCTGTACTACACCGGCGACCACTATGTGTCCTTCGTCGCGGTCGATCCGAAGCGGTAAGGCCGTGCTGCGTTATGTCCCCGATGCTGCCCGTGCACTTGCCGAAGCTCGTGACCGGGGCGCGCTGGCGCACCTGGTGGGCCCGGTGACCAGCAAGGCCGAGGCGCTGGACGCGATCGGCGTCGCCCTGGATTTCCCGGCCTGGTACGGCCGCAACCTCGACGCGCTGTACGACTGCCTGGTCGACCTGTCCTGGCAAAGCGCTGGTGAGCACGTGCTGGTCTGGGCAGGACACCGCCAGCTCGAGGCCGCCGATCCTGATGGGTACCGCGCCGTGCTCGCGGTGCTCGACGACGCGGCCGCAGCCAGTTCGGAACGTCCCCTGTCGGTGCTGCTCGCGGACGCGTGATCAGCTGGTGGGAACCCAGGACGCTGGGCGCTTCTCGGTGAAGGCGCGGATCCCTTCCTGACCCTCTGCTGACGCGAAGCGTGCGGCGGACAGCTCAAGCATCGCCGCGAAGTCGTGCGCCATCGTGGGCTCCGAACCGCGGCGCAGCAGCTGCTTGGTTAGCGCCAGTGCCTGCGGTCCACCCTTGACGAGCATGCCGGTGTAGCGGTTCACCTCGGTGTCCAGTTGGTCGGCCGGGACCGCGCTATTCAGCAGGCCAATGGCGGTCGCCCTGGTGGTATCGAAGGTCTCCCCGGTGAGGAACAGCTCGCGGGCCGCCTGGGGCAGCAGCCGGGCCAGCACGGTCACCGAGATCACGGCGGGCACCACACCGAGGCGCACTTCGGTGAACGCGAACGTGGTATGCGCTGCCGCGACGGCGATATCGGCGGCCGCTAGCAGGCCGATCCCGCCGGCGCGCGCGTGCCCGGTCAGCTTGGCGACAACCGGTTTCGGATGCGTCCAGATCCGGTGCAGGATGCGGGGTAACTCGTTGACCGCCTCCGGAGGCTCGGTGAGGTCCATCCCGGCGCAGAACGCCGACCCGGTGTGGTCGAGCACCACCACCCGCACCGAGTCGTCGTCGACGGTGCGCTCCAAGGCGCTCAATAGTTGAACGCGCAACGGTGTGGACAGCGCATTGCGGTTGGCGGGGGAGTCCAGCGTGATGGTGGCGATCCCGGACCGCACGCTCAGGTGCACCAGCTCGTCGCTCATGGCGCCGACCGTAGACGTACGCCGAGATCCGGCTCGAGACCGGCGCGGAGAGACCATTAACCGAACTTGTGTTCGATACGCTGGGTCTGGGCTGTCACGAGTGGGAGGCCGGTGATGAGCTCTATCGCTATCTCTAGTCTGCGCCGGATGCCGCCCTGGGACGACCGAGAGCGTGCGACGTTGGTCGCCCTGCTGCAGGAGCGGTCGCAGGCCGCGTCCTGGCCAGGAATCGCCGCCGAGATCATCGAAGCGGGCAGTGCGCGGTCGGTGTGGGATGCGCACCATGAGCAGTCGCTTTTCGACACCGAGACACCTGCTCCGATTGCTGAGTCCGCTCGCCAGATCGCTGGCTGGCGGGCCGCCGGGTTGGGCGTGCACACCTTCCGCGACGTGTCGTACCCGGACTGGCGGCAGGCATCGACACCGCCGCTCACACCGCGGCGCTGAACGCCGGGGGGCGGACGGTCGCCGTGGTCGGCACCGGGATCAACCGCGTCTACCCCGCCGCGAACCGGGACCTGCAGGAACGCATCGCGTGCGAAGGTCTGGTGCTGTCCCAGTTCTGGCCCGATGCCACGGTGACCAAGAAGTCATTTCCGCTGCGCAACGCCACGATGAGCGGTTACGGTCGAGCCACGATCGTCGTCGAGGCGGGCGAGACCAGCGGTGCCCGGATCCAGGCGCGGGTGGGCGTCGAGCATGGCCGGGCGGTGATCCTCCGCGACCGCGTGGTGCGGGCGAACGACTGGGCCGCAGCGCTACAGCACCGATCAGGGGTGCACGTCGTGTCCGGCGTGGACGAGGTGCTGGGTGTCGTCGCCGCGCTGCGCCCTGACCTCGATGACGTCCTGAGTAGCGTGCTCACCGTCGAGCGATGAGCCGGGGTTCCTCAGCGCAGCCGCCAGCCGAGTTCCAGGCGGATCGGGCACGGTGCGGTGGTGGTGAAGGTGCCCGTGATACTGCCTCCATCGGCGTAGCCGAGTGGACCGGTGAGGTGGCAGTCCAACAACGTCACCGGCTCATCGATGTCCGCCTCCTGCACCGCGCACAGGTCGTCAGGCAGTTGGGATTGCACCTGCAGCAGCAATCGACCCGAGGCGATCATGTGACGCGGCGACGAGCTCGGCGACATGATCAGGTTGCCCTCTTGTAGCTCGGTGTAGCCGATGGTGGTCTCGCCGAGTTGGGTGTACTCCGCGACGGTGAGCAGGTGAGCAGGCGGCTGGGGCAGCGCGGTCACGGGCGGTTCCTCACGGCAGTCTTAGTGGTCGGCGCCGGAAGTCCGTCGGGGGTGGACGTGACGGCGGGTCGTGTGTGTGCGGTGGTTTAGGGGTCGGGGTGTGTCATGTACAGGTTGCAGGCGCAGTTGAGTGCGTCTTGGGGGCTGCCGGTGAAGGTGCCGGTGGGCAAGATGGAGTCTTCGTAGGTGCCCTTGCTGGCCAGGTAGATCGCGAATCCCCACCGCGTGGCCGATCCGCTGTAGCGCAGTCGCATTAGTGGCAGGATCTCGCCGTCTGGTCGCTGGCCGTCGATGTAGGCGAAGGATCCGCGGTAGCGCACGCGCACGGTGGACAGTTGGGGCCAATGGGCTTGGGCGTGGGCGCGCAGCCGCTGGGCCAGGGAGGTCTTGGTGGATTCGGGGATCGCTGGCACGAGTCGTATCGTGCCGTCTCGGCGTGTCCATGGGGCTTGGCGGGGATGATCGGACATTCTCCGGGGATCATTTTTGTGATCTTCGTGGAGGACAGCGTTCGTGTCAGCCCTACGTGCCTGCCAGATCATCTTGACCGCGTCGGAGCGTCATCGGCTCAAGAAACTGGTTCGCACCCATACCGCCGCCCAGCGGGACGTGACCCGCGCGAGCATCGTGCTGCTCGCGGCCCGATCCTTGTCCAATAATAAGATCGCCACACGGTTGGGGATCAGTGTGGACACCGTTCGCACATGGCGAGGACGCTATGCCGCCGAGGGCCGCGAGGGGCTGACCGGACCGGCCGCAGTCAGGCCGCCCGCCAAGGTTTACACCGGTGCAGGCAGCCGAGGTCAAGGCCCTGGCCTGCCAGCTACCCGCCGAGCACGAGGTGCCGTTGTCGGTATGGAGCTGCCCGGAGCTGGCTTGCCAAGCCGTCACCGCCGGCATCGTCGAGGCGATCTCGGCGTCCACGGTGCGCCGCTGGCTGGCCCAGGACGCGATCAAGCCCTGGCAGCACCGCTCCTGGATCTCCATCCGAGACCCAGACTTCCGCGTCAAGGCCAGCCGCGTGCTGGACCTCTACGCCCGAATCTGGGAAGGCGTCCCCCTGGGTTCCGACGAGTACGTGATCTCCTCCGATGAGAAGACCTCCATCCAAGCTCGCTGCCGCTGCCACCCGACCCTGCCCCCAGGCAAAGCTCGCACGATGCGGGTCAACCACGACTACGACCGCGTTGGCGCGCTGGCCTACCTGGCCGCCTACGACGTCGGCCAAGCCCAGGTCTTCGGGCAGTGCGCGCCCTCGACCGGGATCGAGCCGTTCATGGCTCTGGATGTCGCACACCTCAGCCCCTCCCCGACCCGAGCAACCCAGTCGATCATCCCAGCCGCAGCCAGCTCCGCCAAGTTGACAATGCCCATCGCTGCCCTGGACCTCGCCCGCCGGTGCTGACTCCCAGCTCAGCACTACCTCCCACGGTTTGTCCCGCTCTCCTACTAGGCAAACAAGGAGGGCGGGATCCGCGCGCCCTTTGTGGATGAGATCCTGCAGGGCGTGTCACCACGGCCACGGCGGGTGTTTCTGAGTCACACCTCGGAGCTGAGGCGGTTGCCGGTCCGCCGCTCGTTTGTGGAGGCGGCGGAGCGGACGGTGACTCGTGCTGGGGACGCGATCAGTGACATGGCGTACTTCACCGCCCGGAATCACACACCCGCACAGGTGTGTCGCGAGGCGGTGCAGGCCGCCGATATCTATGTGGCCATAATCGGGTTCCGGTACGGATCCCTAGTACCAGACCAACCGGAGCTGTCCTACACGGAGCTGGAATTCCAGGCCGCCAGCGAAGCCGGTCTATCCCGGCTGGTGTTCCTGCTCGACGATGACACAGAAGACCAGGAGAATCTGGTCGGGGACGCACAGCATGCTGCTCGGCAGGCCGCGTTTCGCGAGTGGTTGGGTAAGAGTGGGTTGACCATCGCGAGGGTGACCACTCCGGAGGGGTTGAGCGAGGCGTTGTTTCAGGCGCTGATGGAGCTACCCCGCGTCGAGTCGGAGGGCACTCCGGTGGGGAAACCGGCAACTTCTGCGGATCGGCGGGGGTTGTTTCTGCTCGTTGCGTTAATAGTTGGAGCCTTAGCCTATATTATCCACGCCCACGACCTTAAGTCGGCTGGCGACTTGGCCCTACTCGTGGTCCTAGCGACCGCCGCGTGCACCGTTGCCTGGTGGCTGTGGACGTCGCGGCGACCAGTCCGCGCTTCGCGCTCGCAATGGCAACGCGCGGCGGACGAGCTGGCGGAACAAGTGCGTCGGCAATGGGAACAGGCCGCTTACGAGCGTCAGCTGATGTACCCCAAGCTGATTCCCATCCGGTGGCAGTGGTCACACCGGCGGGTGACGGGTCCGATGACTGAGGTGGCGGGCGGGGGCGGTGGGACACGGTTCACGCCATTGACCGGTATGGCGGAGATCACTGAGGAACGGCTGCGGTCTGGCACGTTGAAGGATCTTCTTGATGTGTATAGCGGCTTGGAATCCGGCCGGCTGGTAATCTTGGGCGGACCGGGTGCGGGCAAGACGAGCGCGGCGATCACGTTGCTTCTTGGCGCTCTGAGGTGCCGGGCGGTTGTGGCAACGGCCGAGGCGCGAGCGCGGATTCCGGTGCCACTTCTGGTCACTCTGCGTGGCTGGGATCCGGACAGGACACGTTTTGTCAACTGGCTGGCGACCAGGCTTGAACGTGACTACGATTTTTTAGCGGCCCGCGAGTATGGGCCGCATGCCGCAGCGGAGTTTATCCGCGGCAACTATCTTGCGGTAATCCTCGACGGGTTAGATGAGATACCCAAGGAATTGCGTCCGACGGTATTGGACGAGCTTGGTAAGCAGACGACTTTCCGGTTAGTCGTGTTGACGCGCAGTGAAGAATTGGCGGATGCGGCCAGCGGTGCCCACCTGATCGGAGCCGCGGCGTTGGAACTCTGTCCGGTCGAGCCTCGGCAGGCGGCGGAGTACTTGGCCAGTTGCCAGATTCACCCGCTCTCTCTGGCGTGGCAGCGCGTGGTCGAGCATCTGCGTGCTGACCCTGATGGCATCCTGGCGCAGGTGTTGGACACTCCACTGATGGTGAGCTTAGTCCGGGACACCTACCGTGGCGGCGATCCGGTCGACGAACTCTTTGACAGTAGCCGTTTCGCGAGCCGGGAAGCAATCGAAGATCATCTCCTTGATCGGGTGCTCCCCATCGCCTATGCCCAGCACCGAGGCCGCCCCGCCCCACCGTGTACCGTCGATGAGGCGCGAGCGCGGTTGGGTTTTCTGGCCCGCCATATGAAGAACGACAAGGGAAACCGCGATCTCGCCTGGTGGCAGGTCTCGTGCTGGGTACCAGCCTGGCCCCGGGCCCTGTTCACCGCGCTCGTGGTCGGGTTCGTGGCCGCCCTCCTGATTGGCATCCCGAGCGTGCTCAGCTTCGGGCTCAACCGGGGGCTCACGTTCGGGCTCATGGGCGGGCTGGCATGGGCGCTGGTGTGTGGGCTCGGCTCCGTGGTGGGTGAAGGGTATTCCCAGCGGTCGGGATGGTTGCCGTGGAGAAGGGATGATACTCGTACACCCCTGATGTTCGGGCTCGTCTGCGGGTTCGTTTTCGGGCCTGCGAACGGGCTCATGGTCGGGATCGTGCGCGGGTTGACGGCGGGGCTCACAAGCGCGCTAGTAGTATGGCTATCAAGCGTTCTCCTGATCAAATTCGCATTTGGGCTCATAGCTAGGCTAGCTAAGCCGCCGGCGGAGGCCGCTAGTTCAATCAATCCCCTGGCACTGTGGCGCAGAGAGCGCCAGTTGGGTCTCAAGGCTGGGCTCGTGTTCGGGCTCGTGGTCGCATTCATGGATGGACTTTTGGTGGTGACCAGTTACGGGCTCGTCTTGAAGGTCGGATTTAAAGCGACTCTCGTATCGGCGCTCGTGCTGATGCTGATGAACGCGCTCACGTTGGGGTTTGGAGCCGCTTTGGTGTCTTCGGCGACATGGACGGCTACGCTTGCGAACGTACAGCTGCGACGCCGAGGAAAGACACCGGTGCGTCTGCTGAGCTTTCTTGAAGACGCACATGACCGCGGGGTGCTGCGGTGCGTCGGCCCGGTGTATCAGTTCCGGCACGCCCGGCTCCAGGACCGGCTCGCTGGTCCAGCAGTCCTGGGGAAATTTTCAACGGATTTGCCTGATCTGCGGTAACGCGGTGCGGGCAGCGTCGTTTGGATGGTGGAGGCGTCGTTGGGGCCACTTAGTGGTCGCCTCCGGAAGTCCGTCGGGGGTTGATTACGCGGTCTGGGGGATGGTAGGTGACGTGGTCCGTTGCTGGTCGATCCTGGCCAGGAGGTCATCAAGGTCGGCTGGGGTGAATTTCCACTGGAAGGGGCGGGCGGTGGCGTTGTAGCGGTGCTCGAAGTCGGCGAGGCGTTGCTGGATCTGGTCGAGGTTGGTGAAGTCGTTGGGGGAGCACCACCCGTCGTCATCCTCACGGTGTGCGAAGATCCGCTCGGACGGGGTACTCACGCAGATCAGTCTGCCATCGTCAGAGCGGCGGCCCTGCGCGGTCAGCCGCCGCACGCCGCGCATCAGGTTGACGACGGTCTCCCGGACGGACGGATTGGTCCGGATGCGGCCCGTACCGTGTTCAGGCGGGCAGCGTACTGCGCTGTATCAGTGCGTCGTAGTCGTTGAAGGTGCCGGGGAGAAGACGCAGGTGAACGATCGTGCCTGCCGGTTTGTCAACGAGGTCAACGACCTCAGCGACTGCTGGCGCTTCCGCATCACCCGCGACCACGATGGCACCGGGCACGACGATCGCAGGGTCGCGCGCCTCATCGAGGAACGTCCAGACGAGACCGGTGTCGTCCTCATCATTGAGATCAGCGGCGATGTCAACGACGATCACGATCTCCTCCTCTCCGACCTTGCGGTGCGAGCGTGCCGTCATAATTCTCCCGGGGCGGACCCAAGCAGGCAAGCAGCCTGCGTAGTTCGTCTTCGTCGTCCGAAGCGATCACGGCGGTGAAATGGGGTCGGTGACCCGTAGGCAGGAGGTGCACACCGATGCGCCGCAGCGCACTCACCGGACAGGAGTGGATGCAGCGATACGTTCGGAGTCGGCTGTTGAGCAACCCGGGCAGAGATGCCGGACCGATGTCGTCCAGTGCACAGAAGACGGAGATCCCGACGACCGGCACGCCATCGAGGCACCATGCCCGCGCTGTCCTGCGCGCGTGCATCCGCAGCTTGGACACCGTGTCGGGGCCTCCCCGGAGCACCAGAGCCGCGTCGGGTGGTGCTGGCTCGGTGCGTATGCGCCCGCGCAGTTCCTCCCTGTCTTGATCCATGACGGGGATGCTCGCAGCGCGGGCTGACAGTTTCGGTGCACGAGGCGTGGCCGCGCTGCGATCCGCAGTGTTGATCAGCCGGAAGCCGGCCCATCAGAAGCGTTGTCGCTGGGCTGCTTTCGTGCCGCACTAGCAGTTGAATCACGCCACTGCTGGTCCGCGCAGCTCGCCGAGCGATCGCGGCAACTACACGTCCCGAATCCATCCAGGACGCAGGAGTGGCGCGGTCAGGGGGTGACGGTGGTGAGGAAGGCCCGCCAGGCTGTGGTGGTGACGGCCAGCGCGGGGCCAGCAGTGTTCTTGGAGTCGCGCACCAGGACACCGGCCGGTGTGGGTGCGACTTCGACGCAGGCGCTGCCGTGTCCGCTGTAGCTGCTGGTGTGCCAGACGATGCCATCCGGCTCAGGCGCGCTCATCAGGGTCCTCTCGGTCGGCGTAGAGCTCGATTGCCACGGTGGCAATCAGCTCCCTGGATTCTCTCTCGCCCAGCGTGGTCTCGGCCAGCGCGCCGAGGATGAGCCGGTAGGCGGCGATCTCCTCGTTCTTCTCCAGGAACAGGCTGGAGGTCTCGTTCTCCAGGTACACCACCGGCTGAAACTCGGCGAACTCCAGGAGAATGAACGGTCCAGCCGTCGCGGCGTGCGCGCCGAGCGCGACCGGAATCACCCGCAGGGTGATGTACGGGCGTACCGCCATCTGCAGCAGGTGGTGCAGTTGCTCGGACATCACTGTCGGCCCGCCGATCGGGGTGCGCAGCGCGGACTCGTGGACGTAGAAGCTGAACCGCGCCGGCCGCTCCCGGCTGAACAGGCCCTGCCGGGCCAGCCGGGCAGCCACCCGATCGTCAACCTCGTCCGCCGGCATAGTGGCGATGCGGCTGATCACCGCCCGGGCGTAGTCACCGGTCTGCAGCAGACCGGGCACCAGCATCGGCTGGATGTCGCTGTAGGTCACCGCCCGGTTCTCGTGGTTGATCAGGGTCATGAGCTGCTGGGGTAGCCGCGAGCCGTGCTGCTGCAGCCAGCCCGGGGTGTTGCGCTCCTGGCAGAGCGCGAGCAGCCGATCGCGCTCCTTGCCCTTCACCCGGCACATCCCGAGGATGATCGCGACGTCCACCTCGCTGGCGTTGCGCTTGCCGGACAGCAGCCGCGACACCTTGCTCGGTGACCAGCCGAGCGCGTGGGCGGCGTGCTCGGCGTTCAGCCCGGCCTGCTCGATGGCCTGGCGCAGCCCGTCGCCGAGCTCCCGGCTGCGTACTGTCGGCTCGATAGCGTACATGAAGACCTCCCCCTGGCGGATTCCAGCGGACCATACGGCCACGAACAACGCCGCCACATCGATATGCGCGCTAGTCCCCCGAAAGGATGTAGTGCGTGCCACTGGGGCAACCCGTTAACTCATTGTCGGTGTGGTGGCGGTCTCGCCGCTTCCGCAGTGACGCCGACGGCCAGCAGGAAAGGCGGTACAGGAGCGATCGGAATTCGTCCTCGTCGGTGATTGTTCGGATGCCTTCCTGAGCGGTCTATGGATCCTGTCCAGAATCGGGCGCCTCGGACACGTCCATGACCGACCTGACGAAGAACTCCACCCGTGGCGTCAGCGGTGTCCAGCCCGAGCTGCCCCGCGAGCAGAACAACGTCGTCGTATTGAGGTCGCCCGGCTTGTGGGTAAGGCTACCGGTGAGCGCATCAAGCATTTCCGCAACTGGGTCGGAATGAGCCGACCTGTTCTCGGCGGGCTGATGGGGCGCGGTGGTGCCCGTGCAAGCTTTCACCGGCGAAGGCCACGCCGCGTGGCGCATCTGCAGGGGTTGCACCGTTACGCTGGGTGGCCTGAGGTCGGTGGTTTCTTCATGCTGTGAGCAGGTATGCGCGTGGGGCAGGGGAGGTTGCAGCAGTTGCTGCTTGATGAGCCTGCGGTAGCCGCTGAGCTGCGGCGGGTCCTCGACGAGGCCCTGACTCCGGTGTTGACGCCTGTGGAGCAGGCCCGAATCGGCACGCTGGTCATGCGGGGGAGTTCCCGGGACAGCAGCACGTTCAACCAGGTCGCCGGTAACCAGAAGATCACCTACCGGCCGTGACTACCGTCTCGCCGGGCCCGCCGGATGAGGACGCGCCCGGCGATGCCCGGGTGCGGATGACCGGCACATCGCATGACAGCAGCACGTTCACCCAGGTCGCCGGGGACCAGTACAGCATCCACCTGCCCCCGGCGCCGCCGTTGCCGGCGATGTGTACGTTGCCCGGTGGATACAGTTGCCTTCACCGGGCGCGGCAAGGAACTGCACGGGATCATCACGGCGGTGAGCGCTGCGGCTGAGGCGGGCCGGGTGGTGGCTATTCACGCTATCGATGGCATGCCTGGGGTGGGCAAGACCGCGTTGGCGGTACATGTCGGGCATCGGGTGGCTGGCCGGTTCCCTGACCGGCAACTGTTCCTGGATCTGTCGATTCGGCGAAGCGGAGGTGCTCAACCACTGCGGGACAGTGTGCCTCAAGTCCGGGGATCCGAAGCAGGCGTGGGCCCACCATCGGCGTGCCCTGGACCTCGCCCGTGCGGTGGGCAGTCCCCTGGAGCAGGCACATGCCCTCGACGGAGTGGGTCGATGTGCCTTAGCCAGGGGAGACACCGCGACCGCCGTGACCGAGCTTCGGCAGGCACTGGA
Source organism: uncultured Actinomycetota bacterium (assembly GCA_963822695.1). GTDB lineage: Bacteria > Actinomycetota > Actinomycetes > Mycobacteriales > Pseudonocardiaceae. The sequence continues at coordinate 19,182 of CAWGJH010000018.1, forward strand.
GATCTACCAGCGCATCGGCGCCGCCGAGGCCACCCAACTGGCAACCGACCTGGCGGAGCTGGACACCTCACCACGGCCACAGTTAGTTTCGGAGTACGTCCCTCCCCAGGGCTGAGCTTGCCGGCAGGATTCGAACCCGCGCTCCCGTTTCCGGAGGTGCCGATCCGATTAGGGCGGTGATGGCGTGCTTGACGGCGGCAACACCGGCACGGGGGTCCTCTGGGGCGCAGCGTCATGACGAACCTCCTCTGATGTAGTAGACTTGTAGTTGTGTCGGCTGTCAACTGGGTTTACGGCGCGCAGCACATGTGGGACAACCACAAGGTGGCCACCGCGGAGGCTGATGAGGCGGTTAGTGACATTGATGCTGTCTGGTTCGACCCGGACCCGGCCAGTCGATCGAACCGCAGTGTTCGGGTAATCGGCTATCGCCACAGTTGCCGGGCGATCCTGACCCAGACCTCCTGAAGTAGTTTCTTGATCAAGCTCTGACTTGGGGCACCCGTGAGGCGTTCGCATGAAAATCTTGTGAATATCACAGGCCTGTGAAGGGCCGGGTGGTGCCCGTGAGGCGCGTGTTGCGGTAGGTCCTAGCCGGGGGAGGTCCGGTGATCACGGTTTCGGTGTCGAAAGTGACACGTCGTGTCACTTTCGACACCGAAACCGTGATCATGACCGTGGTGCCGCCCTGATGTGGGCCACCACCGCCCGCGGGCGGGACGTTGTTCGCCCGCGCCTGCCTCATCGCCTGCTGTGGCGGCGCCCGGTTGGAGGGGTCATGGGTGTGTATGCCACACGAGCTGGCGGGGCGACGGGCAGATGGTGGCTCGCCACCAGCGAGCGCCGTATCGATCGACGTTCATGACCTACTTCAGGAGGTCTGTGACCGTCATCTTGGTTCACCGGGATGACGGAACCTACTACGGCGCCAACTGTTGGGAATCCAATCCGGCTGATCAGCGACGTTATCGGGAGGCGCAGTGATGGACGCGAAGCATGAAGTCGAGAGGGCACGGGCTGAGTCCGAGGCGACTCGGGACGAGCCTTTGCCGGAGCACGTCGTGGGTGAGCGACGCGGTCATTCCGTGGTGCAGTCGGTGCGACTGCCGGCCGAGGCGTTTGCCGCGATTGAGGAGGTTGCGGCGCACACAGGGGTGCCGGTGAGTGCCCTGATTCGGGGGTGGGTGCTGCAGGGATTAGCCAGCGAGCAGGGTATGTCCTTGCGGGACGGGATCGAGCGCCTCGCCGCTGACGCTGACCGCCTCCGGCGGCTGGCTGCCGCCAGCGAGGTCGCCTAACGCTGTGAAGGAATAAACCGCGCGTGTCCGTGCGAGGGTTACGGCATACCAGCACGTTAGTGCCGGACCGGGAAGCCCGCAGCGGTGCGACTTGGAGATCGTGCGTGTGCCCCTGTCCCAGGAGATCGCTCGGATCGGTGTCGATGGTCGGGGTACAGATTGCGGGGTTGATGGGCTGTTCGGCGGAGTCGGTGAAGGCCATCGAGGTCGGCTGACGCGAGCGCACGTTGATGCTGCAGGCCGCTCGAGCACTCGGGATCAAGGACCTGGTGGCTTTTTACGGGCCTGGGGTCTCTTACACCCGCGAGGCTGGCCACTTCGCAGCGCAGACCTGGCATCTTAAGTGTCTTCGTCGGGAATCTGTCTGGGCCCAGCAGGAATCCCTTGACCGCGTCGTTGAGCCAGCCGTCGGGCAGATCGAGCGCGGCAGCGACCCGGGCGACCGCAGCGTAGCCCTCATTCTTGGGAATGAACACCGCGTCGGCGCATCGCTACACTCGGCTCAGCATGCCCGCGCCGAGCAGGATGCCCCGCCGACGGAACGCCGCAGGCGACTCCACGATGGCACGTGCCCACAGATCGGGGTAGCGCGGCCACCAGATGTGGGACAGAAAGCGGCAGGGTTCGCTGGCCCAAGGTGGCGCGGGGATGTCGTGTGCAGCGGCGAAGTGCTCGGCGAGCGCGGCGAGGTAGGCGTCGGTGCGCGGATCGAGGTTGCGTGGCCGCTCGGTAATCCGCCGCGCGATGTCGTCCTCATCCCGCGCCCACCGCAGATCGTCGACGAAGTCGGCCACCGCTTCCCGGAATGCGGTCCCGGCCGCGATCCGGTCTGCCGTCTGAGCCAGCGTCACCGGATGCCGAGCCTGTGCGGGCAGGAAGTGCCGCAGCTCGACACCGTCGTCATCCTCACGGTGTGCGAAGATCCGCTCGGACGGGGTGCTCACGCAGGTCAGTGTGCCTTATCAGGTCGCGCCGTAGCGTCGAGGTCGCCCGGTTTGTGGGTAATGCCGCCGCCGAGCGCATCAAGCGTGGTTTCTTCATACTGTGATCAGGTATGCGTATGGGGTGGGGGAGGTTGTGTGGTGGATCCGATCGTGGTGGCGGCGGGGACGGCGCTGGTGTCGGCGATGGCCACCGACGTGTGGCAGCAGGCTCGGGCCAGTGTGGTGGCGTTGTGGCGACGGGTCCATCCGCAGCAGGCCGACACGGTGGAGGCGGATCTGGAGGGTTTGCGCGCTCAGGTCCTCGACGCCCGCCAGGCCGGTCGGGCGGACACTGAGCTTGCCTTGACGGGGGTGTGGCAGGGGCGGCTGCAGCAGTTGCTGCTCGATGAGCCTGCGGTGGCCCCTGAGCTGCGGCGGGTCCTCGACGAGGCACTGACCCCGGTGTTGACGCCGGTGGAGCAGTCCCGGATTGGCACGCTGGTGATGAGGGGGAGTTCCCGGGATAGCAGCACGTTCAACCAGGTCGCCGGTAACCAGATCACCTACCGGCTATGATCATTGCCTCGCCGGGCCCGCCGGAGGAGGACGCGCCTGGCGATGCCCGGGTGAGGATGACTGGCGCATCGCACGAGGGCAGCACGTTCACCCAGGTCACCGGGGACCAGTACAGCATCCACCTGTCCCCGGCGCCGCCGTTGCCGGCGATGTGTACGTTGCCGGTGGATACGGCCGCGTTCACCGGGCGCGGCGAGGAACTGCGCGGGATCATCGCGGCGGTGACCGCTGCGGCCCAGGCGGGCCGGGTGGTGGCCATTCACGCTATCGATGGCATGCCTGGGGTGGGCAAGACCGCGCTGGCGGTGCATGTCGCCCACCGGGTGGCCGGCCGGTTCCCTGACCGGCAACTGTTCCTGGACCTGCATGCCCACACCGCCGGCCAGCCGCCGACGACACCTCAGGCGGCGCTGGCCCACCTGTTGACCGCCGATGGCGTGGACGCCCGCTATTTACCCGAGGGCCTTGACGAGCGGGCCGCGTTGTGGCGGGACCGGATGGCGCGCAAACGGGTGCTTCTCGTCCTGGACAACGCCGCCAGCAGTGGGCAGGTTGTTCCGCTGTTGCCGGGGTCGGCGGGGTGTCTGGTGCTGGTCACCAGCCGCCGCTATCTGGGTGATCTTCCCTCGGCGGTGCCGGTGTTGTTGGACATCCTGCCTCCCGAGGAGGCCCTGCGGATGTTCCTGCGCTTGGCCCCCCGCGCTGCCGCTGAGCCCGCCCGGGTGGCCGAGTTGGTCGGACTGTGTGGCCATTTGCCATTGGCGATCGCGCTGCTGGCTAGTTTGTTCAGCAATCGTCGGTCCTGGACTTTGGGTCAGCTGATCGAGGAGACGAAGGCGACTCTGCTTACCGTGGCCGCAGAGAACCGTACCGTCGCTGCTGCGTTTGACCTGTCCTACCAATACCTGCCCGCCGAGCGGCAACGTTTCTTCCGACACCTGGGTCTGCATCCCGGTGTTGACATCGACGCCTACGCCGCCGCCGCGCTGACTGGTCTGTCCCTCGACCAGGCCAGCGGGCACCTTGATGCGCTTTACCGCGATCGCCTGCTTGATGAGCCGGTTTACCGCCGTTACCGCATGCATGACCTGATTCGTGACTACGCTCGTGCCTTGGCAGCCACCGATCCCCGTCGGTGAGCGTGAGCAGGCCTTGGGCTGGTTGTTTGACTATTACCAGCACACCGCCGCTCTCGCCGACGCCCACCTCACCCGGCACACCCGCCCTCTGGCCGCTACATCGGCTGCCCCGCCGGGGCCCGTACCCAAGCTGGCCAGCCGGAATCAGGCACTGGCCTGGCTGCGGACCGAGCGGGCTAACCTGCTCGCCTGCCTGGATCACGCTACCCACCACGCCCAGCACGCCCGGGTGGTCGGGCTCACTGCGGGCATTGCCTCGTTGCTGCGCAGCGACGGCCCCTGGACCCAGGCCCGGGAACTGCATGCCCAGGCCGCCACGGCGGCACGGCACCTCGGCGACCTGCTCGGCGAGGCGAACGCCCTCACCGCTCTGGGGATCGTGCGATGGCTGACCGATGACTATCCGGGTGCGGCTCAGGTGTTGGAGCAAGCTTTGAGCCTTTACCGCGACCTCGACGACCGGCTCGGCGAGGCGACTGCCCTCACCGAGCTGGGGGGCGTGTGGCGGCTGGCCGAGGACTTCCCGGGTGCGGTCCACGTGCTAGAGCAGGCCCTGAGCCTCTACCGCGACCTCGGCTACCGGCAGGGCGAGGCGGACGCTCTCACCTCTCTGGGGGCCGTGCGGTGGCTGACCGGAGACTTTCCGGGTGCGGTCCAGATGCTGGAGCAGGCCCTGAGCCTCTACCGTGACTTCGGCGACCGGAGCGGTGAAGCGACCGCCCTCACCTATCTGGGGGGTGTGCGGTGGCTGATCGGGGATTATCCGGGTGCGGTCCAGGTGGTGGAGCGGGCCCTGAGCCTCCACCGCGACCTCGGCGACCGGAATGGCGAAGCGGAGGTGCTCAACGACAACGGGACGGTGTGCCTTAAGTCTGGGGATTCGGAGCAGGCGTTGGCCCATCATCGGCGTGCCCTGGACCTCGCCCGCGCGGTGGGCAATCCCCTGGAGCAGGCACGGGCCTTCGACGGAGCGGGCCGATGCGCCCTAGCCAGAGGCGACACCACGACCGCCGCGACCGAGCTTCGGCAGGCACTGGAGATCTACCAGCGCATCGGTGCCGCCGAGGCGACCCAGCTGGCGACCGACCTGGCGGAGCTGGACACCCCACCACGACTGCTGCCAGCATGTGAGGGATAACTGCCCCTGTCCTACCGCCCGCCCTGCCCGTGATGCGCCAGCGGACCAGTCCCTTCCCCAGACGTGAACATTCTCTCGTAGCAGGCGCTGCTTCCAGTCCTCACTGACGCTGATTCCGTGCACGACTGCCTCCCACCGAGCGGATGGTGGGGTGCGTCCCTGATGCGGTAAGAGGACGGAACGATGTCCAGGGTGTCACACTAGGACCCATGGGCACCCCTCGGAACTTGACTGCCGCCGTACATCAGGAAGAGGACTGGTACGTGGCGCAGTGTCTCGAGGTCGACGTTGCCAGCCAGGGCCCTACGGTCGATCAAGCCTTGAGCAACCTCGCCGAGGCTGTCGCGCTCTACCTTGAGGAGGTCGACGACCCGCAGCGGCACGTGACCGCCACTCCCCTCGTTACTTCATTCCAGGTGCCGGGCGCGGCGTGAGCCCTACGCTCTCTGACCTACCGATCCGCAAGATCACCCGTGTTATTGAGTCGCTTGGCTTCGTCTACGTGCGCACGAAGGGCAGTCATGCTGTCTACCGACATCCGGACGGCAGAGCCGTGGTGATTCCCCAACACAACACCGTTAAGCGAGGCACTCTGGGCTCTATCCTGCGGCAAGCTGGAGTCACGCCTGCTGAGTTCCTCGAACTGCTCCACTGACAATCCAGGCTGTGGTCGGTGGCGGCAGTCGGCATGAAAGGTCGAGGCTGCTGGGTCGGGTTTCCAGCGCGGTGGCCAGTGGTATCGAAATAGAGGGGTACGGATGTACCCTTGCTGGTGGCCTGCGGTGAGGGAGGGACCCGGGGGATGAGCGAGGAGTTGACACCCGGTGCTCGGCTCCGGATGTTTCGGGATGCGGCGGGGAAGTCTCGTCCTCAGCTGGCGGGGCTGTTCGGCGGAGTCGGTGAAGGCCATTGAGGTCGGCCGCCGCGAGCTCACGTTGACCATGGCGCTGCGGGCCGCCCGAGCCCTCGGTATCAAGGACCTGGCGGCTTTCTACGTGCCTGAGGTCTCCTACACCGTGGTGGAGCGCCCGACTCACGCGGCGGTGCCCGAAATGCGTCGGGCACTTCTGATGCGCCGGATCGATGACGGTGAGCCGCAGTCATGCGGATATGTCCGGGCGGCGCTGGACTCCGCGTGGCAGGTCTGGCATACCTCCAGCAAGCAGCGCACCGAGACCGGCAAGGTGCTGCCGCGGCTGATCCTGGACGCCCGCCGGGCTGCGACGCGCCACGACGGGCAGGATCGGCGCGAGGCGAACCGGTTGCTCGCCGAGACCTATCACCTGGCTCAGGCATGGCTGGCGTGGCACGGCGACGCCGAATTGGTCTGGATGTCGGCCGACCGCGCCTACTCCGCCGCCCAGGCGGCTGATGATCCCCTGGCCATGGCCCGAGCCTCGTTCTACTACGCCGCCCTCATCCGAGCGATCGGTCACCACGAGGACGCCGTACTGTAGTTGGACTCCGCGATCCCGCTGGTTCGCGATCGGATGGAGGAGGATCGGGAATCGGCCGCGACGTACGTCGACCTGGAGATGCACGCCGCGCTGACGCTGGCCCGCGCGGGGGACGAGTCGGCGTGGGCGAGGTGGGAGAAAGGCCGCGCCGCCGCCCATCGGCTGCTGCCCGAGGGATACGCGTATCCGCAAACCAGGATCGGACGGATCATGGTCGAGCTGTACGCCGTGATGGTCGCGGTCGCGCTGGGCCGTGGGGACGAGGCCCGCCGCCGCGCCGCGAATATCGATCCCGCCTCGATCCCCTCGACCGAGCAACGCGCCAAGCACCTGGTCGAACTGGCCCGCGGCTACCAGTTCATGGGCGAGGAACTCAGCGTCGTTCATCTGCTCGGGCAGGCGACGGATGTCTCCGCAGAGACGGTGATCTACTCGCCACCGGCCCGTGCTCTCACCCGCGACCTGTTGCGGAGAGCGCCCGCAGCCAGTCGTGAGGATGTTCAGCGGCTGGCGTCCCGCATCGGCCTGCACGAGTAGGCGGGGGAGGTACCGCCCGTCACCGGGTACGCATAGCACCCACCTGGCCACTGCCGGTCTCCTAGCCTCATCCCACGTGACCATCGTGATGCGCTGCCCACCACGCCACCAGCCAAGACGACCGGGCCCCACCTCGGCGCATACCGTGATCGGTGGGCGTCGGCACCCCGACCGGGCCGGGCGGCGCCGCGGCCAGGAAGTCAGGGGGCAGGCGTGATGCCGGGTAAGCACCGTTTCCATCGTCTTGTCACACTGCGGGAGATCCTGGGCCGTCGCGCTCGGCCGCCTGTCGCCCCTGTGCCGGCGGGGACTGTGGTGTTGACTGACGGGGTGACCGGCGTCGCGCACCGTATTGTGGTGAGAAGGCCTTTAGATTCGGGTCGCGGCGACCTGTTGGGCCAGGATCAGCGCGGGCAGGAAGTGCCGCAGCACGGCAATCGGGTACGGGAAAGACGGATACGCGGGGACAGCTGGCCTCACGCGACGTCCCGTCCCGGATCAGATCCGACCAGGCCGGCGGCGAGGGTGTTGCCGTTGATGGGGTCGATGACGAGGAAGTGACCGGTGTGGCGGTCGGTGGCGTAGGAGTCCACCGCCAGTGGCTGGGCGAGGCGGATCCGGGCGCCGCCGATCTCGTTGAGTTCTAGCGTGGCCGGCGGCTCGGTGTGCCGCAGGGTGTGCAGGTCCAGCCGCCCGGTCAACTTGGTGACAATCGCCCGGACGGTGCGAGTGCCGTGCTTGACCAGCACCCGGGCGCCGGCCCGCAGGGGACACTCGGCCAGCCAGCACAGGTCCGCGTCGAGCTCGGTGACCACCCGCGGTGCCTGTTCCGGGCGGGCCAGCACCTCGCCGCGCCCGACGTCGATCTCGTCGTGGAGCAGCACGGTGATTGACTGCCCGGCGGCGGCGCACGATATTGGACCGTCGGGGGTGTCGATGCCGACAACGGTGGAGCGGCCTCCGGAGGGCAGGGCGATGACGTCGTCGCCGACCTTGAGTGTCCCGGAGGCGACCCGGCCAGCCAGGCCCCGGTAGTCGGGGTGCTCGGCGGTGCGGGGTCGCAGCACCAGCTGCACCGGAAAGCGCATCGGCTCGGCCCCCGCCTCGCGCCCGGTAGGCACCGCCTCCAGGTGCTCGAGCAGCGTCGGGCCCCGATACCACCGGGTGTGCCGGCTGCGAGCCGCGACATTGTCGCCGTGCAGCGCGGACACCGCCACGGTCACCACATCCGGCACGCCCAGCGAACTCGCCGCCGCCGCGAACTCCGACTCGATGCGGCGAAACGTCGGCTCGTCGAAGCCCACCAGGTCCATCTTGTTCACCGCGAGCACCACGTGCGGCACCCGCAGGAACGCCATGACGGCGAGGTGGCGCCGGGTCTGCTCAACCAGGCCGTTGCGCGCGTCGACCAGCACCACGGCGAGCTCGGCGGTAGACGCTCCGGTGACCGTGTTGCGGGTGTACTGCACGTGCCCGGGGCAGTCGGCCAGCACGAACTTGCGGGTCGGGGTGGCGAAGTAACGGTAGGCCACGTCGATGGTGATGCCCTGCTCCCGCTCGGCGCGCAGCCCGTCGGTGAGCAGCGCGAGATCCAACGAGACACCGCCGCGTGCCCGGGTGGCCCGATCCACCGCGGCCAGCTGATCGGCCAGGATCGACTGGGTATCGTGCAGCAATCGCCCGACCAGCGTGGACTTGCCGTCGTTGACGGAACCGGCGGTGGTCAGCCGCAGCAAGCTGGGCATCAGAAGTAGCCCTCGCGTTTGCGGTCCTCCATCGCGGCCTCCGACAGCCGGTCGTCGGCCCGAGTGGCGCCGCGTTCGGTGATCCGGCTGGCGGCCACCTCGGCGAGCACCTCGTCAATGGTCACGGCGGTGGACTCCACCGCGCCGGTGCAGGAGGCGTCCCCGACGGTGCGATAGCGCACCGACGTGGTGAGTACCCGCTCGCCGTCGCGCGGACCGCCCCACTCGCCAGCGGTCAGCCACATGCCGTCCCGGGCGAATACCTCCCGCTCATGCGCGTAGTAGATGCTGGGGATCGAGACGTCGTGGCGGGCGATGTAGTGCCAGACGTCCAGTTCTGTCCAGTTGGACAGCGGGAAGACCCGGATGTGTTCACCGGCGGTGTGCCGGCCGTTGTAGAGACTCCATAACTCCGGACGTTGCCGACGAGGATCCCAGCCGCCGAAGGCGTCGCGCAGGCTGACGATGCGCTCCTTGGCTCGCGCCCGATCCTCATCGCGGCGGGCGCCGCCGAAGACGGCATCGAAGCGATGCTCGTTGATGGTGTCCAGCAGGGGGACGGTCTGCAGCGGGTTGCGGGTGCCGTCAGGGCGCTCGGTCAGCCGCCCGTCGTCGATCCAATCCTGCACCGCCGCCACGTGCAGCCGCAGCCCCAGAGCGGCGACCAGGCGATCCCGGTAGGCGATCACCTCGGGGAAGTTGTGCCCGGTGTCCACATGCAGCAGCGGGAACGGCAGCGGCGCCGGGTACACCGCGCGCAGCGCCAGGTGCAGCAGCACCGCGGAGTCCTTGCCGCCAGAGAACAGCAGCACCGGCCGGTCGAGCTCGGCGATCACCTCGCGGATGATGTGCACCGCCTCGGCTTCGAGCGTCGCCACGTGATCTACGTCGACAGGAGACGGTGCTGTCATGGGCGCGCTCACGCCACGCCCCTCTCGATCAGCAGGTCCAGCACGCGCCGCGCCGCGGCGGCGACGTCCGACCCGGTGGTGTCCAACCGCAGGTCAGGTTTGTCCGGCTCCTCGTACGGGTCATCCACGCCGGTCATCGCGGTCAGCTCACCAGCCGCCGCCCGGGCATAGAGACCCTTGACGTCGCGGCGAATGCACTCGGCCAGCGGGGTAGCCACGTGCACCTCCAGATAGCTGGTGCCGTGCGCGTCGTGCTGGGCCCGGACCTCATCGCGGGTGGCCGCGTACGGGGCGATGACCGGAACCAGCGCGAGGACACCGTGCCGGGCGAGCAGCTCGGCGACGAATCCGACCCGGCGGACGTGGGTGTCCCGGTCCGCACGGGAGAAGCCCAGCCCGGCGGACAGGCCGCGGCGCACCTCGTCGCCGTCGAGCACCTCGACCTCCCGGCCGGTGGCGCGCAGCTGCCCGGCGAGAGCTGCCGCGATCGTCGTCTTGCCGGCCCCGGACAGTCCAGTGAGCCAGACAGTGGCGCCCGGGCTCACCGGTGGATCCCGCATTCGGTCTTGGCCAAGCCCGCCCAGCGCCCGGCCCGGGGGTCTTCGCCCACCGTCACCGCCCGGGTGCACGGGGCGCAGCCGATCGAGGGGTAACCGGCAGCCAGCAGCGGGTTGATCAGGATGCCGTGCTCGGCGATGTAGTTCTCGACGTCGGCGTCCCTCCAGGCCGCGATCGGGGCGATCTTGACCTTGCTTCGCCGCGCGTCGTAGGACACCACCGGCGTGCTGGCCCGCTTCGGTGCCTCCACCCGGCGCAACCCGGTGGCCCAGGCGTCGTAGCGGACCAGCGCACGATCCAGCGGCGCCACCTTGCGCAACTCGCAGCACCGGTCGGGATCGCGGTCGTGCAGTTCGGGCCCATACGAGGCGTCCTGCTCAGCGACGGTCTGTCGGGGTGTCACGGTGATCAGGTTGATGTCGTAGGTGGCCGCCACGGCGTCCCGGGTGCCCAGTGTCTCGGCGAAGTGGTAACCGGTGTCCAGAAACAGCACGTCGACACCCGGGGCGACCTGCGATACCAGGTGTACCAGAACGGCGTCCTGCATCGACGTGGCCACCGCGAACCGGGCGCCGAAGGTCTGCACCGCCCAGCGCACGATCTCCCGCGCCGGGGCGGCGGCCAGTTCGCGCCCGGCGCGGCGCGCCAGCTGCTCCAGATCGACGGCCATCGTCATCCCGTCACTTCCCGGGCTGGGGCTAGCAGTCCCACCAGGCGGACGACGAACACCCGCTGGCAGTCCGCGCACCGCCACGCCGCCTGCGGTTCTTCCGCAGGCCGCAGGTCCTCCTCGCCGCAGTACGGGCAGTAGAACGGAACCGCCCTGGCTGCTGTCATCGCAACGCGTCCTCGTCTGCTCGGGCCACCCACTGCGCGAACCGCTCACCCGGCGCACGCTGCTGGGCGTAACCGCGGACCACCCGCTCTACGTAGCCGGCCAGCTCGGCCGAGGTCACCTTGTGCCCGCGCAGTTTGCGGCCGAAGCCGCTGTCCAGCCCGAGCCCACCGCCCAGGTGCACCTGGAAACCCTCGACCTGGTTGCCCTCAGCGTCGGTGACCAGCTGGCCCTTGAGCCCGATGTCGGTGACCTGGATCCGGGCACACGAGTTTGGGCAGCCGTTGAGGTGCACCGAGACCGGGGTCTCCAGGGCGGGCGCAACGTCGGCGAGCCGCTGCTCCAGCTCGGCGACCAGCGTGATCGCCCGATTCTTGGTCTCCACAATGGCCAGCTTGCAGAACTCGATGCCGGTGCAGGCCATCACCGAACGCCGCCACGGGCTCGGGTCGGCGCACAACCCGAGCCGGTCCAGCTCGGCGACCAGGCCATCCACGTCGGACTCGGCGACGTCGAGCACAACGAGCTTCTGGTATGGGGTCAGCCGAACCCGGGTGGACCCGGCCCGCTCGACGGCCTTGGCCACGTCGACCAGCGTGGTGCCGGAGACGCGACCGGCCATCGGAGCGAGCCCGACGTAGCACTTGCCGTCCTGCTGGCGATGCACGCCGATGTGGTCGATCGGCGCGGGCGGTGGCGCTGGGGCGGGGCCGTCGATGAGCGCGCGGTGCAGGTACTCGCTCTCCAGCACCTCGCGGAAGCGCTCCGCTCCCCAATCGGCGATGAGGAACTTGATCCGGGCGCGGTGGCGCAGCCGCCGATAGCCGTAGTCGCGGAACAGTGCCGTCACCGCGGCCCAGACCTCGGGCACCTCCTCGCGCGGCACCCAGCCGCCCAGCCGCTGCGCGATCTTCGGGTTGGTGGACAGCCCGCCGCCGACCCACACATCGAAGCCCGGACCGTGCTCGGGGTGCACCACCCCGACGAAGGAGATGTCGTTGATCTCATGCGCGACGTCCTGCAGACCGGAGATCGCGGTCTTGTACTTGCGGGGCAGGTTGGAGAACTCGGGGCTGCCGATGTAGCGCCGCTTGATCTCCTCGATCGCCGGGGTACCGTCGATGATCTCGTTGGCGGCGATACCCGCGACCGGGGAGCCCAGCACGACCCGGGGGCAGTCGCCGCAGGCCTCGGTGGTGGACAGTCCAACGGCTTCCAGCTGTTCCCAGATCGCGGGCACGTCCTCGATCCGGATCCAGTGGTACTGGATGTTTTCCCGGTCGGTGATGTCGGCGGTGTCGCGGGCGTAGAGGCGGGAGATCTCGCCGAGCACCCGCAGCTGCTCGGTGCTCAGCGCGCCGCCATCGATGCGCACCCGCATCATGAAGTAGGAGTCGTCGAGTTCCTCGGGCTCCATCGTGCCGGTGCGACCGCCGTCAATGCCGGGCCGGCGTTGGGTGTACAGCCCCCACCAGCGGAATCGGCCGCGCAGGTCAGCGGGGTCGATCGAGTCGAATCCTCGTCGGGAGTAGATCGTCTCGATCCGGTGCCGGACGTTGAGGCCGTCGTCGTCTTTCTTGGTCCGCTCGTTGGGGTTGAGCGGCTCACGATGACCCAGGGCCCACTGGCCCTCCCCACGGCGGGCTTTCGCCGCCGACGCCGGGCGGGCTGATGCAGACATCGGGGTGCCTCCGTCACATGAAGCACCGGCGTGCGGGGGAGGCCGTGACCGGGTCATCCTGCAGCCCGGTTCCGGGCGCACCCGGCGCCGGCTGGGACAGCAGTCGGGCGGGGCGTCAGCTCATCGGGCGGCACAGCGCGCTGGAAACTCGGACATAATCGATGTGGCGGCATGCCACCAGCAAGAGTCCGAGTGCGCCCACTCCACCAGAGTGCCACCTGCGTGCGGTCCCCACCACCCACGTTCGGATGTTGGGACAATGCTCACGTGGCTGTCCTGCCTCTCGGCGACCCCGCCCCGCCCGAGGGAACCTTGCCCGCTGTCGCCCTACGGGGAGTGGGCCAGGCACCGTTCGGGGTGTACGTGCATGTGCCGTTCTGTGCCACTCGCTGCGGCTACTGCGACTTCAACACCTACACCCCAGGGGAGCTGGGCTCCTCGTCGTCACCGTCCTCCTGGCTGGATGCGGTGTACCGGGAACTCACCCTCGCCGCCCACGTACTCGGAGAGCCGGTGCCGGCTGACACGGTGTTCGTGGGTGGCGGCACCCCGTCACTGCTCGGCGCGGGTGGTCTGGCTGCGGTCCTGGACGCCATCCGCGGGTCGCTGGGCCTGGCCCCGGGTGCCGAGGTAACTACCGAGGCCAACCCAGAGTCCACCTCACCGGAATTCTTCGCCGGGATCGCCGAGGCCGGCTACACTCGGGTCTCGCTGGGAATGCAGAGCGTCGCGTCGCACGTGCTGGCCGTGCTGGACCGGGTGCACACCCCGGGCCGGCCGGTGGCCGCCGCGGCGCAGGCCCGCGCCGCCGGGATCGGGCAGGTCAGCCTGGATCTGATCTACGGCACGCCGGGGGAGACCCACGACGATCTGGCCGCCTCCCTGGACGCGGCGCTGGCCGCCGGGGTTGACCACGTGTCGGCCTACGCCCTGGTCGTCGAGGCAGGCACCGCACTCGCCCGCCGGGTAGCCCGCAGTGAGCTGCCCGGCCCGGACGACGACGTGCTCGCCGAGCGCTACGAGCAGATCGACACGGCGCTGTCCGCGGCGGGTCTGCGCTGGTACGAGGTGTCCAACTGGGCCACGTCGGCCGAGTCCCGGTGCCGGCACAACCTCGGCTACTGGGCCGGCGGGAACTGGTGGGGTGCCGGACCGGGGGCGCACTCCCACGTCGGCGGAGTGCGATGGTGGAACGTCAAGCATCCAGCCCGCTACGCCGCTGCGCTGCAGGCCGGTTGCTCTCCAGCGGCCGGCCGGGAGGTGCTCGGCCCCGAGGAGAAGCACACCGAGCGGGTCATGCTCGGGCTGCGACTGGCCGGCGGGCTGCCGCTGGACGTGCTCGACACGTCCGAGCGCGCTGCCGCCGATCGCGCGGTCACCAACGGCCTAGCCACCGTCACCCCCGGCGATCGACTGGTACTCACCCGCCGCGGCCGCCTACTCGCCGACACTGTGATATGCGACCTGCTCATCAGCTGACCCCCTTTCGCTGACCAAGATCTACGCTGGTATATTTTCTGGTATGTTTTCACCACATGATTAGCAGGCGGTGATGTCCAGTCTTGGCGACAAGTTCCTCAAGGGCCTCGCCTGGTCGATCCGTGGGGCACGCGAGGATCTCGCTGAACTCCGTGAGTGGCGACCGGGCTGGTTCCCTCCCATGAGTGGGCGGTGCCTTGCAAACCTCATCCACGATCGCATCTGGGCTCGGCTGGTTGTGGCTGTCGATGGCAACCCGGGTATCGAGACGATCGATCGCGAACCGGTTCGAGAGATGTGGATTTCGCGGAACTATCAGGTTCGGATCAAGCGGCACCACCCGGACGACAAAATCAGCGCATACCCAACAGCTGCGGTGCTGGAGTTCTGGGCGCAGGGAGCGCAGCTGCCGAGCCTTGAGGCGATCACGTTGGGCGCGGGTTATCGGTGGATTGCCGAGGAGCGTCGGGTTGGTCCGGCCGTGATCTCATACCGGGATGGCAAAGATAACCCCATCTGGGCCGTTGAGCTTGATGAGCCCGATGAGAGCGCAGACACCATCGGCTGGCGGCCGATCACCCGACCTGACCTTCCTGCCGTTGATCTCTTCGATGCGACTCGTGTCAACGAACGAGACAAGGGGGGCTCGTCATCATGATCGGACCGGGCGAAGCTCTACTCGTGGCTCGAAAAGCTCAAGGCCTCACTCAGGACGACGTTTGTGGCCATCTTGGCATCACGCAGGCGACACTCTCACGATACGAGAACGATCAGCGAGTACCTGATGACGGTACACTCGCCAATTTCGCAAAGATTTATGAAGTCACTGTTGACTTTCTACGGTGCGGACAGCGTATGCGGGGCGCCTTGGCGATTGATTCACATATGCGGAGGCAGAAAACCACAAAAGCCACGCTCTGGCGGCGGCTCGAAGCCCGCCTGAACATGTATCGCCTGCACGCCTCGCTGTTGTTCGAGGAGGTGTCGCTTCGGGCGACCAACATCATCCCAACCTTCGACCCAGAAGAGACGCAGCCTGCTGCGGCGGCGCTCATTACCCGTGCGCAGTGGAAGATGCCCATTGGGCCGGTTTTGCATCTCATTCGATGGCTTGAGGCCGCGGGATGCATCATCATTGAGGAAGACTTCGGAACGACACGAGTTGATGGACTGTCCCAGTGGATCGGAGACCACCCGGTCATCTTGATCAATAGTGGACTTGTCACGGATAGGAAGCGTCTGACTCTTGCGCACGAACTAGGTCACCTTTGCCTACATAGTTCTATTGCCACTGCCGACATGGAGGAAGGGGCAAACGCGTTTGCCGCCGAGTTTCTCATGCCGGAGCACGTTATCCGACCGGAGCTACGCAACCTCAGTCTCGGGAAGTTGATTGACTTGAAGCGCGAGTGGGGAGTTTCCATGCAAGCTATCTTCGAGCGCGCCTACCGTCTTGGGCTCGTCAAGCCGAGTGATCGCGCGGAATTCTACAAGTCGCTCAATTCACGAGGATGGAAAGTTCGCGAGCCGGCCAG
The DNA here is from genome assembly GCA_963822695.1 of uncultured Actinomycetota bacterium. Lineage (GTDB taxonomy): Bacteria > Actinomycetota > Actinomycetes > Mycobacteriales > Pseudonocardiaceae. The sequence continues at coordinate 34,994 of CAWGJH010000018.1, forward strand.
TGATGAACTTCCTATTGAACGCGCAGAGCTCGCACAAGAAATTGGCGCGAGGATGCGTGAGCGAGGATTGAGCGATGACGAGATAGCGGGCATGGCTGGATTCACGCCAGGCGCGAAGGCTAATCCGTTTCGCGTCCAACCCAAGCGACTTCAGGCAGTGTGAAGATCTACATTCAGCGGTTTAGAGATTCGAGCCCCTGGCGGAGTTGGACATTGGAACTGTCCGAAGGTCTCTCGGTAGTAAGCACCGAAAAAACAACGAATATCCGAGTCGTCGCTGGCCAAGAGGTATTGCTGGGTGTTGAGTTGATGCCGTGACGCACGACGGATAAGTGCTTGTTATCCCGCACATCGATTCGGAGGCAGACCGCACCCTCGGTCACCGCTGCCACAGAACTACTCGACTCCCCAGCCGCCATGCCTGACTAGCACAGATGCGGTGAATCGTTGTTTTTCGCTGGAAGCTACTGGTTGGCCGATAACACAGGCCGGCGGCATCAAACACGCGAACTTGATTACGCGAGCTCACCGGTGTCGGCCCCGCTGAGGGCCAGCGGCAACGGGTGAATACCCGCTGGGGTCAGGTGCTCACGTGGACCCGGGCGGCCAGCGCCGGCAGTCCGGGCATGGCCGCCTGATGGGGTGAGGCCATCAGGTCGGTGATCAGGCTGCGGACAGCGTTGCGGGTGTGGACCTCACCGGGCGCGGCGTGTTCGGCGGCCAGCAGCGTTTGGTAGGCCCGGTCGGGTTTGTCCCATTGGGCGTAGGACATCGCGATGTCCACGAGGAGGCGGGCGCGGCGTTCGGTGGTGGGAATGGCTGCTAGTGGCAGGCTGCGGGCGTGTGTGAGAGCGGTGCCGGCGTCGCCGAGCAGGTAGGCGGCTGATACCCGGTGGCTGACGATGTTGGCGGTCAATGCCTGCTGCCGAGCACGATCGTCGGCCAGCCGCGTTGCTGTGGCCTCAGCCTCGGCGAGCAGCTCGTTCGCCCGATCACGATCACCGGCACGGGCTGCGGCGTACCCGGCCGAGCAGTGCAGCATCCCGTACATCGCCAGGTGCTCCGGCGCCGGGCGCGTCCCGGAGAGGTCGAGGTGGCTGGCGGCGACCAGCGTGAGCGTCTGGGCGTGGCCGTGATGCCCGGCCCGGCGGGCCACCGACGCCACTAGGCGCTGGGACTCGGCCAGCGTCAGCGGGTCTTCCGCCACGCGGGCGGCGTGCAGGGCACGGTCGGCAGACAGCCATTCTAGGCCGGAGGCCTCCAGCTTGATCAGCGCTCGGGTGGCCAGGTGGTAGGACCCGGCGAGCACCTGATGCGCGACGGGGCACGGGTGATGGGTGGCGGTGGCCTCGGCCGTGGCGATCAGCACCGGCAGACGCCTGGCCAGGGGGATGTACTGGCAGGCGGAGAAGTCCCGCTGCGCGGCGGTCAAGGCCTCGCTCAGCACCGAGGCCGCGACCGGTTCAGCGGAGGCGTCGGGACCGAGCAGGACATCACCGAGCTGGCGGGCCAGCAACGCGGCCGGATCGCCCTCATCGGTGAGCGTGGAGGCGGAGGAGGAGGACCAGGTCAGGCCAGTGGCCAGCAGGAATCTACGACGTCGCACCCGCTCGTCCTCCTCACACCTGGGCCCCGGGATTCGGGTCACCCTATGGCTTGAGGGCCGGATGGACCGGGTAGGCGCCGAGGTCGCGTCATCGGTGAGGAGTCCGAACACCTCGGGCGGGAGGGCGAGCACGCCTGCCAGGGTGCGCAGCAGCGTGACATCCCGCAGCGGTACCCGCCCGGTTTCCCACCGGGAGACCTGGCTGGCCGAGTAGCCGCAGCGTCGGCCGAGCCCAGTCTGGCTCCACCCGGCGGCAGTGCGGGCGATCCGGATCACGGTGCCGGGTTCGTGGTGCTGGGCCAGCAGGGCCGCGACGACCCTGTTGTAGGCGGTCGACTGCATTGGCACCTCCTCCAGGGCCTGGCTTGCCGCAGCCTTTCCACGGTAGCGGGAACCGGGAGAAATCAAGGGGGTTTGCAGGATCCGCACATCGAGTGCGGCACCGGCACGATCATCTGCCCGCAGTGCGTGATCGCGGGTTGTGTGGCAGGGGCTCACACATTCCCACCAGGCGCAGAAAGGCCCCGCCGATGTATTCCTCGACGTTTCCCAGCAGTCCCGGCACCGACGCCTACCTACGGGCCGGACAGATCATCGAGTCTGGCGAGACCGGCCAAGACATGGTGAACCGCATCGTGGCCGTGCTCGCCACCGCCGATGCATACGTCGACCCCGCCGGTGCGGAGGTCTTCGCCGAACGGCTTGGGTGGGCGATGGACACCGCCCGCATCGTGTTCTCCACACCGATCATGACCAACGCAGGCCGGTATGCTGACCGGCCGTTGGCGGCCTGCGCGGTACCTCCGGTCAACCTGCGTGGCGACCTGACCCTAGTCAAGACCATGGTGGACGAGTACCACCGTGCCGGCATGGGCACCGGATTCACCCTCGATGGCCTCGACGATCCGGTAGGCGTGCTGCGGTATCTCAACGAGATCGCCGTCACCGGCGCCAACAGCGGCACCGAGGACCGCCCGGTGGGCAACATGGCGATTCTGTCGCTGTCGGATCCCCGGGCCGGCGAGTTCATCGGCTGCAAGGTCGGCGCCGATGGGCGGAAGGAGCAGTGGAAGTTCAACATTTCCTTGCATGTCACCGACGCCGAAATGCGCGCCGCCGTCACCACCGCCGGCCGGGAGCGAGAACTGCTGATGGCCGCCGCCGAGGCCGCACACGCCTGCGCCGACCCTGGATTGTTGTTCACCGACCGCATGAACGAGGCCAACCCCACCCCCGAGGTCGGAGAATACGTGTCCACCGCGCCGTGCGCGTGGGAGGCGCGCCAGTTCTCTGCCTGCTATGCGGGCCCGCTTACGGACCGTGGACCCCCTTGCGAGCCCTCCCCAGGGCGCAGCGGGAGCGGTGTGATGGCCCGTAGTTAATGGATTGCCCTGGCAAGGCTGCCTCACGTCATGGAGTGGCAAGCATGGAAACGGACGACCGCGCTGATGTTCTGCGCGCATTACTTGCCCAGGGGTGTGGCTCTCCACTGTTCGGAGGAGGGATCGGTGATCCGTCTATGACTTTGAGCGGTGTCCCCTCCGAAGCGTGCGACGGTACAGAGGGCTGGCACATACAGGAGGCGGAACTGCTGTACCACGCGGAACGTCGTCGCCTTCCTGAAGTGCTGGTGAGTCGCCGCCGCACAGGGCTGTCTCTGCACGATGCCTACCGTGTCCAGTGGTACGGGGCGGCGCTGCGGGTGCGCGACGGTGCCCGCGTTGTGGGCCACAAGGTGGGGTTGACCTCCAAGGCCATGCAGGATCAGGTCGGCATCGACACACCGGACTCAGGGATTCTTCTGGACTGCATGGCCGTGCCTCCCGGTGGGGCACTGCGGGCGGCCGAGCTGATCTCCCCCCGCATTGAGGCGGAGATCGCCTTCCGGCTGAAAACGGACCTGTGCGGGGCCGACGTGACCGAGCACACCGCGCGAGCGGCGGTGGCGGAGGCATCTCTCGCGCTGGAGGTCATCGACAGCAGGCTCGAGACCGACGGAATCACGCTGGCAGACAGCGTGGCGGACAACGCCGCCTGTGCACGGTTCGTCGTCGGTGCGCCCGTGCCGATGCCGAGCTGGGACTTGCGTGCCGAGTGCTTGACCGTCCGCGTCGGCACTGCCCCTGCCGCTGAGGGGGAAGGGCGGGACGTCCTTGGCGACCCTATCCGGTCCGTTGTCTGGCTGGCCCGCCAACTGGCCCCGTTCGGCACCGGGCTGAAGGCCGGCGATGTCGTGCTGGCAGGAGCGGTGCATGCGAGCATCCCTCTCCCTGGAGGAGAAACCGTGTCGGTCTCCTCCCCGCGCCTGCCCGCAGTGAGCCTGCATATCGCATGACACCGCCGGGACGGCCATCTGGTCGGGCCTCGGATCCGAAACGCCCCCTCATGAGAGGACCGCAATGCCCGATCGCAAGCTCAGAGCCGCCGTGATCGGCGCCGGGCTGCTCGGTATCGACCTGGTCAACAGGCTTACCAGGTCCACCACGCTGTCCTGCGCTCTTGTCGCGGGAAGAAGCAGCACCGCGGGCCTGCGCCTGGCCGCCCGGATGGGCTGCGCCACCTCCACAGGCGGTATCGACGCCGTGGCAGGCGCAGACATCGACCTCGTCTTCGACGCCTCCAACGCAGCCGCACACCCCGCTCACTGGGCCGACCTCACCTCCGCTGGCGTCTTGCTGGTGAACCTGACCCCAGGGAGCGGCGGAACCATGGTCGCCCCGACGATCAACGGTCATCTGGCCGAGTCCTCCCGCCATCTCAGCCTGGTCAGCTGCGGAGGACAGGCTGTGCTTCCGGTACTCGACGTGGTGACCAGGCACTGCACACCCGAGTACATCGAGGTCGTCACCACCGTGGCCGCGGTGAGCGTGGGCCGCGCGACCCGGCTGAACCTCGATGAATACATCGAAACCACGGAATACGCCATGCGCCGACTCACCCGCACACCCAGTGCGAAGGTGTTGACCAACATCAGTCCGGCTCTGCCCGCGCCGCCATTCCGTGCGCAGATCTCGGTGGTCGCCGACGACATCCGGCCGAAGTCCTTGCGCGCTGGGGTGGAGACCGCCGCCGCGGCCGTCCGTGCGTTTGCCCCTGGATACGAGGTGGCCTCGTGCTCGGTTGAGGACGGGCTGATCACAGTCACCCTGAACGTCACCGCCCGTGGCGGCCGACTGCCCGCCTACGCCGGGAACGTGGAGATCATCAACGCCGCTGCGGTGGTCTTGGCGGAACGTCACGCAACGGCCCGGAACGAGTGAGGATCCGTGAACACAGACGCCAGTCGCGTGGTCATCTATGACCCGACCCTGCGGGACGGTCAGCACGCTGTGCGCCACCAGCTCGATGCCGAGCAGCTCCGCGTCTACGCGCAAGCCGCGAACCAGGCCGGTGTCCCCGTCGTGGAAGTCGGCCACGGCAACGGCCTGGGAGCCTCCTCGCTGCAGATCGGACAGGCACGGCTGGACGACGATGCCATGCTCGAAACCGTCCGCGAGGCCCTCACCGACAGCCGGATGGCCGTGTTCATGGCGCCGGGGTGGGGCACCGGCAAGGACATACTCCGGGCCGTCGAGCACGGTGCCGACGTGGTCCGGATCGCCGCCCACTGCACCGAGGCCAGCGTGACCGAACGGCACCTCGGCCTGGCCCGTGAACTCGGAGTCGAGGCACAAACCGTGCTGCTCATGAGCCACATGACCGATCCGGGCCGGTTGGCTGAGGAATGCGCGCAAGCGGTCGAGTTCGGGGCGCATGCGGTCGGGATCATGGATTCCGCCGGGCACTACCTGCCCTGTGACGTCTCGGACCGGATCGCCGCCATCGTCGCGGCGGTGACTGTGCCGGTCATCTTCCACGGACACAACAACCTGTCCATGGCCGTGGCCAACTCGGTCGCCGCTGTCGATGCGGGGGCGACGATCATCGACGCCTGCGCGCGTGGATTCGGCGCCGGGGCCGGTAACACCCAGCTGGAAGTCCTCGTCGCCGTGCTGGAGCGTCTGGGGCACCCGACCGGAATCGGCGTTCGGGCCCTGCTCCGGCTGGGAGATCTGGCGCAGGAGCATCTGGTGCCCCGTCCGCCGACTATCGACTCGGTCAGCGTGATATCGGGTCTGGCGGGCGTGTTCTCGGGTTTCCGGCTCCCGGTGCTCTCGGCAGCGGCGGCTGCGGGCGTCGACCCCATGGACGTCTTCGCCGAACTGGGGCGCCGCCAGGCGGTGGCAGGCCAGGAAGACCTGATCCCCGAGGTCGTCCGGGCCGTGATCGAGACGCCGTGAAGCACTCCGGCACTGGCCGCAGCACACCGGCTGCAGCAACCTTCATCCCTCGGCAGGAGGCACCACGGGTGAACTCGCTCTTGATGGACATACTTGTCAACGATCTGCAGCTGGACCCGCAGGCATTGCGCCCGGAATCCCGTCTGGAGGACGCCGGCCTGGACTCGCTGACGCTCGTCAACCTGAGCGTGCAGCTGCGGGACCAGTCAGGTGTGCAGATCGGGGAGGACGAACTGTCCTCGGCCACGACCATGGGCGCTCTTGACCGTATGGTCGCCGAGCGCCTGAACGGTCGGTGATCACGATGAGCGTCCCGGCCACCGGGTGGGGCAGCGCCTGGCTGATCACCCCGGCGTCAGCGAGTCCGGAACGACTCGACAGCATGCGAACCGCGGCTGCTGACGTCGCGGTACTGGACCTGGAGGACTCCGTCCCCCACGACCGTAAGGACGCCGCGCGGGCAGCTGCGATCGACTACCTCACCAAGGAACCCGGCGGCACTACCGTGCTGGGTCTGCGGCTGAACGCTCCGAGCACCGTGCCCGGCATGAAGGACGTGGTGGCGGTGACCGAATCCAGTCTGCGGCCCGCCGTGCTCGTGGTTCCCAAGGTCGAGTCGGCGTGGGACGTCGAACTCGTCGCCACAGTCCTCGGCTCCGACGAGGAGCAGCAGCCCCGTGTCTGGGCGTTGATCGAGACACCACGGGCCATCCAGTGTTTGCCCGGGATCCTGGGGTCCCGATTCCTGGCGGGGGTGGTGTTCGGGGCCGCCGACTACGCCGCCGCCGCCGGCTGCAGCCGCAGCAGCAGCGCCCTGTGGTACCCGCGGTCGGCCCTCGCCTGCGCCGCCGCGGCGGCAGGTGTGCCCGCGATCGACTCGCCCTTCTTCGACCTGGAGGACCCCGACGGGCTCAGGCGGGAGGCAGAGGAGGCCAAGGACCTCGGATTCGTCGGCAAGGGCGCCGTCCACCCCACCCAGCTGCCCCTCATCCGGCAGGCGTTCCTGCCCTCCGCCCAGGAGTTGGCGGCTGCGCAGGCCGTGGTCACCGCCGCCGACGCCGTCCACGGAGGAATCACAACCGTCAACGGCCAGATGGTGGGTCCGCCGATGTTGGCCGCAGCCCACGCCGTGACCGCCCGCGCAGGTAACTGCGCCACCCCCGACGTCCGAGGAGGCTCATCGTGAGCAGCGTGATCCCGCAGGGCTACCGACTCGTTGGCGAGAACCGGATCCGGGAGAACATCGGCCTCGGGCTCACAGACTTCGTCGTCGGCCAGGTCATCGAGCACCGGCCGGCCCGGACCGTGACCGAGACCGACCACACGCTGATGCTGTTCCTGATCGGGAACCCGGCCCCCGTCCACAGCGACACCCAGTTCTGCGAACGGTCCGGCCGTGACCGGCCGCTGGTCTGCGGGACAGTCACGCTGGGCATCGTGCTTGGCGCCACCGTCCGCACCATCAGCGGCCTGACCACCGCCAGCCTCGCCCTGGACGAGTTGCGCCTGACAAACCCGGTTCACGTCGGCGACACCCTGCGCGCGGAAACCGAGATCCTCACCGCCCGGCCGTCCACCAGCCGCCCGGACTGCGGCGTCGTGACGTGCCGGACCACCGGCTACAACCAGCACGACCAGCAGGTCATCACCTTCACCCGCACGTTCCTGGTCCCCGCCGACGCACGCCAGGTCCGCGACCTGACCGACTACTAGCCCATGAGGAGGTGGACCATGCCCGAAGACGAGTCGCTGACCATTCGCGAAGCCAACGACGAACTGTGGAGCCAGTACGACACGTTGGCCACCCGCAGCTACGGTCACCCGGTCCCGGATATCACCCGTCTGCGCCCCTACTCCGACACCCGTATCGCCCTGCGCGACGGCCGTGTCATCGCTGGCGGCCTCGGCCTGTTGACGCAGCAGTACTTCGGGGGGCGCCCGGTTCCCAGCGCCTGTCTGGCCAGCGGGTGCGTCGCCCCAGAGGCGCGCGGCAACCGCCTCACGGTCCGCATGCTCGCCGAGCGGATCCGTCCGCTGCAGGAGCAGGGTGCGGTCTTGGCTACCGTGTGGACCACCTCAACCGGCTACGCGCACAGGCTGGGTTGGGCAGCCCCGACCCAGGTGTTCTCGTGGACAGTCCCCACCGACCAGCTCCGGCGCAGCTTCGACCCGTCCGGCTTCGACATCGCCCACGGGACCAGCCCACAGACCCAGCGGATGCAGCACGAGCTGGCCACGCACTGGAACGGGCCCTGGCACCGGCCGCCCTGGTGGGACAGCTGGCAGCAAGACGAGCACCCCGGCTTGGCGTCCTACCAGGTCACCCTGCCCGGCCAGGAACCGACAGGGCTGCTGTCCCTGGAGGTCGAGCACCACCCGACCGAGGGCAGGCAGGTGATCGTCCAGGACTTCTGGGCCGCGAACGCACCGACAGCGAGCGCCATGTTCGCCTTCCTCGGCAGCCACAACAGCCGGATCCCCACCGTGGTGTTCCAACGGACCGGCCTGCCGCCCGCCCCGATGCTGCTGCACACCCTGCACCGGGTGGGCTCCGCCGCCGCCCGTTCCTGGCACCCCTGGATGCTGCGCATCTTGGACCTGGCCCAGGCCGTGCGGCTGCGTGGCTGGCCGGACGATCTGGACCTCACCATGCTGCTCGAGGTCGCAGACGACACCCGCGGCACCACCGAACGGTTCACCCTGCGCATCACCGCAGGGCAGGGCGAGCTGACGCCGTCAACAGGCGACGGCGTTGTCAGACTGACCCGTCGCCAATTCGCCGTCTGGTACGCAGGCGGCTACCGCACCGTGGCCGCGGCCACGGTGGCCGGCGTGCACGGTGATCCGCACGCCATGGCCCGGTTCGTGCACGCCACGACCGACCGTGAACCGTGGCTGCCGGACTATTTCTAACCCTGCACAGCCCCGAGGCTGCCCCAGTCCTGCCCAGCACCGTGGCGTAGTTACCGGGCCGGTGCTCGGCGGCAACCGGCGGAGGCCGCACCCGCAATGTCGGACGTGGCCAGCACACTGACCCCCAGACAGCAGACTGCTCGCCGTGGCCGCACAACCGTCGGCGGGCCCCGTAAGGAGGCTTGATGACCGGCCGCCGTCCGAAGCCTCCGAACCTGGCCCTGGCAGCGCTACTCGACGGGTACGGGATGAGCCGCAAACGGCTCGCCTACCGGGTCAACCAGCTGGCCAAGCAGGCAGGTCTGCAAACGGCCTACAAGCACTCCAGCGTCACCCGGTGGCTCCAGGGAGAGACACCGAAAAACCTCGTGCCCACCTTCATCGCCGCCGCGTTGAGCGAACGAATCGGCCGGGTCGTCGCGGTGGAGGAGATCGGCATGGGTGCCAGCCTCGACGGCGCTCCTGCGGGATGGGACTTCCCCCGGGACCGCAGCGAAGCCATCCAGAGCGTGCGGACCCACTGGAGCGAACAGGACGAAGACCGCCTCGGCGACCGCTTCGCGGCCACCGGCTACGCCCGTGCCGTCACACGCTGGCTCGCCGTCCCCACCGATGCCGCCACGGCAGGCGAAGGCACTCGCCGCTGCGGCCGTGAGGACCTCAAAGACCTACGCGACACCGCTGACCAGGCCCGTTTGTGGGACGCGAGGTTCGGAGGCGGCGACTGGCGACTGAGTTCGGTGACCCACTGCCTGCGCGACCGGGCACTGCCCCTGCTCACCGGCTCTTACCCCGAACAGGTCGGCCACGAACTGTTCACAATCACCGCAGAGCTGTCCCGGGTCGTGGCCTGGGCGGCATTCGACAGCGGTCACAGCGGCGCCGCGCAGCGGCACTTCATCCAGGCGCTACGGCTGGCCCGCGCGGCCGGCGATGTCGAGATGGGCGCCTACATCCTGACGACCATGGCCCTGCACACCGTCCTCGAAGGCGCACCGGACCAGGCACTCGACATGGCGCAGGGCGCCTACCACCGAGCCCGCCGTCACGCGGCCCCGCGAGTGCTGGCCTTTGCCAAGCTGGTCGAAGCCCGCGCCCAAAGCCGCCTCGGAGACGCCGCCTCGGCATCCGCCGCGCTCAGCCGCGCCGAAGCACTGCTGGACAAGATCCAGCCCGGAGTGCACGACCCGAGGTGGATCTCCTATGTCGGCTACGGCCGCCTCGCGGCCGACGCCACCGAGATCTTCCGAGACCTCCGCAACCCGAAGGCCGCGCTCCGGTGGAACGAGCAGGCCAGCGACATGTCCCCCAACGTCCACACCCGTGCCGTCGGGCTCCGCCTGGCCGTCGCCGCCACCGCCGCCTGCCAAGCGCGCGACCTCGACCACGCGCTGGACTGCGGCCACCGGGCACTGGACATCCTGACCCGGGTGACCTCCACACGTGCTGAGAATTACCTGCGGGCCGTCACTAACGCCTTGACACCCTGGGCCACCGACGCCCGCGCCCGCGACTTCACCGAGCATCTAGACCAGCGACTCACCCACGAAACGGAGAGGCCGTGATCTGATGACCCCGCCTCGACACCGCCATCAGCCCGGCTGGGCAAGCCCTGGCTGGTGCCCGGCCCGGTGAATCGATCCCGCCGCCGTGATCAGTACATTTCGAGGCTCCCACTGCTGTCCACGCACAGCCTTTCACCACCCCGCCGGCACCTGTTTGCCCCGCGATCTGGAGGACATCCCTCGCATGACGCTCGACGCACTTTTGCCAGCTGACCTGCGGCACTGGTTGACCCGCCACCTGCCCGGTCCCGACACCGTCGCGGACGTCTCCTGGCTTCGCGGCTGTTCCCAGGTCTGGCGTGTGGCCTCGGGCACGAACGAGGCCTACGTGAAGCTGAGCCCCGCCGAGAAGGGCTACGCGCGCGAGGTGCACGCTTACCAGCACGCTGCCCGCTTCGCACCCGACGAGGTTCCCCGTCTGCTGGCCGCGGATCCCGACCTGCGGGCCATCATGACCTCACCGGTGCCGGGACGGGTCGTCCGTGGGCTCACCCTCACCGTCGAGGCGGAAACCCGGGTACACGAACTTGCCGGTCGGCTACTGCGGCGGTGGCACGACCTCCCCGAGCCGATCACAGATCAGGCGCGCGATGCCATCAGGGTGTCTGTAGCCGAGCAGGCGGACGAGGCCGCCATGTGTCTGGAGCGCGTCGCCGAGCACCTCACCGACGCCCAGCGCGCCCTGGTACAGCGGGTGTTCCTGGAGTTGCCCCGTCTCGCCGAGGCCCTCCCGGTTGTCTACCGGCACGGCGACTACTCGCCCCGCAACTGGTTGTGGGACGCCGAGCACAGTACCGTCGGCCTGATCGATTTCGAGCAGGCCGACCACGGCATCGCCGTAGAGGATCTCGTGTGGCTTCACGGCGCGGTCTGGCCCACACGTCCGGACCTCAAGGCCGCTTTCCTGTCCGGCTACGGACGCCAGCTGTCCGACGCCGAACACCGGGGCCTGCCCCTGCTCACCGCGCGGCTGGCCGTTTCCTACCTCACCACGGGCATCACCAAGCAGGATCCCGTGCTCATCGACCGCGGCCGAACCGCCCTCAAACACCTGGTGAACACCGACCGGTGACCACCCGCACCGGCGGCCCTCCAGCACAGCGGGCACTGGAGCTGCGCAAGGCCCCACCGTTACCTGGCCGCCGTCGTGCCAGCAGACCGCCGAACGCCCGCAGCTTCTAGGCGCGCCCGCCGACACGCACGTGCCCCAGCGACACCGTCCGAACTGGTGAGGAGATCACCATGGCCTACCACCCCGGCATACCCACCGCCGGTGGTCCAGGCAGGCGCTTACCTGATCCCGAATACGTCCCCTCTGAGCTGTTCGCGCCTGGCGAGCGCCCGGAGGCAGACAGATGACGACCGTGCTCATCGTGGTGGCCCATCCCGACGACGCCGAGATCGCCATGGGCATGCGGATGCGCTGGTACGCACTCAACGGTGCCTGGGTCCGGGTGCACTGCCTGACCACCGGAGCACCCGGCCCGGACGGCGCGGCGTTACGCCGGGGCGAGTGCCTCAACGCCGGCGAGCTGCTGGGCGTGGACCAATACACCTTCTCGTCCATCCCCGACACCCGCTTCGTGGAGCACCGCGGGCGCATCAACGCCGACCTGTTCTCCGTCTTCCACGACACCCGGCCCGACATCGTCTACACCCACTACCCCAGCGACCAGCACCTCGACCACAGCACCACCGCGCAGGAAGTAACGACGGTAGCCCAGCGGGAGGCCAGGAACCTGTACTATTTCCGCTCGCCCTACAGCGTCGGGTTCGAGCCCACGATGTTCTTCATGGGCACCCCCGAACTCCTGGACATCAAGGTCCGCGCCCTCAAATGCTTCGGCTCGCAACGCCAGCTCGATATGAACGTCTTCCGGCAACTGGCCGAAGTGGAATACCGCCGGTACGTGCACCACCGAGTAGTAGCGGGTTTCCCGGAACAGTCGACCTGTGCCGAGCTGTTCGCCATCGCGCGACGAGTGGAGTTCGCCGACCAGACCGACGGTGGCTGAGCCACTAACGTGTCGGCGGGAGCTACTGCCCGTCAAGTCCTGACAGTCCGAGTGTTCCGACCCGGGTCACATATATCAAAGGCCCCGCCGACGCGCCCCTCGCCGTCACGAACAAGGTCTATCTCCTGCGTAAGAGATAACCCCAGAGTTCGCGGGAGTCGTGGCGTGCATCCGGGCGGCCGTTAAGGCGCTGGCCTGGGCGTTTCCCGGCGCTGCGGGCACCTGAGAAGCCGATGAGCAAAGTTCACGATTCCTGAAATATTATCGTCTTTGCCGACGAGAGGTTCGCATTCGTGAACGGTGGGATGCGCATGAGCCATCGCCCTCGCTCGTCTAGGCCCGCTTTTCCCCCGGCGGATGCCCGCAGCCTGTGTTCTCCGCTGCCGAGGCCGTATCGTCGACTGCTGCACCCTGGATGAGCACCGGCCGGTCGACGACGAACCCAAGGATCCACCTCGGTTCTGACGCCGACCGACCCTGGGGTTCCCGTCGATGAGCCTTCAGATCTCCTGAACTCACGGGAGCCTCAGGACTCCTGAAGCTGACCTGAAGTGCAAAGTAGCGGGGTAAAACCGGCAATGAGATGATCTTGATCCGGTGAGTCCCCCCGTGGAGAAGCTGGTACTCGTCGGTTGCGCTGAGCTGAGGGCGAGGTGGTGGCGGAGTCCAGGCAGGGCAAAGATGGGCGCCTGCAGCGGCTGAAGTGGTTTCTCTGGCATGGCAACGTCTTCCGTGCTCTACAGACAGTGCAGGACCTGGAGATCGACCTCGACGTTGAGGAGCCCAGCGTCTCCCAGACCAAGCTGCTCAAAGCGGTGCGCGAGTTCGGTGGCTACCTCACCGCCAACGCCAGCTGCATCCCCAACTACGGGGAGCGCCGCCGCGCCGGGGAGACCATCTCCACCTCGTTCGTCGAGTCCACGGTCAACCAGGTGATCTCCCAGCATGGTCAAAAAACAGCAGATGCGCTGGAGCCCCCGCAGTGCGCACCTGCTCCTCCAGATACGCACCCGCATCCTCAACGACACCCTCACCAACGACTACCGACGTTGGTACCCCAACTTCACCCACACCCCAGATCAACAGCACCAGGCCGCATAACCTCCCACGGTTTTTCCCACTCTCGTCTGGTGGCCTGGTCCCAGGTGGTGAAGCGGGTGTTCATCTCGTGGCGGTACTGGGCTGCGGTGAGTCGGTGGCGGTGGGGTCGGAAGTGCAATTCTGGGGTCACCTCAGGACGGCTCGCAGATGACGACGTGGATCTTCCGGTCGGTCCAGGACTGGTAGTTCTCGTAGTCGGGGTATAGCTCGACCATCCGTGGCCAGAGCTCCGCGCGCTCCTTGTCATCTGCGGTGCGGGCCCGCATCCTCCGCCGGTGCCGGCCGGTCTGGATGAGTACCCTCGGCTCGGCCTGGAGGTTGAGGTACCAGGCTGGGTTCCTGGGCATGCCGTTCTGCGAGGCCACGAGCACGATGCCGCACTCCGTCCGCTAGGTAGATCAGCGGCTTGGTCCGGGGCTTGCCGATCTTTCGACCACGCGTGGTGAGCAGGCACACCGGAACGCCCTACGGATTGCCCGGCTTCCGGAACTTCCCCCCGAGCGCTCCACCCGTGAGCTGGAACAGCGCCACATTCGCGGCGCTCAAGTATTTCATGAATCCGAAGATCCTCGGCGAGTCGAGGTAGGCGGGGTGGGGTTTCGACACGGCGACCTCCAGGAGGCGAATCCGACAACCCGTTAGTCTGTCACGACAGCGCCCCCTCCGCCCCGACATTAAGCCATCCCGGCATGAGCGACAGTCGATGACGCGAACTCGCCAGTTCTGACCCCCGGGAGGAGGGGTTGGGGTTGCGGCGGCTCGCGAAGTTCGCGTCGGCGACGGCTGAAAACCGACCCGTCGGACTCCCCGAAAAACCAATGACGGATCAGCTGCGCAGGAGGTCTAGGTCCAGGACTCGGACGTGCAGTGCGGTGCGCTGCTGGAGGGCGGCGCGCAGCGCGCGGTGCAGGCCGTCCTCTAAGAACAGCTCGCCGCACCACCGCACCGCGTGCGGGAACAGATCGCCGAAGGGGGTGGGGTCCTCGGACAGCAGCCGATCCAGCTCCACCACTGTCGCGGTGGTGACTAGGTCCGCCAAGCGCACCTGCTGGGGCGGGATCTGCGCCCAATCTTTCAGGGAAAACCCGTGCTCGGGATAGGGGCGGCCCTGCCGGACTTCCTTGAAGATCACAGCTGGCACTCATCTCCTGTCTCCCGCTCGGCGTGAGTCACCAGCGTATCGGGCGCGTCGGCGGGTCCCGACGCCTGCACCGGTGGCGCACTAGACTTGGCGTACAGGCCCTCTACCAGCGCCAGGGATCAGCATCAGGGAGGTGACGTGAACGCGGACGACCGCCGGTTTGAGGTGTTGCGCGCCATCGTCACGGACTACGTGGCCACCCACGAGCCGGTCGCGTCCCGCTCGCTGGTGGAACGGCACCATTTCGGGGTGTCCAGCGCGACCATCCGCAATGACATGGTGGCGCTGGAGGAGGACGGCTACATCACCCAGCCGCACACCAGCGCCGGTCGGGTACCCACCGACAAGGGTTACCGGCTGTTCGTTGACCGGCTGTCGGAGGTGAAGCCGCTGTCGGCGGCCGAGCGCCGCGCGGTGCAGACCTTCCTGCAGGGCGCGGTCGACCTCGACGACGTGTTGCGCCGCAGCGTGCGGTTACTGGCCCAACTCACCCGGCAGGTGGCGGTGATCCAGTACCCCACCCTGAGCCGGTCCACGGTGCGTCACCTTGAGGTGCTCGCGGTGACTCCGGCCCGGTTGATGCTGGTCCTCATCACCGACGCGGGCCGGGTGGACCAGCGCCTGCTTGACCTGGGTGACGTCATCACCGAGGAGCAGGTGGCGCAGCTACGAACGCTGCTCAATCAGGCGCTGGCGGGGCGCCGGCTGGGGGAGGCCTCCGCAGCGGTGGCTGACCTTCCCGAGCAGGCTCCCCTGGAGCTCCGGGATGCGATGATCCGGGCCTCGACGGTTCTGATCGAGACATTGGTGGAGCATCCCGAGGAGCGGCTGTTGCTCGGCGGCACCGCCAACCTCACCCGCAACGCCACCGACTTCCCAGGCTCGTTACGCCAGGTGCTCGAGGCGTTGGAGGAGCAGGTGGTGGTGCTCAAGCTGCTGGCCGCAGCCCGTGACCCGGGCACCATCACGGTGCGGATCGGTGAGGAGAATGAGGCTGAGGAGATGCGCAGTACGTCGTTGGTCTCGATCGGCTATGCCTCGCACGGCACGGTGCTCGGGGGTATGGGCGTGGTCGGACCGACCAGGATGGACTACCCGGGCACCATCGCCGCGGTGCGAGCGGTGGCACGATATGTGGGGGAGATCCTGACCACCCGGTGAGCGGGGTTGCGCTCACCGAATAGATATGCACGACGAGTACCGCGGCGAGGGCTGCGGCGGGAGGACGCCAGCGTGGCCAGGGACTACTACGCAATCCTGGGAGTGCCCCGGGACGCCAGCGCGGAGCAGATTAAGCGCGCCTACCGCAAGTTGGCGCGGGAGTTGCACCCCGACGTCAACCCCGACGCCGAAGCGCGACAGCGTTTCCAGGATGTCACCGCCGCCTACGAGGTGCTGACTGACCCGCAGAAGCGCCAGATCGTTGACCTCGGCGGGGATCCGCTGGAGCCCGGCGCGGGGCGCGGTGCAGGGGGTGATCCCTTTGGCGGGTTCGGTTTTGGCGACATCATGGACGCCTTCTTCGGTGCTGGTGGTGGGCCCGGCCGGCGCGGGCCGCGCAGTCGGGTGCAGAGCGGTTCCGACGCACTGATCCGGCTGCAGCTCACCCTCGAGGAGTGTGCCAGCGGGGCATCCCGCGAGCTCACCGTGGACACCGCCGTGCTCTGTGGCGAATGCAACGGCTCCGGTTGCGCCACCGGCGCCCGGCCGCGGACCTGCGACACCTGTGGCGGCGCCGGCGAGGTGCAGAACGTGCAGCGGACCTTCCTCGGTCAGGTGATGACCTCGCGGCCGTGCCCGGTGTGCCGCGGCCTCGGCGAGGTCATCCCGGACCCTTGCCGCCAGTGCGGCGGGGACGGGCGGATCCGGGCCCGCCGCAACGTCACCGCGAAGGTACCTGCCGGAGTGGGGGACGGGATGCGGGTGCGGCTGGCCGGCCAGGGCGAGGTAGGCCCCGGTGGCGGCCCAGCGGGTGATCTCTACGTCGAGGTGCAGGAGGTGCCGCACGAGACGTTCACCCGCGACGATGCCGACCTGCACTGCACCGTGCGGGTTCCGATGACGGCCGCCGCGTTGGGCACCACCGTCGTCCTGGAGACCCTTGACGGCACCGAGGAGGTTCGGGTCGAACCGGGCACCCAGTGCGCGACCGTGCTGTCCTTGCGGGGGCGGGGGATGCCGCGGCTGCGCAGCACCGGCCGCGCTGAGGGGCGGGGCGACCTGTTCGTCCACCTCGACGTCGTGACCCCGACGCGGCTGGATCCCCGGCAGATCGAACTGCTGCGTGAGCTTGCCCTCCTGCGCGGTGAGGAGCAGGCCGAGCTCACGGCGAACGGCCGGGCCGGTGGTTTGTTCTCCCGGTTGCGGGATTCTCTAGGTGGACGCTGACGGGCGCCGGTGAGGGGCCGCGGTGAGCAACCTGCCGGTGTTTCTCGCCGAGCAGCTGCCTTCTGAGGGCGCCGAGACAACGCTGGCTGGACCCGAGGGCAGGCACGCCGCGACGGTGCGACGGTTGCGAGCCGGCGAGCGTCTGATGCTCACCGACGGCTGTGGTGAGCTGGCCCTGTGTGAGGTGCTCGATACCGGTCGGGATCGGCTGCGGCTGCGGGTGCTGCGCCGGACGATCGAGCAGGCTCCGGCGTTGCGGGTGACGCTGGCCCAGGCGCTGGTCAAGGGCCAGCGGGGGGAGCTGTCGGTGGAGCTGGCCACCGAGGCCGGGGTGGATACGGTATTGCCCTGGCGAGCTGCCCGCTGCGTGGCTCGCTGGGATGACGGGCCACGCGGGGCGAAGGCGCTGTCCCGTTGGCGAGAGACGGCGCGTGAGGCGGCCAAGCAGTCCCGCCGGGGATGGTTCCCCGAGGTGGCCGAGCCAGTGGGCACCACCGCGCTCGGGCAGCGCTGTGCCGCTGCGGCGGGGTGCCTGGTGCTGCATGAAAGCGCGACCGATCCGTTGCCCTCGGTGCCGTTACCCGCTGCGGGGGAACTCCTACTGGTGGTCGGGCCGGAGGGCGGCATCACCGAGGCCGAATTGGCCACCCTCACCGCCGCGGGGGGCCGGCCAGTGCGGCTGGGTCCGGGGGTTTTGCGTTCTTCGAGTGTTGGTGCGGTTGCTCTCGGTGCAATTGGGGCACTCTCTCAACGGTGGGCCATGCGCTATTCGGGTGACAAATAGCGCGCTTCGCCGCGAAAAGAGTTACCTTAAGTAGGAAATACGACGACGACCACCTGATCGAGTAAAGATACAGTGTGGGCTCATAAGCCCAGAGTGACTCCGCCGGGCACCTCCCCCCTCGGTCCGGCGGCGCCGCGCCACGGCGGGACAATCCCCAGTTTTCGCCGTGGCGCGGCATCCTAATCCCGCCGCGTGCCGCGCCTCGGGCGGTGCGGGCGTACGTGCGAAATCTCTACGTGTGAAATCGTGAAACCCTGCGGACTCGGGTGTCCGGCTAGCATCAGTCTTGCCGGTTGACCCGAGATGCGCGAGCGCGCAGGAAGCAGGACCCACGCCCACGTGACTCATACCCCAGTGACTCATACCCCAGTGGAGGGCGCCTCCCGATCCAGTTCGGAAACGACGCAGCCCGGACCGGTCCAGTCGAAGATTGTGATCCCAGATTCTGCCGTGCTGGCCCTGCTGGGGTCTCGCGACGAGAATCTCAGGGTGACCGAGGACCTGCTCACCGCCGACGTGCACGTGCGGGGCAACGAGGTCACCCTCTCCGGCACCCCGGCGGACGTCGCATTCGCCGAGCGAGCCTTCGGCGAGTTGGTCATCCTGGCCTGCCGTGGCCAGCAGCTCGGCCCGGATGCGGTCCGGGCGACCCTGGCGATGCTCGCCCAGGGGAACGCGGAATCGCCTGCCGAGGTGCTCAGCCTGGACATTCTCTCCCGGCGCGGTCGCACGATCCGGCCCAAAACGCTGAATCAGAAGCGTTACGTCGATGCCATCGATCGCTGCACCATCGTGTTCGGCATCGGACCCGCCGGTACCGGCAAGACCTACCTGGCGATGGCCAAGGCGGTGCAGGCGCTGCAGGCCAAGCAGGTCAACCGGATCATCCTCACCCGGCCGGCGGTCGAGGCGGGGGAGCGGTTGGGTTTCTTGCCCGGTACCCTGTACGAGAAGATCGACCCGTACCTGCGCCCGCTGTACGATGCGCTGCACGACATGCTCGATCCGGAGTCGATCCCCAAGCTGATGGCCGCCGGAACCATCGAGGTCGCCCCGCTGGCCTACATGCGCGGGCGCACCCTCAACGAGGCCTTCATCATCCTCGACGAGGCGCAGAACACCACCCAGGAGCAGATGAAGATGTTCCTCACCCGGCTTGGCTTCGGCTCCCAGGTCGTGGTCACCGGTGACGTCACCCAGATCGATCTGCCGGGCGGTCAGGTGTCCGGGCTGCGGATCGTGCAGGAGATCCTCGATGGGGTGGACGACGTGCACTTCGCACAGCTGTCCAGTGCCGACGTGGTCCGTCACCGGCTGGTCACCGACATCGTGGACGCCTATGCGCGGTGGGACGCCGGCCAGGAGACCACCGGTGCGCGCCCGGTGCTCAACCGTGCCGACCGCCGCCGGAGGCGGTGATCCGTCAGTGGGCATCGAGATCCGCAACGAGTCCGGCACCGCCATCTCCGAGGCATCGATCGTGTCGGCGGCGCGTTTCGCGATGGATCGGATGGGCGTCAGCCCATTAGCCGAACTGTCCGTGCTGCTGGTCAGCAGCGGGGTGATGACCGATCTGCATGAGCGCTGGATGGATCTGCCGGGGCCCACCGATGTGATGGCCTTCCCGATGGACGACGCGGACGAGGGCGGTCTGCTGGCTGGTGGCAAGCCGGACAGCCCATCCGGTGGTCCTGCGCTGCTCGGTGACATCGTGCTGTGCCCAGAGGTCGCGAGGGAACAGGCCGCCGCAGCGGGTCATTCAGTGCTCGATGAGCTGCACCTGCTCACTGTGCACGGCGTGCTGCATCTGCTGGGTTACGACCACGCCGAGCCCGCCGAGGAGCGCGAGATGTTCGCCCTGCAGGACCGGGTCCTCGAGGAGTTCCGGCGCGCCGACCGGGCCATCCGGCGCCGGATCGCCCAGCGGGACGCGGACACCCGGCTACTGGGGGTGGTCGGTCTGGACGGGCCGGAGGACTCCGGCTCTCCGGGATAGCCCCCGGAACAGCCCCCGGAATAGCGAACCGGCCTGACAGTGCTGACGTCTTCGGTTCCCCTGCTCGTGCTGGCCGCCGCCTTGGTGGTGGCTGCGGGCGGTTTTGCTGCGGCTGACGCCGCGCTGGGCACAGTGTCGCGGGCCCGGGTCGACGCGCTGGTGCGCTCTGGCTGGTTTGGCGCTGGGGCACTTGCGCTCGTCGTCGCCGACCGGCCCCGGCATGTCAACCTGCTGCTGTTGCTGCGGCTGAGCTGCGAGCTGACCGCGACGGTGCTGGTCACCGTCGCGGCGGTGCGGGCATTGTCGTCGATCTGGCTGGCGGTCCTGGTCGCCGGGTTGGCGATGGTGGTGGTGACCTATGTGGTCGTCGGGGTGGGTCCGCGTACCATCGGGCGCCAGCACGCCTACCGCGTCGGCCTCCTGGTGGCTGGCCCGGTCCGGGTGCTGGGCCGGATCCTGGGCCCGTTATCGCGGCTGCTCATCGTCGTTGGCAATGCGATCACGCCCGGCCGGGGTTTCCCGGAAGGGCCGTTCAGCTCCGAGGTTGAACTCCGAGAGCTAGTGGATATGGCGGGTCAGCGCGGCGTGGTCGAGGCCGGCGAGGCCGAGATGATCCACTCCGTGTTCGAACTGGGGGACACCGTGGCCCGCGAGGTGATGGTGCCCCGGACCGAGATCGTCTGGATTGAGCAGGGCAAGTCGGTAGGCCAGGCAGTGGCACTGTGCCTGCGTTCCGGATTCTCCCGGATCCCCGTGATCGGGGACAGCGTCGATGACATCGTCGGTGTCGTGCACCTCAAGCATCTACTGGCGGCCGAGCAGCAGGGCGACCTCGCTGGCGGCCCCACTGTCGGTGAGGTGATGCGGCCCGCGACGTTCGTGCCTGACTCCAAGTTGCTGACCGTGCTACTCAAGGAGATGCAGGTCTCACACAACCACATGGCCGTTGTCGTCAACGAGTACGGCGGCACCGCTGGCCTGCTGACGATCGAGGATATCCTCGAGGAGATCGTCGGCGAGATCACTGACGAGTCCGACACCGACCAGCGGCCGCCGATCGAGCGCCTCGGGGACGGTACGGTACGCGTGACCAGCCGGCTGCCGGTGATCGACCTAGGTGAGTTGTTCGAGGTGGACCTCGCGGACACCGACGTGGAGACCGTCGGTGGGCTACTGGCCCAGCGGTTGGGCCGGGTGCCGGTGCCCGGTGCCGTGGTCGAGGTGGCCGGCTTGCGGCTGCGCGCCGAGGGCGGCAACGATCGTCGTGGGCGGTTGCGCATCACCACCGTCACCGCACGCCGGGTCTCCGCGCAGCCGGATCCCCAGACATATCGAACCCATACCTATCGACCCCAGGTTTACCCCGCCGCGGCCGACCCGCCGCAGGAAGCGAGCGACACCCGTGCCTGAGACCGTCAACCTCGACCCCGAGGACGCTAAGATCGTGACGCTGGCGCGCTCGGCGCAAGCCCGCACCGGCGCCCAGGAGGGTGCCGCGGTGCGGGATACTCATGGGCGCACCTACACCGGCGTCACGGTCTCGCTGCCCTCGCTGGCGCTGACCGCGCTGCAGGCGGCGGTGGCGGCGGCGGTGGCCAGCGGGGCGACCGGCTTGGAGGCGGCTGCGGTGGTATCTGGATCGGGGTCGGTGGACGCTGCCTCTCTGGCCGCGGTCCACGAGCTCGGGCCAGCTGTCCCGGTGCTGGTGGCCGATCAGCGGGGCAGCGTCCACAACGTCCTGCGCGCGGCGGGGTGACCGTGGCCCAGGATGAAGCACCGCACACCGCAGGGCCGTTCCGGGCCGGGTTCGCCTGCCTGGTGGGTAGGCCCAACGTCGGCAAGTCAACATTGACCAACTCGCTGGTGGGCCAGAAGGTGGCGATCACCTCCAGCCGGCCCCAGACCACCCGACACACTATCCGGGGAATCGTGCACCAGCCCCACGGGCAGCTCGTGCTGGTGGACACGCCCGGCCTGCACCGGCCCCGCACGTTGCTCGGTCAGCGGCTCAACAGTCTGGTGCGCGCGACCTGGTCTGAGGTGGACGCGATCGGTTTCTGCGTGCCCGCCGACGCCGCGATCGGGTCCGGAGACCGGTTCATCGCCGGTGAGTTGGCCGCACTGGCCCGGCGCACCCCGGTGTTCGGCATCGTGACCAAGACCGACCTGGTGGCCCCGCAGCGAGTAGCCGAGCACCTCGCCGGGCTGGCTGAGCTGGCGCGCTCGGCCGGTTTCGGTGAGTTCGCCGAGCTGGTGCCGGTGTCCGCGGTCGATGGTTTCCAGGTGGGGCTGCTCGCTGACCTGCTGCTGGCGCGGATGCCGGAATCGCCACCGCTGTATCCCAGTGGGGAGCTCACCGACGAACCGGAGCAGACCCTGGTCGCTGAGCTGGTCCGGGAGGCGGCGCTGGAGGGCGTGCGCGATGAGCTGCCGCACTCGCTGGCCGTCGTGGTGGAGGAGATGAACCCCCGGGAGGGGCGGGCTGACCTGCTCGACGTCTACGCGCATCTCTACGTGGAGCGCGACAGCCAGAAAGCGATCGTGATCGGACGCGGCGGCCAGCGGCTCAAGGAGGTCGGCAGCCGCGCACGGGCGCACATCGAGGCCCTGCTGGGCGTCTCGGTGTACCTGGATCTGCACGTGAAGGTCGCCAAGGACTGGCAGCGCGATCCCAAGCAGCTGCGCCGGCTGGGTTTCTAGGGCCGGCTGGGTTTCTAGGTCTGACGTGCGCGTCGCGTTCTCCTGCCGGCTCGGCGGTGCGACGATGGAAGGGTGAGCCTGTACCGCGACACCGGTGTTGTGCTGCGGGTGCAGAAGTTGGGCGAAGCCGATCGCATCATCACGCTGCTGACCCGCCGGAACGGGCCGGTGCGCGCGGTGGCCAAGGGCGTGCGGCGCACCTCATCGAGATTCGGCGCGAGGCTGGAGCCGTTCGGGCACGTTGACGTGCAGTTCTACCGCGGGCGGACGCTGGATATCATCACCCAGGTCGAGACGGTCAACGGCTTCGGTTCCCGGCTGGTCGGCGACTACGGCCGTTACACCACCGGCTGCGCGGTGCTGGAAACCGCCGAGCGGCTGGCTGGCGCCGAGGGTGAACCGGTGCTGCGGTTGTACCTGCTGGTCGTGGGTGCGCTGCGGGCGCTGGCTGACGGAGCGCGGCAAGCCCCCCTGGTGCTCGACGCGTTCCTGCTGCGCGCGATGGCCGCCGCCGGATGGGCGCCCGCGCTGACCGAATGCGCCCGATGCGGGGTACCGGGACCGCACCGGGCGTTCAGCGTTGCCGCGGGGGGTGTGGTCTGTCCCGGCTGCCGTCCGGCCGGCGCGGCCACCCCGTCGGCCCAGACCCTGGAGCTGCTCGACGCCCTGGTGCGGGGAAACTGGCGGATCGCCGAGGGGGCGCCGGCTGCGGTCCGCCGGGAGGGCAGCGGCCTGGTCGCCGCCCACCTGCAATGGCACCTCGAACGCCAACTCCGCTCCCTCCCGCTGGTTGAGCGTTCAGCCCCCTGAGAGCTCACTGAATGCGCCAGGCGGCAGGATGGGCGCCGCAACTCGGACACCATGGCGGGAGGGAGACCGGTGGTGGTGGTGCGTGCACCCGATCCGCATCCCTCCGGTGCCCGGCCACCGTTGATCCCCGCCGAGCGGGTGCCCCGGCACGTGGCCTTGGTGATGGATGGCAACGGGCGGTGGGCCCAGCAACGAGGGCTGCCCCGCACCGAGGGTCACCGCCGTGGTGAGGCCGTGTTGCTGGACGTGGTGGGTGGCTGCATCGAGCTGGGTGTGAGGTGGCTGTCGGCTTATGCGTTCTCCACCGAGAACTGGCGACGCAGCCCCGATGAGGTGCGCTTCCTGATGGGCTTCAACCGTGACGTCATCCGCCGCCGTCGGGACCAGATGCACGAGATGGGCGTGCGGGTGCGCTGGGCTGGGCGTCGCCCGCGGTTGTGGCGCAGCGTGATCCGGGAGCTCGAGGTCGCCGAGGAGCTGACCGCGGGCAACACTGTCATGACCCTGACCATGTGCGTGAACTACGGCGGTCGCGCCGAGATCGCCGACGCGGCGCGCGAGGTGGCTCGCCGGGCGGCCCGCGGGGAGATCGATCCGGAGCGGGTCGATGAGCGGATGCTGGCCCGCTACCTGGACGAGCCGGACATGCCCGACGTCAACCTGTTCCTGCGACCCTCGGGCGAGCAGCGCATCTCCAACTTCCTCATCTGGCAGGCTGCCTACGCGGAGCTGGTGTTCCAGGACGTCCTGTTTCCCGATCTGGACCGCCGCGATCTATGGCGGGCCTGCGAGGTTTACGCCGCCCGTGACCGCCGGTTCGGCCGTGCCATCGACAATGGGTCATCCGATACCGTGCCATCTCAGCCCATGCCATCCGAGCCCAAGACCTCTAGGAGGACGATCCGGTGAGCCATGACGAGGGCGCGGCGAGTCTTGCCTGCACCTGGGAGTTGCTCGACGCCGCCCGGACGGCGCTGGAGCGCTACCAGGATGTCAAGGTGGACGACGATGGCTCGCTGACCTTCCAGCACGCCGAGGTGCCCTGTGCGGTGCAGGCGGTGGAACTCGTCGAGGGCCTGGCGATGCTCAGCCTGACCTGTGTGGTCGCCTGGGATGTTCCTGACGACGGTGAGCTGGCCGCGCGGGTCGCCACGCGGGCTGGGCGAGGCTTGTTCGGCACCCTGGGGCTGGTCCGCACCGAGCGCGGGGCCGATGTGACGCTGCGTTACGCATTCCCGGCTGCCGGCTTGGGCACCGTGCCGCTGGGTACGCTGCTCATGCTGGTGGTCTCCGCAGCCTCTCAGGTGCGTGACGAGTTGCTCGCCGCGTGATCTCTGACCGGTCTCAGGACGTCGCGCAGTCGGCGCAGCGGCCGGAGATCTCTATCGTGTGGTCGATGTCGGTGAAGCCGTGGTCGTCGGCGACTTTCTCGGCCCACAGTTCCACGGTCGGGCCCTCGACTTCCACCGTGCGCCCGCAGTGCCGGCACACCAGGTGATGATGGTGATGCGCCGAGCAACGCCGGTAGACAGCTTCGCCGCTGGCGGTGCGCAGCACGTCAACCTCACCGGCCTCGGCCAACGTCTGCAGGGTGCGGTACACCGTAGTCAAGCCGATGCCCTCGCCACAGCGTCGTAGCTTCTCGTGGATCTCCTGGGCGGATCGGAAGCCGTCGGTGTCGTCGAGCAGCCTGGACACTGCGGTCCGCTGCCGGGTCGAGCGCAGCCGATGGACCGGGTCGGCCGGACCCGAGGCGCTCATTCCTCCTCCACGTGTGTGACGGCCTCCACCACGATGTGCGACAGGTGCTCGTCAACCAGCCGGTAGACGACCTCCCGGCCGTGCCGCTCGCTGTCCACCACCCCAGCGGATTTGAGCACCCGCAGGTGCTGGCTGATCAGCGGCTGGGTGACGCCCAGCGCGTCGACCAGCTCGTGGACGCAGCGCTCGCTGTCGCGCAGCTGCAGCACGATGGAGATCCGCACCGGCGCGGACAGCGCTCGCAGCAGCTCGCCGGCCGCCACCAGGGTCGCCCGTGGGCGGGTCGCCGCCGGACCGGGAGCCGGTCGACCGGGCGAATGCTCGTCATCGATGGCCGGGTCCGGTACTGCGTCTGCGGTGACACCCGCCATCGCCGTCTGCCTCGCTTCCCGCGCTCGACCCCGATCCGCCGGCCATGGTAGGCGCCGGGTCACCTGCCACGACGCCACCTGCCCGGCAGGTCGCTCACGTCATTCTCCTGGTGACAAGGTGCCGGCCGTCGCCGAGGGTGGTGCTGTGAACGACTGGTGAACGACTACGGCAGCGTACGTGCGCTCGACGCCGAGCGGGGGTTCGGATCCGACGATCGCTAATGTGGACACGACCGGCGTAACGACCCACCAGGAGCTCCCAGTGTCCGCGGATCGCATCGAGACTGTCGTCAGCTTGTGCAAGCGCCGTGGCTTCGTGTTCCCGAGTGGGGAGATCTATGGTGGAACCCGCTCGGCCTGGGACTATGGCCCGCTTGGCGTGGAGCTCAAGGAGAACGTCAAGCGCCAGTGGTGGCGCGCAATGGTCACTGGTCGAGACGACGTCGTCGGCCTGGACTCGTCGGTGATCCTGCCCCGCCAGGTGTGGGTCGCCTCCGGCCACGTGCAGGCCTTTCACGACCCACTGGTGGAGTGCCAGAGCTGCCACAAGAGATTCCGGGCCGACCAGCTCGCCGAGGACTACGCCGAGCGCACCGGTAAGGATGTGCTGGAGGGAGACCTGTCGGACATCCCGTGCCCCCACTGTGGGACCCGCGGCGAATACACCGAGCCGCGCGAGTTCAACATGATGCTCAAGACGTACCTCGGTCCGGTGGAGTCCGAGGAGGGGCTGCATTACCTGCGTCCAGAGACCGCGCAGGGCATCTTCGTCAACTTCCAGAATGTTGTGATGTCCGCCCGTAAGAAGCCGCCATTCGGTATCGCGCAGGTCGGCAAGAGCTTCCGTAACGAGATCACCCCCGGCAACTTCATCTTCCGCACCCGCGAGTTTGAGCAGATGGAGATGGAGTTCTTCGTCGAGCCGGGCACCGACGAGCAGTGGCATCAGTACTGGATTGATACCCGCACCGACTGGTATGTCAACCTGGGCATCAGCCACGACAACGTGCGGCACTACGAGCATCCCAAGGAGAAGCTCTCGCATTACTCCAAGCGAACCGTGGATGTGGAGTACCGGTTCGGTTTTTCATCCGGCCAGGAATGGGGAGAGCTGGAAGGCATCGCCAACCGCACTGATTTTGACCTCACCACCCACTCCAACCACTCCGGAGTTGACCTGTCCTACTACGACCAGGCCACCGACTCCCGCTACCGGCCCTACGTGATCGAGCCTGCCGCTGGCGTGGGCCGTCCCATGATGGCCTTCATGCTGGAGGCCTACGCGGAGGATGAGGCTCCCAATGCCAAGGGCGGGGTGGACCGCCGCGTGGTGCTCAGGCTGGACAAGCGGCTCGCGCCGGTGAAGGCAGCGGTGCTGCCGCTGTCGCGCAACGCCGACCTTTCCCCCAAAGCCCGGGACCTCGCCGCAGCGCTGCGGCGACATTGGAACATCGATTTCGACGATGCCGGCGCCATCGGCCGCCGGTACCGCCGCCAGGACGAGATCGGCACGCCGTTCTGCGTGACGGTCAACTTCGATTCACTGACCGACCATGCGGTGACGGTGCGGGAGCGGGACACCATGGCTCAGGAGCGGGTCGCGATGGATCAGGTCGAGTCCTATCTCGCGACTCGCCTGGTCGGCTGCTGATCGCCGTTCATTCTGGGAGCATGGTGGGCATGAACACCGTGAATGCTGAGGAAACGCGTTACCGCCGGCAAGCCGGTGCGGCACTGCGCCGCTGGGCGGGGGAGGGTCGTCCCGCCGGGGTGGTGCGGGTGCTGGGGCGGCATGGTTTCGGCACCGTCGCCACCGGGCAACTGCTGGCCGGCACTGCCGATGGTGACCGGGCGGGTGCGGTGTTCGAGGGCACCATGGACTCCGTGGCGGTGCCGTTGCTGACCTCCGCGGTGTCCACGCCCGGAACCGCGACAGGGCACGTCACCGAGCCGGACGCGCTGGCCGCCGGGCTGGCCTGCAGCGGCGGCGCCCAACTGCTGGGTCATCCGCTACCCGCACAAGCCGCCGCCGCGTTGGGTGCAGCGCTCGCTGATGGTGAACCCTGCGCGCTGGCCTCCACAGTCGATGGGTCGGCGGTGCTGGTGGCGGCCGGGCATGGGCTGACCGAGGTCGTCGGCACGCTCGGCGCCGCGGACGTGGATGAGGTGGTGCTGGCCAGGCTGCGTGAGCTGGCCCGGATCGGCGCGACAGCTACCGAGCACGGCGACGTCGGAGGGACCGCCGTACTGCTCGACGTGTGGGTGCCGGTCACCACCATGCTGATCGTGGGCAGTGGGGCGATCAGGGCAGCCCTGGAGGCGCAGTGCGAGTTGCTGGGCTGGGCGGTGCGCACCGAGACCGAGTTGGAGCCTGCGGTCCTCGCCGCGAAAGAGTTCACCGCCGCCGACGTGCTGGTGCTGCTCGATCACGGGCCGGCCTTCGACGCCGTGCTGGTGGAACTGCTGCGGTCAGGGCGCGGTTTCTGCGGTGCGCTGGGATCGCGGCACACCCAAGAGGTTCGTCGTCGCCGGCTCCGGGCCGCCGGAATCACCGACGAGGAACTGGCCCGGCTGCATGGACCGGTGGGTCTGGACGTGGGAGCGGCCCGACCGGCGGAGACGGCGGTGTCCGTGGTCGGGGAGGTTCTCGCTGTGCGGCGGGGGCGTTCCGGTGGCCCGCTAGCCACCGCGGCGGGCCGCATCGGTGGGTGAGCGGCCCGCCCGGTCCGTGCTGCCCACCGCGCTGATCCGGCTGGTCTTCGGCGCGGTGCTGGTGGGTGCTCTGGTCGTCGGTGGCACGGTGTTCCGGGTGTGGCAGGTGGCTCGGGCCGATGACCGTGACTCCGCCGACGTCGTGGTGGTGCTGGGTGCGGCCCAGTATGACGGGACACCGTCGGCGGTGCTGGGCTCCCGGCTGGACCACGCCGCGCGGCTGTGGCGCGACGGGGTCGCGCCGGTGATCGTCACGGTCGGTGGTCGGCGGGTCGGCGACACCTACACCGAGGCCGAGGCCGGCCGCAATTACCTGATGTCCTATGGGATTCCCCAGTCCGCCGTGGTGCCGATCGGGGAGGGCCGAGACACCCTGGAGAGCCTGCGCGCGGTGGCCCGTCGGGCAGGGCTCGTGGGCTGGCATACCGCAGTGATCGTCAGCGATCCCTGGCATTCGTTGCGGGCTCGTACGATGGCTGATGACCTCGGGCTGGCCGCCTGGACCTCACCCACCCGCAGCGGCCCGATCGTGCAGACCCGAACCATCCAGGCCCGCTATATCATTCGGGAGAGTGCCGCGCTGCTGCACTACCGGTTCACCCACGCCCCGGCCGACTCGTTCGGCACCGATCTGGGGTGAGCCCCCTTCAGTACATCATGTGGGGGTTGTCGTAGTGCTTGAACTCCAGCAGGTTGTTCGATGGATCTTGTAGCACGAACGTGTCGTGTCCTTCGGGCTGGCCGTCGAAGCGGCGGAAGGGGTGGGCGAAGAACGGCAGGTGGTGCGCTCTGGCCAGGGTGAGCAGCCGCTCCCAGTCTGGCCGGTCCCGGAATGTGACCCCGAAATGCCTGGGGTAGAGCTGGGGAGCGGCATCGACGCGGTCGGAGAGGTGGCAGACAAGTTGGTCGCCGAAGAAGTTCAGGGTGATGCGGTCTGCGTACCGCCTGGCCAGCGTGCAGCCGAGGGCCTCGACGTAGAACCGTCGTGCGTCGTCCAGGCCCCGGGCCGGGATCGCCAGGTGGAACACGTGCGGCGGGGTGCTCATCACAACGTCTCCAGCAAGGTGTCCGACCGCAGACCCCGCCGCAGCGTCTCCAGCGCGATCACGTCGTCGGCCCGCACATTGCCCACGTTGACCGACGGGCCCATCCGGCGGAGGAAGTAGGTCTGCAGGTCCTTGTTCGGGGCCTCGAACAGCAGCCGGTCGAGGTCAATACCAGAGCTGAGGATCTCGTCGACCAACTCGTGGCGCGGTTCACCGTCGGACCGGCAGATCCCGCTGCGACCGCTTTCCCGGGCCTCGGCGGTGACCAGGTGTGCCCCGGCGGCGAGGTCCTCCTTGATGAAGGAGATCCAGCGCACCGGTGCCAGGGCATCGGAACGCCGGACGTCCTTGAAGCCGACCTCGCTGATGACGACGAACTCGTCGGCGAGCCGGGCCACCCAGCGGGCTTTCTCGGTGTTGTCGATAGGGATCGTGCCATTGGACACCTCGACGTGAGTGGCGCCCAGCACGCGGCACAGGGCCAGCCACTCCGACACGAGCCCGTCCAACGCGTAACGCTCGAACAGGGTGCCGCCGAAATAGAAGCCGATGCCGGCGCTGCGCAAGATGTCGATCTTCCGTTTGATGTCTTTGGTGACCAGGCAGGTACCCCAGCCGAACTTCACGAGATCCACGAACTCGCCCACGCTGTCTATCGCGTCCTCGAATTGGCCGGTGAACAACCCCGGATCGATGACCATGGTGAGCCCACGCCGCCGCGGTTTGGACTCGAGGTCCGGTAAGCGCAGTTGAGTGTCGATCATGATCCCCTCCTCACATCCGCCCTGCGCCCAGCCTGATCGGCGGGGCGCAGACGGAAGGCTCGGATCTGCTGGAATGAACAGGTGAACCGCGCAGCGAGCGGCGCTTTCCGGTGAGCACCATGCTGAGCGGGCTGTGCCGCAGCACCTCGACCACCAGCAGCGACACCACGACGGTGGTGGCGAAAGCGATAATGGTCGAGCCGAGTGCGGACATGTGGGTGGACAGCCACGCCGACGGGCCGACCATCAACGCCCACAGCACCATCGGATGCACCAGGAATACCCCGAATGAGCGGTCAGAGCCGATCTCGACGGCCCGCGACCCCGGGCCGGCTCCCCGCCGCGCCGCCCACATGACGCCGAGTGCGAACAACGCCGTGATGACGGCCACGCACCAGGGCACCATCACCGGCTGGAACACGTCGGAGGCGGCCACTGGGGAGCTGCCACCGAGCACCGATCTGTGGTACCACCCCTCGGCTGCGGCACCAGTGAGGACAAGTGCCACGGGCACTATCACCAGATGCCCGCGGACCCAGGCCTGCACCCGGTCGGCGTGCAGCGCGGCTACCCCACCGAGCACCAGGTAGAACACATAGCTGCCGACGAACGACCCGTCGTAGCGCATCAGCTCCGCGGCGATCCCGCTCGGGTGCGCGACGTGCAGCCCGGCGTTGATGCCGACCTGCAGGACCGCGCTGATCCCCAGCAGCCACCAGTGCCGGCCCCGGGATCCCCGCAGCAACCGCAGGAACAGCGGGAAGAGCAGGTAGAACTGCATCGTGACGACCAGGAAGTACAGGTGGTACCACGCCGTGCCGGTGAGCAGGTTGCGCCCGAGCTGGGTCAGTGCCCCAGAGAGTGCTCCAGTGGGTGGCAGCGGCGTCGTGATCAGTGCCAGCCCGCTGTAGATCACGGACCAGATCACGTAGGGCACTCCGACCAGCAGGAACCTGCGCCGCCAGAACGGCACGACGTGCAGCCTGTCGCGGTAGCGGTGCACGAGCACGAACGCGGTGAGGGCGAAGAACGCCTCACGGGTGAAATGCAGCAGCATCGCGGCACCGCCCGCGGGGACGCTGTCCGGCGGATTGATGGTAGCGACGGTGTGCACCGCGATGACCGAGGCGAAGGTCAGCATCCGGACCAGGTCCACCGCATAGACGTGGCCCGGACCGCTGGTGGTCACAGCGAGCCGCGTCCCCATGAGGCGCG
Source organism: uncultured Actinomycetota bacterium (assembly GCA_963822695.1). Classification (GTDB taxonomy): domain Bacteria; phylum Actinomycetota; class Actinomycetes; order Mycobacteriales; family Pseudonocardiaceae. The sequence continues at coordinate 66,162 of CAWGJH010000018.1, forward strand.
TCACAGGGAGGACACCGTGAAACGCCTGGTGTCGGTGACGAGCAACTCCCGCAGCTGGCGTCGCAGCACCTTCCCGGTAGGGGTCAGGGGGAAGCCCGCGACGATCCGGAACTCCACCGGGCGTTTGACCCGGTGGAGTTGCTGCTCGCACCGCAACCGCAGCCGGTGAACGAGTTCGTCCGCTTGCTCGCCGTCCAGCGCCTGCACCGGTCGGATCCATGCCACCGGCACCGCTCCGAGCACATCATGTGGGCGCGAGGCGACGGCGGCCTCAGCTACCGCCGCCTCGCTGAGGAGGACCTCTTCGACCTCTGCCGGGTGCACCATCTCGCCGCCGCAGTTCACCACGTCATCGCCGCGCCCGGTGAGGTAGAGGTACCCGTCGGCGTCGAGCCACCCGAGATCGCCGGTGTCCAGCCAGCCTGCGGCGTTGAACCGCTCGACGGCCACGCCCTCGGCGTACGCGCTGATCACGCTCTCGCCGCGGATGCGGACCCGGCCCACCACGTCCGGGGCACAACGCCGGCCGTCTGGCCCGACCACCTCGAGTTCCACCCCCACCGGCCGGCCGACCGATCCCGGTGGGTGGCCACCGCGCAGCGGGGTGGCGGTGATCTGGCTGGCTGCCTCGGTCATGCCGTAGCTCTCCACCACGGTGACCCCGCTCCGCACAGTCACCTGCTCGCGGGCCGCCGCCGGCAGCGGTGCCGACGCTGAGCGGATGAACCGCAACCCCGGCGGGACGGCAGGCACGTCTCCCAGCGCCAGGATCGACAGGATGGCCGGCACCGCGTTCACCCAGGTGATCTTGCGCTCCACCAGGAGCTGCCAGAACCCGGTGCGGTGAAACCGCCGGTCGAGCACCAGCGTGCCACCGGCGACGAGGGTGGCGAGCAGCGCGACAACCTGAGCGTTGATGTGGAACAACGGCAGTGGGTTGAAACCACGGTCCGTGGGGGACAGGGTGTGGTGGCCGACGACGCACCGCGCGGCATGCAGCAGCTGGCGCTCAGTGAGCAGGACCGTCTTGGGTGTGCCGGTCGAGCCGGAGGTGAGCAGCGCGACCGAGCCCGTCCGCTGCTCAGGTGGGGTCGCCGCCGGGACGTGGGGTGCCGGGTCGGCAGGCAGGCCGGTGGCGGGGTTCACCCGCAATCCCGGAATGGCCACCCGATCACTCACCAGGAGCCAGGGCCGTAGGGCGCGCCGCGTGCGTTCCGCTTCGGCGGGGGGAGCCGCCGGGTTGACGGGTGCCGAGCATCGCCCGGCGGCGATCACGGCGAGGTGCACGGCGCAGAACGCGAGCGGGTCGTCAACGTCGACGAGCACCCGGGCACCCGGCGGTACCCCGGCAGCGTCGAGTTCCCGGCGCCACGCATCCGCGGCAGCGCGCAGCATGGCGAAGTCGAATGACCGCTCGCTGCGCGCATCGGCCAGGAAACGCTGGTGCGGTGAGCGGGTGGCGCGCCTGGTGACCAGCTCGTCAAGGGTGCTCATAAGCTTCAGCCTGACCTAGCCACCTGAAAACCAGCTGGGTGAGGCCTGGGCATACTCTGGGTCATGCGGCGCAACGGCAACCAGGCTGGGCTCATCCGATCGGTGCCCGGCCGGCGCTCTCTGGCGTGGGCGCTGAGTACGCTCGCCGTGCTGACGGTGCTGGTCGCGCCGGTCACCGCAGCCACTGACCGGTCCTTTTCGGACAACCCACCGACGACCGGGGGGTCCGCGGTGGTCGCCGAAGCACACACGGTGACCGTTGGCGGCGTCCGGCGCACTTACCGCTCCATCGTTGCGGACCAGTTGACCGGTCAGGTACCGCTGCTGGTCGTGCTGCACGGCCGCGGGCAGTCCGAGCCCGCTGTGGTCCGCCAGACCGGGTTCCTCGGGCTGGCCGAGCAGCGGCGGGCGGTGCTGGTGTTTCCCGACGGGGAGCAGCGGTCCTGGGACGCTGGCCACGGCTGCTGCGGGGCCGCCGGATCCCGCCGTGCCCCGGACGTACCCTTCGTGGCGGCGATCGTGGCCGAGGCGGTGCGCCGGTGGCCGGTTGACGTCAGGCGGGTGTACCTGGTCGGGTACAGCAATGGGGGAAAGCTCGCCTACAGCGTGGTGTGCGCGGACCCCACGCTCTTCGCGGCGGTGGCCACCTACGGCGCGGTGCCGTTGGCACCCTGCGAACCGGGCACGCCCCCGGTGCCGTTCCTGCTCGCTGTCGGCGCGGCGGACCCGGTACTGCCCTTCTACGGAAGGCCGGGCGGGCACCCGCCCCTGCCGGCGGTGCCGCAGGCCGTGGACTGGCTGCGTATCCAGGACGGCTGCCCGGCCAGGGCGCAGACCGGACGGGATGGCTCGGCGGTGCTGCAGCGATGGGCGGACTGCGCGGGCGGAGCAGACGTCGAGTCGGTCGTTTATCCAGGCAGGGGCCACGCCTGGCCAGCTGCCAGGGCCGGCGGTGGGTCGCCGACGGCCGCCACCCTGATGTGGGCGTTCTTCAGCCGGCACGACGCGCGCTCACGCATCCTGCACCGCCCGTCCTGACCAGCTCTGGCGCGGACCCTAGACTCAGCGCCCGTGGCTGGACGGATCCGGGACGAGGACATCGTGGAGGTCCGCGAGCGCAACCGGATCGACGAGGTGGTCGGCGAGTACGTCGCGCTGCGCCGGGCCGGCGCGGATTCGCTCAAGGGGTTGTGCCCGTTCCACGATGAGAAATCCCCGTCATTCAACGTCCGCCCGGGGCACGGCACCTTCCATTGTTTCGGCTGCGGTGAAGGCGGATCTGTGGTCGACTTCATGATGAAGATCGAGCACCTTGGCTTCGTCGAGGCCGTGGAACGGTTGGCTGACCGGGTCGGAATCCAGCTGACCTACACCGGTGGCGGCTCCTCGGTGCAGCGCGACCGCGGCACCCGGTCCCGGCTGGTCGAGGCGAACAGGCTGGCGCAGGAGTTCTACGCCGAGCAATTGAACTGCGCCGAGGCGCGGCCGGCTCGGGAGTTCCTCACCCAGCGCGGGTTTACCCAGCAAGTGGCGGGTACGTTCGGCTGCGGTTTCGCCCCGTCGGGCTGGGACCAGCTCACCAAGCACCTGCTGGGTTGCGGGTTTTCCGTCGAGGAACTGGTCAAGGCCGGGGTGTCCCGGGAGGGCCAGCGTGGTCCGATAGACCGCTTCCACCGCCGGCTGCTGTGGCCGATCCGGGACCTCAGCGGTGATGTGGTGGGTTTCGGCGCCCGGCGGCTGTTCGACGACGATCGCATCGAGGCGAAGTACCTCAACACCGCCGAGACGCCGCTGTACCGGAAGTCGCAGGTGCTCTTCGGGCTGGACCTGGCCAAGCGGGAGATCGCCCGGCGTCGTCAGGTCGTCGTGGTCGAGGGCTACACCGACGTGATGGCGATGCACCTGGCCGGGGTGCCCACCGCGCTGGCATCCTGTGGCACGGCTTTCGGCGCGGAGCACGTCTCGGTGCTGCGTAGGCTGCTCATGGACGATTTTGAATTCCATGGCGAAGTGATTTTCATCTTCGATGGGGACGAGGCCGGGAAAAAAGCGGCGTTGAAGGCTTTCGACGATGAACAGCGCTTCGCCGCGCAGACCTTCATCGCGATCGCGCCGGATGGTATGGACCCCTGTGAGCTACGCCAAGCCAAGGGCGACGCCGCGGTGCGCGATTTGGTGGCCCGCCGCCAGCCGCTGTTCACCTTTGCGGTGCGGACCCTGCTCGCCGAGCATGATCTGGACACCGCGGAGGGTCGGGTGGAGGCCTTGCGGCGTACCGTCCCGCTGGTCGCCCAGATCAAGGACGTGTCGCTGCGAGATGAGTACGCTCGGCAGCTCGCCGGCTGGGTTGGCTGGGAGGACATTGCCACCGTGCGGCGCCGGGTTCGGGAAGCCGCCGGCGAGGAACCTCGGCGACGTGGCGGGCGCACTCGTAAGACGTCCTCGGCTGAGAATGGCACGGACCTCCCCCCGCGGGACGATGTGCGGCTGCAGGCCCAGCGCGAGGTGCTCAAGGCGGTGCTGCAGGAGCCGGCGATGACCGGCCCGGTGTATGACACGCTCCCCATCGACGCGTTCACCCACCCGGCCTACGCGCAGGTGCACGCGGCGGTGCTGGCGGCGGGTGGCACCGCCGCGGGGATGTCTGGTCCAGAGTGGATCGATGCTGTCGCCGCGCACTGTCCCCAGCGGTCACTTCTTACCGAGCTTGCTGTGGAGGCGCTACGCGTCAAGGGCAGTGCCGACGAGGACGCGTGCTACATCGGGAGCTTGCTCGCCCGCCTGCAGGCCACCGTCGTCGGGCAGCAGGTCGCCGAGATCAAGTCCCGGCTGCAACGGATCTCACCGCTGGAGGACGCGGACTCCTACCACCAGCTCTTCGGTGACCTGGTAGCCCTGGAGCAGTACTACCGGGCGCTTCGTGAGCGGGCGGTGGGGACCCAAGAATGAGTGGTGCTGGCCTCACCCGGCTAGTCTCGGTTGCTGACAGTGAGGAGATCGTGGCGGTGTGGGATCCGGAGACCTACCTCGCGTTCGGTGACCACCGGGCCCGGCCCTTCCACGACCTGCTGGCCCGGGTTGGTGCCCGCGACCCAGCTCTGGTGGTGGACCTGGGCTGCGGGCCAGGCACCCTCACGCGGTTGCTGGCCAAGCGGTGGCCGGCGGCCACCGTGATGGCGCTGGACAGTTCACCGGAGATGGTGCAGGCCGCGCGCGAGCGTGGTATCCACGCCGAGCTGTGCGACGTTCGTCGCTGGTCGCCCGCTCCCGGCACCGATCTCATCGTCTGCAACGCCGTTTTGCAATGGGTACCTGACCACGCGGAGCTGTTGCGCCAGTGGATGCGGACGCTGCCGCCGGGGGGATGGTTGGCCTTGCAGGTGCCGGGGAACTCCAGCGCGCCGTCACACGCCGAGACAGCGCGGCTCGCCGCCGAGCCTCGCTGGCGCGGCCTGTTCGACCTCAGGGGGACCCAGCGGGTGCTCGAACCTGCTGGATACGCTGCGGTGCTCACCCATGGCGCCGCAGAGCTGGACGTCTGGGAGACCACCTACCTGCACCGGCTGACCGGATCCGACCCGGTGCTCGAATGGATTACCGGGACCGCTCTGCGACCGGTCCGGGCGGCACTGTCGGCGGCGGAGTGGGAGGAGTTCCGGCAGGAACTTGCCCCACGACTGAGGGCTGCCTACCCGGCGGGAGCCGACGGAGTGACCTGGTTCCCGTTTCGCCGGATCTTCGCCGTCGCGCAGGTCGGGTAGCCGGTTGCGCGCACCTCGGTGCGCGCCAGATCGATCCTGCTCTGCCAGCACGTGGGGCAGCGGCACGGGTGTTGCGCACCGTGCGCTAGGGTGGTGCGCAGCCGGCCCGCCAGACGGGATCGGGCACCCAGCACCTTCCCCGATAGCTCAATTGGCAGAGCATGCGACTGTTAATCGCAGGGTTGATGGTTCGAGTCCATCTCGGGGAGCAGTTCTCATGGCGCCGTGCCGGCTTCGTCGTCGGTTCGAACAGGTGCTCGAGACGATCGACCCCATCACCTCACCTCCCGTGGCGCATCGGACAACGGCCCGGCTCACCCCAGCCATTCCGTCAAGATGTCGCGCAGAGTCCTGGCCCCGTCCTCATCGAAGAAGATCACACAGGAGCCCGTGACATGGGGATCAAGCACAATCGTCCCGTCCCGCATGCTCACCAACAGGTTGGCGAAACCGATCGGGCCTCGGTGCAGCCCGCACGTCACCGGTATCGCTTTTCGACGACTCTTGCTGGGGCCGTCGGTGTAATAACTGTGTAATTCACTCATGGTTTCTCCTTACTGTGTCAACCACGCAGTCCGACCGACGATGGGACCGGTCGGTCGCCGGGAGCGCGTGCGGGGGACAGGGCTCAACCGGCGGGCCGCCACGGTGCCGTCGGGTGGGAGTTCGCCGCAGTGGGTGGCGTGGTCAGCTCTCGAGCGCACTTACCAGCTCACCGGGCACGCGCCAGGATCTTCTCGGCTAGGGCCACCATTTCGGCTTTGGACAGCCGTACCCCCGGTGCGCCCAGGCCGTGAATCGCCCACGAGCCACCCGCTTCGTGGATCACCAGCAGGGTGCAGGCGCTGTCGTCGTCGGTGCAGCGGCCCTGGGCCGTCAGTCGGCCACGCTCGCGGTGCGAGTGCAGCGTGTCGGGTACATCGATCATGGTTGACTACAGTGGAGGGTGGAGCGACCGAAGAGGTTTTAGCGCTGAAAGATCAGCGGACAGTACGTTCTGACGGGCTACACCGACAGACCCGCGCGGTAGGCCATTCCCCGTAACTGGCGGTCCATCGGGGAGTCGCGGCGTGACCGCGCGAGTAGTCCGGCGATCACGTCGCGGACTATCGGGTCCCGGCGCACCTTGGTGGGGAAGAGGTCCTCCGCCGTGCGCAGCGCCACCACAGCGTCGTCATGACGGCCGCGTACCCGCGCGAGTGCGAGCCCGTAGTCGACCCAGTAGTAGGTCCGCATCACCGGGACGGGGTGACGCTCGGGGTGCACGTCCTGGGCGATGCTCACCGCGCGGTCAGGCTCACCCGCTTCTAGTGCGAGCCACATGCGGTATACGCCAGCGTCGGTCGGGCAGTACACGAACCCCCGGGAATCGACCTCGCCGGTCGCCCCGAACCGCTCGGCCAGCTCCGCGGCAGCATCCATCGGCGCGACCGCATCACCTGGCCGGCCATCCAGTGCTGCGGCGACAGCGTGAGTTGCGGTGACCAAGCACGCCAGACCGGCGTTGTCAGCGGTGGTCGGCGGCAGGGTGAGCGAGTCCAGTTCGACTTGCCCCAGAGCGAATGCCCCGCCGGTCAGCAGCACGTCAGCCGCGCCGAATGCGGCCATGGCCAATGTGGCGACCTCGTCGCGTTGCTGGGCCAGGCGTCTCGCGAGGAAGACGGTTCGGCGAAGCAGGTCGGTAGGCCCGGCCGCATGGAGAAGCCACAGTCGGGTGACGTGCACATGGAGGTAGACGGCCAGCTCGAGCAATTCGTCATGGTCGCGGCCGGTGTTCAGCGTGGTGTGCAGGTCACGGATCAGGCCAGGCAGCGCGGCGGCGACGGCGGCGAACTGGCACGCTCGCCTCTGCTGGTGGATCTGGGCGACTCGATCCCGCAGGACCTCCACGGGAATGATCAACCCGCCCGGTTTGTCGATGTCGATCGCGTCCAGCGCCAGGCGTACTGACTCGATGGTGGAATCGGTGTGCCCGTTGGCGGGTGCGGGTACCGGAAGCCTGGTCAGTTCCGAGGGGGGTATTTCCAGCGCGTTGGCCAGGCCCACGAGCTGCGACAGGGAGTCCAGCGGGTGTTTGCCGTTCTCGATCCGGGACAGGGTTGGCGGGCTGATCCCGGCCAGCCCGGCGATCACCTCCTGCGACTTGCCCCGAGCCTTGCGGATCCGCCGTACCCGCTGGCCGATCGTCCGCGCTTCCTCACCGTCCATACCCACAACGGTACTTCCGCACCTGATCTCGCCGACAACGCCCGCCGTGCCCTGAGGACCACCGGATACCCGGCCACCGTGATCACCGGCGACGGCACCGAGAGCTACCCCTCCGGCGGGCCGTATGACCAGATCATGTCCACGGCTGCGGTGCAGCAGGTGCCCTACCTGTGGGTGAGGCAGACTAGCCCGGGCGGGACGATCCTCACTCCCTGGGGAAACCGCCCGCGCCAGCCACACCAGCGTGGCGCAGCAACACCTCATCAAGCTGATGCAGGCACGGATCCGCCTTGTCATGTACACGCCAACGGCGCCACCGCGCCCCGCAGCGATGGCATAGCAGAATAAGCGGGTGTCCGTCAGGATCGGGATCCCGCGCCGCAGCGAAAACGGGGGCTATTGCGCTGCGGCGCGGCGCCGCCGGACCGAGGAGGAGGTGTCCGGCGGGCTTCTCCGGGGTGTGAGCCCGGACCCGAACGCGTGTTCAACTAGAGGAGGAGTGTCATTGACCACGCTTACTCATAGTAAGAGTTTTCCCGCCGTTTTAGGCTCATATTCACCCAAATAGAGTAGTACTCATAGCACGGAAGAGTGTTTGATTGTACAGAGTGTCACATCACAGCGGCGCGGATGGCGGTCAGGGCTTGGTGCTGGTCGGGCTGGTTGGTGCCGGCCAGTCCCTCGTCGAGGTAGATCCGGTCGGTAGGCACGCCGAGCCCGGCTGGTTAGTGACGCTTGGTTGCTAGCTGATCTTGGTTCGTGTTCTGACTAACCTCCGCACCGCCCCACCCAACGGTACGCTGCGAACAATTGCTGAATGTTTACCTCAAGTCAACCAAAACGTCAGTTAGTTTCGACGCGGATTCACCTCAACAGCGTCGAGCACCTTTCTCACTGCCAGTTTTCGCTCGTTGTCGGAGAGTCAATTCTAGCCTTTGTTGACATTGGCTTAGGTACTGCCAGTTTTCGCTCGTTGCCGGTGAGTCAAGTTTTTGCCTGTTGTTGACATCGGCTTCGGTGCATGCTTAGTATCTCACTCTGTAAGCCTGACCTAAGCCGCACCGCAGAAACGTCGAGGAAGTGGGATGTCTTTGACCTGAGGTTCCCCTCTCACCTTTTGTCTCCTGTTGCCGCTTGTAACGTTGCGACCTGTCGGCTAATTTACTGAATGATCACTTAGCGAAGATGCTTCGCGGTTGGCTCCCTGCTCTGCATTCAAGAAGACAGGAGAGATAATCCGCGATGATGGAGAACGAGGTGAGTGGTTAAAAGCCACCGCCCCAGGTTCGAGGTGGGTTTACTAGGAGATCTGAAAGGAGGGATCATGGGACTTTTAAGCGGTCTTCTTGGCAGTCTTGGTAGCCTCGGCAGCGGCCTTTTTACCAGCCTCGGCAGCCTTCTCACCAGCCTCTTGTGACGACCTTGAGGTAGCGACCGCAACGGCCTCTCTGTGTTATGTAAGTGTCGTCGAATAAATTTCTTACAGCAGAAGAGGCCGTTGCTTTTCCATTCATGCAACCGGGCTCACTCCAGGGCAGTGCCAGACAGAGTTCTACTCACCGGTGCTCGAGGCTCACTGTGTCCGCTGTCAACTTCCAACGCATCGTCTTTCCGCACGACAGTGCGCTAGTTGCCGGTCTACGCATTGTGATGGTAACTGAGAATTCGCTGAACTTTCTTGCGTGTAACACCGATGGTGGGTTGTGTCTGAGAGATGTCCTTGGCGGAGATCGTGGTGCCACGGAATCGAGTGAAGGGCAGTACATGAGCTTGCGGGAGGCATTGCTTATCGCGCTGCGCGCGGTGCGCGCCCACCGGTTGCGTTCCGCGCTGACCATGCTCGGCCTCATCATCGGGGTCTCGGCGGTGATCCTGCTGGTCGCCATCGGCGACGGGGTGCAGAAATCGGTTGATGCGCGCATCGAGCCGCTGGCCAATCTGATCACCATCGTGCCCACGGCCGGGGACGTCCCCGGAAATACCCCGAAAAACCTGGTCGATGCCGACGTCACGGCGCTGCAGAAGGCACCCGACGTCCTCGCCGTCACCCCGGTGGTCACCGGCACATCACTGATCAAAACCGATACCACCCAGTCAACTACCCAGTCCCGGGTGACCGTCATCGGCTCCACCGAGCACTGGCTCGAGGTGAACAACCGAGACATCCAGACCGGATCATTCTTTGACCAGGCCCAGGTCCGCTCCACCGCCCGAGTGCTGGTGCTGGGACCCACCGCGGTGACCAACCTGTTCGGCGGCAACCCCGCTGCCGCCCTCCAGCACCATGTCCAGATCAACCGCCAGACCTTCACCGTCATCGGGGTGATGCAGCCCGTCGGACTGCCCGGCGACAACGCCGTGGTCATGCCACTGAACACCGCACGCAGCTACGTCTTCGGCCGCGGCACCGTCGTCAACCAGGCCACCGTGCAAGCCCACTCCGTGGCCGCCGTGCCCGCCGCCGAGAACGAGGTGAACAGCATCCTCGACACCCGGCACCGGATCAGAAACCCCGCAGACCGCGATTTCGAGGTCCAGACCCTGACAGCCACGCTCACCAGGTTCACCCAGATCCTTCGGATCCTCACCTTGTTCACCGCCGCCGTCGCCGCGATCTCCCTGGTCGTCGGTTCGGTCGGAGTCTTGAACATCATGCTGGTCTCGGTCACCGAACGCACCCGCGAGATCGGGATCCGCAAAGCCATCGGCGCCACCAGCCACGCCATTCTCCAGCAGTTCCTCATCGAGTCCATCGTCCTGGCCGGCCTCGGCGGTCTCATCGGCGTCGTCGTCGGGATCGGCCTGTCCCTGCTCCTGCGCATCATCACGCCCGCCTTCGCGTCTCACCTTGGTCCCACCTTCGCCGGGTTCACCCCCGTCCTGACCGTCCTACCCATCGTGGTGTCGTTCACGATCAGCATCGCGATCGGGCTCGTCGCCGGCGGTTACCCCGCCTACCGCGCCGCCCGGCTACGCCCCATCGAAGCCCTCAGACACGAATAACACGTTGTTGATCTACAGCCCACTACCCAGGCCGGGCCACCTCATCACCGCGTCACAACGTGTCATCTCGCCGCTCGTGACGCTGCCGGCGCTGGCGAATCCGGCGCCGCTGAGAGTTGCCGGTCGTGTCGGCCTCGATGTCGGCCAGTGGGCGCTCGACCTGCTCCAAGTCGCGCCCTGACCCCACTACTTGGCCGTAGTTGAGCAGGCTGACGATGATCACCCCGCCAACGGTGTTTCCCAACGTGGCGGCCAGCAGCCACACCACGAAGGTACCCGCCGACACCTGCCCGGCCAGAACGGCCGAGAGCGCCTCGGTGCTGCCCGCGATGCAGTGCGCCAGACCCGCCGCACCCACCACGAACGTCATCAGGTAGATCAGCGCGATCTGGCCGATGGTGAATCGGCTGGCGGTGACCAGCCAGGCCATTAACGCGATGATCCAGCCACCGGCCACGCCCGCCCAGAAGAGGTGCCCGAAGCTGCCCTGAACCGTCTGGCTCCCGAGCCGGCTCAGGGCCCGGGCCACCTCGGGGGACACCGCCCCGCACTTGATCATGAGTACCGCGAACAGCAGCGCGCCCACCACATTGGCGATGAACACGACAGCCCACAGGCGCAGCGTGTTGCGCAGATGCCGGCGCCGGTCGAGCACGAGGATGACCGGGAACAACGTGTTCTCGGTGAACAGTTGGGCGCGGCCCACGATCACCACGATGAAACCCAGCGGATAGAGCAGCGTGGCGAGCAGGTGATGGGCCACCCTGTCGCCCACGTCGGCGAGGATGGCCGCCGAGCCCAGGCCGGTCAGGCCCATGCCCAGACCGGCGGCCAGGCCCGAGAGGGCAAGCCCAGTCGAAGAGCGCTTGAGCTCGTCCTCACCGATCCGCACCGCGGCGGCGTAGATCTCGGCTGCCGTCAGCCGGGCGGTGTCCGGCTGGGCAGACCGCGGCGCGTTCCCGCCCGCCGAAGCCGCGCGGGTGCTCACCCTGTCCATACGCTTGCGTCTACCCACCCGCGCGGCCAACCAAGCAAGTGATCAGTGTGACGCACGTTAGACCAGGACAAGGTTCTCGGCTGACGGCTCCGTGTGTCCGAACCGCCGGGGTCGTCCAAGGTCACCGTGTTCGCGGAACGCGCCTTTCGACGGGATCAAGATCGAAGGGCAAGTGGGGCTCGGCCTGGTACCAGTAGGCCACGGAGGAGTAGTCGTCGCTGCGTTTGTTCGCGTGGCCGTGTTCGATGCTGATCCGGATGGATCGTTCGAATGGCATGGGATCTTCGATGTGGAAGCGGTACAGGCTGATGTGTCCACTCCAGTTATCGCCGCCAGGCAGTGTGATGCCGTGATACGGCGCGTGGTAGGTCTGCGTCGGGCACCATGCGGTGTTGAAATAGTCTTCGGTGCCGGTGCCGTGAAGTGTGGGTGGCCACTGGTCGCCGTCGATGAAGACCATGTCATCGCCTTCGCCGTACCAGTTCCACTCGTTGGTGTCGCGGAGGTTGTGGATGTTGAGCACGCAACCGACGTAGTGGCCGCGGCCGGTTGCGTCCAGAATGGTGTAGTTGGCCCTCCCGTCGAGATTTTTTCCGGTGAGTAGGAACTCGGCGTTGCTCTCCGATGCAGGCTCGGCTCCCGGGCAGGGATTGCTGCGGCGCCACTGGGCGTGGAAGCGTCCAATGCCGTCTTCGAGCTCGTCGAGCTCCTCGTAGTCGATGTAGTAGTAGAAGAACACCCGCTCGTGGGTCAGCTCACTGGTGACCTCCAGTCGGGCGCCCGTGCCGAACGGCATGTGGAAAAAGCAGTTGAAACCCTTACCGTCCTCTGGGCTCATCTGGAGCGGAGCGGAGACGAAATTGGCGGTGCGGCCGTGCCCGATCCCGAAGAAATCGCCCAGGGGGACGGCGATGCTGGGGTGCGCCTCGCCGTCCCAGTATGCGCGAAGCACGAGCCGGCGGAGGTAATCGGGTTCCCGCATCCACGGATCGCGGATCATCCGCTCGCTGGCGACGGTCACCCAGATGTGGTTGATGGTGCCGGCTCCCTCGATGTCCGCGAGGGTGGCGGTGTGCCCCGGCTCGAGGGTGAGGCGGTCGTCGTTACCGCCCGTGCGGTCCCAGCTGGACGCGCGGCGCCGGCGGGTGCCGCGCAGCCGCGGCAGGTCTCTCAGGCTTGAACCGTACGGGCCGTAGTTGACGGTCATGTCCTACTTCCGGTGTCTGCGGCGGTGGGCGTGTGTGTGGTGCGTTCGGTCGGCGGGGTTCGTGTGCCGTTGCGAAACGTCGCTTCCAGTGATTCCAGGCTGCGTTCCTTGGTTTCGGGCACCATCCACCACACGATCGGGAAGATCACTACACCCGCGGCGGCGTAGGCGATGAAGACAACGCCCGGGCCGGCGAGTGCGGTGAGGGTGGGGAAGGTCAGTGACACCAGGAAAGCGGCCAACCAGTTGAACAGGGTGGCGATGCTCATCGTCGCTCCCCGGATGGCGAGCGGGAAGATCTCAGCCAGCATCACCCACAGCACCGGCCCCCAGGTGGCGGAGAAGGTGTTGGTGAAGACGACGAACGCGGCCATCGCGATGACGAACAGCGCGCTGGAGTGGGCTGGGAGGATCAGCGCCGCCGCGCCGACGGCGAACAAGCTGGCCGACATGCCCACTAGACCGGCCAGCAGGACAGGCTTGCGACCTTGCCGGTCCACGACCTTTGCCCGGACAACGAGTGCGATGGTCAGGATATTCAACAGTCCATTGAGAAAGGCGAATAGCAACGCGGTGTGCGTGGACACTCCAAAGCCGGCGAGCACGGTCGGCACGTACACCATTGTGCCAATCCCGGTGACCTGCTGGAAGATAGCTAGCAGGGCGCCCAGTAGCAGCAGCCGACGCACCCATGGGGCGGACAGCCGGACGCCGGTGCGCGTGTCGTGCTGCTGCCGTTGCAGTGCCACGATCTCGGTGAGCTCATCCTCGGCCAGCGCGGTGTCACCGCGCAAGCCAGTCAGCACCGCGCGCGCGTGCTCGGCATGTCCACGTCGTACCAGCGATCGGGGGGTGTCGGGCATGGCGAGCATGCCGACCACCAGCACGAGGGCGGGAAACACGCCGATGAGCATCATCCACCGCCACGACCCGGTGAAGGCCAGCCCGTAGCCGATGGCCGCAGCCAGGGCCGTCCCCACGATGATCATGTACTGGTTCAGGGAAGTGACCACGCCGCGGTCCCGGGCAGGTGCCATCTCGGCCAGGTAGAGGGGCACCATCACCGACGCGATACCGATGCCCAACCCCAGCACGAAGCGGAACGTCACCAGCACGGCGACGGTCGCGGCGACGCCGGCACCCAGGGCTCCGACGGTGAAGACCACCCCGGCAGCCAGCAGCACTCGCTGCCGTCCCTGATGATCAGCTGCGGGACCACTGCCCAGCGCGCCCACCATCGCCCCAATCACCGCGGCGCTCACCACAACACCCTTCAGTGCGGGTGTGAGAGGCAGATCGCGTGGAATGAACAAGATCGCGGCTCCGATGATGCCGCTGTCGTAACCGAACAGCACCGCCGCCAACGCACCCAGCGCATACACGCGTCGCGTACTCGCCTGGACCCGGAACGAGGACGCGACCATCAGCTACCTCCGATGCGATGGGGGGCCTGAGATTCTGTGGTGGTCCCGTCTAGCGGGTGGTGGCGGCGCTGTTCTCGAGCGAGCGCGTGGGCGATCTTTCGGGTGTTCGGGTACAGCTCCCGGTAGAGGGCGTAGCAGCGGTCATAGATCTGAGTGGACTCCGGGTGCGGCGTGATCGTGGTCGAGATGGGGTTCCACTGTGACGACATCTCCGGTGACTGCCCGATCCCGATCGCGGCGAGGAGCGCGTCGCCCAGGCACGCACCCATTGTCTGGTGCGGCAGCTGCTGCGGGGCATCCAGGACATCGGAGACGATCTGCGTCCACAGCCCGCCCTTGGTGCCACCGCCCACCGCGACCAGGCGCCGGTCCTGCCCGCCGGCGTCGCGCATCGTGTGCAGGTTGTGCCGTACTCCGTAGGCTGTGGCCTCCAATGCCGCCCGGTAGATGTCCCCTCTGGTGTGCCGCAGGGTCAGCCCGGCCAGCACGCCGCGCGCGTCCGGGTCGAACAGCGGCGTCCGCTCGCCGGCGAAGTAGGGCAACATGAGCAAGCCGTGTGCACCCGGCGGCGACTGCTGGGCTTCCGCGACGAGTGGGTCGAACGAGGATTCCCTGGTCAGCTTGCGGATCCATTCGGTGATCGCGCCTGAGGTCGCCATCCCGGCAGCGAAGGTGTGGGTGCCGGGAAACGTGCCCACGGTGCCCCACAGATCCGGGCTTCGGCGTGGACGGTCGAGCACCTCGATGAGGAACATGGTCGTCCCGTACATCAGCATGACGTCGCCGGGCGCCGTGACGCCGACGCTGGTGGCCTCCGCCCAGGCATCGATCGTGCCCGCCACCACCGGTGTACCCGCCGCGATGCCGGTCTGCTCGGCGGCGCTGCCCCGCACCTCTCCGACCACATCCGAGGGCCAGCACAGCCGCGGCAGCTCAAGCCCGGGGGCGACGAGCTCGGTCCACTCCCTGATCCAGCGGTGTTCGACCGGGTCGTACATCGGGGTGCACTGGCTCGCCGAGTGATGGTCGAGGACGTAGTTGCCGGTGAGGCGGCGCACGATGAAGCTGCTCGCCATCAGGAAGCGGCGGGTAGCTGCCCAGGTCTCGGGTTCATTCGCGCGCAGCCACGCCAGCTTGGGTCCGACCGCTTGCGAGGTGAGCACCGACCCGCAGCGTTCCAGGATGGCCTGCTGGCCCAGCGCCTGGGTCAGCTCATCGATCTCGAGGCGGGCGCGGGTGTCCACGCCGTACAGGATCGCCGGCCGAAGGGGACGATCCTCGCTGTCCACCGGGAGCAGGCACGGACCCAGGCCACTGACACCGACCGCGGCGAGGGGTTCGCGCATCCTTGCCGTCAGCTCCTTGCTGATCGCCGCGAAGTCCGCCCACCACACCGCCTGAGCGTCATGCTCCACCCAGCCTGGGCGGGGCATGGACACCTCGTGAGCTCGGGTCGCGGTCGCGATGACAGTGCCGTCGGCGCGCACCAGCACGCCTTTGGAGCTGGCGGTGCCGATGTCGATCCCGAGCAGCAGCGAGCTCACCGAGCCCCGTCCAGCCGAACCTCGCCCATCCGAACCGTGCCCAGCCCGGCCCACTCGATGTCGAGCATGCGGCACACTGCCCGCAGCTCGGTGACGTGCTCGCCGGGCACAGCATGGATGTGGTTGGCCCCGAACGTGGACAGGAACTCCTCAGCCTCGACCTCCAGCCGAGCGAACGCGTGCGGCCACTGAGGCGTCAACTGCTGAGCCAGCGCCTCGTTGGTCGCCTGCTCGTAGGACTCGAAGGCACCGCGGGCCACGTGCATCCGGTACCTGCCCCCGATCCGGGTCAGCCGGGCAAAGGTGGCGCGCCCGGGCGCGGCGAAGAACGACACCGAGGCGCCGCCAGCGGGGAAGTAGAAGACCTCGGGATACAAGTGCACCGTGCGCAGGTTCTCCGCCGGGTCGTCACTGCGGGCGGCGAACCAGGTGGCGTGCTGCCCGGAGTTACACAGGTCCCAGATGCCGCGGTCGGCATGATAGTGCCGCACGTCGGCGAAGAGCACCGGCGTGCCGGTGAGGCCCTTCAACAGTTGCATGGTGAGCGCACCGTCCATGTCGGATTCGGTGGCGCAGACGTGGGTCTGTTTCGGACCTTCCCAGTCGTAGGGGTCGTTGAGAAACGCCTCGGTGACGTCCATCGTGGCGAAGTGCGTGGTCAGCTCGGGCTGGCCCTTGATCCCGCAGAAGTCGAGGTTCCACTCGTCGATCAGCTCCCGCACGGCGTGGTAGGAGCGAATCTGACGTTCGAGCAGCTCAGGTGTCAGCTGCTTGCCGTCGTAGTGCACCTTGGCCGCGTGCCGCTCCAGCCATTCCCGGCCGGCAGTCACCCGCGACTGCGGGGTGGCGGCGCAGCGCCGCACGATCTCCCACTGATCGATCTCCTCGACGTCCACCCCGAACGTGCTCATCCACTGATCGGTATCCGCCACCGCGGTGTACATCCCCATCGGACGGCCGCCGAACCGGCCGAAGGTGCTGCCCGACAGCGCGGACACGGCGGCGGCGGCCCGGACCGTCTCCAGGATGCGGTCACGCACGGCCGAGTCGGCCACGTCACCCCACACCCGGGTGTGTCGCCGGCCGATCTGGTCCAGCCCCCCACCGGCCGCCAGCATGCCGACCATTCCGGGGAACTGCGGGTCGATGTTGGAGAACAGCAGCAGCGGACCCGGGGTTGCTGCCGCAGCGAGCATCGTGAAGTGCGGGAATGCCCACACCGGGTAGTTGAAGATGGTGAGGTCGCACCGCGCGTCAGCTACCCGCCGCGCCTCGGTGGTGGCCATCGTATTGATCCAGATCGGCTCTGCCGCGCGGATGACCTCGTGCCCGGCCTGTTCGAGCGCCTGGGCGATGCGGCGTTCGACGTCCAGCGTGAACGTCTTGATGTCGGCGTGGACGAAGTCTCGTCCGTCGGAGAACGTCAACAGTCCGACGCGGGCCATATCTGCTCCTGTCTGCTGGGACGACCAATGTCATCGAGACCAGTGTCATCGAGACCCGCGACGATGACGCCGTAGCCGAGGCGGCTCACGCGGGCGGGTTTCGTAGCTTGGCTGGAAAATCGCCTGCACCTGAGGATCGTTGATGTTCCGCTGGGTGACGAAGGTATCACCCAGCGGTTGAGATACCAGGCCATCGACCCGTTCGGCACGTGACTTCGACGGTTGCTCGTGGACCGGAAGGCGCTGGCCGACCAGTGGCGGACGTGGCTGGGCGAGCTGCTGGGCGTCAGGTCGGGACAGCGTGGCCTCACCGGGACGCTGAGACCCCGTCTCATCGCCTGCACGCTCACCAGATAATGATCAACATTCAACGGCAACCACGAAACCGGCTCCGAATGCCTGAGACTGCATGGTTTTATACACCATGCTAGACTAAATAGTCTAAACTCGTCCTACCGTGATGTTGCCCGACAAGGGGCGATCTGGCACTGAAGGGTGGTATGTGATGCGCGCGAAGGAGAGAGAAGCCCTGCTGGATAAGTTGCGGCGCGTCGAGAAAGACCACGGCAGCGACGGCGGTTTTGAGATTTTCGTGCGGGCGTGCCGTAATAGAGCGGCCAGATTCGATCCGAAATTGCCCATCTGGGGTGTGCTCAAAGACGTGAACCTCATTGTGGACTGCGGGCCAGACGGCATTCCGCAAATCGATGAAGAAATCCGAGATTTCGTGAGGCACAGTGGGGACGTGATTGCCATGCCCAGGCGCCCTAACGAGTCGGGAGAATACGAGACAAGCAAACACCGTTTGAGACCGAAGGAGTGACGGTCGAGAGGTCGTAGGGGCGATGTTTCATCTCGCCCCTACGATGGTGATCAGCTGACCAGCTCTCTCAGCGGGCCGGTCAGGCGGTTCGCCAGGCCAGCATCGACCCGTTCGATCTTGACGAGCAGTGCTCCGCCGGTCACGCCGAAAGCGCGTCTGAGCTCAGCAATGTCGAGCGAGCAGACGAGCGCCCCGGTGAGTCCCGCAGTGATCTCCGGATGGATGGCGGCATGCTCCTGGTACATGCGGTCGGTCCAGTCGGCCAGTACCTGTTCACGGCTGGTGTCAGCGGCAACGCACAAAGTGAGATCGGGGAACATTCGCGCCATACCTGCTCGGCGCCACGTTTACCGCCTGGACTGCCAGCCCTACGGCGGCGCCGTCGCCGATGTCATCCCGCATCTGACCGTCGGCGCACACGCCGATCTGAGGTGGGGGACCGCCAGCTGAAGTTCCACGAGACCCGGGACAACCTCCAGCCCCTCCAGGGCGTCTATACAGATGAGCTTGTCGGGAGCGTTGTCAGGATCCCGGCAGGCGAACTCAAGCGGGATCAGAGCCATCCGAGGAGGTTCCCGTGATCGAGCGGTCACCGGCCCAGGCGAATCCAGCATCCGCTGACGTTGGTGATGAGGGCGACGTAGCGGATCGACCGCGCCACGTGGGGTAACTGCAAGTAACTCGCAAGACCAGTTCTGGATGTTTTTCTAGAACTGTCTTGTTGCCCCGTTGGCTGCTTATCACTAGCGGAGCAACGCATTTCTCCTGTGAGATGATTTCCCGGGAAAGAGAGGATGAAAATATGAGGATCATGGAAGTCTTCAGTCTTGGCAGGCCGGGGTATGACCCCGATCCCCGCCACTTCCACGACAGAGACAAGGATCGCGGCTGGTGGGGCGAGGACTCGCGGCACCGTCGGCATTACTGGCGCTGGGACCGCAACCGTCATTGTTGGCATTAGAACTAAGGAGAAGTCTTGATTCTGGACTGTGAACCTGAATTCCGCCCTTGATCCTACCCTCAGATCACGGCCGGTACCAGTCTAGAATGGACAGTCTGTATAATTTCTTTTCTCCTTGGTAAGTGGCCTCCTGCGGATTGTGGGCGGTGGCTTTCACCCCATTCGGGGGGTGAAAGCCACCGCCCACTCCAGGCTAGCGCGTTGGACCTAGCTTGACTGGTACGTGCGGCGGGGTCGAGGTCACGGGAGACTGAAAACTGCGGCGTATCAACACCTACCTGCGGAATGACAGGAGACTGCCACGTGTGGCCCGCCTTTAATCGAGTGCGGTGAGACGGCTGTGGACGTCGTTGGCGTCGGGGACGCCGAGGTCTGTGTAGAGAGTGAGGGCGTGGCACCAGCGGTGACGGGCTTGGTCGGAGTCGCCGGTGGCATGGTGGGCGTCAGCGAGGCCGGTATGGGCCCGGGCCTGCTCGTAACGGTCACCGGCTTCGGTGGCCAGGGTCAGCGCGGCGGCGTGCTGGGCGCGGGCCGCCTCGGCCTGTCCAGTAGCCTGCAGAGTCTCACCGAGGCTGTTCAGTGCCTCGGGTTCACCGTCGCGGTGGTAGGTCTCGCGGAACAGGGTGAGGGCCCGCCGTTGATGTGCGGCAGCCTCCTCGTAACAACCCTGCCGCCCGTACACGATGCCGAGTTGGTCTAGCGCATAGGCCTCGCCAATACGGTCGCCGACCTCACGGTGTATGGCGATCGCCTGCTGGAGGTGTTCGGTGGCCTGCTCGTAATGGCCCTGCCGCCCGTACACGGCGCCAAGATTGCCCAGCGCATTGGCTTCGCCGTTGTGATGGCCCGTCTCGCGGAACAGGGTAAGGGCCTGCCGGTGGTGTTCGGCGGCCTGCTCGTAGCGGCCCTGCCGCCAGTGAACGAGGCCGAGGTTGCCCAGTGCGCTGGCTTCGCCGCCCCGGTTGTCGATCTCGCGGAACAGAGCGATCGCCTGCTGGAAGTGCTCAATGGCCTGCCCGTAGCGGCCCTGCCGCCAATGGAAGAGACCGAGGGTGTCCAGTGCGCGAGCTTCGCCGCCCCGGTTGTCGATCTCGCGGAACAGAGCGATCGCCTGCTGCAAGTGCTCAATGGCCTGCCCGTAGCGACCCTGGCGCGCGTGAATCATACCTAGGCTAGTCAGGGCGTGGGCTTCGCCGGCCCGGTCACTGCTATGGCAGGCGGCGTGCCGGGCGTGCGAGTGGATGACCAAAGCGTCGGGGAAGAAACCATTGCGGTCAAGGTAGCGGGATAAGGCGCCGGCCAGCCGGGTTGTGTGATCAGGCCAGCCGTAAGTGGCAGTGTAGGCACAGATGGCGACCAGGTTTGAACGTTCATCATCCAGCCAAGCCCGCGCGGTGGCAGGGTCGGTCACCGATGGAATAGGCGGGTCGACTAGCCGGACGCGGGGTCGGCGGTCTCCTTTGCCGCGGTGCAGGGCGTCCATGGCGGTGGTGGCGGTGGACAGGTAGTAGTCGAACAAGTTAGTCAGCACTGCGCGACACTCGTACTCGCCGTCCTGGGTCTTGGCGAGGTCGGCGGCGTAGGCGCGTAGCAGGTCGTGCATGCCGTACCGGCTAAGGCTCGCGGGCTGGACCAGATGAGCGCAGGCCAGGAGGTCGAGGAGATCGTGGGCCTGGTCGTGACTGGTGTCGGTGAGGGCGGCGGTGGCGTAGGGGTCGAGGTCGAGTCCGGGGTGCAGTCCGAGTCGTCGAAACGCCCGTGCCGCGTCTGCTGGGAGGTGCTGGTAGGACCAGGAGAACACCGCTCGGACCGCGGTGCGCGGATCCCCACCGGCATCCAACAGCTTCAGCCGCCGCTGCTCGTCGCCCAAGTCAGAGACCAGCTCAGCGAGGCTGGTTGCCGGGTGGGCGGCGGCCAACTCGGCGGCGATCCGCAACGCCAACGGGAGTCGCGCGCACTGTCCAGCCAGTGTGATGGCCGCATCAGGTTCGGCGTCGATCCGCTCCCCGATCAGCGCCCGTAGCAGTGCTACCGCGTCCTGCGAAGGAAGCAGGCCGAGATCCAGGCGTTGGGCGCCGTGCCGGGCCACCAGCCCTGCGAGGGAATCTCGACTGGTGACCACCACCAAGCAGGATGCGGTCCCCGGCAACAACGGGCGGACCTGCTCGACGGTGCCAGCATTGTCCAGCACCACCAGCATCCGCCGGCCGTTCAGCAAGCTGCGGTAGGTGGCTGCGCGCTCATCCACCTCCAGGGGAATGTCCGGTCCGGGCAGGCCGAGCGCGCGCAAAAATCCGGCCAGCGCATCCCCCGCCGACACAGGTTGGTCAGGGCCAGGGCCGTAGCCACGCAGGTTGACATACAACTGTCCATCGGGGAACTTGCCCCGGACCCGATGCGCCCATCGCAGCGCCAGTGCGGTCTTACCTACTCCCGCGGTACCGGTGATGGCGCACGTCACCGTCTCCGTCGATTTCCCGCCTGCGGCACCTGACTGCTTGACGGTTCGGGCCAAGAGGCGATCGAGATCAGCCAGTTCCTGCGCTCGACCGGTGAAGACATTCACGTCCGCTGGCAGCTGTGCCGGCACCGCCTGCGGCCTTGTCGTCAGTGTGCCGTCCTGCCGGTGTTGATCTCTGAGCGCGTTGTCCACCTCCAGGAGCACCGCATATCGCTGGCGCCACACAGCGACAGCGCGCTCATTATTGCCGGTGCACGCTCGGACCAGGGGTTCAACTAGCCGATCCCACTCCGGCGGTCGGCTGATGTGACCATCCAAGATCGCATACAGCTGGGAGCGGCTATAGCCCAACCGGCGAGCCAGTGCCGATCGGTCGAGTCCGTGGCCCTGCTGCAGCAGCCTCAACCCGGTACAGAAGTCTGCAACCGGGCCCGTCCTTTTTTTTGCTTTGGCACCAAAGCTTCCCGGATGTCCAGTTGAGCTTCCCCCGTAGCACGGACGCTCGACCTGAAGTGGCCTCGGCCACCAAGAAGGATGCCGCCGTGCTACGGGGGAAGCTTACAGTGTTGTCCGGCTTCCCGCCGTCGCACACATGTTATAACCAGCACGAATGTGCATCGGGTCCGGACCAGTCCGGTGTTGTCGGCAGCACCTCGCCGAGTGGATTTCAGTGGTTCCACACGTCACTGCGATGAGGGGAACCCAACATGCACACTCGCAGCAGCCTTCCCCCCACCTGTACCAGCGAGATGCGCGCCGTTCTGTCCCGGAACGCTTCTCACACTTCAGAAGAGCCCCTGGAGGACCTCGGGTTCCTCTCATGGCTGCGCCGGCCGCTAGCGCGGCGTCGCGTCCGGCAGCTCGAATGCGCGCGCCAGAAGCACAAGCAGTGGCTCGCCTGGCGCGTGGAGGACATCATCGCCGGACGCGGGCTGGCCCGGATGTACTTCAGTATCGGAGGTGGCCGTGACTGGCACGTTCCGCAGGTGGTCTCGGTGGTCGACGGGCCCCCGGTGGGGCTGGACATCCGTACTCTGCCCGGCCAGACGCCCGATGACTTTGCCAAACACGCCCCGGCGATCGCGTACAACCTCGGCGTGGCCGAAGTCCGCGTGGTTCCACTCGGGCCCTCCTTGATCCGGCTGGAGCTGTTGCCGAGGGCTTGGGCTCCAGCGGACGCGTATGGGTCACGATCTCCGGAGGATGGGTGACCACCGCCAGTCGGCGATCTAGGCTGGCCAGTGCGCGTCGGGGAAGACCTCGGCGGCACCCTCAAGATCACGGAGTAGATGCTGGCAGCACAACTGGTGGACCAGCGTGCCGAGCGCGGCGGAGTCGTAGTCTTGGTACCGGTCTCGGACGATCACAGAATCGATCAAGTCCGTGAAGATGAAAGCCTTGCAGGTATCCAGGTCACGGTCGCCTAGCAGATAGTGCGTGTATGTGTACAGCTCGGTGCAACCAGCAGGTACTTCTCAGCTTTTTTCTTGCCCAGTTTGGGGCGATAGCGGTGATGTCAACGCCGGCGAGAAGGAGGGGTCATTGCTGCGGACGACGACATCTACGCAATGGTGGACACACTCGGTGGCTTGCTGGACGTCTTGCGCCATGTCGATCCAGCAGACAAGGCGGAGGTCTACCGCGAGCTTGCGTCCACCTCACATACGACCATCTAGAATGAACCGTACTGGCCGAAACCCGACCAACATCATCCGTGCGTAGTGTCTGTGTCTCAGGGGACTTGTGCACTAACCACCCCCTCACGCTCGATGACTCAGCGTGATCGTGCATCTACGGTACGACGATCCGTAGTGCCCGGACTAGGGGTTTTACCCGTCGCGACGACGAGGACGCTGC
Organism: uncultured Actinomycetota bacterium; assembly: GCA_963822695.1. Classification (GTDB taxonomy): domain Bacteria; phylum Actinomycetota; class Actinomycetes; order Mycobacteriales; family Pseudonocardiaceae. Next base: position 89,347 of record CAWGJH010000018.1, read on the forward strand.
CTACATCCGTCGCCGCTCCGACCGCTACCCGGGCGCGCTGAACATCGAGCCAGAGTGGACCTTGGAGGCGGCCGCTGACCCACGGGCGAGCGTACGAGATCCCGATCCGAAGAGCCGCACCGGCGCGATCCGACTGATCGGCTACTCACCGAGTGCGGGGTTTGTCCTCACGGTGATCGTGGACCCGGTCGACTGGGCCGGGATCACCGCGTGAAGGCGCAAGCAGCTCAAGAGCACGTGCCGACGTCATCGTTGATCCGGCGGATTCTGACCCGCGCTGTAGAAGAGGATACGGGAACCAGTGCTGACCGTGAAGCAGGTGGAGGAGATAGCGCGGCGGGTCATGCGCGAGTCAGCCTGAGGGATTGAGCACTCATGTTACTGATCGTCACTGACAGTGCCCGAAGGCTGCTTGGGCTCACTCCTCACGCCTGAAGAGTGAGCTAGTGCTCGCAGGGTGTCGAAGAACTTGTCCACCGACTGGCTGCGGGTCCTGGGACCCGACCACCCCCACACCCTGACCACCCGCCACAACCTCACCTCCTGGCGTAGTAAGACAAATGATCAGATGGGATCGCACTGACCGGGATCAGCGACTCGACGTGGTGACACCTCGACCGGATCAACGCGCCCGGCTCGACCAGCAACGCACCCCTTTTTGTGGTGGAGCCAGCACATCGACAACATGAAATTCAGGTTCAGTCTCGCCAGCACAAAGCGACCAGTGGGAGCCTGCGAGGTAGGCGCGCTGCGTCGGTGCCTGTGCTGCTCTACATAGTGGTCAGGTGTGGGTAGGACCCGGCTGGCGCTGCGCATGATCGAGGTATTCGAGTTGGATACCGTATATCACTAGGCTGAATACTAGTAAAGAACACTCCGTTGTGTGACGCTAGCCCTCGCGAGGGAGCAGGGTTTCAACTTGGTTAATGCGCAGATCGAGCCTGATGGAGTTTATTCCTTGTGCGGTTTTACGGGCCTGGGTGAGCGTGTCTCGTGCGGCGTCAATAGTGCCCGCTCTTGCGTATGCTTCCGCAAGCCACGACAGGTACAGCGCTACTTCGCGAGCGTGATTGGCGTTGTACGAGCTGATGGCGCGTGCGAGCAACGGTGCCGCTATATTTGGGCTGCCGAGTTCGATCAGGCATCGACCAGCCATCACATCGATCTCGCCTCTGTCGAGCCAGTAAACCCATTCCGGTTCAGCAATTCCCGGCGACCGGCCCTCGTATGCGTCATCCACCGCGTCCAAGACACGCCGTGTGCATACGTGATCTCGATTTCTGGCACTCGCCCAGGCCAGCCGTTCCAACAGTAAGGCTCGGACAACCGGTGAGGCATCCCCGGCTCCTGTGACGGCAGACCGTGCCAGCAACACTGCGTCGTGCGCTTGTCCCACGTTGGCCATCTGGTAGCTCAACGACGACAGAAGTTGAGCCGCGAGCGGGCGGTTGTCCGCATCCTGCGCAGCGGATACCCCATCGAGGTAGACGCGCTGTGCCTCAGTGTATCGTCCCGCATCGCTAGCCACCCATCCAGTAAGCTGGGCCAGCTCTCCAACGACAGTCAACAGTCGCCGCCCGACATTTTCGGTATAGCTGGCGGACTGGACAACCCCTTGGGCCTCCGATAGTTCTTTACTCACGACAGGGAAAAGATCACCTCCGCCGACCATGTCATCTAGGTGACGCAGCTCGATCACTCGGGTTTCTAGTTCATCTGCGAGCATTGCTCCAACCCGCCGACCGGCACGCAACTGCACAACAGTGGGCGAGTCGCTGACTAGCCACTCGTGAGCAACGCGCAGCGGATCATCTGGTGGCCCTTGCAGAATCTCAGTAGGAATATTGAGCGCCCGACTGTACGCCTGAATGTGTTCTGGTTTGATAGTTCTCTTTCCCGTTTCCAACAGACCGAGCAATGGTTTGCTGTAGTGCGTTCGGGCAGCCATCACCGCCAAGCTGACCCCTGCCGCCTCACGGGCCGCTCGCAGTGCCGCACCGAGATCAGTCATCCCGTTCCACCTGTAGACGCTTGTAGACACTGAGCTACTTCCCTCAGCACCCCCCAGTTGCCGAAGATTACTACCAGCGGGGCCGGACAACCGCGGCTCCACGGCACACTCCTCGCCGGTCCCGCGCTTCAGACGGCTACACAGGAACGGGTGATGACGACGCATGCAGACACCCCAGAGACCGGGTCGGATGGTGGGCAAACTAGTGGACGCGCCCACAGAGCAGGGTCCCGCATGAGTAGGCGCGTGCGGCAGATGAGCTATGACCCCGTGTGCGCGCTGTTGCGCGACGTGCTGAACGGTGCGCATGCCGGCCCTGGTGCCGTGGATGGGATCGGCTCGGTTCAGGTCAGGGCCACGCTATACGGGCTGCTTATGGACCATCCAATTGACCGGCAGGGCCGCTGCCGGTCCTACCGACACCCCGGTGTATTCGGGCGGCGTCGCCGTTGCTGGGTGCACGTCCATGCGTGCCACTGGCTGCACCATCCAGATATCCAGTTCTTGCTGTCCCAGCCGGCCAGCGAGTTCGGACTGGCTTCCACCGGCGTGGCAGCGACCAAGCCGGACGACACCGACGTGCTGTCCGCGATCGCAGCTGATCCGCCCACTGATCCATCGCAGACCCCGGCTGCTCCGCCCCAGTCTTCTCACAGGTCCGCTGGGGCGGAGCGGTCGGACCCAGATCATGGCGGGGCCGGGGATGATCCCCCGATGGTCTCCGGTCTCGCCGTGGCCCACCCCAGGACCCACGACCGTCCCCCTCGGGTGGGTCGTTGCTGTTCACCGGAGGTGTGACGTGGTCAAGTTGACTGATACTGATGCCCTGGTGGCCGCGCGGTGCGCGGTGCCTGGGTGGATACGGTGGGCGCAGTCGAGTCGGGATGGGAGGGCGCATGCCTTCCCGATCGAGGATGGTCAGCAGGGCCGGTGGGTGCGCGCGGTGTGCTCGCATACCATCCCGCCTGCCGCGCTGAGCCCCACTGGGGTGGGCATCCGCTGCGCGCGGTGTGCGCTGATTGTCACGGCGGCGCGGACCGCGCGGCACCGCGCGGTGCCGCGGGGCGGGTGCGCCCGGTTACGGGCCTGGGTGCTGGGCTGGTTTTGTGGTCACCGCGATGCCCCCCAGCCGCCACCGTTGGCTCCGGTACCCGGTAGCGAACTCCCGCTCACCCCCGTACACCCCGCACCGCGTGATAGCCAGATCCCGGACGTGGCGGGGTCGGGTATTGCCGCGCGGGGTGGACTGGTCGCCCCGCGCCCGGTGCACCACTCGGGGGTGGCGCGGTGAGTGCCAGCAACGGTCATCCTGGACCCCGGGCCGGAGCTGGTGACGTGGTGGCGGCCGGCCGGTGATGCTGGTCCGCTACCGCCCCGGGGTGACTGGAGAGACCGCCTGCACCGTGCACGTGGTCCCGCTATCCCGATGAGCAGGCGGGTGTGGTCGGCGCCCTGTGTGGCGCTGTCCTGATGCTCCACGACATGCACTCTCTGCTTCCTCACCCTCGTGATCAGCATTCCCACGATCGGAAAGCCACCCACGGATAGCCCCGACAACGGGGGTGCGGGGCTTGCGGCCGGTGGGGTCGCCTAGCAACGGTGGGGTTGGCCGGTGAGCTTGCAGGGTGAGCAGGTACGGCTGAGCCTGTGCCGCGAGGTGTCGATTTTAGCGATGCCGGTCCCGCTGTGCACCGAGGTGACCCAGATCCTGACCGACCGGGGCTGCGCCCCACCGGTGCTAGCTCACCCCGACACTCCCGAGCACCACTTCATCCTCACCGGCGAACGCTCCGGGGTGTCACTGCCCTAGGCGATCCTTGGTCGCTAGCCAGTTCGGGCCGCGAAACCAGGACTCGGTGGGGGACTTGCGCACGAACCACTGCATCGCTCTCAACGCCACCTGCGGACGATGATCACTTGTGAGCCCAGGTTGGAAGGCCTGCGCAGGACGAAGCCACGTAACCACCTCACTTGCTGCCGTGGTGCACGGTGACCACCGCCGCCCACCGGGCCGGCCCGCGCGAGCACGGCCGCCAGGCCGCGCGCAGCAAGCGGGACCGGCCCGACGGGCAAGCGAGTAAGGCGACGGACTCAGACACGTCCCGCGCCGGCGCAGCGGGCGCGCTTGAGTACGCCCGGCATGGGCGATCGATTGGGGGTGGAAGTCCCCTGGGGGAAGAGGTGGTGCTAACTCCGAGCCGGAGGCAACTGCGTCGTCGTGAGGCGGGGTGGGAAGGAAGCCCGAGGCGTAACCCTGCACCGAGGAACACGAACCGTGTAGAAGGCGGGGCGTTCTGGGTGAGTCTGCTCAAGAAGGTGAAGCCCGTCACCATCAACAGGGTCGTTTCGTAAACGCGGCGGGGGTAGGGGGACATTGATCGTTCTTATCCGGGGAGGTCTGCCTGGGTGTCGGTTGTGCTGTGGTAGCGCCGCGCCGACGGTCCGCATCGCGAGGTGGGGGCTGACTGGGCAGAAGTCAGCAGAGGTCGTAGTACCGGCCGGGATCAGGTTGTGGTCGGGAAGGACCGAACGTTGAGTATGGCGGAGGAGTCGGTGGTGGGCGTGCCGGTCGCGGTGATCGCAGCCATCCCGCAGCATGCGGGCTCGTTGCGGGGTGGAGACGGTGAGATCCGGTGAGACCCGCAGCGGAGCGTAGCGGTCGGTCGGCGCGCCTCGAGGAGGCCGCGATCCCGGGCTTGGAGGCTTCGTTGTGGGAGCGGGGTGCTCGCACCGGAGAATCTGAGCCGGGCGTTGAGGCGTGTCAGGGCTAACCGGGGCGCACCGGGTGTGGATGGCATGACTACGGAGGAACTCGTTCCGTGGCTGCGGGAGCACTGGGTGAGCCTTCGGGAGGCGCTGGACGCGGGCACCTACCGGCCCTCGCCGGTCCGCTGGGTCGTGATCCCCAAACCTGGGGGAGCCGGGGAGCGTTTGCTGGGGGTGCCCACCTGTCTGGATCGGTTGATTCAGCAGGCCCTCGCGCAGGTACTCACGCCGATCTTCGACCCGGGGTTTTCGGGGTCATCGTGTGGGTTTCGTCCCGGCCGCTCCGCCCACCAGGCGGTGCGGGTCGCGCGGCGGTGCGTCCAGGATGGCCTGGAGTGGGTCGTGGACATTGACCTGGACCGGTTCTTTGATCGGGTTGGGTTCGATGTGCTCATGGCGCGGGTGGCGCGCAAGGTGTCCGACCGCAAGATCCTGAAGCTCATCCGGAGGTATCTGCAAGGCCGGGGTGATGGTTGAGGGGATCAAGCAGGCAACGCGGGAGGGGACCCCGCAGGGTTCTCCGCTGTCGCCGATCCTCTCGAACATCATGCTGGATGATCTGGACCGGGAGCTGTGGAGGCGCGGTCACCGGTTCGTGCGCTACGCCGATGACATTCGGGTCTTCGTACGCAGCGAACGGGCCGCCCAGAGGGTGTTCGACAGCGTCTGCGGCGTGGTCGAACGGCGGCTAAAGCTCAAGGTGAACCGGGACAAGTCCTCGATCCGGCACGCCGCGCGGGCGACGTTGCTGGGATTCGGGTTCTTCCTCCACGGCGGGCAGGTCAGGATCCAGGTCGCCCCCAAGGCGATCACGCGGCTGAAACATCGGCTACGGGTCTTGACCCGGCGGAACTGGGGGGTGTCGATGGACTATCGCATCGGCGCGATCAACCGGTTCACCACCGGCTGGATGGCCTATTTCCGGCTCGCGGATGTGGCAAGCCCGTTTCGCGATCTGGATGGATGGCTACGCCGCCGCCTGCGGCAGATCCACTGGAAGCACTGGAAGACCGCCGCCGCCAGGCGGCACAACCTGCGGATACGCGGCATCTCCGAGCGCAACGCCCACCAATGGGGCGGCAGCGGCAAGGGATACTGGCGGGTTGCCGGCTCCCCAGTCCTCCATAGGGCTTTGCCCAACACCTACTGGGACCACTGTGGCCTGAAGACCCTCAGCAGGACCTGGCAGCGTCTCTACCAAACGGCTTGACGAACCGCCGGATGCGGGCCCGCATGTCCGGTGGTGTGAGAGGGGGCGGGGCGACCCCGCCCCCTACTCGATTCCCATAGAGGCAAATTCGGCAGCACCCCAGGGCCGACACCTGTCGAGTCCCGGCTGGTGCTTGACACGGCAGTCCCACCTGATGCTTGACACACACGTGTCAGCCTGATCGGCTTTCTTATCACGGTCCTGTTGGACGGTGAGTGGGGGCCGGGATTGGCTCTGGTGGAGTTGTCCGTTGTCGAGCAACGGTACCGCGCCGTTCTCGCGGTCGGGCGTGGTGAGCAGAAGACCGTGGTGGTGGCCCAGTTCGGGGTGTCGCGCCAGACCCTGTACACCTGGGTCACCCGTTACGCCCGTGATGGGCTGGCCTGGCCTGGCCTGGTGGATCGGTCGCAGCGGCCCGTCTCGTGTCCGCATCGGGCGCCGGGCGCACGCTCGGAGCTCGATGCGTCCAAAATGGTCCACTCAGCGTTGGTGAGATCGGTGAATACCTTCCCGTTTGCCTCGCCATGGCCCGGAATCAATCCGCGGTAGGAGAGAGGACAGCGATTTGCTCGGAAGACCAGTACTCGCGGAGGCTGGCGATGAGTCGGCCCTCGAAGACGAGGATGGCGACCTCTCTTATTCGCTTGCGGACTTTCTGGGCCAAGTCGTCGAACTGGGCTTCCCATTCAACGATGGCTGTATTTCCATCGAGGTAGAGATTCAGCAGCTCGCACTTAATACTGCTCTGCGATTCGACGACCTTGGTCTTCCAGTACGCTCGGATTCCCAGTCGATCTTGGATCGGTGTTTCAAATACCCGTTCATGATACGTGGCTGTATCCGTGAAGATGGTTTCGATCAAGTCGGCGTCCTGTTCGACCCATGCTCGGATGTAGAGGTCTACGACGTCGCGGACGTCCTGTTTCGTAAGTGTCATCTACTTTCCCTCCACTATCGCGGCCAAGTCCAGAGGTACATCATGCGCTGAATTTTCTAAGAGGGCGTGAATCACGTCTGGATCGTTTAATGTCACCTCTTGCAGATCAACGCCGGAGAGTGATGTTGGGTCGAGGCGCACCCATTTCCAGCGCATAGCATCAACCTGAATATCACTGGAGAAGCCAGTGTAATAGCCGTCCATTACCGTTTCGCCAGGGAGGACGGCGAGGTGAACTGACCCGAAGTAGCGGGTATCGCTAATATTCTTCCAGTGGCCAATGAGGTGGCGATTTACGAGCTGGGCTTCGATTTCATTACGGAACGACGACGCTTGACCCTGGGTGCGGGGATCAGGTGGGCAGTTCTTAGCGGTCACCCGTCGATCTGATTGGGGTGTGAGTTGAGTGATGTCAGCGTGGCATTGTATGCCCCGACTTGAATCGAATTGGTAGCAAGTAACCCAGAGGCCACCGAGTATGTCGGCTGAGAAGCTGTGAGGTACTGACGCTAGAAGACCAAGAGGTTGATAAAACGTTACCACCTGGTCTGCTTCCTGTACGGTCGGCGCGGTTAGCGGCGCGGTCGCCGTCTTTTTCTGCGGGGTGGACGGTTCGGGTATGAACTCAATTCCACCGTCGTTAACTTGAAAGAGTTGATCGACCTTCCAGTCAGGAAACATTCCCTCCAGAATACGACAATGATCCGTGTAGGGGAGCCCAATCAACTCGCCAGAAAGCCATCGGTAGAACTGTGCCCTACTCGGCCAACTACCCTTCAGAGTCCGGTCGACGTCGGCGGCAACCTTGTCGTACTCACGACAGAAAGCGCTGTAAGTTTGCATGTGACGTTGCTGGAGCAGCGCCTTCAGCACGACTGGCTTGGTGTTCAACGAGTTGACCTCCTTCGGTGTGAGACGAGATGAGATTAGCACATCCCGGAGACACGGTGAGATCAGAGGAGCTGCAGAAGGTCGAAAAGAGACGATCACGAGGTCGAGAACAGACCCTGACCTGGCCGAATCTAGTGGTGTCGCCCGCTGAGGTGCGGCACCACGCAGACAGTCCAGACAGGAAGGCAAGGGTCCGTGGCTATTCCTCGGGGTCACCGGTTCGCAATCGAGTTTGATGGCGCGTTTCCTCAAGGCCTGGTCCTGATTGGCGAGGTCACGCCGGATAATGAATACCAGACGCGTGAGGACAGGGCCGCTGGTCAACCGGTTCGCCAAAAAATTGACCAGGTGACAGGTAAGTGGCAGTGGAAAGCCACCGTCACTGATCCGGATGAGGCTAACGCAAAGCGGGCGTCGTTTGAGATCACCTTCATTGCCGATGTTCAACCGGTGCCGACTACCAGTGAGGTCTTGCCGGGCATGCGTCCGATCGGGCTGGAGGGGTTGACGGCGGAGCCTTGGGTCGCCGGCAACGGCGAGTTCAAGTACCAGTCCTACGTCTACCGGGCAATGGGGTTCGCGGCAGCACCCAGTGCTGGCGGGGTTCGCTCCCCGCAGCCATCCAAACCGGTCGGCTCGTCGGGCGGTGGTGACCAGCACCACAGGGCCGCGTGAGTCTGGTGGTGGGTCCCACCGAGTTCGCCCAGGGGGGCGCTGGTCGGCAAGCTCGTCCAGCCCGCCGACCAGTTGGTGACTCCACAGCTCACAGCGCGCGTCCGGTGCCGGGTGCTGGCGAAGCCGTGATAGCCGCCGACCAGTGCGCGCGGGCTTGGGAAGCGGCCTACCGGCACTACGGCCGTATATGGGAGCTGACCGCGCGCTCACCCAAGGGTGACCCGGCGGCAGCACGGGAGATGGCTGCGGCGTCCCGGGCGGTGGCGGCGGCCTGGCGACAGATTGAGACCGCCACCACCTTGCCGTGGTGGGCGATAGCGGCCATCGAGTCCGCCGCAGCGGCCTTCGAGGAACAGGCACGCAGATATGAGACAGGCGACGAAAGCGAGAGCTATAGCCATGGGCATGACCGCTGAATCAGGACTGTCGCCGGGCATACTGGTTCAGCTCAGAAACGGAGCGAAGCAGAAGGGCATCGTGATGCCGTATATGCGTGAGTGTTCGCAATGTCTGTTTGGACTGTTTCCGGTGCGGCTCGATACCTGCATCTGGCAAATCTGTCACACAAACGACGTCAGTTCCTGGGAATGGACCGCTCGGTCCCCTAAGGGTGATCCGGCGGCGGCGCGGGAGATGGCCTCGGTGTCGTGGTCGGTGGCGGTGGCGTGGTGGCAGATCGCGACCGCGACCACCTTGCCGTGGTGGACGTTGGCGGCCCTGGAATCCGCTGCGGCGGCCTTCGAGTCTCAAGCACGTGACTGGGAATCACGCGAAAAGAGCGAGAAGCCATAACCGTGGGCAAGAACGGGGCCGAGCGGGAGTAGGAGAAAGCAGAGGAGGTCGCGGATCGGATCCGTACGCAGGGGCGCACGTCACGGCGTTGCGGGAAGCACTGTCAGGAAGGAAGGGGGGTGGATGGTGATGTGGATTCGCGAGCGTTGGGCTGCGCTGGTCGCGCGAGTACGGGCGGACAAGCAAGCGCGAGACCGGCTCCGGCGGATGCGGCGGGGGCGGGTTCGGTTGACGTGGCAGGCCTGCCGGCGGTGTAAACGCGGCGGGTTCGCTCCGGCGAGCGACGACCGGTTGTGCGGTAGTTGCCGCCAGCGATCGCAACCACAGTAGGACCACTAGTAGAAAGTGAATGAAATTGCGCACCGGGGTGGTGCGGTAATGCCGCACGCCCTCATCACGCGCATGTCAGTCGTACGCGCAGAAGCGGATCCTTTGGCGACCAACCTTGTCCGCTTCTGCGCTGTCCACACCGAGTTGGGAGTGAACAGTGACAACGATAGAACACACCGTCGTCAGCGCGCCAGCCCCCACCACTCCTCAAAGGAGACACTCGACCCAATATCGATTCGCCCAGCTCATGCCCGGTAATACAACGTGTGCCTCGGGGGTGGGCAGGCTACTGGAGCTGCCCGGCGGGAGTGGCCGGTGATGCGCCCGAACCAATACTCGCGGTGGGTCGATCCAGCTCCGCTGGAAGTAGAGCGGCCTCGGTTGCCGTGGTGGACGATGCTGCCCCGGAAGCTCCTGCTGGCCGCCTCGCCGGTGATCGTCGTGGTGGTGGCGGTGATGGCCCTGGTGTTCGCCGCCCGTCGAGTGTGGCGCTACCCGCTGTTTGTGATCGGCGGCACACTCCTGGCCAGTCTGGGTGTCGGCTGCTCGTGGTGGGTGCCGGGGGAGCTGGTGTCTGAACCGGTAGGGGTAGTGCACGTGTCCGAGGAGGGACTCGACCACTACGCACACGTCCTGAACCAACACACACTCCTGGTAGTGGGGTAGTCCGGTGCTTCAGCACCTGCGGAGCTGGTCGATTTGGTGGGCCAGCGCGATGATCAGGCCGGCTCGGCGTCGTCACCGCCGGCCATCCGAGTGCGCACTACGAACCGGGCCGAGCGCAGCTGCGTCGAAAAACGCCAATGCACCAAAATGATCCCTCGATTGTCCGACCAACAGCTACGTCTCAAGCACAGCGGTGTGGGGGACTGGGGTGGCGAGTGACTTCGTTGGTGGCGACTTCTAGATCGCTGGCCGCCGCTGGTAGCGAGGGCACCTGTAGAGGTTGCGCCCGACGAG
>CAWGJH010000019.1:0-264709 GCA_963822695.1 uncultured Actinomycetota bacterium
TCCTCCGCCGGTGGTCTTGCCGTATAACTGGCCGGATACCGGGCCTGGTGCCCGGACCCGACAGGGTGCTGACGTGGGCAGGTGGGCCTGTGAAGACGACGCGACGCTGACGCCCGCACTGAAGGACAAGTTAGACACCATATGGTGAACGGACCGGAAGGCCCTCTCCTTAACCTGGACGCCGATGGATGGGATCGCATCGATCAGCGGACGTACGAGGAGACGGTACGGCAACCGCGGGGCAGGATCTTCACGGCGGCTCAGGAGGAGAACTGACCGCCCTTCGGGGCCTGCTTGAGCCGTGTGCGACGACGAGCCGCTCGCACGGTTCTTAGGGGGGTGCGACGTGAAGTCGCACGCGTTGAGTGAGTCACATCGATTGGAGGCTTGATTAAATGTCGAGGATGTGATTTCGGGCCAGTGTCCAAGAGGCCTGTTCCCGCCCTGACGGGCGTCGCGAGTAATCGCGGGGTCTGAAGCTCAGGGTTCACGCCCAAGGGTGCCCGCTCCATCCGGGTGCTACAGGTCAGGGAAAGAACCGGAAGGGCGAACGTGAGTAAACCCCTGATGATGCCTCGTCACAGATGGCCCCGGGGATGGGATGTGGTGCTGGGGTGGAGGACTGGCCGCTGGGAAGCGGCAGGTGGCGGCTGTAGAGCCCCTGGCAGCCGTGTGGACACCACCGTTCCGGGGTAGAGGGGGCGCCCGACCCGGTCGTCTCTCGCGCGTGCGGAACACGGGAACCCCGTCAGGGTCCAGCAATCGCTGGTAAGCCGACCGTGAGGAAGGCCCCATTCCCTGGCGGGAACAGGATGGTCTAAGAAGGTGCGACACGAAGTCCCAGACAGTGAGTGGATCTACCAAGGTGGAGGTCGAGTGAGTTCGAAGGTGTGATCCCAGGCCAGTGTCCATGGGCCTGTCCCTGTCCCGGCGTGCGTCGCTGGTAACGGCGGGGTGCGAAGCCCGGGGGTAAAGCCGAAGGTCCCCTGTTCCATTCGGGGGAAAGACGGGCGAAGGGAATGGTCGGACGGGCGAACGTGAGTGAACCCCTGGTAATGCCTCGTGAGAGATCCTCTCGTGAATGGGACGTGGTAGGCGAGAGTGTAGGGTTGGCGGTTGGGAAGCCGCAGGTGCCGGCTGGATACTTCTTGTCAGCCGGGAGGACACCACCATCCCGGGGTCGAGGGGGCGCCCACCCCGATCGGTTCTCCTGTCTGGGGAATGTGGCAATCCCGTTGAGGTCCGGGCCGTGTGTGGCTCGGTAGGCCGACCGTAAGGAGAGTTGAAGTCCTCAGCGGGGACAGGATGGCGCGAGAAGCGGAGGCCGGTATGTCGAAAGGCGACGGGAAAGCGATCGTGGATGACCGTGTCTCCCCGCGGTGCGGTCGTATAACCGGCCGGATACGGGTCCTGGTGGCCCGGCCCGAAAGGGCGCTGACGTGCGCCGGGTGGATCTGCGAATGATGACGGGAAGTGTGGTGCTGGAACTGACGGGCAAGTTGGACACGGCGGCCACCCTCGAGGGGGAGACCGTAGTGAACGGACCGGAAGGTGGCCTTGTTGACTGGGACGCGGTGTCGTGGCGGTCGGTCGATGAGGACGTACGGCGTCTGCGCCAACGGATCTTCGCGGCGACGCGGGCTGGTGACTACAAGCGAGTCCGCAGTTTGCAGAAGTTGATGTTACGGAGCCGGTCGAACGCTCTGGTGAGTGTTCGGCGGGTCACCGAGGTCAATGATGGCCGAGCGACGGCTGGGCTCGACGGGAAGGTCATCACATCCTCCCGAGAGAAAGCCGAGTTGGTGGACGAGATCCAGCGGTCCGGCACCACGTGGCGGGCCCGGCCCGTGAAAAGAGTGTTTATCCCTAAGGCGAATGGGAAGCGGCGCCCGCTCGGGATTCCTGTTATCGCTGATCGCGCGCAGCAAGCTCGTGTGCGTAACGCGTTGGAGCCTGAGTGGGAAGCCCGGTTTGAACCTCGATCGTACGGGTTTCGACCGGGTCGGGGATGCCATGACGCGATCGAGGCTATTTTCCGAACCGCGTGTCGAGCGCAGTCGACACGGTTATGGGTTCTTGACGCGGATTTGAAATCGGCATTTGACCGAATCAACCATGACCTGCTGCTCGACTTGATCGGCTATTTCCCCGCGCGGGAACTGGTCAAGAAATGGTTGACGGCGGGTGTGGTCGAGAAAGGTCACTTCACGCCCACGGTGGAGGGAACACCGCAAGGTGGCGTGATTAGCCCATTGCTATTGAACATCGCATTGCATGGGATGGAGCGGGCGGCGGGAGTGCTGTATCAACAGAACCAGAGAGAAGCGGCGAGAACGAGGTCGAGCTCTCCGGTCCTGGTGAGATACGCCGACGACGCCGTAGCGTTGTGTCACAGCCGAGACGAGGTTGAGCAGGTAAAGCAACGACTGTCTCAATGGCTGGAACCTCGGGGTCTGGTCTTCAACGAGGAAAAGACTCGAATCGCGCACCTCTCGGAGGGAATCGATTTTCTGGGGTTCACGATACGGCGGTATGGAAACAAGTTGCGTATCACTCCCAGCGTCGCCAGTGTCAGGCGGTTTCGGGAACGGCTACGGACCGAGGTTCGTGCTCTGCGTGGGTCGAACGCATCGGAGGTCATCATCACCCTGTCCCCGATCATCCGGGGCTGGGCTGCTTATTACCGGACGGTGGTGTCCAGCCACGTCTTCGACGGGCTGGATCACTACCTGTGGCGACTGCTCTACCGTTGGGCGGTCCGTTCACATCGGAACAAGCCGAAACGGTGGATCGTCACGCGCTATTTCGGCAAGTTCAACAAGGCCCGGGAGAATCGGTGGGTGTTCGGAGACCGCGACAGCGGTCGTTATCTTCCGTATTTCTCCTGGACCAAGATCCGGCGGCATAAGATGGTCGCGGGAACGGCGTCTCCGGACGACCCGAACCTCACCCACTATTGGGCGGACCGTCGCAGGAAGCAACAACGCACGCTGCTGAGCGCGCCAGCCCTTCGGCTGCTGTGGGCTCAGCAGGGCCGATGCGCAACGTGCGGAGGAATGCTCTTGTATGCCAACGAGCCACCGGATTCCATCCTTGAATGGGAACGATGGCTGCGGACCACGATGATGGGGATCGGGAAAGGCTGGATCTCCACAGTGAAAGTTGGCTCGCCGCCGGACACCCGCCTGATCCACTCTTTCTGCCGGAAACGAGCTTCCTTGGAATCGGCAGAACGGTCAGAACCAGTCAGCGAAACGCCTTAAGGATCTGCTTGAGCCGTGTGCCGCGATGAGTGGCACGCACGGTTCTTAGGGGGGAGGAGCGCAGCAATGCGCTCCTCCTACCCGACCGAATGCCGGCAGCTGAAAGGCAGCAGGAAACCGGGACAGTAGTGCCGCTCCTCCAGCGGGGTGTTGCCGGATAACTGGCCGGATACCGGGCGAGACGCCCGGGCCTGACAAGGCGCTGACGTGGACCGGGTGAGCCTTTGATGATCTTCTGAAACGGTAAACGAACCGAAGGGCAAGTTAGACGCCATGATGACCGAAGTGGTCGCGGTGACCGCGTCCGGGGTGTTTGTGGTGAACGGACCTAAGGACGATCCCGACAGTGACGGCATCTACCTCAGATGGCGCGACGCCGAGGACAACGTAGCGCGCCTGGGACAGCGGATCTTCAAGGCAACGCGGGCTGCGGACTTCACGAAGGTGCGGAGTCTGCAGAAGCTGTTGTTGCGCAGCCTGTCCAACACGCTGCTCAGCGTGCGGCAGGTCGCCCAGCGCAACAAGGGCCGCTCGACCGCGGGAATCGACGGGCGGGTCGCACTGACCCTGCCGGCCGTGGCCAAGCTGGCTACCGACGTCCACCAGACGCGGACGAGCTGGCAGCCCCTGGCGGTCAAGCGGGTGTATATCCCGAAGGCACGTGACAAAACCAAGCTGCGCCCGCTCGGCATTCCCGTGATCATGGATCGGTGCCATCAGGCGCGGGTCCGTCATGCGCTGGAACCCGAGTGGGAAGCCCGGTTCGAGCCCCGATCCTATGGGTTTCGGCCGGGTCGCGGTTGCCAGGACGCGATCGAGGCTATCTTCAACACGTTACGCGGTAAGACCGCACGACGGTTGTGGATCCTGGACGCGGACCTGGAAGCGGCGTTCGACCGGCTCGATCACGACCACCTACTCGGTCAGCTCGGATCGTTTCCCGCGCGGGGACTGATCCGTGGTTGGCTCAAGGCAGGGGTGTTTGAGCCGGGTAAGGGGTTCGCCCCCACCGAGCAGGGCAGCCCACAAGGCGGAGTCATTAGTCCCCTGTTGTTGAACGTCGCATTGCACGGCCTGGAACAGGCCGCCGGAGTCCGCTATCTCACCACCGGCGTGGACGCCGGGGATGTACGGCGGGACAGCCCGGTGATGATCAGGTACGCCGACGATATGCTCGCCCTATGCCACACTCGGCAGCAGGCCGAGCAGATCAAGGCACAGCTAGCCGAATGGCTGCAACCTCGGGGCTTGGCCTTCAACGAGGCCAAGACACACATCATCGGCGCCAGCCGGGGATGTGACTTCCTGGGGTTTAGCATCCGACGCTACCCCAACGGCAAGCTGCTGATCAAACCAAGCACGGCGGCCCAAAGACGGGTCCGGGAACGGCTCGCGGCCGAGGTCCGCTCACTGCGCGGGAACAACGCGGTGGCCCTCATCGCCCGCCTCAACCCCAAAATCCGGGGCTGGGCCGCCTACTACCGGCACGTGGTGTCCGGCGAGGTGTTCAATACCCTGGACGCCTACGTATTCAACCTCACCTACCGGTGGGCGTTACGCGGACACCGCAACAAACCGAAACGGTGGATCGTCGACCACCACTACGGCGCATTCCACCCCACCAGGAACGACCGATGGGTATTCGGCGACCGCCACAGCGGCTCCTACCTCGTCAAGTTCTCCTGGACACGGATCGTCCGCCACCAGATGGTCAAAGGCGGGGCCTCACCCCACGACCCCGCCCTGACCAACTACTGGAACACCCGGCGCGGCAGAAACCCACCCCCACTGGGCCGGTCCACGCTACGGCTACTCCAAGCCCAGCACGGCCGCTGCCCACTCTGCGGGGACTACCTCCTGCTCGCCGACCACCAGCCCACATCCCCCACCGAATGGGAACAATGGCTGACCGCCACCCGCAAAGCGATCACCAAACAGGCGATCACCACAGCGGAAAGCGATAAACCGGACGATCACAAACCCCGTCTCATACACACCCACTGCCAAAAGCGCCACACCAACGCCCACGGCAACAGTCCCGAACAGCCTCAACCGCCCGCCTTGCCCTCGCGGCTTGCTTGAGCCGTGTGCGGCGACGAGTCGCATGCACGGTTCTTAGGGGGGTGCGGCGCAGCAATGCGCCGCACCTACCCGACCGGGACGCCGTAAGGCGTCCCGCCTACCCGGCGAGGCGAGGACGGTGGGTGGCGCTTGATCAGTGTGGACAGGGGGTCAGATCGAGGCTGCGGTGGTTGCGGTCGTCGCCGGCGCAAGGATGGGCGCCATGCCTGATGACAGAGTCCTGGAGTCCGCACCCCCGATCGTCTCTCACCGAGGCGAGGGGGCCGCATGAAACTCACCGTGCAGGTCGTATTACACGCCGATGATGAGACCGAGACGGTGGTGAGCGAGGCCTTCATCCTGCAGCGGGAGGAGCCCCTGATGAGCGACACCCTGGGCCTGCAGCTCGCGGAGGCCAAGGATCTGCTGGCTGCGGTCCAGGACGTCCTGGTCGAGAACCAGGTCGCCACCGCGTTGTCCACTCAGGTCGCCTGCCCGCACTGCGGCGGAGCGCGCCGTCATAAGGACAGCCGGCCCATCGTGATGAGGACGCTGTTCGGCACGCTCCGTGTGGATAGTCCCCGCTGGTGGCATTGTGGCTGCTTGCCGCAGGTGGTCCGCACGTTCAGTCCGCTGGCCGCGATACTTCCGGAGCGGATAACCCCGGAATTGTCCTACCTGCAGGCCCGCTTCGCCGGGCTGGTCTCCTACGGACTGTCCGCCACCATACTCGGTGAGATCCTCCCGCTGGGCCGGGCACTGCACGCCAGCACGGTGCGACGAGCGGTGCACGCCACCGCGCAGCGGCTGGAGGACGAGCTCGGTGAGGAACGGTTCAGCTTCATCGACACCTGCCAAAGGGACCGGGAGAGCGGAACATTCCGTGGGAGGCAGGTACGGCGACTGAAGCCTGGCGATCTACGTACAGCCAACCTTCGACGCATCGCCGCAGCCACTGCGGCCCTCGACCCAGCCCGCCGACACTGGTCAGGGGCGCTTACCGTACCTGCCTCCCACGGAATGTTCCGCTCTCCGTTACGAGTGCTGTACCGACTTCTCCGTCACCCACTGATGCGCAGTAGCCACTCTGTCCTTCAGCACCGCCAGCGCCTCACCGAGACCCTCATGATCCATGTAGTTGGTCTCGGTGATCGATATCGCGTGCGTGCCGACCTGTTGGGCCAGCCCGCTGATCTCGTTGAGCGCCGCGACGATGTGCTGGCTCTCGGTCAGATTGAGGTCACACATACCTGTACGGTACACGTAAAGTTCGATATTCTCAGCCTCAACTTCAACGGAGCCCCGGATCCCAACCGAACTAGGCTAGGTGACTGGTGCCGAATGGGTTCTGTGTGGCCTGATAGTTCTGCGTGTCACGACTGATGCGGCGTTGCGGTGTCTGATCTCGCCGATGTTGTTGATTGTGTGGTGCTGTCGTGATCGCTGATTGGCTGTGTATCTGCTCGGGTGAGCGGTTGGTGGGGGTTGGTCAGGGTCCCGGCAAAGTCCTGTTTCCGCGGTTAGGTGGTAGTTCAGTTAACGCTCACGTACGTCTGGTAGTGACCAGATACGTGTAATAGCGACATCGTCTCTGGTCAGAGGCTTTTGATTGCCAGCCAGGGTGGGGTCTAGGGTGCTCCGGGTCACACTGTCTTGGTGCAGGTGGTGGCTGAGTGGCTCTTGTTTACCGGACGGCGTACCCACGACTGCCGCTACTCGATGGCCGGATTACACGTATCTGGTCGCTACCCGCAACGTGTCCGCTCGCGCCGACGGCCGCCCGAAGCCGTGGCAGATCTGGGCGGGCCAGTACGCCGGCATCGCCGTGCTGGTGGCCCTCTCGCTGCTGTCCGCGCTGGGCCTGACCCTGGTTCCCGACGGGTGGCTGTGGCTGCTGGGCCTGGTCCCCCTGCTGCTCGGGGTGCGCAAGCTGGTCATCTGTGCGACATCCCGTGAGTTCCTCGGTTCCTCGTCGGGGATCTGAGGGTGTGTTGCTACCAGGAGCAGGGCGTTCAGGCTGATCTTCCTACTGGGACCCTAGTCTGATCGTTCTTCAGGATTTCTAAAATATTCTCGTCTGAATCGAGGTTTGTTCTGTTTTGGTGAAGGTGAGGAGGTTCAGGCTGGGCCGGAGACGGGTGCTACCGGCTGTGTCAGGTCGCCGGCGTCTCGCTCGCGGGCAACGCCGTACCTGGCTGCGTATCCCACGCGCCTGGTCATGGGCCATCCGATCTCGCCGTCGCGTTCGCCAGGCTGGCGGCCCTGCTTGTCCCCGTCGTGTGAGCCCGAGGGTCTTCGACGCTAGGAGCGCGGGAGTTACCGGTAGGACAGCATGCCGGTCACTGGCTCGTGTCCCGCTCTGGGAACCGACCCCAGCGAAGACCGACGTTTACTCTGGTGATCACCGGTCAGTTCTCGGTGAATCACCGGGGCTGATCCTGGTTGAGGGAGCTGGTGGCTGGTGGTGGTGCGGGGTGGCTTCGGCCGCGCGTCGAGTTGCTTCCCGCGCCGCGCTTGCCCCGGTCCGGGGGTGGTGTACGTCAGAGTCGGGGACGGTTGGTGACCGTTCTCCTCGTGCACACGGCCCCTCACTCGCGGGGAAGACGAACTGTGGATAACTCCGTTCGCCGTGATCGGTCATGGGCGACGACAACGCAACGATGCTGGCGCCTTCTGTCATGCCGACCAGGCCCGGTTATCCGGTGGCAAGCCGACCCGCACCACAGGCGCGCCAGCGCCGAGGAGCGGAAGCGGCGCGGCAGCACTGCCCACGCCGGCCACAGAACCGGTATGCGGTGCTCGGCAAGCGGGTGACAGGATGACGATGAAGCCGTCACGGCGAGGATGGCGCCGTTCGTCGAGCACCACTACGTGTTCACCAACAACGGCGTCTTCGTGCGCGAAACGAACGTCGGGCCACGGAGGGCATGGTGCTGAGCCGCCGTGCGCGTGAGTTCGCCGCGGAGATCACCAGCCACGACTGGTCCGAGGCCTCGTATCGCGAGGATCGTGTAAGAGATAACCCCAGAGTTCGCGGGAGCCGTGGCGTGCATCCGGGCGGCCGTCAAGGCGCTGGCCTGGGCGTTTCCCGGCGTTGCGGGCGTCCGAGCAGCCGATGAGCAAAGTTCGAGATTCCTGAAAGATTATCTCCTTTACCGACGAAAAGTTCGATTCCCCGAACGGTGGGATGCGCATGAGCTACCGCCCTCGCTCGTCTAGGCCGCTTTTTCCCCGGCGGATGCCCGCAGCCTGTGCTCCCCGCCGCCGAGGCCGTATCGTTGACTGCTGCACCCTGGACGAGCATCGGCCGGTCAACCACGAACCCAAGGATCCACCTCGGTTCTGAAGCCGACTGACCCTTGGGTTCCCGTTGACGAGCCTTCAGATCGCCTGAACCCACGGCGCTCTGGGCCTCCCGGTAGTTTCCAGCGAAAGAACACCGCTTTGCTGTATCCATGCAGGTCAGCTGCCATGTCAGCCCCTTGGCCAGAGACCGACCCCGCAAGGCTGTGACCAGGTAATCCGTTGTTTTTACACTGCTTACTACCGGTAGGCCTATTCGGCGCGGATGGTACGGACGAACCGCTCGGCGTAACAGTTCGCGCAGGGAGTTCGTGGCGGTGTCTTGATGATCGTGATGTTCTCGCTACGGAACACGGCGTCGAAGCTGGCGGTGAATTTGGCGTCCCGGTCCCGGATGATTTTCCGGATTAAAATTTGTCCGAATTGAACGTTTCTGTCCCCGGGGTTGAAGGGTTGCGCACGTCGTGTCTTCTGCTGGCGCGATGGTGCCGCTATCGGTGAGGGTCGGCGATGATGGGCATCCCGAGATTCGTGGGGCCTGTGCGGTTGTTATGCATACGTTCTATGCCGCGGTCGAGGCTGGCGAGTTTCTCCTTGGCTTTGGTGAGGCTGATTTGGAGTCCTTGGACTTCGCCGAGCCAGCCGTTCATCCGTGCTTCGGTGGTCCGGTCAGCGAGGTTGCGAATAATCTCAATGAGGCGAGGTCGCTGCTTCGGGGAAACCCTCAACATTGGACATCTTGTGCAGGCGTGTTCATGTGGGCGCATGGTTCCGTAAGGGCGGCCGCAGTCACCGAGTTCCACCTTGCGAAGTTGAAAGTGCGCTTGGAAATCTTTCCACTCTTCTTCGGTGGGCTCACGGTATTCCTCGGCTGGGCGGGTCGCTCGCCGCTTGTCGAGAAACGCCCGGTAGGAGCGGATCAGGTCTTCTTGGAACACGGCCATATATGCTTCCGTAGTGGTCACGCTCTTGTGGCCAAGTAGACGTGCGGCGATGTGGATGGGAAGTCCGCCGGTCACGGCTGCGGTCGTAAACATTCTGCGGAAATCGTGTGGCCGGTAAACCAGCGGCTGGCCTGCCGCATCGCGGAGGCCGGTGGCGACCAACACCGTATTGATCAGATTGTAAACCGTGCCCGCGCTCATCACCTCGCGTCGGGTGCCCAGAGCGCGTTGGAACAAGTGCGGCAGGGGCGGTCCGGTGACTCGCTCGTGCTGGTCATAGCGGGCGACGAGTGGGACGTTGCCGGCGTTGTCGTTGCGTAATCGGGTGATCACGGTGGCCAGAACACTGGCCAGTTCGGGACTGATCAGGTAAGAGTCGTTCCTCGTTGGACTTCGACGGCACGATGTGCAACAGGGGGACGATCTCGCCGGTGTCGGGCAGCGTGTAGGACACCAGCGCCAGATGAGTGATCTCAAGCAACTCCTCCAGGCGAACACCCGAATGACGCAGAACCTCTATGATCACCCAGGCCCAGAACGCCTCGTCCTCCCGGCGAGTCAGGTTGATCAACTCACCAGAAGTCAGGTTCTCCACCCCGACGGAAAGCTTCGCTGGGCTGCGTGGCGTCTTGTCGGTGCTCTTCCACATGATCCGGCGGTAGCGGGTGGCGGCGTGGTCGAACACCTCACCCGGCTCGCACTCGTTCGCCGCGTCCAGCAGCGCAGTCATCTCGGCACGGCAACGCTCGGCGGTGTCAGCCAACACAGGGCAGGTGCGGCAGACGCTCGCGGACACGCTGGTGCATCGCGGCTTGGCGTTTCTTCTTCGCCTTCTCATATCCCTGGGTGTCGCTCTTGCGCACCGGAGGGGGCACGGCCCAGGACACCCAGCTCGGGTCTTCCAACGCCCACTGCCCGATGTCGAGGTAGAAAGCCCGCACTCTTATCAGGATGCGGTGAATGTCCTTGCGCGGCCTCACCGTGCCGTCTGCCGTGGTGAGGGCACACACTCGTTGTTTCCATGCCTGGGCGACCTCATCTGACCAATGAAGGGTGTCGATGCCAGGACGGTGCTTCTCGATCTCAGCCCAGAAGCTGCCGGCCAGGACACCAGCCAGGGCGCCAAGGGAGTTGTAGTCCAACACGGGGCGGCGTTCGTCGAGGTATCGGACGAGAACATCGCGGACCGGGCGACAACGGATGTCATAGTCGTCAACCAGTTCCGTGGTCGGTCGTTGGCCGCGCCGCAGTGCTGCGTGGAGCGTGAGGTCGGCCGGTGTCACCCCGATCACGCTGAGCAGGTCCCAGGCGGTGTGCAGACCGGGGACCTCCTTGCGTCGGGGATGGCCACAAACACTCCAGGCGAAGACCTCCAGGACGTCATCGGAGCTCAACTGGTCAACGTCCTTGCCGGTATGCAGCACGATCTTGCTGATCAGGCACAGAGCCTGGCCGCGGTCACGTTCGCTGAGCCCGCGTTCGATCGCGGCCGCCTCGATGCTGGCGAACACGTCAGGCCGCATAATCTGCCGCACCCAATCAAACAGGCGGTTCGACCAGTTGACCGGTCAGAAAGTCATAACTGGGCAAGACGACCCGGCACATCAGCAGGCACGCCAGCCCGCTGATGTGCTCCTGGGGCTTGGTATTCGCCGAGCGGGTATCGCGGGGAACCAGCGTGTCGATCCACCCCAGGTCGGTGTCCGCGCCGGCGGCGACCCATCGCTGCTGCCAACCCTCACCGGGATGGCTGAGCAGCCAGGTCAGGATCGTGGTGGCCCCCCTGATCCTGCTGTTGCGATCGGTCAATGCAGCCGGCCACGTCGGTAGCTGGGAAAACAAGGTGAGGATGCCCTCGGTCGGTAGGTGGTCCACCGGCCCGACGAAGCGCTGCTCTAACAGGTGCTCATGGGCGAGCAAGTGATGCGTGGCGTGGCGTGTCTGTGCTGAGGCGGTCGTGAGTGTCACTGGGGGAGCCCTCCGAACAGCACAAACAGATCGGCGGCGTCATAGCCGACGGCGACCGGAGGGGGTGGCACCTGGGCACGATGTTCGCGTTCGGTCAGGTGCTCGGCGACACGGCGGATCACCCTGGCCTCGTCCTCGACTAATGGCGACGTCAGATATTGGAACTGTCCGAATGCCTGTCCAGCCCCCCTTGCGGCATGCATCGCTGTGGCGCCCACATGGCTCGTGGGCAAGCCGACCCGCACCGCAGGCGTGCGCAAGCACGCCGAGGAGCGGAAGCGGCGCGGCAGCAAGGTATTGCTCTGCAAGCCATCCCAGTCATCCCCCCGAGTGGGCGTATCCTGCATCAGATGCAATCAGATGGCGATCTGTCCTGGTCAGACAGCCGCCACAGACCGGTCTAAGACGACGCTCCGGGGCCATGTTGACCTGGTGACCTGCGGTTTTTCGCTCGTCTGGTGCAATTCCCGAGCCTTGAGGTAGATATCGGCCGTGGTGCTCAGGTGCGCGTGGCCGAGGATCGTTTGCGCGTCTCGCAGCGAGAGGTTCTCGTCGCGAGCCATACGCAGCGAACAAGTATGACGCAAATCATGCATCGAGTAATTGGTACCCAACACCGCGTTGACTCGCCGAAACACCGCACGCAGGGCCTCGTAGTTCATCGGTTGACGCCGCAACCCATCCCCGTGGTCACGGCGGCGCAGGGTCCACCAGATCGACTCGTTCGGTTCCAGTAGTCCGATCTCGGCGAAATATAGGCGGATCCAGACGAACGCGTCGGGGCTGGCCGGCAGCCATTGCTCCGCGCCGCTGCCCTTACGGACGACCCGCACGAGCTGCTCGCCCCAGTCCAGGTCCACGCCGCGAACGCCAAGTAGTTCCGAGGCGCGGGCGGCGTTGCTGATCGCGAGGGCGAGGATCGCCCGGTCCCGGTTCGAGCGCAGCGCGCCGAACAGCTCCTTCCACCGCGCATCCGGTATCTCCCGCGGTTTGCGCTTGGGGACCTTCGGGTTGTAGCGCAGGCGCCCCTCGGGGCGGAACGGCTCTAACGGATTGTGGTGCGCATTCGACCACCCCCCCCCCCCCGCGGTCCAGGGGAACCGGGTTAACCAGCGGCCCTGCGCCGAGCTCGATCCAGAACTCATAAAAACCACGCAGCACCGCATTGCAATGCCGAACGGTCCGGGCCTGGTACCGGTCGTCGAGGTACCGCTTGCGGGTGATCGGGTTGACCGTGCCGGCCGTGGCCGCCGACGTCGCGCGCGGCGAGTTGCGGGGTTTGGCGGCCTGCTTAAGCCACAACACGAAGTCCCGCACCTCGGTCGAGGTGGCTTTGTCCCACTCAACGTCAACAACTTGCAGCCACCACCACCATCACATCAGATCATAGGCGTAGCTGCGGACGCTACCGGACCGGTTGCCCCGGGCGACAAAATCCCGCAGGAACCACCGGATCGGCTCCACCGACTGACCAGCAGGGTCCACCACAAGGAACGGCACCACACCCCCTGCCAACACCACCCCTCCCCACCGGGGCAGCCAGATCGAACCGAGCTCTCGCTCCACCTCATCGGGTAACGACCTCACGCAACCTCCTTCACTCAGCTACGTGAGTCCTACCGATCACCACGAAGCGGACACCCTCAACTCACCGGCGTGTCGCCCCGTAGTCCGGTCAACAGATAGGAACCGGAACGAGGTGATCCGCTCACCCAGATCCATGGCAAGGTTACGGGCGGCCTGGGTGACCCACTGCCCCGTTGGATGAGCGGTCATCCCCAGGATGTGGACCCGGCGGGTCCGCACTTCGATCACGAACAGCACATGCAGGCGGTGTAGGAAGATCGTGTCGAGGTGGAAGAAGTCGCAGGCCAGCAGTCCGTCGGCCTGGGCGCGCAGGAAGGTCAGCCAGGAGGTGTCTACAGGATCAGCCGCCTGGGCCACACCTACCAACTCCACACACCCCGATCATCGAACCCCTACCCCACCCCCTCCCCCAACGCGAACCAGCAGCATCGCCGCTCGTTCAGCCCGACGACGACTGGGCCGACCCGAGCATCTGGGACGACACGCCATCCGCAGCCGACACCACGCCGCCGCCAAGACCCCCACCACAGCCCAACCCCCCACGACGACCCACCACCATTCTGAACCGGTGCATACGGTGAGAAGTCACGGCTGCCGGGCGTGCCACGCATCCGTGCCCCACCGCGCACCGGGCCAAGTGTCGTTGGCCGCACGCAGACGGTGATCATGCCTGCTGCGGGCTTCACGGGTGGCGGGGGCGGGCTGGCAACGTGGGCAGGTGTAGGAGGAGCGGTTCATGAAAGGCTCCCGCTGGATCGCGGTGCCGCAGCGTGGACAGGGTCGGCCGGCCTGCCCGTAGGCGGCTAGCGAGCGGTCAAAGTATCCAGAGGCACCGTTGATATTGACGTACAGCGCGTCGAATGAGGTGCCACCCGCGGCGAGTGCCTCGGTGAGCACCTCCGTGACGGCCGCGAGCAGGGTGCGTCCTTGCGCGGCGGTCAGCGTCGAGGTGGGCCGCGCCCCGTGTAGCCGAGCCCGCCAGAGCGCCTCGTCGGCGTAGATGTTGCCGATTCCGGACACCAGGGTCTGGTCCAGCAACGCGCGTTTGAGACCGGTGCGCCGCCGTCGAATCCCGGCGACCACCGCATCCGGATCGAAACACGGGTCCATCGGGTCTCGGGCGATGTGCGCCACCGG
This sequence comes from uncultured Actinomycetota bacterium, assembly GCA_963822695.1. Classification (GTDB taxonomy): domain Bacteria; phylum Actinomycetota; class Actinomycetes; order Mycobacteriales; family Pseudonocardiaceae. Next base: position 14,264 of record CAWGJH010000019.1, read on the forward strand.
GGTGGGCAGTCCCTCGACCACGTCCTCCACCGAGAGGCCACCGAATGTGCGCTGGTCGATGAAGCGCAGCTCAGGCCCGTCGTCGGCGAACCGCAACCGCACCCGCAGGTGCGTCTCGTTGGCAGCACCGGTGAGCTGGATGCGCATCTGCCCGCTCATGCCCAGATGGGCCAGCAACGCCTCGCCGGTAACACCGTCTGAGTCGAGGTCCAGCCAGAGGTACTTGCCCCGACGCCGGGCGGCTCGGATCTGCCGACCGCATAAACGGGCGATAAAGTCCAGCTCACCGGCAAGGTGGCGACGTACCGAGCGGGGGTGGCGCACCTCGACGGCGGCCACCGTGCGCCCGGTGACGTGTTCGTCCAGACCGAGCCGGACGACCTCCACCTCGGGCAACTCCGGCATGCTGCGCTACCCCCCCGGCGGGGCGCTCCCGCTGGCCAGCTCGGACAGCGAGCGCCAGGCAGCCTCGGCGGCCCGCTGCTCGGCTTCTTTCTTGGTCCGGCCCTGCCCGGTTCCCCGCTGTATCCCGGCAATCACGGCGGTCGCGGTGAACTCCTTGAGGTGGTCGGGTCCGTCCTCGGTAATCCGGTACTCGGGCACGCCCAGGTCGCGGCTGGCGGTGAGCTCCTGGAGGCTGGTCTTCCAGTCCAGACCGGCACCCAGCAGAGGAGCCATCACCAGCAGCGGGTCGAACAGCCGGTGCACCACGCTGCGGGCGACGTCCATACCGTGCTCCAGGTACACCGCACCGATCAGCGCCTCGATGGTGTCGGCCAGGATGCTGGACTTGTTGCGGCCACCGGTGAGTTCCTCCCCCCGACCTAGCAGCAGATACTCGCCCAGGCCACTGGTACCCAGCTCCCGGGCCACGCCAGCCAGCGCGTGCATGTTCACCACGCTGGCGCGCAGCTTGGCGAGCTGCCCCTCGGGCAGGTCGGGATGGGTGCGAAACAGGTGGTCGGTGACGACCACACCGAGCACGGCGTCACCGAGGAACTCCAGGCGTTCATTGGGTTCCAGCCCGCCGCTCTCGTAGGCGTAGGAGCGGTGGGTCAGCGCAAGAGTCAGAAGCTCGGCGTCAATGTCAACGCCGAGCGCGGTAAGCAGGGGGGCCAGATCCGATGGATGACCCCGCGAAGACCGGTTCCCCAAGGGTACGTGGCGTCGTGAAGTCAGGCCGGCCGGACGACCTGGCGGCCGTCGTATTTCCCGCAATGCGGGCAGACCATGTGCGGCGGCTTCGGCTGCCGACAGGCCCGGTTCGAACACGGCGCGAGAGCCGGTGCGCCTGCCTTCCACTGGGCCCGCCGCGAGCGGGTGTTCGACCGCGACATCCTACGCTTGGGGACGGCCACGTTACTTGTTCTCCTCTTCGCTTCCGCGCAACCGCTGCTTCAGTCCTGTCTTCAGGGCAGCCCAGCGCGGATCCATCGTCTCATGCCGGTGATCCGTACCGACTTCCGCCCACTTAACGCCACATTCCGGGCACAGGCCGGGACAGTCCTCGCTGCAGAGCGGAGCCTGCGGCAGCGCCAGCAGCATCGCATCGCGAACCACTGGCTCGAGGTCGACCAGGCCGTCGACGACCCGGCTGACCTCGTCGGGATCGGTGCTGCCGTCGGTCGCTGAGTCCGGGTAGGCGAACAGCTCGGTCAGCTCGACCTCAAGGGAGTCCACCAGCGGATCCAGGCATCGGGCGCACTGCCCGGTGACCGGCGCCGAGGCCACGCCCGACACCAACACACCCTCCACGACCGACTCCAGCCGCGCATCCAGGGACACCTGGTCGCCAGCAGGAATCCCGATCACATCCATCCCCAGCCTGGCCGGCAGCTGGATGTCCCGGTGGTAGCAACGCATCGCCCCGGGGCGTCTACCCAGGTCCCGGGTGTCGATCACCCATGGGGCGGACGGGTCGGGTCGGGCGGGGGCGGTGTTGGACGGCATCAGAGTGCAGCGTAGGCGACGGTGCCCGGACACGGGCAACGACGGGCTCACCTGATGCAGTCACCTGGGTGCAGTCACCTGGGGTACTCGCCGACCCCTGCGGGCACCGGCCCACCGCGATGGGTGCGGCCGCGCCCAATGGTGCGCAGAGTGCGATTGAGCAGATCCTCGAACTCCGCCAGGGTACCGTCGACATAGGCGTCGCATTCCGAACGCAGCCGGTGAACCTCGGTATTCACCTCGTCCTGGATTCGGGCGGCCTCGGCTCGGGCCGCCTGCACCACCTGGGTTTGCTCGACCAGCCGGGCCTGCTCGGCACGGCCATCGGCGACGGCCCGCTCGTAGGTCGCCCTCCCGGCCACGGTCATCCGTTCCGCCTCTGCTTCCGCGCGCCCGGTGAGCTCCTGGTACTCCCGGCGCCCGGTGGCCGCGATACGCTCAACCTCGGCGTGCGCGTCGGCGACCATCGACTCGGCGCGGGACTGAGCCTCGGCGATCAGACGCGCAGCCTCGTCGCGCGCTCCGGTCACCGCCTGCTCCGCCTCCTGCCGCGCGGTTTCCACCAGCTCGTCCCGATGGTCCAGCACGTCCTGAGCGTCATCAAGCTCAGCGGGGATCGCATCGCGGATATCGTCGAGAAGCTCAAGCACATCCCCGCGGGGCACCACGCAGCTGGAGGTCATCGGTACCCCACGCGCCTCCTCGAGGGTGGTCACGAGCTCATCCAGTGCCTCGAAAACCCGGTACACCAGCCCCTCCTCGCGGTCACCATCCACGGCTGTCAGTGTGGCCGGTCGGGCAACGCAGATGCGGGAACGCGCGCCTGGTCGGCGTGTCTGCCCAGCTGCCGGGCATCACTATCGCTCCCCGGCGAGCCGGTTAATCAGGCGTTGGTGCACGGTGGCCGGCAGCAAGTGGCCCACGTCACCACCGTAGCTAGCGACCTCTTTGATCACAGAGCTGGACAGGTAGCTGTAGTGCGGTTTGCTCGGCAAGAACATCGTGTCCACGCCGGAAAGCTGATAGTTCAGCTGGGCCATCTGTAGCTCGTAGTCGAAGTCACTGACCGCGCGGAGGCCCTTCACGATCGTCGCGATCCCGTTGGTAGTGCAGTAGTCCACGAGCAGCCCGTGCCACGAGTCGACGCGGACGTCTGCCAGGTGTTCGGTGATCTCCTTCAGCATCGCCATGCGATCGGAGACCTCGAACAGGCAGCTCTTGGTCTTGTTGATCAGGACGGCGACCACGACCTCGTCGAATTGGCTCGCGGCCCGCTCGATGATGTCAAGGTGGCCATTAGTGGCGGGGTCGTAAGAACCAGGACACACCGCGCGCCTCATGGTGCGCAACCGTCATTCACCCCGTAATACACTACAGTGTCGCCATACCGCCGATGGGTGAGCGCACACACACCGGCCGGCCAGGCTGGCGTGTGGGCCGTAACCGGGCGCTCCACCACCAACAACGCTGCCGGCGCCAGCCAGCCACCGCCGACCAGGGCGCTCAACACACCACCCAGGGCAGCATCATCGAGTGTGTAGGGGGGGTCGGCGAGCACCACGTCGTAGGGCAGGCCCGGGTCGCCCCGCAACACCACAGGCACATCCGCGCTGCTCACCTGTGCTCCGGGGAGTCCGAGCGCCTCGACGTTGCGGCGCAGCACGGCGGCTGCGCGCCGATCCGATTCCACGAACCGGACGTGCACCGCCCCTCGGGACAGCGCCTCCAAACCCAGCGCGCCGGATCCGGCGTAGAGGTCGAGCACCCGGGCACCTTCAAGATCGCGACGTGCCTGCAGCGCGCTGAATACCGCCTCCCGGACCCGGTCCGACGTCGGCCTGGTCCCGTGCGGCGGAACAGCCAGCCGCCGCCCCCCGGCAATACCCGCCACGATTCGCACCATAGTGACCATGATGCGCTGGCGGGCGGAGCTGCGTTCGTTGGTGTTACCGCTCGACGAGGAGCCGCAGACCACGACGGTGGACAGGTCGCGGTGGATGGCGTCGGAGTCAGGACCCTTGCATTAAGCTCTCCCGATGTCGCCAAGCCAACGCCAGGCGGGCTGCGCTCCTGCCGCCAAGCGGCTCATCGTTAAGGAACCATTGTATGATCATTAGTTCCTCACTGTACTCGCGCACGCTATTTCGCCATAAGTCAACATCAGCGAACATGCAGGCCGGAGCAATGCAGACCGGCTGGACGTGGCTCAGCGCTTCGGAGACGTCAAGCCTGTCGAAGAAGGCGGTAAGACCGAACCATAGTCGGCGTCGAACACCGCGAGTGCCTGCTTGCCGGTCTCCAGACGGCTGATCTTCGGCTGGGAAAGGCCCGACTCAACCGGCTCCTCTCGGACTCATCCCACCGATCCGGTGCACAGCGATGGTACTGCGGCCGGGCCGCCCACCACGGCTCGAACGGAGTGGCGGCGGCCCAAGCGGCATCGCGGGCGGCAACATAGTGTGGTGTCTCCGTTTCGGGCAGCGCCTCACCGCCGAGGATGCGCTCCTGAGGAGTCTTTCCTGAGTCTGTATTCCAGCCAGAACCTTGCCGCACGACGGTCTCGTCGGCGGACGGATCACTCACGTCTGGACCAGGGTGCGGTACTCCCGGGCGAGTCGTTCGAGTACCGGCCGCGCGTCGTCATCCCAGTCAGCCAGCTCGGCGTAGAGGGAGAAGCGGGCCTCGAAATCAGCGATTTGTAGCCGGTCGGTCATGGTGGCCATAGCCGTCTCTGTGGACACCATGACCGCGCGCTGATCATAAAGGTGAAAGCCGTGCAGCACCGGGTGGGTGACCGGGCGGGTCCAGGGAATGACTCCGACGTGCACGTCGGGCCGCTCGCTGACCCGGCCCAGGTGTTCAACCTGTTCGGCCATGATGAGCGGCCCGCCGACGTGCCAGCGCAGCGCCCCCTCGGTCATCAATAGCTCGAAGGTGCGGTCGGTGTCGAGGACCTGCTGACGGGCCAGGCGGGCGCTGACCATGCGATCGAGGTCGGCGCCCGCGTACGCGCCTGACAGCAGTGCTCGCGCATAGTCGGGCGTCTGCAGCAACCCGATCACCAGCGCGGGGTGGAAGCTGCGGAGACGGGCCGATGCTGCTTCGATCCGGCCGATGCGCTCCTGCATCCGGGGCGCTCCGTGCCGGTGCAGAACGGTGCGTGTCGGGGTGATCTGCTGGCGAATGTCCTCGGTGACGGCGACCAGGGCGCGCCTGGCCCGGGCCGGCACCTCGTACACCTCGCACAACCGCTCGACCTCAATGGTAGTCGGCATCTGTCAACCGGTCTCGATCCGGGATACCTTGCTTTGAGTCAACCTGGCGCGCCGGGCCGTCTCCGACTCTGAGAGCCCCGCCTCCTGGCGTAGCCGCCGCAGGGTGGCCGACAGCTCGTCGGGGCGGGTCGGCTTGCGCAACCAGCGGGCTCCTCCCTGGTCAGGCAGCTGAGCGCCGATGCTGTGGATGATCCACCCACCAGTTCCCGAAGTCGCGGCCTAGTTGCCACGCCACTGAGGCGGCATCCCGGTACGGGCCGCTGTCGCTCGGGTCAAGCAGCTCGCCACCGGCGAATGTGTAGTCCGAATTGTAATGCATGAGCACTACACGTTCCCCGTCGATCAACCAGAAGTCGCTGACCGCAACCAGCTCGGAGGGTAACGCCGTCTCGGCGAGATCAAGCACGCGAATCCGCTCTCCGGCTGCGGCGGTATGGACATACCCCCACTCGCAGCTGTACCGCTCGTAGTCACTTGGCGGGTTATGGATGACGCGCACCCGGCGCCGCGGTCGACCCTGCTCGGCCCACGCACCCAGCGTATCCAGCCATACCTGTTTGCGTTCCATCGCGGGCGCGGGTTCCCCGGCCAGCCACCGGTGGAAGTCCGAACCGTCGGTGGGCACCTCGTAAGCAGGCAGCGCCTCCCACCGGTACAGGTCACGGCGGGTGTCGTCGAGGACGGTGCCGAGCTGGTCAATGCTCAACATCCGAGACATCCTCACCATCGTGGTGGAAGTCCTCTGGAGTCAAGCCGCACAGCAGGTCGACGTGCACCCGCACGACGCCTTCCCCGCCGGGCATCCGCAGCGCAGCCTCCTTGATCGGGTCGAGCACGGGGCCCTGCACGAGTACCTCGTTGGTCTCGGTGTCGAGCATCAGAGTCGGGAACACATTGCCCTCATGGCAGGTGCCGCGAATGCGCTTGAACATGTCGGGTCCCTCCTGGGTGTGCTGGCCTGGGTGTGCTGGCGTACGCCAAGCATGACGATGGGACATCTTCTAGTCAATATCAACATCAATACTGCAGTTCAGGTACTTGCGCATCTTCCCATGCTGAGCCAGTATGCATAGGAGGAGCGTCCGTTGAGATCAGGTGCCGACCAGCTGGAACCACACTCCGATCACCGGAAGTACAGGTAGGGACAACGTGGCAGGGTTGAGCAAGTCAGCACACAGGCCCTGCCGACAGGTACTCGCTTCGGTGCGCACCACGCCGCGTGCGGTGGTGTACCGCAGGCGGGCGAGCATGAGCCGCCGTGGAGCGGCACCTAGGGCCGCGCTCGTTGGGTGGGGCATCTGGAGAGCAGATACACGATCCGCTGGCGGCGCGGCGACCCAGTGGCGTACGTGCTGGGTGCTCAGCGGATCGGCGACCACGGTATGGCGGATGTGGTGGACACGATCCCGGTGTCGCCGACGGGATGGACCGATCTTGCCGAGATCCGCCAGGGGGGCAACGGTGGCGAGGCCAGCACCGCAACCAGCGGAGCGCGTAACCAGCCGCTGGCCAGCGGCAAAGGAGATAAGGGCGAGCCAAATGACGACAGCATTCGATGATCCGCTGGCTCCAGCCGGTGCACAGTTCCCACTGGGACGGCCGGACACCGCACCGCCGTGCTGGGATGAGCCGTCGCCGCCCGGCGTGCGCACATGGGGATCGCGGCGGATGGGACCGGTGATGACACCGTCCGGACAGTGGCTGTCATGGGACTATGACCACCAGCGCCAGCTCGCCGCCGGCCCAGACGGTGTTGCATTGCTCGACCTGAAAGCTGGGCCACCAACCGCGCCGACCACCCAGACGGTCGATGGTGAGGACCCGCCCTCGTCGGAGGACTGGATCAACGACTACACGCCCGACGAGCCTTTCCAGCCGTGACGGTGCTGATCCTGGCCACCGAGCATGACATCAGTGCCGACCGGATGGTGCGTGCGCTGACCGACCGGGACGTGCCGGTGTTCCGGGTGGACTTGAGCTGGTTTCCCCAGCAGCTCAGTTTCGACGCCGAACTCCGGGACGACCGGTGGATGGGCCGCTTGGCGACGCCATACCGCGAGGTGACACTGGAAGAGCTGCGATCCATCTGGTATCGGAACCCGTCGAGCTTTCAGTTCCCGGCGGCGATGAGCGGTACCGAGCGGCAGCACGCCCAGCACGAGGCCAAGCTCGGCCTGGGAGGTGTGCTGGGCGCGCTGCCGCTGCGGTGGGTCAACCACCCCAGCCGGCACGCGGACGCCGGCTACAAGCCGCGCCAACTGCTCGGGGCCGTCCGCGCCGGCTTGAGCGTGGCGCCGACGCTGGTCACCAACAATGCTGCAGCGGTGCGCCGGTTCGCCGCACAATTCGACCCCGGTGGGGTGGTGACCAAGATGTTCGGCGCGTCCGCGATCTGCGAGCAGGGCGGACGCCGGGTCGCGCTGACCCAGCGGTTGACCGCAGCCAACCTCGATGATCTGCGGGGTGTCGAGCTGACCGCGCATCTCCTGCAGCGGTGGGCACCGAAGCGGGAGGAAGCCCGGGTCATCGTGATCGGACGCCATGTGTTCGCGGTGGCGATTCGCGCGCACAGCGAAGCCTCCTACATCGACTGGCGAGCCGACTACAACGCCCTGAGCTACGAACCGATCCCGCTGCCGACTGACGTGGAGCGCGGCATCCGGGCCGTCATGCGTGACCTGGGCCTGGTCTACGGCGCATTCGACGTCTTTCTCACCAGCGCAGATGGCTCCTGGTGTGAGGTCAGCGACCACACCGACAACCGCACGAGACAGGTGTGGGAAGCTGGGCCCACACCGCTGTGGCGCGCCATCGAAAACGCCAATCAACTATGGCACGAGCTCGGCCAGCCCGGCTGGGACCGTTTCGGTCTCACCGCCACCATCGAACAGCAGTGGGTATGGCTCGATTCCCCGAATGGTGACCACATCTGGCCACTCACAAGCCCGAGGCTCGTCGATTGAGCTCGGAAGGCTACGTGCACTCACGGGGAGCGTAGCTCCAGGATCAGGTCCCCACCCTCAACCTGCTGCACGGTCTTGATCGCTAGCCGGGCCACCGTGCCGCTCATGGACGCGGTGATCCCGGCTTCCATCTTCATCGCCTCGATGGTGGCCACCGGCGATCCCGCGGTCACCGTGTCCCCTTCGGACACCTGCAGGGTGACCACTCCGGCGAACGGTGCCGAGACGTGCTTGCTGTTGGATCTGTCCGCCTTTTCGGCGGCTGGAACCTTCGAGGCAACGGAGTGGTCCCGGACCTGCAACGGCCGCAGCTGCCCGTTGAGCGTGCACATCACGGTGCGCATGCCGCGTTCGTCAACGTCTCCGATTGCCTGTAGCTGGATCAGCAGTCGCACCCCCGGATCGAGATCCACGGCGTGCTCTTCACCGGTGCGCAACCCGTAGAAGAACTCCTTGCTGGGCAGCACTGAGGTGTCCCCGTAGGCTTCGCGATGGTCCCCGAACTCCGCCGTCGGACCGGGGAACAGCAGCCGGTTCAGGGTCCGCGCCCGGTCCCCCTGCAGAGCCTGCCGGTCCTGTGCGGACAGTTCGGCCATCCCCCGCGAAGCGCCGCGGCCCATCAGCGCCTTGGTGCGCAGGGGCTCGGGCCACCCGCCAGGGGGAACACCGAGCTCGCCGCGCAGGAAGCCGATCACCGAGTCGGGAATGTCGAAGCGGGCGGGGTCGGCCTCGAATTCCTTCGGCTCCACGCCAGCGCCGACCAGGTGCAGCGCCAGATCCCCGACGACTTTGGACGAGGGGGTTACCTTCACCAACCGCCCGAGCATCCGGTCGGCCGCCGCGTAGGCCTCTTCGATCTGCTCGAAGCGGTCTGCCAGGCCCAGCGCCACGGCCTGCTGGCGCAGGTTGGACAGCTGACCACCGGGGATCTCATGGTGGTAGACCCGCCCGGTGGGCGAGGCCAGGCCGAACTCGAAGGGCGCGTAAACCTTGCGCACCAGCTCCCAGTAGGGCTCCAGGTCGCAGACCGCCCGGAGGTCCAGCCCGGTGGCGCGCTCGGTGTGGTCGGTGGCCGCGACCAGCGCGGACAGCGGTGGCTGTGAGGTGGTGCCGGCCATGGACGCTGCCGCCGCATCGACAGCGTCCACCCCGGCGTCGATCGCCGCGAGCAGGGTGGCGAGCTGACCACCGGGGGTGTCGTGAGTGTGCAGGTGTACTGGCAGATCGAACCGGCTGCGCAGCGCTGCGACCAGGGTCCGGGCCGCTGGGGGTCGCAGCAGGCCAGCCATGTCCTTGATGGCCAGCACATGCGCACCGGCCTGGACGATCTGCTCGGCCAGCCGCAGGTAATAGTCCAGCGTGTACAGCTGCTCCGCGGGGTCGGACAGATCGGCGGTGTAGCACAGCGCTACCTCGGCGACGGCCCGGCCGGTCTCGCGCACCGCGTCGATGGCCGGGCGCATCTGGGACACGTCGTTGAGCGCGTCGAAGATCCGGAAGATGTCCAGCCCGGTCTCGACGGCCTGCTCGACGAAGGCGACGGTCACCTCGGGCGGGTACGGCGTGTAGCCAACCGTGTTGCGCCCGCGCAGCAGCATCTGCAGGCACAGGTTGGGCACCGCAGCGCGCAACGCGGCCAGCCGCTCCCACGGATCCTCGGCGAGGAAGCGCAGCGCCACGTCGTACGTCGCGCCGCCCCAGCACTCCAGCGACAGCAGTTGCGGGGTCATCCGAGCGACGTAAGGCGCCACGGCAACCAGGTCCTTGCTGCGCACCCGGGTCGCGAGCAGCGACTGGTGGGCGTCCCGGAAGGTGGTTTCAGTGACGCCGACGCGGTCGCTGGCCCGCAACCAGTGCGCGAATCCCTCCGGGCCCAGCGCGAGGAGCTTGTGCCGGGACCCGGCGGGCGGCTGGGCCTCCAGGTCGATCAGTGGCAGCTTGCTCACCGGATCGACCAACGTGGGAGGCTCGCCGTGTGGCCGGTTCACCGTCACGTGCCCGAGGTAGGTCAGTAACCGGGTGCCGCGGTCGGCGGGCTGCCGGGTAGTGAGCAGGTGCGGCCGCTGCTCGATGAACGAGGTGGTGACCCTGCCCGCCACGAAGTCTGGCTCGTCGAGCAGCGCGAGCAAGAACGGGATGTTGGTCGCCAACCCGCGAATCCGGAACTCGGTGAGCGCCCGGCGGGCCCGGCGCACCGCGGTGGGGAAGTCACGGCCCCGGCAGGTGACCTTGACCAGCAGAGAGTCGAAGTGCGCGCTGATCTGGGCACCCGCGTGCATGGTGCCGCCGTCCAGCCGGACCCCGGCACCGCTGGCCGAGCGGTACGCGGTGATCGTGCCGATGTCCGGGCGGAACTCGTTGGCCGGGTCCTCGGTGGTGATCCGGCATTGCAGCGCGGCACCGTGCGGCACGATCGTGTCCTGGGACAGCCCGAGGTCGGCCAGCGTCTCCCCCGCCGCGATCCGCAGCTGGGCGCTGACCAGATCGATATCGGTGATCTCCTCGGTCACCGTGTGCTCGACCTGGATGCGCGGGTTCATCTCGATGAACACGTGGTGACCGTCGCGGTCCACGAGGAACTCCACAGTGCCCGCGTTGACGTAGCCGATTTTCCGGGCAAAGGTCACCGCGTCGGCGCAGATCCGCTCCCGCAGATCGGAGTCCAGGTTCAGCGCGGGGGCTACCTCCACCACCTTTTGGTGCCGCCGCTGCACCGAGCAGTCCCGCTCATAGAGGTGAATGACGTTCCCGGTCGAGTCGGCGAGGATCTGCACCTCGATATGCCGGGGGTCGATGACCGCCCGCTCCAGGAACACGACCGGGTCACCGAACGTCGACTCGGCCTCCCGGCTGGCAGCCTCCAGCGCGGTGCGCAGGGCGGTGGGCTCGGTGACCCTGCGCATGCCGCGCCCACCGCCCCCAGAGACGGCCTTGACAAAGACCGGGAACCCCATCTCGTCGGCGGCGGCCATCAGTTGGTCGATGTCGGCGGACGGTGGGCAGGACTCCAGCACCGGCACTCCGGCGTCGCGCGCCGCGGCTACCGCTCGCGACTTGTTACCCGCCAACGCCAGCACGGCGGGAGGCGGCCCGACGAAGGTGATGCCAGCCTGCTGGCAGGCTATGGCCAGTTCCGGGTTCTCCGCCAGGAAGCCGTAACCAGGGTAGACCGCGTCGGCCCCGGCTCGCTGAGCAGCCCGGATAATCTCCGGTACCGAGAGGTAAGCCCGGACAGGATGACCTTTCTCACCGATCTGGTAAGCCTCATAGGCCTTGAGCCGGTGTTCAGAGTTGCGATCCTCGTAGGGGAACACTGCGACCGTCTGGCAGCCTAGTTCGTAGGCGGCCCGAAACGCTCGGATCGCGATCTCCCCGCGGTTGGCGACCAGCACCTTGCGGAACATGCGCCAGCTCCCTTCCACCCGGCCGCTCGCCCGGAATGCCCTACCGGCTGCTCCGAACGCATCATCGCAGGTGATGACGGCTACCGGCGGATGTCTGATCCGCCAGGTGCCAGAGTTCTCCCGCACGAGCGGCTGAAGGGGTATCAAGGATGTGGCACGAAAGGACGCGGCCATGGGCAGACTGCGATACCGCCGTTACCACCGCCAATACCACCGCTGGGGTCCGGCGGGGCGGCCCGTCGCTCTCTTGCTGGTGCTGCTGTGGGCGGCGGTCCTGGCTGGCACTGGCCTGATCACCGTGACTTTGGTCACCATACTTCTGGCACGCCTTGGGTCGATCATGCTGTTGGGAGCGGGCGCGGTGGTCCTGACGCGGCACCTGCACCGCCGCCGCCGGGCGGCAGGCCGGCAGCAGCCGGCGCCGATGCCCACAGCGCGAATGACCCCACCCGTCGCGCGGGTTGCGCCGGTCCCGGACTGGCACGCTACCCAGGCCCGATTCGCCCAGCTGCGCAGTGAGTACGGCCAGTTCGAATGTGACCCGCTCGCAGTGCTGCGGCTACCCGCGCTGACCGACGTCACGGTGCCGTCCACCGGCCGGTTTGTGGATGCCTTCGCCCAGGCCCAAGCACTGGACACGGACGTCGAACCGCCGCTGGCGCACCGTGCTCGCTTCACCACCGCGGTGGATCAGGCGTGGCGTGCCTGGCACGCCGCCCGCGACGCGGCGGAACGCATCCGGCTCGCCGGGATTCCCGCGCAGGAGCGGGCCACCGTGCAACGAGCGATCAAGCTGCTCACCGTGGCCCAAGACTCCAACCACGACGCCGAGCGCACCGCCGCATACGCCAAGGCCCGTGCGGAATTGGCGAAACTGGACCGCAGCGGAACGCTTCGACTCCCGCCAGCCGCAGCCGCAGCGCTGGACGCGGCGGCCCGCGGCCAACTCCCCGCCGGCTCACTCGACTGACTACGGACACGGTGACCAGCCTCCGCCGGCCTAGCCGGCTAACACGCCCGACGGGAGGACCCTGGATGCGTACACGTCGACGTGGCACCGCACTGGCCGTGGGGCTGATGCTTGGGGTGGGTCTGGTCACCGGAGCCATGGTCCCCGCGCCGCCGGTGCACCCGCCAGCCAAGACAGCGGTGGCGCAGGGCCGCGACGGCGCGGTGGTCTCGGACACCGCGGAGTTGACGCAGGCCGGCCTGGACGTGTTGCGCCGGGGCGGAACCGCCGCCGACGCCGCAGTCGCGGTTGCCGCGACGCTCGGCGTGACCGACCCCTACGTCGCGGGCCTCGGCAGCGGCGGCTACATCGTCTACTACGACGCGCGCACCCACCGGGTGTTCACGATCGATGGGCGGGAGACCACGCCGGCCGCCGACGGGCCATCGATGTTCATCGACCCGGCGACCGGAAAGCCACTGCCGTTCCAGGCCGCGGTGGACAGTGGGCTGTCCGTCGGCGTGCCTGGCACGCTGGCCAGCTGGCAGCGCGCGCTGCAGCGGTGGGGCCGCTTCGGGCTTGCCGAGGACCTGCTGCCGGCCGAACAGGTCGCCGAGCACGGCTTCGTGGTCGACGCGACGTTCCAGGAGCTGACGCGGGAGAATGTCCCGCGCTTCGCCCAGTTCAGCTCGACGGCGCCACTGTTCCTGCCCGGCGGCAGGCCGCCCGCTGTGGGTTCGACACTACGCAATCCGGACCTCGCGAAGACCTACCGGGAGATCGGCAAGCGCGGGATCAGCGCGCTCTATGGCGGTTCGATCGGCGCCGACCTGGTCAAGGCCGTGCAGCACCCGCCGCTGGTGCCCGGCGCCACGCTGGTAGCGAGGCCCGGCCCGATGACGCTGGCGGACCTGCTTGCCTACCGTGCGCTGGACGGCGACCCGACGCACGTGACCTACCGTGGCCTCGACGTGTACGGCATGGCGCAGTCCTCCAGCGGGGGTATCACCGACGGGGAAGCGCTCGACATCCTGAGCAACTTCGACCTGTCCGCCATGAGTCGGGTGCAGGCGCTGCACCACTACCTGGAGGCTAGCCGGCTGGCGTTCGCTGACCGTAACCGCTATGTCGGCGACTCACGCTACGTGCACGTGCCCGAGCAGCAACTGCTCTCGCCATCCTTCGGCCGCCAACGCGCCTGCCTCATCAACCCGGCCAAGGCTGACACCGGCCCGGTCGCGCCGGGCGACCCGGTCGTTGGATCACGCGCGTGCACACCGGTCGGTGCGGCCGTCACGGTGCCCGACCAGGAGCACCACACCAACCACTTCGTGGTCGCCGACGGTGCGGGCAACGTCGTCTCCTACACCAACACGATCGAGGAGATAGGCGGCAGCGGGATCGTGGTTCCCGGCCGCGGTTTCCTGCTCAACAACGAGCTGACCGACTTCAACTTCACGCCCACGCAGGGCAGCGCGCCCGATCCCAACCTGCCCGCGGCCGGCAAACGGCCGCGCTCGAGTATGTCGCCGACCATCGTACTGAGGGGCAACCGGCCGCTCCTCGCGGTCGGCTCGCCGGGGGGCGCCACGATCATCACCACGGTGCTGCAAATCCTGGTCAACCGGATCGACTTCGGCATGAGCCTGCCGGATGCGATCGCCGCACCACGCGCCTCGCAGATCGACGCCGCGACCACCAAGGCCGAGCCGGCGTTCATTGCGGCGTCCACCACGCCTGGCCTGCAAGCGCTCGGGCACAAGTTCGTGATCAACGACACCTCACCGCTGGATCCTACGATCAAGATCAGCCCGGAGATCGGCGTAGCTTCGGGCCTGGAGTTCCTTCCCGGCGGCACGGTGCTCGCCGCCGGAGAGCCGACCCGCAACGGCGGCAGCGCAGCTGGCGTCGTCCGCCCCACCCGCTGACCCTGCGGCGTGAGCCCACTCGCTAGCGGACCCGGTGACCGTCGGGGTTAGACCTTCTCCAGGAACTGGGCGCGTTCCTCGTCGAGCAGATCAGCGGCCAAGCGGGCCAGGGAGGGGTACCTGGTGAGATCGGGATCGGCCTCAACCAGCCGCTGGGCAGCCTCCCGGGCCTGCCCGATCAGGTCTTCGTCACGCAGCAGCGACAGCAACTTCAGCCCGGAATGACGGCCGGACTGCACCGCGCCGAGCACGTCACCTTCCCGGCGCAGCTCGAGGTCCAGCCGGGCCAGCTCGAACCCGTCAGTGGTGCCAGCCACGGCGGCCAGCCGCTCCCGGGCGGCAGTGCCTTCCGGGGAGTCGGTCACCAGCAGGCACAGTCCGGGATGCGATCCCCGGCCGACCCGACCGCGCAGCTGGTGCAGTTGGCTGACCCCGAACCGCTGCGCGTCCATGATCACCATAACGGTGGCGTTGGGCACGTCCACCCCGACCTCGATGACGGTGGTAGCCACCAGCACGTCGACCTCGCCAGCGGTGAAGGACCGCATCACGGCATCCTTCTCGTTCCCCGGCAGGCGGCCGTGCAATACCGCCAGCCGCAGCCCGGCCAGCGGACCTTCGTCGAGCTGCGGAGCCACGTCAAGCACCGCCAGCGGCGGGCGCTCACTGGCCGAGCCGGCAGCGGCCACACTGGCAGCGCCGTCACCGGGAGCGTCCTCACCGAGTGCGTCCGCACCGCCGATCCGTGGGCAGACCAGGTAGGCCTGCCGACCGGCGGCGACCTCCTCAGTGATCCGCCGCCACACCCGGTCCAGCCAGCTGGGTTTCTCCCCGACCGGCACCACCGTGGTGGAGATCGGTGACCGGCCGCGCGGTAGCTCGCGCAGCGCGGAAACCTCCAGATCGCCATAGACGGTCATCGCGACAGTGCGCGGGATCGGCGTCGCGGTCATCACCAGCACGTGCGGGCTGGTGCCCTCGGCCGCCCTGGTGCGCAGCGCGTCGCGCTGCTCGACACCGAAGCGGTGCTGCTCATCGACCACCACCAGGCCCAGATGTGCGAAGGACACCCGATCCTGGATCAAGGCGTGCGTGCCGACCACGATCCCGGCCGCACCGCTGGCCACGTCCAGCAGCGCCTGCTTGCGGGCCCGGGCCGGCAACGACCCGGTGAGCAGGACGATCCGGGTGGCCTGCTCGGCTGACCCCAGCTCGCCGGCCCGGCCATGCGCACCCAACATGGCGTGCAGGGACCGGGCGTGTTGCGCGGCGAGCACCTCGGTGGGCGCCAGCAGTACGGCCTGCCGTCCCGCGTCGACAACCTGCAGCATCGCGCGCAGCGCCACCACGGTCTTACCGGATCCGACCTCACCCTGCAGTAACCGGTTCATCGGGTGCTCACCGGCCAGCTCGGCCGCCAGCAGCTCACCCACCTCCTGCTGCCCGGCGGTCAGCGTGAAGGGCAGCGCGGCGTCGAACGCGGCGGCCAGCCCGCCGTCCCGGTGCGGGCAGGCCGGCGCGGGCCGCCGCGCCGCCTCCTGACGGCGCCGCGCCAGGGTGAGCTGCACCGCCATCGCCTCATCCCACTTCAGCCGGCGCTGCGCGGCGGCGATCTCAGCACGATCGTCGGAACGGTGCACAGCCCGCAGCGCCGCTCCGAGCGCCAGCAGCCGATGCTGCGCACGCAGGTCGAGCGGCAGCGGATCCTCCGGGTCGTCCAGGACGTCGAACACCTGCCGGACGCAAAGTTGGATCGTCCAGGACGGCAGGTCCCTGGTCGCGGGATAGACCGGGATCAGCGGCCGGGTGAACTCCGCGAGCTTGTCCGCGTCGCCGTCGAGCAGTTGGTATCTCGGGTGGGTGAGCTGCAGGGTGCGGGCTTTGCCGTACGTCGTCACCCGGCCCGCGAACAACGCCTTCCGGCCGGGGGTGAGCACTCCGGGCAGATGTTTCTGGTTGAAGAAAGCGAGGTTCAGCTCGCGGGTGCCATCCCAGATCACCGCGTTCTGGATGGTGCCGTTTTTCTGTTGCATCCGCCGGGAGCTGCACTCGCGGACCTCGGCGACCACGGTGACATCTTCCCCCGCCGCCAGATCCGCGATCGGGGTGAGCTGGCCCTGGTCGGCATAGCGGCGTGGGTAGTGCCGTAGCAAGCCAGCGACGGTGTGCACGTCCAGCTGCTCGGCCAGCAGTGCCGCCACTTTCGCGTCGAGCACCCGGTCCAGCGCATCATCCATCCCGACTGCGGCCCCAGAGCTGCCAGAAGAGCTACCCACCGTCGAAGATTACCGAGCCACAGCGATCCCGGTGCGCGACGTCGCGCACCGGGGGGTACGATTATCCGGCAGCCCAGAAGCGGGCGTGCCATCCTCGCGACGAACCCAGGGAGTGTGTGACGTGGCTGCCGTGTGCGATATCTGCGGCAAGGGGCCGGGCTTCGGCATGTCGGTCTCGCATTCGCACCGGCGGACCCATCGCCGGTGGAACCCGAACATCCAGACTGTCCGGGCGAAGGTCGGCGCTAGCCAGCGTCGTCGCCTGAACGTCTGCACCTCCTGCCTCAAAGCAGGCAAAGTCGTCCGCGGCTAGACCTCTTTGTTTGTCCGCCTCCTGGGTACTCAAGAGCTCACGGCAGGGTCCAGTCCACGGGGTCGGTTCCCAGGTCGGTGAGCATCTGGTTGGTGCGGCTAAAGGGGCGGGAGCCGAAGAAGCCACGATCGGCTGACATCGGCGACGGGTGCGCGGACTCGATGCACGGCACGTCGGAAAGCATGGGGCGTAGCGTGCGCGCGTCCCGGCCCCACAAGATCGCGACCAGCGGTTGCGCTGGACGTGCCACCAGCGCGCGGATGGCCTGTTCTGTGACCTCCTCCCATCCCTTGCCGCGGTGCGAGCCCGGACGCCCAGGCTCCACGGTGAGCACCCTGTTGAGCAGCAGCACACCGTGCGCGGCCCACGGGCTGAGATCCCCGCTGGACGGGGTGGGGAGCCCGAGGTCGTCACTGTACTCCCGAAAGATGTTGGCCAGGCTACGCGGCAGGGGTCGCACACCCGGCTCGACCGAGAATGACAACCCCACCGCGTGACCTGGGGTCGGGTAAGGGTCCTGGCCGACGATGAGCACACGTACCTGGTCGAAAGGTTGGGTGAAGGCTCGCAGGATGTTCTCTCCGGAAGGCAGGTAACGCCGCCCCGCGGCGATTTCGGCCCGGAGGAACTCACCGGCGGCGGCCACCTGAGGGGCCACCGGGGCCAGCGCACCGGCCCAGCCAGATTCCACGATCTTATCCACAGCTACTGGCACGGTGTGTGACCTTATCGAGCGCATTCAGGAGAAGTGCTCCCACCCCGCTGGAAGCACGTCATAGGCCCCACCGTCGACGGTCACACCACGGCCCTGGCGCACCACACCAAGCTCCGCCCACCCGGCGGGCAGCGCGACACCAGCGGGGAAACACGCCAGCAACGCGTGGTCCTCGCCCCCGGTGAGCACCCAGTGCCGCGCGTCGGCGCCCAGCGCTGCGGCCACCTCGACCAACCTGCCGGCTACCGGTACCGCCGCCACAGTGATGTCGATGCCGACGCTGGAGGCCTCAGCGAGGTGTCCCGCGTCGGCGAGCAGGCCATCCGAGACATCGATCATCGCCGTGGCGCCCGCCGTGGCGGCTTGCGGACCAGCGCCGTAAGGAGGCTCCGGCACTCGGTGGGCATCCACCACCGCCAGCGGAGCTCGAAAACCTCGGCGAAGCACGGCAAGACCCGCCGCGGACCAGCCCAGCCTGCCGCACAACCCGAGCACGTCTCCCGGCCGGGCACCGGATCTGGTGACCGGCGCCCGGCCCTGCAGGTCGCCCAGCGCGGTCACCGACACCACGAGTTCGGCCGAGCTGACCACGTCGCCGCCGACGATGCCGGCACCGGCCTGCCCAGCTTCCTCCCACATCCCGGCAGCCAAGCCATCCACAGTTGACACTGGGGTGCGCCCGGGCACGGCCAGCCCGACGACCAACGCGGTGGGCACCGCACCCATTGCCGCCACATCGGCCAGGTTGGCGGCCACCGCCTTGCGCCCGATCTGGTGCGGCGTAGACCAGTCCAGCCGGAAGTGCACCCCCTCAACGAGCACGTCGGTGGTCACCACCACCCGACCGTCCGCCGCCGCCAGCACGGCGGCGTCGTCCCCCGGGCCGAGCAAGGTGCCCGGCGGTAGCCCCCGGCCCGCGGTGATCCGGGCGATAAGCCCGAATTCTCCCAGCTCGGCTACCGAGCCTGGGTCGGGCGGCGGTGGGTCAGCTGGGGCACCACCGGCAGCGCACACGCATCACACCCCCGATCCAGGCGGTACGTTTCGTTCCTACCCCGAGAGAGCCGACGAGACGAAGGGCCCGCCGTGGTTCAGGCATACATCCTCATCCAGACCGAGGTCGGCAAGGCTGCGGCAGTGGCCGCGGCGGTGTCGAGCCTGCCCGGTGTCATGAGCGCGGAGGACGTCACCGGTCCCTATGACGTGATCGTGCGGGCGGAGGCCGTCGATGTGGACCAGTTGGGCCAGCTCGTGGTGGCCAGGGTGCAGACGGTGGAGGGCATCACCCGCACGCTGACCTGCCCCGTCGTGCACCTCTCCTGACGGCGGTCGGGCATGCTCTCTTCTCTCGCCGCGCGGCCGGCCAGCGCCCCACGATGGCCGCTCGGGATCGCACTGGCCTTGGCGGTGGCGCTGGTGGTGGGGGTGCTCATCGCTGCCGCAATGGTGCGCAGCCAGACTCTGGGTCCGCTGGGGCTGGCCGCCCTCCCCGCTCCCTCGGCCGGTTCCGCGGACTGCGCGCGGCTGCTGGCCGCCCTGCCCGAGAAGCTGGACGGGGGCGACATGGGCGCCTTGGAACGCCGGCAGCTTGTTGCCCCGGCCCCCGCGGGCACGGCCGGCTGGGGCGAGCCGCCGGTAGTCCTGCGCTGTGGGCTCGACCGGCCTGCAGAGCTCACCGCGACGTCGCGGCTCCTGGACATCTCCGGAGTGCAATTCCTCGAACTCACCGGCCCGGACACGAGTACCTGGGTCGCGGTGGACCGGCCGGTCTACCTCGTCGTGGCCCTGCCCCCCACGAGCGGCAGCGGACCGTTACAGCAGATCGCCACCGTGATCGCGAACACCCTGCCGCAGCGGGACGTGGACGTCCCGCGCTGATCGCGCTACAGCCGGTACAATCCGGCCAGCACCCGCTCCATCATCGAGAGGTGCGGCGCGCCCCCCAGGCCCATGGGGTTGCGATGCGCGTGCACCAAGCCGGTGTCGATCATGTCAGCGAGCAGCACCCGGGCCACCCCCAGCGGCAGCGCAAGCAGGGCCGCAACCTCGGCGACCGAGCGGATGTCGGTACACAGCTCGACGATCGCGGCGTGCTCTGGGGAGCAGATCGCTGTCAGGTCTCGACCCTTGTCGCTGGCGGACACCAGGGTCTCGACGGCAAGGTCCTGCACCGGCCGGGTGCGTCCCCGGGTCCAGGTGTAGGGCCGGACGGCGAACCGAAAGTCCTCCGGCCCATCCCATCCGTCGTCTGCCCACTCGTTGACAACTTGATCGCCTGGAACGTGATCGTCTGGTTGTGCGTGCCGAGCCCGATAACCGTCCTGACCTGGATCCAGGGCCATCTCGTCAGATCCGTCGATCAAGGTCGCGTCCTGATCGACGGCATGATGACCGGTGCCGTTGCTTCCGAGTGAGACGAACAATCGCGATGCCTCCAGCCGGACGTCAGGGACCCCGCGGGCGGTAGCCCGCACGGGCGGGCTCCACGTGTCTTAACTACTCGTTCATGCTGAGGTCGCTGGAATTCACCCGTTTGACTCAGCGGTTCAGCGCAGTCCGGTGCCGCGGGCCACTGCGGTGTCGATCAATATGGACAGCAAGCTGGAGTAGTCCACACCGGTCACTGCCCACATCCGGGGGTACATCGAGATGGGCGTGAAGCCGGGCATCGTGTTGATCTCGTTGACAGTCAGCGCATCGTCAGGTCCGACGAAGAAGTCAACCCGGGCAAGACCCTGGCAATCCAGCGAACGGAACGCCGCAACGGCCATCGACTGCAGCTCGGCAGTGACGTCATCGTCGAGCTTGGCGGGGATGTCGAACTCGCACGCGTCGTCGAGATACTTGGCGTCGAAGTCATACCAACCCGCGGAGTCCTCAGCCACCATACGGATCTCCGCGGGCAGCGACGCCTCGATCCGGCCGTCGGGGAACTCCAGTACCCCACACTCAACCTCGCGACCGATCACCGCCGCCTCGACGAGCACCTTAGGATCGACAGCGCGAGCGGTGGCGATCGCCGAGGGCAGCTCGGACCAGTCCGCCACCTTGGTGATGCCCACCGATGAGCCCGCTCGAGCCGGTTTGACGAAGACCGGCAGGCCCAGCCGGGCGCGCTGCTCGGCAGTGAGGGTGGTGTCAGCGCCGCGCAGCACCACGGTGTCGGTGACCGGCAAACCTGCGACGTGCATCAGCTTACGGGCGAACTCCTTGTCCATTCCAGCCGCGCTGGCCAACACTCCGGAGCCGGTATAGGGCAGGTCGGCCAACTCCAGCAGCCCCTGGATCGTGCCGTCCTCACCAAAAGCCCCGTGCAGCACCGGGAACACCACATCCACGCCGGAGAGCACCTCACCGAGCGCCTCGCCCGCGATGTGCACCAGTTCCCGCCTGGTCGGGTCAGCGGGCAGGGTAAGAGCCGCCGCAGTGTCGTTGACGGAGGGCAGCATCCGGTCCCGGATCGCTAGTTCGGCCGGCTCGCCGGTACCCAGCACCCAGGCGCCGTCAACACTGATGCCGATCGGAATGACCTCGAATCGGGTCCGGTCCAGATGGGTCAGCACGCTTCCCGCCGACACGCAGGAGATCGCGTGTTCGCTGCTACGACCCCCGAAGACGACGGCAACGCGCAGCTTGCGATCTGTCATGGCGGCACCTTAACTTCCGGTGATCCGGCGGCTCCGGCGCGGCGTAGCCTAGCTGGACTGGCGCACCGGAAAGCCCTGGGCACACCAGGACTGGAAGCCGCCGATGACGTCGGTGGCGCGGTGCAGGCCCAGAGTGTGCAAGGAGGCTGCGGCAAGGCTGGAGGTGTAGCCCTGCGAGCAGAGTACGATCACCTGCACGTCGTAGCCAGTGGCCTGGGGCAGCCGGGCCTCGCACGCGGGGTCGAAGCGCCACTCCAGGTGGTTGCGCTCGACCAGCAAGGCACCGGGCACCTCTCCCTCCTCAGCGCGCTGCCAGCCAGGGCGGATGTCCACCAAGAGGGCCCCGGTGGCGAGAGCGTCATGCGCCTGCGCTGGGGTGAGGCGCCGCAGTCGCGAGCGAGCCTGCACCAGCATTTCCGCCACGCTCAGTGCCCCGGGTGGCCGGCTCACCAATCCACCCCGGCCTGCTCCACGGCGAGGTGGCGCAGCCCCACGGGCTCCAGCCGGTAGCGGTTCATCACAGTCAGAGCCGGGGTGTACACGTGCACACTCACCGCGGGGACAGCGCCGGAGTTGGTCACCTGGTGAACGTAGTGCGGGCCGAAGGCGCGGCAGCGCCCGACGGCCAGTTCGCGGGTAACCTCCACCGGGGGCCGACCCGGCTTGGCAGCGACCACCCGCTCGGTCAGCGTGCCCGCCGCGATCGCGAAGGCGCCCGACGCCGGACCGTGGTCGTGCAGATCGGTGCCCTGGCCGGGCAACCAGGACAGCAGCCACACCTCATGCTGTCCCGTTCGTTCGAGCAGCCGGTACCAGCGGGTCTCGGTGCGGTAGTCCACTAGGGGGCACCACCGCTCGGGGCACGCGGCCAGGGTCATGGCGAGGCTTGTCGGAGCACCGGGACGAGTCATATCGGGAGCCGGGACGGTGAGGTAGGGCACGGCGTGCACGGGGGATTCCTCCGCGAGATCGGTGAACCGACCGCGCAGCGGCCACCACCACCCGAGGTAGGCAGGCCGTCACAGAAACGCGGTCAGCGGGACAGGGAACTCACCGCGCGGGACAGAGCGCACTCGCCACCCGCCGCAGATCCACCGGGGACCTCCGGACCAAGGCAACAGCGCCGCTCACAAGAGTGATCAAACCAGCCGATGGCCCTCCCCGTCAAGGGTCGACTCACGTGGCGTCAAGTGCGACCAGCGAGCTTCCCGGACCGGTCCGAGGTGCTCTCGCCGGCCTACAACGACGCCGCCGGTGACGTCGGCGTGCCCACCGAGGAACTTGGTCGCCGAGTGCAGCACCAGGTCGGCACCGTGCTCCAGTGGCCGGCAGACGACGGGGCCGGCTCGTGGAGTCCACCACGAGCCGGCCCCCCGCGCGGTGCGCGACCTCGGCGAGAGCGGGCAGGTCGGGCACCGACAGGGTGGGGTTGGCGATGGTCTCGGCGTAGATCATCCGGGTGCGCGGGGTGACCGCAGCTCGGACAGCGGCGACGTCAGTGATGTCGATCAGTACCGGGTGTATCCCTCACCGGGGTAGCCACAGGCAGCCCAACGGGACGCGACATACCCCGAACGCTACCGGCTGTTACGTCAGAGCGAGAACATCGACTCAACTGGGAAACCACTGTTCCTTCGCCATCTGTTCCTTCGCCATCGCCGCCAGCACGGGGATAGCTGCGATCTTGTCGCGGTCAAGGACATTCCACACCACGCCGGTGGGCCTGTGCGGCGGGCCGCAGTGGATGATCTCCTGGGGTGTGACGATGTAGTCGACCGTGAAGTCGTGCTCATCGTGGGGCAGTGGTTCGTCGATCACTTGCAGTTGGTGCACGGTGGTCACGATCGTTGTCCGCGGGCCGACGTGACCGGCCTGGATCAGGAGCGCCACCTCGATGTCGGAGTATCCGGCCCCCTTACCGATACGCATACCGGCGAGGTTGACGGCCACACTGCCGCAGACGATCAGGTCGATCGCCTGCATGTCGGAGACGGCCACCTTGGGCGCCACCATTGCCGCCGTGCGGTGAGCCGCCAGTGCCTCGGGCTCGCCATCGAGCTCAGCCGGATCAAGCCGGAAGAACGGCAGCGGGTCGGCCAGCTTGGGCACAGCCATGTAGACCAGCTTGCCCTCGCGCAGCGCACGGGCCCGCACCGGCAGCTGGGCCTGGTCAGGGTTGGCCTTGATCACGTGTGCCTGGTGCCAGGCGGGCAACGCCGCTAGCCGCTGGGCGGTGGCAGCCGCCCCGACGAAGTCCGGAATTCGGCCGTGGGGGTCACAGCTCGCGCCGTCGCGCTGCAGGCGATCCCACACCCGCTCGCGGATAACCTGCTTCGCGTTGGGCTCAGTCGCCCCAGTCACGCGCCTCATGTCCACGCCACCAGCGCGAGCAGCCGGTCCTGGACATCGTGCACAGCCTGCTCATTCCGCCAGGGGTAGAGTTCGCGTGCAGCACCGAAGACGACGGTGAGACCACCGCCCCCGCGGGTGCCTTCCAACAGGTCGATGGCCTCGTGCAACGTGGCAGTGGCTGCCTCCATCTTCCGTTGCCGCAGGTGGGCCAGCGCCAGGTTGCCCAGCACCAGCGAGCGTGTCTTGTGGCGAGCGTGTAGCGCTTTGGCGGTCGCGTCGAGCAGCGGCTCAGCCCGCTCAGGGTGACCGAGAAAGAGGTAGCACGAGCCAGCCAAGCGACCAAGTTGCGTCGGGGAATAGAAATTCGCGCCTGGATCGTCGCGATCGATATGCCCAAATGACGCCTCTGCAGCACCCAATGCCCGTTCGCACTGTCTGTACTCGCCGAGCATGGCGTAGGCTTCACCGACGTGCAACAAACTAAGGCCGCGCAGAGCGTCGCTCACGCCGTGACTGCGCTCAGCAGCTGCCTGGGCAAAGTTGAGACCCACGCGGGGGTCCCGTATCGCGGCACGGCCATAAAGCGCGGCGAAACCCTTTCGCAACTCCGCGTGAGCGACTGCTATTGTGTCACCGCACTCTCGGCCATGCTCGATGGCCTCATCACAGTAAGCTACCGTAGTGGTGTAGTCGAGCCTCCCGGAGACGTCCCACACCAGCTGACTCATCAGAATGGCCGAGGTAGTCGCTGCGGTATGCGGCTCTCGGCGCATCGACTCGCCCTGGGCATAATGGAGCAATAACGCTATCGAAGCGTGACACTGGCCAGCCTCAGCTAGCAAGGACGCTGACGGCAGCGCCTCATAGCGTTGTGCAATGTCGTTCAGCTGGGAGGTGAGCTGGCGGGCATCGGCGAGAGGGCGCGATGCCAGATTCCGCGCTCCACGTACCTGTAAGCTTCGCGCAGCATCCATCTCCTGTGTCATGGCTCGGGCCCGTGCGCGGCGGACGGTAATTTGGTCAGCCTTGTAGGATTCTTTCGCTTGGATGAGCGAATCGTAAGTGGCGAGCAGTGCGCCGTTGACCCCGACTGCCCTATCTACTGTTTCCCAAAAATGAGAATCTGGGAGTTGGGAGCCCGCTTCAGCGTGGGTGACGGTTGTGCGGTGACAAGGAACACTCCGCGCTATATCTGCCTGAAACAGCCCAGCTGCCTCTCGAAAGGTTGCCAGGCGACGCCCCAACGCTCGCTGCTGCTCGACAAGCTGTGCCGGCTGGCGACCCATACCGTCGTACCCCTCCCACCTCGGCTTCCGCGCTGCTGAGGCAGCAAGCGTAGCGCTGACAGGTGCCAGTTGGCTCACCCACTACCACACCTGACTGTCCACCCGATTCACTCCCTCCATGCTCCAGGACCGCAACGTGGTCAACCACATCCCTCATCAGTGGATTGGGCGACTGACCGCCATGAGGGTCCGGGGTTATACGGAACTGAGCATGCGCGTTGACGACGACATGGCTACCTGCCTGGCCGACCTGGCGTCTCGTCGATGGTCAAACACTGGAGATAAGACCACGGCAGGGACCGATGACTAACAACGACCGTAGTGGCTTCGAGTATTACCGTGAGTCTGTGTATGCGCGGCTCAGGAAATATACCTCCGCGCTCGATGACCCGGATGACCGGGTGATCGCTATCATCGCTCGCGTTGAGCTGCCCCGCTATGTGCGGTACTGGGTCGCCCTGCTCGCCGAGCACGAGGCGACGGCCAGCGGAAAGTGCCCAACCTGTTCCCGGTGGTGGCGCCAATCAGGCCCGGACGGCTGCTACGTGACCCCGAAACCGTAGCGGCCGGCCGTACGGTCGGCAGGGGTGAATATAGCGCGCCCCGAAATACCACGACGCTGTATTCACCCCGCCGACCATCCAACCCACTCTCAGGGATCCGAGGCGTCATTCTGGTCTGTGTGCGCGACTGAGCAGTTCACCGGCCATCTGCCTGGGTGACTGGCCGTCATAACAGACTTGGCGCACACCGTCGGTGATGGGCACTTCAACGCCACAACGCGCAGCCAGGCCCTGGATCGACAAGCAGGACTTGACACCTTCGGCCACCTGGCCATGGGTGGCCTGCTGGGCCTGCTCGAGGGTGTCACCCAACCCGAGCCGGTAGCCGAAGGAACGATTACGAGATAGCGGTGAGGCGCAGGTGGCCACCAGATCGCCGAGGCCGGCCAGGCCCGCGAGGGTCATCGGGTCGGCACCCAGCGCCGCACCCAGCCGTCCCATCTCGGCCAACCCTCGGGTGATCAGCGTCGCCAGCGTATTGTCCCCATATCCCAGTCCAGCAGCCATCCCGCACGCCAGCGCGATGACGTTCTTACAGGCGCCACCGAGTTCGCAGCCAATCACGTCGGTGTTGGTGTAAGGCCGAAAGTAACCCGTTCCGCAGGCGTGCTGCACCGCAACGGCACGGTCGTGGTCGGTGCAGGCAACCACGCTCGCGGTGGGCTGCTCGGCGGCAATCTCGCGAGCCAGGTTGGGTCCAGACACCACCACTACCTGGTCAGGCACGACGGCAGTGACATCGATCACGACCTCACTCATCCGCTTGAGGCTACCCAGTTCGACGCCCTTGGCGAGGCTCACCAGGGTGGCTTCCGGTGGGATCGACTTGTGCCACTCGCGCAGATTGTCGCGCAACGTCTGGCTGGGTACGGCGAAGACCACCGCGTCCACTCCATCCAGCGCCGCCTCCGCGCGCACGGTGGCGTGCACGGAAGCGGGAAGTGTCACCCCCGGCAGGTAGTCCGGGTTGGTGTGCTGGTAGGTGACCACGTCGGCCACCTCAGCCCGACGTGCCCAGAGCACAACATCCCGGCCCGCGTCGGCGAGCACCTTGGCGAACGTGGTGCCCCATGAGCCCGCGCCCATCACCGCGATTCGCTGCACCGCCAGGTTCATGACGCCTGCTCCTGGCGCACCCTGGCAAGCAGATCGCGGAGTTGGTCCATCACCCGGTCAGTGACCTCTCGCAGCAGAGGCCCATCCACTGGTCGCCGCCGGAAATGGGAGAGGTCGATCGGTGGCCCAGCGCGCACGATCACGTCGGTCCGGGGCAGCGGGCGGAACCGCCTGCCGTAGTGGTCATAGATCCGCTGCGTGCCCCAGTGCACCACCGGCACCACCGGCACGTCGTTGTGCAGTGCTAGCCGGGCGATCCCGGTGTGCCCCACCATCGGCCAGTGATCCGGGTCCCGGGTGACGGTGCCTTCGGGGTAGATCAGCACCGCCTTGCCCTCAGAGAGTGCCTGTTCGGCGTACCGTAGGCTTTCGCTGGCCTCGGCGCCGCCTCGGTGCACCGGGATCTGGCCCGCGCCGGCCATCACCCGACCGACCACCGGTACCCGCCACAGGTCCTGCTTGGCCAAAAACCGCGGGATCCGCCCCCTGCGGTGCAAGAACACCCCGGTGTAGATCGGGTCCAGGTAGGAGATATGGTTGCACGCCACCAGGACCGGCCCGACCTCCGGAATGTGCTCGAGGCCCTCGAAACGTCGCCGTCCCAGCAGGCGGGTGAGCGGGTAGAACACCACGATGCACAACCCGATCAACGGGCTGGCCTTTTCCCGTGCCACGCCATCCTCCTCGCGCTGATGGTCAAGCGTGCGCTGATTGTCAAACGGGCCCTGCTTGCCGGGTTGGGCAATAGTGAGGCGAAGTCTCCCTGCCGCCGGATCGCCAGGTCCAGCGGCCACCAGCGCGGGAGGATGGGGACGTGCACGTGGAGCTGCTCGTCCCGGTGAAACCGCTCGCCAGGGCCAAGACCCGGCTGCGGGGGGTGGCCGATGGCGGGGCTGGCGCCCCTGAGGCGCACGCCCGGTTGGTCCTCGCCCTAGTCCGAGATACCCTCGCTGCCGCGGCTGGTGCGGCTGTGGTCCGCCGGGCAGTCGCGATCTGCTCCGACGAGGAGGTGTGCACCGCGCTCGCGGTCGACGGGGTGCAGGTGATCCCCGACGAGCCAGCCGCTGGCCTCAACCCAGCCCTGCGGTACGGGGAAGCCGTGCTCCGCACGGCGGATCCCACCACGACGGTCGGGGTGCTGCAGGCCGACCTGCCGGCGCTAAGCCCGGAGGAGCTGGACTGCGCCGTTCGCCACGGCCTGGCCACTGGCGGCCGGGCGTTCTGCACCGATCGAACGGGCACTGGGACGACCCTGTTGCTGGCCCCCCCGGGGCAGCCCTTGGCTCCCCGCTTTGGAGTCGGCTCGGCGGCGGCGCACCGGGCCACCGGCGCTCGGGAGCTCTCCGGTTCCTGGCCGGGGCTGCGTTGCGATGTCGACACCGCGGCCGATCTGGCCGTCGCGCGCGGCCTGGGCCTCGGTCGGTTCACTCGCGCCGCGCTGCTCAGGCCTGGGTTCGACGCTTTCCCACCCGGCTGAGTATTGATTATCCCCGGGTCTGGCGTGATACGGAACAATGGTTGGGTGAGCGAGCATCTCCCTCCCCCAGCGGCGACCCCGGTGCCCTCGCCCACCGATCTTCCTGATGACCGCTACCTCAATCGGGAACTATCCTGGCTGGACTTCAACGCCCGGGTGCTCGCACTCGCCGAGGACACCAGCCAGCCGTTGCTGGAGCGGGCCAAGTTCCTGGCGATCTTCGCGTCGAACCAGGACGAGTTCTACATGGTGCGAGTCGCCGGGCTCAAGCGCCGCGAGAAGGCCGGGCTGGACGTGCGCAGCGCGGACGGGCTGTCCCTGCGGGAGCAGCTAACCCAGATCACGATGTGCAGCCGGGAGCTCGCCGAGCGCCAAACCCGGATCTACCTCGACTCGGTCCGTCCTGAACTGGAGAAGCACAAGATCACCTTCGTCACCTGGTCCGACCTCGACGACCAGCAACGGCTGCGGCTGTCGGGTTATTTCACCGACCAGATCTTCCCGGTGCTCACCCCGTTGGCGGTGGACCCCGCCCACCCGTTCCCCTCCATCTCCAGCTTGTCGCTGAACCTGGCCGTGATGGTGCGTGACCCGGACAGTCGCATCGAGCGATTCGCCCGGGTCAAGGTGCCCAACAACGTGCCACGCCTGGTTCAAGTGGAGAGCGACCAGGACGGTCGCGGGTCGCCACGCACGTTCCTGCCGCTGGAGGAGCTGATCGGGGCCCATCTCAGTGAGCTGTTCGCCGGCATGGAGGTGGTCAACTGGCACATCTTCCGGGTTACCCGCAACGCCGACTTCGAGGTCGAGGAGGACCGCGACGAGGGCTTGCTGCAAGCAATGGAGCGGGAGCTGGCGCAACGCCGCTTCGGTCCACCGGTACGCCTGGAGGTGGCCGAGAAGATGAGCGAGCGCGTGCTGGAGCTCCTGCTGCGCGAGCTCGACGTCGATCCGCACGACGTGGTCGAGGTACCCGGCCTGCTGGACCTGTCCTGCCTCTGGCAGCTCCACGCGCTGCCCGCCCCGGAGCTGAAGGACGAGCCGTTCGTCCCCGCGACGCACCCGGCCTTCGGTAAGGGCGAGAGCCCCAAAGACGTGTTCGCCACCCTGCGCGACGGCGACGTGCTGGTACACCACCCCTACGACTCGTTCTCCACCAGCGTGCAGCGTTTCATCGAACAGGCCGCCGGGGATCCGCAGGTGCTGGCGATCAAGCAGACGCTCTACCGGACGTCCGGTGACTCCCCTATCGTCAACGCACTGATCGACGCCGCCGAGGCCGGCAAGCAGGTCGTCGCGTTGGTGGAGGTCAAGGCGCGATTCGACGAGCAGGCCAACATCAGGTGGGCCAGAACGCTGGAACGCGCCGGGGTACACGTGGTCTATGGGCTGATGGGGCTTAAAACGCACTGCAAGACCTCGCTGGTGGTGCGCCAAGAGGGCTCGACGATCCGCAGGTACTGCCATATCGGCACCGGCAACTACAACCCGAAGACCGGCCGGCTCTACGAGGACATCGGATTGTTCACCGCTGCACCCGCGATCGGCGCTGACCTCACCGACTTGTTCAACTCGCTGACCGGCTACGCGCGGCCGACCTCCTACCGCAGCTTGCTGGTGGCGCCCTACGGAATCCGGCGCGGCATCCTGGAGCGGATCGAGGGTGAGATCGCCCACGCCCGGGCGGGGCGCCCGGCGGGGATCCGGATCAAGGTCAACTCACTGGTCAACGAGCAGGTGATCGATGCGCTGTACCGGGCAGCGCTGGCCGGTGTCAGTGTCAACCTCGTGGTCCGCGGCATCTGCGCACTCATCCCTGGCCGCCCGGAACTCTCAGAGAACATCCGGGTGCGCTCGATCTTAGGCCGCTTCCTCGAACACTCACGGGTCTTCCACTTCGTCGGTGCGGGCGAGTACTGGATCGGCAGCGCGGACATGATGCATCGCAACCTGGACCGCCGGGTTGAGGTGCTGGTGTCGGTGGCCGACCCGGCCGTCACCGATGAGCTGGACGCAATGCTCACCTCCGCCCTGGACCCGGCCACGCGATGCTGGGTCTTGGAAGCAGACGGCTCATGGCGACCCGCTCCCTCAGACGGATCCACCGTCCGTGACCATCAGGTGCAGGAAATCCATCGACACCGCAGGGGTGAATGAGCAAGTGCTTGCCCTGATCGCCGCTGGCGCCGTTGTGTGGCAGTGGTCGCCCTCGGGCGACATCGAAGTGGCGGTGGTACACCGGCCCTGCTATGACGACTGGTCGCTTCCCAAGGGCAAGCCGCATTCCGGGGAGACGCTGCCCGTCACCGCAGTGCGCGAAGTGGCTGAGGAGACCGGCCACACCGTCATACTCGGCCCCCGATTGGGCAGCACGCATTACCCCGTTTCCGGGGGCGAGAAGGTGGTGCACTACTGGGCGGCGTGCCCCACAGGAGGCAGCTTTCGCTCCAGCAAGGAGGTGGACGAGCTGCGCTGGCTGCCCGTCGCGAAGGCGATCGACCTGCTCAGCCACCCGCACGACCAGACGCTGCTGGCCGGGCTCGACAACGAGACGGCCGTCACCGCCACCGTGCTGCTGGTCCGGCACGCCGAGGCGGGCAAGAGAGACGAGTGGTCAGGCGACGATGACCTGCGCCCGCTGACCACCGTGGGCCAGCGACAGGCCGAGGTCCTGCGAACGCTGCTGCCCCTGTTTGGCGCGCAGCGGGTGTACTCCGCACCACCGCTGCGATGCCGCCAGACCGTCGAAGGCCTCGCGGCGGACCTCGGGGTACCGATCATCACGGAACCGCGGTTGTCCGAAGACGGGTATCTGGCCGATCCGGCTGCCGGCCTGGAACGATTGATCGAGATCGCTGCCGAGTCGAGGGGTCCGGCCGTGGTGTGCAGCCAGGGCGGGGTGATTCCCGACCTGGTCCGCAACCTCACCGACTACGCTAGGCTCACGCTGCTCGACGTGCCCAGCCAGAAGGGCAGTTACTGGGGCCTGTTTTTCGGCAGCGGGTCACCCACACCGCCCGTCCTCCTGAAAGCCGACTACTACGACGACGCACTGAACTGGCTGCCGACAACGGTGGTCGGCAGCCAGGACGGGCGCTGAGCCTCGAATGCGTCGATCTGCCGGGCGTGCCGCAAGCTCAGCTCGATGTCGTCCAATCCCTCCAGTAGGCGCCAGCGGGTGTAGCTGTCGATCGCGAAACCCACCGTGAGGTCCTTGGCCTGCACGGTCTGCTCCGAAAGATCAACGGTGACCTCGGTGCCCGGCTCGGTTTCCAGCAACGTCCAGAGCGATTCGACATCGGCGCGCTCGCACTGGGCCGCAAGCAAACCCTGCTTACCGGCATTGCCCCGGAAGATGTCGCCGAACCGCGGCGAGATCACCACCCGAAACCCGTAGTCCAACAATGCCCAGACCGCATGCTCCCGCGACGACCCGGTGCCGAAGTCCGGTCCGGCAACCAACACGCTGCCGTGGCGATAGACATCGTGGTTGAGCACGAAGTCCTCGTGGGCACGCCAGGCCGCGAACAGTCCATCCTGGAAACCCGTGCGGCTGACCCGTTTAAGGTAGACCGCAGGGATGATCTGATCAGTGTCCACATCGGATCGACGTAGGGGAACGCCGACACCGGTGTGACGAGTGAACGCTTCCATAAGGGCTCCCTTCAGGAAGCTCGTGAGTGGCATTCAGCGCTGGAACACTGTGACGCACTCACGGCTCAATCCAGGTCGGTCGGGGACGAAAGAGTGCCGCGGATGGCGGTGGCGGCCGCGACCAGCGGGGAGACCAGGTGGGTGCGGCCGCCTTTGCCCTGGCGGCCCTCGAAGTTGCGGTTAGAAGTCGATGCGCAGCGCTCGCCTACGGCGAGCTGATCAGGATTCATCCCGAGGCACATCGAGCAGCCTGCCGAGCGCCACTGGGCACCAGCCGCGGTGAACACCTCGTGCAGGCCCTCGGCCTCGGCCTGGGCACGCACCCGCATCGAGCCGGGAACGACGAGCATCCGTACCCCGTCACCCACCCGCCGGCCGGCGAGCACCGCCGCCGCCGCCCGCAGGTCCTCGATCCGCCCATTGGTGCAGGATCCGAGGAACACCGTGTCCACCGCGATCTCGCGCAGCGGTGTGCCGGGTTGCAGGTCCATGTAGGACAGGGCCTTGCACACCGCGAGCCGCTCGCCCTCGTCGGTGATCTGCTCGGGATCAGGCACTCGCTCGGACAGCGGCAGGCCCTGGCCGGGGTTGGTGCCCCAGGTCACGAACGGTGTCAGGGTGTCGGCATCGATGTGCACCCGCGCGTCGAAGGTGGCGTCGTCATCGGTGTGCAGGCCAGCCCAGTACCGCATCGCCGCGTCCCACCGCGGACCCGCGGGCGCATGCGGCCGGCCGGCCAGGTAGTCGAAGGTAGTGGTGTCCGGTGCGATCATCCCAGCCCGGGCTCCCGCCTCGATCGACATGTTGCAGATCGTCATGCGGGCTTCCATGGACAGCTGCTCGATCACGTTCCCGCGGTACTCCAGCACATACCCCTGGCCGCCACCGGTACCGATCCGGGCGATCACCGCCAGGATGATGTCCTTACTCGTGACACCGGTGGGCAGCGTCCCGTCGCGGCTCTGCACGATCACCGCCATGGTCTTGAACGGGCGCAGCGGCAGGGTCTGGGTGGCCAGTACGTGCTCCACCTCCGAGGTGCCGATACCGAACGCCAGCGCGCCGAAGGCACCATGCGTGGAGGTGTGCGAGTCACCGCAGACCACCGTCATCCCCGGTTGGGTGAGCCCCAGTTGGGGCCCTACGACGTGCACGATGCCCTGCTCGACGTCGCCCATCGAGTGCAGCCGCACGCCGAACTCCGCACAGTTTCGGCGCAACGTCTCCACCTGAGTGCGAGACACCTCGTCGGCGATCGGCAGCTCGATGTCGGTGGTGGGGACGTTGTGATCCTCGGTAGCGATCGTCAGATCGGGTCGGCGGACCGGCCGCGCAGCCAGCCGCAGGCCGTCGAAGGCCTGCGGGCTGGTGACCTCATGCACCAGGTGCAGGTCGATATAGAGCAGGTCGGGTGCCGCGCGGTCCCCGTCGCCATCGCGGTCGCTCCTGCCCCGATGGACTACGTGTGCGTCCCAGACCTTCGCTGCGAGCGTGCGTCCCATCAGCGGTTACTCCCCTACCCTAGTGCTCCCACATACTAGACATCTCATATTCTGAGAAGTTAATATCGATTTGTGGAACAGCATAGCGGCATCGGCGTGCTGGACAAAGCTGTCACGGTGCTGCGCACGGTCGCCGCGCACCCCTGCGGGCTGGCCGAGCTGTGTGCCCGTACCGGGCTGCCCCGGGCCACTGCCCACCGGCTGGCGGTGGGCCTCGAAGTGCACCGGCTGCTGAGCCGCGGCAGTGACGGACGATGGCGTCCCGGGCCTGCGCTGCGTGAGTTGGGCGAGGGCGCGCTTGATCCGTTGCTCGACGCCGCCGCGATGGTGCTGCCCAGGCTGCGCGACGTCACCGGCGAGAGCGTCCAGCTCTACCGGCGAGACGGGATGATCCGGATCTGCGTGGCAGCTGCCGAGCCCCACAGTGGCCTGCGCGACACCGTCCCAGTGGGAGCCCGGCTACCGATGACGGCCGGATCAGGCGCG
The DNA here is from genome assembly GCA_963822695.1 of uncultured Actinomycetota bacterium. Taxonomy (GTDB): domain Bacteria; phylum Actinomycetota; class Actinomycetes; order Mycobacteriales; family Pseudonocardiaceae. Next base: position 48,120 of record CAWGJH010000019.1, read on the forward strand.
AAGATCTTGGCCGCGTGGGTTGATCCGGTCGCCCAACGCGCCATACTCGACGAGGCCATATTCGACGAGCGGACCCTCATGGAGGTACGCAGGCGGGGCTGGGCGCAGAGCGTGGCCGAACGCGAGCCCGGGGTGGCCAGTGTCTCCGCCCCGGTGCGCGATACGACTGGCACCGTGGTGGCTGCGGTGTCGGTGTCCGGCCCGGTGGAGCGGATCGGCCGGCGGCCGGGCGTCCGCTGGGCTGTCAACCTCCTCGCCGCTGCCGAGGCGCTGCACAACCGCATGTAGAGGAATATTGCCGGTGTAGCCCCGACGGGATTTGAACCCGCGCTACCGCCTTGAGAGGGCGGCGTCCTAGGCCGCTAGACGACGGGGCCGCGAGAACGCGATATGACATTCGCTGGGGTACCAGGACTCGAACCTAGACTAACTGAACCAGAATCAGTCGTGCTGCCGATTACACCATACCCCACCAGGTGTCCGCTTCCGGGCCCTCCCTCGGACCCGAACCAGCACCGGGCACGGATATTAGTCGACCTCGCGTGCCGGTTTCCACTGGGCCGTCTTCCACCCGGCTGGCGGCTGCTCACCCGGTGGACTACCGATTGCTTGACCGTCAGGTCGATCAGGTGCACCATGAAGATATTCAACCTATGTTGAAAGAGGTGCCACATGGAGCGCACGACGTGTTGCGTGGTCGGCGGGGGCCCAGCCGGCATGATGCTCGGTCTGCTCTTGGCCAGGGCCGGTGTGGCGGTCACCGTGCTGGAGAAACATGGCGACTTCCTGCGCGACTTTCGCGGCGACACCGTCCATCCCGCCACGCTGACCCTGTTGGACGAGCTAGGCCTGGGAGCGGAGTTCACGAAGATCCCGCACCGGCTGGTCGAGCGGACGCAGCTCCAGCTCGGCGACGATCTGGTCACGGTCGGTGACTTCCGCCGGATCCCGGGCCCGCACAAGCACCTGGCCTTTGTCCCGCAGTGGGATCTCCTGGACCTGCTGGCCGACGCCGGGCACGCCGAACCGGCATTCACGCTCCGGATGCACACCGAGGCGACTGGGCTGCTCACCGAGGGCCGCGCGGTAGCCGGCGTGCGGTACCAGTCGGCCGATGGGAGCATCGGAGCGTTAAGGGCGGATCTCACAGTGGCCTGCGACGGGCGCCACTCGGTACTCCGCGACGCCGCCGGGCTGCACGCCCGATCCTTCGGGGTACCAATGGACGTGTGGTGGTTCCGGCTGCCGCGCAGCGAAGGGGACCCGGAAGGCGTAGTCGGTCGATTCGGGTCCGGACACGGCATGGCCCTCATCGACCGTGGGGACTACTTCCAGTGCGCTTACCTGATCCGCAAGGGCTCGGACGCCGTGCTGCGGGCCGAGGGCATCGAGGCGTTCCGACGTCGGGTGGCAGCGATGATCCCGTGGCTGGCCGACCGGATGGGGGCGGTACGCGACTGGGGCGACGTCGCGCTACTCGACGTCCGGCTGGACCGGCTGCGCCGCTGGTCAACCAGGGGACTGCTGTGCCTGGGCGACGCCGCGCACGCGATGTCACCGGTCGGCGGAGTTGGCATCAACCTCGCCATCCAGGACGCCGTGGCAGCGGCCCGCCTGCTCGCCGGGCCACTGCGCCGTGGTGCGCTCACCCGCAGCCACCTCGACCGGGTGCAGCTGCGCCGGTGGGCACCCGCGGCCTTGACCCAAGCGGTGCAGCGCATCATCCACGCGCGGCTGCTCGGCCCGGTGCTGTCTGGGGACATCATGCTGGTCAGCGCCGGGTCGGGCCGGCGCCCGTTGCCGATCCGACTACTGCAGCGTTTCCCCCTGCTGCAGACCGTACCGGCAACAGCGGTGGGCATCGGGCTACTCCCCGAGCACGCCCCCGCCTTCGCCCGTGGTGGCGCTTCACGGACTACCAACCCTCCTCGGGGCGGTCGCTCACTGCCGCCAACCGCTCGGGCACGCTGAATACGACATTGACACGTGAAATCCTTAACAAGGTCTGGTGAGAACGACCGGATCGCGGTGACGTGGTCCGCCGATTCGCCAGTCGAGGGGCCGGACCTGGGCAGGTGTGGAAGCGGGCGGATCGGTGACACGGGCGAGGGCGCCGCTGGCGCTGGTTCCTGGTGATCGTCTGTACAGGGGCAGGCATTGTGCCCGGTAGAGGTGGTAGTTGCGGGTCGGTCGGCTGATCTCTGGGTCCGCTGAGGCAGCGCGCGTTGTTCGGGTTGTTCTTGCGCCGGGTGGATCGGCCAGTTGGACAGCCAAGGCGTGGATTCGATGTGCACCCGTTCACCGAATATGCCGCGGTAGGGCGGGCGGCGTTGAGCCGCGCGGATCCGGCGCGGGCGGTTGGTATCTTCAGATGCGGCGTTGGGACTGTGGCGGGGGAGGGCTCTGCTCAACCTGCTGGCTTGGCATGCCCCCGACACCATCTCCCGGGACCGGCTCCTCACCGCCAATACCGACCACCTCAAGCGCCCCGAACCCGTCGATACCACGAAGTGCAGTTGCGCCCCACCGAGCGAATGCGCCGCAGCCAACTCAGGCGGTGCTGGCGACCCCGTCGTGGCGTAGCGCCGCATAGGTCATCGCATCCAGCAGCGCCAACCAGGAGGCTTCGACCACGTTGCCATGCACCCCGACCGTGGTCCAGGACCCCGTCCCGTCGCTGGTGTCCAACAACACCCGGGTCACGGCGTCGGTACCGTGCGTGCCGGGCAGGATCCGGACCTTGTAGTCGGACAGCTCCACGGTCTCCAGCCACGGCACATGGGCACCTAAGGCCTGACGCAATGCGCCATCCAGCGCGTTGACCGGCCCGTTGCCCTCCGCTGTGGCGATCACCCGCTCCCCCGCCACGTGCACCTTCACCGTCGCCTGCGCGATCACTTCCCCACCCGTGGTGTGGTCCACCACCACCCGGTAGGACTCCAGCTCACACGGCGGCGCGGGCGGCACCTCGTCGACCTCGTGGCGCACCAGCAGCTCGAAGGAGGCGTCGGCGGCCTCGAACGACCAGCCCCGCGACTCGAGCTCCTTGACCCGGGCGGTGACCGCGCCAACCTCAGCCGAGCGGCCGGCCAGATCCAGCCCGAGCTCGGCTCCCTTGAGCTCGATACTGGCCCGGCCGGCCATCTCCGTCACCAGCACGCGCTGCGAGTTGCCGACCGCGGCGGGGTCCAGGTGGTTGTACAACTCCGGAGCCACCTTGATCGCACTCGCGTGCAGCCCCGCCTTGTGAGCGAAGGCCGATCTCCCGACGTAGGCCTGGTGGGTGTCAGGAGCGAGGTTGGCGATCTCAGCCAGCATGTGCGCGGTATGGGTCAGCTCGGCCATCCCGTGCTCCGGGAGGACCGGCATGCCCAGCTTGGTGACGAGATTGGCGGCTACGGCGAACAGATCCGCGTTGCCGGTCCGCTCGCCGTAGCCGTTGGCGGTGCACTGCACATGAGAAGCTCCGACCTGCACCGCCGCGACCGAGTTGGCCACCGCGCAGGCGGTGTCGTCCTGGCAATGAATCCCCAGCCGAAAACCCGTGCGGGCCACCACCTCGGCGACAGTCTCCGCGAGCTGCAACGGCAGTTGCCCACCGTTGGTGTCGCAGAGCACCGCGACGTCGGCGCCCGCGGTGACGCCCGCCTCGAGCACCCGAAGCGCGCAGTCCGCGTCGAAGGCGTAGCCGTCGAAGAAGTGCTCAGCGTCGAGAAACACCCGCCGACCCTCGCCGACCAGCAGTGCGACGGTATCTTCGACCATCGCGCAGGCCTGCGCGACGTCCACCCGCAGTGCCCGCTCCACGTGGCGCCGGTCCGACTTGGCGACCACAGTCACCACCGGAGCCCCCGATGCCAGTAACGCTTGCACCTGTGGGTCCTGCGCGGCGCTGCGCCCAGCGCGGCGGGTTGAACCGAAAGCCACCAATGCGGCATGCTTCAGTTCCAGCTCACCAGCGCTAGCCCGGGCGAAGAACTCGGTGTCCTTGGGCAGCGCGCCGGGCCAGCCGCCCTCGATGAAGCCCACACCCAGCGCGTCCAGCAGCCGGGCGATGGCAAGCTTGTCGGCCACCGAGTAGGAGATCCCCTCTCGCTGGGCACCGTCACGCAGCGTGGTGTCGTAGAGGTGGAACTCGTCACCGAGCGGGGTGCCAGCTGGGCTGGTACGGGACATCGTCGAGACTCCAAGAGGTGTGGTGACCAACAAAAAAGACCCCTCGCGGATGCGAGAGGTCTGCGCGTCGGATGATGGTGCCTGTTACCCGACGCGCTCAGCAATAATGATCACAGTGTGGCGTGCCACAGGGCGTAGTGTGGCATACCTCGTGGGGGAACGGAACCCACCTGACCGGGCAGAGCGTCGGCCGGTGGCCGGGCACCATACGACCCTTGTCCCGCTGCCCGAAACCGTGCGCATGATCGGCCCCGCTGGGTCGGCTGGGCCCGTCAGGTGGTCTGTAGCGCAGGTATCAGCGAGGCGGGCGCCGCCTCTGTTCAACCATGGTTCCGGAACCGGGAAAGGAGTTCCAGCGATGAGCCATAGCAACGGAGAAACAGGGACTTCGTCATGAGCTACAACGTGATCGAGAACCCGGTGACCGGAGAACGCGTCATCTCCCGCATCGCTCCCACCGAGGAAAACGGCTGGTGGTCCGTCAGCGACCGCTACGCGCGACCCGGCACTCGCGTCACCGCCCCACACATCCACCCGAACTCGACCGAGACCTTCACCGTTGTCCGCGGACAAATCGCGGTCCGACTGGGCGGGCATACCTCCACGGCCAGACCAGGCACCCGCATCGAGGTGCCACCCGGAACACCCCACGACTGGTGGAACGCCGGACACGAGACCGCGTGGGTCATCGTCGAGACATCGCCGAGCCACCAGTTCGAGAGGATGACCAGGAACCTGTTCTTCCTCGCCGCAGATGGCAAAACCGACGATACGGGGCGCCCTGGACTGCTCCAGACCGCGCTGCTGGCCCGCGAGTTCGACGACACCATCAGGCTCACCAGCCCGCCGCGTGCCGTGCAGCGAGTTCTGTTCGCTGCGCTGGCACCCCTCGCGCGATGGCGGGGATACCGTGGCTCGTACCCCGAGTACGACCAGCGCGTCTCCGGCACCGTCGATGAGCTCGAGCCACTCCCGCCGCCCATCGCCGCCCTGCTGGCAGGGGGAATGCCTGGCGCAGCCACCGCCGGGCCGACGACCTGAGCCCGATCGCCTCTCCCGCGACGCGCCCACCCCGAATAGCGATCTCATGCCAGGGAAGCTGAACCGGGTGGGCTGACCGCGTCCTGCGGCCGGCTCGATAACGTGGGGCCTATGAGTGACATCGTCGATGACAAGAAGCACATTCGCGGCACGCTCGACCTGTCGAACGCGGTATGGCAGCGCGCGGCGGGCTCGGCGGAGATCGAGGGACCACATCTGGAGATCGCATTCGTGCAGGACGGCTACGTGGCAATGCGCAGCTCCGAACACCCCGTGGACGAGGAGACGCTGATCTTCACCCCAGCAGAGTGGGAGGCGTTCGTGCTCGGCGCCAAGGACGGCGAGTTCGACGTGATGTGACGGACTCAGCCGACGAAGTCGCCGCCGGCGACGCCGCGCAGGAATGCCGACCAGCGGCCCGCCGGGACGGCGAGCACCGGGCCGTCCGCCCTCTTCGCGGCATGCGCCACCTTCGGCACCAGCTGAGCACCCCAGATCCCCGGTGCTCTCAAGCCCAGTTCAATGCAACAGGTCAGTGCAATGAGTCAAGGAGGTACTGGAGAGTGGTGGCTAGGCGGTGAGGATCGGCGGGGGTGATAGTGAGGGACCTGTTGTCGGGGCGGGGGGTGATGATGATCTGGTATCGGCCGTCGGGGTTGTCGCACCAGCGTAGGACCTGCGAGCGGCGCACCCGGCCAGCGGAGTCCCGCACGTTGGCGGCGATCTGCCCGGCCCGCGCGTGGGGTTGGTCCAGGATCGCGGACACTGCGGCGCGCTCGCGCTCGACGCTGGTCCGCGCGGGCGACGCCGAGACCAGCACACCACCGGGCCGCTCTGAGCTCAGCGTCCGAGCGATGGTCACCGCAGGGGTCTCGCGCCGAACCCCGCAGCCCGGCGGGTGCGCCGGGAGCCGACCCACCACCGCTGCGGCCAACCCCGCTGCGGGGATGACCTCCAGCACTGTCGCGCCAGGCCGGTCAGGGTGCTGCAGCGCGCAGACGCCCACGGTGCCGCCTCGGGCCGCGAGCACCCGAACCGGCTGCTGCGCCGCCGAGTCGGACAGCCACACCGAGTCCACCCAACTCGCGGGCCGATGCAGCAGGCGCAGCGCGGCCTCCAGATCGGCCTCCACCCGGCCCGCGCGCACCAGGCCGAGCCGGCGCAGCTCCTCGCCCACCTCAACCCGGAGGTGAGCGCGCTCGACGTCAGTACGCCCGTGCGAGCGCACCTGGATCGGCGCTGGGTAACCCTCCAGCCGCAGCGCCTCAGTGAGCACATCCCACTGCACGGCGGACAGCCGCCATCCCATCGGCGTCACGGGTCAGTCGTCCTGCTCGGGGAGGTCCTCGCCGATCACCGCTGGGGCAACCTTGCGACCATCGGTGAACACGTCGTCCATCTCGATCAGGTAAGAGGGGCGCCGGTGCTCGGAATCCTCACCACCCTTTCCGAACCCGCCACCCATCGGTGCCATCATCTCCCCCGCACCAGCGCGTCCGACTCCCATACCGCTGGCACCGCGACCCAAGCCAGCACCTATCCGGCTCTCAGCGCTCTCAGCGGCGGCGCTCGATGGGCGGGGACCGAACTCGGCGGCGTGGCCAGTGCCGACGCGCCCGATGCCGCTCACCTGCCCGCCAGCGCCTGGACGGCCACCACCTGGATGACTATCGCCGAACTGGACACCGCCACCGGCCGTCCGAGCCCGCCGGACGTCACCCTCAGCGATCGGTGCCATCATCGGGACACCGGCAGCCGCCGCAGCCACAGCCGCCGCGGCGACCTGCCCACCCACATGCTGGGTTTGCTGGGTGCTCTGATCGGGCGCCACCTGGCCGCCGCCGTGTGGTGCCGGGCCGGCACCACCGCTGGTCACACCCTGCAGCGCAACGGGGGCCGACAGCGTGTGCGCGACGTGACCACTCCCATGCGTGCTGGCCCCAGCACCGGGCACCCCGCCCCCGTGCGTGCTGGCCCCGCCACCGAGCACTCCACCACCGGGATAACCAGGTCCCCCCGGTGCCGGGCCGGGCTTCGGAGGCTGCTCAGGTGGCTGCAGCGTCGGGTCCGCCAGCTGCGGGTACGTCGGCACCGCGGCGCGGTAATCGTTGATCGGCGCGGAGTACACGTCGGTCATAATCCGCACGGCTTCGGCGTGCGCCTCGGACTGCGCCTGCTCCTGTGCGACGACGTCGTCGACCATGCCGACCAAGCCGTCGGTAGCGACGCTGCGCCTTAACTCTCCCCAGTCAAAGGACTTCGGCGGTGGCACGGTGGCCTTGGCCTGCGCGACGGATGACCCGGATGCGTCCATCAGCGCCGTGATGCGCTCCGTGGTCTCGGCCACACTGGCCGACCACTGGTCAATCGGCCCCAGGGCGTTGATCGCCCTATCGGACGACCCGCCACGCCACCCACTGGAGACGATCCTGTTCAGGTCATGCACGAGCCCGGTCAAGACATCCCTTGTGTTCTTGCCTTGATCGCGCCACGCTCCCACCCCGTCACCAATGTCGCCGGGATCGACCGAGGTGTCCAGCATCGAACAGATTCCTGATGCTCCCAGGCCGCCCAGTTAACCGACACGATCGTTACCTCCGTCCGCCCGAGCGGCCATGCAGGCCAGCCACCACGTCCCACTCTCCGGCCATCTCAACTCCCCGCTTTCGGCAATCGAGGCTCAATCATCTGCGCGATCCGCAACGCCTCGGCACACGAATCGACCGGCTGGTCCATTGAAGCTGAACGCTCGGCGCCACAGCTCACCGTCAGCGACACCGACCCACCATCCATCAACTGAGTACAGTCTGTGCGGTCACGATCCACCGAGAGGTGGGCCCCGGTCCGGCCGTTGACCGTGTTGTCCACGAAGCTGGTAAAGGTCGGTGAATGCCGACGGGCCTTATACGAGGCGACGGTTTCCTTGTCCCGCTCCAGGCCCAACGTCAAGGACGTACCCTGCCACCCAGGCAGCCGATCAAGCCGAGTCTGTCCACCTGCTTGCGGGTGTTCAGCTTCGATACCCAGCCCGGTCAGCTCGGCATCGGTCACGATGGTGCACATGTCCACCCGGCTGGCATCGGCTACCGCAGGCGACGCGGAGGACCCAGACACCTGAGAACCGCAGCCAGCCGCAAGCAGCCCTAGCGTGACCACCAAAACGCGTCTCACTCGGACCAGCCTCGGAACATCCGCTCGTTTGCCACGTCGATCTCGGCGACCGTGCGCCCAGCCACCCGGTAGGTTACCGCCATGTTCGCGAACACTTTTGGGCGTTCTTCATCGCGTCGATGTAATCCTGGCCGGCCTGGGCAAATCGCTCCGCAACGCGGTTGCCGTCCTCATTGCCACCGAACTCGCGTTTCCGGATGACATCCCGCGCGTCTCTCAGTAAGTCGTTGATCTCCCTGACGGCTCGGTCGCAGCGGGCGGCGGCGCTCTCGGCGACACCAGCTTCCATCCACAGCTCGCCGGCGGCGACCGCAGCCGCCAGGGAACTCGGGGGCTGGGCGGCACCCACCAGCGGTGCACCGATCTGCTCAAAGCTGCTCGTCATTGCCTGCCCTCCTCGTCCGATCCGGAGGTGACCGTACTATCGCCGCCCGCCAGCCCGTCAGCGGTTCCCAGGAAGGCGCATGCTCGACACTGACCCCGACCAGATGCCGCGCCGACGCGCGCTACAGGCCGGCGCGTTCGACGCGCTGGCTTGAGGAGACCAGGGCAGCCAGGCGATCACCGATGGCGTGGGTACCACCGGGGTAGGTGTGATCCCGAGTGGCCAGATCGAAGGCCACCGCAGCCTCCACCCGGCGGGACGGCTCGTCCATCCCCAGGTGGGCGAGCATCAGCCCGATCGACAGCACCGCCGCGGTCGGGTCAGCGATGCTCTGGCCAGCGATGTCCGGGGCGGAGCCGTGCACCGGCTCGAACATACTGGGGTTGCGGCGGGTGACGTCGAGGTTCCCGCTGGCGGCTAGGCCGATCCCGCCGGTGACGGCGGCCGCGAGGTCGGTGAGGATGTCGCCGAACAGGTTGTCGGTGACAATTACGTCGAACCGGCCGGGGTCGGTGACCAAGTGGATGGTGGCCGCGTCAACGTGCTGGTAGGCCACCGTCACGTCGGGATGCTGCAGCGATACCTCTTCCACGATGCGTGACCACAGCGATCCGGCATGCGAGAGCACGTTCGTCTTGTGCACCAACGTCAGGTGCTTGCGCGGGCGCGCCGAGGCTCGGGCGAACGCGTCGCGCACGACACGTTCCACCCCGAAGGCGGTGTTGATGCTGACCTCGGTGGCAATCTCGTGCGGGGTGTCCTTGCGCAGCAATCCGCCGTTGCCCGCATAGGGGCCCTCGGTGCCCTCCCGAACCACGATCATGTCGATGCTCCCCGGGTCCGCGAGGGGGCTGCGCACCCCGGGATACAGCCGCGCCGGCCGCAGGTTCACGTGGTGGTCCATTTCGAAACGCAGCCGCAGCAGCAGCCCGCGCTCCAGGATCCCGCTGGGCACGGAGGGATCCCCCACCGCGCCCAGCAGGATGGCATCATGCTGGCGGAGCTCGCCCAGGACCGACTCCGGGAGCAGTTCCCCGGTGGCGTGCCAGCGCGCGGCTCCAAGATCGTAGGGCGTGGTCTCGGCGTCAGGGGCGACCTCGTCCAGGACCTTGAGTGCTTCGCCGATCACCTCCGGACCAATCCCATCGCCGGGGATCACCGCGAGCCGCATGCGCCACCTCCAGTGCCCGGGTCCCGCCATGAGACCCTCTGCAGCGGAGCAGGTTACCCGCAGCTACAGAGAGCACCACACGACGGATCATCCGAAAGAGGGACCCCAAACGGGTACTCCTTCTGGACATCATGGACCGGTCGGACGGGTCCCGCTACGGACACCATCGGTGGACTGCGCCAGTCGTGGGGCCGGTAGGGCGGGGCCGCCGCGCCGGGGCGGTGCTGTGGCGAAGGTCAGCCGAACGTGATCGACCGGGTGGCGCGGGCGCCGACCGAAGGCCCGAGCGCCGCTAGCACCTGGCCGGGAACTGGCCGGTCCACCCGCAACATCATGATCGCATCGGTGCGCGCGGTCGTCTGGCTGATCTGGGCCGCCTCAATATTGACACCCGCCTCGCCCAGCAGCGTGCCGACGATGCCCATCACGCCAGGACGGTCCGGGTACTCCATGAGGATCGCCTCACCCTGCGCCCGCAAATCGAAGTGCCGGCCATCGACCTCGACCAATTTCTGCGCCTGCGTCGGACCGGAGAGCGCTCCCGAGACCGAGTGCACCGTGCCGTCGGCGCAGACTCCCCGCACGCTCACCACGCTACGGTGACTTGGGCTCTCCGGGGCGCTGACCACGGCGACGGCCACCCCGCGCTCCTGCGCCAGCCGCGGCGCGTTGACGAAAGTGACCTGCTCGTCCACAACACTGGTGAAAACGCCGCGCAGCGCCGCGAGCCGCAGGACGGAGACGTCCTCGGCGGCCAGCTCACCGCGTACATCGACGGTCACCGACGCGAGCGAGCGTCCGGCCAGCGCGGCCAGCACGATGCCCAGTTTCTGGGTCAGCGGCAGCCAGGGCCGCACCTCCTCGCCCACCATCCCGCTACTGATTACGTTCACCGCATCAGGAACGAACTCACCGCGCAGCGCTCGCAGCACGCTTCGCGCGACGTCGGTACCCGCCCGGTCCTGTGCCTCGGTGGTGGAGGCACCCAGGTGCGGCGTGACGACCACCTGTGGGAGCTCGAACAACGGGCTGGCCGTGCACGGCTCGGTGGCGAAGACGTCAATGCCCGCGCCACCGACCTGACCACGTCGCACCGCGTCGGCCAGCGCCTGCTCATCCACCAGACCACCGCGGGCGGCGTTGACGATCAGCACACCTGGTTTGGTCTTGGCCAGCTGGTCGGCGCCGATCAGCCCAAGCGTTTCAGGGGTCTTGGGGAGGTGGATGGAAATGGCATCCGCGCGGGAGAGCAACTCGTCCAGGTCGATCAGCTCGATGCCCAGCTGCGCGGCCCGCGCTGGCGACACATAGGGGTCGTAGGCGATCAGCTCGGTTCCGAAGGCCGCCAACCGCTGGGCGACCAGCTGGCCGACCTTGCCCAGACCCACCACACCAACGGTCTTGCCCGACAGCTCGACGCCGCTGAACGAACTGCGCTTCCATTGCCCCCTACGCAGGCTGGCATCGGCCGCCGGGATGCGCCGAGCCACCGCAAGCAGCAGCCCGATGGCGTGCTCCGCAGCCGAGACGATGTTGGAGGTGGGAGCGTTGACCACCATCACCCCGCGATCGGTGGCCGCCGGCACGTCGACGTTGTCCAGCCCGACACCGGCCCTGGCCACGACCTTGAGCCGGGGTGCGTGGCCGAGCGCCTCAGCGTCCACCCGGGTAGCCGAGCGCACCAGCAGCGCCTCGGCGCCGGCCAAGGCCGCGAACAGGGCCGGCCGGTCGGTACCCTCGACGTACTGGACGTCGAACTCGTCGCCGAGGACATCCAGCACCGACGGCGCGAGCTTCTCAGCGATGAGGACGACAGGTCGGCTCAGTGTGGTCACGGCCGCCCAGTTTAGTCGAGACGCGGCCTCCCGCGGCGCGACGATGGACAATGATCGGTGTGGCCGACACGGTAACCCTGCTAGCCGTGTTCGGCTACTGGTCGTCAGCGTTCGCTGCCTTAGTTCTCACTGTTGCCGCAGCGAGCGGAGGCGCCCTCGGTGCGTTGACCGGCCGCCGAACCATCCGGCGGCAACAGGCCGAGCTCGCCCGGTTACGACAGTCGGTGGAACGACAGGCTGAGCAAGTGGCCGCGCTCAGTCATGAGCTGCGTACACCGCTCAGTATGATCAAAGCCGCCGCTGACCTGCTACTCGAGGAGTCGCCCGGCCCGTTGAGCCACGTCCAGCGCAAATTCCTGCGGGTGATTTCTCAGCAGGGTGGACAGGTGATCGGCTTGTGTGAAGGATTGCTCATCCAGGCGAAGATCGGCGCCGGGTTATTCGTCCCACGCCGAGAATTGATCGATATCTCGGCGCTCACCCGGGAGGTGGTCGTGGCGATGCGCCCACTGTGCGCGCAGCGCAATCAGCGGATCATCCTGGACACTCCCCAGGTCACCCGCGAGATCTCGGCTGACCCCGCCCTCGTGCTGCAGGCGCTGACCAACCTGCTCTCCAACGCCAGCCGATACACCTCAGACGGTGGCAGCATCAGCGTCCGGGTGATGGAGGTGGATGGTGGGGTCGCGGTCTACGTCACCGACGACGGCAGGGGAATGACCCGCGAAGAACGCCGCCAGCTCTTCCACCGTTTCGTCACCGGCCGTCCATTAGAGGACGGAACAGGGCTCGGACTGGTGATTACGAAGGATATCATCGAGGCACACGGCGGAACGATCATCGTGGACACCACCGCCCACCGAGGAACCACATTCCTCTTCACGATGCCCACTATTTCGATTCCGACTGCGGAGTCCAGGTGACATTCCGCGCCACGGCGCTCGTGGTTGATGACGAGCCGCAGATGACGATGATCATCGGTTTCGCCTTGGAGACACAGGGCTTCACCGTGCTCAGCGCGCACGATGGCGTCACCGCGCTCAACATCCTGCGTGCTCACGCCGTCGATCTCGTGGTACTCGACGTTCTCATGCCCGCTATGGACGGATTGTCGCTGTGCAGCAGAATCCGATCCTGTTCGCAAGTCCCGATTATGATGCTTACCGCGCTCGGGCAGTACGAGGATGTCATCGCCGGTTTCGAGCACGGCGCTGATGACTACGTCACCAAGCCGTTCCATCCCCGCGAGGTCGCACTTCGGGCCGAGGGACTGGTCCGCCGTAACAGAGGTGCCGTTGCCGGCGCGACGACGCGCGTGGGTCAGCTGCTGATCGACGCGGCCCAACGCGTCGTGCTGCTCGCCGGGCGGCGTATCGAGTTGCCGTTCACCGAGTTCAGGCTCCTCGCCCACCTCGCGGCGCATCGAGGCAAGCCTCAGTCGTGGCGTGATCTGCTGCATGAGGTCTGGGGAGCGCACGATCTGGCTGGTGGTCGCGACATCGTGAAGGCAGCGGTGTACCGGCTCCGCTCGCGACTCGCCGCGGTCAACGGCGGCGCCGAGTACGTGCAGACTATTCGCGGAGCCGGTTACGTCATGCCGGACTTTCCGCAAGTTGGTGACTAAGCTATCACCACCCCGCACCGCAGCGTCACCACGCCGTGTATCAGTGCCTCCTACACTTCCACGTGATCACGTGCCGAGGAAGCCGGCTACCGTCGAGGAGGGCTCCCCGCAATGGCTAGGTCACGTCGATATCTCCGCATCGCGGCAGCCATGGTGGTCGCGGCGACGCTCAGCGCCGCTTGTCACGGCGGCCGCTCCGCGCAGACTGGTGGAGGGAAGATCACTGTGCTGTGCGGAGCGATCGAGGAATGGTGTGCCGCCAACACCAGGGCTTTCACCCAACAGACAGGTATCGAGGCCGATTTCGTTCGGCTGTCCAGCGGCGAGGCGGAGGCCCGTCTGCAGGCAGGCAAGGCCAACCCGGAGTTCGACGTCTGGCACGGCGGCCCCGCGGACGGGTACGCCGCAGCTTCGGACAAGGGCCTGCTGGAGCCGTACGTGTCACCCAACGCGCAGGCGATCCGTCCGGAGTGGAAGTCCCCGGACGGTTCGTGGACCGGTGTGTACGTCGGCGTCCTGGGGTTCTGCTCGAACAAGAAGGTGCTCAGTGACAAAGGGCTGCGGCCGCCCACGTCCTGGGTGGATCTGCTCGATCCACGCTACAAGGAGAATATCTCCGTAGCGCACCCGGCAACCTCGGGAACGGGCTACACCGCGCTCTGGACCCAGATTGTGCTGGCCCACGGCGATCAGAGCAAGGCTTTCGCCTACCTGAAAGCGCTTCGCCCCAACATCTTGCAGTTCAGCAAATCCGGGGTCGGCCCGTCGCAACAGGTAGGTCGTGGCGAAACCGGCACCGCCATCGTGTTCTCCCACGACTGCGTCGCCAGCCAGGAGAAGGGCTTCACCGACCTGGTGGTTTCCTTCCCCCAAGAAGGCACCGGATACGAGGTCGGCGGAGTCGCCGTGGTCAAAGGCACGCGAAACCTCAACGCCGCCAAAGCTTACGTCGACTGGGCATTGACCGCGAAATCCCAAGAAATCGGGCCGACGGTGCAGTCGTACCAGCTGCCGACGAACCCGGCCGCGAAGGTCTCCGACCACTCGGCGCGCCTGGACCAGCTGAAGCTGGTCCCCTACGATTTCGCAGCCGCCGGCCAAGCGAAGTCTACTCTCGTCAAGCGGTTCGATGAAGAAATCGCACCGCGGTGATGACCCGGAGATGGCAGGTAGGACGCCGCGATGTTCGGGTGATGGTGGTGGTAGTCATGGCCGTCGCCCTGATCGTCCTCGGCACCCTCTTCCCGCTCGGGATGGTCTTGCGGACCGCGTTCGGCGCCGAGGCCCTGTCCCACTATGCAGAGTTCATTACTTCCCGGGCCGGCCTCACTACCCTCCGCAATACCGTGGTGCTTGGCCTGCTGGTGGGCCTCTGCGGTACCGCGCTCGGGTTCCTGTTCGCCTACATCCAGGCCCGCATCGACGTTCCGTTCAAGCGGACCCTGCACGTCATCGCGCTCATTCCGATCATTAGCCCGCCGTTCGCGGTGGCCACCGCGATCATCGTGCTGTACGGGCAGAAGGGACTCATCACCTACGGTGTCTTCGGGTTGAGTGACAAGATCTATGGTCTGGATGGGCTTGTCCTAGTCCTGTCGTTGTCGTTATTTCCGGTCGCCTACCTAGGCTTACTCGGCATGATGCGCGCCCTCGACCCCGCCCTGGAAGAAGCCGCGATGAACCTGGGTGCGAGCCGCTGGAGGATCTTCCGAACCGTGCAGCTGCCGCTGCTCGCGCCGGGTCTGGCAGCCCCGTTCCTGCTGCTGTTCGTCGAGGCCATCGCCGACCTGGCCAATCCGCTCGTGCTGGGCGGTGACTACACCGTACTAGCCAGCAGTGCCTACTTCGCGGTCACGGGTGAGTTCGACACCACGTCGGCAGCGGTGTACAGCGTGATCCTGCTCGTGCCGACGGTGGGACTGTTCGTCATTCAGCGTTACTGGCTAGGGAGCAAGGTGCGGGCGACCGTGACCGGCAAACCGTCGGGCAGCGTGCACCTCGTCGGTGGCTGGGCTCGGTGGCCGGTCTTCGCCCTTGCGCTGATGGTCGGTGCGGTCATCCTGAGCCTGTACTCCACGGTCATCCTTGGCGGGATCACCACCAATGTCTTCGCGGCAGACTACGGACTGACCCTGCGGCACTTCCGCGAGGTATTGCTGGGCCACGGCCGGGAATCGATTACGGATACGGTACTACTGGCCGCGATCGCAACACCCATTGCCGGTCTAATGGGTGCGATCATCGCCTGGTTGGTGGTCCGGCATTTGCGGGCCGCAGCGCTGTGGTTGGACTTTGTGGGCATGCTGGGGGTTGCGGTACCCGGCACCGTGCTGGGTATTGGCTACCTCCTAGCATATCACACCAAGGTCGCCATCGGCCCGGTGACGGTGCTGCCCGCCTTCGCGGGGGTCGGCGCAATCTTTGGTGGAGCGCTTGCCATCATCCTGTCATACGTCGCGCGAAGCCTGCCCGGTGGTCAACGCGCCGCGGTAGCGGCGCTCGCCCAACTTCATCCGTCAATCGAGGAGGCATCGACCAATCTCGGCGCTGGCCACGGCACCACCTTGTGGCGTATCACGCTGCCACTGATCCGCCCGGCACTACTGACCGGTCTATGTTACAGCTTCGCGCACAGCATGACATCGGTGTCGGCCGTAGTATTCCTCGTGACATCGGACACCCACATTATGACGTCGCAGATCCTCGACGCTGTGAATACCTCACATTACGGCGTGGCATTCGCCTACTGCACGGTGCTCACGGTGATCGTGCTGCTCAGTTTCGGGCTGATCCGGGTCACCCTCGGGCGCAGTGTGACGCTCAGCCGTGTCGATGTCACACGGACAGATGTCCCAGCCACCAGGGGTGGATGAGCGAATGGACTTCATGGCAGTGGGAGCACTGCGGCTCGAGCATCTGCGCAAGACCTTCACCGGCAACGGCGAGCACGTCGTCGCGGTCAACAACATCGACCTCGACGTCAAACCCGGCGAGTTCATCACGCTGCTCGGGCCATCGGGCTGCGGAAAGACCACGACCCTGCGCATGATCGCCGGCTTTGATCACCCGACCAACGGACACATCAGGCTCGACGGGCGGGCGCTCGACCGCGTGCCGCCACAGCGGCGGTCGATGGCCATGGTCTTCCAGAGCTTCGCGCTGTTTCCGCACATGACTGTGGTGGACAACATCGCATACGGGCTCCGGCTGAAAAGGCTGACCCGTGACGAGATCGCCGAAGCGGTCCAACTGGCGATCACCAGCATGAACCTCATCGGGCTGGATGCGCGGCGCCCGCATGAGCTCTCCGGTGGCCAGCAGCAGCGAGTCGCGTTGGCTCGAGCCTTGGTCGTGCAGCCTGCGGTCCTGCTGTTCGACGAACCACTGAGCAATCTCGATGCCAAGCTTCGCGGTTCGATGCGGGCGGAAATCCGCCGCATTCAGCGCCGGCTCGGGATCACCAGCCTGTATGTCACCCACGACCAGGACGAGGCGATGAGCCTGTCGGACCGCATCGTGGTGATGAACAAGGGTTGTATCGAGCAGGTCGGCACGGCGGGTGAGATCTATCTGCGGCCAGCCACCGTGTTCGTCGCCGACTTCGTCGGACGCGCGAATTTCCTCGCTGTCTCGCCGCGGCGCGTCGCGGACGGCAAGGCGGTGGTACCCGCCTTCGGTGCGGAACTCGTGGTTGCCTGCCACCAGAACGTTCGCACTGACGAGGCCGCATACCTGATGGTGCGGCCGGAGTCGATGTCACTGACGCCGACCATTGATGGTGCCGACGGGATAGTGCTGAGCTCGGCGTTTCACGGCACGACGGCCGAGTACGAGATCGAGACCAGCACTGGCACGCTCATCGCTCACGTGCCCCGCCCTGATCCCACCGGCATGCTCGCCGACGGCACACCCGTCCGGGTCGGGCTGGACGAGTGCCGATCATACGTACTCCGCAAGCCATAACGCGGTGCTCACTCTGCTGGGGCAGCACCGGAGCCACCAAGCGGGGCCGGTGCCAGGAGGACGTGTCTTTAGACGGTGTCGGTGAGTGGGCGGTCTATCCAGGACATCAGCCCGCGCAGCCGAGCGCCGACCTGCTCGATGGGGTGCCGCTCCCCTTCGGCGCGCAGCTTGGTGTAATTCGGCCGCCCGTTGTCGTCCTCTGTCACCCATTCCTGGGCGAAACTGCCGTCCTGGATCTCGGTGAGGATCCGGCGCATCTCGTCCTTGACCTCGGGTGTGATGATCCGCGGTCCACGGGTGAGGTCCCCGTACTCGGCAGTATCAGAGATCGAGTAGCGCATCCGGGAGATCCCGCCCTCGTACATCAGGTCGACGATGAGCTTGACCTCATGCAGGCATTCGAAGTAGGCCACCTCGGGGGCGTACCCAGCCTCGGTAAGCACCTCGAACCCGGCTTGCACCAGTGCGGTGATCCCGCCACAGAGCACGGTCTGCTCACCGAAGAGATCGGTCTCGGTCTCTTCGGTGAAGGTGGTCTTGATCACACCAGCGCGGGTACCGCCGATCGCCTTGGCATACGACAGCGCCAGCGCCTGGGCACCACCGGTGGCGTCCTGCGCAACCGCGATCAGGCAGGGCACCCCCTTGCCGTCGACGAACTGCCGGCGCACCAAGTGCCCGGGCCCTTTGGGCGCCACCATCGCCACGTCCACATCCGACGGCGGGCGGATCAGGTCATAACGGATATTGAAGCCGTGCCCGAACAACAGTGCGTCACCTGTGTTCAGGTTCGGCGCGATGTCGTGGGCATAGATGGTGCGCTGCTTGGTATCCGGCGCGAGGATCATGATGACGTCCGCCTCGGCCGATGCCTGCGCCGGCGTTACCACCGGTAGACCCTCGTCAGCCGCCTTCGGGCGCGACTTGGACCCCTCGGGCAGGCCGACGCGAACGTCAACCCCGGAATCGCGCAGGCTCAACGCATGCGCGTGTCCCTGACTGCCGTAGCCAATCACCGCGACCTTTCGGCCCGCAATGATCGCCAGGTCGGCATCGCCGTCATAGAAGACTTGGGCACTCATCCGTCACTCCTGATCTCCGTCGTCCCTGATCTCCGTCATTTCCGATCGTGGGGTACGGGTTCTAGCGGATCGAGCCAGCGGTGATGGCGCGGGGACCACGGCCCATGGCGACCATGCCGGACTGCACCATCTCGCGGATGCCGAAGGGCTCGAGCATCCGCAACAGCGCACTGAGCTTGTCCCCAGTGCCAGTCGCCTCGATGGTCAGCGCCTCCGGGGAGACATCGACAACCTTGGCCCGGAACAGTGCGACCGCCTCGAGCACCTGGGAGCGCACCGTGGTGTCGGCCCGGACCTTGACCAGCAGCAGCTCCCGTTGCACCGCCACTAGCGGGTCGAGCTCAACGATCTTGATGACATTGATCAGCTTGTTGAGCTGCTTGGTGACCTGCTCCAAGGGCAGTTCGTCCACGGCGACCACGATGGTCATCCGAGATATACCGGGATTCTCGGTGGGCCCGACTGCCAACGAGTCGATGTTGAATCCGCGGCGGCTGAACAGCCCGGCCACCCGGGCCAGCACTCCGGGTTTGTTCTCCACCAGCACCGACATGGTGTGCTTGGTCATGACCCGTCCTCGTCGAACAGCGGGCGGATGCCGCGCGCCGCCATGATGTGGTTGTTTCCGGTTCCAGCCGCGACCATAGGCCACACCTGGGCGTCCTTGCCCACCACAAAGTCGATCACTACTGGGCGGTTGTTGATCTCCATCGCGTGCTCGATAACCTTGTCGACGTCCGGCTCGGCCTCGCAGCGCAGGCCCACGCAACCCAATGCCTCGGCGAGCTTCACGAAGTCCGGAATGCGGGAATGGGTCCCGAGGTCGGTCTGCGAGTAGCGCTCAGAGTAGAACAGGTTCTGCCACTGCCGGACCATACCCAGGCTACCATTGTTAATCACCGCGACCTTGATCGGAATATTCTCGATAGCGCAGGTCGCCAGCTCTTGATTGGTCATCTGGAAGCTGCCGTCGCCGTCGATGGCCCAGACCGCGACGTCGGGCCGGCCCAGTTTGGCGCCCATCGCCGCCGGCACGGCGAAACCCATCGTGCCCAGGCCACCGGAGTTGATCCAGCTGCCCGGCTTCTCATACTTGATGAACTGCGCCGCCCACATCTGGTGCTGGCCCACCCCCGCAGTGTAAATCGCATCCGGGCCGACCAGAGCGCCGATTCGCTCGATCGCAAACTGTGGGGAGAGCATCCCGTCCGTCGGACGGTCATAGCCCAACGGGAACATCTGCTGCCAGTTGCGCAGCTGCTGCCACCAGGCAGCCAGATCCGGGCGGCCGGACTCGAACTCGGCCCGCACCGCCGTGATCAGCTCGCAGATTACCTCGGCGCAGTCACCGACGATGGGCACGTCCGCCCGCCGGTTCTTAGAGATCTCGGCGGGGTCGATGTCGGCATGCACCACCAAGGCGTCCGGCGCGAAGGAAGACAGCTGCCCGGTGACCCGGTCATCAAATCGGGCGCCCAACGTCACCAGCAGGTCGGAGCGCTGCATCGCCGCGACAGCGGCGACCGTGCCGTGCATGCCGGGCATCCCCACGTGCTGCGGGTGCGAATCGGGGAAGGCTCCGCGAGCCATCAGCGTGGTCACCACGGGAGCCCCGGTGAGCTCGGCCAACTCCCGCAACGCCGTGGTGGCCTGTGCCTTGATCACGCCGCCGCCGACGTAGAGCACCGGACGGCGAGCGGTAGCGATTATCCGGGCGGCCTCCCGGATCTGCTTGCCGTGCGGCCGGGTGGTCGGCCGGTAACCGGGAAGCTGCAGCTCCGGCGGCCACACGAAGGACATCATCTCCTGAAGCACGTCCTTGGGAATGTCCACCAGCACCGGACCCGGGCGACCGGTGGAAGCCAGGTGGAAGGCCTCCGCGATCGCCCTCGGGATCTCCGCCGGGTCCTTCACCAGCATGTTGTGCTTGGTTACCGGCATCGTGATGCCAGTGATGTCCGCCTCCTGGAAGGCGTCCGTGCCGATCATCGCTCTGGTCTGCTGGCCGGTGATGGCCACCACCGGCACCGAGTCCATATGTGCGTCGGCCAGCGGCGTGACCAGGTTCGTCGCACCGGGACCCGACGTCGCCATGCACACCCCGACCCGCCCAGTGGCCTGTGCGTACCCGGTCGCGGCGTGTCCAGCTCCTTGCTCATGGCGGACCAGCACGTGGCGGACCTTCGTGGAGTCCAGCAGTGGGTCGTACGCCGGTAGGATCGTGCCTCCAGGGATTCCGAACACCGCCTCGCACCCGAGCGCTTCCAGCGAACGCACCAGAGCCTGCGCGCCGGTGAGCCGCGCCGGTGAGCCTATGGGCGGGGCCGGTTTAGGCGGTGACGTCGGGTTCGGCATTTCTCGGGACATTTCTCTGGGAGTCACGGTTGTCATGGTCCTGCCTTAGTTCCTCGTTTACTCGGCCTGGATATCAACAAAGGCATCAAAAAACCCTCGCTGCCCGGCTGGGCCGGAGCGAGGGTTGGCGCGTTGACAGTCAGTTGACTCTTCAGACGACGCGCCTATGACATACCAGGACGGTGGGGATCAGCACGTCGCTGACGGTAACGGGCCGCCCCCAGCACAGTCAACCTCGCGGGAGCCTCTCCCGCATCCTGGGAGCCGTAGGGCGTCCGACCTTCCGACTACTGAGTATAACCGAAGGCTTTGTGAGGCGGGTAGTAGGGGGACGCCGTAAGCGTGGTGGGACAGGCGGGCTAGGTCATCGGGATTGACCGTGATCACCAATGCTTCGAGTAACTCCGCGGTAGTCACCACGACGGCATCGACCGCCAAACCCGCGCGCGCCCGGCTACGAAGCTGCGCTGCCTGACACTATGGCGTTGTGACCGATCCCGCCACGGTGACCTTCCGGCTGCCGCTGACCGCCCTGATCGGGGTGTTCGGGCTGATCGTGGGCATGACCCCGGTGGCCTTCGGCGCACCGGGACTGCAAGTGCTGTACCTGGTGCCGCTGGGCCTTGGGGTCTGGCTGGTGCGGACCCGGACGGTGGTCGGCTCGGAAACTATGGTGGCATATCGAGTATGGGGTTCCCAGCAGATCACCTGGTCCGACCTCGCGGGCCTGCGGATCGATGATCGGTCCCGAGTCTGGGCCGTGCTGCGCGGCAGGGACGAGGTAAGGCTGCCCATGGTGCGAGCCCGCGACCTTCCGGTGCTGGCGGCGATAAGCGGGGGTCGGCTGCCCGACCCGCTCACCGAAGTCGGCGACCGACCGGCCTCTGGAGAGCATAATGGGGGTAGCAGTAACATCACGTGACTACTCACCAGCGGCACACGGGCTTGGACATAGCCTGGCCGACCGTGCGACCCCCCGTGCCGAGCCCAGCCGGTGCCCGCCGCCGCGCGATCTCGGTACTGCTCGCGGCGGCGGCGCTGCTGTGCGGATGTTCGGTGACACCGACCTTTCCGGACCGGAGCGCCGCACCCTTCCACCCCAAACTGGAGACCGGGTCGCAGGCCGGACCCAGGCCGGAGATCCCGGGGCCGTTCAGGCCCCCCGGCCCACACGCGCCCGGCCGGCCAGCGCCAGCCCCGCCGCGGGGCTGCACCGACCCCGACCCGCAAGTCGTCGCGACGTGCCTGGAACCGATCTCCGCACTGGTCGTGCTGCCAGGCTCCGCGCCGGTGGGTCTGGCCGCGGAGCGCACCACCGGCCGGATCCTGCAGGTGCAGCGGCAACGGCCGAACCAGGAGGTAACCGCCCTGGCCGTGGACCCCGCAGGTGATGGCGGGCTCACCGGGCTCGCGCTGTCTCCCAGCTATGCCGAGGATGAGCTGATCTACGCCTATATCACCACCCCCGTCGACAACCGGGTGGTCCGGATCGCCCCTGGCGACATACCCAAGCCGGTGTTGTCCGGCATCCCACGGGGTCCGACCGGCAACGCGGGCGCGCTCGCGGTCGACTCACACGGGATGCTTCTGGTTGCCACTGGGGACGCCGGCAACCCCGCCGCAGCCGAGGACCCGCGGTCACTGTCCGGCAAGGTGTTACGGATCGACACCTTCGGCCACCCCGCGCCGGGCAACCCTGTTGGGTCCAAGGTGCTGGTCAGCGGGTTGCACGTGCCGGGCGGCCTGTGCATCGACCCACAGAGCAACGAGCTGTGGATCACCGACCGGGAGCCCGACCACGACCTGCTACGCCGGGTGCGGCCCGGACGCCCGCTGGGCCCGGCCTCGTGGACCTGGCCCGGAAGCTCCGGGGCTGCGGGATGCGTGGTCATGCTGGGCCGCATCCAGGTCGCATTCACCAGTGGAGCGCCGATGTTCGCGCTCGGAATCGGGCCGGACGGCACGTTTGTCGGCCTGCCTCTGGAGATCCCGCTGGAGCGCTACGGCCGTATCTCCGCAGCGGCACTGAGCCCGGACGGACGGATGATGTGGCTGGGCACGGTCAACAAGATAGGTGGGAAACCAATCTCCAGCGACGAGCGGGTGTTCGTGCTACCCGACCCGGTGGGCCCCGGCGGCGGCCAGGACTGAATGTGGATAACCCGTGAGTGGGGATGCGAGCCATGGCTCGCATCCCCACTCACGGGGCGCACCGCGACAGTACCAACTCTCGGACCCGTTGGGCGTCGGCTTGGCCACCGGTGGCCTTCATCACTGCGCCCACGATCGCGCCCGCCGCTGCCACCTTGCCGCCGCGGATCTTGTCCGCGACGTCAGGCTGGGCGGCGAGGGCCTGCTCGACAGCAGCGCTCAGCTCGGCGTCGTCGGACACCACGACCAGGCCACGGGCGGCGACGACCTCGTCGGGCCCACCCTCCCCAGCAAGGATTCCGTCGACGACCTGCCGGGCCAGGGTGTTGGTCAGCACACCCGCACCGACCAGCGCGATCACCCGCGCCACCTGTTTCGGAGTGATGGACAGGTCAGCGAGATCCACACCGCGTGAGTTGGCCTGCTGCGACAGGTAAGACACCCACCACGACCGCGCCTCGGCGGCGGGCCCCCCCGCGTCGACGGTGGCCGCGATGAGATCCAGTGCGCCGGCGTTGACCAGGTCGCGCAGCTCGAGGTCGGATAGGTTCCACTCGGCCTGCACCCGAGCCCGGCGCTGCCAGGGCAGTTCGGGAAGCGTGGCACGCAGCCGCTGCACCCACTCGTCACTGGGGGCGATCGGCACCAGGTCGGGCTCCGGGAAATACCGGTAGTCCTCCGAGGTCTCCTTGCGCCGCCCGGGCGACGTGGTGCCGGTAACCTCATCGAAGTGCCTGGTCTCCTGCACGATGTCGCCGCCGGAGGCCAGCACCGCAGCTTGCCTGCCCATCTCGTGACGCACCGCGCGCTCCACCGATCGCAGTGAGTTGACGTTCTTGGTCTCGGTTCGGGTGCCGAAGGTTGCCGAACCGCGCGGCATCAGCGAGACGTTGGCGTCGCAGCGCAGCGACCCCTGATCCATCCGCACGTCGGACACGCCCAGTGCCCGCAGCAGGTCGCGCAGCGCGGTAACGTAGGCTCGAGCGGTTTCCGGCGCGCGGGCTCCCGCACCGACAATCGGCTTGGTGACGATCTCGATCAATGGGACACCGGCGCGGTTGTAGTCCAGCAGGGAATGGCTCGCGCCGTGAATACGGCCGGCCGCACCGCCGATATGCAGAGATTTGCCGGTGTCCTCTTCCATATGCGCGCGCTCGATACCGACGGTGAACGTCGAGCCGTCCGCCAGCTGCACCTCCAATGAGCCGTTCACCGCGATCGGCTCGTCGTATTGCGAGGTCTGGAAGTTCTTGGGCATGTCCGGGTAGAAGTAGTTCTTCCGGGCAAACCGGCACCACGGGACGACCGAGCAGTTCAAGGCCAGCCCAATCCGCATTGCCGACTCCACCGCAGCATGATTGAGCACCGGAAGCGATCCCGGCAGGCCCAGGCAGGTCGGGCAGACCTGGGTGTTCGGCGGCTCCCCGAACACATTGGCGCAGCCGCAGAACATCTTCGTCGCGGTGGACAGCTCGACGTGCACCTCAAGCCCGAGCACCGGCTCGAAGCGCTCCAGCACCTCGTCGTAGTCCATCAGCACAGCGGTCACCGCCCGACCACCTCAGCAATGCTCAGACCCGGCACGCGGTCCTCGGTCAGATCAGGCGCCCGGTGCGCCAGCGAGCCGTCGGCAGCGTTGCGAGCCGCCTCGTAGGCCGCCGCCACCCGGTAGGCCCGGTCATCGGCCAACGCGGGCGTCATCACCTGCAAGCCCACCGGCAAACCGTCGTCATCGGACAGCCCGGCCGGGACGGACAGGGCGGCGTTGCCCGCCAGGTTCGCCGGGATCGTGCACAGATCCGATAGGTACATCGCCAGCGGGTCGTTTACCCGCTCGCCGATCCGGAACGCGGTGGTCGGGGTGGTCGGCGAGACCAGCACGTCCACCCGCTCGAACGCGGCGGCGAAGTCCCGGATGATCAGGGTGCGAACCTTCTGCGCCTGGCCGTAGTAGGCGTCGTAGTACCCGGCGGACAGCGCATAGGTGCCGAGCATGATGCGGCGCTTGACCTCGGGCCCGAAACCAGCCTCACGGGTCAGCGACATGACCTCCTCAGCGCTGCGGCTGCCGTCGTCACCGACGCGCAGCCCGTAGCGCATGCCGTCGAAGCGGGCCAGGTTCGAGGAGCATTCGCTGGGCGCGATCAGGTAATAGGCGGGCAGCGCATGGTCGAAGGACGGGCAGGACACCTCGATGACCTGGGCACCCAGCTCGCGCAGCCGGCTCACCGCGACGTCGAAAGCGCGCAGCACCCCAGGTTGGTAGCCCTCCCCGCGAAGCTGGCTGACCACTCCGACCCGGACCCCCGCCAAGTCACCGGCGGCACCCAGCCGGGCCGCCTGCACCACCGGCGGCACCGGTGCGTTGATCGAAGTGGAGTCCAGCGCGTCATATCCGCCAATCACCTCGTGCAGCAGCGCGGCGTCGAGCACCGTGCGGGCCACCGGACCACCCTGGTCCAGGCTGGAGGAGAAGGCCACCAGGCCATACCGTGAGACGCCGCCGTAGGTGGGCTTGACCCCGACGGTGCCGGTCACCGCGCTGGGCTGGCGGATCGAGCCGCCAGTGTCAGTACCGATCGCCAGCGGCACCTCGAAGGCGGCCACCGCCGCTGCCGACCCACCGCCGGATCCGCCCGGGACACGGTCGAGGTCCCATGGGTTGTGGGTGGGCCCATAGGCGGAATTCTCCGTCGAGGAACCCATGGCGAACTCGTCCATGTTGGTCTTGCCCAGAATCACCACACCCGCTTCGCGCAACCTGCGGGTGACCGTGGCGTCATACGGCGGCCGCCAGCCCTGGAGGATCCGCGAGCCGCACGTGGTCGGCATGTCGATGGTGGCGAACACGTCCTTGAGGGCCAGCGGGACGCCCGCCAGCGGCGAGGCCGGCGGGCCACCGCGCCGCAGCCTGGTGTCCACCGCAGCCGCGGCGGCGAGCGCAGCCTCGGCGTCCAGGTACAGGAAGGCGTGCACCGCACGATCCACGGCGGCGATCCGGTCCAGATGCGCCTGGGTGACCTCAACCGCGGTGATGTCCCGCGCGTGGATCCGCCCGGCCAGGTCCGCAGCGGACAGCTGGGGCAGCTCAGTCGTCACGACTCGTCCAGGATGCGCGGCACCCGGAACCGGCCGTCCTCAGTCGCATAGGCGCCCGACAGCGCCTGCTGCTGGGTCAATCCAGGGCGCGGCACGTCCGCACGGAACACATCGGCCAGCCCGACGGCGTGCGAGGTGGATGGGATGTCCGCAGCCGCCACCTCACCGACCCGGGCGACCGAGGTCAAGATCACCTCAAGCTGGCTGGCGAACAGGTCCAACTCCTCCTCGGTGACGGCCAGCCGGGCGAGCCGGGCGAGGTGGGCGACCTCGTCACGGGAGATGGTGGGCACAGGAGACTCCTGAAGCGCTGCTGGGGTGCTGGGGGCGCAACTTCGGGCTCATTCTGTCACAATCGGCGGCCGGCGAGCGCACGGGCGCTCAGAGTTCCATGACGTGCTGGAGAGACCGCGAATGGAGAGGCCCGCATGAACAGGCATGGCGGATGTCCTTTCTGATCCGGATTCAACTCCCGGACCGCCCTGGCGCGCTCGGCGCGGTGGCCACCGCGCTGGGCAAGGTGGGCGTTGACATCCTCAGTCTGGACGTCGTCGAGCGGAGATCCGGCATCGCCATCGACGACCTCGTCGTGGAGCTTCCCTCCGGCCGGCTGCCCGATGTGTTGATCACGGCGGCGGAGTCGGTCGAAGGCGTCGAGGTCGACGCCGTCCGCCCGTGGGCGGGTGTCCTGGACACCCACCGCGAGCTGGAGTTGGTGGAGGAGATCGCCGCCGACCCCCGCCACGGCCTGCAGGCATTCACCGACGGGGTGCCTAAGATCATCCGAGCGGGTTGGGCCATGGTGCTCAGCATCTCGGGGGGGCAACCGCACCGGGTCACCGCCTCCTTTGCCGCGCCGGAAACCATCGCCGGAAACCTGCCATGGTGGCCACTGCGCCGCGCGACGATCCTGGACAGTGAGGAGCCCTGGGTACCACCGCCCTGGCGGGAGCTGGGCACCGAGTTGGCAGCGACCCCGCTGGGCGGTACGGAGCGGGCCCTGCTGGTCGGTCGCCCGGGCGGGCCGATGTTCCGCGCCGCCGAGGTTGCCCGCCTGGAGCACCTGGCTGGGATCGTCGCGGTGGTACTGCGTCACTGAACACCTACGTAACTGAAAACCTACCGCAGCCCCGACGCCGCCGTGGTCGCGCCGAAGGCCAGTAGCCGGACCCCAGGCAGCGGGTACCAGTCGCGCTCGGGCATCCGGACGAACCCAAGTCGGACATAGAGCCGGTGCGCGACGTGCATCTTCTCCGCGCTGCACAGCACGACCCGGTGCACACCGGTCTTCCTCGCCCGCGCGAGCACGGTTCTCACCAGCGCCTCGCCGACCCCGCGGCGGCGGGCACCGGGTGCCACCGCGAGCATCCGGAACTCCAGCTCCCCGGGGCGGGACAACTCCCCCAGCGGACTGCCCGGCGTGCACACCGTGATCGTCCCCACCACCATGCCTTCGGGGTCCACCGCCACCAGCAGCTCAGCATCGCTGGCCCGCCGCGACGCGTTGGCCAACGCCGCCGCGTAGGAACCCGCAGGGTTCACCATGCCGTCGGCGAGGTACGCCTCCAGCGTGAGCCGACCAACCTCCTCGATCTCGTCGGGACGGGCAAGACGC
Organism: uncultured Actinomycetota bacterium; assembly: GCA_963822695.1. Classification (GTDB taxonomy): domain Bacteria; phylum Actinomycetota; class Actinomycetes; order Mycobacteriales; family Pseudonocardiaceae. Next base: position 75,788 of record CAWGJH010000019.1, read on the forward strand.
ACGGTCAGGCGGTCGCTCACTCCGGCGGTAATACCACGGGACTGTTTGCCGCCGCGACGCCGATCGCCGATCGTCATCCTGGTGGACGGGCCCACACTCCGAAGTGGACGGCATCGAGGGGCTGCCGACGATCGTGCTGCAGCGTGGCACTCCTGGGTGTGCGGGTGCCGGCCCAGGCTGCCTCGCCGGCAGCGGTAATCAGCGGCGGAGGGGGTTGGTGAGGGGTCGGCGATCTAGGACACCCCGAGCGGCATCGTTCGCGCCCTCACCACCCAACTGACCGCGCTCAAACAAACGACACCGGGACGAGACCTGACCACCCCAACCAAACGATCAAATACCTCCCGGAACGGCTCGTCCAGCACACATAACTACGCCAGCCGAGCGCCCTCGACGCTACCCACACCGGGATCACCCACGGTCCTCTTACGAACACGTCTTCAAATGCATCAACGGACCGCTCGTGCTCGTGTACGGCGCGCTCGCTGTTGACAATCAGCTCCGGCGACATCCGTAGGACGTCGCTGTACCGGCTGGGCGAGGTAAACCATGCGTCCCAGCCGTTATTGATCCACTCGTTTAGCTCGACGAGCGACGGCAGCTCCGCCCCATCCGTCAGCCGCAACGACCGGTAAGTGAACAGCGCCCGCTCAACCTCAGCCAGCCGGGGGTTCACCGGCCCCTCATGGGCTTCGCTCGGTGCTTCACCGAGCAACGCCGAGGTACGCACACCCAGCACCTTTGCCAGTTTGCGCAGCACCGGCACCGAGGGTGTCTTGCTGTTGGCTTCGATCATCTCTAGCTAACGCGCTACAGATCTCCCTCACGGACTTAACCAGGCTGCCCGTGCCGGCGCCAGGAAACGGAAATAAAAATGCCGCAGTCAAGACGATACGGCGCGCACTGATCGCGGTCAGCCGCGACGACTCCGGCGGACAGATGGTCCCCCTGAACGCGCTGCGGACCCGCGTGGAGGCCCTGATGGCGACTCAACGTGACTGTGATTACGAGCAGGTCGGCCGCACGCTGCTCGCACTGATCCGGGATTTACACACCAGCATGGCGGCCGGGCGGGACATGGGCGAGTTGCTCGCCCTGGTGCTACTGCTGCACGTGCAAGGTACGCAAGCTTTCTTGCATAGCGCAGGCGTATCGCCTGACCTGTGCTGGCAGGCTGCCACGCTGGCCCGGCAGGCAGCCCGCGAACATGATGGCGCCGATGTCCTCGGCCTAGCCGCGTTCGGCGCGGCGAACGGGCTGCTGGCGACCGGGAAGTTCGACATCGCGCAGGCCGAACTCGATTCCGTGGTCGTGCCGCGCACCACAGAAATCGCTGAGCAGCTTGATGGCATGTTGACGCTGGCTACCAGTATCGCGGAAGAGCTGCGGCCCGACTGCGGAGACGTCAGGGGACGACGCCGTGCGAGCGCTACGACGGGCAAAACGGATCTCCCAGCCCGCGTGCAACGTCGCCCGTTCGTCCGCGAGGTGCTCGCCGAGCTACTCGCTCGGTTGCGCCGGGATGCGGCGGGTCGGGAGGTTGCGGGGGATGGCCTACCGGGGGCTGGTCTGGCCGTGTAGCCAGTCGGGTGGGCCTCTCTGGGCAGAGGCTCACGGGCTTGGAGGGGACTTGGACTAGGCCGGTGGGGCTAACGCACGGTCCATTCGTTGGCGTTCCAGGTGACACCATCCGAAGCGTGGCGGTAGACGCTGTCGATGTTGCTGGTGTAGGCCCACATGATGGGGAGCTGGAATAACGGAAGTGACACCAGATCATCAGCGAGGAGCCGATCTGCTTTCGCCAAGGAATCCATCTGGGTGGACTCGGAGTACTCCGTCTCCGCGACACCCAGCGCAGCATCGACCTCAGGGTTACTGTAGTGCTGGTAGTTGAGCTCACCTGTGGTCACGTAGCGGTCAGCCAGGGACCACACTCGGGAAGTACTCGAGCTCGTCGTCAGTGCGACATCGAACCGGCCACGAACCACAGCATCGCCCAGACTACCCGGCGTGGCACCGTCAGCGATCTCCATTCCGGCCTGCCGGCATTGCTTCCTGATCATTTCCACCTCCCGGGAATGGACCAGCGAACCATCGTGGCTGATGGCGAAGGACAATCGCTGGCCAACACGGGAGTAAACACCGTCGGAACCTAACACCCAGCCAGCCCGCTCCAGCGTCACCTGCGCCTTCTGGGCATCGGCGACCATTTTGTCGGAATAGAGATCAACGTAGGCCGCATCGCCCGGGAGAAACGCGAGACTTCCGAGCGGCTGAGCCTCCGGGTGTACGCCGCGGACCAACTCGTCAACAAGTTTGTTTCGATCGACGCACTGGGCAAAAGCGGTCCGGACGACCGGATCCCGGAACAGTGGGCTGGCTAGATTGAGGTCCAGGTGCTCGACGGTGGGGCCACTCCGCTCCTGGAATATCACGCCCCGACCCGACAATTCCCGCAACTGATCGGCCAGCAGCGGATCAGCCGGCGGTTGCACGACAGTGAATTGCCGGTTCGCCAGACCCTGCACCGCGGCGGCGCCGTCCGGGACGGCCGTGAGCACGATCATCGCCGGACCTCCGGGGTTACCCACCCAGGCCTTGTTTCGGACCAGCACGGTCCGCCCGCCCGACGTCGAACTGTCGAACTGATACGGGCCCGATGCTGGCATCGTCTGGGCGTTGAAACCGATCCACCTGCTGTTCCAAAAATCACCGGCCTTCTTCAGGTCGGCTGGCGCGGACGTCGGGGTCAACGCAGTGATGTCAGCGATTCCGGTCTCCCGCTCAAGGATATGCGCGGGAAGAATAGTGTGATGAATATAGTTCCGACGCCAGTCGGCGTAGGATGACCGGTAGGTCTCGACGAATGTATCCTTGTCACGACACTCGGCGGTAACGCGATCCAATCCTCGTGTGGTCGCCGGCGTGAAATATGGCGTTGTACCGCTGCCCGCGAGCCAGGCCAGGTAGAAGTCGTGGCAATTCCATGGCTGCCCATCCGACCATCTGACGTTTGGCTTGATCTTGTACGTGACGACCTGCGGGTCCTTCGAGGTCAGCTCGGCTGACACCAGCACGTCGGAGTTGAGCAGGAATTTATCGTTTCCATCGACGATGAACGGGTCTACGAGCACCTGGTTGAGCACTAGAGCGTTGTCCGGATTGTTGTTCGTCTGTGCCGTCTTGTTGTTGTAAGCGGAGAATGGTGTATCGTGCGCGACGACGACCGCAGGCCCGGGTGACACCGTCGGGGCGCGATATGATCCGTCCCCCTTGTCGCCACGCGCCAGAATGTTCACCGGCCCGCCTGCGCCGTCGGGACGGTCAGTTCCGCTGGCCGCCACACAACCGGTGACCACGAGGACAAGGCAGGCAATCCCCACCAAAGAACCTGTCAGAAACCGACCGCGCTCCGACTGTCCCATCACGGAAGACCTCCTGGTATCATCGGCGAAGCTGCCAGCGGGCAGCACCGTCGAACGGACCTTCCAACGGCGTGCCCGGGACCACGTCGGGCAGTTGGCTGGTGGTGATGAGCAGCGAAGCCAGCTGGTAGAGCGGGATCGTCACGGCCCGCTCCCACAGCGCCGCCTCAACGGTAGGGGGGACCGGGCCCGCCGGGTCTTCCTGGGTGAGCGCCTGCTCGATCATCGGCTGCAGAGCCAGGTCGCAGAAGTCAGCCGGGTTAGGCGGAGCCGGCGCCAGCTTAGCCGGCACCACCAGCGGGCAGCCGGACCAGGACGCCAACTGGGTGGCGGGGTGGCCGGCTGCGGGCTGCGGCAGCACCACGATGTCGACGCCTGGCTCAACTCCCCCTGGATTGGCTAGCGCTGGGTTGGCTAGCGCTGGATCAGCCACCGCGTGAGTGGTCACCTCGGCCCTCCCGCCGCGAGATGGCACCGCGTCGGCATTCGGGCCGAGCATGGTGCCGTAGAGCTCATGAGGGTCGACTTCACGCAGCTCGGCATCGATCCCGGCGGTCCGAAGCTGATCGGCCACCCGGGCAGCGAGCGTCCCGTACGGCTCGCGGTTCGCCGCCGCCGCGACCACCAGCCGCAGTGGCTGACCCGCACGTTCCCACCCCGCGGGACCACGGGTGTACCCGGAGTCGGTGAGCAACCGGCGCGCCGTGTCCGGATCCGGCGCCACCGGGACACCGGTGGCCGGCACAGTGGGGTGGTAACCCGGCGCAGAGGGGGCCAGCACCTCGGAGTCGGCTCGAAGCGCCGCAGAGGGCCCACTGGCGACTCCGGTGGCGATCAGCGAGGGGCGGTCCAGCACCGCGGCCACCGCAGTGCGCACCCGCTGATCGCTCAACACGTGGCTGGCCGGGCGCAACAGCACTGAGACGAGCACCGGCTGCGGCACGACCGTCGGGGTCACTCCCAGGTTGGCCGCGCGCAGCAACGACTCGGTGATGGCGTTGGGACGGCTGAACAGGGCACCCTGCACGCCACCGGTGCGCAGTGCCTCGACCAGAGCCGCTTGACTGCCCTGACGGAACCGGATCCGGTCCACCTGTGCCGGAACGTCCCAGTACCGGTCGTTGCGTTCCAACATCATCTCGCCGCGGGATTGATCCACCGAGGTCATCGCGAACGGACCGCCGGACACCGGAAGGCCGGCGTCGAGCGCCTTGCTCCAACCACCCGGCGCGTCCTTGAGCAGATGAGCGGGTAGCAGGTCGTGGAACAAGGTGCGCCAGCCGGCGTAAGGCCGGTGAAAGACCACCTCGGCGGTCTTGCCACCATCCCGGGAGACCACCTGGTCGATCAGCTGGTAGCCGGCCGAGTCCACCACGCCGGGCTGGGCGCGCATCTGCGCAGCGAGGTAGCCGAAGTCCTCGGCGGCGATGGGAGTGATATCCGACCACTGCGCATTGCGCCGGATCCGGTAGGTGACGGTGAACGGTTCGGTATTTGTGACCTCGGCGGAGGTCAGCAGCGTGTGGTCGAGCACCCACTGCCCGCTCGGTGTCTGGTGGAACGCCGAGGGCAGCAGCAAGCCGGCAACCGCCTCCGAGACTGGCGTCAGGTCGGCCAGGGTGTGCGGGTTGAAACCACCACGTAGTTGGTCCACCCCGAACACCACCTCCCGCCCAGGGGATGAGGCCGCTGAAGAACTCGTGGCGGGGTGGCGGGGTGCGGCCAGCGGGGGCGGCTGCGGGGTACACGCAACAAGTGCGGCCCCGGCGATCAGCGCAGTCACCACCCTGCACGCGCCGCCGGGCGTTCTCACGAGGCGACACGCTGCCGCAAAGCGATCTCCCAGAGGGTGCCCGGGGTCTTTATTGGAGGCTCCCGGCTTAGGACCGCGCCACCCGATCCCGGGCACGCTGCCGGCCGCGCTGGGTGGCGTCCAGGATGATCTTCCGCACCCGCACCACGTCCGGTGCCACCTCGACGCACTCGTCGGAGGCGCAGAATTCCAGCGCCTCCTCCAACCCGAGCGTCCGCGGTCGAGCCAGCCGCTCGAGTTCTTCCCCGGCGGAGGAGCGCACGTTGGTGAGCTTACGCTCCCGGCACACGTTGAGGTCCAGGTCCTCGGCGCGAGGGTTCTCGCCGACCACCATGCCGGCGTAGACCGCCGCGCCAGGTTCCACAAAGAAGGTGCCCCGGTCAGCCAGCTGCGCCAACGCGTATCCGGTGGCCACCCCGGACCGGTCGGCGACCAGCGACCCGGAGCGGCGGGTGCGCAACTCACCAGCCCACGGACGGTAGCCGTCGAAGACGTGGTGGACGACACCGGTCCCTCGGGTGATGGTGAGGAACTCGGTACGGAAGCCGATCAGCCCACGGGAGGGCACCGTGAATTCCAGCCGCACCCAGCCGTCCCCGGACACCGCACCCAGCTGTTCCACCCGGCCCTTGCGAGCGGCCAGTAGCTGGGTCACAGCACCGACGTGCTCCTCGGGCACGTCCACGGTGAGGTGCTCAAACGGTTCGTGCCGGGCGCCGTCCACCGTGCGGGTGACGACCTGGGGTTTGCCGATGGTGAGCTCGAAACCCTCCCGTCGCATGGTTTCCACCAAGACGGCCAGCGCCAGCTCACCACGACCCTGCACTTCCCACGTGTCCGGCGATTCGGTCGGTGACACCCGGATGCTGACATTGCCGACGAGCTCGGCGTCCAGCCGGTTGCGAACCAGACGGGCGGTGAGCTTGCGTCCCCCGCCACGGCCCGCCAGCGGGCTGGTGTTGATTCCGATCGTCATCGCGATCACCGGCTCGTCCACGGTGATCCGGGGCAGCGGGCGCGGATCGTCGAGGTCGGCGAGAGTGTCGCCGATGGTGATCTCCGCAATTCCCGCGATGGCGATCAGGTCACCGGCCTTCGCGCTAGCAGCCGGGACCCGGTCGAGCCCCTCGGTGCGCAGCAGTTCGGTGATCCGGACCGGCCGGACCGACCCGTCTTGGCGGCACCACGCCACAGTCTGGCCCTTGTGCAGCCGCCCGGCACGGACCCGGCACAGCGCGATCCGGCCCAGGAAGGTCGACGCGTCGAGGTTGGTGACATGCGCCTGCAACGGCGCCTGCGCATCACCCGCAGGCGGCGGCACATGGGTGAGGATGACGTCGAACAGCGGCGTGAGGTCCTCGGCATCCGGCAGCTCGCCATCGCGCGGGCGGGTCAGGCTGGCGCGGCCGGCCCGAGCGCTGGCGTAGAGCACCGGCATGTCCAGCACCGCCGCGGCGGTACCGGCTTCGAGGCCCTCCAGGTCCGCAGCGAGGTCCAGCAGCAGGTCGTGAGTTTCGTCGACCACCGTTTCGATCCGGGCGTCCGGCCGGTCCACCTTGTTTACCACGAGCACTACCGGCAGGTGGGCGGCTAAGGCCTTGCGGAGCACGAAGCGGGTCTGCGGCAACGGGCCCTCGCTGGCGTCGACGAGCAGCAGCACACCGTCCACCATGGACAACCCACGCTCCACCTCGCCACCGAAATCGGCGTGTCCGGGTGTGTCCACCACGTTGATGGTCACGGCACCGTCCGGTGTGGACCGGGTGACCGCAGTGTTCTTGGCGAGGATCGTGATGCCCTTCTCTCGCTCCAGATCACCGGAGTCCAGCACGCGGTCCACCTCGGTGCGCCCGGCGACGGCTCCGGACTGGCGCAGCATGGCGTCAACAAGCGTGGTCTTGCCATGGTCGACATGCGCAACAATGGCGATATTGCGCAGGTCGGTGCGCACGCGGGCGGGGGCGACGGTGGGCACGCGGGAACTCCTCGATGGGTGCGGGGACCCTCAACGTTACTCGGGCGCACCGGTGCGGCCCGCCGCACCACTTCTTTGGGCCCGGATTCTGTGGACCCGGACCTGCCCCACCGGCCAGTGCACCTCGAAGCGGGCGCCTCCGTCCGGGGCTTGCCCGACCCGGATAGTGCCACCGTAGCGGCGCACCGTCTCGGCGACCAGCGCCAGCCCGAGCCCGGTCCCACCGGCACCGCGGTCCCGATCGTCCTGCACCCGGTGGAAACGGTCGAACACCAGCTCGCGGTGCTCGACGGGCACACCGTCGCCGTCGTCGTCAACCAGCACCCGCATCTCGTCAACCCCCGGCAGGACCATCACCCGCGCGGTGCTCCGGGCATGCCGCACGGCGTTGGCGAGCAGGTTGTCCAGTACCCGGGCCACGTCGCTGGGCGCTGCGTGCAGCACCGCGGGCGCGGCCGCGGTCACCCGGACCGTGACCGTGCCCGGCGCGACGCGGCTGGCTGCGGCGACCTCTCCCTGGGTGACACGGAGAGCCGCGTCGCGGGCCATCTCGGCGAGGTCGACCGGTTGCGCGGGCAGCCGCTCCCCGGCATCGGACCTCGCCAGCGTGAGTAGGTCGTCGAGCAACGCGGACAGCCGCTGCGCCTGCGCGGCGATGTCCGCCAGCGTCGCCCCGGCAAGGTCCGGGTCCGGATGGGTCACCGCCACCTCGGCTTGGGCACGGATCGCCGCGACCGGCGAGCGCAGCTCGTGTGCGGCATCCCCGGTGAACCGCCGTAGCCGCTCAGTCGCCGCGTCCCGACGGCCCAACAGGTCATTGAGCGCCTCAGCCAGTGCCCGCAGCTCGTCGCGCGCCACCGGCTGCGGCAGCCGCTCCCCCGCTGGAAGCTCCGTCGCCGCCTGCCGCAGCCGGGCCACCGGGCGCAACGCACACCGGGCAGCCACCCAGCCAGCCGCCCCCATCGCCAGTGCAGCGAGCACCGCGGCCACCACGAGCGCCACGGCGGTTCGCCCGACCAGCATCGCGTGGGCAACCGATTCGGCGCCGGCCACCACCAGCCGCGGCGTGCCGTCCGGGGCGCTGACCACCCGCCCCAACCAACGGGTGGCACCGCCCGGCCGCCCACTCTCGGACGTCGCTGGCACGGACGTCGCTGGCACGGACGTCACTGGCACGGACGTCGCAGATCCACCCGTCCAGATAGCCTGCCCAGCCAGGAGCCGGCGGATGTCCGATGCGGACAGCGGAGCCGGCCCACCGCCATCGACCGGGGTTCCCGCCCGGTCCAGCACCCGGACCCGAATCTCATCGCCCGGCGGGCGGGGCGGTGCCGGTCGCCCCGCCGTCACGGCGGGCCCGGCGGCGGTCACCGCGGCCGCCAACTCGCTGTCCAGAGCGTGCGTCAGCGTCCGCGCCACCACCGCGGTCGAGGCTTTAGCCAGCAGCAAGAACAGCACCAACCCCACCAGCGTGACCACCGCGGCGACCCGCAGCGGCAGCGGGCGCGCCGCCCATACCCGCCGCAACGCGTTCACGGTCCGTCCTGCACGCCGATCGCGTAGCCGTGCCCGCGCACTGTCTGCAGCACGCCACCGGCCCCGACCGCGTCCAACTTGCGACGCAGGTAGCCAACGTAGACTTCCACGGCGTTGCGGCTGGCGGCCTGCTCATCGCCCCACGCGGCGCGCAGCAACTCGTCCTTGCTCAGCACGCTGCCGGCGCGGCGGGCCAACGCCGTCAACACCGCGAACTCTCGGGGCGATAGCTGCACCGGTCGGCCGGCCCAGCTCACTCGCCGCCGCGCCGGATCGATCACCAGGTCCCCCAGGGTGAGCACAGCCTCCCGGCGCGCCTCGGAGTGCCGGCGTAGCACCGCGCGCAACTGGGCCACCAGCACCACGAAGGAGAACGGCTTGACCAGGTAGCCATCGGCGCCCAGGTCCAACCCGTCAGCCTGGTCGATCTCGCCGTCCTTGGCTGAGACGAGCAACACCGGGGTGGCCACCCCAGCCGCCCGCAGCCGCTCCAGCACCCGGTACCCGGACAGGCCCGGCAGCATGATGTCCAGCAGCACGGCGTCGAAGCTTCCGGTCAGCGCCGCGTACAGCCCGCTGGGTCCATCGGACGCGGTGACAACCTGCATGCCTTCGGCGCGCAGCCCCCGCTCCAGCGCGCGCCGGACCCCGGACTCGTCGTCCACCACCAACACCCGCGGGCTCACAGCACCCAGCATGCCCGCAGCCAGCGCGATGGCTACCACGGTCGGCTACCCTGCGCCGATGGCCTCCGAAATTGACGCCGAGAATGATCTGATCATCGACGCCGAGACCGTCGCGGGAATGCTCACCAGCGAGGGTTCACCGGAAGAGGATCACATCCGGTTCCTGCTCGATGCGCTGGCTTGCGCCACCGATGACGCCCTAGGCTTCCTTTCCGGCCGGCTCGAGTGCCATACAGCCCACGGCGGCGAGATCGAGCCGCAGCTTGCGGCCCTGCGGTCGCATGCTCGAAGCCGGGAGGAGAAGGCTGCGGTCGCACTCCTCGCCGCACGCGCTGCCGAAGGCGCTGGGGATCCCACCACCGCCCGCGACTTGCTCGATGAGGCGCTGACGCTGCGTCCCGGCCTGGAGCCGGCCTTGCACGACGCCGCCCAGTATGCCGCCGCGCGCGGAGACTACGTCACGGCCGACCGGTACCTGCGACGCGCCCAACGTCCCAGCCCGCTGTGGCCGGGGCTGCGCGAGGCCATCGCCGCGACCACGACGGCACACAATGTTGGGCGCAACAGCCCGTGCCCGTGCGGCTCGGGCCGTAAGTTCAAGGCCTGCTGCCAGCGCGCCGCGCTCCCTGCCCTGAGCACGCGAGCCCAGCTCGTCTACGCCCTGGTGGGCACCTACGCCGAGCGCGCGCCCGGCCTCACGATGATCACACCGCTGCTCGAGCGCACCGAGGACCCGGAGCGGTACGCGATGTTCTTGCTGGATCTCGTGCTGTTTCAGGGCGGCCTGGTGGAGAGGTTCCTCGCCGCCCGAGGTGACTGGCTGCGCCCCGAGGAACGCCAGCTCATCGAAGACTGGCGGCGGATCCCGGTCACCCTCTACGAGACACTCGATGTTGCCTGGGACACCAGCGTCACGCTGCGCGCCCTGCCGGACGGCGACCCGATCCACCTGGCCGACAAGCTGTTCTCGCGCTCCGCGCAGCGGCTGGAGCTGTTCTGCGGCCGGGTGCTGCACGACGACACCGAACCTCGCATGCTCGCCCTGCCCGTCCACGTTCCCCGCCACCGCCGCCTCGAGTTGGCCAGCCTGCTCGCATCAGATCCATCGCTGGAGCAGATCGCGGACTTTTTCGCTCCCGAGCCCCCCGTCCAGTTGCGCAACAGTGATGGCGAGGACTTGTACGACTGCAGCGTCACCTACCGGGTGCCCCGGGCGCAGCACACCTTCGACCGCCTCGTCCCGCAGTTGACCCAGACCGACGACGACGTACTCGCCTGGCACCGGCAGCTGCCCGACGGACGGGTGCTGAACCTCGGGCAGATTGACCGGACCGGCGAGGACTTCACCGTCACCGCGAACTCTCCGGCGCGGCTGGCCGCACTGGAGGCCCAACTGCGCGACGTCGCCCCCGAGGCCATCGAACGTGACCGGCGTGCCGAGCCCTTCAGCGAGGACCCCGACGGTCGCCAAGCTCGAACCGTCATCATGGAAAGCTACTTCCTCGACGCAAGCTCCGCCGACGACGCTGACGAAGCCGCCGACCGCATGACCCGTGATACCGAGATAAGCTGGCTCGACATTCCCGGGGTGGTCGCTGAGTTGAGCCCGCGCGAAGCCGCCGCCTCCCACGACCCCGCCATTCTCGCCGAACTGCGCAGCACGATCGACGACATCGAAGCCACCCTGCTGCAAGCCCAGCGTGCAGGGCGCCCCACGGCAGGCCTGATGAACCCGCACCGGCTCCGCGATGCGCTGGCCCTGAAAGACCACACCCCTTAGCAATCTAATTCCAATCTGAGACTTTTGTTCTGAGAAAATCGTCTCCTGCTGGGTCACCCGCCGGATAAGTCCACTCGGCGAGGTCGGCTCCTGGCCCTGGTGGCCGGCCGAACAACGCCGCCCCGGCACTCGGCCGCTCGGCGGGGAGGCGGTGTTGGCCGGCATGATCGACCCGTTGAGGGTCAGCCCCGGCACTCGGAACATCGGTAACCGGAACATCGGCGTTGATTCGCTCGCCACGGAGCTGGTCATAGATCGGCGTCTGGCTCACAGGATGACACCGTAGGGGCGGGTCCGGAGGAGGCGGCATGCACATGGTGTGTACAGGTGGAGACCCGCTGTGGATAGTGTGCGATCGAGGGGATCCGACGGCCCCGGCCAACCACCATCAGTAGCGGCGTGCCCATGAGTGGGAGCCAACGACCAGGCTCTGCATCTCTGGGTAGCCACGCGGATCGGCGGGCCCACCCGTCCGCGCCACATCGTCACGAACGGGCCATCTTGGCCGGGCCGCCGGGTTCGGCCTCACCTACGCCGGCCAGCACGCCACTCTGCTATCCCTCACCACGTGATTGGCAGCAGGTCTCAGGGGCCTCTCAGCGTCTCAGAGCTTTCTCAGCCGGTCCGGAGCAGCATCAGTACCAGTACCACGGGCGGGAGGAAGCGATGAAGCTAGCGACGGGGGCACTGGCGGTGGCGGCGGCCGGCGCGATCGGCCTCGGCGTGCTCACCGTGCCCTCCGGTGCCGGGGCGGACCCGTCGCTGCCCCCGGTGTCTGCAGCGGATCTGGTGGCCTCGGTACTGACCGCGAAGGTCCCGGCGCTCGACGGCACCGTCACGGTACACAACGCGCTGGGCCTGCCCGCACTGCCGGGGATGGCAGCCCCGCTGACCCAACCGGTGACCACTTTCCGGGTCTGGTCGGACGGGCAAGGTCACGGCCGGCTGGCGCTGCCCTCCCGCAGCGGTGAGCAGGTGCTGATTGAGGACGGCACGACGCTGTGGCGCTACGACTCCTCCTCGCGCACCGCGACCGCACTGGAGCACGGCGCCGCCCCGGCTCATCAGCGCCCTCCAGCGGCCGACCCCGCCCAGGAGGCCCGCGAGCTGGTCGGTTACCTGCGCAAATACAGCACAGTGACTGTGGACGGTACCGGTACGGTCGCCGAACGACCCGTCTACCAACTCGTGCTCACCCCCGCGCCGACCGAGCGCACCCTGCTGCGCGAGGTGCGGGTAGCGGTCGATTCGGCCCGACGGGTGCCGCTGCAGCTCACCGTGCTGGCCAATGGGTCCCCCGACCCGGCCCTACAGATCGGCTTCTCCCATGTCACCGTCGGCGCGCAGGACCCCGCGCTGTTCCACTTCAGCCCGCCCGCAGGAGTCACAGTCGAGCGGCCCAAGCACGAGCCGGAGGCCGGGGCGCCACCGGGCCAGCACGAGAGAGCCACGATCCACACTGAGGGCGACGGGTGGGACACCGTGGTGCTCGGGCAGCTCCCGCCCGCGCGGCAAGGCCCACCGCAACGAGACCCAACGCGACAAGACCCGCTGGCCGTGATCCAGCGGATCGGTCGCCCGGCCACCGGGCCGTGGGGTCACGGCTGGGTCATACAGACCGCGGTGGGCACCGTGCTGGTGACCTCCGACGGTCGCGTCGCCGCCGGTGCGGTGCCGCAACAGGTGCTCGACGAGGCCCTCACCCGGTGACGGCCGGGCAGATCGCGCCGGCGATCCGGGTCCAGGGACTGCGCAAGGTGTTCGGCGCCACCGTCGCGGTGTCCAGTGTGGACCTCGAGGTGCCGGCCGGTGCCGTGCTCGGCGTGCTAGGCCCCAACGGCTCGGGCAAGACCACGATGATCCGCATGCTGCTGGCGCTGTCCCGACCCACCGCAGGCACCGTGGAGCTGCTCGGTGCGCCGGTGCCGGCAGCCGCTGGGGGGGTGCTGCCGCATGTCGGGGCGCTGGTGGAGGGCCCCGGCTTTCACCCATTCCTGTCCGGCCGGGAAAACCTGCGGCGCTGCGCGGCAGCCGAGCCACTGCTGCCCTCCCGAGCGATCCCGGACGCGATCGAGAGTGCCCTGCACCGGGTAGGACTGGTGAGTGCAGCGGCGCGGCGATACCGCGCCTACTCGCTGGGCATGAAACAGCGCCTGGGCCTGGCGGCGGTGCTGCTGGTGCCCCGGCGACTAGTGATCCTCGACGAACCGACCAACGGCCTGGACCCGGCGGGAACCCGGGAGGTCCGGCGGATCATCGCCGAGCTGCACGCCGACGGCGCCACCGTGCTGGTGTCCTCCCACCTGCTCACCGAGGTCGAGGCGACCTGCACGCACGTCGCGGTGCTCAACCAGGGATCGTTGATCACCACGGGTCCACTAGCTGCCCTACTCGACGGCGAGGCACCCGCGTTAGACGTGCGCACCCCGGATTCCGCCGTCGCGATGCAGGCGCTACGCGCGGCCGGGATCAGCGCCACAGCCTGCCCAGACGGAGTGCGCGTCGAGCTGGCCGGGGCCGACCCACCCACCGTGGTAGCGCTGCTGGTCAGGGCCGGGGTCGCGGTGTACGAGGTGCAGCGCCGGCGGACCGAGTTGGCCGAGCTGTTCGCGCAGCTGACCGAGGGGAACGGGCAGTGACTACTTCCGGGACCACTTCCGGGACCACTTCCGGCCGCACAGCGGGGAGCACCCCCGCCTCCGGCCCCGTGCGCGCCCCGCTGGGGCGGCTGCTGCGCAGCGAGCTGCGCTGGGTGCTGCGCCGACCCCGAACCCAGATCACGCTGGGCCTGCTCGCGCTGGTCCCCGTACTGATCGGGATCGGCATCGTGGTGACCGACTCGCCGGCCGGAGGACTGCTCACCCAGATCGCCGGTAACGGGCTGGTGCTGCCGGTCGCGGCCCTGTCGATCTCCCTGCCGTTGCTGCTGCCGCTGGCCGTGACCATGGCCGCCGCTGACGCGTTGGCTGGTGAGTCCGCGCACGGGACGCTGCGCGGGTTGCTGCTGGCTCCCGTCAGCCGGACTCGGCTGGTGCTGGTCAAGGCGGTCGGCGTGCTGGCCGTCGCGGTGGCCGCCGTCGCCGCGGTCGCCGTGTTCGGCGTCGTCACCGGGCTGGTCCTCGTCGGCCCTTCCGGGAACACCCACGGCCTGCTCACCCTGTCCGGCACCGAAGTCGGGCCAGGGTCAGCGCTGGTGCGGGTCACATTGGCCGCCGCCTGGACCGTGGGGCAGCTTGCCGCAGTCGGTGCGGTGGCCCTGGCGGTGTCCTCAGCCACCGACCACCCGCTGGTGGTGCTCGCGGCGGTATTAGGCGGGCTGATCATGTTCGGGGTGCTCTCCCTCATCCCCGCCCTGGACTGGCTGCAGCCACTCCTCCTCACCACCGGCTCCGTCGCGATCGCCGACGTGCTGCGCGACCCCTTACCGCTGGACGGGCTGGCCGCCAGCAGTGTCCGAGCAGGGTGCTACCTGCTGATCGGTCTGGGACTGACCCTCGTGCGGACATCCACGCGCGAAGCCTGACCTCCCCACCTCACCGTTGCGGCACGTGCGGGCATCGTTCCGCGGCGGGCACGACAGAATGGGGACATGACGAAGCTCTGGGACGACGAGCGGGTGGCGGGTGCCCTGGAGGGGCTCACCGACTGGCAGCGCGACGGTGACGCGATCGTGCGCACCGCGAAACTATCCAGCTTCCCGGCGGCCATCGAGGCGGTCCGCGCGGTGGCCGAGATCGCCGAGGCGCGTAATCACCACCCCGACATCGACATCCGCTGGCGCACCGTGACCTTCCGCTGTAGCACCCATTCCGAGGGTGGGATCACCGGTCAGGACGTCGAACTCGCCGGGGAGATCGACCGCGTGTTGGCCGGCGCGACGGGCTGAGCGACGCCCCGCCGCCGCGCGAGGGCGGCTTGCGCCCCGACCGGAGCGACCACAGTGGAAAAACTGGGCACACCGGCGGTGCCGCTCGCCCGAAAACCAATCACTCAGAGTCAGCCGATGGATCCCTGCCAAAAGGTCTTCACCCATAGGCCTTGACAATCGCTCCAGTCCGCGCCCCCGGTTACTCGGAGCGAGACCTGAGCGAGTGGACCGGCACGACATGCGAGCTAAGCGCGGCAGCGACCCTCACCTTCGGTGACATTATCCAGCGCAATGACACCCCACTAAAAAAGGGTGCGAGCCTACCCTTAAGCAGGCAAATCGGACGTGGACACTAGGTAGTGACACCGACTAGCTTACGTGCCGACCAACCGATTTTCTTCTCGCAGGGTGCAAGCTACTACGCCACACCGGCCACAAGGGGACGCACAAACCTCCGGTACTCGCTGCCCCCATCCCACTACCTACGCGGCATCCCAAGCAGGGGTGTTCACCACCGACAATGCAGGTTGGACAGCGGCTAGCCACGCTTCGTGCGACGTCGCGCAATAGGTAGTCGGCATCGAGAGATCTACGTGACTGTTCGTCGCTGACCACGTAGCCCAAGGGTCAGCCGCACAGCTAGGGAGGTTGATGTGAAATTTAGGTGGACGAAGACGCACCTACGGATAAGTCGAATCAGCAATGCTGTTCCCAGCCCAGTCAGCCGGAAACAGAACGACACCGGACCCCAGACGAGACCACCAGACGATCAGGTGATCGCGCGGTGCCATCGACGCATGGGAGGGATGACCGTCAACACGGCCACTTCTCCCCGTGAAGGAATAGATTGGAGGAATACGTGATCCGTACCGAAGTGAGCGACGAAGAGCGGCGGCACGATATTAACCAGTGCCTTGAGCGGAGTTTTGTTTCAGAGCTGCCACGAGTCAACACCCCGGCGTTTGTCTATCTCGATTCCGTCCTTGAAGCCAATCTTGATGAATATCTGAACTTCCTCACTCCCATCGGTGTTGATCTGCTGTATTCAGCAAAACCATGCACGCTGGACTTCGTGGTACGTGCTTGCGCCCAGCGCACCGCCGGCATCGACGTGTCCTCACCGGGAGAAGCACAGCTTGTCAGAGAGGTACTGGGCGAGGCCGTGCCACTTCACTTCACCAGCCCCGGCCTGTCAGCCCGTAACTGGGGCGTCGTGGCTGACGTCGCTGACTATGTCAACGTCAACTCACTGTCGATGCTGGCATGGCTCCAGACCAACGCGTCCGATCCACGGCCCCGGCTTGGACTTCGGGTGAACACGGGTCACTCGGTGGCCGCCGATACCCGTTATGATCCAGCGCGACCCGGATCGAAGCTTGGCGTTCCGCGGGTACTATTCGAAGACTGGGTCAACGAGGTCAGCGATTCTCCTATCTCGGGTTTGCATTTCCACATCGGCTGCGAATCGTCCAGCTACGGGGCGACAATCGCCAGCCTAGAGTGGCTGATGCGTGTAGCGGCACCGCTGCTCGCCGGCCTGGAGTACGTCAATATCGGTGGCGGGTGGTTGCGACCGACCGGAATGGACGGCCTTGAAGACTTTTGTGCAACCATCGGAAAGCTTCGCGCATGTGGGGTGCAATCAATTTTTACCGAGCCCGGCACGGGGCTTATCCGCGAAGCTGGTCTACTCGTCACACGGGTGACCGACGTGATCGACTCAGGAGTCGGGATGGTCGCGGTGGTTGATTCGCACGTCGGGCACGCCCCGGAGACCTTCGAGTACGACTGGGCCCCCGACCTGTACGCACCTGGCAACGGAGTCGTGACTGATGGGGGTTACGAGTACGAAGTCGTGGGCTGCACCCCGCTCGCCGGTGACATCTTCGGACGGTATCGTTTCCACCGTCCACTGGAGATCGGGCAGCCATTCTTTTTCCACCTGCTCGGCGCTTACGCGTTCGCCCGCGCGGCCCCGTTCACAGGTGTCCTGTTGCCATCCCTATACCGAATCACCCAGGCCGACGAACTCATCACAGTGAAAGAACCAGAATTTTCCCGGTACCGCGACTTGTGGAGGACCAATGCCATCGATCGAGCATAAGGTCATTAACGTCCCGAAGCCCGCACAGAGCCTTACCTGGCCCATCGTGGCGGAGCTCATGTCCGCTCGCTGCGAACCAGACGACATACCCGTACGCCTTGCGCTCGTCAAACACTCCGCCAGCCAGCTTACTTTCGAACTTTCCGTGCTGCGCGGAGCCGACCTCGGCCCGCAGAGATGGGGCTCTCTCTGGCAATTCCAACCTCGCCGCAGGGAACGGACCGAGCGCTTCGTCGCCCTCCATGTCGTGCCCACCGGAATCCGCGCTGAGATCGGCGGATTCGCCGGTGACGCGACACCTGCCACCAACCTGCTGGCCTCGGCCTGCGACTATCTCCTGACCCACCCGAACGTCGTCACCGCGTCCGACCTGTACTGGGCCCGCGACAACGTCTTGTACCTCGAAGGGAATCTCCTGAGCCGCTTCTTGATCGGACAGATTCACCTTCTTCCGGGGCAGACACGACGACTCGGCGTGCTGATCGACAAACCCCCCACCACGGATCTCCTCAACAACGTTATCAACGCCATCCACGCCTGCCGGACCGTGGGTGGACTCGCGATCGACCCGGTGTGGGTGTCCGAAAAACCGTTCCGCGCACAGGTCTTCTACAGCGATTCAGGGCGAGCGCTGGGTGATATCACCGGCCTCGACCGGGTGTTCGACGTCGTGCGGGAAGCGGAGCAGTGCGTTGACGCCTTGGCGATCACCAGTGAAATCGACGTGAGTCGGGACCTGTGCATGGACTACTACTCCGGCAAACCCGTCGCCAATCCCTGGGGAGGCGCCGAAGCTGTGCTCACCCACGCGGTGACCACGATGAGCGGGCTACCCGTGGCCCACGCGCCCATGCTCATGTCCTGGGACCACACGCGAGTCGAGGGGACAGTGGACCCGCGAGACGCCGCAGAGGTCATCTCGATGACCTACTTCTGCTCGGTGCTGCGCGGGCTGTCCGCTGCTCCCCAACCCGTGCCAGCAGGCGAACCAACGGTTCCCGGCAGTGCACGGCTGACACTCGAAGACGTCGGCGCGATCGTGCTCCCCGCGAGCGCGGTGGGCGGCATCCCCGCGTTTGCCGCGCTCGCGCAGCGGATTCCCCTCGTGCTGGTGACGGAGAACTCCACTATCAGCCCACTGTGCCTCGACGACATCGTGGAAAGCCGAGATCCCCATCAGCCCGAGATCTACGTGGTAGGCAACTATCTGGAGGCAGCCGGCGTGCTCACCGCACTCAAGGAACGCCTGAACGTCGACGCCGCCCGTCGCCCTGTCTTTCCTTCACAGCCCCGCTGGGTGTGACACCGCAACCAGGGCGACCTGCTTTGACGAGGGAAATACATGGCCAGGTGGAGTGAGATCGCCGCAGCGGAGCCCGAATTCGCTCGGCAGGTACGTGCACGCTTCGCGGTGTACCGATGCGAGACGTTGGCGACACTGCGGCGAGACGGGTCACCGCGGATCAGCGGGATCGATGCGGTGTTCTCGGATGGCGACGTGTGGCTTCCCATGATGGTCGGATCAGTGAAGATCGCTGATCTGCGCAGAGACCCACGGCTTGCGTTGCACAGCCCCACCACGACTGCCCTCAACGCCGACCTGAGCGACTGGCCAGGTGAGGCAAAGATCGCCGGGTTCGGGGTCGAAGGCGCCGAACCCGGCTCGGACAGCGAACGGTTGATTGATTTCCGCATTGACATAACCGAAGTGGTTCTCACCCACCTCGACGGAGCCGACCTCGTCATCGAATCCTGGCACGAGGGGCACGGACTGCGGCGACGCGAGCGGTGGTATCCGGACGAGCACCGCGTTGAACATACGATCCATTGGGAGCAGAAACATGGCGTTTAAAAACTTGTTTTTCATGGTGTACTCCAACGACATTGATCGACTGGTCGATTTCTACGGCGCGGAGTTCGGATTCGAACAGAAATACCGTTGGCCCGAAGACCCGACCGAACCGATCGAGTTCGCCGAACTGGTCCTTGACGGCCGTGAGCTCTGGTTCGCCTTGCCAGACGATCCGTGGCACGGCCTGCGTCCCGGTGCTTCCGGCGAGCCGGTCTCCCACGTGCTGTGTCTGAAAACCGACGATGTTGACTCTGCGGTGAGCCGACTCCGCGATTCAGGGACGCCCGTCCTCTACGAACCCACCGACCAGCCTTGCTATGGCGAGCGGATGGCCTACGTCGCCGATCCAGACGGGCGTCCGATCCTGCTCTACTCCGACATCAACGTCAACGTGTCGGTCTCATCCATCGGTGCCAGCTAGCCCAGACCCACATCCGCGTCCACACCTGTGGGCACCCCTTACGCCGAACTGGTCGCGACCGGCCGCTCCGGTGCAAGGGGTCGCCGCGTAGCCTTACGTCACCTCCTTGCCGAGGTTCCGCCCCGGGGTCGCTCCCCGGGGCATCGGCAGGGGGATATCCCGGCAAGGGCAGGGGGTTTCGTGGACGTTGACGACGACGCGCGGACGATCGGCGCCCGGCTGCGCCAGATCCGGAGTTCGCGAGGCAAGTCGCTAGAGGTGATCGCCGGACTGGCCGGGATCAGCAGATCGTCACTGTCCCGCATCGAGCGCGGAGAGCGCGCCCTGGACAGCCGCTCGGAGACCGTGGCGCTGGCCAACGCACTACAGATCGCACCGTCGGAGCTGACGTCGCTACCCGTGCCAGCGCCAGGCGACGGGAGTACTGATGCTGCGGTGAATGCCGTTCGCCTCGCGTTGATTGCGGCCAGCCGGAACCGGTCCCACGGTCAGGTGGTCCCGCTCGATGTGCTGCAACGCAGAGTCCAGCAGATCCGCGAGACTCGGCGCCAGTGCGGGTTCGGTGCTGTTGGTGAGCGACTACCGGGACTGATCGGGGACCTTCACTCCAGCATCGCTGCGGACCGCGAGGTGAAGGCTCTGCTAGAGCTGGCAGTGGTTGTGCACGTGCACGTGACCCTGATGTGGCTCCGGGACTCTGGTGCATCGGTCGATCTTCGATGGCAGGCTGCTGTGCTGGCTCAAGACCTGGCCGAGCGTCTGGGTGATGAGACCTCGTTGGGGGTGGCTGCGTTCGGCTCCGCGAATGCGCTGCTGGCCTCGGGTGCGTTCGATTTGGCCGAGGCTGAGTTGGGCTCGCTGACGCTGCCACCTACCACCGTGGACACGGCGGGCATGATCGGGATGGTGACCATGACCCGGGCGCTGATCGCGGTGGCCGACAAGCGCCCGGATGACGTGGCGGCGCCCATGCAGACCGCGAAGGAACTTGCTACCCAGTTCGGGGAGCCAGACGACAACCATGACCGTCTTGGGTTCGGGTTCGGGCCGACCAACGTTGGCCTCTGGGAGATGGCGCTCGCGTTGGAGGCGGGCGAGCCTGATCGTGCGGTAGACGTCGCGCAGACCATCCAGCCTGAGCGGCATCCGTTCAAGACCCGCCAGTCGCAGTACTGGATGGACTACGGTCGTGCGTTGGCCCGGTTACCTCACCGCAGCGACGACGCGGTGGTGGCGTTGCGCAAGGCGGAGCAGCTGTTCCCCATCCGGGTGCACCGCAATCCGTTCGTCCGGGATGTCATCGGGGAACTGGTAACGCGGTCTCGTCGGGGCGGCCGGGAGCTGCGGGGAATGGCGTACCGGGCTGGTCTGCCGATGTAGCCCAGCCGGGTGGCCTCTCTGGCCAGAGAGGCCACGGGCTTGATCGCCTTCACCGTTGTCAACCGTGACCAACGACACCAACAACGCACCAGCGACACGGCCGGCTAGCGGCAACCCTCGAACGATCCCCATCACGGAAGGCGCGACCGCGAACGCGTCTCGCGAGAACCGCACGGCGATCCCCGTCAGCTGCGCGCTGCACCTGTGGGGTGCCAGAACTCGGCCACCAGGTTGACCTGGTCTTTAGGCAGCGGTTTCGTATTCGTTGATCAAGCCACCGAGAACGGATTGGCGTGTGATCCGTTCCGTTGAGATGTCGGTGACTGGGTGGTCGGGCCGGGGTGGTTGGAGGTGAAGCGCGCGGTGCGGGCGTCGTCGGTTGTAGTGTCGCACGTACTCGGTCAGGACAGCGCGCAGGTGCCGTTCGCCGAAGATCAGCATCCGATCGGTCACTTCCGTTCGGACCGTGAGCACGAACCGCTCCGCGAAGGCGTTCGCGCGAGAGCTTCGGGGCGGAATCTTCACTGCGGCGATGCCCGCGTCTGCCAGGACCGCGTCAAATGACGCGGTGAACTGCCCAGCCCGGTCGCGAATCAGGAACCGGAACTGTGCGGCGCGATCACCGAGATCCATCAGAAGGTTCCGGATCTGCTGCACGGTCCCGAGCCCGTCCGGGTTCGCGGTCACCCCGACGATGTGCGCGTACCGGGAGCTGACCTCCATGACGAAGAAGCAGTACAGGCGCTGGAGGGTCACCGCGCAGTCCACGTGGAAGAAGTCGCAGGCCAGCATCGTCGCTGCCTGGGTGCGCAGGAACTGCCGCCACGTGGAATCCGTCTGCCGCTGGGGCGCTGGCGGGATCCGCAGGGTCTTGAGGACTCGGCGGATCGTCGAGGCACCGACCTGGTGGCCGAGCTTGAGCAGTTCACCCTGCATCCTCTGGTACCCCCAGCGGGGATTTTCCGTGGCGAGGCGCTCGATCAGCGCGGCGGTCTCGGTACTGACCGGCGGTCGGCCGGGACGATGGAGGTAGGTCCATCTCCTGGTAACCAGGCGGCGGTGCCATCGCAGCACGGTGCCCGGTGTGACCAGGCGATGTGCCCACAGGTTCCTGGGCAGCAGCCGAATCAACGCGGCGAGCACGGCACGATCAGCCCAGTCCAGTCGGGGCTTGGGGTTGGCGCGGCGCAGCACGGCAACCTCGTGGCGCAAGACGAGCAGCTCGACATTCTTCGACGCCGCGGACCGGCCGACCAACCATAGCCAGCCAAGAACCCGGACGAAGATCAGATACAGCAGATGCAACGACACGGTGCACGATCATCGTGGTGGCGTGGGTCACCTCGTTCACCCAGGTCATGGATGCGGCCGACTTCTGGCCCCCGGCAGGGCAATCGCGCCCCTGGTGGCCTCCGCTGCCTCCTCCGCGGACGGCCTGAACTCCGCGATAGCCTGATCGATCAGCGGCGTCAGGAACGTGATATACCACGAGATCGTGGACTGGTCCACATCGAAGATCTCCGCCCACACCTCCTCGATAATGTTCTGGCGCAGATACTAAGAGCATTATTCAGAAGTCCACGATTGAGTGGCGTGTCGCTGATATGAGCGACGGCCACCTTGCGGTATCTACGTGACTTGTGAGACTCAACGAGAATACGTGGCGGCCGTCGCAGGTTCAGACTATGACAGGTCTGGTGTATGAGCAAGTGCTGGAGCTGGCTGACCGGATCGAGGACTATCTCGGTGGCTGGCATCCTGCGCGGGGACGGCGGCGTGAGATGGAGCTGTTCGACGCGGTGCTCGCCACGTTGTTTTACTACCGGCACGATTGCAGCCAGGAGGTGACAGGTGTCGTGTTCGGGGTCAGTCAGCCCACGATTTCCCGAATGGTCAGCACTCTGGAGGAGCCGATTGCGGCGGTGCTGGATTGTGAGGTGCCCGAGCTGGTGGAGGTGATCACTGGCCGGGTGATCATTCCGGATGGGACCCTCATCCCCACCCGCAACCGGGCTGCTCATCCCGAGTTGTACTCCGGCAAGCGGCACCGCAGCGGGGCGACTGTCCAGGTTCTCTCTGGAATCGATGGTTGGGTGTGCCACGTCGGGGAACCGATCGCCGGATCTATTCATGATGTGAGGGCCTTTCGTGAGACCGGCTTGGCTGCCGTGCTGGCCGAGCACATGGACAACAACTTGGTCATCGCCGATCTAGGCTATCGCGGCGAACCCGTTGTCACACCGGTGAAGAAACCACCGAAAGGAGAGCTTTCACCCGCGTAGATTAAAGCGAACAAGCACCTTTCCGGTATCCGCTCCACTGTCGAACGCCGCATTGCCCACCTCAAGACCTGGAAGATTCTGGCCATCGGGTATCGTCGGCCGCTGCGAAAACTCTCCCTCTGCCTTGCTGCGGTCACCGCACTCGAATTCTACCGACTCAACTGGGCCAATTATGAATAATGCTCAGTACCCGCAAGTGACGACAAGCGCCTCGCGCAAGACGAGTTCTTCTGGGCGGCCTATGCCCTGATCTCATGGTTTCCCGAGCAGGTCGCCGACCCTCTGCTCCAGCGCGTCGAGTTGCTCAGCATCCAGTCCTGACATACGATCAAACCGCAACGGCTTCTCCGTCGTGAGAGAGCGGTTTCGTCACCTCCTTTCTATCGACCCGAGAAGCCGTTGCCTGTTATCTCATCACGGCGTGTCGCCAGCTTTCGGAACAACGATCCCTGGCTAACCCCTGGCTAATAATAACTGAGGTTTTGCATAACTCTCTCGGACTATCATTGTCCGCCTTCTGTGAGACGCACAAATCCGAACACCTTGCGGACATCGATCAAAACGGCCGGTTTTACGCCACGCTCTCGACAAAAATCCCAAAAGGCATAAGACCAATCGATGTCATCGCTAACGAGAATTCCACCGACCGACACAACGGCAGCAGCTTCCCGATATTCGGTCATTTGCCACCCATAAAGGTGATCACTGTCATGTAGGAACAAGTTGACGGGAGCGACAGACTGCAGGATGGCACGCAATTCAACTTTTGCCCCAGGTCGAGACAGTAGATGGAGATCCCAAAATTTACCCTTATCCGCTGTCACCAACCGACCGACATCGTGTCGAATATCGATGCTTACAAGTTTACCTCGACCGTTTTTTTCCAGGGCACTGAGGATTATAAAGCTGGAGTGACCATTGGCAACACCGGTTTCCACAATGGTTTGCGGCTTCAAGACCCGAACGAGACCGTAGAGCAGGAACGAGCTTTGCCATTCGACAGCAATGTCGACTGGATACGCAAGTTGCAATTTCTGGGAGAGTTCATAGCGACCCTCCAATTGTTTCTTGACGGCAACAAAGTTATTCTTGAGCCCAATCAGATCTTCTTCTGAAAGCTCTACAGGGGAAACACTGGCGAGCAGTTCACTTGCATCAACAAACGCACAAGTCGAACCGCGGAGGACATCGAACAATGCTGGCCTGACAATGCGTCGAAGAACTCGACCTACAGTGTAGCGCTGAATTGCCAAGGACAGCTGAAGTCGTCTTTTCTGTAGCCAATAATGTAATTCATCCACCGGTGCTAGTCGTCGCTGCGTACCGATTTTTGCCTGAGGCGCTTGGCCGCCGTGCATCGGGCAGACCCGCCCGCCGCGGACGGCTGACCGGCGGCACTGCTGCTCCGTGGGCTTGAGCGTGGCCGTGCACTGTCCCGCTCTCACGGTTGCTCCCCTGCAGAGGCCGTCCAGCCCATTCGGAGGCGGGACTGCCCGGCAGGCAACCCTCCCGCCCGTGCCTTGCCCTGCCGCATCCCACTAGAACTAATTCCGGCTTTTATCTTCTCTGCGCCAAAAACACCGGCGGCCACGGGGTTCGCATATAGGGCATTTTTGGCCGTGGTCAGAAAAAACATCATCGCCGCCTCGCACTTCAAGGGTCACGAGATAAACCTAGCCGCCGGGACAGGTTACACGACTTTGCTTTGAGCGGGCAAACCCGCCGGGGAGCCCGGGGGATCTCACCCCCGGGCTCCCACGGAACGGAACGGTCGCGGTAGGGACCGCTGTTGCCAGGTAAGCATTCGGAGTTCCCGTCGGGCGGGCTGTTCCGCTGGAGTCAGGGTTGGGCAGCACGAGGAGCCCGGTGTCCCCTGTAGGGGTTACCTGGGCGTTCGTCGTCGGTGGGGTTGAGGGGTCGTTCGCGGGAGCGCACGGCCCCGGTTGGTCGGGGCCGGGGCGGCTATGGTGCCGGCCCGGTGCGCGGATCGCCCGAGGGTCGGGTGTCGTTTCCGGTGGTGTCGTTCCCAGTGGTGTCGGAGTTGGGTGGGGGGTCGTGGGCCCAGGCGGCGAGGTCATCGCTGGTGGCGACCCAGGGCAGGAACCGGGTCAGGGTCTCACGGTCGGGGGCGGTGCCGCCGGCTTGGGCGCAGGTGTCGAGGTAGGCCCTCAGGTAGGTCAGCGGGTTGAGCCCGAGTCGCTGCGCGGTGGCGGTGATGGTCCAGACCCGGCTGGCCAGCTCGGCGGAGACCACCGAGCCGGAGCCGTAGTAGTTCTTGCGCCCGACTACCGGCCCGCGCGGCGCTCTTTCTGAGGTGTTGTTGTCCAGGGCGAGTTCGGGGAACTCGCGGTGGCGCGCCAGGCCCTCCCATTCCCGGTCCAGGGTGGCGAGGACCTTCGCGGCGGCGGGGTGCAGCAGGTCGGGGTGCGAGCCCTGGGCGGTGCGGTGCGCGTCGATGGTGTTCAGGGCGGCGGAGAACTGTGCGGCAGCCCAGGTGTGCGCGGAGCTGCCCGGGGAGGCGGCCGCCATCGCGGTGTGCGCCACGGAGAGCGCCCCGATGCGCTCGACCCAGCCGGCGGTCCAGGACGCCAACTCGGGGTGGGCGTCGCCAGCGCGGATGAAGTAACGCCGGATATGCGACCAGCACCAGAGGTTCTCGACCCCCTCAAGGCGCCCCAGTGACTGGTAGAGGGCGTAGAAGCCCGAGGACAGCAGCAACCTGACGGCCCTCGGGCAGCGCCTGGGCGTCAGCGTCGATACCCCACTGCTCGGCGAGCACCGCCAGCGAACGCGACGCCGCGATGCGGAACACCGTGGTGTCCGGACCGACGAACACCCAGCACCACCAGCGGTGGCTGTCTTTGCCCTCGAGGGCGGCGTAGACGTTCCAGCTGGTCTCATCGACGTGCAGGTGCGCCGCGGCGGCGTTGCGGTCACTGATCGCCTCAGCCAGCGGGGCTAGCAGCTCGGCGCACGCCGCGAACACCCCGGCCAGCGTGCCCTCGGCGAGGTGCAGCCCGTCGTGGGCCAGCGCGGCGACGATACGGTGCGCGGGGCGGCCCAACACGAACTTCTCACACAGCAGCCGGGCCACAAACCCCGTGGTGAACCGGCCCTTGCCCACAGGTCTCATGGGTCCGCTACACGCCCTCCGACCGGGTGTGGCTGGCCGCCTTGTCCCAGTTATTGCCGCGCCGCTGCTGGGCCGAGGTCTTCGCGGTCACTCCCGCCACCCTCCTGGCCTGGCACTGCAGGCTGGTCTCGCGCAGATGGGGCTCCACCGCACGCCGCCGGCCCGGACGTCCACCGGATAGCCGGTCACAGCAGAAGGTCAGGATGTCGCGCGGTCCCCGGTTGCGCAGCTCGGTGAGAATCGACAGCCAGAACTTCGCCAAACCCTCCCAGCACCCCAGAGCGCAGCTACTTGTTGGAACTAGAGGTTAGTCCGGTGCGGAACTCGACCACGTCACCATCGGCCATCACGTAGTCCTTGCCCTCCATCCGGACCTTCCCAGCGGCCCGCGCATGCGCCATCGACCTGGCCGCGATCAGATCGTCGTAGGACACGATCTCGGCCTTGATGAACCCGCGCTGGAAGTCGCTGTGGATCACTCCGGCGGCTTCCGGAGCGGTGGCTCCGGCGCGGATGATCCATGCCCTGGTCTCCTTGGGCCCGGCGGTCAGGAAAGTCTGCAGCCCCAGGGTGTGGAACCCCGCGCGGGCCAGCGCGTGCAGTCCCGGCTCGAGCTGCCCGATCGAGTCCAGCAACTCACGAGTGGACGCCGGGTCCAGTTCGAGCAGCTCGGACTCCACCTTGGCGTCGAGGAACACCGCATCGGCAGGGGCGACCAGCTTGCGCAGCTCAGCTTGGCGCTCCGGATCGGTGAGCACACCCTCGTCGGCATTGAAGACATACAGGAACGGCTTGCTGGTCAGCAGGCTGAGCTCGGCGAGCGCCGTAACGTCCAGCTCCGCGCGCGCGGTGAACAAGGTGCGCCCGGTGTCAAGCACCTCCCTGGCGGCTTGCGCGGCGACCAGCGCGGCGCGCCGTTCCCTGGGGTGGGTGCGGGCCTCCTTCTCCAGCCTGGGCAGTGCGCGGTCCAGGGTCTGCAAGTCAGCCAGTACGAGCTCGGTCTCGACAGTGGCGATGTCGTCGGCCGGGTCGACCTGCCCCTCGACGTGCACCACATCGGGATCGTCGAAAGCCCGCACGACCTGGCAGATCGCGTTGGCCTCGCGGATGTTGGCGAGGAACTTGTTGCCCAGCCCAGCGCCCTCGGAGGCACCGGCGACGATGCCCGCGATGTCGACGAACGACACCGTCGCCGGCACCACCCTGGCGCTGTCGAACATCTCCGCCAGCACCGCCAACCGCGCATCGGGCAGCGGCACCACCCCGACGTTGGGCTCGATGGTGGCGAAGGCGTAGTTCGCCGCGAGGACGTTATTGCTGGTCAGCGCATTGAACAGGGTGGACTTGCCCACGTTGGGCAGGCCGACAATTCCGAGGGTGAGGCTCACAGGACGTCGAGTCTAGGCGAACGATCCGGATCGCTTCGGCCGGCAATCTGATCGCATGCGCTAGGGGACGGCGTGCCTCGCCGATTCTGTCGGTGGGCTGTTGCAGTCTGTGCCGCATGGATTACCCCGTGTTCATCGCCTTGCTCGCCGGGCTGGCGGTCGGTGCTCTGATCAGCTGGCTGGTGGCCGCTGCCGTCCACCGGGTCGCGGTGGCCGAGGCCGGTCGGACGGCGGACGCCGCCAGGGCCGCCATCGACGCCGAGTTGCTCGCCGCCCGTCGGGAGGCAGAGAGTGCCGCAGCGGCCAGGGACGCCGAGACGGCCCGGGCCGAACAGTGCCACAAGCGTGCCGAGGAAGCCGGTGAGCGGCTTGCGGCGGCGCAGGCGGAACTGGCCGGCGTCCGTGCCGCGCTCGACGCCGAGCGGACCGCCGCAGCCGACCGGGAACGGCTGCTCATCCACCGCGAAGCTGAGCTCAAGGACAGCTTCCAGGCACTGTCGGCGCAAGCGCTGTCGCGCAATAACGAGGCGTTCATCCAGCTCGCCGAGGCACGGCTGGCCAAGGTCACAGCGGCCATCTCGGCCAAGTCAGACGGCGACGCCACCCAGCGTCAGCAGGCCATCGAGGCGCTGCTCGGCCCGATCACCCAGAGCCTGCACCGGCTCGACGGTCAACTGCGCACGGTGGAGAAGGAGCGCGAAGCCGCCTATGCGGGGTTGCGCGAGCAGGTCGGGGCGATGCACCGCACGTCCGAACAGCTGCAGAGCGAGACCCGGCAGCTGGTCACCGCGCTGCGCGCCCCGCAGGTCCGCGGCCGGTGGGGTGAGCTGCAACTGGAGCGGATCGTCGAGCTGGCCGGCATGGTCGAGCACTGCGACTTCTCCCGGCAGTTCACTGCCACTGACGCCAGCGGCGACGACGACGCCCTGGTCCGCCCCGACCTGGTGGTGCACCTTGCCGGTGGCAAGCACATCGTGCTGGATGCCAAGGTGCCCTTCGGGGCCTACCTGGAGGCCGTCAACGCCACCGACCCGGACCGCCGGGCCGACCGGCTGGCCGCGCACGCCCGGCACCTGCGCACGCACGTCGATTCGCTGGCGCACAAGTCCTACTGGCAGCGCTTCGACGCTGCTCCAGAGTTCGTGGTGTTGTTCGTCCCCGGCGACCCATTTCTCGAGGCGGCGCTGCAATCTGACCCCGCCTTGCTCGAGCACGCTTTCGAGCGCCACGTCGTGATCTCCACTCCAACCACGCTGATCGCGCTGTTGCGGACAGTGGCCTACACCTGGCGGCAGGAGGCACTGGCGCGCAACGCCGCGCGGGTCCACGAGCTGGGCCGCGAGCTGCACTCCCGGCTGGCCACGATGGGCGGCCACGTGGCACGGCTCGGCAAACAACTCGGTGGTGCAGTGGAGGCCTACAATCGCACGGTCACGTCACTGGAGTCGCGGGTACTGGTCACCGCCCGCCGGTTCGGTGAGCTCGGCGTGGTCGCCGAGCAGCTCGACACCCCCGAGCAAGTGGAGCGCAGTCCCCGCACCGTGCAAGCGGTGGAACTCGTCGCGTCTGCGACGGACTCGCTCATCGCGCTGGATCCGGGACGGCGCAAACCGGACTCGGACCGGGAGCCGGACTCGGAACGCCGCGGTGAGGACTGGGGCTGGGTCACTGAGGCGCTGCACCAGACGGGCGGCGCCGATCAGGAGCGGTCTACGGTGAACGAGTGACGGGCGCCCGATCCCGAAGCGCCGCGCAGCGCGGGTCTTGGAACGATCATGCATTGCTGCCTGATCGTTCTGGGGTGCCCTGGTGGGCGGCGGCGTTATGTGCGCTTGGACTCGCTGTGGCTGGCGCATTCGCGGATATCGAGCGGCTCAACCGGCTGGGCATCGTGTTTCAGGCTTGTTATTTTCTTGGTTGCCTGCTTGCCGTGGTGGTGGTGCAGCGCAAGGGGCTGTTCGGACCGATGGTGCAGCCGCCGCTGATCCTGGCGGTGGCAGTGCCGGGCGTTATCCTGGAGGTTGGCTCACCTCCCACCGACGGGGGGATGGTCGCCGCCGCGCTCGCGGTCGGCACTCCTTTGATCGATGGCTTTCCCACCATGGCGATCACCACCGGGTTCACTCTTGTTATCGGCATCTTCCGGCTGATCACCCAGCGACGGCCGACCTCACGCCATGACCTCTGACCGCTATCCGGCTCCGGATAGCCCACCACCGGAGAGTGAACCCTTGAGTTCACGCGGCAGGGAGAACGTCAGCTTCTCCTCCGCCGTGATGACCTCCTGTATATCGGTGTATCCCCGCTCGGCGAGAAAATCCAGTACGCCGCGAACCAGCACCTCGGGCACCGAGGCGCCGCTGGTGACGCCGACGGTGTGCACCCCGTCCAGCCAGGCCGGGTCGATCTCCCGCGCGTAATCCACCAGGTAGGCCGACCGGGCACCGGAGCCCAGCGCAACCTCGACCAACCGCACCGAGTTTGACGAATTCCGCGACCCCACGACGAGAACCAGATCGCACTCAACCGCCATCGCCTTCACCGCCACTTGCCGGTTCTGGGTGGCGTAGCAGATGTCGTCGCTGGGCGGGTCGGCTAGCTCGGGAAACCGTTCCTTGAGCCGAGCTACGGTCTGCATGGTCTCGTCCACCGACAGTGTCGTCTGGGACAGCCACACCACCCGCGACGGGTCTCGCACGGTCACCGAGTCCACCGCGTCCGGCCCATCGACGAGCTGAACCTGCCGGGGTGCCTCGCCAGCGGTGCCCTCAACCTCCTCATGACCCTGGTGACCGATCAGCAAGATGTCGTAGCCGTCCCGGGCGAACCGCTTGACCTCCTGATGCACTTTGGTCACCAGCGGGCAGGTGGCGTCAATAGTGCGCAAGCCGCGTGCCGCAGCCTGCTGGTGCACCGCCGGGGACACCCCATGCGCCGAGAAGACCACGATGGCGCCCGCAGGTACTTCATCGGTCTCGTCGACGAAGACCACCCCACGGCTCTCCAGGGTCTCCACCACGTGCCGGTTGTGCACGATCTGCTTGCGCACGTACACCGGAGCCCCGTGCGCCTCGAGGGCCTTCTCGACGGTGACCACCGCACGGTCAACCCCGGCGCAATAACCCCGAGGCTTGGCGAGCAGCACACGCTTGGTCATGCTCTCCACCCTACGGGCGGCGTCGCCCCCGGCCGACGGCAAGCAGGGCGCACACCCGGGTAGGCACAAGCCCGGTTGCTGCGGCAGGCTTGACAGCCATGAACCACGTACCCTTACCCGTCCGGGTCGTCATGGGACTGGTGGTTACCGCCGTGGAACAGGCCTGGAAGCTGCCTGAGCAGCTCGCCGATCTCCCTGTCACGGCCGCCAGCCGTGTTGTGCAGGCCGGGATGCAGGTGCAGCAGCGAGTCACCGAGCTAGCGATCAAGGGCGATCAGGTGTTCTCGCTGTTTCGCCCGGTCGAGGATACTCCGGCGTGGGCCAGGTTCGATGAGAACGACGAGCCGCCAGCGCCTGGCACCGAAGCCACCGCAGGCGCTGCGGGCGAGTTCGGCGAGGCCAACGACAGTGCGGTGGTCCCCGGCTCCGGCACCGGCCACGGCACCGCGGTCAGTGAGTTCGGCGAAGTCGATGAGGCCGACGTGGCCTGCGCCCTGACTCCCCCGCACTCAACCGCCCCCGGCGCGAGACCCGGGGAAGCCAGCCTGACCCCCTCGGCGCTGCCCGAGTACGACGAGCTGTCGCTAGCCCAGCTCCGGGGCACGCTGCGGAGGCTGTCACTGCCCCAGCTTGCGGAACTGCTGGAATACGAACACGCCCACCAGGATCGTCCTGCGTTTCTCACGCTGCTGTCCAACCGGATCTCCACGGTCCGCTCCCACATGACCGAATCCCAGTAATCGAACCCCAGTGACCGAAATCCCAGTGACCGAAATCCCAGTGACCGAACCCGCCACCACGCCGGAGGCACCCTGGCCGGTCCGCACCGTCGCCCGCAAGATCGCGGCATGGATCGATCGGTTGGGCGCGGTCTGGGTCGAAGGGCAGATCACCCAAGTCAGCGCCAAGGCGGGCACCGGAACAGCGTTTCTCACGCTGCGCGACCCAGCGGCCGACATCTCGGTGACCCTGACCTGCCCGATTGCGCTGGTGCGCGACCGGCAGCCGCCGCTGGTGGATGGCTGCCGGGTTGTGGTGCACGGCAAGCCGTCATTGCACCTGAGCCGTGGCACGCTGAGCCTGCGTGTCGACGAGATCCGCGCGGTCGGCATCGGCGAACTGCTCGCCCGCATCGAGCGACTCCGACGGATCCTGGATGCGGAGGGCCTGTTCGATCCCCGAAGGAAGCGTCGGCTACCGCTGCTACCCGGCTGCGTCGGGCTGATCACCGGCCGGGCCAGCGCGGCCGAGCACGACGTACTCAGCAACGCCACAGCTCGCTGGCCCGCAGTGCGTTTTCAGGTGCATAACGTGGCGGTGCAAGGCCCGCTCGCGGTGGGCCAGATCATCGACGCGCTCACCGTGCTGGACGCCGACCCTGCGGTGGACGTCATCGTGCTGGCCCGGGGTGGCGGCAGCGTGGAGGACCTGTTGCCGTTTTCCGACGAGACGCTGTGCCGCGCGGTATCGCGATGCATCACCCCGGTGGTCTCGGCGATCGGCCATGAGCCGGACACCCCACTGGTGGACCACGTTGCGGACAAGCGCTGCTCCACCCCGACCGATGCCGGCAAGTGCGTGGTACCCGATGTCGCGGAGGAGACTGCTGCGCTGCACCAGCTGCGCAACCGCTGCCGCCGCGCCCTGCACGGCTGGGTAGACCGGGAGCGGCGGCTTCTTGATGCGCTGCGAACCCGCCCGGTGTTGGCCAACCCGATGCGTCCACTGGCCGAGCGCGGCCAGGTCCTGACCGACTTGCGCGCCCGCGCCGACCGAGCCATGTTCGGCGGGCTGCGAACGGCGCAGGAAGGGCTCAAGCACACTGCGGCACGCTTGACAACCCTCGGACCGGCAGCCACCCTGGCCCGCGGATACGCCGTGGTCCAGCGGGTTGACAGTGCCTCATCTGGTCAGTTACTAGTGCTCCGATCGGTCGCCGACGCCCCCGAGGGCACCGAACTGCGGGTGCGGCTCTCCGATGGGGCCCTGCATGCGGTGGTGACCGGTGCCTCATGATGACGGCATGAACAGCGGCATGAAGGGAACCGACGATCCCGCCACGCTGGGCTACGAGGCCGCCCGGGACGAACTCGCCGCTGTAGTACGCGCCTTGGAGGCTGGCGGGCTGGCTCTGGAGGACTCGTTGGCGCTGTGGGAACGTGGCGAGCAGCTCGCCGCAGTCTGCGAACGGCACCTCGCCGGAGCCCGGGAACGAATCGAGTCCGTGATCACCGCTCGCGAGCTCCGCGACGCCGAGCCACCCCCGGTGACATGATGATCATTCTCGCGGCCTCAGGAGTCTGGCGGTTCAGACAGTCAGGTCGCGGGCAAACTCCCACGCGGCAGTGAGCATCGCTACCGGGCCAGCATCGGACCCGGTCAGGTAAGGGGTGGTGTACAGCACTCCGAGGCAGAACCCGCCCAGCGAGGCGCAGGTCATCGGCACATCGGGGGCCAGGGTGAACGCCCGCTCCACCAATTCGTAAATCACGTCCGCAGGGTCGGTGTCGCCCAGGGCATGGGCAGCCCGCTCAAAGAAGCCGAGCCCTGCCGTGACGTCAACGGGGTCAGCCTCGATGGGCAGCTCCTGACCCAGCAGCAATGCACCGCCCAGCACCGGAAACACCGACTCCTGCTCGACGCTGTCATCGGCCACGAAGTACGCACAGGTGACCAAGAAACCTTGCACGAACCCAGCCACGGTGTCCTGGTGCAGCGGCAGGTCCGGCTGGCTGGCGAAGATTGCCGCAATCCGGTCACGGTGGTACTCGAACAACTGGAGAGACTCACTGCCCTCGACCAGGTGCACCTGAAGGCCCTTGGCCAAGCCCCTGAAGCACGAACGCAGCGCCATGACCGACCACGCTAACCCCAGCCAAGTAGGGGGCAGCCAGTAGCCTGCCGCGATGACGATCGAAAGCGATGACTCCAAGCTTGATCTTGACGAGATTCTGGCGGCGCGATGGGCAGATCCGCACGTGTTCCCGGCGGCAGAGTTCGCACGTGCTGAGGCGTTCTGGCGAGCGCGGCGGGCACGCGACGAAGAACTTCTCGCGATCCGAGCGAAGGCCGTGGACCTGATCCGCGGCTGGACCGGATGCCAGTCGCGGGACGTGGGGTCATTCGGGTTGCGGCTGAACCTGGAGACCAGTGACCTCGACGTGGGTATCGGCTACCCGGTCGATCAGCGAGACACGCTAATCACTGTGCTGGGTCCGCACACCGTGTTCAAGGGCGAGCGTAAGACCCGGTTCTCCACTACGCGGTTGGTGTTCGCGTTCACCATCGAGGGTATCGAGGTGGACCTGAGCGCGCTGACCGAGGAGGACTTCGCGGTCGCCTGCCGCATGCTCGACGAGATCGAGGCGACCATGACCGAGCAGGAGCAGATCGCGCATACCTGGATCAAACATCTGCTGCGCAGCTCAGGACGAATGAGCGAGTACGCGGAGTGGAAGCTGGTCACCTACTCCCGGTTCTGCCCAGAGTTCACCTGGGTGCCCATCCCCGAAACCATCTGAACTCGCGGTGGCCTCGCCCAAGCGAGCACCCGGATGCTGTGCCATACGTCGTGGGACCGCGTGAGTACGCTGCCGCAAGCCCGCTCTGCCCAAGACGCGTGAAACGTCGTACGGTCGTGTCAACAGTGGCGGTACGCAGCTCAGGGATGGTATGGCGCGCAGCGATCTCCTTCGGCAGCTCTTCGCTAGCTACTCACGCGGCGACGACGCTGCCTTCCGTCGCGTCGCGACCGAGATCATCACCGACGAGCGGCGTAAACACCACCGGCTGTTGGCAACTGAGCTCGAAGATGCCCTGCATCGCGACCTCAAACCGGGTGCTCAGGTTCCCTTGACCCTGCGCCCGATCCCGAAGAGCAGGGACGACCGTCCGTTGCTGCGGCTGGCCAAGCCCGAGCGGGAGTTCGACGACCTGGTGCTCGGCAAGGACACTGCCGAGGTTCTGCAGGAGGTAGTGGCAGAGAACCAACGCCGCACCGCGCTGACCAGCCACTGTCTGCGCCCTCGCCAGCGGCTGCTTCTGGTCGGGCCTCCCGGGACCGGCAAGACCGCTAGTGCCCATGCCATGGCCGCCGAGCTGAGCCTGCCAGTCGCGACCGCATCGCTGGCAGCATTGAGTTCCTCGTATCTCGGTGACACCGGTCGCAACGTCGAGGCCGTCATGCGATTCGCCGAGCAAACCCCCTGTGTCCTGGTCCTCGACGAGTTCGACGTGCTCGCGCAGGAGCGAGCCCACGGCGGCGACCACGGTGAGATCCGGCGCGTCGTGGCCGTCGCTTGCAACTACTCGAAGACCTCAAGGGCGAGTCGCTGGTCGTCGCGACATCCAACCATCCGCAGCTGGTGGATATCGCGATGTGGCGCAGGTTCGACGAGGTGGTGACGTTCTCGGCGCTCGACGTGAACAAGATTGCCACGCTGATCGGCTTGCGGCTGCGGGCCGTGGACCACAGTATCTCGACGCAGAGCTGGTCTCGGAAGTTGCGGACCGCATCGCCAGCCGAGGTCGAACTGGTCTGCGTTGACGCGATGCGCCGGACGGTGCTCGCAGGGTCTCGGCGAGTCGATGACGAAGCGATGGCGGTCGCCGTCGCACGCCTGAGATCGAGAAACAGGGCACTGAAGCGTGTCGCAGCAGGGACGTCAGGTGTGACTGAGAACCTTTCGAACCAGACCTGATCGTCCTAGGGTGCGATAATGGCCAGGCACGCTGCGTCATCACTGCCGCTTCCAGCAACGCCGCATGGGCATCTACGGCTGGCAGCAGCACTCCCACCGCAGCCCCGGCTTCGGCGGCCAGGAGGTGGCGGCGGCGCGCCGACCTACCCCAATCGCGCCGAACACGCAGATTCAGTCCGCGACCACACCATCCGTTCAATCCGAACTCATCACCTCCGCAGCCCTGTCCTCGGTGTTGAGCCCGAGCTGGTCCTGGTCATCGAGCTGGCCCACCGGCTCGATCCGGTGTTGCTGGAACGTGCTGAGCTGCGGGTGCTGGACCTGACCGGTGAGTTCGCCATGGTCGCGTTCGCTTCCGATCCGGAGCTGACCGAGTTCCTTCGTCGTCTGGATGCGTACAGCACCGGGCCCCGGCGTGATGAGGGGTCTGCGCAGTACGAAGCACTCTTCGACGCAATCATCAGGCCCCGACCACTCGCGGTAAGTGATGTGCTCTCCCCAGCCCTTCGCAGCCACCTCGCATCACTCGAGCACTTCGACGACGTAATAAAGATCGACGTGCAGTGCTGGTGCCCCGAGGACGAGGCCGAAGCGCGGCGCCGACGGGAGGACTTCCTGCACGCGGTCAGCACGGCTGGCGGCCGGCTGATCGCAGACGACTTCCGACCCTGGGTGGGTCTCTCGCTGTTGCGAGTGGAGGTGGCCGCTGGCGCGGTGACCGATCTAGCGCGTACCGACCGGGCACGCAGCATTGATCTGCTGCCCCGGCCCATGCTGACCCAGCTGCAGGTTCTCGCCACCGCACCCGCGGATCTCCCAGTGGTGCTCCCACCAATACCCGGCTCACCGTTGATTGCGGTGATCGACTCCGGGGTCGCCTCGGCGCATCCACTCATCAGCCCGGCCATGGACGGGGTAGATGCGATCAGCTTCGGCGATGGGAGCGATGGCCACGGGCACGGGACGTTCGTCGCAAGTCTCGCGCTGCACGGCTCGTTGGAAGCCGCGATTGCCTCCAGAACACCACTGCGCCCCGCCGGGCGGCTGCTGAGCATTCGGGTACTGGACGAGGATCTTCTCTTCCCAGACGAACTGCTGTGGGAAACGGCTCTTCTCGATGCGCTCCGCCGCGCCGCGGAGGCTGGAGCCCGCATCGTCAACCTCTCCCTCGGCGACCCTCGGCGCCCATACCGCCCGCCACGGCCTACCGTGCTCGCCGCCGCCGTCGACGACCTTGCCCGTTGGCTCGATCTCGTTGTTGTCATCAGCGCCGGCAATTACCCGTTGGCCCAGCATTCGCGTGCGGAGCAAGTGATCAACGATTATCCGACGCTGATGCTCGGAGACGAGGCGGGTGGACTCCTCGATCCCGGGCCGGCGGCACTCGCCCTCACCGTTGGCGCTCTCTGCACGGACGTTGGCCAGGGCGCGGTTGCTGGCAGGGAGAACACCGATCGCCAACCGCTCGGGATTGCGGGACACCCCAGTCCGGCGACCCGGGTCGGACCTGGCCGATGCGTATGATCAAACCCGAGCTGTGCGCGCCAGGCGGCGGGTTCAGCTACGACTATGGCACGAATCGCCTGGTCGAGAGGGACCCCGCAGTCCATGTGCTCGGCGCCGATGGGTCCCGGCCCGACAGGTTACTGGCCACCGGTGCCGGTACATCGTTCGCAGCTCCGCTGGTCAGCCACGCCGCGTTACGGGTTCTTGGCGCCTATCCAGCCCTCACCGCAAACGGGGTGCGCGCGCTGCTGCTGGCCTCGGCCGAACCAACACAGCCAGTGATCAAGAGCGATCGCGAGGCTGTGGCGCGGGAACAGCAAGCGAGGCTGACCGGCTACGGCAGGGTATCCGCTGAGCGCGCTGAGGCATCCGACGACCACCGGGCTGTGTTGCTCGCGGAAGAGGTCATGCGGGTCAATGACGTGCATGTTTTCACCGTTCCTGTACCGAGTTCCTTCACCGAGAGCGGCGGCTGGCGCCGCATTACCGTCGCTCTCGCCTACGACCCCCCGGTCCGGCCGACGCGTCTGGACTACATGGCAAGCCGAATGGATTTCTGGGCCTTCCGCGGCGTCACCGTCGAACAGGTCCGCAATGCCTACGCCGCTCCAGCGGAGGACACAAATACCGTCCCAGCCACACTCACCAATCCGTATCTAAAGTTGCAACCCAGTACCACATTGCGCTCACCCGGCACTAACCAGTGGGCCTCACGCACGTTCCCCCAACTGTTCAAAGATGGTCACCGCGAACTGGTGATCGTGGTACGCAACACCAACCACTGGGATGGCGACGGCAATAAACAGCATTACGCGCTGGCTGTCGTCCTGGAGCGGGACCCCTGGCGCTCGGCGCTGTACGCCGAACTCCGAGCTCAGTTCGAGCTGCTCACAGAGGCAGAGATCGAACTGCAGTGAGTGGCCACACCGATGATATCAACGTCCAACATGGCACGCAGGTCCGATAACCGCATGCAATCATTCGTAGCCTGGCGCGGGTAAACATTCAGCCGTTTTGCGGAGTGTGTCGTTTGATGGTTGTGGTGTGACGGTTGGTGACAGTGTGGGCGTGTCGGTGCTGGCTTGATCGTATGAGATGTAGTTTGATCTTTGGGTGCCTGAGCTGGAGGGGATGTCTCGCGAGGAGCTGATCGTGCTCGTCGCCGCTCAGGACGCGCGGTTGGTCGCCGCGGATGGGCAGATCACCGCGATGGCCGGGAAGATCGCTGACTTGATCGAGGCGAATGAGGCCTTGGCGGTGAAGCTGGCCAGGCTGGAGCATCTGCTGTCCCGTAACTCTGGGAATTCCTCGAGTCCTCCCTCGCGTGATGATGATCCGGGTAGGACGCCACCGGAGGAGAACAGGCGCCGCCGTGGCGGGCTGGCGCGGTCCAAGGGCAAGCAACGGGGGCTCCGGGAGCGAAGCGCCCAGTGTGGGGTTCGTGCACGGCATGCTGGCCCGGACCGCAGCCCTGCTGGCCGAGGTCCACCAGCGGATCCGCACCCTGATCACCTTGGCGTACGCGGTCTCGTGTGACGAGACCCCACTCAAGGTCGGTCCGAAAAAACCCAAGCCGGGCAGGAAGAAAGCCGAGAAGTACCTGCTGGTGGCGTGCACCGAGCTCTACACCCACTACCTGCTCGGCGACCGGGACCTGGACACCTTCAAGACCTTCATCTTCCCCGACCTCATTGGCTCCGTGATCGTGCACGACCGCTACGCCACCTACGACTCCGCCGCGCTCGGAACGTTGACCCACCAACTGTGTTGCCAGCACTTACTGCGTGATCTCACCAGTGCCGGTGAGGTCTATCCCCAGGCGCACTGGCCAGCCCAGATCGCCGAGGCGCTCCGCGGGTTGATCCATGAGGCCAACCTCGCCCGCGACCAGGGGCTCACGGCGATCCCGGCAGGCATCCGCAACGAGTTGATCACACGATTCCGCGATGATGTGCTGGTCGGGCTCTCCGACACCACGAGCCACGGCACCCGCCCCGGCGAACGCAAGACCCGGCTGCTGCTGGAAGTCCTGCGCGACCGGCAAGCCGACGTCCTATGATTCGCCCACGACCTGAACGTGCCACCCACCTCCAACCAAGCCGAACGCGACCTACGACCAGCCAAGGTCCAACAAAACATCTCCGGGCGCCTGACCAGCGAAAACCGAACCCAAGACCGCTACACCATCCGCAGATACCTCTCCACCGCGGCCAAACACGGCCACAACAGGATGACCGCCCTCCGCGAGGCCATCCCGGGAAAACCCTGGATGCCACCCCACCCCGCACCCACCTAACCAAACACACAAAGACGAACCACCCCGACCGCCACCAAGCCCGTCGGGCAACTACACCATGTCACAACACACGAACATCAACACACACCGGCTGAATGTTTACTGGCGCGGACTACTCCATTGACAGCCAGAAGGCGGTGTGCCACGGATCGAAGCAGTGTTCTTCGACATTGGCGAGACGATCGTTGCTGGGGGCGCCAAGGCACACGTTCTCCGCAGTCTTCGACGCGGTGATCGCTCGCGGTGGCGGACCTTGGGCTCAAACGGTCGTAGCGACAGGCAATTATTCTAGCAGATTTTGATTCTGCTAAGGTACCCCCTTTCCGGGGGATCTTCTGGGGGGATGATTGATGAGTGGAGCTGAGCCGTTGTGCGCCCAGGAACGGGAGACGATCTCCCGCGAGCTAAGCCGAGGACATTCGGCGCGTTGCATCGGAAAACAGCTCGGACGGCACCATAGCACAATCGCAAACGAGATCAATCGTAATGGCGGTGCCGCCAATTATCGGGCTGTTGCCGCTCAGGAGCGTTACGAGTCGCTCAAGGCGCGACCGAAGGAGCGGAAACTGGTGGCCTCGTCCCGGCTGCATGATGTGGTGAACGAGGGCTTGGAACAGAAGTGGTCTCCGGAGCAGATCAGTGCGAGACTGGACGAGGAATATCCTGACGATCCGGAGATGAACGTGTCCCACGAGACGATTTACCAAACATTGTATTTGCAGGCGAAAGGCGAGCTGCGCACCGAACTCAAACTCGCGTTACGACAGGGTCGGGCGAGGCGAGTACCCCGATCCCGGGCGGCTCTGAGTAGGGGAAAGATCCCAGACATGGTCAACATCAGTGAGCGTCCCGCCGAAGCCGACGATCGCGCGGTACCCGGTTTCTGGGAAGGAGATCTGATCATCGGGAAAGGCGGCAAATCGCAGATCGCCACCCTGGTTGAACGTACCAGCAGATTTACCATGCTCGTGAGAATTCCATACGACCGATGCGCCGAGCGCGTGGCCGCGCTCCTGGCCAAAAAATGGAGACG
Organism: uncultured Actinomycetota bacterium; assembly: GCA_963822695.1. Classification (GTDB taxonomy): domain Bacteria; phylum Actinomycetota; class Actinomycetes; order Mycobacteriales; family Pseudonocardiaceae. Next base: position 116,123 of record CAWGJH010000019.1, read on the forward strand.
TTGCCTGAGTTCCTGCGCAACAGCATAACCTGGGATCAAGGCAAGGAAATGGCCCGTCACGCCGAGTTCACTGTCCACACGGGTCTGCCCATCTACTTTTGCGACCCTCACTCACCGTGGCAACGCGGCACCAACGAGAACACCAACGGGCTGCTCCGGCAGTACTTCCCGAAAGGCACCGACCTGTCCTTGCACACCCAGGAAGAACTTGATAGAGTAGCGGCAGAACTGAATGGCAGACCACGCAAGACGCTAGGTTGGAAGAAGCCGATCGAGGTCTTCGATAAGCTGATCGCGGAGCACTGTGTCGCCATGACCGATTGAAACTGCCCAGTCATTTACCCTTTGTGAACGGCCCTGCCGATGCCGAAGCGGTTGCACAGGGAGTCCAGTTCCCACACCCGGCGGCGAGCCCGCCGGTCCAGATCGATCACCAGGTCCCGGGCGATCGGGTTCATCCGGATGCGCTGCGGTGCCAGCCGGTCCGCAGTGTCCAGGTACCGGATCACTTCGACGTCGCGGTCGCGTCCGTCTTGCACCAGCGCGCGGGCCAGATCCAGGTGAAGCTTCGAAGTGCGTTCCCGGCTGCCCAGCGCTTCCACGTTCAGCGGCGTCTGGGTAATCTCTTCGTAGGCCCGGCCGCCCTGCCCCAGCTCGATGCCAGCTATCAGCCACGCCATCCGCACGTTGGTGGGACCGAAGTGCCGCCGCATCCCGTTGCATTCCCCAACCCGGTCAGCGATCTGCCCGGCTTCGTCCAGATGGGCGTGCGCCTCGTTGGCACGATGCTTCCGTGCCGCGATGAACGCCTGGCTCAGGTGCATCATGCCGACCATCTCCGCAGGCAGGGTGTCCCCCGAGCCGAACCGCACCGCGGAAGTCACCTCGTCGATGCCGGTGGACAACACCGTCCAGGCGCGATCCCGCGCTGAGAGGTCTCTCAGTTGCGCCGCCCAGAACCAGCAGGCGAATCCGATCAGCCCTGGGTTGCCGTGCCGGGACGCCAGGTCGTACATGCGACGGCCTGCGGTGGCCGACAGATCGAGGTTGCCGGCGCTGACGCGCGCGACCGGGCCGGCCACCGCGCAAGCGGTGACCAGCGCGGTGACTGCGCGGTCCCGGTCGGCCGAGCCCGCTGTCAAGGCATGCACCTGCAGCTCGGTGATCAGCGTGCCCACATCCCGGCCGGCCAGCGACAGCCGATTCTGGTCGCGGTGGTCGTTCGCGGTCTGCGCCCACGCCACCAGTTCGTCCAGCGGCCGGGGCCGCGCATCGGGCACGTCGTCGGGGCCGTAGTTGTGCAGCGCCACCTGGATACCCGGCACGGCCGAGAGCGCCTCAGCGGTATCCCGGTCAACCGGGAGGTAAGGCTGCCCGGTCAGGTCGGTCACCGAGCACCCCAGCGCCCCCGCCAGATCCTCGATCAGCCCACGCCGGTTGAACCCACGTTGCCCGATCTCCAGCATCGACAGGTAACCCTTGGTGAACCCCGCCAACCCGGCCACCACATCCAGGCTCAACCCACGACGTCGGCGAATCCGCCGGGCTCGGCGCCCGATCTCGATCGACTCCACGTTCACCGGCGTAGTCGTGGCCACCGGGCCTCACCTCCAGATATCGGCGTAGGCAGAGCAGACCGGAATTGATCATCTAGTTGTCCACTCGTTGTGAACACTGCCCGGCGAGGCCGAAGCGGTCAAGCAGACTGTCCACCACTCGCAGCTGCCGATGGACCCGCTGGATCAGCTCAGCAGTCAACTCCCGGACGAATGGTCCCGTGTGGTTTCCCTGCAGGCTGCGACTGTGCGACGGTCGGGTGGCACGCATGGTGAGCGGATTCGGTAGCACTCCCACCGCTACCGGCCTCGGTGGGCTCTTCTTCAGCCTGGTATGGTCGCCCGCCATGAGCTTCACAGGATATGACTTGGTTGTCATCGGTTCAGGTTTTTTCGGCCTCACGATCGCCGAGCGAGCCGCCAGCACGCTAGACAAGCGGGTACTTGTGTTAGAACGCCGTAATCATATAGGTGGCAACGCTTACTCTGAACCAGAGTCAGAAACTGGAATCGAGGTTCATCGCTACGGGGCACACCTGTTTCACACCTCCAATCAGCGGGTCTGGGATTACGTCAATCAGTTCACCAAATTCACTAATTATCAGCATCGAGTATTCACTATTTACCAGGGTCAGACCTACTCGATGCCGATCAACCTCCACGCTATCTCCCAGTTCTTCGGCCGGTATATGACCCCGGGCGAGGCCAAAGCGCTGATCGCCGAGCAGGCGAGCGAGATCGCCAACTCCAAGACAGCGGCAAGCCATGAAGAGAAGGGGATTTCTTTGGTCGGTCGCCCGCTCTATGGTGCATTTTTTCGTGGGTATACCGCTAAGCAGTGGCAGACCGATCCTCGGGAGCTACCCGCAGCGATCGTTGCTCGCCTGCCGGTGAGATTCGATTTTGTCAACCGGTATTTTAACGACACCTACGAGGGTCTCCCCGTCGACGGCTACACGGCCTGGCTGAAGAGAATGGCCGACCACGCCAACATCGACGTCAGGTTGTCAACCGATTTCTTCGACGTGCGCGACCAAATCCCGAGCGGCATCCCGATCGTCTACACGGGGCCGCTGGATCGGTATTTCGACCACTCCGAGGGATGGTTGGGCTGGCGCACCCTTGACTTCGAGCAGGAGATCCTTGGTATCGGCGACTTCCAGGGCACCTCAGTGATGAACTACGCGGACGAAGAAGTGCCTTATACTCGCATCCACGAGTTTCGTCATTTTCACCCTGAGCGTGATTATCCAACCGATAAGACTGTCATCGTGCGCGAGTTCTCGCGTTTTGCAGGCAAGGAGGACGAGCCGTACTATCCGATCAACACTCCCCAAGATCGTGCCGAATTGGAACGGTACCGGGAACTGGCGAGATGTGAGACCGCAAGACACAACGTGCTGTTCGGCGGGAGGTTGGGCACCTACAAGTACTTGGACATGCATATGGCGATCGGCTCAGCTCTGAGCATGTTCGACAACAAGCTTGCCCCTTACTTCACCGCAGGTCATGACTTCCGAGATTAATGGGATTCCGATCCAGCAGGGTCATCGTCAAAGTCGCGTCGTGGTGATCACCTCCTTCCTTGATCTTGGTCAGACGCCGAGGAGTGTGAGGACTTGGTCTAGGCGGCGGCCCATCTTCTCGGTGGCTTGTTTGATGTTGGTCCAGCCGGCGAGCCGGACGATGTTGGTCCAGCCGGCGAGCCGGACAAGGATGAGTGCAATCGGTCTTCGTCGAAGGTGACGTCGCGAACTCTCTCATTTGCTTGGGGGGACGGTGATGAGGGGGTGGATGTGGGTGGTGGTGTGGGCTTCATTGACGGGCTGGCCGTCGGCTTCGACCCAGGCGTGGGCGGTGAAGGGTTGGATGCGTACTCCGGTGTGCCAGGTGGGCCAGGTGCCGTGGGCGCGGCACAGCAGGGCGGTGGCAATCGAGCGGGGCAAGCAGCCGTGGCCAGCGCAGCGCACGCTGACCGAGACCACGGCCTGGCGGGCGGTGGCGGCCTCGGTGTAGGTGGCGGGCCGTGCCCGGCGGGCGCAGCGGGTCAGTAGGCGGCGGATCCGGCGGGGTGGTAGGCGGCCGATGAGGTGGGCGGCGCCGACGGCGGCCAGCGGTAGCAGGCGGCGGTGCCAAGGCAGCCGGTGACGTTCTTCGATGGGAATGTGGATGCTCATGGAGTGATCAGTCCGGCGGTGCGCAGGTGGTTGATCAGGGCGGTGACGTCGGTGATGGCGCGGTCATGGGCGATGGTGTAGCGCTGGGTGAGCAGGTGGGCGATCTGCTGGGCATCGGCTCCGGTAGCTAGGGCGTCGAGGATGAGGGCGCCGCCAGGGTTAAGTTGGAAGTAGCGGCCGGTGCGCTCGTCGAGGAGCACCCTGCCGTCGTCGGTGTCGGTGGCGGAGATGTCTGGGTGCAGGGCCAGTGTCATGCCTGCCACGCGGGAGTGGGAGTCGTGGCCGGGGTGGGAGTGGGGTGGGCGCGCAGCCATGTCTCGGCAGCGAGGGTGGCTTCCAGCAGGGCTAGCGACAACCGGGGCGGGTACAGGCCCAGGGCCGCGCAGCGGAGAGCGTCGGCGTCGACGATGCCTAGCCGGGCTAGGATCGGCTCGTCAAGCAGCTCGGCCAGGGCGGCGCGTTGGGCGCGTAACCCGGCGTGCAGGTCGACGCTGAATTCGCCTTTGGTGCGCCGGGTCAACAGCTCAGCCGGGACGAGGTCGCGCATCGCGGCGACCGTCAGTGGTTTGTAGACGAACGGGGTGGTGCGTTCGTGCAGGCGCACGGCCAGGCAGGCTTCGATCATACGGTCGTCCAGGAACGGATAGTGCACCGGCAGCCCGGCCTGGGCGCTCCAATGGGTCATGGCGCGGCATATGCGGGCTCCTGAGTGGATCGCCAACAGTACCTCGTGCTGGGCGTGGGTGGTGGCCAGCGGTTCGACGGCATCGGCTGCCTGATGAAGCACTCCCCGCACCGTCGCTACAACCTGGGCACTGGCCCACGGCGGCAGACCGACCCGCGCCTGCCAGCCCAACTGGGGAACCCGGCCCATCATCAGCGGCGGGGACAGGTCCGCAGCCATCTGCTCCAGCCACCGACCGTAAGGGCGATTCTCGGCGGCAGCGCGCAGTGTCGCGGTCAGTGGCCAGCGTTTCAGGGCGGCCCAAGCCCGCAGGTGAGCAAGGCCGATGCCCGGTCGGCTGCGCATGGTGGCATGCAGGTAGGAGGGGAAGGCTTGCACCACCTGATCCCCGCCCTCCCCGCACAGGTGCAGCCGGGACCCGGCCTTCGCCATGCGATGGGCCAGCTCTACCAACTTTGCGCGCCCCCGGCCACCCAGAACCGGCTCATCCAGGCCCTGGCCCGCGTCCAGTAGCCCCGCGTGACACGGTGGTAAGACGCTCGGATCGAGCAGCAGATGCCGCATGTGCGGCAGGTAGGCTGCGGCCCGGGCGGCCCAGAGGGCATCGTCGTGGCCCGCATCGGCCCCGGCATAGGTGAACGCGATCAGCTTTGCGGGCCCGGGCGCAGCCAGAAAACACAGCGGGGTGGAATCTAGCCCTCCGGACAGGTCGGCGCTGATCGTCCCGCCTGGACTCGTGCGCACCGCGACTGCCTCAGCCAGCACCTCAGCCACTCGCGCCGCGCCCACAGCCAGCCCCACCTCAGGCTCCGGAGGCCTCCACCACCGCCTCACCCCCGCGCCACCATCTTGGTCCAGTAGTAGAAAGCTATCGGCGGGGACCGCTTGCACACCCCGCCACACCGACTGCTCGGCCACCGGGTGCGGCACCGAGGGCTCCAACAGGCGCACCGCTAGCGCTTCGGCGTCCACGCCAGCGCCGATCACACCAGCGAGCACATCTGAGCGGTCAGCACCAATCGTCACATCACCCAGCCGCGCGTACCACAACCGCCGCAGCCCGGAGGCCGCGCCCTGGGCGCGGACCCGCCCACCGATCGAGGCCAGCAGATGGACACTGCCCACCAGCCTCCCGGCCACATGGTCTAGATCCTCGACCTTGCCTACCCGGCCAGCCAGCGTGGCCACGCGTTCGACATTCGGCGCGCAGTCACCGATGACCGCCAGGCTGACCGGTCCCGCAGCAGCGACCATCACCTCCCCGGCCGCCCAGTGCCCAACTAGCCACGGGCGGCCCGAAGCATGCCCAACGACCTGGCCCCCACCCCGCCCGATCACCGCCTCGACCGCAGCCGAGGCGGCAGCACAATCAGGAAGGACCGTGAACCAACGCCGACCACAACCCAACACAGAACCACTCATTGGTGCAGCGAGCCGCCGGTGAGGCTGTCTGGGACCGCCTGCCCACCACCGGACGTCAGTTCGGCGAACTGCCCTATTTCGGCCAGCATCGGCGGCTCATACACCTCCCGCTGCGCCGTCTGCTCCATAATTTGCTCATGCTCCACAGAATTTCCCCTTCCTTGCATTTCCTTGCACGCGTCCATTGGGTGAGATTTGCGTGATGTCGCCTGAGACGCCGAGTATCACGATCGGACAAAAACGTATTCCCACACAACACCGTTGCTGTCCTTGCGTGTGACTAGTCGTTAAATTCTACAGTGACAGCATGCGCGAGTTAGGTTTTCACTCGTTGTGAACCCAGCCCACCGAGGCCGAAGCGGTTGCGCAGGGAGTCCAGTTCCCACACCCGGCGCCGGGCCCGCCGGTCCAGATCATCACCAGGTCCCGGGCGATTGGGTTCATCCGGATGCGTTGCGGTGCCAGCCGATCCGCGGTGTCCAGATGCAGGATCGCCTCGGCATGGCGATCGGGTCCATCCTGGATCAGGGCACGCGCCGCGTCAAAATGCAGCGCGCCGCGCCGTTCCCGGCTGCCCAGCGCGGGCACGTCCAGCTGAGCCCGGGTAAGGTCCTCGTAAGCACGGACGCCTTTGCCCAGCTCGATAGCAGCCTCGAGCTGCCACAGCGCGACGTTGGTCGGCCCGGAGTGCCGTCCCATCCCGTTGCATTCCCCCAGCCGGGTGGCCTCGGCGAAGTGGTCGTGGGCGTCGTCACTGCGTTTTTCGTGTGCTGCGGTCAGCGCCTGGGTCAGGTGCATCACGCCGTCCGCCGGGCTCGGCGCCCGATCTCGATCGACTCCACGTTCACCGGCGTAGTCTTCGCCACCGGGCCTCACCTCCCGATCGGCGTAGGCAGAGCAGACCGGAATTGATCATCTAGCTGTCCACTGATTGTGAACTCTGGCTGGCGATGCCGAAACGGTCCCGCAGGTTGTGCACCACCCACAGCTGCTGGCGGGCCCGCTGGGTCAGCTCCGCCGCCAGTTCCCGGGCGATCGGGTGGTTACGCATGCGCACCGGTGCGGCCTGCTCGGCGAGATTCAGGTGCCGGATCGCCTCATCGTCGCGGGTACCGCCCTCCTGGGCCAGCGCCCGGGCCAGGTCGAAGTGGTAAAGGCCGGTACGGCTACGGCTGTGCAGGCACTCGACGTCGAGCCGGTCGGGGTGGGCCTGGTCGTAGGCCCGTGCGCCCTCACCGAGGTCGGCGCCGACCGAGAGCGTCCACAGTGCGACGGTGGTCGGCCCGAAATGCAGCATGGCCGTGTTGCGCTCGCCGGTCCGCTCGGCGAGCACGCGGGCCGCATCGAGATGCTCGCGCGCGTCACCGGACCGGCCAGCTCGGGCAGCCAGCTTCGCGGCGAGGAGATGGTGCATGCCCAGCATCTCGGCCGCGCCGGTGTCCGCCGCCGAAGGATCGGCCACCGCTTCGAGCTCTGCCAACGCCCGCCCGTTCGCCGCTTCGGCCTGGGGCCGGGCGCCGACGTTGACCCACTTCCAGGCCCACCCGAAGCGGGCCAGCCCCACGGCGACCGGGTCACCCAGGCGAGTCGCGGCATCATTCTCCCAGCGACCGGTGGACAGCGCCAGGTCGTGATACCCGATCATCCCCGCGATGGTGGCGGCGACGTGGCAGGCTCTCACCAGCGCGGCCAGCGCCGCGTTGCGGGTGTCGGCGTTGCGGGCAGCGGCGTGCGCATGCAGCTCGGTCAACAGCGTCCCGAGACGCCACCCGGCAGGGGCGTACCGGTCCTGATCGAGGTGCTCATGAGCCTGCTGCGCCCACCGGGCGAGTTCGGCCACCGGGCGGGCCGGCGGGTCGGGTGGGTCACGTAGGTCATAGACGGCCTCGCGAATGCCCGGCACGACCGTCAGCGCGTCCGCAGTCGCCCGGTCAACCGGCAGGTAGGGCTGCCCGGTCAAATCGGTCACCGAACACCCGACCGCCTTCGCGAGATCCTCGACCAGCCCGCGCCGCCCGAACCGGCGCTCACCACTCTCCAGCATCGACAGGTGATCCGCACTCATCCCCGCGAGCCCGGCCACCCTGTCCAGGGACAGTCCACGATGACGGCGGATCACCCGGGCACGGTGCCCGATCTCGACAGGCTCCCGGCCCACCGGCACGGTCTTGGCCACTGGACATCACCTCACCGCTCACGGTACTTGCGCATGCGCTTGAGCTGGACATCGCCGCACTCTGGAAGGATCGCACGTGGTGCGCAGTCCATCCGGGAGGACACATGAATACCGTCACGACTCCGCGGCAGAACCCGACGCAGGAGAAACCGGACCGCAACCTCGCCCTGGAACTGGTGCGGGTCACCGAGGCCGCCGCGATGGCCGCCGGCCGCTGGGTCGGCCGCGGCGACAAGAACGGCGGTGATCAGGCGGCTGTGGACGCCATGCGCAAGCTGGTCGGCTCGGTGTCGATGCGCGGCGTCGTGGTGATCGGTGAGGGGGAAAAGGATGAGGCGCCGATGCTGTTCAACGGCGAGGAGGTCGGCAACGGGCAGGGCCCCGAATGTGATGTCGCGGTCAACCCGATCGACGGCACCACGCTGATGAGCAAGGGCATGCCCAACGCGCTGGCGGTGCTCGCAGTCGCCGAACGGGGCACGATGTTCGATCCTTCCGCGGTGTTCTACATGGAGAAGATCGCCACCGGACCGGAGGCGGCCGAGGTTATCGACCTGTCCGCGCCGGTGGTCGAGAACATCAAACGGGTCGCCAAAGCCAAGCAGATGGGCATCTCCGACATCACGGTGTGCATCCTGGACCGGCCGCGGCACAACGAACTGGTGAGCCAGGTCCGCGAGGCAGGTGCCCGGATCACGTTCATCACCGATGGGGACGTCGCGGGCGCGATCGCCGCGGCCCGCCCGGACACCGGCGTGGACCTGCTGATCGGCATCGGCGGCACCCCGGAGGGGATCATCAGCGCGGCCGCGCTGCGCTGCATGGGAGGCGCAATCCAGGGCCGGCTGTGGCCTCGGGATGACACCGAGCGCCGGGCGGCGCTGGACGCCGGGCACGATCTGGAGCGGATCCTCACCACGGAGGACCTGGTCTGCGGCAACGACGTGTTCTTCTGCGCGACCGGGATCACCGATGGGGAACTGCTTCGCGGGGTGACCTATCACGCGGGAGGATGCCGGACGCACTCCATCGTGATGCGCTCCAAGTCCGGCACCGTACGGATGATCGACAGCGTGCACCGGCTGACCAAGCTGCGCCAGTACGCCGCAGTGGACTTCGACCAGCTCCCGCCCTCATGACCCACCAGTACCGCAGTGAGCGCGACACCATGGGCGAGGTACAGGTGCCCGTGGACGCCCTGTACCGCGCGCAGACGCAGCGCGCCGTAGACAACTTCCCGATCTCCGGGCGTGGCCTGGAACGCTCCCAGATCCGCGCGCTGGGGCTGGTGAAGGCCGCCTGCGCACGGGTGAACGCCCAGCTTGGGGTGCTCGACCCGACACGTGCTGAGGCGATCGCATCGGCCGCCGACGAGGTGGCGGCCGGCGAGCATGACACGCAGTTTCCCGTCAACGTGTTCCAGACCGGCTCGGGCACCAGCTCGAACATGAACGCCAATGAGGTGATCGCCACGCTGGCCAGCCGGAGCGCCGGCTGCGACGTGCACCCCAACGACCACGTCAACGCATCGCAGTCGTCCAACGACGTATTCCCGACCACCATTCACCTCGCCGCTACCGAGGCCATCGCGCACGACGTGATGCCCGCGCTGGCGCACCTGGCCTCAACCCTGACCCGGCGCTCGCGCGACTGGGCCGAGGTGGTCAAAGCGGGCCGCACCCACCTGATGGACGCGGTGCCGATCACGCTCGGCCAGGAAGCTGGTGGGTGGGCATCGCAGGCTCGGCACGGCGTCGAACGGCTGGCGAGCTGCCTCCCCCGGTTGGGCGAGCTGCCCATCGGGGGCACCGCGGTGGGCACCGGGCTGAACGCCCCGGCGGGTTTCGGTGCCGCCGTCGTCGAGCAACTGCGGGCCGCCACTGGCCTGGACGTGCTCACCGAGGCCCGTGATCACATCGAGGCGCAGGCAGCCCGGGACGGCCTGGTGGAGTGCTCCGGCGCGCTGCGCACCGTCGCGGTGTCGCTTTTCAAAATCGCCAATGACCTCCGGTGGTTAGGTTCCGGACCCCGCACCGGGTTAGCCGAACTACGGCTACCCGATCTGCAGCCCGGCTCGTCGATCATGCCGGGAAAGGTCAACCCGGTGATCTGCGAGGCGACGATGATGGTCGCCGCGCAGGTGATCGGCAACGATGCCTGCGTCGCGTTCTCCGGCTCGCAGGGCAACCTGGAACTCAACGTGATGATGCCGGTGATGGCGCGCAACGTGTTGGAGTCGGCCCGGCTGCTCGCCGCAGCCGCCCGATTGCTCGCTGACAAGGTCATCGAGGACGCTGAGGCCGACGTGCAGCGTTGCCGCGAGCACGCCGAGTCCTCTCCCGCGATCGTGACCTCCCTCACCCCATACCTCGGCTATGAGGAGGCGGCCTCGATCGCCAAGCAGGCGCTACTCCAGCGGCGCACCATTGCCGATGTGGTGCGCGAACGTGGTCACCTTGAGAACAGCACCCTCACCCCCGACCAGCTCACCAAGGCCCTCAACGTCCTGGATATGGCCCTTTCCCCGCGTTCTGGGGAAAGAGCGGCCAAGCCCATCAGTGCGCGTAACCCTCCAGCATCTCGGTGACCAGTGCCGCGATCGGCGAACGCTCTGACCGGGTGAGGGTGACGTGGGCGAACAGCGGGTGCCCCTTCAGCTTCTCGATCACCGCAGCCACCCCGTCATGCCGGCCCACCCGCAGGTTGTCTCGCTGCGCGACATCGTGGGTGAGCACGACTCGGGATCCCGTGCCCAGCCGGGACAGCACCGTGAGCAACACGTTGCGCTCCAGGGACTGCGCCTCATCGACAATCACGAAGCTGTCGTGCAGGGACCGACCCCGGATGTGGGTCAATGGCATCACCTCGAGCATCCCGCGGTCGATCACCTCATCGATGACGTCCGGCGAGGCGATCGCGCCGAGAGTGTCGAACACTGCCTGCGCCCAGGGCTGCATCTTCTCGCTCTCACTGCCCGGCAGGTAGCCCAACTCCTGGCCGCCCACGGCGTAGAGCGGCCGGAAGACAATGACCCGCCGATGCGCGCCGCGCTCCATCACGGTCTCCAGCCCCGCGCACAACGCGAGCGCCGACTTGCCGGTCCCGGCCCGTCCACCGAGTGACACGATGCCCACCTCGGGGTCGAGCAGCAGGTCTAGCGCGATGCGCTGCTCAGCCGAGCGGCCACGCAGGCCGAACGCCTCGCGGTCCCCGCGGACCAGCCGGGCGCGCTTGTCCGCGGTGATCCGGCCCAGCGCGGTCGCCGTTCCCGCGAGCAGCCGCAAGCCGGTGTTGCAGGGCAGGCCAGCGATCTCCGGGTGTTCGGTGAGATCTGCAATCCCCTCCTTGTAGAGCTCCTCCAGCACCGACGACCCGACCTCGACGTCGCTCATCCCGGTCCACCCCGACGGCACCACGTCCTGCGCGCGGTACTCGTCGGCGGCCAAGCCGACCGCGCCTGCCGTGACCCGCAGCGGCATGTCCTTGGTGACCAGCGTGACGTTGCAACCGTCGGCGATCAGGTTCAGCGCGCAGGCCAGAATCCGGGAGTCGTTGGTGTCGGTACGGAACCCGGCAGGCAGCACCGATGGATCACAGTGGTTCAGCTCGACGCGCAGGGTGCCGCCCAGCTCACCGATCGGGACCGGTGCATCCAGCCGGCCGTGGGCAACCCGCAGATCGTCCAGCAGGCGCAGCGCTTCCCGGGCGAACCAGCCCAGTTCAGCGTGATGCCGCTTGCCCTCCAGCTCCCCGATGACCACAAGTGGGAGCACCACTTCGTGTTCATCGAATCGGAGCAGCGCCCGAGGATCGGACAGCAGGACCGACGTGTCCAGTACGTAAGTGCGCAATCCCGGGGCGGTGGAGTGTGGCGAGCGAGAAGCGATCACGGCAGCTCCCTGGCGTGCGCGGCACCCGCGCCCGCTATTCGCGGTGGGCCGGCCGGCCTCTGGTTGATCGCTACCGCAGTGCCCCGGTCGGGCTCAGCGGGACCGACCACGAGGGCCGGGTGCCGACCCTCCCGTGCTCGCCGTGGGCGGTTTACCCGCCCGCTCGACACAAGCCACGACCAGGGCCTCCCGTGGCGAGACGCGTCCAGCACATCCCGCTGCCACCGCACGGTACCGGGGTGTGGTAGTCCCTGGAAAGCTCGTGAGTGCGTAACAGTGTTCCAACACTGTTACGCACTCACGTGGCCGTAGCCGGCCAATTCGGCGCGCACCACTGACGGGATGAGCGGCTCGTCGAGTAACCGCAGGTAGCGCGCGCTCAGTGGCTGCGCCAGCGGGCGGGCCGCTAGCCAGGTGCGCAGCAACCGGTAGCCCTCCACGTACGTGGTGGTGTAGGCCCGCCACAGCGGATCGGAGAGAAATCGCATCATCTGCTTGGCCCGCGCTTCGGGGACCAGCAGCCATCGTTGCAAGTAGGCCAGCACGTCCGCCGGGTCGACGCCCCGATCGTGCAGCATGAGCGCGGCGTCCTGGCGGACACCGAGCAGACCCGCCGCAGCCGCCTCGAGGCGCTCGGCGAGCTCGCCGTCCATCCGCAGTCCCAGATCGCCGAGGATCTCCGCGGCCCAAGGCCCCCACCCGGGACCGACCGCGGCCTGCAGCCCTAAGTCAGCCAGTCCCTCGGCCATGAGGCATTGTGGGGTATTCACCAGGAAGATCGTCTGCTCGGCGTGGTGCTCCGTCCGCACCAGGCCGGCCTCCTTGCGACAGTGTTCGGTGTGGTGGCCTGGGTAGGCCTCGTGCGCGACCAGGTGCGGCAGGTTGGCCATCCGGTGCCCGAGATCCGCGTTGATCGCCACCCGCGAGCGAAAGTCACCGAGGTAGTAGTTGAACCCGCTCCATGGCTTGTCGGTGACCACCTCGTACCGCACGGTCTCCTCAGGCGGCAGCGCAAAGCGTGCCCGTACCCGATCCCGCAGCGCGCTGGACAGCGCCTGAACGGCAGGTTCCAGCCGCTCCGGGGCGATCTCGTCGCGAGCTCGGTACGCGGCCAACCGATCGGCCAGTGGATCGGCGCCGGGCAGCAGCCGGTCGATCTCGGCATGGGCCTGGCGGTAGACCCCGGGATCACTCGGTTCGATGACGACGTCGAAGTATGCCGCCACCTCCGCCACGAACCCGACCTGCTGACCAGCCAGCACGCGCCCGCTGCATTCCAGGGCGGTGAGGTGGGCATCCAGGAAGCGGGCCCGCGGCTCGGGCAATCCAGCGGCCGGTAACTCGGCCCGCAACTGAGCCGCCCGGCGGGCCAGCGCCACGGGATCGGGCCGGGGCTCGTTGTCCACCTGGCGACGCAGCGCCGGATCACCGGTGTAGGCGTCGACGAAGCCCTCGATGAGCCGGTCGAACCGCAGGCCCAGGAGCAGGTACTCGCGGACAGGGTCCGGGATACTCATGGGCATGAGTATCCCGTGAGTGGCGATACGAGTTATGGCTCGCATCGCCACTCACGGGGGTCTACGACCCAAATCGGCGGTGCCGGGCGGCGTAGTCCCGCAGCGCACGCAGGAAGTCCACCTTCCGAAAGGCCGGCCAGTAGGCGTCGCAGAACCAGAACTCTGAGTGCGCCGACTGCCAGAGCAGGAAACCCGACAGCCGCTGCTCCCCCGAGGTGCGGATGACCAGATCAGGATCGGGCTGGCCAGAGGTATAGAGGTGCTCGGCGATCTGCTCGACGTCGAGCACCTCGGCGAGCTCCTCCATGGTGGTGCCGGCCTCGGCGTGCTTGAGCAGCAGCTTGCGCAACGCGTCGGCGATCTCCTGGCGGCCGCCGTAGCCCACCGCGACGTTCACCGCCAACCCTGGCCGACCCCGAGTCCGGGCCGCCGCGCTGGTCAGCCGCTGCGCCATCTCCGGCGGCAGCAGGTCAAGCGCACCGACGACCCGCACTCGCCAGAGCGTGTCCGGCGCGCACAGCTCGTCAACGACATCAGCGATGATCTCCAGCAGTGGCTCCAGCTGGTCCGCCGGCCGGTTGCGGAGGTTATCCGGGGACAGTAGCCAGAACGTCGCGATCTCGACCCCGGTCTCCCGGCACCAGCCAAGCAGCTCGACCAGCTTGGCGGCACCAACCCGGTGACCGTCACTGACGTCGGCGAACCCGGCCTCCTTGGCCCAGCGTCGATTGCCGTCCATGATGACCGCGACATGGCGGGGGCGGTTGGCGGCGCCGAGTTGGCGGGCCAACCGGCGCTCGTAGACGGCATAGACGAGGTCCTGCAGCCTCACAAGCCGGGAAGGTTACGCCCGGCGCCAGGAGCCACGATGCGTGCTCCCGACGCTCGATCAGTCAGACTTCAGCGTGACGGTCACCACCAGCGGCCGCCCATCGCGAACCAGCGAAATCGGCACCCGTTCGCCGATAGTCCGCTCGTGAATGGCAACGGTCAGCGCGTCGGCGCTGCCCACGGCTCGGTTGCCGACCTTGGTGATCACATCTTTCTCCAGGATGCCGGCCTCGGCAGCGGCGCTGCCCTGTTGCACGTTCTGCACTCGGGCACCATCGGAGCGGCCGTCGGTCACCGACGCGGCGTTGACGCCCAACTCGGCGTGCTGGTAGTGCCCGGTGCGGATCAGCTCCTGCGCGATCGTTCTGGCCGTGTCGATCGGGATAGCGAAGCCGAGCCCGATAGAGCCCCCGCCTTCACTGGCGCCCAGGGTGCGGATTGCGGTGTTGATGCCCACCACCGCTCCGGCGGTATCCACCAGCGCTCCGCCGGAGTTGCCGGGATTGATCGCCGCGTCGGTCTGGATCGCGTCGATCACCGCATTGTCGTGACCACCATCCCCCTCCAGCCGCACTGGCCGATTGACCGCGCTGACGATGCCGCTGGTTACCGTGCCGGCGAGGCCGAGTGGAGAGCCGATAGCGATGACCGGGTCACCCGGCTTCAGCGTCGATGAACGACCCAGCTGCGCCACCGTCGGATTGGCGACCTTCACCTTGACCACCGCGAGGTCGGTCTTAGGATCCCGGCCCACGATCCGCGCTGGCAGCCGGGTCCCATCACTGAACACCGCTTCCAGGGTGGCCTGCGGAACGTCCGCGGCGGGAGCAACCACGTGGTTGTTGGTCAACAGGTAGCCATGGCCGTCAATCACCACACCAGAGCCGAACCCGCCCTGATCGCCGACCCGGAACTCTAAGGACACCACCGTGGGCAGCACCCGACTGGCTATGGCCGCCACCGAGCCCGCCGGCCGATCGATCACCGGCTGCACCTGCGCCAGCGTGACGTCCGGATCATTGAGCAGGGTGCCACCCTCCGCGGTGAGCCGCCCCACGAGTCCGCCAACTCCGCCGATCGCCAGCGCCACGGCCACCAGGAGAGCGAGAGCCCGGTTGCTCACTCGACGACCGAACAGCACTTCCGCCAGGCTCAGCCGGGCTCCTGGCGGTGGTTCCTCAGCGTCGGAGTGGCGTTGCGCCACCGCGGGGGCGCCCAGCACGGCTGCCGCCCAAGGATCACGCCAGGGGTCGCGTCCAGCTCCGTGCGGCCAGAAATCGTCCTCCCGCTCCAACCCTCCCGGAGGCTGCGCGCCGTTGCGCCCGGGCGGGCGCTGCAGCTGCTCAATGGATCCCGACGGCCTACCGAACGTTGCCGCCAGTGCCTCTGGCGGCGGCCGCGCGGCGGTCCATTCACGCCTAGCGCCGCCGGCTGAGCCGGCAATCAGAGCGCCGCCGGCTGAGCCGGCAATCAGGCCGTTGTCACCCGGCTGATTGGCGAACGCTCCGAGCACTCCAGGTGGTCGGCCGAACACCTGTGCCGCGGCTGGATCGACCGCAGGCCGCTGCGCCGGTCTTGAGACGAACTTCGGCGGCCCGTCTTGCCCTTCCGTCGTGAAGGGCTGGTCGGGGTCGTGATCCTGTGGCGTGGCCATGGTCTCCCGGTGATTGTGCGCTAGCGATCACCCAGTCTGCCCGCGCCCTGGTGAAATGTGTGTAGCGCTATTATCGCCCGATCCACCGACCGAGTACCGAGGGTCCGGCGCCCCAACGCTGGCTTGAACCCAGTGGCCCGGCCCGGAACCGGCTCGGGTCGGAAACCTCGGCGAAGGTGCCCTCAGCAGTCACCACCAGACCGGCTGGCGCGTCGGGCAGAGCAGCGGTGTACGGGATATCACGCAGCGCGGCCAGCAAGTCGGCGGGAGCCGGCGGGCACTGCGCCGAACGAACCACACTGCGAGCCTGGCATTGCGCGGCGACCTCCGCGGCACAAGACTGGCACACGGCGAGGTGTGCGGTGGCACGGTCGCGAGCAACCGGGCCGAGCTCTCCGTCAACGAAAGCCACCACGGCGTCCACAGCCAGGTGCTGCCCTGCGTTGAGGCCGGCTACCAAGTCGGAGAAGCCTCGACCGCGCAGATCCGTCATCCAGCCTCCTTACTCAGCCTGGGCGCGCCGCCGTTCGAGCGCCGCCTTGAGCGCCTGCCTGCCGCGGTGGATCCGGCTGCGAACCGTCCCGAGCTTGACCCCGAGCGTGGCACCGATCTCCTCGTAGGACAGACCCTCTACGTCACAGAGTACGACAGCTGCCCGGAATTCTGGGGCGAGGTCGTCCAATGCCTCCTGCAGATCCGGATCGAGATGAGTCGCGGCGTAGACCTGCTCCGGGCTAGGCCCACCGCCGACGAGCCGGTCGGTGTCCTCGGGTAGGCCCTCCATCCGCAGCCGGGAACGTCGACGCACCATGTCCAGGAACAGGTTGGTGGTGATCCGGTGCAACCAGCCCTCGAACGTGCCGGGCTTGTAGGACCCCAGGCTGCGGAACACCCGAATAAATGTCTCCTGGGTAAGGTCCTCAGCGTCGTGCGGATTGCCAGAAAGACGGTAAGCCAACCGGTAGACCCGGTCGGCGTGCTCCCGCACCACCTGGTCCCATGAGGGTGGGACCCATGCCTCGGCTGCCCGCGCCGCCTCGTCGTCCGCCCGGACGAGAGAGACCGCCTGCCCGGGAACAGGATCGCGAAAGCGGGTCTGGATGGCCATCGGCTGGGTCTCCCACTTCCGAGTTGATGACAGGGCATTGGTTGCCGGGCACGAATAGGTAGTGCAACGCTGGGGTAGCTGTCAATGTTTCACGCCAGGTTCGCCAGCCCGGAGATCCAGCCAGGAGACCTGCCAGCCGGCCCCCATCGGATCCCGTTCCTATGATGACGCGCCAGCGTGTGCCCCAGGTAAGGACCGGCTAAGAAGATCCTGAGAGTGCGCCATGGGGGTGGGGATCCACTGAGATCCACCTGATCCGGCGCGGCGTCACCCAGAGGGCGCAGACAGCGGCGCTACGCTGCGGAACGTGAGGTCAACCGGCAGCGTAGAGGGGCCGCCTGCCCCCTCCGGCAGCGCTGCGCGCGGGTACGTGGAGAGCTTCGTCACCGAGGACGAGATACTGGCCGCCGCGCGCGAACGCGGGCAGGAGTTGGGTTGCATCCCCACTGGACCAGGTGTCGGTGCCGCGCTGCGGTTCCTGGCCAGCGCGCTCGCCGCTCGTGCCGTGGTCGAGGTCGGTACCGGCGCGGGCACCAGCGGACTGTGGCTGCTGCGCGGGATGGCTCCCGACGGGGTGCTCACGTCCATCGACATCGAACCCGAGCACCAGCGCGCCGCCCGGCAGGCGTTCGCCGAAGCCGGGTTCCCACCGTCTCGCTACCGGCTCATCATGGGGCAAGCCCTGGACGTGCTGCCCCGGCTCACCGACGGCGGCTACGACTTGGTATTCGTCAACGCCGCGAAACCCGAGTACCCGCGCTACCTGGAGACCGGCGTGCGGTTGCTGCGCCCCGGCGGGGTGATCGCGTTCGACAACGCCCTGGGGAATGGCACTGCCCTGCGTGAGGTCGGCGCCATGGTGCGCGACGACGAGACGCTCATCCCGCTGATGCTGCCGCTAGGCGAGGGACTCCTGCTCGCGCTGCGCACGGCGTGACGCTACAGCGGTACTACCGTTTCTGACACCGTTACGTTTCTGACACCGTGGCCGAGAGGATGCTGTAAAACCACGCGCGGTGACGGAGCGCTTGATATTGGCGTATCGAAGCGATCACATTGCCGTGCTGGACCTCCGAGCGGATTCCCGTGACGCGGCCGAGCACGGCCAGCGGATAAGTCCAGTACGCCATGCGATACAACCGACGTAGCGATGGGCGGGTGTGTACGGTCACGTCGTCGAGTCGGGCATCGGTGAACCCGGCGGCAGCCAGATGCCCCACATGTTCGGCGGGCGTGTCGATGTCAGGCACGGCCCAGCCGTCGAGCCACTCGTGCAGCAGTTGCTCGCCGGTCGGGTCCAGCGGGCGAGCGGCCCGGATGAAGTCGGCGACGACCACCCGTCCACCGGGGCGCAGCAGCCGCGCAGCCTCCTGATAGAAGGCGGCCTTGCGGGGCGCGTGGCACAGGCTCTCCACCGCCCACACGATGTCGAAACTCGCGTCCGGAAAGGGCGTCGCGGTGAAGTCGGCCACCTCGAAGTGGACCCGGTCGGTCAGCCCTCGCCGGGCGGCGTGACTCCGCGCCATCGCGACCTGCCTGGTAGCCAACGTGATCCCGACAACTCGGGCGCTACGCTCAGCGGCCAGCCACAGGCTGCTGCCACCGACCCCGCAGCCCGCGTCCAGGACACGCTCGCCGGGCTGGATCCGCACCCGGTCCGCCAGGACCCGATTCATGTTCTTCAGCGCGTCGGTATGACTGCGGGTGCTGCCATCGGTGTAGCCGAAGTGGACTGCCAGATTGTCGCGGTTAAGCCACAGCATTCGATAGTCGAGCCAGGTTTCGTCGTAATAGCCGACGATCGCCTCAGTGAGCGAACCGGTCCGCTGCCAGCCGGGCGCCTCGTCTGGGTCTGGCGCGTCTGGGTCTGTCACGTCTGGGGCTGCCATCAGGTTCTCTCCCCCAGGTCCTCTCGTGCAGGGTGATTCTGCCCCGAATGGGACCACACCGAATTGCACCACACCGATTGGACCACATCCCAGGGCTCAGCGGCGACGCGCCAGCAGCACGGCCGCGAGCGGCCACAGCGCCTGGGCCCCGGCGAGTACCCGCTCGGACAACCCGATCCGCGAACCTCCGCCGAGGTAGTCGACCCCAAACCAGCTGAGCAGCCCGAGCAGGACCGCAGCGGCGGAGCGCCAGACGGCAGGCCCGGGCTTGGCGCCGCGCCGTGCCGCCAACGCGGGCCACAGCGCCAGCGCTGGGAAGGCGATCGATGCGGCGGCGACGTGCGTCGGCGAATCGCTGGTGACCGGTAGCGGAAACGCGGCCAGCGAGACGGTGGCCGCCCCGCCGGCGGCAAGCAGCAGGCGCCCCGGGACGGCCGCCGACGCTAACCCCACGGCCGTGATCGTGTGACACACGCCGACCCCCGCAAGCGCCATCGTCATGATCCAGGGTTCAGTGGCACCGCGGGCGGCCAGCGCACTGATCGTCTGACGCACCGGGTCGAAATCCCCAGGCTGCCGGGCGGCGGCGAGTTGCCAACCACCGATCAGCAGCACCGGAGCACAGGCCGAGGACAGCACAGCCCACCACGGCACGATGCGCACCGCGCCACGCCTAGCCCACCGGCTCACTCCGCGTGAGCTCCCTTGCCCAACACGACGACACCACCACCACTCACTGTGTAGCGCTCCCGGTCCAGGCCGGGGTCGACGCCGACCTGGGCACCATCGGGGATCACCACGTTCTTGTCCAGGATCGCCCGGCGCACCACGGCTCCCTTTCCCACTCGCACACCGGACATCAGCACGCTGCCCTCGACGTAGGCACCGGCCTCAACCACCACGTCGCTCGACAGCACCGAGTGGCTCACCTGCGCGGCTGAGACGATCGAGCCCGCCCCCACGATCGACTCCTGGGCCGTGCCACCCTGGACAAACTTCGCGGGCGGCAGCGGGGGCATCGCGGTGCGGATCGGCCACGCCTGGTTGTACAGGTTGAACACCGGATGCACCGACACGAGGTCCATGTGCGATTCGTAGTAGGTGTCCAGCGTGCCGACATCGCGCCAGTAGCCGCAGTCGCGGTCGGTGGCGCCGGGCACCACGTTCTCGGCGAAGTCATACACCGCCGCCTCCCCGACATCCACCAGCATGGGGATCACGTCGCCGCCCATGTCGTGGTCGGAATCCTGGTTGGTGCCGTCAGCGCGCAGCGCGGACACCAACAATTTGGTGGTGAACACGTAGTTCCCCATCGAGGCGAAGGCGACGTCAGGATCGTCCGGCGTGCCCGGTGGCACCACCGGTTTCTCCAGAAACTCGGTGATCCGCCCGGACGCGTCAGCGTCTATACACCCGAAGGCGCTGGCCTGCTCGCGCGGTACCCGGATTCCGGCGACGGTCACGCCCGCGCCGGTGGCGATGTGCTGCTCCACCATCTGCGAGGGATCCATCCGGTACACGTGGTCGGCACCGAAGACGACGATGTATTCCGGCGCCTCGTCATACACCAAGTTGAGCGACTGGAAGATCGCGTCCGCGCTGCCGGTGTACCATCGTGGGCCGAGCCGCTGCTGGGCAGGCACCGGGGTGATGTACTGCCCGAGCATCGACGACAGCCGCCACGCCGTGGTGATGTGCCGATCCAACGAGTGCGACTTGTACTGGGTGAGCACACAGATCCGAACGTAACCGGCGTTGACCAAATTGGAGAGCACGAAGTCGATCAAGCGATAGTTGCCACCAAACGGCACGGCCGGTTTGGCCCGGTCCGCCGTCAGCGGCCACAACCGCTTTCCCTCACCGCCGGCAAGGACGACGCCTAGCACATGCGGCTGTCCCTTCACGACAGATCACCCTAGCGCCGGTTGCACCGTAAAGCCACGTGTAGCCTGCCCCCAGTCATCGACTGTTCACTAGTTAGCCCTGGTGAGGGTGCTCGCGGCGGCCTGTTTACCGGCTGAGCCGGCGGTGGCCTGATTGCCGGTTCAGCCCGTTGGGGCGCTAGCGTGACACAGCGTGCGTATCGGAGTTCTGACCCGAGAATACCCGCCCGAGGTGTATGGCGGTGCCGGGGTGCACGTCAGCCACCTGGTGCCCGAGCTGCGGGCGCGGTGTGAGGTCGAGGTGCACTGCTTCGGCGCCCCCCGCCCGAAAGCGCACGCCCATGCCGTCGCACCGGGACTGACCGGCGCGAATCCGACCCTGCAGACCTTGTCAGTGGACCTGGCGATGGCCGACGCGCTGGGTGGCGTGGACCTCGTGCACTCGCATACCTGGTATGCCAACATGGCGGGCCACCTGGCACGGACCCTGCACGGTGTGCCGCACGTGGTCACCGCGCACTCGTTGGAGCCTCGCAGGCCCTGGAAGGCTGAGCAGCTCGGCGGTGGCTACCGGGTGTCCTCGTGGGTGGAACGCACCGCCTACGAACACGCCGAAGCGATCATCGCGGTCAGCGACGGCATGCGTGCCGACGTGTTGAACTGCTACCCGGCCGTGCACCCGGAACGGGTGCACGTAGTACGTAACGGTATCGACACCAACACCTACCGCCCGGTCCCCGAGACCGACACGGTTCGTCAACTCGGGGCCAATCCGACCCGGCCGATCGTCGCGTTCGTGGGGCGGATCACCCGGCAGAAGGGAGTGGGGCACCTGCTAGCGGCGGCCCACCACTTCGATCGCGGTGCCCAGTTGTTGCTGTGCGCGGGCGCGCCGGACACCTCGGAGATCGAGGCCGAGGCCCGCGCCGCTGTGGCGGAGCTGTCCGCAACCCGACCCGGGGTGATCTGGGTACCGGACATGCTACCCATCGAGGACGTCCGACAGGTGCTGTCGGCGGCCACTGTGTTCGCCTGCCCGTCGGTTTATGAACCGCTGGGAATCGTCAATCTCGAGGCGATGGCCTGCGGTACAGCGGTGGTCGCCTCCGCCGTCGGGGGAATCCCGGAAGTCGTCGACGACGGCGTCACCGGTCTGCTGGTGCCCTACGACGAACAGGACCCCGAGGGGTTCCAGCGGGGGCTGGCGCACCGAGTCAACGAGCTGCTGGCCGATCCAGAGCGGGTCACGGCGATGGGCCAAGCTGGACGCAAGCGCGCCATCACCGAGTTCTCCTGGTCAGCAGTCGCCGACCGCACCGTGCAGGTCTACGAGCAGCTCCTCTCCTGATAACCGGGGTCAGCGACCAGGATGCGGACTATGGCAATCCCGGAGCCTTTTGTCCCCAGCTCCCTATACCGCTTCTAGCTCGGCCTTTTCCCTGAATCCTGATGAGACAGATCGATTGGCGCTGCACCGTTGTTGCCGGCAGCCCGTGTTCAGCTCACCCTGTTTGAGCATTTGGTAGTGGAAGCGCTGGGCCGCTCCGTCGGCGCGTGGTACTATCGGGTAGTCAGTACGCGCAATTCACGGCATGGCTGCACAGTAGCGCTGATCAGCCGAATAAGACACACGCTTACTACGACCGAGCGGCTGAATGGGGTCTCGAAGCCGGCGACCCGAATATGGTGGCTACCGCGCTGTCGATGAAGGGATACATGGCTTACCGACTGAATCAGCTCGGTCCGATGTTGGGGCTGAGCGAAGCGGCCGGACGGCACAAACGTGCTTCACCGGGCGTGCGCTCATTGGCTGCCCAGCAAGAAGCCCGCGCCCATGCCATTGCTGGGTAACGGCGCCTCTCTGACACACGCTACCCGAGTTGGCCGCGGACGGTAGGACCTACGGTTCAGCGACGAAGTGGCGAACCTCGGCTGGCTCGACCAACAGATCTCTGACTGCTGTTTGGATCTCGTGGTCGGTTTCGGTGACCCGCTCGTGCTGGCGGAGGTGCTCGGTCCAGGAGTCGACTTCCCACTGTTCGGTGAACCGATCGGGGTGGGCCGGGTCGCGCCACAGGGTCCACCGGTTGGCTCCGGTTCGGCGCCGGGCGCGTTCCAGTCGGTGCATGGCGGTGATGAAGGCGTCCACCTGGTCGAGGTGGACCCGGTACGCGATGCTCACCAGGGTGGGTCCCCGGTCGGTGCCGAGCAGCGTCGCCGGCTCGGGCCATACGTCGCTCACCACAGCGAGCGCCAGCTCGGGACCGGCATCGAGCGGGAGCAATCGCCCCACCGCTGCGCAGACCACGAGCGCGGCACCCGCGATCAGCAGCGCCGGCTTCACCCCGACCGAGGATGCCGTGGCTCCCCACGCTGTGCTGCCTGCCGCGATCGAGCCTTGCATCGCGAACAGGTACAGTCCCAGCCCGCGCGCTCGTACCCAGTCGGGCACCGAGCGTTGGGTCGTGACGTTGAACGTGGTGAGCGCGGCCAACCAGCCAAGGCCGCCGACCAGGAGCGCGGCACCGATGATGACGGGCTGGTCGCTCAGGGCCATGGTCGCCAGCGTTGCCGCGATGGCCAGGCTCGCCAGCTCGAGGATCCGGTCGGCCGAGAGTCGTTCCCGCAGCGCGGGGAGCACGAGGGTGGCCGACACCGCGCCCAGGCCGAACACCGCCAGCAAGGCTCCGTAGGAGCCTGACCCCAGGTGCAGCCGGTTGCGCACGACGAGCGGCAGCATCGCCATGACGGCGCTGGCTGGAACCAGGTACAGCACGGTGCGGGCCAGGGTGGAACGGAACCGGCGGGCGTGACGGGAATACCGGAACCCGGCTCGGATCGCCCGCCAGAGCCGCTCACGACTAGTGGGGGCCGCCGGCGCGGCATGCCAGCTGGCGAGAGCGACCAGCACAGCGACGAACGACGCGGCGTTGACCGCGAATACCGCCGCCGGTCCGGAGGCCGCCACGATCACCCCGCCGATCGCGGGCCCGATGGCGCGTCCGATATTCACGCTCGCCGATCCCAAGGTGACCGCTTGGGGGAACTCCTCGGCTGGCACCAGCGAGGGTTGGATCGCCTGCCAAGCCGGCGCGTTGAGGGCGGCGCCGAGCCCGAGGGCGAACGTGCAGCCAAGCAAGGACCACGGGTGGGTCGCCCCCGCGGCGGTGAGGGCCGCCAGGAGACCGGCGGCGAGCAACATCCAGGTCTGCGTGGCGAGCAGCAGACGCCGACGGTCGACAATGTCGGCCAGGCTTCCGGCGAAGATCCCCACCACGAACACCGGCAAAGTCGACGCCGTCTGAACCGACGCGATCAGCAGCGGTGACCCCCCCAAGTCGCCCATGAGCCACACCGCGCCCACGCTCTGCATCCACGTGCCGACGTTCGACACCAACTGGGCAACGAACAACACCAGGAACACGCGATGAGCGAAGGGGGCCAGTGCGCCGAGCCGAGTGCGCTCAGGAGGCGGCGGCACCGTCACTACGGCGAGTGTAGGGCTCTCCGCGGTAACGGGGGTCGAGGAGGATCCGCGCAGCCATTACCCATGATCTTGACCCAGCGGATGTACGACGCCCACCAATTCACCATGGCCGAAATCGCCGCCTCCTGCGGCGTCACCCCAATGACGATCTACCGCAACATCCGCACCGACAGCCCACAGCGCACTGAGACCACGCTGTTGATCAGGATGTGCGCGCCGTCGGTGTTGACCCAGGTCTGAGTCAGTTACGGGGGGGGCGGCGGGTCACCGCTGCGGTGGGGTCGATCTCGCGGCCAGCGCTCCTCTGCTCCGGTTTGCCCCGGTCTCCCCTACGGTGCGGGCAGCTCCTCGATCTCCACATCCGGGTCAATCGCGCGCAGCGGGCCAGGTTCCGCGGTCAGGATGGCCAATCCGCGTGCGATCGCCACGTCCACCGCGTGGGCGGCGGCCACATCCAAGCGCCCGGCCTGATGCGCCGGGTGGGCGCGCAGGCCAGCCCGGCCGGCTACGGACGCACCGAGGTCCTCAACGACGACCGCGGGGGCGTCCAGGAACAACTCCAGCAGCGCCCGCGCCTCCGGGGGGACGGCGGCCCATGCCTGCATCAGCGCGGTCGAGGGGGTCGGGAAGGTCATCCCCAGTTCGACGGCAGCCACCAGGAACGCCCGACCGTATACGGAACGGGCGGTGGCGATGTCCACGATGGCAGAGGAGGTCAGGACCCTGCCGCTCACGACGCCTGCGGAGGCTGCTCGACCCGCTCACCGAGCAGGGCACGGCGGGCGTAAGCCAACGCCTCGGGGTCGACGTCCCCAGCTGCGGCACGCCAGCGAGCCAGCCACTGCTCGCGGGCCATCCGGGCGTCCAGGGCACCTTCGACGTACTCCGACACACTGGCCGCGCCGGCCCGTTCGGCGGCGGCCTTAAGCCCCGCGGCGACGTCGGGATCCAGGCTTACCGTGATCCGTTCCTTCTTGCCGCTCATACGCTAAGGCTACAATGCTCATACGCTGCTGGGAGACGCGGGGCGCCCGCCACCGAACGGTGAACCGGGGCGGTGAGATCCCGCACAGGCATTGATGCCCTCCCTATGGATGTCAAGCCGGCTCTTGTGTCGGTTCCGTGGGGGTCTGCTGGGGTGCCGGGTGGGCAGGTGGCGTTGTGGCGGTATCGGCCGATGTCTCGGGCTGAGCGGGCGGGGCTGTGGGAAAAGTCCCGGTGTCGCGTCGACCGATCGAGCTTACGGCTAGAATCATTGCCTGTCGCTACGACCGTTTGAGCCCAAGGCCCCGTACTCGGCGGATTGGGGTCGAAGTCTGGGAGCGAGATCAGAATGCCTTTATTAAGACCCCGGAGCTGACTCCGATAACCCCGATATGTCTCCTCGTCGGGGAAGGCTGGTGGTGAAGCGCCAGTTCACGGTGGGGCGCATGGCAGACAGGTCGACGCGGGCGACGTGTTGCTCGACGATGCCGAACAGCGAGTCGATCAGCGTGTCGGACAGCAGGTGCGGCTGCAAGCCCAGATCGACCAAGCCGGTGTGAACCACGTTGTAGTAATGCTCATCGAGCTCCACCCGGGGGTTGTCCAGGTACTCGATCTCCACGTTCCCCGGGAAGCTGGCCGAGACGGTCTTGGCGATGTCGGCGACCGACATCGTTTCGGTGATCTGGTTGAACACCCGGAACTCGCCGACGTCGGCCGGGTTCTCGCAGGCCAGCCGGATGCACTCGACGGTGTCCCGGATGTCGATGATGCCCCGGGTCTGCCCGCCCGCCCCGTAGACGGTCAGTGGGTGCCCGAGCACCGCCTGAATGACGAATCGGTTGAGCACTGTGCCGAAGACCGCGTCGTAGTCGAACCGGGTGGCCAGCCGGGTGTCTTGCGCGGTCTGAGCGGTCTGCTGGCCGTAGACCACACCCTGGTTGAGGTCGGTTGCCCGCAATCCCCAGGTCCGGCAGCCGAACTCGATATTGTGGCTGTCATGCACCTTCGAGAGGTGGTAGAAGGAACCCGGCTTCTTGGGGAAGAGCATCCGGTCGGTGCGGCCGTTGTGCTCGACGGTGAGCCAGCCCTCTTCAATATCAATGTTCGGCGTGCCGTACTCCCCCATGGTGCCGAGCTTGACCAGATGAATATCGCGGTCCACCTCGGCGATCGCGAACATCACGTTCAGGGTGCCGGTGACATTGTTCGACTGGGTGTACACCGCGTGCCTGCGGTCGATCATCGAGTATGGGGCGGAGCGCTGCTCAGCGTAGTGCACGATCGCGCCAGGCTGGAACCGGCGCACGACATCGATGATGAACCCAGCGTCGCACAAGTCACCAACGAAGAGCTCAAGCTGCCTACCGGAGACCTCACGCCAGGCTCGCACCCGGTGGCGCAGCGGCTCGATGGGCACCAGGCTTTGCAGCCCCAACTCATCGTCGTAGGAGCGCCGGGCGAAGTTGTCCAGCACGGCGACGTCGTGGCCCCGATCTGAGAGGTGCAGCGCAGTCGGCCAGCCCAGGTAGCCGTCACCACCAAGAACAAGGATCCGCACCGTGTTGCCTCCCGCCACAGGCTGAGTGGATGCATGTGCCTATCAGATGACCCCGGCAAGCACCAACAGCGGCCATCTCGACACCGCCGCACGACACCGATCCTCCTCTGCAAGGATGAGGTAGTGTTCCGACAGCTCGCCCGGTCCCGAGTGGCCCAGTCCCGAGTGGCCCAGTCCCGGCTGGCAAGGGTGTTCACCAGGTTCGCTGCGGGCACGGTTGTTTCCACAGCGTGCAGCCAGCTGACGTTGGTGCTGCTGTTCGGCATTCTCAAAAGCTCAGCCTCGGTGTCTGGGGGAGCGGCTTTCCTGGCCGGAGCGGTACCGAATTTCCTCATCCACCGGTTCTGGACGTGGCGGCGCTCCGGCCCAGTCAGGATGCGGCGTGAACTGCTGCCTTACCTGGCGGTGATCACATTCAACGGCCTGGTGGCGATCGGTATCACCACCAGGGTCGATCGGCTGGTCAGCGGCACCATTGATGACCACGCGGTGCGCACCGCCGTCCTCGCGGTCGCCTTCACCATCAGCTACCTGCCGCTCTTCGTACTCAAGTTCGCCTTGCTGGATCGGTTGGTGTTCGGTTGTTCAGGCGACCGCCGGCCGAGCCGGCAATCAGACGACCGCCGGCCGAGCCGGCAATCAGGCGATCGCCGAGCTGCCCGTCGGCGCCGCGCCCACGACTCCCGCGACCAGGTGCCCACCAGCGCCCGGGCGTAGCGCATCCCGTACAGGAAGTTGTTGCCTTTCTTGGTCTTGCCCGCAGTGCGGCCCAGCATCGTCATGGGTTGCTCCAGTACCCGGTAGCCGTGCGAGATCGCCCCGAGCAGCAGTTCGGAAGCCTGGTACTGGGCCTGCGACAGCGTGACGACCCCAGTCAACTCAGCTTTCATGGCGCGAAAGCCGAACGAGGTATCGGTCAGCCGCTGCCGGGTCAGCACGCTGGCCAGCGCCGCGAACACGTGCACCCCGAGATGCCGCACCGGGTCGGAGGTCTCCTGCCGGCCCAGGACTCGCGAGCCGGTGACGAAGTCGGCCTCGTCATCGATCAACGGCTGCAGCAGCAATGGCAGCTCGGCCATGGTGTACTGACCGTCAGCATCTGTGGTGACGACGTAGCGGGCGCCACCGCGGCGGGCCAGCGCATAGCCCAGGCGCAGCGCCGCACCCTGGCCCCGGTTGGTCGACAGCTCGCAGACCCGGGCGCCGTGACGGCGGGCCACCTGCGCGGTACCGTCGGTGCACCCGTTGACGATCACCAGGGTGTCCACTGGCACACCGCAGCACAGGGGGGGGACGGCGGCAAGCACCGCGCCGATGCAGTCCTCCTCGTTATAGGCCGCGATGAGCAGCACCACCGGAGCGAAACACACCTCGCCCTCGGCCTGGATGAACTCACTCACCGTGGCGGTGTCCACCGGATCGGGGTAAGGCCGCATCGGAGGTTTCCGCTTCCGTCGGGGGCCCGGCCTGCGCAGCGGGCCGGTGATGGCGGTGATTCCCAGCGCCCCCGCCATCGGCAGCAACGCCAATCCGGGCAGTTGGTAGCGCCAGGAGAACTCGAAGGCCGCCGCAGTCATCAGCACGGTGAGGCCGAGCCCGGACACGAGCAGACTGGCAGCGCGGATACCCGACCGGCGGGCGTTGCCAATCCCGAACGCACCGAGCAGTCCAGCCACCAGGCCCAGGCCAAGCAGCGGTCCGGGGGTGTACCCGACGGTGAGCTGGTAATCCCGGAGCAACTCAGCCAGCGCCTGGTTGACGCCGATCGGCACGCCACCGAACTCGAAGGCCCTGGCCCTGACTCTTTGTTGGATTCCCCAGTAGGGATACGAGGTCTGGAAGTACCATCGCTGCACCGGTACGTCGTTCACGGCGTCGACGCGGACCGGGCGGAACCCCTTCACGAAGTCTGTCAGAACCGCCACCGTGAGATCTCGTGGCTGGTGGGCGAACACCGTGCGGGCGAAAGAGGCCTGGATCGCGTCCATCGACTCACCGGGCGGCAACGCGACGGTCATGACCGGCGACGCGGGATCGTGGACGTAATAGTCGACGCCGAAACGTTGATCACGTGGCTGCGCCGGGCACAGGGCACGCTCCCCCGTGCCAGCCGGGAGTCGCTCGCAGTCGGCGATGACCGCAGCGCGGCCGTAGAGCGTGCTCTCACTGGCGCCGCTGATGCCCCAGACACCGGTGGTGATCCGATAATAGCTGGCGTAACCGGTGAGCAGCACCGCGAAACCCGCGGCCATCGCCGCCGCCCGCAGCCCGATCCGCCGCCAACCGGTCCGGCTGGCCCACAGCGACCCGGCGACGATGAGGTAGGCCAGCGCCGGGACCAGCATGGTGATCCCGACCAGCCGGACGATGACCGCAAACCCGATCAGGGCACCTGCGCTGGCGGCGGGCCAGGGCCCAGGCAGCCCACGCCACGTCAGCACCCAGATGATCGCCACCAGCAGCGCTTGGAACCAGACATCGGGCATGATGTTGTGCTCGATCTGCACCTGGTAGGCGTCGAGCAACACTGGCGCGGTCGCCAGCGCAGCCAGCCAGCGCCGGGCACCGTGGCGGAGCAACAGCAGGTAGATCACCACCGCGATGCCCAGCCCGAGCAGGTGCTGCACCACAGCCACCGCACGCAGGCCACCGAAGGGCAGCAGGAGGTTCAGGATGAGGTCGTACCCGATCGGGCGCAGCCCGTCGGGGCGCAGATCGTGAATATTGTCCAGGTAACTGAAGGAGTCGATGTAGAGGATCGCGGGCTGGTAGGCCAGCACGGTGAGTACCCGCAAGCCGGTACCCAGTCCGAGCAGCACCAGCAGCATCCAGTGCCGGCACAACCAGTGCCGCTGACCCCTCACCGGTCCGGACCGCCTGTCCCCGGAGTGACTAGGGTTTTGTTGACTGTGAGATTCAGCGGGGCGCCAACGACCGCAAAGTCCTGCCACACCGTGGCCAGCCCGTCGACCAGCGAGACCGACGGCCGGTAGCCCAACTGCTCGCGAGCCCGACTGATGTCAACGATCACCGCGGGCATTTCACCACGCTTGGCGGCGACGTGCTCGGCGGGCAACGCGCAGCCGGTGACCGTGCGCACCGCGTCGAGGAGTTCCAGTACGGTCACCGATCGGCCTGAGCCGATGATCGCGGTACCGGTGAAGCGACGGTCCCATGCCGCGAGCACGGCCGCCACGACGTCATCGATGTGCACGAGGTCACGCCGCTGCAGCCCGTCGCCATAGATCTGCACCCCCTGGCCGGCCAGCGCGGCGCGCATCATCCGCGGCACGAAGCTGTCCTTGTGCCCCATTCCCGGGCCGTAGATGTTGGTGAAGCGCAATGCGCAGGTGGCCATGCCGTAGGCACCCGCATAGCCGCACAACAGCATCTCGCCGGCCGCTTTGCTGGCACCGTAGGGAGTCAGCGGGCGCAGCGGTGTCGCTTCGTCCACTATGGCGTGGCCGACATCACCGACCACCGCGTTGGTGGACGCCATGAGAAACCGCTCGACGCCGGCTCGGCGGCAGCCCTCGAGCAGGTCCTGGGTCACCGCCACGTTCGCCTGATAGGTGGCAACCGGGTGCTCCACCGAACGCAACACCGAGGTAACGGCAGCCAGGTGCACCACACCGGCCACATCCCCGCCAGCCATTGCGTCGGCGACCACCCCTGGGTCGGTGAGCTCACCGACGACGCTACGGACCGCCGGGTCGTGATACGCGCTGCGGTCCACCACGGTGACCGGGTTGCCCCGGCCGGCAAAAGCGGCGACGGCGGCACGGCCGACGAAGCCGGTTCCCCCAGTGATCACGACCCGGCCGGTGCGGGCAGGCGGAGTGACCATCGGGGCGGGGGTGGTCAGCGGGGCGGAGGTGGTCATCAGGGCGGAGCCTAGCCGGTGAACGAGCAGGCCAACTCGATCAGGGTCCGGGTGGCGAACCCGGTGCCCCCCGCGTTGACCTCGTCATAGTTCTCCTCGGCACGGGCCGGACCCGCGATGTCCAGATGCGCCCAGGGCAACCCGGCAGTGAACTCCCGCAAGAACAGCGCCGCCGTGATGCCCCCGGGGCCCGGCGGGCACTGCCGCAGGTCAGCGATGTCCGAGCGGACTCCGTCGGCGTGATCGTCGATCAGCGGCATCGGCCACCAGGCCTCGCCAGCAGTCTCGCCGGCAGCCTGGATGCGCTCGGTGAGTTCCGGCTCGGTGGCGAACAGACCGCCAGTGCGCAGGCCCAACGACACCTTCATCGCCCCGGTCAATGTCGCGACGTCAACCAGTGTGGTGGGCGCAAGCGTACGCACCGCGTAGGCCAGCGCGTCAGCGAGCACCAGCCGGCCCTCCGCGTCGGTGTTGGTCACCTCAGTGGTAGTACCCCCCACGTGGCGCACCACGTCACTCGGGCGAAACGCTGACCCGGACACGTGGTTTTCCGCGGAGGGCACCAGCCCCGTCACCCGTAGCGGCAGCGCCAGCTGGCCGACGGCGAGCAGCGTGGCGATCACCGCAGCACCCCCGGACATGTCCGTGCGCATCAGGTGCATGCCCTCGGCTGGCTTGATCGAGATCCCGCCGGTGTCGAAGGTGATGCCCTTGCCGACCAACACCAGGTGCTCCACCGCGGGCATTTCTGGGTTCACGCCCGGGTTCACCGCGGGTGGGTGCCAGGCCAGCTCGAGCAACCGCGGCGGGCGGGCCGAACCGCCGCCGACCGCCAGCACTCCCCCGAAGCCGTGCTCAGCCAACCAGTGCTCGTCGCGCACGGTGGCCCGCAGACCGGGCACGGTGGCGGCCAAGCGGGCAGCGGTGCCGGCGAGCCACGCGGGGTCCTTGTGCCCGCTCGGAGTGTTGGCGAGGTCCCGGGCCAGCCCCGTGGCCCGGCCAAGCAGCTGCGCCCTGGCGACAGCGTCGGCAAGTGCCCCCAGCCCGTCGCCGGGTGTCGCGATGAGCACCACAGTGGTCGTCGAAAGCGGTGCCCCGCCAGCCGAGCCGGCAATCCCACCACCGCCGGCCGAGCCGGCAATCCGACCACCGCCACTGGTGACGCGGTAACAATGCGAGCCCACGACGCACCCGACGGCCAGGGCCGCCGCCTGGTGAGCTGTCGTGCCGGGCGGCAGGTGCACCTGCACCAGGGGCGGCGCTAGCCGACCTGCCGCCGAGGTGGCCCGGACCAGCGCGGCACCGGCCGCCCGCCAATCCCCCGTGCGGCCCGCTCCGGTGCCCACGAGCCACCCGTGATCGGGCCGCGCCGTGGCCAGGGGCACCACCTGAGCCGAGCCCGCGGCGGCCCTCACCCGGTACTGGGCTAGCCACTGCTCGTCCACGCCGATCTCATCCGCACCAGGACCCAAGATCAACTGATCATCCGCTGGTGAAGGTGCGCCGACCAACACGACATCAGGCACCCCGGGATCGGGCCGCGCCTGCACCCGGACCTCAACCAGCGGGGTCGGGACCTCCGGTATCACGGGCACAGGTATCTCCGGCTCAGTTCGTGGCGAGGCCCCGACGCCTGATGGCGCCAACCGAGGCCACCGAACGACGGACACTGGACGTCACTCCACAACAGCCCGCAATGCCTCGCCAAGTTCGCCAGCCTCGTCCGCCGACATCTCGACGACGAGCCGTCCACCGCCCTCGAGCGGGACACGCATCACGATGCCCCGTCCCTCCTTCGTCACTTCGAGGGGACCGTCGCCGGTCCGGGGCTTCATGGCCGCCATAGCGTGCTCCCTCCGTGCATTCGTCACCGCGGGTGGCCACGTGACACCCGTGACCTCCTGCATTCTCCCTTATCGGCTCCGGCGCCCGAAAAGCAACCGATGATCTCGCACTTGGACACATCGCACCGTCCACCCGGGACCGCCGGCTCACCAGCGCCGGAGCTCACCCGGCGCCGCGGCGGAAGCAGCCGGCGAGGTGGTCATCGACCATCCCGGTGGCCTGCATGAGCGCGTGGCAGGTGACGGGACCGACAAAGGTGAGGCCCCGGCGCCGCAGGGTGCGGGCCATCGCGTCGGATTCGCGGGTCCGGGCCAGCACGTCGGCCACGGTGCGTGGCGCGGGCCGCCCAGCGGGGTCGGGCGCGTAGGACCACAACAAGGCGTCTAGATCCTCGGCTAGCTCGGTGACCGCCCGGGCATTGCGCACCGTCGCCTCGATCTTAGCGCGGTTACGGACGATGGCTGCGTCGGCAAGCAGGCGCGCCACGTCGTCGTCGGTGAACGCGGCGACCGTAGCTGGGTGGAAGCCGGCGAAAGCGCGCCGGAAGGCGTCCCGCTTGCGCAGGATCGTCAGCCAGGACAGGCCCGACTGGAACACCTCCAGGCTGAGTCGCTCGAACAGAGCGACCTCGCCATGAACCGGCACCCCCCATTCGTGGTCGTGGTAGGCGCAATAGTCAGGGGCTGATCCCGCCCAGGGGCAGCGCAGGCGGCCGTCCGTTCCGGCCGCTGGGCCGGCTCCCCGGCCGGTGCTTGGATCGTTGAGGGCGCTGGTCGAGCCCTCGGCTGAGGTCATCTGGGGTAGGTCCGGCAGAAGTCGGCGAAGCGCGCCAGCGAGAGCCGCAAACCCCAGTCGAAGACCGGACGAATCAGCGGCCAGCCCACGGCACCCAGCGCCCCCAGCGGCAACTCCAGTTGCTCAGCCCACTCAAAGGTGGCTGCGTCGCGGTCGCGCGGCTGCACCGCGAAGATGCCGGTGCCGCGCACCACTGTCCCGAGGTGCCGCATCTCGCATCGGGAGGGAGCGTCCCACATGGTGATCCGCATGCTGTCGGTGACCCCGATTCCGCGTATCCCGGTGACAGCCTCCACCTCCGAGCCGACCGAGCGGCCATCGCCACGACGGACCCGCACGGTGGTGCCGAGCATCCACTCACCCTGGCGCTCCCAGTCGGTGGCGGCCGCGAATACTGTTTCCGGCGGCGCATCGACATCGACCCGGGCATCGACTCGCACGGTCCGGTTCACCGCTGCGCCTCCAGCTCAGCCACCCGGGCGCGCAGCGCGTCGAGTTCATTCGCGGCTCGGTGCAGCGTCCAATCCACCTCGGACATCCGATACCCACGCAGCACCTGGGAAAACCGGATGGCGCGCACGTCGTCGCCGACGATCGGTCCGTCTGGCAGCCAGGTCGGGGTCGCATCCGGCGGCAGTGCCGCCAGCTCTTCGCCCCGACCGAACACCAGCGAAGCGACCAGGAACACCACTGCGGCCGCCACTGCCGCGACGATGAGATAGATCAGTACTGTGCCCACGTTCGGAGATCGTGGCATGGTCAGGCTGACCGGGCAGCGAGCACATCGCGCATCGGCGGCCGGTCGGCCACCAGTACCCCGCTCTCGGTGGGCAGGAAGCGGGCACCGCGCTGCACGAACTGGGTGATGCCTGCCGATCCCGGGACCTCGGCCACCCCGCAGCGGGGCAGTGCGGCGCCGAGAATCTGCCGGGACATCACCCCGAGTTCGAGCAACGAGCGGTTCCGGTGCTTGCGCACCCCGAGGTTCACCTGAGCCAGCCCGTCCAGCCCGTAGCGGGTGTGCGCGTCGAGCAACAACCCGATCTCCACACCGTACCCAGCGGCGAAGGGCACCGACTCCAGGAATGCGCGACTCGCCGCATACTCGCCGCTCAGTGGCTGCACCACCCCGGCCAGTTCGGGGCGCAGCGTATTGAGCAGCGGCCGGGCCAGCAACTCGGTGACCCGACCGCCGCCTGCCCCCGCTTCCGGGCCTTCGGTCCAGAGCGGACGCCGGTAGAAGCCCTTGACCAGTGCAACCCGTTGTCTCATGCGCCGATGGCGCAGCAGCAACGGTCCGAGCAGGGCGGGCACGAACCCGGAATCGAAATCGACCAGGTCGGAGTCGATGAAGACCAGCAGATCGCCCGAGGTAGCCGCCAGGGAACGCCAGAGCACCTCCCCCTTACCCGGCCACGGCTCCAGCTCGGGCAGCACATCGGTGCGGTGCACCACCCGGGCGCCGGCCTCTCGGGCCACGTCGGCAGTCCGGTCGGTGCACCCGGAGTCCATCACCACCAGTTCGTCGATCAGCCCGCCGACCAACGATCGCAGCTCACCGACCAGAGCGCCGACCGTGACCTCCTCGTTCAGCGCGGGCAATACCACACTGACGGTTCGGCCCTGCTTGGCCGCGACGAGTTGCTCGACGGTCCACGGCACGCTCTGCACGGTGGCTTCGCTGAACCACCGCCGGGTCTGTGGGAGCAGCGCCAGGCCTCTCATGTCATTGTCATTCTCACGACACGGTACCCCTTAGCTCGTGGCGCGCTTCGCGATCAAGGGCTGTTTTTTTCCCATCACAACACTCACCATGTCGATAACCCGCCGGGTCTCCTTGACATTGTGCACACGAAAAACTCGAACCCCCATCCAGGCGCAAAGAGAAATCACCGCCAACGTCCCTTCTAATCGCTCCGTCACGGGGAGGTTAAGGGATTCTCCAATGAAGTCTTTATTGGAGACGGCAACCAGGACGGGCCACCCGACTCCGACGATCTCATCAATTCGACGGGTCACCTCAAGAGAGTGGCGAGTATTCTTGGCAAAGTCGTGACCAGGGTCAACGAGAATCGATTCCTTAGCCACACCGAGACGCACAGCCCGATCCGCCAACTCAGACAGGCGCACCGTGACGTCCACCACGACATCCGCGTAATTCAGACCGCGCGCCTCGATCCTAGGCGCCAGAGTTCCCGCATGAGTACACACGAGACCGCAACCGTAACGCGCCGCAACCTTTGCGAGATCCGGATCGTAGCCCCCCCAGGCGTCATTGATCAGGCTGGCGCCCGCTTCGGCGCCCGCCGCCGCCACCTCGCTCCGCCAGGTATCAACACTGATTACGACCTTTGGGTGTAATCTGCGAATCTCGGCAATGAGTGGAACAACGCGCTCGATCTCCTGATTGACAGGCACCTCCGGTCCGGGCGCAGCTTTTACCCCCCCAATATCCACGATATCCGCCCCACCGGCAACCGCTGCATCAACAGCCCTCAATGCATCTGACAAGGAGTAGTGCCTCCCCTTGTCGTAAAAAGAATCGGGAGTTCGATTGATGACCGCCATGACCAGCAGCCGGTCTTCGAGGAAGTTATGGCACCCGAGCCTCACGTCGTCCCCTCACGTCGAGCTACGTCACGACACCGCACCACACGCTGGGTGCCTTCAATGGACGTCCTGCCAGGCCTGATAGGACTCGCCAACCAGGCGAACCACCTCGTCGATGTCGTCAGTGACATGCAGCAGGGCGAGCTCGGCCTCACGGAGCTTGCCCTGCGCCGCCACGGTATCGGCCAGCCACGAGTACAACCCGCCCCAGTAGGCACGCCCGAACAGGACGACAGGGAACTTGGTAACCTTCTTGTTCTGCACCAGAGTGAGGGCCTCGAACAGTTCGTCCAGGGTGCCGAATCCGCCGGGCAAGCAGACGAAGGCCTGGGCGTACTTAACGAACATGGTCTTGCGGGTGAAGAAATAGCGGAAGTTGATTCCGAGGTCAACCCAGGGGTTGAGCCCCTGCTCGAAGGGCAGTTCGATGCCCAGTCCCACTGACAGCCCGCCCGCCTTGGATGCCCCGCGGTTGACCGCCTCCATGCTGCCGGGTCCACCACCGGTGATCACCGCGAAGCCGGCGGCGGCAAGCGCGGCACCGAGCGCGACACCGGTGGCATACTCCGGATGGTCCTGGTGGGTGCGCGCCGAACCGAAGACGGTGACCGCACGGGGCAACTCGGCCAGCGCTCCGAAGCCCTCGACGAACTCAGCCTGGATACGCAGCACCCGCCACGGGTCGGTGTGCACCCAGTCACTAGGGCCTCGTGAGTCGAGCAGCCGCTGATCGGTGGTGGTCGCCTCATAGCGGCGGCCCCGCCGTAGCACCACCGGCCCACGCTGCGTCTCCCGAGGGTGTTCCTCATCCCTCCCGCTGTCCTCCCCGTTCCGACTGGAGCCCTGCCACCCGTTCACCGCCATAACCGCCAGCCTAGTGACCCACCCCGGGCATCCTGCCCGGTTCGGCTCCGCCCGATATGTCTCCCTGTGGGGAGGTGAGATAGCGGCGTAGTGACTCGGTGCAGGCGGTGATCTGGTGGGTGTGCACATGCTCGTCGCGGGTGTGCGCGAGGTTGGGGTCGCCAGGTCCGTAGTTCAGCGCGGGAATCCCCAGCGCGGCGAAGCGGGACACATCCGTCCAGCCGTACTTCGCGACCGGGGCGACCCCGGTGGTGGCCAGGAACTCCCGGGCCGCCGGCGCGTCCAGTCCCGGTAGCGCACCGCAAGCACCGTCGGTGAACTCGAGCTCGAACCCCTCGAGCACCTCACGGACATACTGCTGGGCCTCCGGCAGCGAGCGATCCGGAGCGAACCGGAAGTTGACCTGCACCTCGCAGGCGTCGGGCACCACGTTGCTGGCAACTCCACCGGAGATACCTACCGCCTGCAGCCCCTCCCGGTAGGTGCACCCGTCGATCTCGACGCTGCGCGGCCGGTAGCCGGCCAGCCGGTGCAGCACCTGCCCGGCGGCGTGGATTGCGTTGTCCCCCAGCCACGACCGGGCACTGTGCGCGCGGCGCCCCGCCGTGCGCACCATGACCCGCAAGGTGCCCTGGCAGCCGGCCTCGACCAGACCGCTGGTGGGTTCGGCCAGAATCGCCAGCTGCGCGGCCAGCCATTCGGGATGCTCCCGCTCGATCCGTCCCAACCCATTACGGGCCTCCTCGACCTCCTCGCAGTCGTAGAGCACCACCGTCAGGTCGCACACCGGCTCGGGCACCGTGGCCGCGAGATGCAGGATCATCGCGTCGCCCGACTTCATGTCCGACGTGCCGCAGCCATAGAGCAACTCGCCGGAGCGCCAGCTGGGCAGATTCCCGGCAACCGGCACCGTGTCCAGGTGCCCCGCCAACAGCACCCGCCGCGAGCGGCCCAGTTCGGTGCGGGCCAGCACGGCATTGCCGCAGCGCAGCAACCGCAGGTGCGGTGCC
This sequence comes from uncultured Actinomycetota bacterium, assembly GCA_963822695.1. GTDB lineage: Bacteria > Actinomycetota > Actinomycetes > Mycobacteriales > Pseudonocardiaceae. Next base: position 153,950 of record CAWGJH010000019.1, read on the forward strand.
TGCGCGGCCAGTGCCCGCTGCACCGCATCGGTTATCGCGTCCTCCTCCCCCGACACGCTGGGCACGTCCACCAGCGCAGCGGTCAAGTCCACGGGGTCAGCAGTGAGGTCCAGGTCCACGGATGTGACAGTCACGGGTGTGACAGTAGCGCCGAGAAACAGTATCGCCGAGAAGCCGGATCACCACCCGATACCGTGGCCCGCTGTGGACAACCCCCAAATAGACTCCCCACGGATCACGTCGGCGCACGGCCTGGGGCTGGCTACCCTCACGCACACCGGCACCGTGCTGGACACCTGGTTTCCGAACCCGGTACCAGGCCTACCGCGCGACGCCGAAGCCGGCACCGTGCGGGTAGCACCGAAGGAGGTGCCCGAGGAGTTCGCCGCGCTGCTCGGCCCGGATCCGGCACGCGGCGTCGAGTTGGTGGCGGTGCGCACCGCAGTGTCGGACCTGCAGGCCCCACCAGTCGACGCGCATGACGTCTACCTGCGCCTGCATCTGCTCTCGCACCGCCTGGTGACCCCGCGCAGCATCAACCTTGAGGGGGTCTTCGGGCTGCTGTCCAACGTGGTGTGGACCAGCTTCGGGCCGTGCCAGGTGACGGACTTCGAGGCCACCCGCGTGCGGATGCGCCAGCTTGGCCCGGTCACCGTCTACGGGGTGGACAAGTTCCCGCGGATGGTCAACTACGTGGTGCCCTCGGGGGTGCGAATCGCCGACGCGGACCGGGTGCGGCTGGGCTCTCACCTGGCCACCGGCACCACGGTGATGCACGAGGGGTTCGTCAACTTCAACGCCGGCACGCTCGGCACGTCAATGGTGGAGGGCCGGATCTCCTCCGGGGTCATCGTCGGTGCTGACTCCGATCTGGGCGGCGGTGCGTCGATCATGGGGACGCTGTCGGGCGGCGGCAAGGAGCAGATCTCGATCGGCCGACGCTGCCTGGTTGGCGCCAATGCCGGGATCGGGATCTCCTTGGGCGACGACTGTGTGGTGGAGGCCGGCCTGTACGTCACCGCGGGAACCAAGGTGACATTGCCCGATGGCACGGTGGTGAAGGCCCGCGAGCTCTCTGGGACCGACGGGGTGCTGTTTCGCCGGGACTCGGTCACCGGCGCCGTGCACGCGGTGCACCGCGCAGGCAAAGCCGGCATCGAGCTCAACGCCATGCTGCACTCCAACGAGTGACCTTGGACGGTCTTGGCGACATCCCCGTCACAGCTGCGGCAGCAGACCTAGCCGCCGCACCGCAGCGGCGATCCGCGCGTCTGTCGCGGTCAGGGCGACCCGGACGTGCTGGGCACCGGTGGGGCCGTAGAACTCACCAGGGGCGACGAGCACGCCGAACTCGGCCAGTCGGGTCACCGTGTCCCAGCACGACTCGCCCGCGGTGCACCACAGGAACAGCCCACCCTGCGACCGCTGCACCCGCAGCCCGGCTCGGTCCAGCGCGGGCGCTAACAGCTGCCGGCGCCGCGCGTAGCGGTCCCGCTGCCGCGCCACGTGCGTATCGTCGGACAGCGCGGCCACCATCGCCTGCTGCACCGGTCGGGCAACCATCATCCCGGCGTGTTTGCGCACCGCGAGCAGGGCGGCGACCAGTTCGGGGTCACCGGTCACGAAACCGGCCCGGTAGCCGGCGAGGTTGGACGACTTGGACAGCGAGTGTACCGCCAGCAGCCCGCTGTGATCCCCACCGGACACCCGCGGGTGCAGCACCGAGACCGGCTGCGCCTCCCATCCCAGGGAGAGGTAACACTCGTCGGAGGCGACCACCACGCCGATCTGCCGGGCTTGGCGCACCGCGCTGGCAAGCACCCCGGCAGGTGCGACATCGCCGGTGGGGTTGCGCGGCGAGTTCAGCCACCGCAGCCGGGTGCCCGGTGCCGCCGGCTCGTCATCGGAAAGGCGCACCGCGGTGGCGCCGGCCAGCCGCGCGCCGACCTCATAGGTGGGATAGGCCAGTTCCGGCAGCGCGACGACATCACCGGGGCCGAGCCCGAGCAGCGTGGGCAGCCAGGCCACCAGTTCTTTGGAACCCATCGTCGGCAGCACCGCCTCGGCTGGCACACCGGTCACGCCGTACCGGCGCGCCAGCGCCACGACGGCGGCCTGGCGAAGCTCTGGCGTGCCATGCGTGGCCGGGTAGCCGGGCAGCGCCGACGCGGACTGCAGCGCATCTCGCAGCACGTCGGGAACCGGGTCAACCGGGGTGCCGACAGACAGGTCAACCGCACCGCCGGGATACTCGCTCGCCCGGCGGGCTACCTCCGCGAGGCTGTCCCAGGGGAAGTCAGGAAGGACCAGGCGCCTAGCGCCGGCGTCGTGCGGGACATCCACACCCGGGTCGTGCGGGACACCTGCCTCCGGGGTCCAGGCGCGCGTCACTCCTCGTTCTGCGGTGGCAGCTCGGCGATCATCACCGGGTCGTAATTGACCGCGCCGACCTTGGACGCTCCACCGGGTGAGCCCAGCTCGGTGAAGAAGTCGACATTGGCTTTGGTGTAGTCCTTCCACTGCTCCGGGACGTCGTCCTCGTAGTAGATGGCCTCCACCGGGCAGACAGGCTCACAGGCGCCGCAGTCGACGCACTCGTCGGGCTGGATGTAGAGCATCCGGCCGCCCTCGTAAATGCAGTCCACGGGGCATTCTTCGATGCACGATCTGTCCATGACGTCCACGCAGGGCTCTGCGATCACGTATGTCATGGGGTTTCTCCTGCTCCTCACTCGCGCGCGGTACCCGGACGGGCCGTCTAACTGCACAGTATCTCCGCCTACCCAGGTGGCGACACAACGGCCCCGCCACTCACGAGCGGGCCAGTGCCCGGCCCAGCACCACAGCGGCCGGGAACATGCCGCCACCCAGCAACAGCACCGAGCGCCAGTCCACCGGAAGCAGCACGTTGCCGCCCGGCCCGCCGACCCCGAGCACACCGAGCGCCAGCACCCACACCACCAGCGGGACAGCAGCCACCATGCGGGGCCCACCCAGCTCCGCCGCACTGCGCACCAACCATGGCGTACTCACCACAGCGAGCAGGATCGTGACCGGAAACGGCACCGCACCCACCCGCAGCGGGAGGTACAGCAACTCCACCGCGGCCAGCGCGAGGGCATCGAACCCCAGCACCACCAAGGTCATGCGGGCGAGCACGCTCACTGGGATATCCCCTGGGGCGCCGTGACCGGACCGGGCAACCCACCGAACAGGTCGTCGTGCGCACCCGTGGCCGTACCACGCACGAGGGTGAAGTGCTCGATGTCGAACACTGGCCGGGCCACCCCGTCGCAGAGCGCGAACGCAGCATGGGGGCCCGCGGTCCACAGCCTGATCTGGGTGGCGTGGGCGCGCATCGCCGCCAGCATGGCACTCCGGTGCGCGCTGACGTCCAGGGCGGTAGTCACCTCGGCATCGGCTACCCCAGGCAGCCCGTGGGGCCCCGGCAGCGGGAAGGGCAGCCCAGGCATAGCACGCAGGGCGGCGATCCCCGCAGCCACCGCCGAGACCGGCCGCACCGCCCACAACACCCGGGCCACCTCGGGTATCTGAACCGCAGCGGCCATCATCACCTGGTGGGCCCGGACGTGATCGGGGTGCCCGTAGCCGCCGTCCGGGCCATAGCTCACCACGACCTGGGGACGCACCTGTTCGAGCACCTCGACCAGCGCATCGACCTGTTCGTCGAGCATCCCGGCGGCGAATGCCCGCGGATGCAGGTCAGCCGGCACGCTCGCCCGAGCACCGGGTTCCACGACCATGCCAGAGTCCCGCCACCGGCCAATCCCGCCGAGAAACCGCTGGTCGATGACGCCGAGTGCGGCACAGGCCGCCCGCAGCTCGGCCAGCCGGTAGCCACCGAGTTGGTCGGCACGGTCGGCGGCCAGGCCGCGCAACTCCTCGACGAGCACCTCACCCTGCTCACCGAGCGTGCAGGTCACCAGGGTCACCGCGACGCCGGCCGCAGCGTAGCGGGCGATCATCCCGCCGGTCCACAACGTCTCGTCATCCGGATGCGCGTGCACCACCAGCAGCCGCCGCACAGGCCTAGACACCCCCCAACCCCCGCATCGTGGAGGTTGAGCGTGGTAAACCATTGCCGGTCACCACAGTGAGCCCGCTCAGCGCGGAAGGGGACGAGAGGTTCGCGTAGTGGCACGCGGCGGAGTGGCCATGGCCGTGATCGGTGAGGGGTGGGATCTCCGTGGTGCAGCGGTGGCGTTGGGGGTCGGTGAGCTGGGCGGCGAAGAGGGGGCAGCGGGTCCGGAACCGGCAGCCCGACGGTGGATTCGCCGGGTTGGGCACCTCCCCGGTGAGGATGATCCGCTCCCGAGCTCGCTCCTTGCGCGGGTCAGGCAGCGGGATCGCCGAGATCAGGGCCTGGGTATACGGGTGCACCGGCGCACTGAACAGCTCCTCGGAGGTGCCGGTCTCCACGATGCGACCCAGGTACATCACGGCGATCCGGTCGGCCACGTGCCGCACCACCGACAGATCGTGGGACACGAACAGGCAGGATAGACCCAGCTGTGCCTGCAGGTCCGCCAGCAGGTTGAGCACACCAGCCTGGATGGAGACGTCCAGCGCGGACACCGGCTCGTCCAGGACGAGGACCTTCGGGCGTAGCGCGAGCGCGCGGGCGATGCCGATCCGCTGGCGCTGCCCCCCGGAGAACTCGTGCGGGAATCGGTTGCCGTGCTCGGGCTTGAGCCCGACCAGCGCGAGCAACTCCCGCACCTTCTCATGCCCGTCAAGACCCCCATAAAGACCGTGGATGCGCAGTGGCTCAGCAATGATCTCGTTCACCGGCAGTCGCGGGTCGAGTGCGGCGTAGGGGTCCTGGAAGACGATCTGCAACTCGCGCCGCAACCGTTGCATGGCCTTGCGCGGCAGCTGAGTCAGCTCGGTGCCCTGGTAATGAACGTGACCGGCCGTGGCCACCTGAAGGTTGAGCAGCACTCGTGCCGTGGTGGTCTTGCCGCAGCCTGACTCGCCGACCAGCCCCAGCGTTTCGTGCGGGTACAGGTCGAATGACACGTCGCAGACGGCGTGCACGTCGCCGAGGCGGTGGCGGAGCAGACCGCGGCCACGCACCGGAAAGTGCTTGACCAGGTTGCGCACTGACAACACCGCCGCCGCGGGACCACGTACGTCGGCGGTCATGGCGCGGTGTCCCGCGAGACGGGGCGGAACAGGTCGCCGGGCTCCACCCCGTCCAACTGGTCGCTGAAGTGGCAGGCCGCGCGATGTCCGCTGGTGCCGGTCGCCGCCAGCGGGGGCTCCTCAGCCTCGCAGACCGGTGCGGCCAGCGGGCAGCGGGGGGCGAACGGGCATCCTGGGGGCATAGTGATCGCCGAGGGGGGCACGCCACTGATGGGATGCAGCCGCGGCATCCGCACGTCCAGCCGAGGCTGGCTGCCCAACAAACCCAGTGTGTAGGGCATCCGCGGGGTGTAGAAGATCTCCTCGACGGTGCCGGCTTCGACGACCCGGCCGGCATACATCACCAGCACCCGGTCCGCTTGTCCAGCGATCACACCGAGGTCGTGCGTGATGAGCAGCATGGCCGCTCCGGTCTGCACCTTCGCGGTCCGCAGCGCCTCCAGGATCTGCGCCTGGACGGTCACGTCCAGCGCGGTGGTGGGCTCATCAGCGATGATCACCTCGGGGTGGTTGGCCATCGCGATCGCGATCACCACCCGCTGGCGCATCCCACCAGAGAGCTCATGGGGGTAGTTGGCTACCCGCTCGATCGGGTTGGGGATGCTGACCGCCTCGAGCAGCGTCACCGCCTGCTTGCGCGCCGCGTCTCGGCGGACGTCATGGTGCGCCCGGATCGCCTCGGCAATCTGGTATCCGACGGTGTAGACGGGGTTGAGCGAGGTCATCGGATCCTGAAAGATCATCGAGATGCCCTGGCCGCGCACCCGGCTGAGCTCGGAATCCGACGCCCCGAGTAGCTCGGTGCCCCCCGAACAACCACCGAAGCGCACCGACCCGGACGCCCGGGCCGAGCTGGGCAGCAAACCCATCACGGCCAGCGAGGTCACCGACTTGCCGGAGCCCGACTCACCAACGATGCCGAGCACCTCACCGCGATGCAGCTGGTAGCTGACCCCGCGCACGGCCTGCACCCGACCCTCGTCGGTGCGGAACTCCACCCGCAGGTCCGTGACTTCGAGCACGGCCTCGCCCGTGGCGGTCATGTCCGCACCCTCGTCTGCTGGGGGTCCAGCGCGTCGCGCAGACCGTCGCCGATGAAGTTGATCGTCAGCGCGATCAGGATGATAAACAGGCCCGGGAAGAAGAACAGCCACGGCCGGGTCTCCACCGCCGTCTGCGCCTCGCTGACCAGTAGCCCCAGCGAGGTGTCCGGGGGCCGCACCCCGAAGCCGAGGTAGGACAGCGCCGTCTCCAGGAGGATCGCGACGGAGACCAAGACGGTGGCGTTCACGATGATCGAGCCGAACGCGTTGGGCACCAGATGCCGGAAGATGATCCTGGCATCGTTCGCACCGATCGCTCTGGCGGCCTCCACGAACTCCTTCTCCCGCAGCGACAGCACGACACCGCGGGCGACCCGGGCGACGTAGGCCCAGTACAGCCCAGCGATCACCACGGCGATCAGCCACCAGCTACCTCCGAGGTTGTGCCCGAGCACCGCGGCGACGGCAAGTAGTGGCAAGGTGAGAACCAGATCGGCGATCCGCATCAGCACACTGTCGAGCCGGCCCCCGTAATAACCCGCGGTGACCCCCCAGATGGTTCCGACGACGGTGGCGAAGACCGCGACCAGCACCGAGATCCCGATCGAGATCTGAGTGCCGCGTAACACCTGGGCGAACGTGTCATGCCCCGCCGCGTCGGTGCCGAACGGGTGGTCCCACGACGGCGGCACCGATTCGTCGGAGGTGAGATCCGCGACGGAATACTTCCACAACCAGCCACCGACGAAGGCCAGCGACACTAGCGCCAGCAGCACGATCAGGCTGGCCAGCGCCAGCCGGTGTTGCCGGAAACGGCGCACGACCAACTGTGCCTGGCTACGCTGCGCAACGGTGAGCTCCCGGTCACGCATAACGGATCCTCGGGTCGAGCACAGCGTAGAGCAGGTCAGCGACCAGGTTGAACAGGATGACGAAGATCGCCGAGATCAGCAGCCACCCCGCAACGGCATAGACGTCGTCGTGCTGGATCGACTCAAGCAGGTAACTGCCCGCCCCGCGCCACTGATACACGTTCTCGGTCACGACGGCCCCGGAGATGATCGAGCCGAGATCCAGCGCGGTGACCGTGGCCAGCGGGATCAGCGCGGTGCGCAGGGCGTGCCGGGTCATCACCGCCCTCCGCCGGAGCCCCTTGGCCCGGGCCAACCGGACATAGTCACTACCCAGCACTTCGAGCATGGACGCCCGCTGGAAACGGCTCCAGGCCGCGAAGGACAGCAGCGCCAGGGAGATCGTGGGCAGGATCATGTGGCCCAGGATGTCGGTGATCGACGCCCACGCACCGCCCTGGACGTACACCGAGCTGTCACCGATGGTGAACAGCACCTGGTTGCCGACGGTGTCATTGAAGCTGATGCCGGCTTCCTTGAGCAGGATCGCGAACCAGAACGAGGGCATGGCCAGGAAGAGAAACCCGAAGAAGGTGAACGTGTAGTCGATCCCGGAGTACTGCTTGACCGCGCTGACCACCCCGACGAGCACGGCGAGCACCAGCGCCAGCAGCATCGCCAGCCCGATGAGGCGGAAGGTGACCAGGAATCGGTGCGCCAACTCGGGGCCGATCACCTGGGTGGACTGCACCGATGGACCGAAGTCACCGTGGATCACCCCAGTGAGCCAATGCCAGTAGCGCACCAACAGCGGCTCGTCCAGATGCAGCCGATGGGCCTCTAGGTCAAGGGTGCGCGGTGGTGGTGGCGGATTGCGGGTCTTGAGCTGCGACAACGGGTCACCGGAGCACGACACCATCACGAAGACCACGAACGTGGCGATGACCAGAATCGGCACCGACACGAGTACCCGGCGAACCGCGTAGGCGAGCATGGACGTCTTCCTACCTCAGTCGCGCTGCCCGGTGGGAACGTGCACAAGCATCCATGAGACCGCGTATGGGCGGCCCACAAGGTGCACAAGCATCCATGAGACGGTGCTCCCAGGGTAGGGACTAGCTGGCGGCGCGGAGGGCCCAGTTTGCGACGTTGTAGGGAGGGCCGTCTAGGGAGGAGTTGTTGCGGACGTTGGCGATGCTGTCGTACAGGGCAAGGAACGTCGGTTTCTGGTAGAGGGGCAGCACGTAGGCGTCCTTGGTCAGCCGCCGGTCCGCCTGGTTGAGCGTCTCCTGAGCTAGCGAGGCGTCCGTCTGGCTGCCGGCTGCAGCGATCAGACGGTCGACGTCCGGATTGCTGTAGCGACCGAAGTTGTTGCCCTGCCCGGTGCCCCAGAGTTGCACCGCACCACCGTAGGGGAAGGGCGTGTCAACCCAGGCAAACACCACGATGTCATAGTCTCCTCTGGACGTCGTGGCGCCAAGGTCGTCGGTCGGCACCACCTGCACGGTGATCCCCAACGGCTTGACCTGCTGGGCGAACAGCTCGCACTCGACCTGGCGGATCTGGTTTCCGATGGTGTAGCGGATCCGCATCGGCGGCACCGGCATCCCGAAGGGTGTCGTGAGCTGGCCACCGTCGATCTTGTACCCGGCGGCGGCGAGGATGTGTTGGGCCCGCGCCAGGTTGCCGGAACCCTGACCCGTCTCGCTGACCACGTCCTCATAGCCGCTCTGCTGCGGAACGAAGTTGTGACTGTTCAGCGGTTTGATCTTGTTGGTGAACTGGCCCACAGTCTTGTCGATGATGGCCTGCCGATCGACCGCGGTGAACATGGCAGTGCGCAACGCCGGGTCGGCGAGGTAATTGTTTTGCAGGTTGAGGTCGAAGTGCTCCCAGCTCAGGCCGAGCCCGACGAAGGACGAGACGCCCGGGATCCTACGCACCTGCTGCACGAGATCGACCTGCGGCTGCGGGTAGATGACCTGGACCTCACGATTCTGCAGCGCCGTTGGCTCCTGATTCGCATCGGTGATGATCCGGTAAATCAGCCGGTCGAGCTTCGGGCGCGGCCCGTACCACTTGGGGTTGGGCACCAGGGTGACCGACTCATTGTTCGTAACATTGTCGATCTGGAAGGGGCCACCGGAATAGGTCGGCGCGTTTTTTCCGAACCAGGTGAACGACGCGGCCAGCCCCTGCGGGGTCGTGATGCCGCCGTGCTGTGCGGCGATGTGCGCCGGGTAGATCGGCGAGCCGCTACTCCAGAGCTGCTTCCAGTCAGTGAACGGCTTGGCAAGGGTCACCGTCACCGTCTTGCCATTGTCGGAACCGACGACCGAGTGGACTTGGTCATAACCGGAGGTGGTGGATGCGGAGCAGCCCGGGCAGTCACGCCCGTTCAGGACCTTCCAGTCGTAGCTGAAGTCCTCAGCGGTGATCGGCGTTCCGTCCGACCACATCGCGTTCGCCTTGATCTTGTAGACGATCGTTTCCGGGTTGGTGTTGGTCACCGTCGCCGAGTCGAGCAGATCGGTGTTCATCACCTCTGTGAGGTCCGGCTGGGTGACGAACGTGTAGGGCAACACGGGCTTGAGGACCTCGCCGTTCTCGAACACGTTGCCCTCGTTGGACAGCACGTTCCAGTTCACGACGTTCTTCTCGATGGCGAAAATGAGCTGGCCACCCTGCCGCAGCTTGCCGGGCTCAGCCGAGTTGCAGGTGTTCGGATTCGCCTCGCACGCAGCGAAGGTTGACCCCGTCTGGCGCTGACCGCCGCCACCCGCTTCACCGCCACCACCGCAGGCCGCCAGCAGCACCGTGGCGCCTGCGACGAGCGCGACCGTGCGCCGCACCCCTGATCGACTCATCCACCCCATGGCCGGGTGACACTACGCCCACCGGCTACCCCACCGCGTCAGCGGATAACCCTACGGGTTCTCACCGCTCAACCGGAACCTTGGTGAAGCCCTCCATGAACCCACCGAGCGAGCGAGGGAGCCTCTCCGCCGGAACCGCCAAGCGGATGTCTCGGAACCTGCGCAGCAGCGTCTCCGTGATAATCTGTAGATCCATCCAAGCCAGAGCCACACCCACGCAGTAGTGCGGCCCGCCACCGAACGTCATGTGATGGTTTTCTGTGCGCCGGATGTCGATGGTGAACGGATCATCAAACACCGTCTCGTCAACGGTGGCCGATTCTATCGACAGCAGCACGCTGGCGCCCTTGCGGATGGTGTAGCCGTCCAGCTCGATGTCCTCGATGACGTACCTCAGGGTGGCCGTTGATGACACCGCGATCTGGGTCCGTAACACCGTGATCGCCAGGGGGAGCACGAGTGCTTCGTTGAGCGCGGCGGGCCGCGGCCCGGCCACCATGTCGTCCACCAGCCCGTCGGTGATCCGCTGCGCCACCGGACGTAGCGCCTCCACCCGCCGGGCGGTGAAGGTACGGGCGATCAGGCCACGCACCTTGGTATGCCTAGCGACCAAGCGTCGCTAGCAGACGCGCCCAATGATAATCATGTGGCCGGGTCCAGTCCTGGTGGGGACGTGGCTGGGTGGGTGCAGAACTCGGTGAGGTCATCGCGCAGGGCGGTCATGGTGTGGGAAGTGAGGTCGGTGCGCTGGGTCAGCAGGGTGTGCAGGGAACGGGCCCGGCCGATTACTGGCACGGTGCGGTACTCGGCGTGGGTGGAGCGCAGTATCGGTGCAAGGTGCTCGCGGACCGCGTCCAGGTCACCTCTGCCTAGATGGGCGAGTGCGAGGTCGAAGCGGGCGCCGGCGAAGGACTGAATTCTGGGCCGGGACTGAGCAGTGAATTCGTCCAGGGCGGTGTGCGCCCATTGCACGGCGGCGTCCAGCTCGTCGGTGCCACCGAGTGAGTAGTGGGCTTCACTGGCGTAAAGGGCAGCTATCCCGGCGTCGAAGCCGAGCACACCCGGTTCGTCGGAGGTGCGCTCGGTAGGCGCGGTCATGACGAGCGCCAGGGCCCGGCTGACCTCGCCAGGTTGTTGGCGGGCGGCGTTGATGCGGGCCTGCTGGCTGGCCAGCCGTAGCAGAGTGGTGCCGCTGGTGGCATCGGGCAGGGCGGACTCCATGAGCTGAGCGGCCTCGTCGTAGCGACCGCCCCAGTACGCCACACTGGACTGGCACCAGCGGATGAACACCCGCAGCGGGGTGTAACCGGACACCTCAGCGCAGTGCAGCGCGGTTCGGGCGTGGGTGTTCGCGGCGTGCGGATGCCCCAGGTCGAATGTGACGATGGACAGCATGCCGCAGATCTGTCCGGCGATCTTGTACAGGCCGGTGGTGTGGTGGGGCTGCTGGCGTCCCGCGATCAGGCGGAACACATCGTCCCGGGCTCCGAGCAGGCGCGCGTAGGTAGTGGCGGGTGAGTCGATCTGCTCACGCCAGGCTAGCTCGGCGACGTCTGCGGTCATTTGCTCCAGCACATCGTCATCGACGTTGGTGGTGGCGCTCCAGCGATGGAACTGGGCGGATTCCTCGGCCGCCACGATGACCTCCTCACGGACCGGTAGGCCCCGCGCGTCGCGGCGCACGAGGCGTCGGTTCCCCCAGACGACACCAGTGTCACCGCTTCCGCGCTGCACCGCACGACCGGGGTCAGCGCGCTCACGCACCGTGACGCCGACGGCAGAGCCCAGCGCCCCCGTGGTAACAGGGGCAGGTGGGTGACCCGTGGTGAGCAGACAGCGATCCGCAGGGGTGAGGTGCTCCAGGTCGTCAGCGTCGACGAGCTGAGCCGGAGTGCACCCGTGCCCGAATGTGGCGGCGAGCTGAGCCAGGTACCGCAAGCTGGGCGGACAACCACCGTGCGGCCAGACCTCGAACTCACTGACCCGGTTGTCCGACAACCTGGACCCCGGATGCGCGGTGTTGTACCGCTGCGCCACCTTCCACTGCGACCACCCCAACGCGTGCCGCCACGCCACCCGAGGCCGCAGATCGAACCGACGACCCATCTCGGCGGCGATCTGAGCCACCGAACACCCCAAAACACGCATCCGATCCCGAAGCTGATCACGCCTAGCTTTCGGCGAGGTCCCCACCTTCCGAGGCATCGCCCACCCCCCAAAAATCACGTCCCCGACCGAACCCGCCGCACACGGTAGCCCCGAACACCGACACAACCGGCACCCAGCGGCCCGATCAACCGGTAGTTCCTCCCCCACCAGCCTCTTATTCACCCAGCTCCGAGCGGCCGGGGCGGGCGGGTGAATATTCCCATCCGCACCCGGCCTCCAGCACCGGTGATCAGCACCACGCTAGTGGGGCAGCTCAACGCAATTCCCCCGGCTGCGGTCAGTCCTGGCCGCAGCGTGACAGAAGGTGACGGTGTGACACCTGTGACCAGCAAGGGCCGGACCATCGATCAGATCAGCCATCGGCTCATGCGCAACGCACTGCGCGGATTCCTGCTTCAGGCTATGCGGGCAAGACCTGGCGCTGTCGAGGGAATCAGCTCGATCGGGTGTCAGGCCAGCGCCGCGTTGTACACGCTGCTGCTCGATCATCCCATCGATCGGCGGGGCCGCTGCCCGTCCTGCCGAGGCTTCGGCGCGGTGATCGGGCTCCGACGCTGCCGGATCCACAGGACCGCGATCTTCTGGCTGCTGCTCCAGCCCGATGAGGCCACGCTGCGATCCCGTCTTGCCAGCGAACTCGGACTGGGCACCACCCCACCACCCGGCGCGGGACGTCCGTCCGCCCGATCCCTCCTGACCATCAGGGCTCGGATCGATCCCCGTGACATCGACGTGCCGCCCCGGATCGAGGCAGAACCGCGCGGCCCGACCACCACACGACACCAGGCCCCGACCGTCCCACTCCCGAGATCGCTGGCCGGCCGCCGGTCGAGCGCTGACCCCCGACTTCAGCTCCCGGCGGCCGGCCAGCCACCCACCCCCGAGGAGATACCCACCATGACCATGTCCAGCGCCACTGGCCTCCACCCCCTACTCGACACACCGGACAGTCGCTGACACCCACGACACCAACCACAGGGAAGGTCTGACCTCGGGTGCTCTTCAGTACGCCGAGTTCGACAGCAGAGCTACTCGGGTGACCTCCGACAGCCCTGCTGTCGAACTCGGCAACAGTAGAGTTGATCACAGACCACGAGATCTACGGGGACGCGGCTTAGCGCCCAGCCCACCGGGCGCCGCTACCCGACCTGCGAGGCGCTTGTCTGTCCTGCCGCCGCTCTGGTGGTGTGGCCATGCGGGGTTTGGCTCAGTCGGTCCAGTCGGAGTTCTGGATGACCTCGACGAAGTCGCCGCGGCGGAAGCCGGGGACGAAGTGGGCGAGGACGTCGACCTTGACGTTGCCGAACGTGGTGTCGGGGCGGTTTTTGATGCCGTCGGTGAAGGCGGCGAGGATCTGCCGTGTGAAGTCCGGCCGCGGGTGGGCTGCGGTGATCTCGGCGCGCTGGGACTCCGTGATGGTGTGGTAGCCGATACCAAGGACGTCAAGCTCGACACCACGGGTGACCAACGCGATCTCCGGTGCCATGTGCAGCGGGATCTCCGGGGTGGTGTGCAGCGCGATACCGGTCCACACGCGCTGCGCGGCGTCGGCGTCGATGCCGTGGGCGAGCAGGAAGCGGTGGGCCTCGTCGGCGCCGTCGATCTCGAAGCGTTGATCGGTGCGCCGGTACTTCTTGGTCAGCCCGAGGTCGTGGAACATCGCCCCGACGTAGAGCAGCTCCGGGTCGAATTCCAGCCCCTGCTCGCGTCCGCGCAGCGCGCCGAACAGGTAGACCCGCCGCGAGTGGTGGTAGATCAGCGGGCTGGCGGCCTCGCGGACGAGTTCGGTGGCCTCGGTGACGAGCCGGGTGTCCGGGACCTCGACCGCGGCGATGTGCTCACTCATCAGGCGCCTCTCAGCCACAGGTGAGAGAGCTGCTCAGTCCAGACCCGCAGCGTCGAACACCTCAATCGCCAGCGCCGACCAGTCCAGCTCGCCGCGCCCTTTGTTGATCGACGTCGCGTAGCGGTCCCGGACCAGATTCGCCACCGGCATCGGCACGTTCAGCCGACCGGCAGCCTCCAGGACCAGTCGCGCATCCTTGTGGCCTAACCGGAGACCGAACCCCGGTGGACTGAACTTCCCGTCGGCGATGGCAGCGCCGTAGCCTTTGTACGCGTTGGCCATCAGCGGAGTCGTCGTGAGCACCTCGGCGGCCAACTTCCTCGGCACACCGTGTTTCTCGGCGAACGCGAACGCCTCAGACATCGCCTCCATGGCGCTCATCAGCAGGAAGTTGCCGACCAGCTTCACCGCGTTCGCGCTGGCGGGGTCCTCACCGAGTTCGTAGAGGGCCGAGCCGATCACCTCCAGCAACGGCTTGGCCCGCTCGCGCGCCCGCGCCGCACCGGCTGAGAGCACGATCAGTTCGGCGGAGGCGGCCTTGTCCGGCCGTCCGAACACGGGTGCGGCGAGATAGCCGCTGCCCAGTTGGGCGAGCCGGGTACTGGTCGTCGGCGCGATGGTGCTCATCGAGATGTGCAGACCCTCGGGGCCCAGGCGAGCGGCCAACCCGTCCTCACCTGCGGTGAGGTGTTCGACCGCGTCGTCGTCGGCAAGCATGGTGAACACGATCCCGCCCGGCTCGGCGGTCTCGGCAGGGCTGCGCACCAGAACCACGCCGTCCAGCCCCAGCAGTGGTTCAGCCTTCGAGGGCGTCCGGTTGTAGACGCGGAGTCGATAGCCGGCCCGCGCCAGGTTGCGGGCGATCGGCAACCCCATGTTGCCCAAGCCGACGAACCCGATGGTCTGGTCCTCCACGTGGTGGCTCCTCCCCGAAGGTACGGTCGACTCCATCCTTGCGGCCCGCCGAACTGCCGGCATGACCGACCACGCGCTCGCTGCGGCTGCTCTGCCAGCGGGTACCACACCGTTCTCCGCGAGAAACGGTGTCGCTGGTCGCTCTGATCGTCTTAAGCGATTGTAAGGACCGCGGGTGCCGGCTTGTCGACCGTGCTCGGGGGGGTGAGTGTTGACCACGTCATGGGAGGTTTGATGACGCGCTCGGCGGCTTTCGCTGCCAGGTGCGTTCTGATCTCGTTGATGGTGTATTAGGAGGTGCTCCGGTGTTCGGCGGCTCGCTGGGGCTCCCCGCAGCAGGTTGTGCGGGTGGCGGACGTGTGCGTCGATCTTGACGCCCGGGCCGTGGAGGTGACCGGCAAACCGGTGCGCCAGACCTAGTGCCTGTGCGAGGCTGGTCGGATGCGATTCGTGGTCTACGGGGCGGGGGCCATCGGCGGGGTGGTCGGAGCCCGCTTGTTCCAGCATGGTCACGAAGTGGTGTTGATAGCCCGCGGTGCCCACCACGATGGGCTGCGGGACCGGGGGTTGCGGGTCCAGGATCCCTCCGGCGAGCAGAGGCTGCCGATACCCGTGGTGGACCATCCGGCCAAGATCCGATGGCATCGCGAGGACGTCGCCCTCGTCGCGGTGAAGAGCCAGCACAGCCCAGAGGTGTTGGGCGAGTTGGCGGCGGTCGCGCCACCCGAACTCGCGGTGGTGTGCCTGCAGAATGGGGTGCGCAACGAACCGGAGGCGCTACGCCGCTTCTCCACCGTGTACGGGGTGCCGGTGGCCTGCCCTGCCGCCCATCTCCAGCCTGGCGTGGTACGGGCCTACTCCTCGCCTGTCACTGGCATCCTCGATATCGGTCGCTACCCCGGGGGAGTGGATGACACCGCGACAGCGATCGCTACCGCGTTCAGCGAGGCCACCTTCAGCGCTCGAGCGATCCCCGATGTAACCCGGTGGAAGTGGCGCAAGCTCCTGACCAACCTCGGCAACGCGGTCGAAGCCGTGTGTGGACCAGTAGCCCGTCGGGGGCCGATCCGCCAGAGGGCGGTAGCTGAGGGTGAGGCATGCCTGGCCGCAGCCGGCATCAAGCCCGCCACCACCGAGGAGGACCAGGCTCGGCGGGGTGACCTGCTCCAGGCTCATCCCGTTGCCGGCGAGATGCGGGCCGGCGGCTCATCGTGGCAGAGCCTCGCCCGCCGTGCCCCCGGTATCGAGACCGACTACCTCAACGGCGAAGTTGTCCTGCTGGGAAGGCTCCATGGCATCGCCACGCCCATCAATGCACTGCTGCAACGCCTGGCTAACCGCCTCGCCATCACCGGCGGTGAGCCCGGTTCGATAACCCCAGATGAGTTCGACACGCTGTTGGTGTCCCACCGACCAGCTTCGTGAGGACCCTCGATTCCAACGTCATGGCGATGCGCAAGGGTACGGTGACGATTGTCGGATGGAGCACTGTGATGGAGCACGAGTGGCCTGCGCATCTGCCGGTGGGGGCCGTGCGGTTTGCCATGCCCAACGGCACGGCTGGCGCAGTGCCTGCACTTTTACTGTGACGTGCTGGAGCTCGCCGTCATCGCTGAATTCCGTGGTCACTCCGGATACGATGGTGTGGTTCGGGGACTGCCCGGAAAAGCCGTCCATCTTGAATTGACGCAACGCGTCGACGACGCGCGTATTCCAGAGCCGTCGCCGGAGAATCAGCTGATACTATTCCTTCCGAATGCCGATTCGGGCACCTGACTAGTGGGAGAGGCGCCGCGCGGTGTCCTTGAGGACCTCGGTGAGGACGCGCTGGGCTGCCGAGCCCATGCTGGCCAGCACTGACTGCAGTTGCCGTGCCGTGTCCGGGTCAATCTTGCCGATCATCTGGGCTGCCGTACCGGTCACAGCCAGCAGGACGCGTCGCAGGTCGTCGGGGTCCGGCGTGCGGCGGACCAGCCCGGCCCGGGCGAGCCGATCGACCATCGCGCAGGTGGCCGGTGGTCGGGTGCCCAGGGCCTCGGACAGCGAGATCAACGTCATCGGCGCCTTCGCGCTGATGATATGGAGCGCGATCAGCTGGGACAGGGTTATCTCGGTGCCGGCCCAGGCGGCGGGGCGGGTCGACACCATCTTCCGCAGGTAGCCGGCAAGCCAGCGGGCGTCCTCAGTCGTCACCATCGACTGTACGACCCCGTGTCGATTGTCCGGATCTGCATTCGTGACCTCCGTTGCTCACGTTCCTTCATGGAACCAACGAAAGCAGTTGGACGCAACCGCAAGACCCGTTGGTGGCGCCCAGTCCGAAGTAGCGCTGGTGACTTCCGGACAGAGTGTTGTGCCGGTCGTGGCGGCCGACCAGGTCCCTGCCACCTTCGCCTCGTCGAACAAGCAGGGAGATTCCTTCTTCACGATCCTTCCAATAGTCCTACCAGCGCAAATTGTCCGGTAGCGTCATCACGCATCCAGGTACCCTAAATTCCCCCCACCTCCATCCTCATCGAGGTAACCTACACCCCGCGCAGGAGCCGCAGCGGGAGCCGCGGGAGCCGCAGCAGGAGCCGCATGGGAAGCCACACGGGGAGCCCGATGAGTAACCGCGGAGGGAGCCGGAGAAGGAGCTGAATAGGGAGCCGGCGGAGGAGCTTCGGAAGGATCTACATAGGGCGCTGACTTAGCGATGCCGATTTGTTCAGCAGCTTCACACAGCAGCGGAAGTGCACCTACCACCGTTCCGCCGGTTTCGTTGATGCGCTCGATAGCAGGCCCAATCACCTCGGCGTGATAGGAAATATTCTTCACATTCTGCGCACAGTCATCAAGACTGTCAGCGGTGCGGTTGAGCAGCACACCGATCGCGAAGAGAAAGATCGCTAGCACAGCGATCAGCAACGCGATGACGACGACCGTTAAGACGATAAGAGTCATCTCTCATCCTTCCCAATCAGGATCCCGGAAACTCGGCCACGGTCAGCGCGACCCGGGAGGCCACCCGAGCGTTGATCATCACGACACCGGCCTGCCGTGGTGGTCGTAGTGGCCAACCAGCCCTGGGCGGCGAGCAGGCCAACCATGGGCAGAACCCGCGTGCCGAACCGCATCTGCAGCCACCTCCCGACTACAATGATCATTCAAGCTTATAGTGATGGCGCAGAAGCGGTTAGTCAAGCCATCAGCATCCGTAGAAGCGGATATATCCTCACTAGAGTCCCGCAACTGCGGAGAGACGCACGCGCCGAACTACCACCCGTGCTGTCAGGGAGCGACTCGAGGCTACGGAGACGGTTCGGGCGGTGTGGGAGGTTGGTCAATGATCACGACACGGGTGGCGGTGCTTCTCGAACGCTACCAGCCAGGACGGCCGCTGAGCTCGATCGAGGCTTCCGCCGGGCTTCCGGCGGCGAGCTTGACCGGATGGGTCAACCAGACCGCGCCTGCCCGACCTGCCACACCGGTGTCCGTGGACACGATGCACCGCGTCGCTGCGGCAATCGGCGCGACACCATCCGTGGTGTCCCGCGCCTTCACCGGCACCTGGTACGACTTCAATGGCTGGGAGTGGAGCCACTTCCAGCCCCGGGATCGGGTGATTGTGTTCGGCGCTCCGGACCCCGAGACCGGCGCTCGGCGGATCCGGCGAGGCACGGTCACCGCCGTTGACCCACTCGGCGCGATCGATGTCCTGCTCGACGACGGAACCGAATACCGTAGGAATCCCGATGCCGAGGACCAGATCAGCCATCTCAGCGGCGGATGCCGCTGCAGCACACCGCTCCACCCGTAGCCGCGGTGCATGCTCATCCCGCACTCTCCTCCCCCGCCGGCGATACGGCCACGGCGCGGGCGGCGTCGGGTCCATCGCTGAGCAGGATCCGGAACCCATTCTCGTCAAGCACCGGCACCTTGAGCGCCAAGGCCTTGTCATACTTGGAGCCAGGTGCCTGCCCGACGACCACGAACGCGGTTTTGCGCGACACCGACCCGGCCGCCCGGCCGCCTCGCTCGGCGATCGCCTCGGCGGCCTCGTCCCGGGAGAAGCCCTCCAGCGAGCCGGTGACCACGATCGACAGCCCCTCGAGATGGCGCACCACTGAGTCGTTGACCGGCTCAGCCAGCCGCACCCCAGCGGCGCGCCATTTGGCCACCACCTCACGGTGCCAGTCCACCGCGAACCACTCGCGCACGGCCGCGGCGATCGTCGGACCAACGCCATCGACGGCGGCCAGCGCCTGCTCATCGGCGACCTCCACGGCCCGCAACGTGCGGAACTCCCGGGCCAGCGCCTGCGCCGCGGTGGGTCCGACGTGCCGGATCGACAGCGCCACCAGCACCCGCCACAGTGGCCGATCCTTCGCGGAGTCCAGGTTGGACAGTAGCTTGCGCCCGTTGGCCGACAGCTCTCCCGCCTTGGTGCGAAACAGGTCCACCGCCAGCAGCTTGCGCTCAGTGAGGACGAACAGATCCCCCTCGTCGTGCACCACACCAGCGGCCAGCAGTGCCACCGCGGCCTCGTAACCGAGTACCTCGATGTCGAAGGCACCGCGCCCGGCCATGTGGAAGATCCGCTCCCGGAGCTGGGCCGGACAGGAGCGGGCGTTGGGGCAGCGGATGTCAACGTCGCTCTCCCGCTCGCGACGCAATGGCGTGCCGCACTCCGGGCACCGCGTGGGCATGACGAACTCACGCTCATCACCATTGCGCAGATCCACCACGGGACCAAGTACCTCGGGGATGACGTCGCCGGCCTTGCGGATCGTCACGGTGTCCCCGATCAGCACCCCCTTGCGGCGTACCTCGTCGGCGTTGTGCAGCGTCGCCAACGACACCGTTGACCCCGCAACGGTCACCGGCTCCATAAACGCGAATGGGGTGACCCGTCCGGTACGCCCGACATTGACCCGGATGTCCAGCAGCCTGGTGGTGGCCTCCTCGGGCGGGTACTTGAAGGCGATCGCCCAGCGTGGCGCCCGCGAGGTCGAGCCCAACCGGCGCTGCGCCGGCACCTCGTCGATTTTCACTACCACGCCGTCGATCTCATGGTCCACTTCGTGGCGGTGCTCGCCCCAGTAGGTGATGTGCTCGATCAGCTCATCGATCGTGGACAGCAGCCGGGTGTGCTCGGAGACCGGCAGTCCCCAGGCCGCCAGCGCCTGATAAGACTCCGATTGGCGGGCCGGCTCAAACCCGCGCCGGCGCCCTAGACCATGGCAGAGCATCCGCAGCGGGCGAGTCGCGGTCACTCGCGGATCCTTCTGCCGCAGGGAGCCCGCCGCGGAGTTACGGGGGTTGGCGAAGGCCGGCTTGCCCGCCTCCACGAGCGCCGCGTTGAGCTCGGCGAAGTCGGCGAGCCGGAAGAACACCTCGCCGCGCACCTCGATCAGCTCAGGCACCGGGTACTCGACGCAGTTGTGCAGCCGGTCCGGGATGTCACGCAGGGTGCGCAAGTTGAGCGTGACGTCTTCGCCGGTGCGCCCATCACCACGAGTCAGGCCGCGGACCAGGCGGCCGTTCTCGTACAGCAGGTTCACCGCCAGCCCGTCGATCTTCAGCTCAGCCAGGTAGTGCACATCGGGGCCCACCTCGCGGGCGACCCGATCGGCCCAAGCGCGCAGCGCGTCGGTGTCGAAGGCGTTGTCGAGGCTGAGCATTCGCTCAAGGTGGTCGTGTGCGGCGAACTCGGTGCTGAAGCCGCCGCCGACCAGCTGCGTCGGAGAATCCGGTGCCACGAGCGCCGGCCAGCGTTGCTCCAGCTCCTGCAGCCGGCGGAACTGCCTGTCGAACTCGGCGTCGGCGACGGTGGGAGCGTCGAGCACGTAATAGCGGAACTGGTGTCCGCGCACGGTCTCGACAAGCTCGCCGTGTTCGGCTCGAACCTCGGCAGGCGGTCCAGCAGTCTCAGTACTCACGCCGGGAGACTAGCTCCGGACACCGACAGTACGCATACAGCTCGCGGCCCCGCACCAGAACTGGTGCGGGGCCGCGGGTGACACGCTTTAGATAGCGCGAACGGAGTCGGCCTGCGGGCCCTTGGGGCCCTGGCTTGACTCGAACTCCACCTTCTGGTTCTCGTCCAGGCTGCGGTAGCCGTCACCCTGGATGGCAGAGAAGTGGACAAACACGTCGGGGCCACCACCGTCGACCTGGATGAAGCCGAAGCCCTTCTCCGCGTTGAACCACTTCACCGTGCCCTGTTGCATGTGCTCTCCCTGGAATCTGATGCTTGGGCCGGCACCGTGCCGACCCGCGGTTGCGCAGACCACGCACGCCCGATGGGAGGCATCCCCGACGGGAGCGCGAAGCCCGTAGTCAGACATTCCACGGACGCTTCACAACGATCGGGGAACTACACGACCACAACCTGGTGCCACGCTATCACCTTCCGGTGCCGCCACCCGCACGCGCCATTCGCCAGATCGGCTGTAGTGTCGGTGTGACTAAAGGTCCAGCTGCCACTCAGCCGTGCGGTGGTGCGGCCGGAACCCCATCGCCTCGTTGATCCTGACCATGTACGGGTTGGAATCAGCGTTGCAGGTGTCGATGACGCGCAGCTCGGGGCGCTGCGCTCGAGTGTGGTGCAGGTTGGCCACCTTGATCAGGGTGCCCAGCCGGTGGCCGCGGTGTTCCGGTGCCACGATCGTGTCACACTGGTCCGCGAACCACGGGGACGTGGCGAAGCCGACGATCTGGGTGAAGGCGACCAGCCGCCCCGTGTTGTCTACCGCCGCGGTAGTGACCATGTGCAGTCCGCGGGCCAGGCAGCTGGCGTCGCGTGCCTGTATCCGCGCTGCGTCGTAGACCTCCGCGTCCCGCTGGAGGTCATCCAGCGGAGCATCGGTGGACATCCGTCCCGTGAGGTAGGCGATGTCATCAAGCCACCGCTGCGGCGTGTTACCCACCCACTGGGCCAGCGAGTAATCCCGGGACTTCGCCCGCGCCCGCGCGTCGAGCCGGGCCAGCACAGCCCGGTCCAGCGAGTTGACATCGAGCCACCGCCGGGTCTCGAGCAGGGCCGGCACCGCGCCGGACGCTGCCGCGAATGTCCCTGCCGGGTCGGGCGCGGCAGGGTCCAGCGGGTGGCTCACCGGGACGACGAGCCGGATCCGGCCCTGCCTGATGGCCTCGGCCCGCAGGTGAGCGAGCAGCACCCGACCGATCCCGTGTCTCCGGTGCTCGGGCGCCACCAGGATCCCGCCGCCGGCGTTGCGCTGGTTGTCCAGCATCGGAAGATTCAGCAGGCAGCCGCCCACCACTGAGCCGGCTACCCGAGCCACCCAGCGGGTCTCGACCTCACCGGGCCACGAGTACCGAACGCAACCGAGCTCGTAGACCCAGCATGGCGGCGGGTAATCTGGCCAATCCGCGCGCACCACCGAGCAGCGCAGCTTGTACCACTGGCGGATGGCCTCCGCATCGGACGGCTCGACCGGTGCGAGAGACAGCCCACTGAGGCTGACGGTGGCCATACCCCCATCTCTGCACCATCCAGCGCCGTGCGCTACCGAATTCCCGCCTCACCGGGACTGTCCTGACGACCAGGAGTCCAGCGGGTCGACGAACGCCTGCCCCAGCTCCCGGGCCAGGGCCAGCGCTCGCCGGGCCCAGCTCGGGGTGGCGCCGGCCAGGCCGCAGGACGGGGTGAGCAGGCAGCGCTCGGCGAGCACCCCGCGGTCGAAGCCGAGCCGGTCGACCAGATCCAGCGCGGGCCGGGCCAGCTCGGCGAGAGTAGGTGGCCCGCCGGCCTGCGCTGGGGGTTGCACTGCCGGCACCAGCCCGAGCAGCACCGATACCCCGGAGTCCCAGGCCTCACCGAGGGCATCGATGGTGGCCCGGGGGGCGCCGGCGAGCAGTTCGGCGTCGACGGCCAGCGCGTCGGCCCCGGCGTGGCGCAGCAGCGCCAATGGTGGCCGCTGCGCGCAACAGTGCACGATCCGCGGTACCGGCAGCGCCTCGAGCACGCTGTGGAGTAGCTCGACCGCTTCACTCTCAGGTACCGCGGGCACGGTGCCGAACCCGGACGGGGTGGGCACGCTGCCGGCGAGCACCGCTGGCAGGCCCGGTTCGTCAAGCTGCACGACGGTGGTCGTCCCGAGCCGGCGGGACACCTCCGTCGCGTGCACCCGCAGCCCCTCGGCCAGCGACGCCGCGAACTCGCGCACCGCGCCGGGGTCAGTCAGCACCTTGTGCCCGCTGTGCAGCTCCACTGCCGCGGCCAGCGTCCACGGCCCGGCGGCCTGCAGCTTGATCACCTCCGGTCGGGCCCCGGCGGAGTCCACCGCTTCCTCGAGCGCGTCCAGGTCGGTACGCAGCAGGTCGACACCACGGCGGTGGTCGCGGCCGGCCCGGGCGGTGACCCGGTACCCGGAGGGCACCAGCTCGACGGCCAGGTCGACGAGCAGCGCCGCGGTGCGGCCGATCATGTCGGCACCCGCCCCCCGGTCGGGCAGCTCGGGCACGTGAGGTAGCTGAGGTAGCTCGCCGACCACGGTGCGAGCGGCTTCGAGGGCATCGGTGCCGGGCATCGAGCCGATACCGGTCGCGGTACCAGGAGGCCAGGGTCGTAGGTCAGTCACGGGGGATGTCTACCAAGGTTGCCGGTGCGCCGCGCTAGGTAGTAGCTCTCGGGCAGTTGCGTGCGACTACCAATTGCCATCAAACATCGCTGATGGGCACAGTAGTTGGACACAGTGTGTGACGCCGAACCGGCACTGCCGCCGATGAGGTTTCTTCCCTTCCCGGAGTCACCGGGCCACTTTTCCTAGGAGGATTCGATGTCTGACGCACTGAGCTTTGCCGAGCTCACCGGGCAACAGGTGGAGCTGCTGCCGGCCCGCACCGTCCTGTCGATGTTCACCCAAGGCACCGATGGCGGCCACGGCAGCAACGGCACCGACGGCATTGGCCTCATCGGCCTGGACCGCTTGATCCCCGGTGGCGGTAACGGCGTCGGCACCGCCGGCGGCGACGCCAATGGAGGCGCGGACTGAGCCGAGTTCACCGCCCCGTCCACGCCGGGACTGTCGAGAGGGAAAGTTATCGGGTGGCGATGATGGTGGCGCTGCCGAGTACGACGTCGCCGTCGGGGTCGGGGCGGTAGAGGGCGACGGCCTGGCCAAGCGCCACGCCACGCAGCGGCTCCTGCAGCTGCACCAGCATGCGATCGTTAACGGCCTCAGCCACGGCGCTGGCACACCCGCCGTGCGCCCGGACCTGCGCGACGCACTCGACCGGGCCATCGGGCACACCAGCCGTCCACACCGGACGATCGGCCTCGATCACGCCGACGTCCAGGTGCTGAACGGATCCCACCCGCACGGTCCCGGTGGCCGCCTGGAGCCCCAGGACGAACCGCGGGCGACCATCGGTCGCCGGCCGCTGCAACCCCAGCCCGCGGCGCTGGCCGACCGTGAAGCCGTGCACCCCGTGATGGCGGCCCAGGACCTCACCGGTCTCCCCATCGACCAGTTCCCCGGGCCGGGAGCCCAGTCGGCTGGCCAAGAATGCCCGGGTATCGCCCGAGGGAATGAAGCAGATGTCGTGACTGTCCGGCTTGTCCGCGACGGCCAGGCCGCGCCGGGTCGCCTCGAGGCGGATCTCGGCCTTGGCGGTGTCGCCGACCGGGAACAGCGCATGCGCCAGCTGCTCGGCGGTGAGCCCGGCGAGCACGTAGGACTGGTCCTTGCCGGCGTCCACGGCCCGGCGTAACACGCCGTCACCCAGGCGCGCGTAGTGACCTGTGCAGACCGCGTCGAAGCCGAGGTCACGCGCCCGGTCCAGCAGCGCGGTGAACTTGATCCGCTCGTTGCACCGCAGGCACGGGTTCGGGGTGCGCCCGGCGGCGTACTCCGCGACGAAGTCGTCCACCACGTCAGCGGTGAACCGCTGAGCGAAGTCCCAGACATAGAACGGGATGTCGATGACGTCGGCGACCCGCCGCGCGTCGGCGGCGTCTTCTTTCGTGCAACACCCGCGGGCACCGGTGCGCAGCGTGCCGGGCTCCGCTGATAGCGCCAGGTGCACCCCGACCACCTCATGCCCGGCGTCCACCGCCCGGGCGGCCGCCACCGAGGAGTCCACCCCGCCGCTCATCGCTGCCAAGACCTTCATCGACAGTGTCTTTCTCTGGGCCTTTTCCGGGGCATTCTCCGGGGCATTTTCCGGGGCACCCCTACGACACCGCCGCCCGCCGGGTTCCCGCCCCGCGGGCCCGGGCGACCACCGGCTCGATGGCATCGAGCACGTCAGCCACATCCGCGGCCGTCGAGGTGCGCCCGAGGGAGAAGCGCAGCGAGCCGCGAGCCGCGGCCGGCGCGGCGCCCATCGCCAGCAGCACGTGGGAGGGCTGCGCCACGCCAGCGGTGCACGCCGCGCCCGTGGAGCACTCGATGCCCCGGGCATCGAGCAACATCAGCAGCGAGTCGCCCTCGCAGCCCGGGAAAGTCACGTGGACGTTACCCGGCAACCGCGAGGGACCGCCGCCGATCACGCTGTCGCCCGGATCCCCGTTGAGCACCGCATCGGGCACCTTGGCCAGGATCCCACCCGCCAACTCGTCTCGCAGCCGCCCGAGCCCGGTCATGCTCCGCCGCTGTGACGCCACGGCATGCCGGATCGCGGTGGCCAGCCCGACGATTGCCGGGACGTCCAGTGTGCCCGAACGCACATCGCGCTCCTGGCCGCCGCCGTGCAGCAACGGGGTGGCCTCGACCTCCCGGCCCAGCAGCAGCACCCCAGCTCCATAAGGGCCGCCCAGCTTATGCCCGGTCAGGGTCAGCGCCGCAGTCCCGGACCGGGCAAAGTGCACCGGGAGCTGGCCCACCGCCTGGACCGCGTCGGTGTGCAGCGGCACCCCGTACTCGGTGGCGACCTCGGCTAGCTCGCGCACCGGCGCCACGGTGCCCACTTCATTGTTCGCCCACATCACGGTCACCAGGGCCACCGAGCCCGGGTCGCGGGCCAGTGCGGCGCGCAGGGTCTCGGGGTGCACCCGTCCGTAGCCGTCCACCTCAAGCCACTCCACCTCGGCACCCTCGTGATCGGCTAGCCAGGACACCGCATCGAGCACCGCGTGGTGCTCGATGGTGGAGGCGAGTACCCGCGTGCGGCGCGGGTCAGCGGCACGCCGCTGCCAGAACAGACCCTTGACAGCGAGATTGTCGCCCTCCGTGCCACCTCCGGTGAACACCACCTCCGACGGGCGCGCGCCCAGCGCCTCCGCGATGGCTTCCCGGCATTCCTCGACGGTGCGACGAGCCCGGCGGCCCGAGCCGTGCAGCGACGAGGCATTGCCCACCGTGGACAATGCCTGGCTCATCGCTGCTACCGCCTCCGGCAGCATCGGCGTCGTGGCCGCGTGGTCGAGGTACGTCATCGCACACCAGCCTAACGGCGGCCACGGTGACGGCGACTGTCGCGTAGCTAGCTACTACCTCGGTTCCCTGTTGACAAGCTGTCCTCAATTAGGTGAGGCTTGCCTGCCAGATGTCACTCTTGTGGGTGTCATCACAGCTCGCCCCTCGGGTGTGAGGAGTTCGCCAATGGTGTCGATGATCCGCCTCCGGACAATGCCGGCCTGGGCTGTGCTGATGGTGGCCGGGCTACTGGGAGTCGGCGGGTGCGGCGGCGCGTCGACGGCGGGACCGGCGGGTGCGGGAGCCGGTTCGCCAGCGCAGGACACCGCTGTACAGACGATCACGGTGTACAGCGGCCAGCATGAGCAGACCACGACGACACTGGTGGCTGGGTTCACCGCGGCGACTGGAATCAAGGTGCAGCTGCGCTCGGGTGATGAGGCGGAGCTGGCGAACCAGATCCTGCAGGAAGGCACCGCCTCCCCGGCGGATGTGTTCTACGCCGAGAACCCACCCGCGCTGGAGGCACTGCGCGAGAAAGATCTGCTGGCCCCGGTCAACCCGGCCACGTTGGCTGCGGTGCCGGCGGCCTACAACTCGCCACAAGGCCGATGGGTGGGGGTCTCGGCGCGCAGTGCGGCGCTGGTGTTCAACACCGCCGCGACCAGCGATGCGCAGTTGCCGGCCAGCGTGCTGGACATGGCCGGCCCGGCGTGGAAGGGCAAGTTCGGGTTCGCCCCGACCGAGACCGACTTCCAACCGGTCCTCACCGCCGTGGCCAAGCTCAAGGGCACCGATGCCGCGACGCGGTGGCTGGCTGATCTGAAGACCAACGCCAAGGTGTATCCGGACAACGAAACGCTGGTCGCGGCGGTCAACAACGGGGAGATCGCCACCGGGTTGATCGACCACTATTACTGGTACCGGCTGCAGCGCGAGCTCGGGCCGGCCAAGACCACCTCGGCGCTGCACTACTTCAGCCCAGGCGACTCCGGCAGCCTGGTTGACGTGTCCGGTGCCGGCGTGCTGGCGTCGAGCAAGCACGCCGCGGCAGCCCAGAAGTTCCTGGCCTACCTGGTCAGCAAGCCGGCCCAGACCATCATCGGCACCTCCGACAGTTACGAGTACCCCCTCGGGTCCGGAATCAGCACCGGAGCGCCACTGCGCCCGCTGAACCAGCTGCACCCACCCGCGCTGACCGTCGACGATCTCGGCGATGGCCGGTCCAGCCTCGCGATGCTGCAACAGGCCGGACTGCTGTGAACGTGGCTGGAGTGACCGTGAGCAGCCGCTCCGCCGCGCCGGTACCGGCGTGGGCCCGATCCTGGTCCCCGCAACGGCTCAGGCCGCGCAGCCAGGTTCCGCTTCCGCTGGCCGGGGCCGGTCTGGTGACTGCGGCAGTAGTGGCATTGCCGGTCGTATTCGTGCTGGCGCAGGCTGGCGGGGTGGGCTGGGCACAGGCCCGGGCACTACTGCTGCGCCCCACGGTGGCCCAGCTGCTGGGCAGCACCGCCGCGCTGACGGCGGCCGTGACCGCGCTCAGCGTCGTCATCGGGGTGGCTGCGGCGTGGTGCACCGAACGCGCCGATCTGCCCGGTGCGCGGGTGTGGCGGGTGCTGGTGGTACTGCCGGTGGCGATCCCGGAGTTCGTCAGCGGCTACTCGTGGGTGTCCCTCACCCGGGCCGTGTACGGGCTCGGTGGCGCGGTATTGATCTCCACGTTGTCGCTGTACCCGCTGGTGTACCTGCCGGTGGCGGCGATGCTACGGGGGCGGGACCCGGCCCAGGACGACGTTGCTCGATCCCTGGGGTTGGGGCCGGGCGCGGTGTTCCGGCGGGTCACGCTGCCTCAGATCCGCCCCGCGCTGCTCGGTGGGGCGCTCATCGTGGGATTGCACCTGCTTGGGGAGTACGGGGAGTTCGCGATCGTGCGCTACCCGACGTTCGCCACCGAGATCTTCACCGAATACAACCTCGGATTCGCTCCAGCCTCCGCGGCGCTGCTGTCGGTTGTGCTGGTAGTGCTCTGCGTGGCGCTGCTGGGGGGAGAGACCCGCCTGAGCGGTGCCGCCCGGCAGGCCAGGATTGGCAGCGGCGCCCCCGGCCCCGCGGCACCGGTGCGGCTGGGCCGGCTCACCCCGCTGGTGCTGGCCGGGTTCACCGGGCTGGCCACGCTCGCGTTGGGGGTACCGATCGGCTCACTGGGCTACTGGCTGATCCGCGGCGGGTCGACCACCCTGCCCCCGGCGTCGATCTGGGCCGCCGCCGGCCACACTCTCACCCTCGGGGCGGCGGCCGCGGGAGCGGCGACGCTGCTGGCACTGCCGGTGGCGCTGCTGGCGGTGCGGCACCACAGCCGGCTCACCGTCCTGCTCGAGCGCAGCACCTACCTCGCCCGGGCCCTGCCCGGGGTGGTGGTGGCGCTGGCGTTGGTGTTCTTCGCGCTGCACTACGCGCCACTCGTCTACCAGAGCGCCCCACTGCTGGTCCTCGCCTACGCGGTGTTGTTCCTGCCGCTGGCGTTGATCGTCCTACGCGCGACGTTGACGCAGATCCCGCCTGGGCTCACCGAGATGGGCCGCAGTCTCGGCCGGCGCCCGAGCACCGTGCTGGTGCGGGTTACGCTGCCGCTGCTCGGGCCGGGGTTGGCGGCCGCAGCGGCGTTGGTGTTTCTGTCCACCACGACCGAGCTGACCGCCACCCTGTTGCTGCGCCCCACCGGCCTGCAGACCCTGGCGACCCAGTTCTGGGTCTACACCAGCGGCCTGGCCTACGGCGCCGCCGCACCGTACGCCGCGCTCATGGTCGCAGTGTCCGCACTCCCGACCTACCTGCTGAGCCGCCGCATCGACTCCATGTCCACCACCACCAGGTAGGAGGTCGGCGTCATGATCCATCCCTGCGCCACCGGGTCCACCCCCCACCCCAGCGCGGCACCTGGGTCGCCCACCGTGCCGGCGGCGGTGGAGCTGCGCGGAGTGCGCAAGGCTTACGGCGCACACCCGGTGCTGTGGGGAATCGACCTGGACGTCCCCACCGGCACCATCACCGCCGTACTCGGCACGTCGGGCTGCGGCAAGACCACCCTGCTGCGGCTGCTCGCTGGGTTCGACACCGCCGACGCCGGCACCATCGCCCTGCACGGATGCACCGTCGATGACGGTCACCGCCCGCTGGCACCTGAACACCGTCGGATCGGCTACGTCCCCCAGGAAGGTGGCCTGTTCCCACACCTGTCGGTAGCGGACAACATCGGTTTCGGGCTGCACCGCGCCGCGCGGCGTCGCCGGGTGGCCGAGCTGCTCGACCTGGTGGGGTTGCCCGACCTCGGCGCCCGCTCACCCCATCAACTCTCCGGTGGCCAACAACAACGGGTCGCGCTGGCCCGCGCGCTCGCACCCGCCCCGCAGCTGGTGCTACTCGACGAACCGTTCTCCGCGCTCGACGCCGGACTGCGCGCCCAGTTACGCACCGACGTCGCCACCGCGCTGCGCCGCAGCGGCACCACCGCGGTGCTGGTCACCCACGACCAAGACGAGGCCCTGTCCATCGCCGACCTCGTCGCGGTCCTGCGCGACGGGCGCATCGTCCAAGCCGCCGACCCGGCCACCCTCTACGAGCAACCCGTCGACGCCGACGTGGCCCGCTTCGTCGGCGAAGCCAACCTGCTGGCAGGTCACGTCCTCGGCCGCACCGCGCACAGCCCGCTGGGCGAGCACCCGCTGCGCACCGACAGCCCCCGGTTCGCGGCGGCCACTCTGATCATGATCCGGCCCGAACAACTCCAGCTACGACCAGCCGCACTCCGCGACCCCGCGGGGGCTGTCACCGGGAGGGTCCTGCGCCGTGACTACCACGGCCACGACACCACCATCACCCTCGCCGTGCCGGCCACCGCACCCACTACCGGCACCCCCGCCGACGAGACCCACATCCTCGCCCGCACCAC
Organism: uncultured Actinomycetota bacterium; assembly: GCA_963822695.1. Classification (GTDB taxonomy): domain Bacteria; phylum Actinomycetota; class Actinomycetes; order Mycobacteriales; family Pseudonocardiaceae. The sequence goes on from CAWGJH010000019.1 coordinate 184,128, forward strand.
CGGAACCGAGGCCCTACCTGGCAGCATGGTCACCATCACCGTGGCCGGCCCCGTCGTCGCGCTACCCGCCGAGTCAGCTCTTGCGCTTGATGACGGCGTCGGTTAGTCGCGGGGCGATGGTGAACAGATCACCCACCACACCGAAGTCGGCGATCTCGAAGATCGGCGCCTCCGGATCTTTGTTGACCGCGACAATGGTTTTGGACGTCTGCATCCCGGCACGGTGCTGGATAGCGCCAGAGATACCGAGCGCGACGTACAGCTGCGGAGAGACGGTCTTGCCGGTCTGGCCGACCTGGAACTGATGCGGGTAGTAGCCGGAGTTGACCGCCGCCCGGGATGCCCCGACCGCGGCGCCGAGCGAGTCGGCAAGCCTTTCGACCACTCCGAAGTTATCCGCCGAGCCGACGCCACGACCACCGGAGACCACCACACTGGCCTCGGTAAGCTCTGGGCGGTCGCCGCCCTCGATGGGCCGGCGCTCAATGACCTTCGCTGCCCTCGCCACGCTCACCGCGGGGATAGTGGCGGTCTGCTCGGCGGCAGCACCCGGCGACTCACGCGGTTCGATCGCGCCGGCTCGAACAGTGATCACCGCGACCGGCGTGGTGGCCCGGGACTTGACAAGGTAGGAGCCGCCGAACACCGAATGCGTGGCGGTGCCGTCCCCGGCCAGCTCGACGACGTCGGAGAGCAGGCCAGATCCGGTGCGCACGGCGAGCTTGCCGGCGATCTCCTTGCCGTCCGGCGAGGCGGCAAGGAGAACCGCGGCCGGCCGGACCGACGCCACCAGCTCCGCCAGCACACCGACGGCAGGAGCGGTGAGGTATCGCTCCACCTCCTCGGATTCGGCGACGTAGATCTTGGCTGCGCCGTAGGCCGCCAGCCGTTCCCTGAGCTTGCCGACGGTGCCAGGCGTGGCCACCACCACAGCCGTCGGCTCGCCCAGCCGCGCTGCCGCCGTGAGCAGTTCATTGGTGACCCTCTTGACCTCGCCGCCGGAGTGCTCGACGAGGACCAGGACCTCTGCCATGACGGTTCTCCTCCGCGACTCTAGCTCCGTGACTCTAGTTCTGGGGACGAAGCGGGATCAGATCAGCTTGTGGCTGATGAGATAGTCGGCGAGCTTGGCCGCACCGTCACCCTCATCGGTGACGATCTGTCCAGCCACCCGGGGCGGGCGTGGCGTGGACTCGATCACCGTCGAGGTGGCGTTGGCCAGTCCCACATCGCTGCGCTCGATGCCCGCATCGGCCAGCGACAACGTGCTGAGCGGCTTCTTCTTTGCGGCCATGATGCCCTTGAACGACGGGTAACGGGGCTCGTTGATCTTCTCGTTCACGCTGACCACGGCAGGCAGCTCAGCCTGCAGGACCGTGATCGCGTCGTCGGTCTCCCGTTCGACGGTCACGGTGCGCCCCTCGACGGTGACCTTACGGGCGTGGGTCAGCTCCGGCAGGCCGAGCACGTCAGCGACCATCGCCGGGATGGCGCCCACCGTGCCGTCGGTGGCTTCGTTACCGGCAATGATGAGGTCGACGTCACCGAGGGTGCCGATGACCTTGGCCAGCGCCTTGGCGGTAGCGACCGCGCAGGATCCGTGCAGGCCCTCGTCGCACAGGTGCACCGCCCTATCCACCCCCATCGACAGCGCTTTGCGGATGGCGTCGGTAGCCCGCTGCGGACCCATGGTGACGACGGTGACCTCACCGCCGACCGCCTCCTTGATCGTCAGCGCCTCCTCGACCGCGCGCTCGTTGATCTCGTCCAGGACGACGTCCGCCGAGGCGCGATCAAGAGTGTGGTCGGAATCGGCCAGCGTGCGCGCGGACCAGGTGTCCGGCACCTGCTTGATCAGGACCACGATGTTCATGGCTACGATGTTACCGATCGGTAGCCCTGTAGCCATCGCAGGGTGACCGCCCTCACTGCGGCGCAGCGGCGGCCTCACCGGCCGCAGCGAGCTTGGTTTGCAAGCCGGCAAGAAGAAGGTCGAGACCGTAGTCGAACCGTCCCGGCCGGCGCACGCCGTCCAGATACGGGCTCACCGCGGTCATGGCGGGAATCTGCTCTGGCGGAAGCGGTGGGTAGTACCCGGACTCTTCCCGGCTTGCGTTGTCACGCAGCGGGACGATGCCCCCCATCTGTTGAAAACCAACGGTGTAGATAAACAGGGCAAAGAAAGCGTCGGACGCCTCAGAAGGCGAGAACCCCCCCTCGAGCAGGAGCCCGATTGCCCGCTCCATAACCGACAGACCCTGCGGGCCGATCCTGACCTCACCGCTGTAGGCCCGGGCTAGCTGGCGGTGGGCGACCATGACCTGGTGGTAGCTGCGCACCATCGCCCGGAGCTGGGTCAGCCAGTCACCCTCAGTGGCCGAGATGTCCACCTCGCCGAGCATCAGGTCAAGCATGAGGTCCACCAGCTCGTCCTTGTCCCGCACATGGTTGTACAGGGCCATGGGTGAGACCTCGAGTTCAGTGGCCAGCGCCCGCATCGTCAAGGCGAGGAGGCCTTTCTCGTCGACCAGCCGGACCGCGGCCCGCACGATCCGGGGGCGGGACAGCGGTGGCGGCCGCGTGTGGTCCTTACTGGGGTCAACGCCAACCCAGGTCGTCGGGTCGGAACGGCCACGAGAGGCACTGGACTGATCGTTCAACGGTTGATCCTCCTCGTCGATCCAAGACGTACAACGTACACCCGGTTGGGCGATAGCAACTTTCGCGCCTCAGCATAACACTGTACTCCTCAACGTACATCGTAAAACTGACTTACGGCGTAATCCACGAGGCCACGCTGACCTGATCACGACCAGGCACCTGCCCCCGTGCCCGCCACACGTCACCGCCACACGCTCCCCAGGGGTACCGATGACAACCACCACCAGCCCAGCTGAGGCCGCGCGAAGCACCACTGATCTGCTCTTGCTCGCTTGCGACCGAGATCCCAGCGCGTGGGACGAGATCGTGCGCCGATACAGCGGTGTGGTATTCGCGAAGGTGCGCTCGTTCGGGCTGCAGGACGCCGACGCACTCGACGCTGTGCAGATGACCTGGTTACGGCTGGCGGAAAACTGCCACCGGATACAGTTTCCCGAGCATCTCGGTGGGTGGCTGGCTACCACCGCGTGCCGGGAGTGCCTGCGCATCCTTCGCTATCAGACACAGCATGCCCCGACTGCGCACGACCCGGATTATCAGCACGACGCGGCGGCGCAACGGGCGGCTGACTCGTGCGTGGACCCCGAGCAGCACGCCGTTGATGCAGACACGGCGCGGCGACTGTGGAGTCTTGTCGCGACGCTGTCACCCCGCCGCCAGATACTCATCCGGGAGTTGTTCAGCAACAACCCACGACCGTACGCCGAGGTCGCCCGCAGCACTGGAATGCCGACCGGTGGCGTCGGACCCACCCGGGCGCGGACCCTGACACAGCTGCGGCGCAGGCTCGATGAACGCGGGTTGGACCGGCGGAGCTGAGCACGACCCCCTGGACAGGACTGACCTCCTGACAGGAAGATTCCCACCCGCGGCGGGGCCTATTGCTTCCCGCCGAGCATCTCCGGGATCCGCTATCTGACCGCACTGGGTGGTCCCCTCATGGCCGGATGAAACGCAGCGCTTCCTTGAGATGCGCCACCATCTCCGGTGCGAGGACCAGTTCGAGGGAGACAGGCTGATTGGCCCCGAATACCCGCCCATCGATCGCTAGCGTCGTCGTCTCCCGGCCGTCAGCGAGGTCAGGGCTGAACACCAGGCTGCTGCTCACTCGGACATCGACGTCAACAACGAGACCGTAGCCGGCCAACTCCTCGCCCATCAGGATGCAGCCCTCTGACATGTCGGAGCCGACCCCCTTCAGCCGCTGCCATGGTACCCACAGCCACGGCTCACCCTGCTCGATGAGCCGATGGTGGGTGGCGCACACGGGTACCGGGCAGAGTCCGTCACCGCCCTTGATACGCATCTCGTGCTGCGGGTCGCTCCGGTAACCAGTGCAGTGGATCACCATGCACGACGGTGGCGACATGGTCGGCATACCTGGAGACGGTAGCGGGGTGACTCACGTTCCGCAGAGTCGGACCGCAGGCCGGCGTGAGCCTGTGCCGCTCAAGGAATGCCGCCGTCCGCACCACCGCGAACTCCACCCAACCACACGCCACGGTCCGCGTCCCGTCATAGGCACCAACGTCCCACCGGCTAGCCCGACCCGTCACGCTGACACACCGCGCGGTGACAGTCAGCTTCGTCCCGGCCCACACTGGCGCCTGATGGGAGACACAGACCCGGGTACCCAAGCTGTCCTCATCATCACCGATGACCTGACGCAGCGCATCCATCGCCGGCCACTCGCACAACGCCACCAAGATACCGGTCGCCAACACCGCGGGCTTCCGAGCGAACTCCGACGCCCCAGGAAACAAGGTGTTGACCAGATCTCCTGGCTGTACCCAGTAGGTCAAAGTCCGCGCAACACCAGGAACAAGGCCGGGGCTCACCATGTCGTGCCCTCCGGTGCCCGGCAAACGCCACCATGACCCTCCGGCAACTGGCAGTGCCACTCCCCATCCTCAGCCAAGCCGTTAATGTGACTCAGCACGCTGAGGCAGCGCTGGGGAGCCACTCGGCAGAGACCTGGAGCCAGCGTGGTGGGGGCGGTTCGGGTGAGCGTCATCATGGCAACGGAAAGTAATGACTCCACTACGGTAAGTCAATCATTTCCTTCACCCGAACGGACCAAATCTGCCCAAGCGACCACGAGCCACGCGTGCTCGAAACGCCGTGGGTTGGACCGTCCGATGACACCCACACGCAGATCAAGCAACGCGCCGACACCACCGGCGTCGCGGTGCGCTCCTCGATCGTCGCGACGATCGACCGTGAGAACTTCCGGCGGGCAGGTGTGGTCACATTCTCTCGGTGACGCTAGGAACGCGGGGCCACCAGCGCGGGGATGTCGATGCACAGACCGAACGGCGCGGTTGTGATGAGTTGACCAGCAATCGCGGGCTCTTCTACGTATCCCTCATCCGGTGCGCCCACGTGGAAAACCGTGATCGACGGTGCCGGTGGGTCGAGATCGACCAGCCAATAATGCGGGATTCCCGCCTCCGCGTACTCGAACGGCTTGAGACGAAGATCGACATTGCGTGATCCAGGCGAGATGATCTCCACAGCGAGCAGCACATCGGAGGCCACCAACCGGTGGTCGGCAGCCCCAACCTTGGTGACCACAAGATCGGGCACCCGCCCGATCGGCGGGTGTTCGATCCGCACCACAACCTCGACGTCGAGAAGGAAATCCCAACCGGACGGCAGTTGCTCGTCACACTGCCGAGCAAGCCGGTAGGCGGCCTGCTGATGCTGAGGAGTGGGCCGTGGAGACACCAGAAGAATGCCTTCCCGCAGCTCGTACCGGTAGCTGTTGTCCTCCGGTAGCGCGAACCACTCATCCAGAGTCATCAGCGACCTTGAACCATGCAGCGGCATGGCCATGGCACGTCCTCTGCAGTGTCGGCGAGCGTCGGGGCGATCCGGCCAGCATCCAGGCTCAGCCCGCGCCGAGAGCCGATCTTGCGAACGCGCGCACCCCGGACCGCCGGAGCGGGTCACATTCATATGGGGTCTGCGGCTGGGGTGACGATGTCGGAGGTGTCAGTGCGGTTGTTGGGGGAATCGCCCGGGTCGGGCTCGGTCGGGGTGGGCGAGTACAGCAAGCCTAGCAGCGGTCCGGCGGCGATGGTGGTGAGCACGGTGATGATCACGAGGATCGAAAACAGGGTGTCCCCGATCAGGCCGAGTGACTGTCCGATGTTGAGCATCACCAGCTCAGTGAGCCCACGGCAGTTGAGCATGACGCCGAGCGCCACGGCCTCCTCGCGGGAGCGGCCCATCAGCCGCGCACCGAGCATTGCGCCCGCGAACTTGCTGGACACCGCGACCACAAGGACGAGCCCGCAGAACAGCAGGGCGGTGCCGCCGTGCAGCGTGCCGAAGTCGGTGAGCAGCCCGACGGAGGCGAAGAACAGGGGCAACAGCAACCACAGCGTCAGCCCCTCTGTGCGCTGGAGGAAGCCGTGCACGATGCCCGACGAGCGTGGCATCACCACCCCAGCCACGAACGCGCCGATGATCGGGTGGATGCCGATCCGCTCGCCCGCGAGCGCGCACAGCAGCACGAACAGGGTCAGCATCACCTGCAGCGGGTAGTGGTCGCGTTCGCGCTGCTCCACCCTGGCCAGACCGCGCCGCAGCGCCGGGCGGACCACGGCCAGCATCACCACCGCGAACATGATGGTCAGCGCCGCTGTCCGCAGCACGGTAGCCGAATCGCCCCGGCCGGTGAAGACCATGAGCACCACTAGCAGGAACCAGACGGTGGCGTCGCCGATCGCTGCGGCTGCGATGCCGAGTGTGCCCGCCGGGGAGTTCACCAGCCGCCGCTGACGCAGGATCGCGGCCAGCACCGGCAGGGCGCTCACGCTCATGGCCAGGCCGAGGAAGAACAGGTACGGCAGCCTGCCTGCCCCCTCGGGCTGGTACGAGGCGGGCAGGAGGAGACCGAGCAGGATCCCGCAGCCGAATGGCACGGCGAGCGCGGCGTGGCCGATCACCACCGCGGCGGCGCCGTTGTTGCGCAGCACTCGGGTGCTGAACTCCAGCCCGACTCCGAACATGAAGAATATTACGCCGAGCTGTGCCATCGAGTTGATGACCGGCATGATCTCCGGCGGGAACAGGGCGTGCTGGACCGCCGGGGATATCGCGCCGAGCACCGACGGGCCGAGCAGCACCCCGCCGATCATCTCACCGATCACCCGGGGCTGGCGGAGGCGATGCACGATCGCGCCACACAGGTGCGCGGTGGCGAGCACGATCGGCACGGTCACCAGTAGCACGCCGATCAGGTCACCATGCATCCCGCTCGCCTGGGCGGGCCGGACCACCGGCCGGGCGTTGAGCAGCAGCAGAGCGAGCCCACCCACCATCGGCAGCACGACGATGAGCAGATAGACCAGCGCAGGCCTGCGCCAGGTCAGCGCCGCGGGTCGGCGCGTGTCAGGGGTCGCCTGAGTCATCAGTCCCGCCAGTGTCTGATCGTCTGCCACGGGTAGGGGTTGTCGTGAAGGTAGCTGTTATCAGCCGCAAACGACAGCATTATTCCTGGCCAGTGGGCTGACTGGATCCGGAGCAACGCCCCTCTCCGACAGATTACATAGATCAATTTTTAGGCTTTTTAACTGGTGTAATTTGCCACGGGTGGATCACTGGTATTCTCTGTGTCCGCGACCAACTTCGTCCATTCATCCCGCAGCGCTTGAAGATGGTTGAGGTCACCCGTAGCCGCTGCATCAACAACAGAATTGGACGCTGCCTCCGACTAAAGCGCCGGTTGCGTCACGGAGAAGTGCAGCTGAGGCGGCGAATTTCTTGCTGGCCGGATCAACGGCAAGAACCGGAGACCGCGGTGTTACAAGAACATCGTTTACACTCATTGGCCACCAGAGAAGGAAACCGTTTTTCTGATCTGCCCAAAATGGGGAGGCAAGAGCGGCGCGTGACCATGGGTCGATAGGCATGTAGGAACGACCTCCGGGGGATAAGGGGACTCACTCGACAGCTTCTTGAGTTGCATCGGGCAGTATTGTAGGGAAGTGCATGATCACATTAGGTGACTGACTATCGTCACAACATGTTATTCATTGACACGCGTGTTGGCCCGTCGTGATGCGGATGGTAGTGCCAGGGGTTACATTTTGAGAATAACTGGCTGGTTGCACAATAGGTCGCTGTCTAGGATAACTCCTTTGGAGGCTGACGTCACCCATCTAGCCTCATTACTTCTAGGCGAACACTTGTCTACAATAAGTAACATCATGCGTCGAATTGTAACACTCCTGTCACTACGGCCGACACCTTAGCTATCACTCATAGTGACCAGTGTCGGGAGCCCACGAGCGGTCTGGAAACCGCTCTGAGGCACTAATCAAGTTGTTGAGTGTGTTGGGATCGGCCCCCGATAATCGTCGAGTGAGGGGACCGCTTGATGGGGCCGTGTCGTCGTCGCTACACAGGTTTCTCGCTGTATCAAGTGGGTTTGGTGATCAAGTGAGTGTGGTCCCGGCGTGGCGGGTTGACGAGGGGTGATTGTTTCGTTCGACCGCTACCACCTAGCCGCCACACTCAGCGAGGCCATCGACACCGTCCGCCGCCAGGAGCTCACCACCCGCCCGGAACTCACGCACACCCGCTGGCGATACGCGGCAGTTGCGGGATACGGCGAAAAGGGCCCCTGGCAGTGATCACACGCTAGATGACCGGGCCAGAGGGACGGATGGTGTCAGGGACGTTCGCTCTGGCGTGGCTGGCTGCATCGTGGTATAGCCACGGTGCGCGGCTGCTCGCCGCCGGACTGGAGGGGGAATGACATGAGTAAATATGAGAAGCAAGATGACAAGGACAAGTACACGGGGAACGGGCACGATCCTAATCGGCCGGTCCCGCGCGAAGATCCCGGTGGCAAGCACGGAAAGCCCGACGACAAGGACAAAGACGATCAAGGCGATAAGGACTAAGGGGACGTGACGACGACGGCGCCATTGTGGGCCGACCTGGTGGACGGCCTGGCCGAGCAGGGGGTGTTGTCTGAACAGTGGCGTGCAGCGTTTCTGGCGGTGCCCCGTGAGGTGTTCATTCCCGAGGTGATCTGGCGCTACGCCGGGGACGATCTGGTGGCACTGCGCCGCAGTGATGAGCCGCAGGAGTGGCTGCGACGGGTCTACGGGTCCCGCTACGTGGTCACCCAGGTTGACGACGGCACCCCGGCCGGCCCCCAGGGGCGGGGGCGGATGGCAACCAGTTCGGCGTCGCGCCCGGACATCGTCGCCCTGATGCTTGAGGCCGGCCGGGTCGAGCCGGGGATGCGCGTGTTGGAGATCGGCACCGGCACTGGCTACACCGCCGCGCTACTCGCGGAACGCCTTGGCGCTCGCAACGTGACCAGCATCGAGATTGACCCGACCCTGGCGGCGCGGGCCCGGACTGCGTTGGCCACCGCCGGCTACGGCGACGTGACCGTGATCACCGGCGACGGCGCCCAGGGCCACCCCGACCGGGCGCCGTTTGATCGGGTGCTGTCCACCGTTGCCGCGCCTCGGGTGCCCTACGCGTGGGTGGCGCAGACCCGGCCCGGTGGGCTGGTGCTCACCCCGTGGGGCAGCGCCTACAAGCCTGCCGGGCTGCTGTCGCTGACTGTCCGAACCGATGGCACCGCCACCGGAGGCCTGGTCAACACCACCATCTCCTTCATGGAACTCCGCGACCAGCGGATCGCCCGTGCCGCGATCACCGACCTGGTGCGCGATGCTGACACTGCCGAACTCAGCGACACTGACCTGCATGCCTCCCACCTCTGCAACGACAACGACGCAACTTTCGCGATCGCGATTCAGGTCCCTGGCTGCCACTGGGAGTACAAGCCCCCCACCGGCGATGACAACCGCTGGTGCGTGTGGTTCCTCGACCCCGGCTCTGGGTCCTGGGCGCGCTTTGACTACCAACCCGAAACCCGGCGCTGGCCGATCCACCAGTTCGGACCGCGCCGGCTCTGGGACGAAGTCACCGCCGCCTACCAACGGTGGGAACACGCCGGGCGACCCGCGGTCACCCAGTGGCGCTTCACCATCACGCCAGACGGGCAACAGGTGGTGCTGACCGACGCCGCCCCGGCGGGCAGCGAAGGGCACTACCAACCTGATCCGCGGCGGTGCCGGTGGTGATGCCGAGGTCGGGGAAGAGGCGGTGCATGTTGATCCGGGGGTTTCGTAGTCGCGGTCGACGGGCGATAAAACGATTCCACTCGGCCGGTGGCACCCAACGCTTCCTGTCCTGCCTCAACGCCCTATCACCGCACTTCCGGCCCCGCCGCCACCAACTCACCGCGCCGCGATGGTGTAACACCGCGCGATCGGGGAACCCCCTACCCGTCAGGGATGGGTGAACTTGGGTCTCGGGAGGAGAGCTCGCGTTGTCAACCACACGCCGCGTTGCGGGCGTAGTCGGACTCGTCCTGGGTCTGTTGCTGGCCACTGTGTTGCTGGCCACTGTGGGTGCCCTCGCTGCGGCTGTCGGCACGGCGTCCGCCGCGCCAGGAACGACGGGGCCACCGGTCGCGCTTTCCGCGGCTGTACTTCCCACGGCTACCCTGGCGCGGGCGTCTCAGTCGGCGACGCCGTGCGCGCTGACCGCGAGGGCATGCGTGGACCTGTCACGCCACCAGGCGTGGCTGACCGACGGCGCGGGGAACGTGATCTATGGGCCGGTCGCCGCCCGTGGTGGCACGTCCAGTGCGCCGACCCCCGTCGGCACCTTCCATGTCTTGTCGAAGAACAAGCACTTCTACAGCACCGAGTTCCACGCTCCAATGCCGTACTCGGTGTTTTTCTATCCCGGCGATGCTCTCCACGCTGACAGCACCTCGGTGGCGTCCAACGGGTGCATTCATCTGAGCTGGTCCTCGGCTCAGCGTTTCTACAACTTCTTAAACCCCGGAGATCAGGTCCAAATCGCGAACTGACCAGGACAGCTCCCTGATCGGACCGGACCACGGCACCCATGCCCACCACCAGCCGATCAGCGCCTGCTGCTGGGAAGCCTAAAGACTTCACGAAGATCACTGTATATGTCGTTAACCAGCAAAAACATCATGGTTGGCACGTGGTGACACGTTCCTTCAGGCACCCCTACTCGTCTGGGTGGTACCCGTCAGCTCCACCCGCTGCCCTTCAGGGGTGAGGGTGAACCGCCACCGCGTGACCGGGGGTCGACCGGCGTGTTCCCACTGGTGGTAGGCGGCGGCGACTTCGTTGAACAGCCGGCGGGGCCCGAACTGGTGCACGGGCCAGCGGCGTGAACCGGGCTGGTAGTCAAAGCGCGCCCAGGAGCGGAAGCCAGGGTCGAGGAACCACGCGCACCATTCCGAGGACCATTGCTGGTTCCCGATCCCTCTAGGAACGCGGGGCGACCAGAGCGGGAATATTGATACGCACACTGAACGGCACGGTCGTAACGAGCTGACCGGTGACCGCTGGGGCATCGACGTATCCGATGAGATGATCTCGACCGCAAGCAGCACATCCGACGCCGCCAATCGGTCCTCGGGTCCACCCACCCGCGTAACCACCATATCGGGCACCCGTACGATCGGCGGATACTCGGCGCGAACTACCATCTCCATGTCAAGAACGCTCTCCCAGTCCGCCGGCAGCTGCCCATCAAGCTGCTGCGACAGGCGCTGAGCGGCAAGCCGATGACGGCGACAGCCCGGGGGGACACCAGGAGAACACCTTCCTGGAGCTCGTACCGATAGGCGTTGTCCTCGGGCAGCACGACCCACTCATCCAGGGTCATCAGCGACCCCGGGTGGCGCAGCGGCATGGCCATGAGCACATCCTCGACGGTGTCAGCGGCAACGGCTGGTAAAGCGCTCAGTATGCCAAGTCAGACCAAACGCGCACTGCGGGTCCGGCCGGCCGCCAGGAGCGGGGGGCGGGGGGCGGGGGTCTCAACCAGCGACCGGCCGGGGTCTGGGTGGACAGCGAGAAGTCAAGCGAGCCGAGTACGACACCAACAAGATCGTCAGCGATGGTGCGGGGTGGCTCAGGGGGTGGCGAAAGGTGGCGAAAGGTGGCGAAGCCACCGCGATCCGCGCTCCGGCCGCTACATTGCAGTTCACACGTTGCGCTTGCCGAGGGGGGAGGATGCGGTGGCGGCCAGTCGAGGGGCCAACCCTCAGATGGAAGAGGTGTGCGCGCGGACCGGGTGGTCGCGCAAGGAGCTGGCCCGACGCGAGACGGCCCAGCGGGTAGCGGTCGATCGGATTCTCGCCGGAGAATTCCTCCTCATCACCGCCGAGCGGGCCGTGCAGATCGGCCAGCACGAGCCGCTGCAGCTCGTCCCGGATCTGGCGTTCCTGAGGTATGTCGAGCACCGGCTGTTCGGTCACGCGTCGTACCGTAGCTGCCCAGTCCGACCCAGCCTGGTGTGTGCCGAGCGATGGCGCTCTAAAGTAGCGTCATGTCGAAACGCCTTGGGTTGAACCTGTCCGATGACGCCCACGCGCAGATCAAGCAACGCGCTGACGTCGCCGGTGTCTCGGTGCACTCGTGGATCGTCGCGGCGATCGAACGCGAGAACTTCCGGCAGCTCTGCCAGGAGGCCAACGAGTGGTGGGCACAGCATCCCGAGGGCTCCCAACGGCAGCTCGCCGACTACCACCAGCGCAAGGAAACCCGGGCGAGCGTACCGGCGGACCGTGGCTCCTCCGCCGCGTAGAGGCCAAGTGTGGACGGTGGCGGGCAGTTCACCACGTCGGGTGCTGATCTACTCCGGCAACATGTTCAACGAGCTACCTGACGTGCCGTATGTGATCACAATGGAGGTAGCCGTCAAGCCCGATCCGATGGAGGTGGAGCTGCCGGATGGGCTACGAGTGGCCTACACCCGCCTCGACCACGTGCCCAAGTCTCTGCTCGGCGACATGATCGGAGAGGTGCCTGGCGAGCTGATGGAGCGGATCAACACCAGGTTGTTCATGGTGATCACCACGCAGTGATCAGTGTTGACGTCGGTAGTGCGCGCGCAACGGACGCTGCCACAATGAGCAATCTCGCCGAGGCGGTCGAGCTGTACCTCGGCGAGGTCGAAGACCCCCCACAACGCGTGACCGCCACTCCTCTCGTCACCTCGTTCCAAGTATCCGGCGCCGCATGAGCCTTACGCTGTCTGCCCTATCGGTCCGAAAGGCCACCTGGGTCATCGAGTACCTTGGTTTCGCCTACGTTCGTACCAAAGGCAGCCACGCTGTCTACCGGCACCCGGATGGACGGGCCATGGTCATCCCTTAACACAGCACCGTCAAGCGAGGCACCTCGCGTCAATCCTGCGGCAAGCCGGCATCAAGCCTGGCGAGTTCCGGGACCGGCTCGCGACAGTGGCACGCGAGCACTTCGGAGGTGTCAGCCAAGAAGCCGCCCTCAACCAACTGATCGACGAGCACGAGATGCGGCAGGCGCCCGCAGCTTATGCGTGGCTCCGCAACAACCCCGAGCAGTGGGCCGACTAGCAGGAACTCCGCCTTGCGGAAGGCACGACTGCAAATGAGCTCGGAAACGCCCGCGACGAATACGCCGAGTACAACCGATGACCCATGCCGCCATGAGCGAGCCATGGCAGATGTGGCTCGCCGACTTCGGTTCCCCGACGGGAAGCGAAGAAGGCGGGACCCGGCCCGCAGTCATCGTGGATTCCGAGGACCATTGCTGGTTCCCGATCCCTCTAGGAACGCGGGGCGACCAGAGCGGGAATATTGATACGCACACTGAACGGCACAGTCGTAACGAGCTGACCGGTGACCGCTGGGGCATCGACGTATCCGACATCCGGTAGACCCAGGTGGCACACCGTGATCGACGGAGCGGGCGGATCAAGGTCAACGATCCAGTAGTGCGGAATTCCCGCCTCCGCGTACTCCCACGGCTTGAGATGCAGGTCAACGTTGCGCGATCCGGTGAGATGATCTCGACCGCAAGCAGCACATCCGACGCCGCCAATCGGTCCTCGGGTCCGCCCACCCGCGTGACCACCATATCGGGCACCCGTACGATCGGCGGATACTCGGCGCGAACTACCATCTCCATGTCAAGAACGCTCTCCCAGTCCGCCGGCAGCTGCCCATCAAGCTGCTGCGACAGGCGCTGAGCGGCAAGCCGATGACGGCGACAGCCCGGGGGGACACCAGGAGAACACCTTCCTGGAGCTCGTACCGATAGGCGTTGTCCTCGGGCAGCGCGACCCACTCATCCAGGGTCATCAGAGACCCCGGGCGGCGCAGCGGCATGGCCATGAGCACATCCTCGACGGTGTCAGCGGGCAACGGCTGGTAAAGCGCTCAGTATGCCAAGTCAGACCAAACGCGCACGGTGGGTCCGGCCGGTCGCCGGGAGCGGGGGGCGGGGGGCGGGGGTCTCAACCAGCGACCGGCCGGGGTCTGGACCGACGCGGGCCGGATCCGCTACTGGCTGGCCGGCCAGCACCCACAACCGCCCGTGCCGGAACTGCTCAGCGAACTGTTCTCCGAGCAACTGGGCTACCCGATCACGCCCACCGACATCGGTCTGGAAGCGACCGACGAGTACGAAGTCGGTCTGCGGTACTCCGAGTCGATCACAACTACTGTGGTAACGGTGGCCGAACTCGGGAAGTACGACGTGCGCCGACATAGCTTCCTGCGCCATGGAACGTTCCTCGCGGTTGCGGCCGTCGCGCCCAGCCGGGACTGGCTGCTGGCTGTGCTCGACGCCACCGAGCGCCACCCCGCCGGCAGCATCGGGCTGGAACAGGTCAACGTCATCCGGGAGACATTCGCCGGATTCCAGGAGGCCGACGTCATGCGTGGCGGCGGTCACGCCCGGCAGCCACTCGCGGAGTACCTGACCAGCCGTGTTCTGCCCCTGCTGCAGGACGTCGATCCGCATAGCGAGGCAGGTGGCGCCTTGTTCGCGGCAGCCAGTGAGCAGACGTACCTGCTGGGTTGGATGGCCATCAACGAGGACCGGCAGGCGCTCGCCCAGCGCTACCTCATCCAAGCGCTCCGGCTGGCGCAAGAGTCCGGTGACACCGCGTTGGGCGCGCACGTGCTCGCCGGTATGTCCGATCAGGCCCGAATGCTCGGCTATCCCCAGGAAGCCCTGCAGTTGGCGATAACCGGACGCCACGGCCTCGCCCGGGCGTACAGCCCGGCCTGCGCCGCGCGGCTACTAGCGCTGCAAGCTCGTGCCCACGCCGCGCTTGGCGAAATCAAGCAAGCCGCACATGCGGTGGTCAAGTCCGAACACGCCTTCGAGCACGTTGATGCTGGCGCGGAACCGGAATGGGCACGGTTTATCGACGATGCCTATCTTTCGGGTGAGTACGCGAAGACATTCGGTGATCTGGACCGCCCCGTGGAGTCAACACGGTTCGCCCGACACTCGATCGCCACAGCCCGCACGCAACGCCGCGCTCGCGGGGAAACCTTCAGCCAGGCCGCGCTGGCACGCCGAGGCCTGGAAACCACAGTCCGCGCCGCCATCCGCGATCTACAGTCCCGGATCAGCCCCTACCGCTCCATCGCCTCCGCACGCGATTTCAAGCAGCGGGCACACGAAGTCCTCACCCGGGCAAGCCTCAACCAGAACGGTTAATCGGTCATTGTCGTCACAAGGCACTCGACGGCCTTGGCCAGATGGCCACGACTGCCGCAGCGAGGGCTTGGCCGCGACGGGCGACGTCACCCTCGGTCCACCGGTCAGGGTGCCGCTGCACGAGCTTTCCATCTTGAGGCTGCGCGGATCGAGACGCGGTCAGGCCCTCAACTCCGCCGCCACGCGCTGGATCAGGGCCGCAGCATCCTGGCCGGCCAGTGCGGCGACATGGAGTAACTCGAACGCTTTCGCGTACACGGCGATGTCGTCCGGCCCGGTGAGCTGCTGCTCCCCGGTGAGCGTCTCGATGTAGACGGCGTGCGCATCGAGCCAGAACCCGGACAGCGGCATGACCGGAGACGCTACTGCCCGGGGCAGTACCCGAAGGTCGAGCGACGGAAGCCCAGCAAGGGTCACCAGCCGGTCCAATTGCCCTAGCAGGGTGTCCACGACCCCGAAATGCACGGTGAGTGCCGCCTCGCCCAGCACGATCTGCACGTGCCGACCGGGGCCGTACAGCAGTTCCTGCCGTTTGACCCGTTGGGCGATCAGGGCCTCGATGCGTTCCGGCGTGGCCCCGGTGAGAACGGGCCCCCCGGGAATAGTGAGTAACTCCCGGGCGTACGCGACAGTCTGCACGATGCCGGGAATCAGCGACGGCTGATACCCGCGGAGCAGCGTCGCACCGGCTTCGGCCGCACCGATCTCGGCTTGGCGATCTGCGATATCACCGGAGCGGTACACATCGGCCCACGAGCTGTACTGGATGCGAGCGTTGGTGAGCAGGTCACCGAGTTCAGCCCGAACGTTAGGGCTGGCTTCGACAGCCGCCACCCACGCGTCTAGGTCCTCTGGGCTGGGTAGCTGATAGCCGTGCTCAAGCTTGTTGACGCGGGTCTGCTGCCACCCGAGGTACCGGGCCATCGCGGTCCCGGAGCGGAACGTGGTGGCGCGTAGTTCCCGCAACCTCGCTCCGAGGCGAGCACGTTCCGGGCTGACCTTCGGCGACATGGTCACGCGCCTTTGGGCACCCGCTGGAGCAGGGTCGGGTGGGCAGCCATGTAGTCGGCCCACGGTGTCGCCTGGTGCAGCGCGGCGTCTCGGGCGAAGCACGCCTGGGCGACCAGTGCCGGGTCGGTGACGTGGACAGCGCCGAGCCATGCGCCGGTGTCGGCGTAGCGCAAGTGGAACAGGTGCCGGGAGTCGACCAGCCAGAAGTCCTTCTCCGGCACGTCGAGGGGCCAGGTGTCGGTGACGGGGATGATGCGGATGTCCTCCCCGGCCGCCGCGTGCGGGCCGTATTCCCATGTCAGCTCGAACGCAAGATAGTCGGATACGGGTTCGCGGATGACGTGTACTCGTTGCTGGGTGCGTCCCGCGTCATAGTGTGCGCGCAGCATCGTGACCCACTGGTCCTGATGTGGGTCCAGCGGCGGCGTGGGGTCACCGCGTTGGAACGCGGCCCGTGCCGGCTCCTCGCTGGAGCCCGCGTAAACCTGCAGGGTCTCTAGGCGGAACACCGAGTACCGGAAGGTGGTGAGCCGGTCCCGCAGGTCCGCCACCCCGGGCAGCGTCTCGATGGCTAGGCCAGCCTCTCCTGGTAGCGGCGCACTGCCTCGATGAGGATCTCGGGCTTGATGAACACGCCGCCCTCGCCGGGTAGCAGGTTCTCCAGATTGGCGTGCGTGTCGTCGTCAACCACGTCGCCCTGGACACCGAACCGCCCGCCCTCGGCGAGGTAGACCGCCTGGCAGCCATCCCTGCCTGAACTCCCGTCCTTCGCTAACAGCGTCAGCTTCATCGCAGCAGCTCCCTCGGATTAGTCCTGGTTGAGCTGCCGTCATCGTGGCTGACCTCGCTCCCTGCGGCAATCACAACCTCATATATTCCTCATGCTAGCCTTGTTATTTGGCTCAAACAAGGTTATTTTTGGTAAGTATTGAGGGAGGCCCGAAGAAGTAAGGGACACTGCGGTGCAGCTACCAGGTGACGTGATCGCCCAGGTCGAGCGCCGGCTGGACGTCCGGCTGGACCGCTCGGTCCCGAGGACCGGGGCGTGGGCGGAGTCAGCCGGGTACCGCACCGACCGGGGCACGTGGGTGCGGGTGGATTCCCGGCCGCCGTCGGTGATCCAGGCGCAGTCCTGGGTCGCCGCGGAGGCCACCTCGGTGATCCCCGGCATCCCCAAGCCTGCCTAGTTTCAGTCGGCCACCTGGGCCGACACCAGCCGCGAGCGGGTCGGCCCGTGAGACTGGTGGGCTCGCGTGATCGACGACGGTGGATTACTGGCCCGCGGTTACGGCGCCCCGCACAGCCCGCACCGGGTGGACGCGGCGCTGGAGCTGACCGTCAGCGGCCTCACACGCATCCACGCCGTCGGCAAGCCCGGCATTCCCGTGATCAACATGGCCCGCTCTGCGGTCAAGACCCACCTGGGCTACCCCGAGATCGCCGACTCATGCCTGCGGCGACTGCGGATGCTCATCCCAGACCGCAAGCTCATCGGCCGGCCGGTGCTGTTATTCGGATACGGCACCCTGGGCTCCCGGCTGGCGGGGCTGCCGCGTGGCTTGGGTTGTCAGGTCACCGTGGTGGATACCGACATCCTGGCGTTGGTCAACGCCGCCGAGCACGGTTACCCCACCCACCGCCGCGCCGCGGACGCCCTCCGGGCGACCCAGCCGTTCCTGGTGATCGGGACCACCGGCGAACCGGTTTTGACCGAGCAGGAGTACGCCCTGCTCCCCGACGAGGTGTTGCTGGCGCCATTCGCCACCCGTGACTTCAGCACGCTGGCCACCCCACCGCCCGATTTCGCCCGGCAGTTGCGCGGCACGCGGATCCCCGGGCTCGGCACGTGCCACCAGCTACCCACCGGGAACACCGCGGTGGTGCTCGGCGACGGCCGGTCGTTGAACCTCTTCCACGCCGACTCCATCCCCAACCAGGGCTACGACGCCTACCGCGCCGGCACCCTCATCACCACCCGAGCCCTGTGCGCCCGCGCCGATCAGCTGCAGCCCGGTGTGCACACCAGCTTCGCCGACGAGCGGATCGCCGCCGCCGGCCTGTTCGAGTCCTACTACGATCGCTACCTCGCGCCCTACGATCGCTACCTCGTGCCGCCCCCGCCCCCCTCCGCCGCGCCGCCAGCGGTCCGAACCGCGGCAGTCACCCACCGCCCCGCCCAGCCGGCCACCAGAATCCGGGCCTGCGTCGTGGGATACGGCGTCGCCGGTCGGCGCCACGCTCAACTATTGGCCGAGCAGGGCATCCAGATCAACGCGATCGACCCGAAACACCAAGACCTGCCCAAGACCCACCGCGACTTCGGCCGCAGCGTCACCGACCTGTCCCGCGTGCTGGCCGCCGAGATCGACCTGTGGACAGTGTGCTGCCCCACCACCGATCACATGCCCGTCTTACGGGCGATCCTGGAACGCAACCCCACGCCCGGGTGCTGGTCGAAAAACCCGCCTGCCAAGGACACGAGGTCGAGCAATTCGCGGCGCTACTGGCCACCCACCGACACGCCCGCGTTCTGGTCAACGACCAGTACCTACACAGCCAGGCCCTCCCGCGACTGACCCGCGCCGTGGCGGACTACGAACCCCAGGCCGCACTGGACCTGATCGGCATCACCTTCACCAAGGACCGCGGCAACGACATCGCCCAGGGCAGATTCATCGACCGCACCTACGGTGTCCTCGGCTACGAATGGCTACACATGCTCGCGGTCCTGCGGCAACTCCTGCCCAGCGACACGATCCAACGCTACCTGGACGCCAACCCCCACCACGGCGAGATCTGGGCCACCTACGACCCGCGCCTGTTCGTCTCGGCCCTCACCGAGCGCACCACACTGCCAGCATCGACACCCCATCCGGGACACCCCACCCGGCTGGAACTGTCCTCATCCATCCTCGGGTCCTGCCACCCGTTGGGAACCGCGCCCCACCGCACCGCGTCGTGGCGCCGAGGCATCCGGCCCAGTGACGACCGACAACGCCACGTCACCCTGCACGCCGGATCGACGCGGCTCACCCTGCACCTGGAACCCGTCACCGCTGTCGGCGGATGGCAACTCGACCGCAACCACCATCGGATGACCGTCGAACGCCACGGCCTGGTAGTGCACGAAGAGGTGATCGCCGACTCCCCGCTGCGCACCTCCATCCGCGACGCAACAGCGAAACTACTCGGCCCCGACCCCCTTCCCCCGCCAGACCTCAAACCCCTGCGGCGCGTCGCCGCGATCGCTGAACCGCTGCGCGCACAACAACCAAAACCGGCTGTTCAACCCTGAGCGCGCACCTCCATCCGCACCGCCGCCCCTACACCAAACCCGGCCTCGCCGCCCTCACCCAGTGCGGGAAATCTCCCGTACTCGGTGGTCACCGATGAGCATGGAGAGGTCCTCGAGACGCCGCGCCGCCTCGCCTCCGCGATACCGATCATCGAACGCCACGCGGGCGCTGACACTCAGCACGCCCTGCTGGAGATCATCACGGACCTCAAGGCCTAGCGCTCGGGTCCGTGTCACCAGCCCCAAACTGGGCTGTTGTTCCTGGTCAGCGGTGCACCGGAGATTAGTCCAAAGACTGGTCTTGCGACGGAGAACGGCGTTCAGCCCAACCTCCTGATGCGATGAATGCTCCACTTTGGGGCTGGTGACACGGACCCGAGCGCTAGGCCTACCCCAGATGCACGACGTCCGAGGCGATGGTGGAGTCGGCCAGGCCCGCGGCGGCCCAGGCCAGGACGTCGGTCTCCAAAGCCGCCAGGTCATCCGGCGTCACCGGCGCACGCGCCACCCGCAGATCTCGTACCACAGCCAGACTCAACCCGGGCCCCCTCGGCTTCACCCAACCAGCAAGAAGAACGGCCCAGACGATAGACCCTCAGAAAAACCGAGACAGCCTCAGATGCCAGAACCAGCCCAGATCGACAAAGAACGCCCAGGTCCTGAGGTTATGGACACAACAGAAGACCCAGGGAACTCTGGGCATATTTCTTAACCCGAAGCTGCGCACCGCGCTGGAACAGTGGCAAACGGGTGAACCTCCTTGCTCTACAAGCAAACAATTCGGTACTTTGTTAAGAGGTCGGTCGAGTGATTTTTCCGAGACATCGAGGCTTATACAGAACTCCTTTAGAATACAGAACTCCTTTAGAACAAGATCGTAAACCGCATCAGTAAAGGTTAGCGGCGTGGTAGCGGGCGCACCTCCGATTTCTGCATAAGCCTCATCTGTTAAAGACGTTTGATTGGACATGGTTTTGGTACATGCGTGAGCGAACTCGCCTCAAGAACCCCTCTCGCCTGCTCGGCGTTAGTACTGCAAAACATAAATATCCTAAAGACATTAAATCCTCCAGATCCCTAGGGAAGGTGCACGAATATGCCCACCGCACGAATCGGTTCCGGAGTAAGCAAAAATTGGACACAGGGTACTGGCGACGCCGGCGATTGCTTACTTATCGACGTTGACACGAGTTCAGCCAAGTTCAGCACCACCCCCGCGTACGTCGTCTCGCTCAATGGCGACGCCTACCATCGTTACACCACGGGAGGAAGTGAGCCCTACCGTCCTACTCCGACCGGGTTCTCCCTGCAAGTTATTTATGAAACAGGGACTACTGAAAAGCCGGGATGTCCTCGACTCACACCAGAGATGGCCACCAAGTACAATTGGCAGGTCGCCTGGGTCGGCGTGGAGGCCTAGTTATCCTGAAGCTGCAACGACGTGCAAAATGGCCTAGCGCTCGGGTCCGTGTCACCAGCCCCAAACTGGGCTGTTGTTCCTGGTCAGCGGTGCACCGGAGATTAGTCCAAAGACTGGTCTTGCGACGGAGAACGGCGTTCAGCCCAACCTCCTGACCTGCGAGAATGCTCCACTTTGGGGCTGGTGACACGGACCCGAGCGCTAGGCCCTCAAGCGAGCGGCCGATCAGGCGCAACCGGCGAGCGGGTCGTGAACACGGGCGACGCGGCCGAGGCGCAGGATCCGCCACAGCCACCCCGGGTGGCGGTGACGCCCGTGCCGGGCCGGTCTCGTAGGGGGTCGCGACGCGACCAACACGGCGGTGCATTCGGGGCAGGGCCGGCCGACTGGGGCGGCCATCGCTGCGGCGATGACGCGATAGCCGCAGAGCGCCTCGTAGTACCCGGTGCGGCGGCCGGCGGCGGTGTTCTCGTCGGTCACCTCGTGGGCCCGGCGGTCAACATAGCAGGTAATCGGGATCGTGAACAGCCGCTCAGCCACCACCACTACCCGCTAGCGGCGGGCCAGCCGAGTTCCTCGGTGACCCGATTCGTGGGCGCGGGTGTGTGCGGGTGGTGGGGATCCCCGGTGACCGGAGTGTCTGGGGCGCAGCGCTGGCGTGGCAGGACCACGATGCGCCGGGGCTGGGGGATGTAGGGTCGGGAGGTGTAGGTGTAGGTGAGCTCGCGTGCCAGCCAGTACCGGAGAGCCTCCCGAGCCTCCCGGGTTACTTCCGTGACCGGGGCTAGCGGGAGCTGGGGCCACCACCAGCTGAGCCACGAGCGGCGATGCTGCCCCCTCTGCCGGTCCCGAGGGAAGTCAGGCCCCGACCCCGTGCTCGAGTGGTGTGGGTCCGGCTGGCTGCCGGGCGGAAGCGGTACGGGGCAGCTGATGGGTCTTGACCGGCGGCCAGCCGGGGTCTTGGTGGCGCACGGGGGATCAGGAACCTGTGGAGTCGCTTGTCTCGGGGCGTGGTCCTGGTCCATAGCGCCTCCCGGCCTGTTGTGTGTGGAAGGCGGCGGCCCCGCGTGGGTGTCGCCCGAGAAGCGGGGCCGCCGCCACTCACCGCCACTCTGAGATCGAGGTAGGGAGTGGCGGTGCGCACATGACTTTCCCGGCTGCGGACACACCCCGGAAACGCATGATCACGTACATGTCACGGACAGATCGGGACGAATTCCCACCTGTCCTATGGGCTGTCGGCACCCACCAGGAGAGTGGCGATCCGGTGCCGCAGGTGCGCGACCTCATCGAGCTGCTGATGCGGGGCGGCGTGGCGGGACAGCTCCCGCAGGTCGTCGGCGGCCGTGCGGGAGCGGATGGTGCCGGCGGTGTCCAGGGCCTCGTGTCCGATGGCCACGGCTTGGAGTGGGTCGCCGGTGGCCATGGTGAGGCTGGCCAGTCTGGCCTGGCATCCCGCCCGGGGCCTGGCGTGGTCGGTGAGTTCGGCGATTGCCGTCGTGAGTCGGTCGGTGGCTGGCTTGGGGTCGTGGCCCAGGATCGCCAGATTGAACAGGGCACCCCCGGTGCGCATGACGTGGACGGCGGGGTTGTGGTAGATGGCCAAGAATGGCGGGTCGTTGGCCGGGGTGGACTGGGCGAAGTGGTCATCAGCGGTGCCGATAGCGGTCAGCGCTTCGTTGCGCCGGTGCATTCTGGCCAGCGCGCTGGCCCGGTCGGTGTGCAGCAGTGACCGCTGGGTCGCGGTGAGTCGATCAGCGCGGACCAGGGCCTGCTCAGCCAGCGTGAGCCCCTCATCAGGCTGCCCGGTCCGAATCGCGTGGACCGTCATGTATCCCAGGACCTCGGCGCGCAGGGGCCAGTCCTTGGCCTTCTCGGCGCAGAACAGCGCGAAGCGGAACGCCCGGCGAGCCTGCTCATCGGCGCCGGCATCCATGGCGATGTATCCGGCGGTGTCGGCGAGATCACCAACCGCGAATGCAGCTCGGGGTCCAGCTCCTCCGGGTAGATGGCCTTGAGCAGGGCGGCTGACCAGCGCAGCTCACCCATCACGGCATCCAGGGCCCCCCGCCCTCCGTAGGTGAGGCTCCAGGACTGGAACACCCGCTTGGCGATGCGGATCTGCTCGATGTCGGTCGCGCTGACCCGGGTGGGGGTCGGCGGGGGCTCGATGCCTTCCAGCGCCGCCGCCAGCGGCCCCAGGACGAGCATGCCCACGCCTAGGGCGGTGGTGCCGCGGAGGAGATTTTGCCGGTCCACGTCGTCCAGTTTTACTGCCGCGTGGCGGGAGCGCGCGTTGACGAACCCGAGCGAGTCATCGGTGGGGGCGCCCAGGATCGCCCGGAAGGCTTCTCGATACAACGTGGTGGGCCAGCGGATGACACCGGTTTCGAGGCGGCCAATGTAGTGGGCGGTGACCACCACCGTCTTGTTGTGGTGGTCCCACACCCAGGTGTTCACCAGCTCGGCGAGTTCCTGCCGGGTCAGGCCCACGCCCGGGTGGGTGGGTGAGGCGGTGCGCTCCCGCGCCACTCGGAAATGGTCATTCGCCGCTGGCATTGTCCCGCCTTCCCTCAGGTTGGCTGAGTGTCGTGGTGAGCACTGAGCATTCCTCCCTTTCGTGCCCAGAGATGGACCACTTGTTGTGTTCGGTGCGGTGGAGGGTGAGCCGGCTACGCGGCGGCCCTCCCGCTGGTCTGATCGTGCAGGATGGCATGACCTACCGGCACGACTCGCGGACGTGGTCGGACCCGGTGGGTCTGTCACGTGAACGGGGAGACCGGTGGCGGGTTCAGGCATCGGGGCGCTGTACCCACCAGTCGGGTGGGGCGGGGTCGGTGGGCAGGGGATCGGGGGGTTTTGGTGGGTGCGAGCCGCGCAGCGGGCGAAGGGTCCGTCGGGGCTGAGCAGGATGGGCAGGTGGTGATCAGCGTGGTCGCGCCACCAGATGCTCATGCCGGTGGTGGCGTCCAGGCGCAGCGCTTCCCAAGCCCGCCAGAGCGCCTCGAGGCGCTCAAGGGCTTCGGGGTGGCGCCACCATTGGGGGCTCCAGGTGCGGGGCCCGGACTGGCGCAGGTAGGTGGGGAGTAGGTGCCCGGTGACCCAGGCCTCGACCCCGCTGTACCGCGGCTCGGGCGGTGGCTGGTCCTTCTCCGTCCGGGTGGGGCCGGTGGTGTCCCAGTCGTCGGGGGTGCTCATCGGGCTCGTTGGTCGATGCCGGGGCCGTGGGCGGCCATCGAGGCCCGGACGGCGTCAGTTCCTCCCCCACCCGATCCATCCTTGAGTCAACTGGCCGTTGCCGTGCCTGCCGTGCCAGGAGGCCCAGCACGTCAGCCCGTCACTACTGGCCGCCCGATGTAGCCCCGCGCCCGCGTGGTGGAATGGGCCCGTGGGCGTGACAGTGGTGGGCAGCGTCAATCTCGACCTGGTGGCCGCACTGCCGCGGCTGCCGGACCCCGGCGAGACCCTCACCGCCACCGGCTTGGCCCGCATCCCGGGGGGTAAGGGGGCCAACCAGGCGCTGGCCGCCCACCGGCTGGGACTCCCGGTCCGACTGGTCGCCGCGGTGGGCACCGACCCCGAGGCCGACATCGCGCTCGAACTACTCCGCCGCGAGGGAGTCGGGCTGGACCGGCTGCAACGGGTCACCCAGCCCACCGGGCTGGCGCTGATCGCCGTCGATACCGCGGGCGAGACCACCATCATTGTGGTACCCGGCGCGAACGCGGCACTACAGGTCGAGGCTGAGGATGTGGCCGGGGCCGATGCGGTGCTCACCGTGCTGGAGGTGCCCGAGCAGGCCGTGACCGCCGCTGCCCGGCACGCCACCGGGTTGTTCGTGCTCAACGCGTCCCCGACCCGTCCAGTGCCATCCGAGGTGCTGCGGCGCGCCGACTTGGTGGTGGTCAATCGCGCCGAGTACGCCGCACTGCCCGGTCTGCACTCCGCCAAAGCCGTCGCCGTGACCGACGGACCGCGCGGCGCGGTCCTGTTCCGCGACGGCCAGCAGGTCGCGACCGCGGTCCCTGCGCCGGTCAACGCCGTGGACGGCACCGCCGCCGGTGACGCGTTCATCGGTGCCGCGGTAGCGGGTCTCCTGCGCGGGCTGCCCGACGCCGAGTTGCTCACCTGGGCCTGCGCTGCGGGTGCGCTGGCGGCGACCCGGCCCGGTGCTCAACCATCCCTCCCGACCGCCGCCGAGATCGACGAGGTGCTCGCCCGGTGACCGCCTCCGGTGACGCCGCGGGACCGTCGCGCCCGCAGCCGCAGCACCACCAGCGCCGACAGCACCCCGAGCACGCCGCCCACGGTGTTGTGCACCAGGTCCCGGACCTGGCATTCACCGCCGCCGGTAGCGCCCTGCACGAACTCCGCGAATCCGCTGACGAGCACGCAGGATGCCGCGATACGCACCGCCCGGCGAGTCGCCAGTGTCCCAAAAAACGCAAACGGCATCAGCATCGCCACGTTGAGCTGCTCGTACAGGTGGGCCAACGACAGGCTGCCGACCGCGCACAGGCGCAGTGTCGTCAGCGGATTGAGACCGCCCGCGGGGTAGTGCCCGAACGGCCGAACGACTGTGACGGCCAAGGCCAGCGCCAAACCGCACCCGGCAAGCACTGCCGGCACTGGAGCCCAACCCCGACGCGGCGCGAACCGCCAGGCCAGCCCGCCAAGGAGCAACGATCCGGGGATGAACGAGGCGGGCACCTCGAGGTGGTGCAAGAGGATGTTGAGGAGGTTGTGCGGGTTAAGGTCTGGTCCGTCCGACACGCCGGCACGCTACCGGACGCTCAGCGCCCGACGAACGTCGCCTTACCGAGGCCGTGTTCGAGGAACGAGCGCATCCCGGCCACGCGGTCCTCGGTGTGCGCGAGGGCGGCAAACGCCTCGGTCTCCAGCCGTAGACCCTTGCTGAGGTCGACGTCGAGCCCGTCGTCGATGGCCGCCTTGGCCGCCGCCAGGGCGCGCGCCGGCCCCGCAACGAACCGCTCAGCCCAGCGCCGCGCTGCGGCGTACACCTCATCGGGGGCTACCACCTCGTCGACCAGGCCGATCCGCAACGCCTCATCCGCCTTGACGAAGCGGCCGGTGTAGATCAGTTCCTTGGCCCGTGCGGTGCCGATGAGCCGGGGCAACCGCTGGGTGCCGCCAGCGCCCGGGATGATCCCCAGCAGGATCTCCGGCTGGCCGACTGTGGCGTTGTCCGCCGCGATCCGCCAGTCACAGCACAGCGCGAGCTCGTAGCCACCGCCCAGCGCGAAGCCCGTGATCGCGGCCACGGTCGGCTTCGGGATGTCCGCCACCACGCTCAACGACGAGGATATTGCCCCTGCCTGTGCCGCCATCTCAGCCGCCGGCATCGTCGCCATTTCCTTGATGTCAGCTCCGGCCGCGAACACCTTCTCGCCGCCATAGACGATCACCGCCCGGACCTCGGCGCGGTCTGCTGCCTGCTGCGCAGCGGACCGGATCGCCTCCTGAACCTGCCGGCTCAGCGCGTTCATCGGTGGCCGGGCCAGCCGGATCGTGCCGATGCCGCCGTCCACCTCAAGCTTCACGAACTCGCTGTCCACCGCCATGCCCACGCACGCTACCGGCGGTAGCCCATGCGCCGCTCAGCGGCGGTAGCCCATGCGCCGCTCAGCGGCGGTAGCCCATGCGCCGCTCAGCGGCGGTAGCCCATGCGCCGCTCAGCGGCGGTGGGCGAAGAAGCGCTTGCCGAAACGCTGCAGCACGAGATCGACGCCGAAGGTCTTCGACAGGTTGTCCTCAGTCAGCACCGTCTCGAGCAGGCCCTGAGCGACCACTGCCCCGTCTCGCATCAGCATGGCGTGCGTAAAACCCGGCGGGATCTCCTCGACATGGTGGGTCACCAGCACCGTCGCGGGGGCGTCCGGGTCGACGGCCAACGTGGTCAGCCGGCCCAGCAGATCCTCCCGACCACCCAGATCCAGCCCAGCCGCAGGCTCGTCCAGCAGGAGCAGCTCCGGATCGGTCATCAGCGCCCTGGCGATCAGCACCCGCTTGCGCTCTCCTTCGGACAGGGTACCGAAGCGCCGCTGCGCCATCCCCCTGATGCCGAACGCAGCCAACAGCCCGGCGGCTCGCGCGCTGTCGAGATCCTCGTAGCGCTCCCGCCACCGGCCGAGCACCGCGTAGCCAGCACTGACCACCAGGTCGGACACCACCTCATCACCAGGGATCCGGCTGGCCAGCGACGCCGAGGAGAACCCGATTCGCGGACGGAGTTCGAACACGTCAACACGACCCAGCCGTTCCCCGAGCACGTGCACCGTCCCCCGGGTCGGATGCAGCTCGGTCGCGGCCAGCCGCAGCAGGGTGGTCTTGCCGGCACCATTGGGCCCCAGCACGACCCACTTCTCGTCCAGCTCAACCCGCCAATCCACCCGGTCAAGCAACGTGCTGGCGCCGCGCCGAACGCCCACGTCATCCATCCGCACCACGAGATCGGTCAGATCGACGGGGGTGCTGTTGGGTAGTAGCCCATCCCACGCGGTCACCCGACCATTGTGCTGATCGGCACAGTGCTGATCGACACTGGCGGGCCGGATGTCGGACCGGGCAGGCAGAATGACAGTCCATGAGCCGCCCACAAGTGGGCCGACCATTCCCGCTCGGCGCACACGCCGAGGGCGGCGGGGTGCGCTTCGCGGTAGCCTCCTCGGTTGCTGAGGCCGTCGAGGTGTGCCTGTTGTCCGCGGATGGCGAGGAACTCCGAGTACCGCTGACCGAACGCACCTTCGGGGTGTGGCACGGGCTGCTGAGCGGCGTAGGTCCTGGACAACGCTACGGCTACCGGGTATACGGACCCTGGGACCCTGCGCGTGGCCTGCGGTGCAACCCGGCCAAGCTGCTGGTTGACCCGTACACACTGCGAGTCGAGGGCACCGTGACCGACCTGCGGGCCGCGCTGGGCTACCAGGGCGATCCGGCCGGGCCGCGCTGCGACATCGACTCACGAGGCAGCGTCCCGGTGTCGGTGGTCACCGCCCGTGGCGGCCCAGACACCGGCACCCGGCCGGACGTGCCATGGGAGCAGACGGTGCTCTACGAGCTTCATGTGCGCGGCTTCACCCGCACCCATCCCGAGGTACCGCCCGAGCACCGTGGCACCTATCTGGGGCTCGCGCACCCCGCCGTGATCTCCTACCTCATCGATCTGGGGGTCACCAGCGTGGAGCTGCTGCCGGTATCCGCGTTCTGCTCCGAGCCACTCCTGCTGCGCGCCGGGTTGGCCAATTACTGGGGCTACTCACCGCTGGCCCTGCTCGCGGTGCATCCGGGATACGCCGCGGTGCCCGGGGCCGAGGTGGAAGAGTTCCGCACGATGGTGGCCGCGCTGCACGCCGCGGGACTGGAAGTCATCGTCAACGTGGTGGCCAATCACACCTGCGAGGGTGACGTGGATGGCCCCACCTTGGCCTACCGGGGGTTGGATGCGCCCGCCTACTACCTCCCGCGCGACCTCACCGGTTGCGGCAACACCCTGGACAGCGGCTCCCCCACAGTGATCGCGCTGGTCACCGACGCGCTGCGGTACTGGGCGGCCGAGCTGGGCGTCGACGGGTTCCGGCTCGACCTGGCCAGCGTGCTGGGGCGGCCCCGGGGCAAACCGTTCGACCCGGCCGCGCCGCTCCTCACGGCGATCGGCTCCGACCCGCTGCTGCGCACCCGCAAGCTCATCGCCGAGCCCTGGGACGTCACTCCCGACGGCTACCGGGTCGGCGGGTTCCCGGTGCATTTCAGCGAGTGGAACGGGCGCTACCGGGACGTTGTGCGTGACTTCTGGCGCGGCGTCCCCGGCGTGAGCCAGCTCGCCTCCCGGCTGGCGGGCAGCGCGGACCTCTACGCGGCAAGCGGGCGCCGGCCGTGGGCATCGATCAACTTCATCACCGCGCACGACGGGTTCACGCTGCGCGATCTGGTCTCCTACAACCGCAAACACAACGAGGCCAACGGTGAGGGCGGCGCCGACGGCACCGACGACAACCGGTCCTGGAACTGCGGTGTCGAGGGGGAGACCGAGGATCCGGCGGTGCGCGGCCTGCGCAGCCGCCAGGCCCGCAACCTGCTGGCTACCTTGGTGCTGTCCACCGGCACCCCGATGCTGCTGGCCGGCGATGAGCGCTGGCGCACCCAGCACGGCAACAACAACCCATACCGGCTCGATGACGCGACCTCGTGGCTGGACTGGTCCGCGAAGCCGGACACCCAGATGATGACCGCGTTCACTCGCCACCTCCTCGCGCTGCGCAACACGACGCCCGCGCTGCACCAACCGGAGTTCTTCGACGGCCGTACCACCCCTAGCGACACCCCCGACCTGGTCTGGTTCCGTCCCGACGGTCACGTCATGGAGCTCGACGACTGGCGAGACGGCCATCGGCAGACCCTCAGCATGTGGATCAACGGCGCCACCGTGCGGTCCCACCCGCCGCCACCGGCCACCGACTCGTGGCTGCTGGTGTTACACGCCGGTCCGCACCCGATCATGGTCACGCTGCCGGGCCCGGAATACGGCGAACGGTACAAGCCGGTGCTGGATACCGGGTCCCCGGACGGCGGGCCCACCCACCCACGAAGCAGACGCCCCGGCACCCGGACAACGGTCCCGGCCCGAAGTCTCCTGGTCTTCCGGGCGGTGCGGCCCTAGGTGGCCAGATGGAGCAGGCCGAACTCGGCGGGGGAGGCCATCAAGGGATGCTGCGGCAGGACGCGCACGGTGTACCCGAGCAGCCCGGCGTGTGGCAGCCGCACAGTCGCCTCGAATCGCGCCCCCTCGCCGTCCCCATCGGAACAGTCGCGAGTGCTGACCGGCTTCATGGTCACCACAAATGGGTCCCGCAGCTCGTCGCGGTCGTCAACCCGACCGACGATGGCCTGGACGTCCACATCGCAGGGCTGCAGCCCGGCCAGCGCGACCGCCGCGCGGACAGTCATCTCCGAGCCCAGCTCCGGTATGTCGGGCAGGCCCGAGATGTCCACCTGCGCGACTCGAACCTGGGGCCAGGCGGCATGGACCCGCGACCGGTACTCGGCCAGCATGCGCGCCCCAGCAAAGGAGTCGGCGAGCACCCCCGCGGCCGAGCTGGCGGCCGGCGCGTAGAGGCGTGCTACGTACTCCTGCACCATCCGGTTGGCCTGGACCTGTGGGCACAGCGAGGCCAGGGTGTGGCGCACCATGGATACCCAGCGGGCCGGCACACCGTCAACGTCACGGTCGTAGAACCGGGGGGTGACCTGCGTGGCGATCAACTCGTACAGCGCGTGCGCTTCCAGGGTGTCGCGCCGCTCCGGATTCTCGACGCCGTCCGCGGTCGGGATCGCCCAGCCGTTCTCGCCGTCGTAGAACTCGTCCCACCAGCCGTCCCGGATGGACAGGTTCAGCCCACCGTTGAGCGCGGATTTCATCCCCGAGGTGCCGCACGCCTCCAACGGCCGCAACGGGTTGTTCAGCCACACGTCGCATCCCCAGTACAGGTAGCGGGCCATCGACATGTCGTAGTCGGGCAGGAACACCATCCGGTGCCGCACGTCCGGTGCGTCGGCGAACCGCACGACCTGCTGGATCAGCGCCTTGCCCCCGTCATCAGCAGGGTGTGATTTGCCGGCGATGATCAGCTGCACTGGGTGCTCGGGGTCCAGCAGCAGTGCCCGGAGCCGTTCGGGGTCGCGCAGCATCAGGGTGAGCCGCTTGTAGGTGGGCACCCGGCGGGCGAAACCCATGGTGAGCACGTGGGGGTCGAAGACCCGCGACGTCCAGCCCAGCTCCGGCGCGGAGGCGCCGCGCTCCAGCCAGGCGGCCCGGACCCGCCTGCGCACCTCGTCCACCAGCATGGCACGCAGCACGCAGCGCAGGTCCCACAGCAAGGTGTCGGAAGCCTGCAGAGCCGCACTGCCGTTGTCGGACTCGCCGAGCAGGCCGGCGATCTCCCGTGCCGCCCAGGTCGGACCGTGCACCCCGTTGGTGACCGAGCCGATGGGCACCTCATCGACGTCGAACTCCGGCCACAGTCCGCGGAACATCACCCGGGACACGGCGCCATGCAACTGCGAGACGCCGTTGGCACGCTGGGCCAGCCGCAAACCCATATGCGCCATGTTGAACATTCCTGGGCTGTCCTCGGTGCCCAGCTCCAGCACGCGGTTGACGTCAACGCCGGGCAGCAGCGCAGCCTCGCCTGATGACCCGACGAAGTGGTGCCGCACCAGGCCCACGGGGAAGCGATCGATCCCGGCGGGCACCGGGGTGTGCGTGGTGAACACGGTGCCGGCGCGCACCGCCGTCAATGCCTCGTCGAAGCTCAGCCCTTCGCCGCTGATCAGCTCACGGATCCGTTCCAGACCAAGAAACCCGGCGTGGCCTTCGTTGGTGTGGAACACCTCGGGTTCGGGATGACCGGTGAGCTGGCAGAACAGCCGGACGGCGCGGACCCCGCCGATCCCGGCGAGGATCTCCTGCGTGATCCGGTGCTCCTGGTCGCCGCCGTAGAGCCGGTCGGTGACCCCGCGCAGATCATCCGGATTGTCCTCGATGTCCCCAGCGATGAAGTCACTGTCCAGCAGCAGCAACGGCACCCGCCCGACGTCGGCCCGCCAGATCCGCGCCCGCAGCACCCGACCACCGGGCATGGTGACGTGCACCAGCAGCGGTGCGCCGGTGGCGTCGGCCACCAGGCGCAGCGGCAGGCCCTGCGGGTCCAGCGCCGGATAGTGCTCCAGTTGCCAGCCGTCCAGCGACAACGACTGGCGGAAGTAGCCCGAGCGGTAGAGCAACCCGACCCCGATCAGCGGCACCCCCAGGTCCGATGCGGCCTTGAGATGATCGCCCGCCAGCACGCCCAGGCCGCCGGAGTAGAACGGCAACACCTCGGAGACGCCGAACTCCATGGAGAAGTAGGCGATTGCCGCAGGCAGTGCCTCCGGCCGCAGCTGGTACCACCGAGGTTCGTCGAGGTAGGAGCGCAGGTCCTGGGCGAGCGCTCTGGTCCGGGCCACCACGGTCTCGTCGGCGGCCAGCGCGCTGAGCCGCTGGGTGGAGATCTCCCCGAGCAACCGCACCGGATCCCCGTTGACGACGGCCCAGGTGCGCTCGTCCAGCGAGGCGAACAGATCCTGAGTCGGTGGGTGCCAGGTCCAGCGCAGATTGGTGGCCAGCGTCTCCAGCGGTGCCAGCGGCTCCGGTAGCTGGGCACGGACGGTGAACCGGCGCAGTGCTCTCATGAGCGGACTTTATCCCGGGACCCTCCCGCCGTACCGGAACCCAGCTCGTCAGGTCTCACAACGCCCGATTAGTGCGGCCTGCGTCGAGGCTCCGGTCACGCGGCCAGGTTGCGGTCGGGAGTGTGTCACATCCGGCGCGCATCGGAGGGCCGCTACCGGCAGACTGGGCAGTGGTCTGGGAACCGACGGGGAAGAGGCTTGCGGTGAGTGGTCGGATCGCCATCGACGACGTGACGCCCGTGGTCTCCTGCGGGCGGTACCCCAGCAAAGCGGTGGTCGGCGAGCACGTTCCGGTCCGCGCCACGGTGTGGCGCGAGGGGCACGACGCGGTGGGCGCCACGGTGGTCTGGCACAGTCCCGGCACGGCGCCGGCCTGTCAGGTTCGGATGCAGCCTGGACCACCGGGCACCGACCAGTTCGCCGCGACCGTGGTGCCTGACCAGGTGGGCTGGTGGAGTTTCCGGGTGGATGGCTGGGCCGATCCCTGGGAGACCTGGCGGCACGCGATCGACGTGAAGATCGACGCCGGCCAGACCGCGTCCGAGCTGGACAACGACCTGCACGTCGGCGCCATGCTGCTGGAGCGAGCGGCCCGCCGTCCCGGCCAGGGAGCCAACCGGGTGGCGCTGGCCGCCGCGGCGGCGGCGTTGCGGGACGCCAGGCGTCCCCTCGACGAGCGGGTCGGGCCGGCGCTCGCGGCACCGGTGACCCAGATCCTGACCACCGACCCACTCCGTGACCTGATCACCCGGGGCACTACCCACAAGGTGTGGGTAGATCGTCCCCGGGCGCTGTTCAGTTCCTGGTATGAGTTCTTCCCGCGATCCACCGGCGGCTGGGACGACCACGGCAACCCGGTGCACGGAACCTTCGCGACCGCCACCCGTGAGCTGGATCGGATCGCCGGGATGGGCTTCGATGTGGTGTACCTTCCGCCGATCCACCCGATCGGCGAGGTCCACCGCAAGGGCTCCAACAACACCATGCACGCCGAACCTGACGACGTCGGCTCACCGTGGGCGATCGGTTCGGCCGAGGGCGGGCACGATGCGCTGCACCCCCAGCTGGGCACCTTCGAGGACTTCGAGGCCTTCGTCGCCAGGGCCGGCGAGCTCGGCATGGAGGTCGCGCTGGACTTCGCGCTGCAGTGCGCGCCGGATCACCCCTGGGCCAAGGAGCACCAGGAGTGGTTCACCACCCGCCCGGACGGGACGATCGCCTACGCGGAGAACCCACCCAAGCGCTACCAGGACATCTACCCGCTCAGCTTCGACTCCGACCCCCGCGGCGCGTACGCCGAGATGCTGCGGGTGATGCTGTTCTGGGTGCAGCGCGGGGTGCGGATCTTCCGAGTGGACAACCCGCACACCAAGCCGCCGAACTTCTGGCAGTGGCTGATCTGGCAGGTCAAGGACCGTTACCCGGATGTGCTATTTCTGTCCGAGGCGTTCACCACCCCGGCTCGGCTCTATGGCTTGGCCCGGCTGGGCTTCACCCAGTCCTACACCTATTTCACCTGGCGCACCGGCAAACAGGAGCTCACCGAGTACGGAACGGAGCTGGCGTCCAGAGTGGACGAGATGCGGCCGAACTTCTTCGTCAACACTCCGGACATCCTGCACGCGTCACTGCAGCAGGGCGGGCCTGGCATGTTCGCCATCCGGGCCGCGCTGGCCGCCACGTTGTCTCCCTCCTGGGGGGTCTACGCCGGCTTCGAGCTCTTCGAGAACACGCCGTTGGCGCCGGGTAGCGAGGAGTACCTGAACAGCGAGAAATACCAGCTGCGCCCCCGAAATTTCGCCGCCGCGCTGGCGCAGGGGCGCTCCCTGGAACCATGGATCACCCGGCTCAACGCGATCCGGCGGGCGCACCCCGCCCTGCAACAGCTACGCACCCTGCGGTTTTACCGCACCGACCACGACTCACTACTGGCGTATTCCAAAACCGATCCCGCCACCAGTGACACCGTGATCTGCGTGATAACCCTGGAGCCGTTCATCACAGTGAGCGGGATGGTCTGGCTGGACCTGCCGGCGCTGGGCATGGACCGGCAGGACCGCTTTCTCGCCCACGATGAGGTCAGCGGTGAGACCTACGACTGGGGGCAGGTCAACTATGTGCAACTTCAACCTTGGCGGGCGGTGGCCCACATCCTCGATGTGCGCCTTCGGCGCCCGTGAGTGGCGATGCTAGCCCTGACTCGCATCGCCACTCACGGGTTGTCCACAGCTAGGCTGCGCTCGTGACGATCGACGTGCTGAGCGAGTTCGACGCTGCCGCAGCCGGTTACGATCGGCTGGTCGGGGCGAGCCCGGGCTATCACAGCAACCTGTCCCGCTCCGCCCGCCGGATGCAGCTGCCCAGCGACGGCGCCGGGTTGCACCTGCTGGACCTGGGTTGTGGGACGGGGGCGTCTACTGTGGCACTGCTGGCGGCAGCACCCCAGGCCACGATCACCGCAGTGGACGCATCGGCCGGCATGCTCGCCAAAGCCCGGCAGGCTGACTGGCCGGCACGGGTGTCGTTCGTGCACGCCCGGGCCGAGGAACTCACCGCCGTCGGGGTGCATGGGCCATTCGACGGGATCTTCGCCGCCTACCTGGTGCGCAACCTGTCTGATCCCGACTCGGTGCTAGCCGGGCTGCGCGAGGAGCTGGCGCCAGGAGCACCGCTGGCGGTACACGACTACGCCCTCGACGGTCGGGTGCGGAGCCGGGCGATCTGGACCGCAGTGTGCTGGAGCGTGATCATCCCAGCCGGGAAGGTGGTCACCGGTCGGGCCGGGCTCTACCGCTACCTGTGGCGCAGTGTGCTGCGTTTCGACACTGCGGACGCGCTAGCCAGGCGGCTGCGCGGGCACGGCCTGGTCGACACCCAGATCGCCACGATGCCAGGCTGGGAACGCGGCATCGTGCACACCGTGGTGGCCAGGCGACCAGTGTGAGACCGCGAGGCGGCAACGGCATGACACCGCACGGCGGTGGCGGGCAACAGCCGGGCCGGGACCGACGGGCCGTGCTGCACCACCCGCGGGCCGGTCGACCACGACCTGAGGGGCCGCCTCCCCGAGTGGCCGTCGTCGGCGGTGGGATCGCCGGCATCGCGGCCGCCGTGGCGCTGGCCGAGCGCGGCGTGCAGGTGCAGCTCCTGGAACGAGAGCAGCAGCTCGGCGGCCGGCTACGCGGCTGGCCGACCACGCTGGCCGACGGGTCCGCAGTCACCATGAGCCGCGGGTTCCATGCCTTCTTCCGGCAGTACTACAACCTGCGTGCGCTGCTGCGCCGGGCCGATCCGCTGGGCCGGGCACTGGCACCGATGGCGGATTACCCGCTGATCGATGCCGACGGTCATCGGGACACATTCCAGGGTCTGCCGCGCACGCCACC
This sequence comes from uncultured Actinomycetota bacterium, assembly GCA_963822695.1. Taxonomy (GTDB): domain Bacteria; phylum Actinomycetota; class Actinomycetes; order Mycobacteriales; family Pseudonocardiaceae. The sequence goes on from CAWGJH010000019.1 coordinate 219,729, forward strand.
GTGGAATGCATTGGCCTTCGCGCTGTTCAGCCCCACCTTCCAGTGGCGGGACCTGATCACCCGAATCGACCCGGTGGCCGCGCTGCCACTGGTCGACGTGTCGGTGCCGGAGGTCTACTGGCGGTTGGACGACCAGGACGCGATGACATTTCTGGAGCGGGTGCGCTTCCCCGATGCGGCCCGGCACCTGGCGTTCTCGGTGTTCTCCCGCAGCTTCTTCGCCGATCCCCGGGAGCTGTCGGCGGCCGAGTTGGCCACGATGTTCCACATCTACTTCCTGGGCTCGGCCGAGGGCCTGGTGTTCGACGTGACCACCGAACCGTTCCCGCAGGCGCTGTGGAATCCGATGGGCGACTATCTGGCCGAGCTCGGCGTGGTGGTGCACGCCGGCGTGGCCGTCGAGCAGGTGGCACCCGGGCTCGAACGTCGCTTCGCCCTCCGAGCCGATAGCGACTCCTCGGAGGTCGACGCCGTGGTGCTCGCCACCGATGTGGCCGGGTTGCAGGCACTGCTCACCGCCTCACCCGAACTCGGCGAGGCACCCTGGCGGGCGCGCATCGCGCGGTTGCGCACCGCCCCGCCCTTCCTGGTGTCCCGGTTGTGGCTGGACCGCCCGGTGCGCCCGGACCGGCCCGGGTTCCTCGGCACCAGCGGGTTCGGGCCGCTGGACAACGTCAGCGTGCTGGAACGCTTCGAAGGCGAGGCGGCCCGCTGGGCGCGCCGCACCGGCGGTTCAATAGTGGAACTGCACGCCTACGCGCTCACCGGAGATCCGGATCAGGGAAAGCGCCGGCTGCTCGAGGAACTGCGGCGGCTCTACCCGGAGACTGCCACCGCCACGATCATCGATGAGCGCCACGAACTACGCGCCGACTGCCCGCTGTTCGCGCCGGGGACCTTCGGTGACCGGCCCACCGTCACCACCCCCGACCCGGCCGTGGTGCTCGCCGGGGACCTCACCAGGGTCGACCTGCCCGTTGCGCTGATGGAACGAGCAGCGACCAGCGGGTTCCTCGCCGCCGATGCGCTGCTAGGCAGGTGGGGGTTGCGCGGGCACCCGCTGTGGACCGTGCCGGTCCGGGGCCGCCTCGCCCCGCTGCGCGCCGTGGCCGCCCGGTTGGGTGACTTCGTCCTGTGAGTGGCGATGCGAGCTATCACTCTGATTGCCACTCACGGGTCGCTCCCGGGGTTCAGCCTGGCCAGCGCCCGCTGGTCCGGAGCTCGTACCGACGCTGCGCATAGGCCAGGTCATCACGCCACAGCCGGGCGGCCGCCCAGCGCATCGCCGGGCGCATCAACGGCGCCCCCCGGCGGGCGACGGCGAACCCCGGGCGAGGTGAGCTGGCGATGGTCGCCTCGATCACCGCAGTCCGCGGATGACCGGCGTCGTCGACGCCCAGCGGAACGGCGTGCGTCTCGACAACACTCCCGGCGCCCTCCCCTTCCAGGATGTCCATCACCACCGTCCGCGGTTCGGGGCAGCTGAACGCGGCCAGCACCGGAACCCCGATCCGCCGGGTGAGCCGGAAGGCAACCTCGACCACGAACCGGTCGACGTGCTCACTGGGCTCCTCGACCACCCGGAGCCCCACGAAGGAATAGGGGTGAAACCAGCTGCCATGCCACGGGTCGAGCCGGTTGGCGACCACGTCCTCCGGCTCGCAGCGCCCGATCCCCGTGAATACCGCGTCCAGACTGGTCTGCGGGTCAGGCCGGCGGTGCCGCACCGGTGCGGGCGTTGCGTCCTCCCCCCCTACGGAGTCCAGCCGCACCCAGGCCAGCACCCCGTCGTCGTGAGCCGGGAACGGGTCCCACCCCGGCACGCCGCGGGCACCGATCGCCAGGCCATGCCAGCGGCACATCAGTTCCCCACCCGCCACCGCCGCCCGGCACAGGGGCGCGCCGAGGTGCGGGCACTCGCCGGGGCCGGCGTGCAACGCGCCATCGGGGGTGCGCCAGGCCACCACCTCGACACCCGCAATGGTGTGCCCGCAAGGCCGATCGGCACGGACCTCCCGGCTTGCGGCAAGCACGTACCAGTTGCCCGACGGCCGAGCCTGCGCCCGTTTGAGCGCTGCCTCGATCAGGCCGGGCCGGGCATCGCGCCAGGTAGGCCGCTGCCCGGCCCAGGTCAAGGCCGGCAGCCGCCGCAGCGGCACTCCCCCTGTGACCATGTGCTCATCACCCCTTCGCCGCACACCCCCCATGGCTCATCCGACAAAACACCGTACGCGATCCCAATCTTTTGCGCCGCCGGGCCCGGACCGGTACGACTGTGAGGGGCGATGGGACGGGGACGATGGAGGCGCGGATGACGGGAGGGGTCCCACACACTGGTGAGGCGATGTTGCCCGACGGCTACCTGGTGGAACCGCAAGCCGGTGATTTCGAGCACGCTAAAGCCGCCCCGACCGACCCGCACTGGTACAAACGAGCGGTCTTCTACGAGTTGCTGGTTCGAGCGTTCCACGACCACGACGGGAACGGCACCGGCGATCTGACCGGCCTCACCCGCAAGTTGGATTACCTAGAGTGGCTGGGCATTGACTGTCTGTGGCTGCCACCGTTTTATGACTCTCCCCTGCGCGACGGCGGTTACGACATCGCCGACTTCCGGGCCGTGTTGCCCGAGTTCGGCACCGTCGAGGATTTCGTGGTGCTGCTCGACGAGGCACACAAACGGGACATCCGAGTGATCACCGACCTGGTCATGAACCACACTTCTGATCAGCACCCCTGGTTCCAGGAGTCCCGCCGTGATCCGAAGGGGCCCTACGGCGACTTCTACGTCTGGAGCGACAAGAACACCGCTTACCCGGACGCCCGGATCATCTTCGTCGACGCTGAGACGTCGAACTGGACGTATGACCCGGTACGCGGGCAGTTCTACTGGCACCGGTTCTTCTCCCATCAGCCCGACCTCAACTATGAGAACCCTGAAGTCGGCGAGGCGATGCTCGATGTGCTGCGATTCTGGCTGGACCTGGGCATCGACGGCTTCCGGCTGGACGCGGTACCCTACCTGTTCGAGGAGGAGGGGACCAACTGCGAGAACCTGCCGCGCACCCATAATTTCCTCAAGCGCTGCCGCGGGGTGGTCAACAAGTACCCCGGACGGGTGCTGCTGGCCGAGGCGAACCAGTGGCCCGCTGACGTGGTGGAATACTTCGGCGACCCGGCGGCGGGCGGCGACGAATGCCATATGGCGTTTCACTTCCCGCTGATGCCGCGTATCTTCATGGCGGTGCGCCGGGAGTCCCGGTTCCCGATCTCGGAGATCCTGGCCCAGACACCACCCATCCCTTCCGGCGCCCAATGGGGGATTTTCCTGCGCAATCACGACGAGCTGACCCTGGAAATGGTCACCGACGAGGAGCGCGACTACATGTACAGTGAGTACGTCAAGGATCCTCGAATGCGGGCGAACATCGGTATCCGTCGGCGGTTGGCGCCGCTGCTGGACAACGACCGCAACCAGCTAGAGCTGTTCACCGCGCTGTTGCTGTCGCTGCCCGGCTCCCCTGTGCTCTACTACGGCGACGAGATCGGGATGGGGGACAACATCTGGCTGGGCGACCGGGACTCGGTGCGTACACCGATGCAGTGGACCCCGGACCGCAACGCGGGATTCTCCAGCTGTGATCCGGGCCGCATCTACCTCCCGGTGATCATGGATCCGGTGTACGGATACCAGGCGGTCAACGTCGAGGCGCAATCGACGTCGTCGCAGTCGCTGCTGAACTGGACCCGGCGAATGATCCAGGTGCGCCGCCAGCACTCGGCCTTCGGGCTGGGCGACTTCACCGAGCTCGGCTCGTCCAACCCCAGCGTGCTGGCCTACCGCCGCAGCCACGCCGGCAACCACGACACTGGTGAGGACCTCGTCATCTGCGTGAACAACCTGTCCCGCTTCCCGCAACCCGTCGAGCTCGACTTGGGGGAGCATGCGGGCGGCGTCCCAGTGGAGTTGACCGGCGGCGTGCACTTCCCGCCGATCGGTGATCTGCCCTACCTGCTCACGCTGCCCGGCCACGGCTTCTACTGGTTCCAGATCATCCTTTCAGACCCCGGGCGTGAACCGTGATGAGTGCTGCTGACCTGCTCGCAGACATCGCCGACTCGCTGGCGGCGGTGCTGCCCGAACAGCGCTGGTTCGCCGGCAAAGGCCGCCCGGTGCAGGCAATCATTCCGGTGCGCGCCACCGATCTCGCCGGGGCGGATCCGCGGCTGGTGCACGCCGTCGTCGAGGTCGACCAGGGTGAGCAGCCCCGGGACCGTTACCAATTCCTGCTCGGGGTGCGCGGCGACCTACCCGAGAACCTCGGGCACGCCTGGGTGGCCGCGTGCGGAGACCACGCGGTGTACCAGGCGGTGCACGACCCTGAGCTCACCGCCGTGCTGCTGGACCTGATGGCCCAGGGTAAGGAGGTGGATGGGCTGCGCTTCGCCGCCGAGCCAGGCGTCACGCTGGACACCGAGCAGCGCTCCCGCCCGGTCGGGGCGGAGCAGTCCAACACCTCGCTGATCTACGGGCAGACCTACATCCTCAAGCTGTTCCGCAAGGTGGTCGCGGGGCGCAGCCCGGACCTGGAGATCCACCGCGCGTTGGCCGCCGTGGGCTGCACGCACATCGCGGCGCCGCTGGGCGGCATCGAAGGTGAGCTCCAGGCCGCTCCGGTCACCTACGGCATGCTGAGCGAATACCTGCGGAGCGCCGCCGAGGGCTGGGCGATGGCGACGGCGAGCGTGCGGGATCTGCTGGCGGAAAGCCTGCTCACCGACAGCGCGGCTGGCCCCGTGGAACGCATCGATCCCGCGGCCGTCGGCGGCGATTTCGCCTCCGAGGCGCACCGGCTCGGCCACGCGGTGGCCACCGTGCACGCTGACTTGGCCACCGCGCTGGGCAGTTCCCCGGCTCCCGCCGGATACCTCGACGCGGTGGCCGATGGCATGCACCACAGGCTGAATGACGTACTCGGACAGGTGCCTGAGCTCTCGCCGCACGAAGACGCGCTGCGGGCGGCCTTCGACGCGGTTCGCGGTCTCGACGGCCCCGTACCGGTGCAGCGGGTGCATGGAGACCTGCACCTTGGTCAGGTGCTGCGCAGTACCACCGGCTGGGTTCTGATCGACTTCGAAGGTGAGCCGATGGCGCCACTGGCCGCCCGCGTCACACCCACGTCCACACTGCGCGACGTCGCGGGAATGATGCGCTCCTTCGACTACGCTGCCAACTACCCGCTGGGCGACGCAGACCCCGAGCAGCGCGCCGCAGTGGCGCTGGCTTGGAGCACCCGCAACCAGGACGCGTTCTGCGACGGCTATGCGCAAGCCGCACCCGACCCTCGCAAGCATGCCGTTCTGCTCCGCGCCTTCGAACTGGACAAGGCCGTCTACGAGGTCAGCTACGAGCACAGCAACCGCCCCCTCTGGCTACCGATCCCCCTCACCGCCATCACCCGCCTCACCACCCCCCAACCCTGACCCGCCGCTCCCAATGCTCTGACTTCGACAGCAGAGCTGTAGGTACGTCGGCGGACAGCCCTACTGTCGAACTCGGCGACAGCGCCACGGGGTAACGGGTAGCGATACATCATATGAGCGAAATCGCCAGTAAGATCGCCGCAGTCATCGCGGCACGTCAGAATCGATTGCCGCAGGTCCAGCGAAGATCGAGCAGTGGCGCCGAGCAGACGAGGAGGTGGGCGCGCTCGACCGGGCGCTAGCGGAGTTGTGTGGGGCAGCCGGATCTGTGACCTGTGAGGACTGCTGCCGCTCGACTGCGGTGCGCATGCCCTCATGTGCCTGACCACGACGCTCTACGACTTCCCGCCACCCGCACCGCGAATGCCGCACTTCGACGTCTACGGTCGCAGCGCCTTTCAGGACCGAGAGCTAGACGTTTCGTGAGCTGCGCATACAAAATATACCTGCTACGGTCCAAAAACCTCGGCCACGAGGAGAACATCGAATTCATCCAGGCCATTCTCAGAGAGCTGGAGGAAAACTAAGGCCATGCCCCGCATCGTCGGTGAGTGGTTCCTGCCGCAACGGTCCGACAACAGCGCCACCTGCGTTTCGTCAGCGGTGATCCGGAGTACGCGCCCAAAGCCGCGACCAGGGCGCTCTTTCCGAGCTGGCCTACGACCTGTTCTGGGTGACCGACCGGCTCTATGCTCAGCCCGCCGTAGCGTACGCCGAAGGCGAGGTCGAAAACCCGGAGGAACGCCTGGTGCACAACGCCGTGGACGACGCCAATGTCGTTGCCAAAGACCCCCCCGTTGGTCGTACTGAGATGCTACCACCCGGCTAAGCTAGCCACATGGCGGTCAAGAAGATCAGTATCTCGCTCGACTCCGAGGTTTTCGAACGCGCTCGGCGTGCCGCCGAGACCGAGGGCATTCCACTGTCGGCCTGGCTGTCACGGGCCGCAAGCGAAGCCGCCGATCTTGCGGCAGCCCAGGTCACGCTCGCGGAGTACATCGAGGTGTACGGCGAGCCGGATGAGGAAGCCATGGCGCAAGCCAGGGCAGGGCTTGACGCGATCGGATTCTGGAAGCCGGAGACGACCGATCAGAGAGCTGCCCGGTTGGCAGCTCTCGCGCGGCTGCGTGGCGAAGTCCCTGCGCAGACGTATCGCCACGCCGGATGAACAACCGCCCTCAGTTGCTGCTCGATGCCGGAGCTTTGATCAGCGCCGAGGCGCACCCACACGGCAAGGTCATCGCGCAGTGCCAGTTGGCATTGCTCGCCCGGCGTCCACCCCTGCTGCCGACAGTCGTTTTCGCGCAGGTCTGGGGGGCAAGCCCGCGGCAGCACGTGCTCTCCAGAATCTGCCAGATGTGCCGGGCTCTGCCCTTCACCACCCAGACCGCTGGCGATGTCGGACGATTGCTTGCGCGAAGCCGGACATCTGACGTCGTTGACGCGGCCGTGATCGTCACGGCCATCGAACACAACGCCGTCGTGCTCACCTCCGACCCCAAGGATCTCGCCAAGCTCGCCAGTGCTGCCGAGTACCCAGTCCGCCTGCTCACGGTCTGAGCCGGGCGGGCAGGTTCGCACCACCTCCACGTCGTTCCACCCAGCGGATCTGACCGCGAGCCGACACACTGGGAGCAAGACAAACCCGGGAGGGACGTGACCGTGCACGCGGCAAACCACGCCACTTCAGCGCCACCGACCGACGAGTTGCGCCGGCTCCTGGCCGGCGAGCACCATGACCCGCATTCGGTGCTCGGGGCGCACCCGCACCCCGACGGCATCGTGGTCCGGGTGCTGCGCCCGCATGCCGATGAGGTGACGGTGCTCGCCGACGGTGCGGAGTACCCGCTGGAGCACTGCACCGGGGGGCTTTTCCACGGCGTGTCGCAGGGTCTTGGCGACTACCGGCTGCGGGTGCGCTACGGCGACCACACCGAGATCACCGATGACCCGTACCGCTGGCTGCCCACGCTGGGTGAGGTCGACCTGCACCTCATCAGGGAGGGCCGCCACGAACGGCTGTGGGAGGTGCTCGGTGCGCACCTGCGGACCTATCCCACGCCGGGTGGCGTGGTCGAGGGAACCTCGTTCGCGGTGTGGGCACCGCACGCTCGGGGAGTGCGAGTGTGCGGAGACTTCGACGGCTGGTCCGGGGTGGCCACCCCGCTGCGCTCGCTGGGCTCGACCGGGATATGGGAGATCTTCCTGCCCGGCGTCGGTACCGGCACCCGTTACAAGTTCCGTCTGCTGGGCCCCGACGGGAGCTGGCATGAGAAGGCCGACCCGATGGCCCGCGCCACCGAGGTCCCGCCGAGCACAGCCTCGGTGGTAGCCGGCCCGTCGAGCCACGAGTGGAACGACGGGCCGTGGCTCGCCGACCGGGCGAAGGGCCAGCCGGCGGCCAAGCCGATGAGCATCTATGAGGTACACCTGGGCGCCTGGAAGCAGGGCCTGGGATATCGCGAGCTGGCCCACCAGTTGGTCGAGCACCTGCAAGCGACCGGGTTCACCCACGTCGAGCTGCTGCCGGTGGCCGAGCACCCCTTCGGCGGTTCCTGGGGATACCAGGTCACCTCCTACTACGCGCCGACGTCGCGGTACGGCTCGCCGGACGACTTCCGGTACTTCGTCGACACGCTGCATGCGGCCGGGATCGGGGTGCTCGTGGACTGGGTGCCTGCGCACTTCCCGCGCGATGAGTGGGCACTGGCTCGCTTCGACGGCGCACCGTGCTACGAACACCCCGACCCTCGGCGTGCGGCGCACCCGGAGTGGGGGACCTTGATCTTCGACTACGGGCGCAACGAGGTCCGCAACTTCCTGGTGGCCAACGCGCTGTACTGGCTTGAGGAGTTCCACCTCGACGGGCTCCGGGTGGACGCCGTGGCCTCGATGCTCTACCTGGACTACTCACGCCAGCCGGGCGAATGGTTGCCCAATGAGCACGGCGGGCGGGAGAACCTGGACGCGGTGGCATTCCTGCAAGAGATGAATGCCACCGTCTACAGGCGACACCCCGGGGTGGTGACGATTGCCGAGGAGTCCACCGCCTGGCCCGGCGTCACCCGACCGACGCATGTGGGCGGGCTGGGCTTCGGCTTCAAATGGAATATGGGCTGGATGCACGACACCCTCGGCTATGTCGGGCACGATCCGGTGCACCGCAGTTATCACCACAACACGATGACCTTCTCGCTGATGTACGCCTGGAGCGAGAACTACGTGCTGCCGCTCTCGCACGACGAGGTGGTGCACGGCAAGGGCTCGTTGTGGAACCGGATGCCCGGTGACGACTGGAACAAGGCCGCTAACCTGCGGTGCCTGCTGGCCTACATGTGGGCCCACCCCGGCAAGCAGCTGCTGTTCATGGGTGGCGAGCTCGGGCAGCCCGGCGAGTGGGCGGAGAACCGGTCACTGGACTGGAACCTCCGCCATCACCCGCTGCACGGCGGGTTACTGCAGTTGGTCGGCGACCTCAACGCCATCTACCGATCACACCGCGCGCTGTACAGCCAGGACACCAACCCGGCCGGCTTCGAGTGGATCGACGCCAACGACGCCTGGGGCAACGTACTGAGCTTCCTGCGCCGGGGCGACGACGGGTCGGTGCTGGCCTGCCTGGCGAACTTCGCCGGAAACCCGCAAGAAGAATACCGGGTAGGGCTACCCTATCCGGGACGCTGGCGCGAGGTGCTCAACACTGACGCCGAGAGCTACGGTGGCTCCGGCGTGGGAAACCTCGGCGAGGTGATCGCCAGCGAGACGCCGTGGCACGGCCGGCCCTACTCCGCGCTACTCCGGCTGCCGCCAGCCGGAGTGCTCTGGCTCACCCCCGTCCAGGAACGCTGAGTACCGAGCCGATGACGATGCGTCGTCGATCTCCCCATACGCTATGGCGTCGAGCTCACGGTGCTAGAACAGCGCGCGAGCCAGCGCGCGGCGCGCCGAGGTGACCCGGGGATCGTCCGGCGGGAAGAGCGCGAACAACTCGACCAGGTGCGCCCTGGCTCGGTCGCAGTCATCTCCAGTCAGCCGCCGCACGGCGCTGACCAGCCGCTCGAATGCCCGCTCCGGCTGCTGGAGGGCCACCTCGGCGTCGGCTGCGGCGATCTGCGCATCGACATCATCGGGTGCGGCGTCGGCCCTGGCCACCGCCGAGGGGTCGGCTGATTGCGCCCGCGCCAGGAAACGAACCTGGGCCAGCGCGGCTCTGGCCTGCTCGTTAGCCGGCTCGATGTCCAGGATCCGCTGGTAGGCGGCTTCGGCAGCGGCATAGTCACCGGCCGCCAGCGCGGCTTCGGCCGCGTTGAACCGGGGATCCTCGAGCTCGGCTTCCGGTGCTTGCGCGCCGGTGCCCGGCGCGGCCCGCTCGGCAGCCCGGATACCGGGCAGTTGATCGCGTAGCCCGTCGAGCAGCGAGGTGATCCACTTCCTCACCTGCGGCTCGGGCTGGGCGCCGGCGAAGGCGTCGATCGGCTGGCCGCCAGCGATGGCGATGACGGTGGGAATGGACTGGACGCCGAAGAGTTGGGCGATCTGTGGGCTGGCGTCGATGTCGACCTTGGCCAGCACCCATGCACCACCGGAGGCCGCAGCGAGCCGTTCGAGCACCGGGGACAGTTGCTTGCACGGACCACACCAGCTCGCCCAGAGATCGACCACCACAGGTACCTGCATGGACCGGTCGACGACATCGGTCTGGAAGCTGTGCTCGGTGACGTCCAGGACCCAGGTGCGTTCCCCGCCGGCCGGGGGTGCACCCGGGGCGCCGCGCCGACCCGCCGAATCGGCTCGTGCTTTGAGGGCAGACAGGTCGATGGCACCGGACATGGCTACGGTCTGCTGCGGGTTAGGCCTGCTCACGCTGTCTATCCTGGCATGGAACCCATCGCACAATGGAACCTGTCCTCCAACAGAGCACAGGGCCTCAGAACTGAGCTGGCTCGCGGTACTCACCCCACTGAGCTTTGAGCGCCCCGCAGATCTCGCCGAGGGTGGCTTCAGCCCGCGCCGCGTCGAGCATCGGCTCGATGAGGTTGCCAGCACCGCCTGCTGCCGCGACCATGGCCGCGAGTGCCCGGTCGACGGCGGTCTGGTCGCGACGGGCGCGGCGCTGTGCCAGCGCCCGGTTCTGCTCGCGTTCCACCTCGTGGCTGACCCGGAGAATCTCCAGCTCATCGGTGACCGATCCGGTCAGCGTATTCACGCCGACGATTTTCTTGTCGCCCTTCTCCAGCGCGCGCTGGTAGGCGAACGCCGCGTCGGCGATCTCACCGGTGAACCAGCCGTCCTCGATGCCGCGCAGGATGCCGGAGGTCATCTCGCCGACCGGGTGCTTGCCCGACGGTACCGCGGCCGCGGCCATGTCCTTGATCCGGGAGAAGATCCGCTCGGCGTCGGCCTCGATCCGGTCGGTCAGCGCCTCGATATACCAGGAGCCACCCAGCGGATCGACCACATTGGCCACCCCGGACTCCTCCATCATCACCTGCTGGGTGCGCAGGGCGATCTCCGCGGCGCGCTCCGACGGCAGTGCCAAGGTCTCGTCCAAGGAGTTGGTGTGCATCGAGTTGGTACCGCCCAACACCCCGGCGAGCGCCTCGATCGTGGTGCGCACGATGTTGTTGTAGGGCTGCTGCGCGGTGAGCGAGACGCCCGCGGTCTGGGTGTGAAAGCGCATCCACAGCGCCTTGTCGCTGGTGGCACCGTAGACGTCGCGCATCCAGCGGGCCCAGATCCGCCGGGCGGCGCGGAACTTCGCGATCTCCTCGAAGAAATCCACATGCGCGTCGAAGAAAAAGGTCAGGCCGCTGGTGAAACGGTCGACGTCGAGCCCCCGGGAGCGGCCCAGCTCCACGTATCCGAAACCATCGGCCAGGGTGAATGCCAACTCCTGCGCAGCCGTCGCGCCAGCTTCCCTGATGTGGTATCCGGAGATCGACAGCGGCTTGTAGGCCGGAATCCGCTCCGTGCAGAATTCCATGAGGTCCCCGATAAGCCGCAAGTGCGGTTCCGGAGTGAAAAGCCACTCCTTCTGGGCGATGTACTCCTTGAAGATATCGGTCTGCAGGGTGCCGTTGAGCTTGGTGATATCCGTGCCCTGCCTTTCCGCGGCGACCAGGTACATGCAGAACATCGGCACTGCCGGACCCGAGATCGTCATTGACGCGGTAACCTGCTCCAACGGGATACCGCCGAACAGCACGTCCAGGTCCGCGGCACTGTCGATCGCCACGCCGCAGTGCCCGACCTCGCCAAGGCAGTGCGGATCGTCGGAGTCGCGACCCATCAGGGTCGGCATGTCGAAGGCCACCGACAGCCCGCCCCCGCCGTTGCGCAATATCTGCTGGTAGCGCTCATTGGTCTGCTGGGCGTTACCGAATCCAGCGAACTGACGGATTGTCCAGGTGCGTCCCCGGTAGCCGGTGGAGTGCACACCACGAGTGAACGGGTACTCGCCCGGCCAACCGATTCGCTTGAATCCCTCGACCGTATCGCCCTCGCGCGGCCCGTACACCGGGTCGACCTCGACTCCGGACAGGGTGGTGAAGTCCGCGTCACGGAGCCGTCCCGCCACCTGCGCCTGTGCGTACCGGCGCTGCCAGCGCTCCCGACCGGCCTGCGGATCTGTGTACTGGGCGTCGTGCTGGGCGTCGTGCTGGGCGTCGTAGCGCCTCATACGAGGCCTCCCTACAAGGTAGTCTGTCATTAAATAGTATGATGCAAAACTACTTGACGCAGCGGGGCGAGGCATGAGTGCCACGATCATCGTCCTAGCCTGCGCCGTCCGGGGTACTACGGTGCCCTACGGTTCACCCATGGCGTCACATCACCCACTGCCGTTCGATCCGATCGATCGAGCCGCGCAGATATGGCAAGACCGCATCGGACCAGCCGCAACGATGGCCGCAGTCACCAATGTCATGCGCGTGCAGCAGGTCCTGCTGTCCGCCGTGGATGCCGCACTGCGCCCGCACGGTCTGACCTTCGCGCGGTACGAAGCGCTGGTGCTGCTGGTATTCTCCCGCCAAGGCAGCCTGCCGATGAGCGTGATGGGCCAGCGACTTCAGCTGCACCCGACCAGCGTGACCAACATCGTGGACCGGCTGCAGGCCGATCACCTCGTGGAGCGCAACAACCACCCCACCGATCGGCGCACCACTCTGGTCACGATCACCGAAGCCGGCCAGCAGCGTCAGAAGGCAGCCACCGTGGCACTCACCGACATCGGCTTCGGCCTCGTCGGGCTGGACGACGCCCAGACTGCACAACTCACCGCGCTCCTCACCCAGGTGCGCCGCGCCGCGGGCGACTTCACCGACCCCGGCTGACCCGCAGGATCAGGTGCCCAGCTCGGCGATCAGCTCGTCAGCTGCTCGATAGACGTCCAGTTCGCCCACGACTACTCGCTTGGCCAGGCCGTGCAACGCCCCAAGCGTGTCCCCAAAGGTGTCACTGCCCCGCAGCACGTCGCCGAGCTTGGCCCGCAGCTGCGCCAGCGCGATCGCCTCGACCTCGGCCTCAGCGCGGCGCTGCCGGCGGGCATCCAGCTCACCGTGGCTGAGCATCCACGCCCGGTGCTCCTCGATCGCCCCGACAAGGTCCTCGACGCCCTCGGCCCTGGTAGCCACCGTGCGGACAATCGGCGACCGCCAGTTCGGACCCGCCGTGCCCCGCCGGCCGAGCGAGATCATGTGCTTGAGGTTCTGGACGGTCTGATCGGAGCCCTCCCAGTCAGCCTTGTTCACCACGAAGACGTCGGCAACCTCGAGGATTCCCGCCTTGGCCGCCTGAATCCCGTCACCCATCCCGGGCGCCAGCAGCACCACGGTGGTGTCCGCCAATGCGACGACCTCCACCTCGGACTGGCCGACGCCCACGGTCTCCACCAGCACGACGTCGCAGCCAGCGGCGTCCAGCACCCGCAGCGCCTGCGGGGTCGCCCAGGCGATGCCGCCCAGGTGTCCCCGAGTGGCCATCGAGCGGATGAAGACGCCGCCGTCGGTCGCATGCTCCTGCATCCGGACCCGGTCACCGAGCAGAGCGCCCCCCGAGAACGGCGACGACGGGTCGACGGCGAGTACTCCGATCTTCTTGCCGGCCGCCCGCAGCGCGGTGACCAGCGCGCTGACGGAGGTGGATTTGCCCACTCCGGGCGCGCCGGTGATGCCGACGACCTGAGCCCGCCCGGTATAGCGGGCCAGCGCAGCGGCGACCTCGCGCAGTTCCGGGGCGCCATCCTCGATCAGCGAGATCAGCCGGGCGACCGCCCTGGCCTGGCCTTGCCGCGCATGACGGACCAGGTCGTCGATATCGTAGCGACGAGAACTCACGCCGCGTCGTTGCCGGACACCCGTAGGATCAGCGCGTCGCCCTGGCCACCGCCTCCGCACAACGATGCCGCGCCGATGCCGCCGCCGCGCCGGCGAAGCTCCATCGCCAGGTGCAGCGCCAGCCGAGCCCCCGACGCGCCGATCGGGTGCCCCAGCGCGATCGCCCCGCCATTGGGGTTGACCCTCGCCGGGTCAATACCGAGCTTGCGGGTGGACACCACACCCACTGCGGCGAACGCCTCGTTGATCTCGACGAGGTCGAGATCACTCACCTCGATACCCTCCTTGCGGCACGCCGCCAGAACCGCGTTGGCGGGCTGCTCGTGCAGGCTGGAGTCGTCGGGCCCAGCCACCATGCCATGCGCCCCGATCTCGGCCAGCCAGGCCAGGCCGAGCTCCTGTGCCGTGGCCTTGCTCATCACCACGACCGCGGCGGCCCCGTCGCTGATCGGCGACGATGACCCGGCAGTGATGGTGCCGTCGGCGGCGAACGCCGGGCGCAGCTTGCCCAGTCCCTCGGCGGTGGTCTCCGGCCGGATGCCCTCGTCGGCCGCGACCACGACCGGGTCACCCTTGCGCTGCGGCACGGTCACCGGTGTGATCTCCTGCGCGAACAGTCCATTCGCCACGGCGCGACCGGCCCGCTGATGTGACTGCGCGGCGAACTCGTCCTGTTCGGCCCGGGTCAGCTGGTGGCGCGTATTGTGCTTCTCGGTGGAGGCACCCATCGAGACCTGGTCGAACGAGTCGTGCAGGCCGTCGTAGGCCATATGGTCGATCATGGTGACGTCGCCGTATTTGAACCCGGCACGCGACTTGGCCAGCAGGTGCGGCGCCTGGGTCATCGACTCCTGGCCGCCGGCCACGATGATGTCGAACTCGCCAGCCCGGATCAGCTGGTCGGCCAGCGCGATCGCGTTCAGTCCCGACAGGCATACCTTGTTGACGGTCAACGCCGGCACATCCATGCCGATGCCGGCGTTGACGGCCGCCTGCCGTGCGGGAATCTGACCAGCGCCCGCGGTGAGCACCTGGCCCATGATCACGTACTGCACCCGCTCGGGCGCCACACCGGCGCGTTCCAGCGCGCTCTTGATGGCGAACCCGCCGAGTTGGGCGGCCGAGAAGTCTTTGAGCTGACCGAGCAACCGTCCCATTGGGGTGCGGGCTCCGGCCACGATGACGGAACCGGTCATGGCAAACCTCCGCTGATCAGGGGCTCATCAGGGCTGTCTTGTGACCTTACCGCGCCCACTGGTCATCGCACGGCGATGATGACGAGCACACCCCGACCGGTCGTACGCTGCACTCCATGGCGCAACTCGGGTCTCCCCTAGAACGTATCGTCACGGCGATTGATCACGTCGGCATTGCGGTGCCCGATTTCGATGCGGCCGTTGAATTCTACCGCGGGACGTTCGGGCTGGAATTGGTCCACGAAGAGGTCAACGAGGAGCAGGAGGTTCGCGAGGGCATGCTGCGCGCCCCCGGCGACCCCGGCACGGGTGCCGCGGTGCAGCTGCTCGCCCCGCTGGGTCCAACCTCCACCATCGCCAAGTTCCTGGACCGCCGCGGTCCCGGACTGCAGCAGCTGGCCTACCGGGTCACCGACATCGAGTCGGCCATGGCGGCGCTGCGCGCCGCTGGCCTGCGGCTGCTCTACGACACCCCGCGCCGCGGCACCGCCGGTTCCCGAGTCAACTTCGTGCACCCCAAGGACGCTGGCGGCGTACTGATCGAGCTGGTGGAGCCGCCCCCAGCCGAGCACGCCCCGGTGTGACCGCAGGTCCCGAGCTTCGGGGAAAGCGTGTCGTGCTGGTGCCCGTTACCGCCGAGCACGTGCCGGAGCTGCGGCGGATTCTGCGCACGCCCGAGGTGTGGCTACGCTGGGGTGACGAGGCGACCTCGCCGCAGTGGCCCTTCGATGACCCGTCAGCCACCCGGTTCGCCGTCCTGCTGGACGGGGCGGTGAGAGGGATGGTGCAGTACAGCGAAGAGGCGGAGCCCGCCTACCGGCACGCCTCGATCGATGTCTTCCTCGACCCCATCGCGCACGGGCAGGGTATCGGCCGCGACACCGTGGGCACGCTGGCTCGCCACCTGGTGCACGACCGAGGCCACCACCGGCTGGTGATCGACCCGGCGGCCGACAACGAGCCGGCCATCCGCTGCTACGCCGCGGTGGGCTTCCGCCCAGTGGGCGTCATGCGCCGCTACGAGCGGGACGCCGACGGCACCGGGTGGCATGACGGTCTGCTCATGGACCTCCTCGCCGAGGAGCTCGACCAGCCTCGCTGAGCGCCCAGCACTGTCCCGGCAGCGGATCAGCCGAACCCGCCGTCCTATACCTCGTCAGGCAGGAGCGACGAGGTCGACGGTGGGGAAGTAGGTGCGGTAGCGGGCAGCGTCCCGGGTGAGCAGCCGCAACCCGAGTACCGCGGCATGGGCGCCGATGAAGAAATCGGGCAGGATCGAGACACGCTGGCCCCCTCGGCACCGATAGTCCCGGTAACACGTGGCAGCGAGGAAGGCGGCGGCCCAGGGCAGGTTCCCACGGACGAACCGGTCCGAGGTCAACACCGCGTCAAGCGCCTCGATGGTGGAGAACCGGTAGGCAACCTCACCGTAGACAACCTGGTTGACCACCACGGGACCCTGGTCGAGCGCCTCGGCGAGGCGGACCCGAGACCATCCAGACCATGTCGGATCCTGGGTAAACAGGTCGAGCAACACATTCGAATCAACCAGGGTCGCCGGTCGCTGCTCAGTCACCACGGGTCATCGCCATGATCTCGTCAGTGGTGAGGTCCACATCACCCTTGCCGAGTAACACCTCCACGACGCGCTGGCCCCGGGTTCGTGGTTGTCCCGCCGGCACGATGCGCGCGGCACCGTCGGCCACGATGACGTCGACTTCATCCCCGGGTTCGAGGCCGAGCTCTCGCCGCACCTGCTGGGGGATGGTGATCTGGCCCTTGCTCGTGATCCGCACCAGGTAAGAGTACACCTGGTATTACTCCCCTGTGGGTGGACACGCTGATGTCGATGCGTGTCGTCGGCGGGAGGTTCTCCGCTCACGTGCCGGGGGCGTAGACCGGCAGACCCGCGTCCCCGGCAGCGTCGAGCAGCCGCACGGCCGGGACGAGCACCGTCACCAGCGTGCCTCGTTCGGCGACCTCTCCAGCTCTACTACGCCGCCGACGCGCTGGCCAGCACCATCCGTTTCACGCCCGCCGCCATTCGGAGCCGAATCGCGGCTCCGAGCGTCCCACCGAGTGCCATTCGGAGCCGAATGGCGGTCACTAGTGCTGTCGAACGGTTCAGAGTAGGAATGGGGGTTGCAGGTTGGTGAATATTGGAAAGTGCTTGGTGTTGAGCGTCACCAGTTCGAGCCCGTGAACCAGAGCTGTCGCCGCGATCAGGTAGTCGACCAGTCCGATCTCGCAGTGCGAGCGACAGTAGCGTCGGCGAAGCTCTCCAGCACGATGCGCGATCATATCGGTCACCGGAAGCGGCCGAAGCGAGTTGAGCAGCAGGGTGACCTCTCGTCGTTCCGGAGAACGCATGCCGCCGACGATCTCGGCGTTCGTGACGACGCTGACCGCGAGCCGGCCAGCCTGCATGCGAGTGTCCCGCAGCCAGGCCCGGGCGGCGTCGATCCCCCACAGGTTCGCGATCAGCACGTCCGTGTCGACAAGGATCACAGCCGGCTGATCCGCCGCAGATGCGCGCCACGCTGCCCGTCAGCACGGTCGATGTCGACGCTCAGCTCGTCGTCGCGCAAAGCTCCGAAGGACGCGTCAACGGCGGCCAGGTCGGCGGCGAGATCGTCGCTCGATCCGAGCAGCGCCTGGTCGATGAGCCGTCGGACCAACTCCGCCGCTAAGGTACCCTCGGCGGCCGCGCGAGCGGCAAGGGCAGCCCGCTGCTCATCGCTGAGACAGATATTGGCAGTAGTTGGCCAGCGGTGATTTTGCCTGGCGGTACAGGGTGACCAGCGGCATACAGGTGCCACAGGTGCGGTGCAGACCGCAGCCGGTGCAGCCACCTTGACGGCGCAGAAGCCCGTCGGCGATGTCGGCCAGCCTGATCAGTCCGTCCACTCCCTCCTTGAGCAGGAGCACGTTCGGTTCACGGCCGACCTTGCAGATGCTCGCCATGCCGTGTGGGTTGACGTGGAGGGCGGTCCGTCCGGCGTTGCAGCCTCGGAAGGGCTTGCGGGCCGTCGTCGGGACGAGGTACTCGCCGAGACTGCGACGGGAGAGTCTCCGCGCCGCCGTAGATCGTGGGCGTGATGTGCGAGTAGGTCTTGGTCGGGACACCGAACCGGGCGGCGAGCGCCTTCATGCCCTCGGCCTCGTGCGCGTTGCGCGCCACGATGAGCAGGGCCAGCGCGAGCCGGACACCGGCTTCGTGCGCGGCCTGCAGCCCCGTCATGAAGGTCTTGTACGACCCCGAGCGGCGGGTGAGACCGTCGTAGCTCTCGGCCGACGCGCCGTGGACGCTCACGGTGACGAGGTTCGCCGGATGAGCGGTGAGCAGGTTGAGGATTCCGCGGTTGGCCAGGCGTGAGCCGTTGGTCAGGATGTCGATAGCCATCCCGAGCTCGTGGGCGTACTCGTAGACGTCCGGGAAGAGCCGGTCGATCATCGGCTCGCCTCCGGTGAGCTGGAGGGATACCACTCCGGCGTCCCTCATGACCTCCAGGACCCGCTGCCGGTCGTCCCATTCCATGCCCTCGAACCGTTTCAGCCCGAGATAGCAGTGCTCGCAATCGTAGTTACAACCCAGGTTCAGCTCGTACGTCGCATGGCCGAACCCATAGGCCGTCTCCGCCCGGACCACCACGTGCTCGGCCAGCGGCTTGCCGTGCAGATCGACGTTCCATGCCTTCACGGCAGCCCCGGCGAGCCAGGACGGGCAGTCGCGACCATGCCTGAGTTCGTGGTACTTGGCGCTGGGAGATCTTCAGAGCGCCAGGCAGGCCCGGCCGCAAGACCACGTAGCCGCCCTGGAACGGGCCGGCGATAAACGGTTGCACGTTCATCCTCTCCTGCGGGATCCAGCACGTTCACCACTTGTGATTCGCCAACACACGAGACCAGGCAGGCTGCTGTGCCATAACCACCGGAGCCGGCGGGAGCGCAGGTCAACGTCCACACCGAGATGCCGCAGCGCACCGCGCGGTAGGCAGCACCATTGCAGGCCGACAGCCAGGACGGGTGATCGGTCATCACGGCGACCACAATCACGGCGGCATCCTTTCGATCATGCTGGGGACAACCATCATGCCGAGGCCACCTCCTCTGGTTGGGGCGCCGTCGGGGAACCGCGATAGGTAATCAGCTTCGGGGGGCTGCGTCGTCAGCGGCAGGACGGGGCTGTTGCCATCTGTATGCCTTCTGTTGCCTTTTGTTGCCTTTTGTTCTCTCAACGTCACCGTTTTAGCTCAGGAGGATCTACGGTGGTCCGACCTACCAGAGGGGAACGAGTGGGATGATCGAGCGGGAGCCACCTCGAACACGGCTGGAGCAGCTGCTGCGGCAGCGACATGTCACACTGGAGGAGTTCCGAAAGAACTACCAGCGGGCCGCCAAGACCGAGCTCAGCGAACGGCAAGCATACCGGTGGGTTGCCGGGGAGTTGAGCACGCTGCCCTACCCGGCGGCGCAAGGCACACTGGAGAAGATGTTCGGTGAGCCAGTGGCCCGGCTGTTCGGCCCGCCCTACGGCATCCAGGCGCTGCGGCCAAGCCGCTGCCAGGACGGATCGGCGCCGGCGCGGGGCACCGCGCGGACGGACTGGGAGGACAGGTGATCACCATGAGCGCCGACCGGGCTCGGGACTTCCTCACCCGCATCGAAGCCTCCAACGTCGGAGCAGAGACACTCGACCAGCTCATCGACGACGTACGCCGGTTGGTCACCACCTACAATCATCAGCCGTTACCCACGTTGCTGGGTGATCTGGTGGATATCCAGGAGCGCGCGTTCGAGCTGCTCGAAGGACGCCAGCGCCCGGAGCAGAGCCGGGACCTATACCTGGTCGCCGGGATCGCCTGCGGGCTGATGGCCAAGGCGTCGCACGACCTCGGCGCCTCCCACGACGCGATGACACAAACCCGCACGGGTTACGCCTGCGCGGACAACGCCGGGCACGACGGGCTGCGGGCCTGGATCCGTGGTCTGCAAGCAGCCTTCACCTACTGGTCAGGGCGACTGGAGGACTCGCTTCACTACGCCCAACTCGGCACCGAGGTCGCAGCCCGCAGCCGGGGCAGCGCCGGGGTGTGGCTGGCCAGCGCCGAGGCCCGGGCACTGGCCGCGCTGAACCGGCGAGCGGAGGCCCACACCGCGCTGGCCCGGGCCGCCGACCTGCGGGATCAGGTGCAGCCCGACGAGCTGGACAGCCTCGGCGGGACCTGCACCTTCAGCCGGCCCCGCCAGCTCTACTTCGCCGCCGAAGCACTCTCCTGGGGCGGAAAGCCGGAGGCGACCCGCGCTGAGCGCCTCGCCCTCGACGCCCTGGACGCCTACGCTGCGGCACCAGCCCAAGACCGATCCTTCGGCCACGAAGCCAACACCCGCATCGCCCTGGCCATCGCCCGGGTCTCTCGCAGCGAGATCGACGGCGCAGCCGAAGCCCTCACCCCGGTGCTGGAACTCCCCTCAACGCAGCGCACCCACGGCGTCGTGACCGCCATGGAGCGAGTGCCCACCGCGCTGAGCGCCCTCCAGGACCCCGGCCGGGACGCCATCGAGCTGGCCAGCGCCATTGAGGGCTGGACAACCCAGCGCCTGACGCGCCCACAATGACCGAGGCCAGGCCACACTCGATCCTCCTCGCAGGACAGAGCGCACCCGATTCTGTCACCGCTCACCGTTAGCGTCCGGGATGTGAACGAGCACCGGCTTCTTGATCGACCGACGCGGGGAGACCTCCGCACCGTCCGGTTCACGGAGCTGTGCAGGCTGGTGAAGGCGCTCGGCTTCGAGCAACGGCGCATCAGCGGAAGCCACCATATCTTCGCCCACCCAGCTTTCCCCGAGATCCTCAACCTGCAGCAGGTGGATGGGCAGGCGAAACCCTACCAAGTCCGTCAGCTCTGCGACTGGTAGAACGCTATAATCTGGCCGTGGAGAGTGATCAGTGAGCGACTACCACATCAACGTCTTCTTCAGCGAGGACGACGGCGGATACATCGCCGATATACCGGATCTTGATACCTGCTCGGCATTCGGCGAAACCCCCGAACAGGCGGTTGCTGAGGTGCTACGCGCCAAGGAAGCCTGGCTAGCCGTGGCCACCGAGGCAGGCCACGGCATCCCCGAGCCGCGCTACCGACCGGCCATCTACGTCCACTGAGGTCACCATCCAAGCCCAGAAAATTATTGCTGCACTACCCCCGCAGGCAACAACGTCACTGCCGTCACCGCACCAACCAGTTGTTCATGATCTGTCGTGGCTAGAGGTTGTCGGGTGCTGGCGATCCGTGGCACGCGGGGTGACGCGGGAACTCAGTTGAGCGGGTACGAAGCAGACATCGGACAGTTACGGCGGTCAGCCGATGCCGCCACTTCGGTCGGCGAGCAGGCAAGCGAGTCTGTCACCGCTCACGGTTCAGGAGAGGTGCCCGCACCGAGTACCAGGTCTTGGCGAGGAAGTTGAGCTCGCGGTGCATCGACAACGGCGGCTCCGCCGTGCCGTGCCGGTAACTGACCGCGAGGGCCAACAGTTTCGCCGCACTGGGCACCGTCGACCCCGCCACGCGACTCAGGCAGCGCAGGCTGCCCGTGACGTCACCGTGCGCTACGACGTGGTTGCGGTCGACCTTCCCGGGACAGCCACTCGATGAGCGCCACAAGCAGCTCCGGCTTGCGGCGGAAGTAGTAGTGCACCAGCCTTTTGGTCTCCTCACTCAGTCGTAGCCGTGGCGATTGATATACTGATCGCTATCCTCAGCGTAGCCGGATATCCCGAGCGGGAAGCGGGCACAGCGAAGGGACAACCGTGCACACGATCCTCGATGCCATCCTCAGCGACGACGTCGATGCCATCAGTTCACTGCCGGTGCCGGAAAGCTACCGGGGAATCACGGTCCACGCTGACGAGGCCGACATGTTCGCTGGAATGCCCAGCCGGGACAAGGACCCACGCCGGTCCCTGCACCTGGACGAGGTACCAGTGCCGGAGCTGGGTCCAGGCGAGGCGCTGGTCGCCGTGATGGCCAGCGCCATCAACTACAACACGGTCTGGACGTCGATCTTCGAGCCGCTGCCCACCTTCGGGTTTCTCAAGCGCTACGGCCGCACCTCCCCGTTGGCCTCCCGGCACGACCTGCCCTACCACGTGGTCGGGTCGGACCTGGCCGGCGTGGTGCTGCGCACCGGAGCCGGGGTGAACGCCTGGCGCCCGGGTGACGAGGTGGTGGCGCACTGCCTGTCCGTCGAGTTGGAGCATCCGGACGGGCACAACGACACGATGCTTGACCCTGAGCAACGCATCTGGGGTTTTGAGACGAACTTCGGCGGCCTTGCCGAGCTCGCGTTGGTCAAGTCCAACCAGCTGATGCCCAAGCCGGCGCATCTCACCTGGGAGGAGGCCGCCAGCCCGGGTTTGGTCAACTCCACCGCCTACCGGCAGTTGGTCTCCCGCAATGGTGCGGACATGAAGCAGGGCGACACGGTGCTCATCTGGGGTTCCTCAGGCGGGCTGGGCTCCTACGCCACCCAGATGGCGCTGGGTGGCGGCGCCATCCCGGTATGCGTGGTCTCCAGCCCGGAGAAGGCCGAGATCTGCCGGCAGATGGGCGCCGATCTGGTCATCGACCGCAACGCTGAGGGCTACAAGTTCTGGAAGGACGAGCACACTCAGGATCCGAAGGAGTGGAAGCGGTTCGGCGCAAAGATCCGCGAGCTCACCGGCGGTGACGACCCCGACATCGTGTTCGAGCACCCGGGGCGGGAGACGTTCGGCGCCAGCGTCTACGTCGCCAAGAGGGGCGGCACGATCGTCACCTGCGCCTCGACCTCCGGCTACCACCATGTGTTCGACAACCGCTACCTCTGGATGAACCTCAAGCGGATCGTGGGCTCGCATTTCGCCAATTACCGCGAGGCGTGGGAGGCCAACCGGCTGATCGCCAGGGGGAAGGTCCACCCGACGCTGTCCCGCGTCTACCCGCTGGAGCAGACCGGGCAGGCCGCCCATGACATGCACCGCAACATCCACCAGGGCAAGGTCGGTGTGCTGTGCCTGGCCCCCAAAGAGGGTCTGGGCGTGCGCGACCCCGAGCTTCGCGAGATCCATCTGGCCGATATCAACCGCTTCCGGGGGGTCTGACACCGCCGATCGGCTCACCCGGAGTCACCAGCACCCGAGTAACGTAGCCGTATGGGCTCAGTCGACGATCGTGATCTGCTTCCGATGAGATCCATGTTCGACATCGTCCGCCGTGGATACGACTGCGCGCAGGTGGACTACCAGCTCGAGCAACTGCGGGCCGATCTGCAGATCGCGGTGGCGGATCGGGATGCCGGGGCCGCGCAGGCCGCGGAGCTCACCCGGGCGCTGGAGGCGGCGCGCGGGGAAATCGATGACCTGCGCGCCCAGCTGAAACGGCTCGCCGCGCCACCCACCACCGTCGAGGGTATGAGCGAGCGCGTGGTGCGGATGCTGCGGACGGCCCAGAACGAGGCTGCGGAGACCACCGCCAAGGCCACTGCGGCCGCGGCGGCGATCAGGGCCGACGTCGAGCGCGAGGCGGCTGCCCTGCGCGCCCGCTACGAACAGATGATCAGGGAGGCGCAACGGCGGCGATCAGCGATGGAGGCCGAGAACGAGCGAACCATCGCCGAGGCGCGTCGCCGGAGCGAGGAGATCGTGGCGCTGGCAGCGCAGCGAGCCAAGCAGCACGACGCCGAGTCGGCCGTCCGCCGGCGGCAGGTTGAGGAAGACTTCGACATCGCCATGTCGGCCCGGCGCCGCGACGCGACACGTGAACTGGCGCAGGAGGAGGCAAGCAGCAAGGCCGAGGCGAAGCGGCGCATTGACGAGGCCACCGACGTGGCCCGCCGGCTGGTGACCGAGGCCGACCAGACGGCCGTCGCCAGGGTGCAGGAGGCCACCCGTCGGGTGGAGGCGCTGCGCACCCTGCGCCGCCAGCTCACCGGCCAGCTACAGTCGGTGAGTTCGAAGCTGGACGAGGCCTTGCGGCAGCTCTCGCCCGCACCGGAGGAAGACGACGTGCTCGCCGGCGAGCAGACTCAGCGGGGCTGACGTCGCCCGTATCACCAGGTCGCCGTATCACCAGTGTCTGCGCGTGGGTGCCCGGCGCATGCGAGCGGCCCAACAGCCGGTATGCCAGTGTCGTCGGTCGGCGGTGGATCCCTGCTCTCCCGCCGGCCAGGCCACCACATGCTCCGTACCGGCCCTGATCTCGTGATCGCAGCCGGGACAGCGGTAGCTCTTGGCGGCCTGCTCGCCGGGCACTGTCCGGACCACCCACTCCCCATCTGGGCCGCTCTCCCGGTGCGCCCAGCCAGCCCCACCCGCCGCCGGAGGGGGGACGGCGCCGCGAGCACGGCGGGGGGGATTGCGGCGGGGCATAAGAGTGCACGGTAGTACCGGATATTGCGGAGGCGGTTGCCGCGGCTGAGCGTCAGCCGGTGGGTACCAGGTGCGCGACGTCGGTGTGTAATTGGGCGAGACCCTGGTCGAAGGTGGCTAGCCGACCGACGTGGGAACGGGCAAGCTGAGCGAGGTAGGCGTCAGTTACTTGCCGATGGCCGATCACGCCGGTCAGCTCAACGTCAGGGAACGGGACCTGATCGGGCCAGAACTCGTGCCGCGGCTGCGCGGTGATGGTTCCCATTTGGTGCAGAGCCTGCTCGGGACGCACCCCCCGGCGCACCAACATCCTGATCAGCGCGCCCTGAGTAATCGGGCAGGTGGCGACCGGGTCATCGGTGAAGCCCAGCCAAGTAATGGCTGCATCATGATGAACGTGCTCGTATACGGCTAGCGCGATGAGAACGTTGCTGTCGAGCAGCGTGGTCATTCCTCGTCCTCCAGCGCTCGGACGTCTTCGACCGTGATCGGTGTACCGCCGAGCCGCATCACCGGGAAACCAGTGCGCGAATCGGTGTAACACTCCACCGGTCCTGGCTGTTCCAGAGCCCGCCACAGCAGGGTGGCCACGGCCTGGCTGAGTGTCTGACCGGTATCGCGCGCGAGCGACATCGCGATGCGATGCAGGTCGTCTGGAAGATCGATGGTGGTGCGCATTGACCTAGTTTACATCAGCTGCATCGTGATGCACTCCACCTCACGAGTAGTCGCGGAACCCCTTGCGGGTCTTACGGCCTAGCAGCCCGGCCGTGACCAGGTGTTCCAGCAAGGGTGCCGGGGCGAACCCCGGCTCGCGGAACTCCAGGTAGAGGCTGCGCTGGATGGCCAGGGCAACGTCCAGACCCACCACGTCGAGCAGTTCGAAGGGGCCCATCGGCAGCGCGGCGCCGACCTTCATCGCGGTGTCGATGTCCTCCGCGCTGGCGTAGTGCGCCTCCAGCATCCGCACCGCGTCGTTGAGGTAGGGGAACAGTAACGCGTTGACGATGAAGCCGGCACGGTCGCCGCAGGTCACCGGCACCTTGCCCAATGAACGGGCCAGCTGGCAGGCCGTGGCCACCACATCGGCCGTGGTGCTGATGGTCGCCACCACCTCCACCAGCTTCATCACCGGGGCGGGGTTGAAGAAGTGCATCCCCACCACATCACCTGGGCGGGAGGTGGCGGCCGCACACTCGACCACCGGTAACGACGAGGTGGTGGTAGCCAGGATCGCACCCGGTTTGCACACCTCATCCAGCGTGGCGAAAATCCCGCGTTTGACATCCAGGTCCTCGGCCACCGCCTCCACCACCAGGTCAACGCTGGCAAAGTCGTCCAGCGACACGGTGGTGGAGATCCGCCCGAGGGCGGCGTCGCGGTCCGGCTCGGAGAGCTTGCCTCGGTTGACCGCCTTGTCCAGCGAGCGCGTGATCGCCGCGACCGCGTCCTTGGTGCGGCTGGTGCTGCGGCCGCGAACGATCACGTCGTGCCCGCCCTTGACCAACACCTCCGCGATGCCAGTGGCCATCGTGCCGGTGCCCACCACACCCACCGCGCCGATCGAGCGGGTCTGGACGCCGGATTCCTCGCTGGACGGGGTGGCGGCGTCAGGTACCACCGTCGAGGAGTCCTGGCCCGCGTAGGTGTAGAAGCCGCGACCCGACTTCCGACCGAGCAGCCCGGCAGTGATCATCTGCTTGAGCACCGGCACCGGCGCGTGCAACCGGTCGGCGGACTGCCGGTACAGCGCGTCCAGGATTTCGTAGGCGGTGTCCAGGCCGATCAGATCCAGCAGCGCCAGCGGACCCAGCGGGTACCCGCAGCCATAGCGCATCGCGGCGTCAAGGTCCTCCCGGGTCGCGTAGTGCTCCTCGAACATGTGTGCCGCGTGGTTGAGATAGCCGAACAGCAGCCCGTTGGCGATGAATCCGGCCCGGTCCTCGACCACCACCGGGGTCTTGCCCAACGAGTGCGCGAGCGCCGTGACGTCGCTGATGACCTCCGCATCGGTGACCACGGTGCGCACCACCTCAACCAGCTTGAGCACTGGTGCCGGATTGAAGAAATGCATCCCGATGACCTTGTCTGGCCGCTTGGTCTGCACCGCGAGCCGGGTGATCGGCAGGCTCGACGTGTTGGAGGCCAGTACGACATCGCTGCGCACGATCCCGTCCAGTTCGGTGAAGATCCGGCTCTTGAGGTCCAGGCGCTCCGGCACGGCCTCGATAACGAGGTCGGCGCCGCTCAGATCGGCTAGCCGCGTGGTGAACGTGATCCGGTCGAGCAACTCGCGGCGGGCCTTCTCCTCGAGCTTCCCGCGCTCCAGGGCACGTCCGGTAGAGTGTTCGAGATGTCCGCGACCCCGGGCTATTCCGTGCTCATCAACCTCGACTGCCACCACGTCGAGCCCGGTGCGGGCGAGCACCTCGGCGATCCCAGCGCCCATCGTGCCCATGCCCACCACGCCGACCGTCCTGATCTCTGCTACCATCTACTGCCTCCCCGGAGCCAGGAGCACACATGTGCTCAGCGACCGTAGCGCACCCGGACGATTCGTAGGAGCAACCGAATCGCCCAGGCCGGGCGGGCGAAGGTGAGGACCGGTACTGCGGGACGGAACCGGCGGCGGGTGACCGCCTTGGCCCGGGTGAACTCGCGTAGACCGTCGGCACCGTGAATTCGCCCGAATCCAGAGTCGCCGACCCCACCGAAGGGCAGCGAGGGCACCGCAGCATAAGAGACCACGCTGTTGACCGCGACCATCCCACACCGCAGCCGGCCGGCGATCTCCGCGCCCCGGCGCCCGGAGAACACCGCGGCGCCCAGCCCGTAGCGGCCGGCGTTGACCCGCGCCACCGCCTCGTCCAGGTTCGCGACCCGGTGCACCGTGAGAGTCGGGCCGAAGGTCTCTTCGGCCACCGCGATCGAGGTTTCCGGGACGTCAGTCAGTACGACCGGCTCCACATAGGGCGGGCGGACCGACTCCGCACCGCCGACCAGCGCGGTGCCACCACGGGCGAGCGCGTCGGCAAGGTGATCACGAATGACCTCGACCTGGGCCGGTCTGGTGATCGGGCCCAGGTCAGCGCTCGGCTCACCGCCGGCCCGCAGCCGCCGCGTCTGGGCAACCACCCGATCGGTGAACTCCTGAGCAACGTCCTCGACGACGTAGACTCGCTCCACCCCGACGCAGGTCTGCCCCGCATTGCTCATTGCACCCCAGACCGCGGCGTCAGCGGCCGCGGCGATGTTGGCGTCAGCGTCAACCAGCAGCGCGTCCGTGCCCCCGCACTCCAGGACGACCGGCGTGAGCGTCTCGGCGCAGGTCGCCATCACCTTCTTCGCGGTGCCCGCAGACCCGGTGAACGCCAGCTTGTCCACCCCGGCCCGGCACAGCGCCGCACCGGTCTCGCCGAAACCGGTGACGACCTGCAGTAGCGGGTACTCAGGCACCACTCGAGCGAGGCTCTCGGCCAGCGCCCGCCCCACTCCGGGGGTCAGCTCGCTGGGCTTGAACACCACGGCGTTACCGGCGGCGAGCGCATAGCCGATCGACCCCATCGGGGTGTGGGCGGGATAGTTCCACGGTCCGATCACGCCGACCACGCCGTAGGGCTGATACTCCACCGTGGAGGCCTCCTGGAGCATCAACAGGCCCGATCTCACCCGATGGCGATTCAGCACCCGCTCGGCGTTGCGCGCGGCCCAGTCCAGGTGCGCAACCACGAGCACGCATTCCAATCGGGCGTCATCTCGCGGCTTGCCGGTCTCAGCGGTGATTAGCCCGGCCAACTCGTCGATCCGCCGAGTCAGCGCCGAGCGCCAGGACAGCAGCCGACGACGGCGTTCGGCGAACCCGAGCCCGCCCCACCACACGGCCGCCTCCCGGGCACGAACCACGGCCGCCTGCACCGCCGCGTCGTCATCCACCTGGTGATAGTCGATGACCTCGCCGGTTCGCGGGTCCCACGACGGGAAGCGCGCTTCCGCTTCGCGGGTCTGCTCCTGGCTGCCGTCCACGCTCTGAGCCATCGTCGTCATCTCCCCGCATTGGCGTATGCCCCAGGGTACGGGCACACCGAACGGCGCAGGAGCATACAGATCATGGTTCGCGCGCCGGAAGCGCGCCGGTTCACCGACACCGCACCCCACGACTCATACAGCGTCGCTGTCCTGGCGCCTGTACGCTTCTTCGGCAGCCCACGTCAACATCTCAATCAGGCTATCGACATGCGCCAACTCCAAGATCGCTTCAGAGCAGAATGGTTCATCGAACGCGGTGATCCACACCGTGTCGCAATAGATCATGACAGTCATGGTTACCTTAATCCCGCCGGCGAGCGGGCCGAGCTCCCGACTGAGGCGGTTCAGCTCATTCAGGGACGCGTGCTCGTTGTTCATCGGCCTTTCCTGTTCTGGCAGCCGCTCCATCCCCTCCCTGCTGGGTAGGGGTACAAGGGTGCTCACCTGGCTTCCTCTCCCAAGCCCGAAGGGTTGGACACGGTTCGCCGTCCACTGGGCAGAGTAGGGCCGAAAGACTCCAATAAAAAGAGGGTTTCTTGATATTTCTATCAATCCTCGGAGGTTAAGGCTGACTGGAAATCACTCGCCATCCTCCGGTGCTTCCTGCGCAAGGTCGTCGATCACGCGGGTGATGATCGCCCGAGCGGACCGGCCGTAACTGGCAACGGCCGCGAACTGGTCGAAGATGTTGCTGTATAACTCGATTTCCTGCGGCTGGGCAAGATTCAGCTGGGCTGAGAAGGTCTCGACCATCACCCGGTCGTTGTCGCGTAGCAAGAAGCCGTGCCAGGGGCCGACTACGTACTGCGTGTCGGAGCCGATAACACCAAGCCGGACGTTCGGCAACGCCGACAGTGAGATCAGGCGGTCAAGCTGGCCGAGCATAACTTCGGGTGAACACAGACGAAGGCGCAACGCCGCCTCCGTGATGACGAAGTGGAATCGCTTGTCAGGCTGGTACAGCAGCTCTTGGCGCTTCATCCGAGCCTGTACTGCTTCGTTGATGTCGTTACACACCTTGAACATGATGATCCCCTGCGCGAGACGAACCCCGGCATACTCAGCGGTTTGGAGCAGGCCCGGAATAACCGTCGCCTCGAACGCACGGAAGAACCGCGTCTTGGCATCCAGCGCGGCGATCTCGTTCTGATGTGGCCGTAGCCCGGTACGGAGTATCCGCTGCCACTCGGCGTGCTGCACTTCAAGGGTGCGCAAGGAAGCAAGTAGCGCTTCCGTTTGAGCCTCGCTGCCCGTGGCACGAGTCCAAGTCTGTATGTCGTCATCACTTGGCGTCTGACGCCCGTTCTCAAGCTTCGATATTTTCGACGGTGGCCATGACAAAGACTCCGCGAGCTGCCTGCCGCTGAGGTCAGCTTGTTGGCGAAGCTCGCGGAGCCGTTTGCCTAGCACGTTGCGCGCCTCGTGGACGTTAGACGCGCCGGAGGTACTATTCGGTGGCAAAATCGTCCCGTCTAACGGCGTGGTGCCAGGCGACGTCACGCCAGTAGTTGTGTTGTACGATCTCGGCAGGCTCTTCGACAATCTCGCCGCCAAGGAAGACGTCGGCGTCATCGAAGTGCATCCGTACCAGCTTGCGCGAGTCGAACAGCCAGTAGTCGTAGTTGGGCATCTCGGCGGCTTGCGCCTGGTCGCGGGTGAGGTAGCGAATGTCCTCGCCAGCCTCATTGTTGTGGCGCGCAACGGCGTAGCCGAAGCGGTTGTAGTCGGTGAGCGGCAGACTCACCACGCGGACACGGGCGATGCGGCACCCCTCGCTCGTTGCCTCGCGAATCATGGTCAGCCAGTTCTGCATCCACGGCAGGTCGTCCGGCTCACCAGCCAGAAACTTCCGGAGAGACTCCCCTTCGTACGACGGGGAGTAGCGATCCCTGACCTCCAAGCGGAAGGCCGTGTGCTCGAAGGCGTGAAAGAGCTGCCCGAACTCGGGTCCGGGTTGGATGAGCTGGCTCAGCGGTCCTCCCCCTCGTTGCGCTGGTAAAACTTCAAGACATCCTCGGGGATCTCGATGATGGCTTTGCCCTCGGGTACCGGCCCGACGTCAGCCAGCGTCTGGGGGTCTGTCACGATCCAGCCCTGAGGGATGTAGGTCTTACGGTCGGTGCGGTCGGTCGCGA
This sequence comes from uncultured Actinomycetota bacterium, assembly GCA_963822695.1. GTDB lineage: Bacteria > Actinomycetota > Actinomycetes > Mycobacteriales > Pseudonocardiaceae. The sequence goes on from CAWGJH010000019.1 coordinate 250,315, forward strand.
ACAGGGTCGGTGATTCGCCAACGTTGGACTCAGGATCTTTGACGAGGAATCTGGCGCGCATGACGCCTCCTTTCGAGAAATTTGGTGAAGCGTTCTCCAGTCATGGTGCACCCAGGGACAGTCAACGTCAAGGCAGAGCGGTCAAGGCAGAGCGGGGGGGTAGACCGACGTCAGAAGAGCCGCATCTCGTTGCTCGGCATCCCGCGTAGCTCGTCGTAATCAACCACCACACAGCGGATGCCGCGATCTTCGGCAAGGGTGCGTGCTTGTAGTACGATGCTCTGAGCTGCGAGAACACCCCCGACGGGCGCCAACAGCGGATCACGGTTCAGCAGCTCCAAGTACCGCGTGAGCTGCTCAACAGCGTCGATCGTGGCCTTGCGCTTGACCTCGACAGCCCAGTGACGAGGACGACCGGAACCGGCAGATTCGGTAGACGGTGAACCGTCGATCTCGCCCCGGCGCTTGATTTCCACCGCCACCGTCACGCCGTCGGCGTCCCGGCATAGCAGATCGACCGGCCCGATCGCGGTGGGGTACTCGCGGCGGATCAGGGTGAATCCGGGGCCCAGCGTCGCGGTGTGCTCGGCGAGCAGGGCCTGCAAGTGGGCTTCGACGCCGTCCTTGACCAGCCCAGGATCCACCCCGAGTTCGTGACGTGAATCGTGCACCACCTCGCCGATCTCGATGATCAGCTGCTCACCGGCACGGTTGGTGACCGTCCAGCGTCCTGGCTGCTCGGTCAGCGTGCACGGCGGGCTCATCCAGTTCAACGGCTTGTAGGCGCCGCCGTCGGCGTGCACACTCACCGATCCATCCGCCTTGACCAGCAGCAGCCGCAGCGCCATCGGCAGATGCGCGGTGAGCCGGCCCAGGTAGTCCACCTGGCAGCGGGCGATCACAAGGCGCATGGGTGCACGCTAGCGCGTGCCCGTGAGTGGCGATGCGAGTCATAGCTCGTATCGCCACTCACGGGTTGTACACAGGAGGGCGTTTCTCAAGGAAGGCGGCCATGCCCTCCTTGGCGGCTGCGGTCTGCGAGGCTGCGGCCATCACCTCGAGCGCGATGTCGTATGCGTCTGCCTCGGGTCGGTCCAGCTGCGCGTAGAGGGTCTGCTTGCCCAGCGCCTTGCTGGTCCGGCTACCGCGGGTGGCGCGGGCGAGCAGGTGGTCCACCGCGGCGTCCAGCTCGCAGTCCGGGACTGTCTTGTTGACCAACCCCCATTCCGCGGCGGTGCGAGCGTCTACCACGTCGCCGGTCAGCACCATCTCCATCAGCCGCTTGCGTCCGATCGCCCGGGCCACCGGCACCGCGGGTGTGTGGCAGAACCAGCCGCCCTTGCCGCCGGGCAGCGCGAAGCCCGCCGACTCGGCCGCCACCGCAAGATCACAGGAGGCCACCAGCTGGCAGCCCGCCGCAGTGGCCAGCGCGTGCACCCGGGCGACGACGACCTGCGGGACCGACTGGATGGTGCGCATCACCTCGGTGCACAGCGTCAGCAACTCCCGGACCCCGGCGAGGTCGCGCGAGGACACGTCAGCGAAGTCGTGCCCCGCCGAGAACGCCTTACCCTCGGCACCGAGCACGATGCCCGTGGCGTCTGACCGGCCCGCGTCGAGGAACGCGTCGCGCAGCTCGACGAGGTGATCAGCGGACAGCGCGTTGCGCCGCTCCGGACGATTCATCGTAATCCGGATAATTTTTCCATCTCGCTCAACCCGCAGCGCAGCAAAACTCATAGCAGAACCGTCTCATGGATGCTTGTGCACCTTCCGACCAGCCCGCGCGCGGTCTTATGGATGCTTGTGCACCTTGCGCTCAGCGCGCATGGATGAGGTCCACGATCTGGTTCATGATCTCGGTGAGCTCGAAGTCTTTCGGCGTGAACACGTGTGCAATCCCATGAGCGCGCAGCGACTCGGCGTCCCGATCTGGGATTATCCCCCCGACCACCACGGGTATGTTCCCGGCGCCCGCCGCGCGCAACCCGTCGACCACCGCAGGCACCACCTCCAGGTGCGAACCGGAGAGCACCGACAACCCGACCACGTGCACGTCCTCGGCTACCGCGGCCGCGACGATCTCCGCCGGGGTGAGCCGGATGCCCTGGTAGATCACTTCGAAGCCGACGTCGCGGGCTCGGACCGCCACCTGCTCGGCGCCGTTGGAGTGCCCATCCAGGCCGGGCTTGCCGACCAACATCCGCAGCCGCTCACCCAGCTCCTCGCTGACCACCCGTACCCGGTCCCGAACGCGCGCGATCGCCTCACCAGCCGAACCCGCCGCCGACGCGCCGGCGATCCCGGTCGGTGCCCGGTACTCGCCGAACACCTCGCGGAGCGTGCCAGCCCACTCCCCCGTTGTGACGCCCACGCGAGCGCAGGCCATCGACGCCTCGACCAGGTTGGTGTCGGTCTTGGCGGCCTGCGCCAACTCGCGCAACGCCTGGTCTGCCGCCGCGGGGTCACGGTCAGCCCGCCAGGCTCGGATCGCCTCGATGAGCTGGGCCTCGATCTGCGGGTCGACGGTCTCGATGGCCCCGGCCCCGTCAGTGTGCAGCGGGCTGGAGTCGGTCTCGGTGAACCGGTTCACCCCGACGACCACATCCTCGCCGTCCTCGATCCGTCAACGCCGCGCGGCCAGCGATGAGACCAGCTGTGATTTCATGTATCCGGATTCGACGGCGGCGATCGCCCCGCCCATACCCTGCACCCGGTCGATCTCCGCACGGGCGCCGTGGGCGATCTCGGTGACCCGCGCCTGCACCACCCGGGAGCCGTCGAACAGGTCCTCGTACTCCAGCAGGTCGGTCTCATACGCCAGCACCTGCTGCATCCGCAGCGCCCACTGCTGGTCCCAGGGCCGGGGCAGTCCCAGCGCCTCGTTCCATGCCGGCAGCTGCACCGCGCGGGCCCGCGCGTCCCGGGACAGCGTCACCGCGAGCATCTCCAGCACGATGCGCTGGACGTTGTTCTCCGGCTGCGGCTCAGTCAGCCCCAGCGAGTTGACCTGCACGCCGTACCGGAAACGGCGCAGCTTGGGATCCTGCACGCCGTACCGGTCCCGGCAGGTCTCATCCCACAACAGCCCGAAGGCGCGCAGCTTGCACATCTCCTCGACGAAGCGCACCCCGGCATTGACGAAAAAAGACATCCGCCCGACGACGGTGGCGAAATCCCGCGGCGCGACCTGCCCGCAGTCACGCACAGAATCCAGCACGGCGATCGCCGTGCACATGGCGTAGGCAATTTCCTGCACCGGCGTCGCGCCCGCCTCCTGCAGGTGATAACTGCAGATATTGATCGGGTTCCATTTCGGCATGTGGTTAACCGTGTAGACCACCATGTCGGTGATCAACCGCAGGCTCGGCCCCGGCGGAAAGACGTAGGTGCCCCGGGACAGGTATTCCTTGATGATGTCGTTCTGGGTGGTACCCGACAGTTGCGCCAGGTCCGCCCCGGTCTCCTGGGCCACCGACGCGTAAAGCGCCAGCAGCCACATGGCAGTAGCGTTGATCGTCATCGAGGTGTTGGCCTGCGCCATCGGAATGCCGTCGAACAGCGTGCGCATGTCGCCGAGGTGACTGATCGGCACGCCGACCTTGCCGACCTCGCCGCGGGCCAGCTCATGGTCGGGGTCGTAGCCGGTCTGGGTGGGTAGGTCGAAGGCCACCGAAAGGCCCGTCTGGCCCTTGGCCAAGTTGCGCCGGTACAGCGCATTGGACGTGCTCGCTGAGGAGTGCCCGGCATACGTGCGCATCACCCATGGCCGGTCCCGCTCACGGTCGCTGGGGTAGGGCATCAGGGCACCTCCGGGCGCTCTCCCTGAAGACTACTGGGCAGTACTGTCACCAAGCGAGACCAGCAACGAGAAAGGGCCACCGGGGTGGACAGCACGATGATGGACGTCCCGCTGGCCGTGGGCATGATCATGCGCCACGGCACCACCGTGCACGGTGACAGCGAGATCGTCACCTGGACCGGCGGCGGTGCCCGCCGCACGAGCTACGCGCAACTGGGGCGGCGCGCCGCGCAGCTGGCCGGAGCGCTGCGCGGGCTCGGCGTCACCGGCGACCAGCGGGTGGCCACCTTCCAGTGGAACAACCAGGAGCATCTCGAGGCCTACCTCGCGATCCCCACGATGGGCGCGGTGGTGCATACCCTCAACCCGCGGCTGGCGTCCGATGAGGTGACCTGGATCGCCAACCACGCCGAGGACGACGTGGTGATCGTGGACGGCTCGCTGGTGCCGCTGCTGGCCCGCGCCCTGCCGAAGATGACGACAGTGCGTCACGTCATTGTCATCGGCCAGGCTGACACTGCTGGGCTGGATAGCGCCGATAAGCAGCTGCACTCCTACCATGAGCTGCTGGCCGCCCAGCCTGAGGAGTTCGACTGGCCGACCGATATCGACGAGCGCTCCGCGGCCGCGATGTGCTACACGAGCGGCACCACCGGCAACCCCAAAGGGGTCGTCTACAGCCACCGCTCGACCTACCTGCACTCGATGTCCGGCTGCACCGGTGAGGTCACGGCTCTGACCCCGGCCGACCGGCTCCTGCCGGTGGTGCCGATGTTTCACGCCAATGCCTGGGGGTTGCCCTACGCCGCGCTGATGTCCGGCGCCAGCTTGGTCATGCCGGACCGTTTCGTGCAGGCCGAGCCCCTGGTCAGGCTCATCGAGGCGGAACGACCCACGATCGCCGCCGCGGTGCCGACGCTCTGGGGTGATGTGCTGCGCTACCTGCGCGAGCGCGGCGGGGACATGTCCTCGATCCGCCAGGTGCTCTGCGGCGGCTCCGCCGTTCCGCTGGCGCTGATAAAGGCGTTCTCCGAGGAGTGGGGCGTGCAGATCAAGCAGGCCTGGGGGATGACCGAGACGTCCCCGATCGGCTCGGTAGCCACCCCGCCGGCCAGCGCGCGGGGCGAGGAGGTCTGGCGCTATCGGGGCGGCGCGGGGCGACTCGTCGCCGGCGTCGAGGGTCGCGTCGTCGGCGACGGCGACGTCGTGCTGCCCTGTGACGGCACGTCGGTCGGCGAGATCCAGGTCCGAGGGCCGTGGGTCACCGCGCGGTACTACCGGGCCGACGCTGGCGAGGAGGACTCCGCTCGGTTCCACGATGGCTGGCTGCGCACCGGCGACATCGGCACCATCGACGAACTGGGCTTCATCACCATCAGCGACCGCGCCAAGGACGTGATCAAGTCCGGTGGGGAGTGGATCTCCTCGGTGACGCTGGAGAACCTGCTGATGGGCCACCCGAAGGTCCTCGAGGCCGCGGTGGTCGCCGTCCCGGACGACAAGTGGGTGGAGCGGCCGCTGGCCACCGTCGTCATCGCCGAAGGCGAGCAGATCAGCGCTGCCGAGCTACGCGATCATCTCAGCGCCTCGGTGCCGGCCTGGCAACTACCCGAGCGCTGGTCGTTCGTCGCCGAGGTACCCAGGACCTCAGTAGGCAAGGTTGACAAGAAGCTCATCCGCACGCGCTACGCCAACGGCGAACTCGACATACTCCAGCAGTGCGGAGATGATCCTTGCGGTGCAGCCGGCACGGCGAGCCAGCCGTAGCCTGATCTCATGGCTGTGCACCTCACGAGGATCTATACCCGCACCGGCGATGACGGATCGACCGGCCTCGGCGACTTCTCCCGGGTGAGCAAGACCGACCCGCGACTGGTCGCCTACGCCGACGTGGACGAGGCCAACTGCGCGCTCGGCGTGGCGCTAGCGCTGGGAACGCTCCCGCAACGCCTGATCACGGTGCTGCGACAGGTGCAAAACGACCTGTTCGACGTGGGGGCCGACCTCTGCAACCCGATCGTTCCCACAGATCAGCCACCGCCGAAATACCCCCCACTACGGATCGAGGAGAGCTACGTCACCCGGCTGGAAGGCTGGTGTGATGAGTTCAACGCCGCGCTCCCGAAGCTGGACTCATTCATCCTGCCCGGCGGCACCCCCGGCGCCGCGTTGCTGCACACCGCCCGGGTGGTCACCCGGCGGGCCGAGCGGAGCACCTGGACGCTGCTGGCCCTCGACGCGGAGCGCACCAACCCGCTGACCGCGCGCTACCTCAACCGCCTTTCCGATCTGCTGTTCATCCTGTGCCGGGTCGCCAATCCGGATGGCGATGTGCTCTGGAAGCCCGGCGGGCGAGAGTCGTGAGACACACTCGTACTACACCATTCCACCAGGGGGAAGAGATGCAGTTCATGGTGCTCGCCTACGACGGCAAAGACGCCCACGCCCTCAGTCGGCGCCTCGCCGTCCGCGAACAACACCTCACTCTGGCGGATCGGCTTGCCACCGAAGGCACGATGCTCTTCGCTACAGCGATCCTCGACGCCGACGACAAGATGATCGGATCGATGGTGGTCTTGGAGTTCCCGTCCCGCGCCGAGTTAGACGCATGGCTTGAGATCGAACCCTACGTTACCGGTAACGTGTGGGAACAGATCGAAATTCTGCCGGTCAAGGTTGGTCCATCATTCGTTGGTCTACATCAATAGAGAAAACTTCCGTTGTATCCCCGCGAAGCGTTCAGGCTGTGCCGGGGGTGTCGGTAGGCGGGATGGTGGTGGGTGTTGGCAGGAGCAGTTCGGTGTTCCGGTCGAGGACCGATCCGCGATGGCCATCCACGGTCGATGTCGTGCCGATGCGGGCCTGCCAATCGTTGGCGGCGAGCTCACGCGACAGGGAGCCCAGCGTGTCGGGCATGTCGAGCTGGCCGTCGTCATGCGCGGCGGGGGCTGCCGTGTCGATGATCGTGGTGATGATCGAGAGTGTGCCGTCGGTGTTGTCTATCAGTTCGATCAAGCGGGCTTGTTGAGGCCAGTCGATGTGGGATGCGGTGGTGATTTCCCAGAACCCGCCGCCTATCGAGCTACCGGGTGGCCGGGGATGGGCGGTAATCGCGTTGACGTGGGTATGCCCGTTGACCCAGGCCACCACGTTGGGAAAGCGCAGCAGCAGTTCCCGGACGTGGTGGCCCAGGACACGCGGGTGCTCGAGTGGCGCCAACCAGTTATCCATGGTGGCGGCGGTGTGGTGGCTGAACACCAGAAAGATCCGGTCGGTGCCGGTCCCGATGACTACGTTTCCCAAGTGGTCGAGATATTGTCGGTGACCAGCCTCGAGTTCGCGTTCCAGCCAGTCGAACTGAGTCCGGTCCAGCGAACCGTTGGGGCCGCCATATGCGTTGACCGTGTCCAGTACCAAGCAGCGCACGATCCCGTTGTCGAATCCATAATAGGCGGTGCCGTTCGCCGCGTTGTCGGCGCCGAATCCGTGGCCGGCCGGACGTCCTCGGGTCGTGAAGTGCTCGCGAACCGTCTCGCTGCGGTCAACCAGCCGCCGGTGGGCGTCCGGCGTGACCTTGCGCACCAGTCCCTGGCGCAGCAACTGGATCGCGGCGGGGTCCGCACGCAGCAGTTCTTCCGCCAGGCGCAGCACCGCGGTTCCGGTGGGAAGCTCGACCACCTTCTCGTCACCGGTCGCCCATTCCGAGGTCTCGGGCAGGTGCGGAATGTTGCCCTGGATCACTGCGTCATGGTTACCGTACGCAGCATACCAGGGAATGCCCAGACCGACCGCCTGAAATGGGCGGCGTGCCGCATCGAGCAGTCCGGGAATGGTCGGAAACCCGTAACGCGCCCGCGGTAAATCCTCGGCCGCTCCGGGTGGGGTGCCGTCGGGGTGCCAGTAGTGCACGTCGTAGTGCACCGCGTCCGCCACACCTTCATACCGGTTGGGGTCACCGGAGTCCGGCTGTATGAGGCCACCGTCGAGGACGTCGATGTACCAGCGCAGTTCGTTGTACTGAGAATTGTCGCAACTATCACCTGTCACCACCGCGCAGGCGAGTGGAAGCCCCGACACGGGGCCGACGCGAATCTGATTGATCCTGCGCACCATCGCATCAGCGACCTGCACGCTGAGCATCTCCTGCGGCCGGTAACTGCCCTGAATGTGCACCCGCGTGGCCAACAGCGAGCCTGGATCGACATACCGGTCCAGGAATTCCAACCGGGCCGGGGACTGGGAATCCACCAGGTGGATATCGGTAAGATGCGCAAACGCGATCAGGCCACGGCGCTCGCCACGCCGCGTCACGTCATCACTGCCCGGACTCAGCTCCGTACGCCGCACATACGGCTCGCCGGGCCCGACCACAATCGGTTGGTACCCACCCTCACCGGCCTGACCACGCAGCAGCGTCTGTTCAACGGTCGTGCCACCGGCCCCAGCCGCATCAACCTCACTGATCGAAGGAACTGAACCCGCCGCCTGCTGCCTTGTCACCTTGGCCTCCCCATCCTGTGACACCCCACCACTGTGACACCACCCACCACTGTGACACCCCCAACACACCCGCCTGAGCGCGTTCGCTCGAAACATAGCGCGAAGCGCCCTTCCGGGTCACCGCCTGGTGACGGAAACGTACGCTCCTCCCGGACCCGCTGAGCCTGCCGGCGAACCCCAGCCTGCTCGTGGTCGATCATCTCGTAGGCATCGAGCAGAACGGGATCAGGTGTCGGGGGTGTGCGCCACACCGGGAGGCCAGCTCGTGCGGCGAGCTGTTCCAACTCCCGTGCGCGCGTCCCTGACGCACTACGCCGGAGACCATCAAGGGGATCGATGGCGAAGGGTCGGCAGCGTACCGCATCCGGAAACAAGTTTTCGGCCGTAAGCAATGTGCTTACGGCGTCATCAGGGTGGCCGGCAAGGCTGTGACCCCATGCGACGTCGATATAGTAACTGGCGGAAGTCGTGAAAGGTCCCCACCCGGGTGACCGGGGCGAGACACTGCTAAGGAGGCGTGCTATGCCCGATGTAGCCGGTCCGTATGCGCCCGGCACCCCTTGCTGGGTTGATCTCATGGTCCCCGATCAGCAAGCGGCCCTCAACTTCTACCGTGACCTGTTCGGCTGGCAGGGGGAAATCGGGCCGCCCGAGACCGGCGGGTACACAGTCTGCAGCCTGAACGGCAAGGCCGTGGCGGGGATCATGACCACGATGTCACCGGACGGCGAGCCTACACCGCCAACTGTGTGGACCTCTTACCTGGCTGCCGCGGACGCGGACGCCACCGCTCAGGCGATCACCGACAACGGCGGCACGGTGATGATGCCGGTCATGGACGTGCTCACCCTCGGCCGCATGGCCGTCGCCGCCGATCCCACGGGCGCCGTGTTCGGGCTATGGCAGGCCCGGGACTTCGCCGGCGCGCAGGTGGTGAACGAGCCCGGCGCGCTGATCTGGAACGAGCTCAACACAACCGATCTAGACGCCGCCAAGGACTTCTACTCCCTCGCTCTAGGTGTCGAAACCGCCCCGATGGAGGGAACACCCGGCTACTTCTCGCTCAGTGCGGATGGCCGAACGGTCGGCGGCATGCAGGGGCTCGACAAATCCCCGCCCAACACCCCCTCGCACTGGCTGACGTACTTCTCGGTCAACGACACCGACAGCACGGTCAACGCGCTGATCCGGGCGGGCGGCAACGTTCTCATGCCCCCATTCGACATGTTCGACATGGTGGCGGGCCGGATGGCCGTCGTCCAAGACCCGCAGGGCGGCACGTTCGCCGTTATCAACACGACCGCGCCCAAACCCGCCTGAGCCCACGGCACCGTAGACCGTCGCTGACCTGCCGGAACGGCTCACTGTGAAGTAGGTGGTCTCAAAATTGTGGACCTCACGCTTCAGCACCGGGTTGCCTGTAACGGGTCGTCATGTGGGAACACCCTCGGGGACCGTCCGATAGTTTGGGTGAAGATCGGCGGTGGGCTGCTCGGGCTCTGATGGTGGTGGGGGTGGAGCGGCGTGAGTGTGATGGGCTGGCTCGGAATCTCCGCCGGTCGGCTGCGGCGGGGGTGGGTTTTTGTGGTGGAGTCAACCGCCGCCGCAACCATCGCGTGGCTTATCGACACGTGGCTCGTCGGCGATCCCCAGCCGTTTTTCGCGCCGGCGGCTGCGCTCATTGTGCTGGGGCAGGTGCGGGGCCAGCGGATGCGGCGAGCTGTTGAGGTCATCCTTGGTGTTGCGGGCGGTGTTCTGGTCGCCGATGTGGTCGCACGTGCCCTCGGCCCCCGTACGACGTGGACCATCTTCACGGTCATCCTGCTGACGCTCACCCTCGCGGTCGCGATCGGAGCGAGCACGGTTTCCCTGGTCCAGGCGTCGGTGTCTGCTCTGTACCTCGTCGTGGTTGCGCCCTCGACACACACAGCCGTGCCGTTGCGGTTCGTCGATGCGCTCGTCGGTGGCGCGGTCGCTGTCCTCGCGAGTCAGCTCACCGTGGCCCGTGACCCAGTGGCGCCGCTGGTCGGCGAGTCACGACGGGTGTTCACCGAACTCGCGAGCGTGCTCGAGGAACTCGCCGCCGCGCTCGACCGACAGGACGAAACGGCAGCGCGGGACGCCCTGGACCGGGCGCGGCACGCGGACGCCGCGGTGGAGCGGTTCCAGAGTGCGGTGGTGGCGGCCGGGGAGGGAATGTGGCTGCATGGAGGACGACGGCGGCAGCTCGGTGGGGTCCGTGCACTGGATGCGGCCACTCGTCAGGTGGACTACGCCGTGCGGAACGCGCGGGTGCTGGCACGTGCCGGAGTCACGCTCACCCGGCTGCCGACACCGCCGCCACCGGAGTTAGGCGCCGCGCTGCGCTCCTTCGCCGCCGCGATGCGCGCCGTCAACACCGCGCTCGCCGCCGAACTGGCGGGGTCCGGCGAGGCCGCGAAACGCTCGACCGAGCACGCCGAAGCGGCCACGTTAGACGCTCTCCGCGCGGCCGGCCGGCTGCTTCCCCACGAGCCGCCGCTACCCCTCATCATGATCGTCGGCCAGCTGCGCTCGACGGCCATCGACCTGCTACGGGGAGCCGGAGTGGACGATCGCGAGATCCTGGCCCGGGTCAACGAGGCGCTCGGCCTGCCACCGGTGTAGCGGAGAAACCCCTCCCTCCCACATACCGTGTTCCCTGCGGGAGGTCCGTCTCTCGGGGGCCGGCTGGGGCGCGCGCCTTCTCCGCCTCATGGGGCGTGCCGGGCCGTTGTAGTGAAGGCTCGGTGCCAGTAGCCGCCGGTCGGTGAGCACTCTGTCTGCCTGGACGCCGTGAGAGTTCTAGGCGACCAAGCGCCGCTCGCGAGAGCGCGTAGATTTGCGCCATGATCGCGGCGCGCACCGACGTCGTCGGCAGTCTCCTCAGGCCACCCGAGCTGCTCAAGGCGCGGGAGCGCTTGGAGCGCGGCGAGATCGGTCCGCCCGAGTTCAAGCGAGTGGAGGATGCGGCGGTCAACGCGGCGATCCGCCTGCAGGAGGGCGTCGGTCTCGCCGTGGTCACCGACGGGGAGATGCGTCGCCTGTCGTTTCAGAGCCAGTTCACGGAGGCGGTCGAGGGCTTCAGCGACTGGAATCTCGACGCGTTCCTGTGGGGCGACTGGCACGGGAACGAGGTCGGGGACAAGCGCATCGAACGCCCGCCGATCGCCGTTCTCGGCCGGCTCCGGCGCCGCCGCTTCCTCTGTGCCGAGGAGTTCACCTACACGCGCGGACGCACGGAGCGGATCCTCAAAGTCACCCTGCCGAGCCCGAGCCTTCTCGCCAACTTCTACGATCCGGAGCGCTCACGCGGCGCCTATCCAACCCTGGAGAACTTCCTGGCCGACGTCGCCGAGATCCTGCACGAGGAGGTCGACGAGCTCGTGCGCCTAGGCTGCGACTACGTCCAGCTCGACGCTCCCCACTACCCGCTCCTGCTCGATCCCACCTATCGCGACTTCTACGCCAGCAGAGGCTGGCCGGCCGAGCACTGGCTCAACCTCGGCCTCGAGTTCGACAACATCGTCTTCGGAGACCATCCGGGCGTGACGTTCGGCTTCCATCTGTGTCGCGGAAACCAGGAAAGCCGCTGGCTAGTCGAGGGCGGCTACGACTGGCTCGCGCAGCGCCTATTCCCGCGCGTGCGCGCGCAGCGACTCCTCCTCGAGTACGACGACCAGCGCTCCGGCGGATTCGAGCCGCTGGCCGCGGTACCCCAGGACAAGACCGTCGTCCTCGGGCTTGTTACGACCAAGACTGGGCGGCAGGAGACCGTCGAGGAGCTCGAGACTCGCATCCGCGAGGCGGCGCGCCACGTGCCACTTGAGCGCCTCGCGCTGTCTCCGCAGTGCGGGTTCGCCACCTCCATCCTCGGCAACGCTCTCACCACCGCCGACGAAGAGGCCAAGCTCCGAACGATCGTGGCGACCGCCGAGCGCGTCTGGGGATGACCGTCGTCCTCACCGGCAGCAACCTGACGCTCGGAAGCTTGCTCTGTCACCGTGTCCCGATGCGGGCTCGAATACGAGCGATCCAGGACGATCGCCCGGCGGCAGAAGCGGACATTGCGCCCGGCGACTCAGCCTGCATGACTATGCGGTGGCTTGCAGCCGCTGAGGGCACTCTGATTTGCACCGCCTGATGGCTGAAGTTGCCGCGCCACTTACCGGCGAAGGTCACAGGCAACCTTTGCGATGATCTTACCGGGCTCGTCTCAGAATCCCTCGATTACGCAACACCCGCCGTCATGATCCTGCCTCTCAGGGCATCCGACATCGGGATGCCCCTGACAGGTCCCTCGCCTGATGGACGACGGCCGGTGCGCAATCGACACCCACGGGACTCTGAGGGAGGCTGGCGGCGTGGACACCGCGGTTGGCCTCGCCGGCATGTTGCGATCGTGTCGGGGCGCGCGGTCGTTGATATGAAGGCTTGGCGGCTGTGGCGGACGTGGTGTTGCCGTGCGGGGCTGGCGTGTGGCGAAACTCCTCTCTGCTGCCTTTCGTCATATCGCGCTGGCATGCACCGACCAGCTCGAGGCCTGCCGCGCCGAGGCCCGGGTGGACTGGACCTACCTGAGCCCTGCCGCGCTGCTGGAGCCAGGAAAGCGCACCGACAACTACCGACTCGGCACCGACGAACTGCTAGTCGACGCCGAGGGCAACTCAACGATCTCCATGGAGGATCTCGCAGTAGCGCTGCTAGATGAGGCCGAGCGGCCCAAGCACCTACGTCCTGCACGGATGACCATGCAACCACCGCAGGCTCATGCATGGGATTCGAAGGCGCGCTCATCGGCACGTGAGTGCGTCGGCATCGGGTACCGGGGTGTTCTCTTTGCTTCTCCGGGGTCTCATTGGCTCTGCGGCTGGATCGTGCGTCTCGCGATCTCTGCGTCAATTGGATTCATTTGCTCGGTCGCCGATGACTGCGGATCCCACCACAAGAACGCTAACGCCTCGTCGTTGACCACCAACTGCGGAGCGACCTGCAGATCGGTCCGGTAGATCGCCACGTACTCCCGGCGGCTCGGCCGCCGCAGATCAACCTCGACGACAGCGACGAAGTCCAGATCGACTGACCCGATACCCGTCTCTTCCGCCAGCTCACGCACGGCAACCTGCCGAGCGGTCTCGCCAGGCTCGCGCATACCACCGGGCAGCTCCCACTGCTGGCGCCAGCCGTTGAACAACATCAAGACAGAGTCTCCGAACCGGACGACGATCAGCGAGGCTGGCATGGGGAGCTGACACTCACACATTTCAAGATCCGACTCAGCAACGAAACGAACGTCCACCAGAACATTGCCGTCACGATCACGCACCGAAACCACAGCCACGACGACCATCCAACCGTGGAGCTGCGTCCCCGGACCACGGCTCGCACCTCACACGCTCGTCGGCATGAGAGCGCGTCTCCGTCACAGGTGTCGGATCTCGCCAGCCCGCGACTAGGGGCGGTGCGGTCGGTCAAGAGTGCTGTCCGATGGGGTTTGACGTTGGCGGCAGAACATCATCACACGACTGTCACATCAGAACGACAGAGGCACGGCACAACCGCACCACCGCTGCCCCTGATCGCGGCTCACACTGGACAGGCGACCAGAGCCGGCCCCGACTATGACCTGCGGTTCGCGCAATGACACGGTTGTCACGACAAGCCACAGGTCACGGACTGTGGTGGACCTAACGTGGCACAACCCGAACATCTCCATGCTAGCCGAAGGACCCGAGATTAGGATCAAACCGGTCGGTGTCCGTCGTGTTTCTGCAGGTGAAACGGGATGAACCGGATATTTGATCGCTTTGCCCTCTTCGTCGCCGACACAGTGGTTAGGCCCCACCCAGCGGTTACTCGGCCGCGCTGAGCCGCGATGGCGGAGCCCAACGTCGCCGCGACGAGTTGATCGACCTGGACACCGGCAGACCGGTCCCACCGGCCGCGCGGGCCGCAGGGCCAATCATGACCCGAGCCGAGACAGCGCGATCGGTGACAACTCCCGTTCCCGTAATCATGGGTCAGGGCAGGCAGCGATGGTGCTGCTTCGGGCCTGTGACCAGCGAGAGCTACACT
>CAWGJH010000020.1:0-78816 GCA_963822695.1 uncultured Actinomycetota bacterium
TCACGTCTTGCTGCCGAGGCGGGAATCGAGGCGCGTAAGCGTGGGTTGACATTGATTCCGGTGCGGTGTTTGGGTAGGGGCGCGGAACCCTTGCTTCCTGTCAAGGAAGCGCTCGCGGGCTATCTGGGTCGTACTCCCGACCAGATTAGGCGGACGTTAGCGCGCGCTGCGCCTCGCTTGCTCGATGCGGTGCCGTTCATTGGGGCGTTCTTGGGCGTCATTGGCGAAAGGCTCACCGAAGGGTCGGGTAGCTTCAAAGGGGTCTATGAAGAGCTGTCGCGCGTCTTGGTCAGGGCCGCTACTGGCAATGCCGGCTTGTTCCTCTTGATCGATGACTTGCACGCGGCGGACTCGGACACGTTGTATTTTATGAATTATCTCTTCCGTAAGCTGGAGCGCGTACCTGTGCTTGCGGTGGTCACCATTAGAGAGGAGCAGCTTAGTGACTATCATCAGCTTGCCGATCTGATGGCTGAATGGACCGCCATCGGGCATGTGACTTTGACGGTGGTCCCGCTGGAGCGGGCGCACGTTGGTGAGTATGTGCGCAAGATGGCGGCTGTAGGTGAGCAGGCTGACGATTCTATCGTAGACCGTCTTTTCCGGTTAAGCGGTGGTAATCCTTTTTTTCTGCGGGAAGCGCTGAGTCTCATCACCCAGGCGCCGGAGTCACGTCTAGCGGCTGATGTTGTTCCGCCGCGCGTGGACGCGGTTCTGCGGCGTCGGCTCGCGCGCGCGGATGACATGACCGTGCACTTCTTGAGGGCCGCGTCTGTGGTTGTGGACACGTCCGAGGAACTGGCCCCGATCGCTTATGTCATGGATGCTGACCTTAAAGACGCTATAGCTGCGCTGAATAAGGCGTGTGAGCTTCGGCTGATGCGGGAAGGACCGCGGGGTGAGGTGAGTTTTGTTCACTCGCTCATGCATCGCGAGGTGTATGCGGAGATGGGCGTCAACCAGCGGCGCTACCTGCATGGGCGCGCGGGTGAGTGGTTCGAGCGCAACGGGGGCATGGCCTCGGCCGCATTCCACTTCGAACAGGCCAATCAGTTTGATCAGATGGTTCGGGCGGGTTACCGGGGGGCATCACAGGCTGAGCGGGCCGGCATGTACCACACCGCGCTCATGTTGTACCAGAAGCTTCGGCCCCACGTGAGCATAGAAGAGCTTGGGCCCCGCCTTGCCAGGGTTCTGATCGTGTTAGGCGACTGGAACGAGGCCGAACGGTTGATGAAGCTTCTGCCGGTCGAGGACAGCCGTGTTCGCCTGCTTCGTTCTGAGCTTCAGTTCGTGCGGGGAGATTTCGACGCTGCTCAAGCCGAGGCTGAGATGGCGCTCATAGAGCGCTCCGCCGAACGGATACACGTGCTCATCCGCCTGGCGGATATCGCGCTGTATCTCGGCGACTTCAGCGAGGCGCAGCGTTACGGACATGCCGCTGTCGAGTTAGCCGGCACGTCGGATACGGCCAGCCTGCGGGCCCGCTGTTATGGCATCGTCGCCGCGACAGAATATTTTGGCGGTGATATTCAGGGCGCCGAAGCGCGGTTTTGTGATGCGCTAGAGCTCCTGGAGAGCGTGCCCGAAGCTGATCGTGACCGGGTGGTCCACACCACGATCCTCGCCAATGTCGGATGCGTTGCTGAAACGAAACAGGACTGGGCCGCGGCCGAGCATTATCATCGCATGGCCCTTCGGTGGCGGCGCGAGGTTGCCGACGCCCGTGGCGTCGTGCAAAGCCTGCATGCGCTGGGAAGGGCGCGGCTCGGCGCGGGTGACCGCGACGAAGCTGAGAACTATTTCATCGAGGCTGAGCAGCTCGCGATCAGCATTGATGAGACCCTCGAGCGTGCGAAGATAGGGCACACACGCGCTGAGCTTTGGTTGCGTGACGGTGACGGCAGCCGCGCGCGAGAACTCGCCACGGCCGCCTGGGAAACGTTCACCACTTCACGCACCCGCTATGACATGACACACGCCAGGGTCACGTTGAGCAGAGCCGCGCTCGTCTGCGGGCAGGAACGCCAGGCGATAGAACAGGGGTCAGCGGCGCGATCCTCGGCGCTGGCCATGGGTTATGGATTGCTGAACCGCCTCTACCCAGACGAGGTCTATGACCTGGGTGAGCGCATCGCCGGCGCTCTGATGGCGTACGCCTGTGGTGATGCGCTGGGGGTGCCGTGGGAAAACGCCTCCCGGGCGGGTGCGGTTCCTCCGGCTAGCCACATCGAGCGGTTGCCCGCCCGGGAGGGGTGGCCGCGCGGTGTGACCTCGGATGACACGGCTCTGACCTTGCTGGTGGCCCGCCATCTGGCTGAGCGGGATGGCGGCTGTGATGCGGAGGCTTTCCTGGCGGAGTTGGCTGAGCGGGAGCCGATGATCAGGGGGCTTGGTCCGACGACGACCGCGGCGATCGAGCGATTCCGCCGCGGTGGTGAGGCGGTGGCCTGCGTGGGCGGGGCAACGAACGGGGCGGCGATGCGTGCGCTTCCGGTGGGTTGGGTGCTGCCGCACAGCCAGGCTGAGCGGCGTCGGGAGGTAGCGATTGCGATGTCCCGGGCGACCCACGCCGATGCCGCGGCTGTGGTGGCGGCGTGTGTGATCGCGGCGTGCGCGTCGTGGGCGCTGGAGGGCGCGAGCCCGGTCTTGCTGCTCAGGGTTGCCGTCGAGGAGGCACGCGAGGCTGCCCGCGTCGTGGGCACCGACGCTAGGCTCGCGGAGATGCTGACCCAGGTGTCCACGGGAACTTGGCGGGCGCCTGCCGAGGGCGTCAGTCTTGATGCGTATGACACCGTGGCCGCGGTGCTGTCGTGCGTTGCGTCGGCACCGTCTCTTCGCGGCGGGCTGGTGAGCGCGGTCCAGCTCGGGGGTGACACCGATACCGTGGCGGCGCTGGTCGGGGGCCTGCTGGGCGCCAAGTTGACCGTCGAGCGGGTGCACGGCGAGCTGCCGTGGCATCACACTGTCGTGCTCCCGGAACCGCGGAGCGCGATGTCGGAGATAGCCGCGGCGCTGGCGACCGTCCGGTCGGTGTGAGGCCACAGGGTCAGTACTGACTCGGATCAACCGCCGACTATGAGGCGAGTAGCGTCTCCCGGCCAGATGGTTCGCGTGAAATCAACCGGGCTTCCGCGCCGGTCCTCATAGATGTCCTCCCGCACGAGCACCGCGGCGTCCGAGGCGAGCGCCAGGGCACCAGCCTCCTCCTGGGTGGGGTGGCGAGCGGTGACGTGGCTGCTGGCGAGGCGCACCTGCCTGCCGAGGTAGGTGCTCAGTGCGGCGGGCCAGGCATCGGGGATCGCGTGGGGCTGCGCGATCGGAGTGTTCTGGGCTAACTCCGCCGGGAGATAGCTGACCCGGAACTGGACGGGAGTCTCGTCCGCGGCGGCCAGCAGGCGCCGCCGCACGATCACCGGCCGCGTGGGGTCTGTGATTCCCAGAGCTATGGCGGCATCGGCGGGTGGGTGCTCCGCCCGGACATCCAGCGCGGCGAGCCTGTCGCCGGTGTCGGTGGTGATGCTCCCGCTCGCCGGGATCGTGTGAACAGACCTGACGGTCAGGCGGCCGGGAACAGCGATCGGTGGCGGCGCCTTGCGCGCGTACTCGCCGGCCGGAGGCGCTGGAGGCAGGCCCCCGGTCGAGATGTGGCCGCGCGTGCTTTCCTTACGCGCGAAGCCGCTCGCGGCGAGTTCGTCGAGGACCTTGCGAGCGGTCGTGGTGGACACTTCCCATCGCTGCATGATCTCGCGGATTGAGGGCAGCAGCGCTCCCGCCGGGTAGACACCCGCGGTGATCTCGCTGGCGAGCTGATCGCGGATGCTCGCGTACATGCGGGTCGCGGTCGTGGGCGGCGTGCCAGCCATACGGAGTACCTTCCTCAAGACAGTGCGCCCACAGGTTACCGCGCAAACCTCTACGTGTAAAGCCTCTGGATGACACCGGCCTCGGGTGACCAGCCGTGACAGTGGGCCGGTCGGCCTCACCCTAGCTGCCCATCACCCCCCAGCACCACGCCCTGTGCGGCCCCATCCTCGCTGGTCACCGCACGAGTCTCCACTGGCGCACAGCTATGCGCGCAAAAATCTACACGCACATCCTTGCCAAGCCGCGCGGCTTGACGCATACTTGCGAGCGCAAATCTAAGCGCGCAAAGCTTTGCGCATGAGGTTCGGTGGCTCCGCAGCCGCCGTCGGAGGGAGTGATGCTCGATGTCCTTGACCCCTGGTCCTGATAGCCGCCGCGTGTCTCGCCGTCGTCGTGGTGGTCGTCGTGCTGGCGATGGTTCTCCTTGCCCTCCACCGCGAGGACCGGCGGAGGAGCCTGACAGACGCCGCTGCCGAGAGCGCGGCGATCTGGCCACGGACAGGCGGACAGCATCATCTGCCGGGTGCCCGAGGTCTACGTCCGCCACCACACCGGCAACGGTCCCGCTGAGGACCGCTTTCTCCCGGCCGGGGGAGGAGGTGACGTCCTTTCTGCGTACCCCGTCGATCGTCCTGGGTGAGCGCGGGTGTGCGTGCGGCGCCGTGGCGCGGCACGACTCGCCGATGTGCCGTAAGTGCGGCTACCGAGCCCGCTGGCGGCGCCGCCGTGCCCGGGATCACCGGTGGTGATCCCGGGAGGATCTCGGTTCCGCTGGTGGCCATCGTCGGCATGTTCGCCCCTGGTGGCGGGGCGGTACCTGGGGTTCACAGCCTGGCGGGCGTTCGTGTGCCTGCTCGCGGCAATCCCTGCCGCCCCGCGAGCGGTTCACCAGAGTCACCAGGACATCGCTGAGGCGACACCCCGGTCCGGCGGTCACGTGCCTGCCAGCAAGCCCGCCGGGCCGGGTCTCCCCAACACCCAGCATGAGTAATCGAGGTGATCAACATGATACAGGTCCACACCTGTGTGAGTGTGCATTGTGATCAGTGCGACCAGGCTGTTGGTCCTCTGGGGCGGGCGCGGTATTTCCGCACCGAGCACGCCGCGATCACCGCGGCCACCACGGCGCGGTGGCGGATCGGCCCGGATGGGCTGTGGTGGTGTTCACTGTGCGCCCCCGCGCTGATCTGCCAGGCCCAAGGACACCACTTCAGCCCGTGGTGCTCCCCGCAGATCCCCGGCGGGCGCCCGGCACCGAGTGAGTACCGGTCTTGCCGCCGCTGCCGCGTGCTGGAAGACCGCCCGGTCACCGGTCAGGGCCGCGAGGGGGGTGGACCCCGATGAACAGCACGAATGCTCAGGTCATGCTGGTGGTGCTCGGGGTAGGGGCCGGGGTGGCAGTGCTGGCCGCATTCCGCGGCGGGGCCCGCAGCGCCTACCGGGTCGCCCGGCACACCCAGCACGTGACGCGGATGGGCGGCAACCTCACCCGCGCACTCGCTAGTGCGGTGGTGATCGTAGGGACGCAGTGGGCCGTGGTGTCGGCCACCACCGACCCGCGCGCCTGGGGCGTCGCGCTCGGGGTGCCCGCGCTGTTCGCGGGCAGCGCCATCGCCCGCATGTTCGCGGTGACGGAACTCCTGCACGACCCCTACAGCGGCAGGGGGCACCGGCGATGAGAGCCCTCACCGCACCACCCCAGGCCCGGCCCACGCCGGTGCGCCACCACCCGCCGACTCGAACCCCGCCGCGGCCGCGCCCGGCGTGGGTGCGGGGTGTGACCCCGTGCCCCCGCGGGTTGTCGTCCCAACTCGCCGCCGCGCTGATCGCCGAACTCGCCACCACGACACCACCCCCGGCCACGACATCACCACCGGCCGCCACGTCAGCGGTGACGGCCGGCGCTGCCCGCGGCGAGCCGGACGGGAGGACCGCGCGATGACCACCACCCTAATGGGCACCCCCGATCCCGAACCGGACCCCGATGCCGCTGCTGGTGGTGCCGAGTTGGAGCTGGCGCCGGAGGTTGTGGAGGGGGAACTGCTGCGCGATGAGCAGGCCGCCGCGCTGGCGCGGCGCCAGGGTGTGCGCCGGTGGGTCCCGGCCCGGGTGGTGGTGCTCGTGGTGCGGGTACGCCGCTGCGGGCACAGTGCGCTGGTGTGGCGGGGGGTGCTGGGCGCCACGGGTGTGCTGCACGTGATCTGCCAGGGGTTCGCAAGCTGGGGACGCCGGGCCTGGGACGCCTTAACACTGGGTGCTTACCGGCGGCAGATCAACGCCGCGGAGGCGCTGGGGGATCGGGCACTGCTGGCGGAATGGACCCAGCGCCGGGAGCAGGCCGCCCAGGCCCGTCACCAGCGGCTGCTAGAGCTACCCGCGCTCGCCACGGGCCTCGCGAGCCTCGCGGCGGGCGCCGTGGTCGCTCTGGTGGTGGCGCTGCTGGTGCTGGGTCTGCTGGTGTGGCTCTCCGGCGCGGGCAGCGTCCTTGGGCCGGTGCTGGCCGCGCTCACCGTGGCCAACTGGGCCTGCAGCTTCATCGCCCTCATCTTCACCCCCGCCGTGGCCTCGATCCCGGTATGGGTGCTGGTCGCCGCGTGGCGGGAAGGCCGCCGCCGGGGCAACCCACCCGGCTGGGCCCTCGCGGACAAACGCGGTGATGAGGACCAGGGCGCGGTGATTACCCCGATGGGCATCGCCCAGGCGCTGGCGCACTTGGGGATCGGTGAGCTGAACAAGGCCATTAAAAAAGGGTGGACCGTCGCGTTTATTACCCCGCCGACAAGGGTGAACAACCGCGGTTACCATACGGTATTCGACCTGCCCCTGGGCGTCACCCCCACCATGATCGCCGACAAGACTGACGTGCTGGCCCGCAATCTCCATCGGGCGCCACGGGAAACCTGGCCCTCACAGGCCCCACAACCCGGATGCGTCAACCTGTGGGTAGCCGATCCAGGGGCAACCGAAAAACCGGCACCAGCCTACCCCTTGCTGTATGCCGGCACGTGTGACGTGTTCGCCGGGGTGCCGCTCGGAGTCTCTCAGCGAGGTGAGGTCATCGCCCCGCCACTTGTTCAGAACAATATGGTGTTCGGTGGCCTCATGGGCCAGGGTAAGAGCAACGCAGCCCGCGTCACCATCCTGGGCGCGGCACTCGACCCCCTCGCGGAGATCTGGGTGTTTGTGTTCGCTAGCAACGGTGATTTCGACGCCTACCAGCCCCGCCTGGCCCGATACGAAAAGTTCGGGCAGGGCAATGAGGACACGGTGTGCGCCGCCGCGCTGGCGTCGCTGGAAGAGCTCTACGCCGAAGTCGGGCGCCGGGAAGGGCGACTCGCCCAACTCGGGGCGAAAAAAGTCACCCGCACCCTCGCCGAAAAACACCCAGATCTGCGCCCCAAAGTGGCGCTGTTCTCCGAATGCCACGAACTCTTCGGCCATGAGCACCTCGGCAAACTCGCCGCCGACATCGCCACCAAGACCCTGCGGCGGGCCCGTAAAACCGCCATCACCCTGGGATTCGACACGCAAAGCTCCCGGGCGGACGCGATCCCTCCCAAGATTGTGGAACTGGTAGCGATTAACGCGTGTTTCGCGGTGAAAACCTGGCGCTCCAACGACGGGTTCCTCGGCGACGGCAGCTTCCAAGCCGGGATCCGCGCCACCGAACTACGCCCCGGCAAAGACCAGGGCACCTCCGTGCTCACCGGCGCCACCACCGAACGCTTCGAAATCCTCAAATGGTTCTACATCGAAGCCAACGACGACACCGGCTACGACGCCGCCACCGAGGTCATCACCCGCGCCCTGACCACCGTGCACCCCACCGTCCCCCTCCTCAGCGAGCGCCCCGCCGTGCCAACCGTGCCAAAGACCCGGGACCTGCTCACCGACCTCACCCACGTCCTCGGCACCGATCCGGTGCCCGCGGCCGACATCCCCCCGCTGCTCACCCGGCTCGCCCCGCACTGGGCCCCCTACCGGCGCATGACCGGCAAATCCCTGCGCGAAGCACTCGCCCGGGAAGGGGTGAAGGTACCCACGACCGGTAACCGCTACCCCCTCGACCCCACCACCGTGCGCGAGGCCCTCGCCCGGCGCGCCACCACCCAGAGGGACGACACATGACCAGCCATCACGACCCCGGAACTGGGTTAACCCCCAGGTTAGGTCAGCCGCAGCGAGTTAGGTTTCTCACTCCCCGAGTTAACCCCCTCCGAGCAGCACAAACCCAGGGACCCCACTCCGGGCCCCATCCCAGCACCCCCAACGACCAGCAGGAACCCAAGACAGTTAGCCCAGTTAACCCCACACGCCACAACCCCCTCCCACACCCCCAAACAGATAATCCGGCAACAGCCACCGCACCTAATTCCGCGGGGCCCAGCACTCGGCTGCATGTCCTGGCCATTGACGAGCGCGCCGCCCCCGCCGCCGTGGGCCACGCCGACTCCACCGCCCGGCGCGGCCGGGCCGTGGCCATCACGCTGCTCGTGGCCACCCAGCGGCCCACTCAAAAGGCCATGGGCTCTGGTGCGGTCCGCTCGCAAATGGACGTCCGGCTGTGTCTGCGGGTCCGGGAACGCCGGGATGTCGATCTCGTGCTCGGGCAGGGCATGCTCGCCGCCGGGTGGCAAGCTCACACCTTCGACGCCCCCGGCAAGTTCCTCGTGTCCACCCCCGAGCACACCACGCCGCGTCGAGCCCGCGCCTACCTGCGCACCGACACCGACGTCACCACCCTGGCCACCCGACACGCCCTGACCTGGCCCGCCCTTGATGACACCTCCCGCGCGGCCACTGACAGCACAACCCGCGATGCTGACCAGCAGCTAATTGTTCCCCGGCCCAGGCACAGCAACGAGACTCTCGCCGAGCCCGGCCCTGCCAACGGCGAGGACCCGGACACAGCGCTACTGTCCGCGCTGCGGCAGGCTCCTCCGGAAGGCATGCCGGTCCCCGATCTGATGGCGGCGATCGGCATGCGGCGCACCTGGGTCTATGACCGACTGCGACACCATGCCACCGACGGGCGCGCGGTCCAGGTCGCCCGAGGCCGCTGGCGCGCCAGCCATCCCGAGCCATGACCATTCGTCCGCGCGGACGTCCGCGCCCCGCACACGCCCGCGCGCATAGGCGCACCCAGCCCACGGACGTCCGCGGGGACCAACACCCGACGAGGAAAGGAGGACCACTCGACTCGCCGCCAGCGGCGGCACCACGCCGCCGACACGACCCGGCAGAAAGCGAGATCAACCTCCTTACCCAAGCACTCGTGCCGATCTCCCGCGATCTTCGCCAAGAGAACGACCCGGCCAGAAAGGAACCGCCTCATGACCACTCTCAGCCGCAAGAGCCCTTGTTACCGTACGATCGGTGGGCGACGCCGTTCTCTCCTTGCGGTGTTCTGGCCGGGAGCCGGTGGGCCCAGCTGGCAGAAGCAGTGGAGTCAACCGTTGGAGATCACCAACCGCGACGTGCTTGCGGGCTTAGGTGGTCATGACGGGCACTCGACGGCGAGGGCCTCGGGTTATCGACGACGAGCGAATCAGCGTGGTGCTCCCAGCACACCCTCCGGTGCTCACCCCGCAAGCTGCCGCAGCGCTGCTCCGGCTGCTGCACAACGTCCACCGCAGCCGTGGGTGCGAGGCTCGGCAGGCAGAGGGGTCAACATCAGGATGTGTGGACGATCACGATAAGGGAGGCTAGCGGCGTGATGGCGCGCTTCGCGTTTTATGGGCGGGTGTCCACGGAGGATCAACAGGACCCGGAGGCATCCCGCATCTGGCAGATCGCTCGGGCTCGTGCGCTGAGTGAGCGCCACGGTGAGATCGTGGCCGAGTTCTTCGACGTCGGGCAGTCACGCTCGATCCCGTGGAAACGCCGACCTCAAGCAGCCCTGCTGCTAGATGCGCTGAAGAACCCACAGCGGGGGTTCGAGGCGGTAGTGATCGGGGAACCCCAGCGGGCCTTCTACGGCAACCAATACGGACTTACCTTCCCCGTCTTCGTCCACTACAACGTGCAACTGTGGGTTCCCGAGGTCGGGGGAGTGATCGATCCGGAGTCCGAGGCCCATGATCTGGTGATGTCGGTCTTCGGTGGGATGAGCAAAGGGGAGCGGACCCGGATCAAGATCCGCGTTCGCTCCGCGATGGCCGCTCAGGCACAGGTCGAAGGCCGCTACCTGGGTGGCCGCCCGCCCTACGGATATCGGGTAGCCGACGCTGGGCCACATCCCAATCCCGCGAAGGCAGCGGAGGGCAAGCGGCTCAAGCGGTTAGACCCGGACCCGATCACCTCACCCGTAGTACAGCGGATCTTCCACGAATACCTGATGGGCATTGGTATCTATGCCCTTGCCCAGCGTCTGACTGCCGATGGCATCCCATCGCCCTCGGCGTATGATCCGGACCGCAACACACATCGGTGCGGCCTGGCGTGGTCAAAGAGCGCGGTCCGGACGATCTTGGGGAATCCGCGCTACACCGGCTACCAGGTATGGAACAAGCAACGTAAGCAGGAGTCGCTCATCGATGTGGAGGATGTCGCGCTCGGGCATCGGACCGCTCTGGCCTGGAATCCTCGTGAGGAGTGGATTTTTTCCGACCAGCAAGTCCACCCCGCGCTCGTGAGTCGAGAGATCTTCCAGGAAGTCCAGCTCCGGCTGGGCTCGCGAGGTCCGAACTCGACCGGACGCACGCTGCGTACCCGACACCACTACGCACTGAAAGGACTCCTGATCTGCGCTGCCTGTGGCCGGCGGATGCAGGGCAACTGGAACCACGGACGAGCTCATTACCGGTGCCGGTTCCCGAACGAGTACGCGGTGGGAAACAAGATCAATCACCCGCTCACCGTGTACGTGCGCGAGGACGCGGTCCTCGATCCACTCGACACATGGCTGGCTGACGCATTCGCCCCCCAACGCGTCGAGCAGTCCCTGACAGCGTTGCAGGACGCACAACCTGACCACACTCCCGCCGTTGACGCAGCACGACGAACGATCGCCGAGTGCGACCGCAAACTCGCCCGCCATCGAGCAGCCCTGGAAGCAGGCGCCGACCCGGCACTGGTGGTGGCATGGAGCCAAGAAGTGCAACAACAACGCACGGCCGCCGAGGCCCAGCTGGCCAACCTCACCAGCCGCCACGGCACGAACCGACGGATGAGCCGAGATGACATCCACGCAATGCTGGACACACTCGGTGGCCTGCTGGACGTCTTGCGCCACGCCGACCCGGCAGACAAAGCAGAAGTCTACCGCGAGCTCGGCGTCCGCCTCACCTACAACCACACAGAACACACCGTACTGGCCGAAACCCAACCAACATCATCCGTGTGCGTAGTGTCTGTGTCCGAGGGGGGACTTGAACCCCCACCCCCTAGTCGGGGACTAGCACCTCAAGCTAGCGCGTCTGCCATTCCGCCACTCGGACATGCCGCTACGGGGACTTCGCGCGTATCAACTCGACTGGTGCGCGCCCGTCACGTAGGAACGTAGGGTAGCTGATCGCCACCCCGCTCCCCAACCCGGCGCGGGCGTCGTGGCTTTGCCAGCTCAACGGTGGTAGGAAGGCTCGGTGGAGGGACCGGCACGCGACACCAGCATCGCGGAAGACGAGGTCGTCGGCCTGGCCAGCGACCTGATCCGGATCGATAGCACCAATACCGGCGACCCAGACACCCTTGTCGGGGAGCGGGCCGCGGCGGAGTACGTCGCCGGCAAGCTCAGCGACGTGGGTTTTGAGACGATTTATGTCGAGTCCGGGGCTCCGGGACGGGGCAACGTGATCGCCCGGTTGCCCGGTGCCGACCCCCAGCGGGGTGGGCTGCTGGTGCACGGCCACCTCGACGTGGTGCCCGCGGATGCCGCCGAATGGTCGGTGCACCCATTCTCCGGCGCTGTGCAGGACGGCTACCTGTGGGGCCGTGGCGCGGTCGACATGAAGGACATGCTCGCGATGAGCATTGCCGTCGCCCGGCGGTTCCGGCGTGAGGGCGTCATCCCGCAGCGCGACCTGGTCTTCGCCTTCCTGGCCGACGAGGAAGCTGGCGGTCTGCATGGCGCGCACTGGTTGGTCGAGCACCGCCCAGACCTGTTCGAGGGCTGCACCGAGGCGATCAGCGAGGTCGGCGGGTTCTCCCTGACAGTGCGCGAGGGACGCCGGCTCTACCTGGTCGAGACCGCCGAGAAGGGTATTGCCTGGATGCGGCTACGGGCCCGGGCTCGGGCCGGGCACGGATCGATGGTGCATGAAGACAACGCGGTGACGGCGCTGTGCGAGGCGGTGGCCCGGCTGGGCAACCATCGCTTCCCCCTGGTGATGACCGACACGGTGCGGGAGTTCCTGACCGCCGTTGGCGAGGAGACCGGGCTGGACTTCTCCGGCGACGACCTGGACGGTGCGGTCGCCAAGCTCGGCGGGTTGGCCCGAATCGTCGGCGCGACGCTGCGTGACACCGCCAACCCGACGATGCTCGATGCCGGGTACAAGGCCAACGTCATCCCCTCCACGGCGGAGGCGGTGGTGGACTGCCGGGTGCTGCCCGGTCGGCAGGCGGCGTTCGAGCGGGAGGTCGACGAACTGCTTGGCCCCGACGTCACCCGCGAGTGGGTGGTCAACCTGCCTTCGGTGCAGACCACCTTCGACGGTGAGCTGGTGGCCGCGATGGACGCCGCGATCCAGCAGGAGGATCCCGGCGCACGGACCATCCCCTACATGCTCTCCGGCGGCACTGATGCCAAGGCGTTCAGCCGGCTGGGAATGCGCTGCTTCGGGTTCGCGCCGCTGCGGTTGCCGCCCGATCTCGATTTCGCCGCGCTGTTCCACGGTGTCGACGAGCGGGTGCCCATCGACGGGTTGATCTTCGGTACTCGTGTCCTCGACAGGTTCCTCCAGAGCTGTTGATTCTGCTAACGTCTGCGCTCGTAGCAGTCTTGGTTCCAAGGACGCCTGTGGAGCAAGCGCCACAGGCGTCGGTCGTGTCCGGCTAGCGCGGTGCTTTCACGGCTCTGGCGGGTGGGCACGACAACGATCCGAGACACCCGCATTGCGGGCCGCGCAGGCGGCCCGAGAAGGAGATGGAAGATGGCGACCGGCACGGTCAAGTGGTTCAACGCGGAGAAGGGGTACGGCTTCATCACCCAGGATGGTGGCGGCCCCGACGTCTTCGCCCATTTCTCGGCGATCCAGGCGAGCGGCTACCGCACGCTGGAGGAGAACCAGCGGGTGGAGTTCGAGATCACTCAGGGAGCCAAGGGTCCGCAGGCCGACCAGATCCGCGCGCTCCGCGCCTGAGCCTGCTCGCGGGGTCGGCGCGCGCGACCCCCAGCGACCAGACTCACGAGTAGGGTCCGCACCGCGGTAGGTGCGGGCCCTACGTTGTCCCCGGGGAAAGACCTACCACGACAAGTTGGGCTGCGCGACCGGTGTGCGCTGCCTGCGCAGCCATACGGTGCGCGTGCCGTCGGAGTACATCCGCACCCGGGACAGTTCCCACCCCGCGAATTCGGCTTGCACCGCGAGCTGGGTCGCTGCGGTCCGCCGGGACACCTCCGGCGGTAACCGCAGCGGCTGGTACTCCCAGTCGAGGTCATCACCGTCAACCGTCTCGATCATTACTGCACCACCCGTTCGGGATCGATCACCTGCAGTCCTGCGCCGGACGCGGAGACGACCAAGACCCGGCCGCTGACCGGGTCGACCGCCACCGCATTGGGTTGATGCACCGTGGGGAACCGGTGGACGATCACCGGCTCGCCCCCTGCCACGCCGAGTCCGACCACCTCATCGCGGGCGGTCAGGGTGACCCAGGCCAGGTCCCGCCGCCCGTCGTAGGCCAGTCCGAAGGGCGCGCCGGGCAGCGGAAAACGCTGCCGCAACACCGGTGGGTCGCCGGCAAAGGCCAGCAGCTCGCCGTCACGGGTGTCGGTCACCAGCATCCGACCGAACCGGTCGGCCACCGCCCCCGCAGCCCCGTTGCCCGCGCGCAGGGCGGGGCTGATCTCGCCGGAAGACAGGTCCACCACACTCACCGCACTGCGTCCCCGGTCGAGTACCCCGATCTTGGTTCCGCCAGGAGTTCCGGCAGGCACCAGGCGGGCGGCGGCGATGAACCCCGGGACGGTCGTGCGGGTCCGGTTCCCGTCAAGCACGGCCAGCCGGTCGCCCAGCGCGACCACGGTGGCGCTACCCACCGCGACCGCCCCGTACGCCGAGCCACCGAGATCCGCCCTGTTTGGTGCCCCGCCATCGAGCGGGACCCGGATCAGGGACCCCGGCGTGGTGATCGGCACCAG
Organism: uncultured Actinomycetota bacterium; assembly: GCA_963822695.1. Classification (GTDB taxonomy): domain Bacteria; phylum Actinomycetota; class Actinomycetes; order Mycobacteriales; family Pseudonocardiaceae. Next base: position 14,171 of record CAWGJH010000020.1, read on the forward strand.
CAGCGGGCCGCCGTCGGCGGCGAGTACGAGATCCGCGGCCGGGCCAGGCAGCGGCACCTGTCGTGGCGGCGCGGCGCCGTCTAGCGCCCGCAGCAGCAGCCGCGGCGGGTCAGCCAGCGCCACCGCTACCGTCCTGGTGCGGGGATCGACCACCACCTCGGTTGCGGGCGCGCCGAGCGGCACGACGGTCCCAGCGGGGGCTGGTCCACCCAGGGGAGCCGACGCCGGTGCGGCCGGGACGACGGCTTGCTGAGCGTCTGAACGCCCCGCGGTGCCGCATCCCACCATCAGCCCGGCGATGAGCAACGCAGCAGGGAGCGCCGCGCGCCGGGCACCGAGCACACCGACCTCCTTGTCGGTAGGGGGCGAGGTGTAGGTCAAGCATTCCTGACGGGACACCCCCGCGTCATCACCGGGTAGCTGGTTGTTCGCATCTATACGCTGAATGGACGCTGAATGGACGTAGGGATAGCGTCCCCGACTGTGACGTCCACGGTCGACATCGTGCTGCCCTGTTTGGATGAAGCTGAAGCACTGCCAGGTGTGCTGGCCGGGATGCCGGCGGGCTACCGGGTCCTCGTCGTGGACAACGGCAGCACCGATGACACCGCTGCGGTCGCGGCCGCATGCGGAGCAACCGTGGTGTCCGAGCCGCGGCGTGGCTACGGCGCCGCGGTGCACGCCGGGTTGCTCGCCGCGACGGCTGATCTGGTCGGCGTGCTGGACGCCGACGGGTCCTTACCCCCACAGGCACTGCCCGAACTGGTCGCCGCGCTCGCCGGCGACACCGACCTTGCCGTCGGCCGCCGGATACCCCAGACCGGCGCGTGGCCGTGGCATGCCCGGGCTGGCAACGCGGCACTGGCTGCGTTGCTGCGCGTGCGCGGGCTGCCCGTGCACGACATCGCACCGATCCGGGTCGGACGCCGGCAGGCGCTGCTCGACCTGGGCGTCCTCGACCGCGGCTTCGGCTACCCGTTCGAGCTGCTGCTGCGGGCTGGCGCCGCCGGCTGGCGGGTGCGCGAGTTCGACGTCGAGTACCGGCCGCGCGCTGGTGGGCGATCCAAGGTATCCGGATCGATCCGGGGCACGGTTCGAGCCGCCCGCGACATGGCCGCCGCGATGGGGCGGATCAGCTGAGCGGGCGCTCCGGATAGCCCAGCTCAATGGCGCTGACGTCATCCAACGCAGCCCGGATCGCGGGGGCCAGCTCCACCTCCTCGGCGGCGAGCGATCCGGCCAGCTGGGCAGTGTCCCGGGCACCCACGACCGGGGCGACTACTCCTGGCCGGTCCCGGACCCAGGCCAGCGACACTTCCAGCGGGGAGGCGCCCAGCCCGTCAGCGGCGGTGACCACGGCCTGCACGATCCGGTTCGCCCGGTCGGTGCGGTGGTGCTCGACATACCGCGCGTAGTGCGGCGACGCCGCCCTGGAGCCGGCGGGGGTACTGGTGCGGTACTTGCCGGTGAGCACCCCCCGGGCCAGCGGCGCCCAGGGCAGCAAGCCCACCCCGTGATAGGCCGCCGCCGGGGCCAATTCCCGTTCCACACCCCGCTCCAGCAGCGAGTACTCCACTTGGATAGACACCAGCGGCATGTCGGAGATGGCCTTCGCGGTAGCCAGCTGCCAGCCGGTGTAGTTGGACACCCCGACATAGCGAACCTTGCCTGAGCGCACCGCGTCGCTCACCGCGGACAGTGTCTCCTCCAGCGGAACGGCTGGATCCCAGGCGTGCAGCTGCCAGAGGTCGATGTGGTCGGTGCGAAGCCGGCGCAGCGATCCCTCCAATGCCGCGAGCAGCGCTGCCCGGGACGCGCCGCCACCGAATGGCCCGTCGTCGCGGTGCGCCACCGCCTTGGTGGCGAGCACCACCTCATCCCGGGGGATGACGTCGGTCAGCAGCCCGCCAAGGATCCGCTCCGACTCACCCTCGCTGTACACGTCAGCGGTGTCCACCAGCGTCCCGCCAGCGTCGATGAAGGCGACCAGCTGAGTGGCGGCCTCCTCGGCGTCGGTGTCCTGGCCCCAGGTCATGGTCCCCAGCGCCAGCCGGGATACCCGCAGGCCGCTGCGGCCGAGATAACGCTGTTGCACGAGGTGCACGCTAGCGGTGCGTAGGGTGGCGGGCGTGTGCACCGTGATCCTGGTACGACATGGCCGGTCCACGGCGAACACCGCTGGGGTGCTGGCCGGGCGCACCCCGGGAGTGGTCCTCGACGAGTACGGTCGGGCCCAGGCTCAGGCGCTGGTCGAACGCCTGGCGCGGCTGCCGCTGGCGGCGGTGGTGAGTTCCCCGCTGCAGCGGTGCCGGGAAACGGTGGTCCCGCTGGCGCAGGCGCGCGAGCTTGGGGTGACCCTCGACGACCGGTTCATCGAGATGGACTACGGCGAGTGGACCGGGCGGCAACTGCGCAAGGTGGCCAAGGAACCGCTGTGGAAGGTAGTCCAGGCGCACCCCTCAGCGGTGGTGTTCCCCGGCGGTGAGGGCCTGGCCGCAATGCAGGCTCGGGCGGTAGCCGCGGTGCGGGAGTGGGATGCCAAACTGGCCGCCGAGCACGGCCCCCAGGTGCTGTGGCTGGTCTGCACCCACGGCGATATCATCAAGGCGGTGCTCGCCGATGCGTTGGGTGTGCACCTGGACGGCTTCCAGCGCATCGTCGCCAACCCTGGCTCGGTCAGCGCCGTCACCTATACCGAGACCCGGCCGTTCGTGCAGCGGGTCAACGACTGCGGTGACGACCTGGGGTCGCTGGTCCCGCCCAAGCGCCGGCGCCAGCGCCGGCTCTCCTCGGACGCCACGCCCGGGGGGGCGACCGGCACCGGCTGAGGTGTGGGGAGGGTCGCTGCCGGGCAGGGCGGGTGCTCTAGTGTCGTTACTGCCATGTCCCGTGTCATCCATGTCTTCCGCACCCCCGACCGGTTCGTTGCCGGAACGGTTGGCGAGCCCGGCGATCGCACCTTCTACCTGCAGGCCGTTGACGAGGCCAAGGTGGTCAGCGTCCAGTTGGAGAAGGAGCAGGTCTCCGTCCTCGCCGAACGCCTGTCTGCCCTGCTCGATGAGGTCGTTCGGCGATTGGGCGCCGATGCCCCCGTCGAGTCCACGGAGCTCGCGGTGGACACCGAGCCGTTGCGCTCACCCGTCGAGCAGGAGTTCCGGGTCGGCACCATGGGGCTGGGCTGGGATGTCGAGTCGCGGGCCATCGTCGTTGAACTGCTCGCCGTGAGCGAGCAGGAGGTGGACGAGTCCATGGTGCTCGACGACACCGAGGACGGTCCTGACGCGGTGCGGGTGTTCCTGTCACTGGAGCAGGCACGGGCGTTCACGGTGCGCGCCGAGCGGGTGCTCTCAGCGGGGCGCAAGCCTTGCCCGCTGTGCGCGGAGCCGTTGGGGCCCAAGGGGCACATCTGCCCGCGGCAGAATGGCTACCGTCGCCAGGTCGAGGCCTAAGCGGGGCCAGCGGTGCTGCCCACCGATCCGGCGGCGCTGCCGTTGCTGCACCATGGCCGTATCGACGTGGCCGGCCGGATCGTCGATGCGTCCAATGCCACCCTGTTGTGCACGGTGCACTGCGACGGGGTCAGCGCCGACTGCGTCTACAAGCCAATCCGCGGGGAGCGCCCGCTCTGGGACTTCCCGGATGGCACCCTGGCTGGCCGGGAGGTGGCCAGCTGGCTGCTCTCTGAGGCCACCGGCTGGTCGCTGGTGCCGCCCACCGTGCTGCGGGTGGGACCGTGGGGGCCCGGCATGGTGCAGCTATGGATAGACACGGAGGAGGAGTCCGGACTGGTGGACGTCGTGGCCCTCGACGCGGTGCCGCAAGGCTGGTGCACGGTGCTGCGGGCGCACGACCGCTACGGCGCCCCGGCGTTGCTGGTGCACGCCGATACCGAAGAAATGCGTCAGCTGGCCGTGCTGGATGTGTTGATCAACAACGCTGACCGCAAGGGCGGGCATGTCCTCACCGGCCTGGACGGCGCGGTATACGGCGTGGACCACGGGATCTGCCTGCACCGTGAGGACAAGCTGCGCACCGTGCTGTGGGGCTTTTTGGGTCAGCCGTTGTCGGTCACGGTGCTGGATGTGCTGCGCCGGGTGCGGTCCGAGTTGGACGGCGCGTTGGGCGCCGCGCTCACCGAGCACGTGACCCGAGCGGAGGTGCGGGCCGTGCGGGAACGGACCGACCGGCTGCTGGCCACCGAGACATTCCCGGCGCCCAACGGGAACTGGCCAGCGATCCCGTGGCCAGCGTTCTGACCCTGCGGCCGTACCCTAAACGGGTAGGGAAGGATGAGATGACTGCGAGCACCGAGCAGCGCCCACGCAGTTACCGCGTGCGCACGTACGGCTGCCAGATGAATGTGCACGACTCCGAACGGCTGGCCGGGCTGCTTGAGGCGGCTGGGTACGTGCCTGCGGGGCAGGACGCTACCCCTGATGTGATCGTGCTCAACACCTGCGCGGTGCGGGAGAACGCCGACAACCGGCTCTACGGCAACCTCGGTCAGCTACGCCCGATCAAGCGCGAGCATCCGGGGATGCAGATCGCTGTCGGCGGTTGCCTGGCGCAGAAGGACCGCGGCGAGATCACCCGCCGGGCGCCCTGGGTTGACGTGGTGTTTGGTACCCACAACATCGGCTCGCTACCAGTACTGCTGGAGCGGGCCCGGCACAACGACGCTGCCCAGATCGAGATTGCCGAGTCACTGGAGGTGTTCCCCTCCGCGCTGCCGGCGAAGCGGGACTTGGTGCACTCCGCGTGGGTGTCGATCTCAGTGGGCTGCAACAACACCTGCACGTTTTGCATCGTGCCCGCGCTGCGCGGCAAGGAGGTCGACCGGCGACCCGGAGACGTGCTCGCGGAGATCGAGGCGCTGGTGGCCGAGGGCGTGCTCGAAGTAACCCTGTTGGGGCAGAACGTCAACGCCTACGGGGTCGGGTTCGCTGACCGGCGCGCGTTCGGTGACCTGCTGCGCGCCTGCGGGAGGATCGACGGCCTGGAGCGGGTGCGCTTCACCTCCCCGCACCCGCGGGACTTCACTTCGGACGTCATCGAGGCGATGGCGGCCACCCCGAACGTCTGTCACCAGTTGCACATGCCGTTGCAGTCCGGTTCGGACGCGATACTCGCGGCGATGCGCCGCTCGTACCGGGCGCAGCGCTACCTCACGATCGTCGAGGAGGTGCGGGCCGCGATGCCCGACGCGGCGCTGTCCACCGACATCATCGTCGGTTTCCCCGGTGAGACCGAGGCCGACTTTCAGGCCACCCTGGAGGTGGTCCGGGAAGCACGCTTCGCTCAGGCGTTCACTTTCCAGTACTCACGCCGCCCGGGCACGCCGGCCGCGGACATGGCTGGCCAGGTGCCCAAGGCGATCGTGCAAGACCGCTATGAGCGGCTCGTCGCGCTGCAGGAGGAGATCTCCTGGGAACTCAACCGGAGCCTGATCGGCAGCGTGGTGGAAGTGCTGGTCGCTGAGGGCGAGGGGCGCAAGGACGCGGCCACCCGGAGGATGAGTGGGCGGGCCAGGGATGGCCGGCTCGTGCACGTCGAACCGGGCGAGGGCGAGGTCCGCCCGGGCGACGTGGTACTCGCGGAGATCACCTACGGGGCGCCGCACCACCTGGTGTCCGAGGTGGCGTTGCGGGCACACCGGCGGACCGCCGCGGGCGATGCGTGGGCGGCCGGTCGACGCCCGACGACGCCGGGGGTAGTGCTGGGCTTGCCCTCGTTCGGGCGGCCAGCGAGATGAGCGCCCAGGATCCGGACGGCATCGCCGCGCTGCGCGCCGAGATCGACGCGGTGGAGCGCTCGGCGTTGCGCCGGGTGGACCCGGGTGTCCGCGCGGCGGTGATTGCCGGTGCGATCATGGTGCTGTTGCTGGCCCTCACGGTGCCCTGGGTGGGAGACGCTAGCGGCTGGGACGTGCTGAGGGGCACCGCGAACCCGGTCGACCACGTCGGGCTGTTGCCGCGGATGTTTGGGGGAGCCGCGCTGGGGTTGGGGGTTGGTCTGTCCATGCTGGCGCTTGTCACCCGCCGCTGGGGTCTGGTCTGGGCCAGCGCGTTGGGCTGCACCTATTGTGTGCTCGATGGGGTGTGGGCGATCTGGTCCCGGCAGACCGTGCACGGCCCCGGTCCCGGCATCGGGCTGGTGTTGGCCGTGCTGGCCATGGCGGTGCTCGCCGTGCAGTGGCTGCGGCTCGTGTTCTCTCGCCAGTAGCGGACTCTTCAGTAGCGGAGGGAGTCCTCGTCAGCGGCTGGTGACCGCCCGCTCGGCGGCGGCCAGCCACTCGCGCCACTGATCAGCCTGGGCCTGCGCGGTGGTAGCACGGCGGTCATCCCCGGCGGCGCGGGCCTTCGCCGCCTGGGCCTCGTACTGCTCCACCCGTTCCCGGAACTGGGCCACCCGGGCCTCGGACTCGGGATCGGCGTGCCGCCACTGCGCTTTGGCGGCCGAGCGGACCCGCTCCTCGACGGCCCGCAACCGGCCCTCGAGCTCCCTGGCTCGCTCCCGCGGAACCTTGCCCACGCTTTCCCAGCGCTCCTGAATTCCCCGCAACTGCGACCGGGCGGCTTCCACATCACCGGTGGGATCGATTCGTTCCGCGGCGGCGACCAGTTCCTCCTTGCGCGTCACGTTCTGCTCCAACTCCGAGTCCCGTCCGGAGAAGGCAGCGGAGCGGCGGCTGAAGAAACGTTCCTGGGCAGCGCGGAACCGCTGCCACAAGGCGTCGTCGGCGTCCTTGGGGGCGCGCCCTGCTGCCTTCCACTCCGCCATCAGGCTTCGGAAGCGATTCGCGGTGTTGCCCCAGTCAGTGGAGTCGGCCAGCTTCTCGGCCTCGACGACCAATTCCTCCTTACGGTGCCGAGCCCCGAGGCGCTGCCGGTCGAGTTCGGCGAAATGGGCGCCGCGGCGCCTCGTGAAGGCGTCCCGGGCTTTGGAGAAGCGGCGCCACAACGCCTCGTCGATCTTCCGATCTACGCCCTTGATTGTCTTCCACTCGTCCAGGATGGTGCGCAGCCGGTCGCCGCCGGCCTTCCACTGGGTGGACTCGGTACCGATCCGCTCGGCCTCCTCCGCCAGCGCCTCCTTGCGGGCGGTTGCTCGCGCCCTAGCCTGTTCTCGGGCCGCCTTAGCCCCAGCGAGCGACTCCTCGGCGTGCCGCTGCAGGTGGTTCAGGAAAGCGGTGAGGCCGGCGAGGTCACCCACAACGGTCGGTTCGACGAGCTCATCGCGCAGGGTGTGAACCCGGGACAGCGCCTGCTTGGGGTCGCCTACTCCGGAGGTCAGCCGGAACTCCAGCAGTTCGGCTTCGGTGAGCAGGTCGTCGAAGCGGCGGGCGAAGTGCGCCAGACCTTCCTCGGCTGTGCCGGCCTGCCACGAACCGACTACTCGCTCGCCATCAGCAGTGTGGGTGTACACCGTGCCGTCCTGAGCTACCCGCCCCCAGTGTCGCGGATCCCGGCAGGCGCGCGAGACGGAGGGTCGGGAACCGGATTGGTCGCCGGTCTCCAGACGTTGTTCGGTGTGGTTGTGCTCGGTCATGCCGGCCTTCCTCGACCTCGTGCCCGTCGCCGCGTCCTGCGGGCGCCCCCGACTGCACAAGCTGTGCTACCTCGACTGGGCGGTCCCGAAACACCCGGTAGGGCAGCATTGAAGCAGTTCAGGTGCGCGGGCAGGGGAGCAGGTGCGAAGTAGGCACTAACCTGCAGCGGTGATCGTACGCGTGGCGGTGGTACCATATCCACCGATCCTGGTGCCGGAAGTGGCCCCGTCATGATTCCCCGAGCGATCGCGGTGGTGGGCCCGACCGCTACTGGCAAGTCCGATCTCGCGGTCATGCTGGCCCGCAGCCTGGGTGGCGAGGTGGTCAACGCCGACGCGATGCAGCTGTATCGGGGCATGGACATCGGTACCGCGAAGCTGCCGCTCGCCAGGCGGTGCGGGGTGCGCCACCATCTGCTCGACATCCTCGACGTCACCGGGACCGCCTCGGTGGCGGTCTACCAGCGCGAGGCCCGCCGCATCGTGGAAGAGTTGCTTGCTGCGGGCCGGGTTCCGGTGCTGGCCGGGGGTTCCGGGCTCTATGTGCAGGCTGTGCTGGACGACCTGGATTTCCCAGGCACCGACCCCGAAGTACGGGCCCAGCTTGAGGCTGAACTGGCTGAGCGTGGGGCGCCGGCACTGCATCGCCGGTTACGTCGACTCGACCCGGTGGCGGCCGGCCGGGTCTTGCCGAGCAACGGACGCCGGCTGGTGCGGGCACTGGAGGTCATCCAGCTCACGGGGCTCCCGTTCTCGGCGGCCTTACCAGAGCCCGGTCCGGCGCGCTACCGCGCGGTGATCATCGGATTGGATACCGATCCCGCAGTCCTGGACGCGCGGGTCGATGCCCGGGTGGACCGGATGTTCCGCGACGGACTGGTCGAGGAAGTCCACGAGCTGCTGCCGCTCGGCCTGCGGGAGGGCCGGACGGCGTCGCGGGCACTGGGCTACCAGCAGGTCATCGCCGCCCTGGACGTGGGCGCCGATCCGGCCAGCGCCGCGGGTCCGACCGCCCAGGCGACCCGGCGCTTCATCCGCAGGCAGCGCAGCTGGTTTCGACGGGACGACCGGATCAGGTGGCTGGACTCCCAGCACCCCGATCTGCTTGACGCTGCGTTCGCACTGGCGGTGGACGGATAGGCTCACTGACGATGGAGAAAGGTATCGAGTTCCTCAAGGGGCATGGGACGGAAAACGACTTCGTCCTGCTGCCCGACCCCACCGGTCAGCTGGACCTGACACCGTCCCGGGTGCGCGCGCTCTGTGATCGACGTGGCGGGTTGGGAGCCGACGGGGTGCTGCGGGCTGTGCCAGGTGCGCTGGTATCTGACGCGCCGCCGGGCACGTCATCCGACGACTGGTTCATGGACTACCGCAATGCCGACGGTTCCCTCGCTGAACTGTGCGGCAACGGGGTGCGGGTATTCGCCCGTTACCTGACTGACGCCGGGCTGGTTGCCGATCTCGAGTTCCGGATCGGCAGCAGGTCCGGCCCGCGTACCGTGCGGCGCAACGACGACAACTCGGTAACGGTCGAGATGGGGTGGGTGCGGCGCAACGGCACGTCCCCGGTGACCGTCGAGGGCGTGGCGTTCACCGGACTCGCGGTGGATGTCGGCAACCCGCATCTGGCCTGCCTGACCGAGGTGCCGGTGGAGCAATTGGACCTCACCGTGCCGCCAGGACACGACCCCGGAGCTTTCCCGCACGGCGTGAACGTCGAGTTCGTCAATGTGCACTCCGGTGGAGGACTGCGGATCCGGGTGCACGAGCGGGGCGTGGGAGAGACCCGCTCGTGCGGCACCGGAGCGGTGGCCGCGCTGGCCGCGGTCCTGGACTCGCGGGGTCGGGACACCGGCGAGGCCGACGTGCAGGTGCCCGGGGGTCGGCTGCACGTGGCGATCACGAGGGACGGCAGCACGCTGACCGGGCCAGCGGTGCTCGTCGCGTGGGGCTGGTTGGCTCTCGACTGGTGGTCGGCGCACTGAACGCCCGCACCCTGCCTCGGTGCGGTCGGCGAAACGCTGTCGGCGAAATCGGGTGGGCGTGATTCGCCCCGACGTGTCAGGATGAGAGGCGTATGGCAACCTCACCGATCTTTCCGTCCCGTGGTCCCGTTCCGACCTCCCGAGGTGAGCTGGATCTCGAGGAGCGCTCCGCGCTGCGTCGCGTGCCGGGGCTGTCCACTGAACTCACTGATGTCACCGAGGTCGAGTACCGGCAGCTGCGCTTGGAGCGCGTGGTGCTCGTCGGAGTCTGGACTGATGGCTCCGCTGCCCAGGCCGAGGCGTCGCTAGCCGAGCTGGCCCGGCTCGCCGAGACGGCCGGGTCACAGGTGCTTGACGGTCTCATCCAGCGCCGCGAGCGCCCCGACCCGGCAACCTACGTCGGCTCCGGCAAGGTTCTCGAGCTGCGCGAGATCGTCCTCAGCACCGCGGCCGACACGGTGATCTGCGATGGCGAGCTCACCCCCGGTCAGCTGCGGCAGCTGGAGGCCAAGCTGAAGGTCAAGGTCATCGACAGGACCACGCTGATCCTGGATATCTTCGCCCAGCATGCCCGTTCTCGGGAGGGCAAGGCACAAGTCGAGTTGGCCCAGCTGAGCTACCTGCTGCCGCGGCTACGTGGCTGGGGTGAATCGCTGTCTCGGCAGGCGGGCGGCGCTGGCGGTGGGGCCAGTGGCGGAGTGGGTACTCGCGGCCCAGGGGAGACCAAGCTGGAGACCGACCGGCGGCGGATTCACCGTCGGCTCGCCAAGCTGCGCCGCGACATCGCCGCGATGCGCACGGTGCGCGACACCAAGCGGGGCCGTAGGCGCGCCAACGAGGTGCCCAACGTGGCCATCGTCGGTTACACCAACGCGGGCAAGTCCAGCCTGCTCAATGCGATCACCGGGGCCGGGGTGCTGGTGCAGGACGCCCTGTTCGCCACCTTGGACCTCACCACCCGCCGGGCCACCACGCCACAAGGGCAGGAATACACGCTGACCGACACCGTCGGTTTCGTCCGCCATCTGCCGCATCAGTTGGTGGAGGCGTTCCGCTCCACGTTGGAGGAGACGGCCGACGCTGACCTGCTAGTACATGTGGTGGACGGTGCCGACCCGATGCCCGAGCGGCAGGTGGAGGCGGTGCGCGAGGTTCTCGCTGAGATCACCGAGGGACGCCAGACGCCGATGCCGCCCGAGTTGGTGGTGGTGAACAAGATTGACGACGCTGACCAGCTCGTGCTGTCGCGGCTGCGCCATGTGCTGCCGGACGCGTCGTTTATCTCGGCACGCACCGGTGCTGGCATTACTGGTCTGGTCCAGCGGATCGCCGACGCGTTGCCGCAACCGCAGGTTGAGGTCGACGCCTTGCTGCCGTGGACCGAAGGTGCCTTGGTCGCCCGGGTGCACGCCGAGGGCGAGATGCTGGCTACCGACCACACCGAAGACGGCACCCGGCTGCGCGCCCGGGTGCGGCCGGACCTCGCCGGAGCGCTAGCCACGTACCTGGTCAAGCCCTGACACCGGCGGCTCACAGCCGTCGAAACACCGCGACCACCCGGCCGAGCACGGTCGCTTCGTCCCCTGGGATCGGCTGGTAGGCAGGGTTGTGTGGGAGCAGCCAGACGTGCCCGTCACGGCGCTTCAACGTCTTCACGGTCGCCTCACCGTCGATCATGGCAGCAACGATGTCCCCGTTTTCGGCGCTGGGCTGCTGGCGGACGACCACCCAGTCCCCGTCGGTGATCGCCGCGTCGACCATGGAATCACCCACGACCCGCAACAGGAACAGCGCCCCCTCACCGACGATTTCTTTGGGCAGCGGGAAGACGTCCTCGACGGCCTGCTCGGCGAGCACCGGACCGCCCGCGGCGATCCGGCCGACCACGGGAACGAAGACGGGGCTGGGCCTGGCGGGCTCTCCGCTCGGGGCCTCCGGAGCCTGAGGAGCACTGTCGGCGGGCCGGATACCCACCGCGCGCGGCCGGTTGGGGTCGCGGCGCAGGTATCCCTTGCGTTCCAGGGCGCGCAGCTGGTGTGCGACCGATGAGGTCGAGGTGAGCCCGACCGCCTCGCCGATCTCCCGCACGCTTGGCGGGTAGCCGAACCGCTCCACCCACTCCCGGATCACCTCGAGAACCCGTCGCTGGCGCGGTGTGAGGCTGTCGTTGTCACCGCTGTCGTCGAGGTCAGGGAAAGCGTGCACCTGCGCGGCGTCGCTTGGCTTCGGGTCGCTTGGATTCGGGCCCTGCGCTCCGGAGCCGGTTACCTCCGGCTCGTCGCTCCGCTGTCGTCCCAACGCTCCTCCTCAGGCTGGCGAAGTTACGTGGCTGACGCTAGCCACCGTCGCACCAAAGATCAAACATTCGTTCGAACAACACGCCGCAGGGCCACCGATTTTGTCGGGGCACCGTGATAGACACCGCACAGCAGTTCGATCGAACCTGCGTTCGATGATATCCGCGAGGAGGAGTCTCGATGACGGCACCAGCACAGTTGGGCGATTGGCCTACGGCACGGAGTGAGAAGGCCGTATCGAGGGACGCCAGGCCGCTCCGGCTAGCGGTGCCCACCCAGCCGCTTCCGGCACCTCCAGCGCCCGCGCCGCCTCTCGCTCCTCCGGCGCGGGGGCGGCGCCTGGCATGTCCGGTGCAATGGGAGGCAGCGCGTCCACCCGCGTTGCGATCCAGCCGGGTGGCGAAGGTGGTTGCGGCCGCCACTGTGACGCTGGCCGTAGTCGGTGGCCTGGGCTGGATCGGGCAGGCCGCAAGCCCGGGGCTCCCGGCGAAGACGGCGGTGATCCGAGTGGGTGCCGGCGAGACCGTATGGGACGTGGCGCGCCGGGTGGCACCTCAGTCTGACCAGCGTGCGGTGGTGGAGCGAATCCGGCAACTGAACGGCATCGTGGGCTCCGCCATTACGCCGGGTCAGCAGCTGCAGGTTCCCAACGGGCGGTAGCCGGGGTCGGCAGGCCCAGGTGGTCGCAGGGGTACGCAGGGCAAGCGACGAATGGTCGGTCAGCGCGCGAGGCTGCGCAGGAAGTTGAGGATGGCGTTCGCGCAGCCATCCGGGTCGTCATCGTGGACCCAGTGCCCGGCAGTCGGGGACTCGACGAGCGTGGTACGCGGACGCCGATGAACCATGTCGGCCGCGAGCCCGCTTGGCAGCAGCGTACTGCGCGCGCCCCGCAGCAACAGCGCTGGACAGCGTGAGCCCAGCCAGTCCGGCCACCAGTCGCCGAGGCCGTGGCGCTGGACGTCCATCATCTCATCGGGGTCGAACAGTAACTGCCAGCCGTCGCCGTCCGGGACCGCGCTCTGGAGGAAGTAACTCGGGTCCGGAACACCTCGCGCCTTGATCGCCTCAGCCAGCGCCACCAGCGACGGTGCTCTTGTCGGCCAGCCGCGTACGTCGAGCATCGGGTGCTCGATCTCTGGGCTGCGCATCACAGCGCCGACGTCTTCGATGACCAGCGCCCGCACCAGCTCGGGATACCGGGCCGCCAACTGGTAGGCGGTAATCCCCCCGAGCGAGTGCCCCAGGACCAGCACTGGCCCGAGGCCCAGCGCGTCAATGACAGCTGCGGCGTCGGCGACGAACTCCTCGCGAGTGAACGGACCGCCGTGGTCGGCCATGCCGTGACCGCGCTGGTCGAGGGCGACCACTCGCATCCGCGTGGTGAGCCGCTCAGCGAGTGGGGCGAAGACACTGGCCCGGCCGAATGCGCCGTGCAACGCCAACATCGTCGCCCCGGAGCCGCCGAAGTCCACCCAGGAAAGTCGCCGACCTCGGCATCGGATGATCATCTGATCGCTCACCCCATCAGCCTGCCACCCGAGGTCATCGGCCGCTGCGCCCGCAGCGGAGCTCCGGACAAGGGCTGGTGCCCGGCCGCCCGAAGTGGCCGGGCACCAGTTTCGGCGTGATCAGCTGCAGCCGGAGGTGGACCCGCATGAGGAGCAGAGATAGCACGACCCTGCGGGCTGCATCTTGACCCCGCAGGTGAAACACAGCGGGGCGTCGGCGTGCAACCCCTGTTTGGCCTCGATCAGCTCCATCGACGAGTGCACCATGCCCGGTGCCGGCTGGGCTGCCACGGTGGGTTCGGGTAATCCCTGCGGCTGTACGGTGTTGTCAGCCGGGACGTCGTAGGAGCCGGTCTGCACCTGCCGGGCCCGTTGGGCGGCCGAGTAGATACCCAGCGCGGAACGTGTCTCGGCTGGCAGGAAGTCCAGAGCCAGCCGCCGGAAGATGTAATCCATGATGGACTGCGCCATCCGCACATCTGGATCGTCGGTCAGTCCGGCCGGCTCGAAGCGCATGTTGGTGAACTTCGCGACGTAGGTCTCCAGCGGCACTCCGTACTGCAGGCCCACCGAGATCGCCACTGAGAAGGCGTCCATCAATCCGGCCAGCGTCGAGCCCTGTTTGGAGATCTTGAGGAAGACCTCACCGAGACCGTCGCCCGGGTAGGAGTTCGCGGTGATGTAGCCCTCGGCGCCGCCCACCGTGAACGACGTTGTGAGGCCGGTTCGGCTCTTGGGCAGTCGTCTGCGGACGGGCCGGTACTCCACCGCAGCCGCGGCGGTCGCCTCGGAGGCGGCTGCGGTCTTGTCGGTCTTGTCGTCGCGCTTGGACACCGACAGGGGCTGGCCGACCTTGCAGTTATCCCGGTAGATCGCGACCGCTTTCAGCCCCAGCTTCCAGCCCTGGGTGTAAATATCCTCGACGTCCTCGACGGTTGCGCTCTCTGGCATGTTAATCGTCTTGCTGATTGCGCCAGAGAGGAAAGGCTGCACCGCCGCGAGCATCCGCACGTGCCCCATCGGCGCGATCGCCGCTTCGCCCATCGCGCAGTCGAACACCTCGTCATGCTCGGGACGCAGCCCTGGCGCGCCGACGACGTTGCCGTGCTCGGCGATGTGCTCGACGATTGCCTCGACCTGCTCTGGTTGGTAGCCCAGCGTGCGCAGCGCTTGCGGCACGGTCCCGTTGACGAACTGCATCGAGCCGCCACCGACGAGCTTCTTGAAGGTGATCAGCCCCAAGGCTGGCTCGATGCCGGTGGTGTCGACGTCCATCGCCAGCCCCGAGGTGCCTGTGGGGGCCAGCAGCGTGACCTGCGCGTTGCGCCAGCCGTTGCGCTCACCGATCGACAAACACTCCCGCCACGCCCGGGCTGCGGCCTCCCACACGGGCGTGTCCAGCTGATCGATCCGCTGCGCGTCGACGTTGGCCGCGGCGTGCTTGCGCATGATCTGGGTGTGACCCTTGGCATTGCGGGTGTACCCGTCGTAGGCACCCACCACCCCGGCGAGCTGCGCGGAACGCTTGTAGGCCACGCCGGTCATCAGGCTGGTGACCGCGCCGGCCAGACCACGGCCGCCGTCGGAATCATAGGCGTGCCCGGTCGCCATCAACAGCGCACCGAGATTGGCGTAGCCCATCCCGAGTTGCCGGTACGCCCGGGTGGTCTCCCTGATCGCCTCAGTGGGGAAATCTGCAAAGCAGATGGAGATGTCCATGGCGGTGATCACCAGCTCGGCGCACTTGGCAAAGGTGACCGCATCGAAGCTCTGCACGCCTTCCGGTGACTCCCGGAGGAACTTCATCAGGTTCAGCGAGGCGAGGTTGCACGACGAATTGTCCAGGTGAACGTACTCGGCACACGGATTGGAGGTGGTGATCCGCCCCGACTCCGGGCAGGTGTGCCAGTCGTTGATCGTGTCGTCATACTGGATCCCGGGGTCGGCGCATGCCCACGCCGCCTCGCACATCCGGCGGAACAACGTGGCCGCATCAACAGTCTCGATGACCTCACCTGTGGTCCGGGCCCGAAGCGCGAACTCAGCACTGGCCGCCACAGCCTTCATGAACTCATCCGAGACCCGGACCGAATTGTTGGCGTTCTGGTACTGGACGGAGTAAATATCACTGCCGCCCAGGTCCATGTCGTACCCGGCGTCGCGGAGGACCCGTATCTTGGCTTCCTCCCGGACCTTGGTCTCGATGAACTCCTCGATATCGGGGTGGTCGATGTCCAGGATCACCATCTTCGCCGCGCGTCGGGTGGCGCCACCAGACTTGATCGTCCCAGCGGAGGCATCCGCGCCACGCATGAACGACACCGGGCCCGACGCGTTACCACCGGAGGACAACAGCTCCTTGGACGACCGTATCCGAGACATGTTCACCCCGGCACCGGACCCGCCCTTGAAGATCAGTCCCTCCTCCTTGTACCAGTTCAGGATCGAGTCCATCGAGTCATCAACGGCCAGCAGGAAACATGCCGAGACCTGCTGAGGCGCGGCGGTCCCCACGTTGAACCACACCGGCGAGTTGAAACTGAAGATCTGGTGCAGCAGCGTGTAGATCATCTCATGCTCGAAGATCTCCGCGTCCTCATCGGTCGCGAAGTATCCGTTGTCTTTGCCGGCCTTGGTGTAGGTGTGCACCACCCGGTTGATGAGCTGCTTGAGACTCCACTCCCGAACCGGTGTTCCCACGGCACCCCGGAAATACTTACTGGTGACGATCTGCACCGAGTTCGGTGACCAGAAATCCGGGAACTCGACACCCCGCTGCTCGAAATTGATCGAGCCGTCTCGCCAGTTGGTGAGTACAACATCCTGCCGTGTCCAGGTCACCTCATCATAAGGGTGCATCCCGGGCTTGGTGTAGATTCGCTCACAACGCAGCCCCGCGCCTGCCCTGCGATGGGTCACTAGTGAGTTGCCGACCATCTCCGACATGCTTACCTCGTCCCTCCATGTCCTATCACGGCATGCTCGCCTCAGTGAATCAGCGTCCAAGCTTCGTCGCCGATTCACCGTGAATGGTGTGAGTTCGATTTCCGCCGACGGTCACCACGTGGATCGCGTGCCGGGCGGAAATCCTGTCATGCGTGCGTGGGCGCCCGGTCCTCGGCCGGCTCGTCGTCGTGGGAGGCGGGCTCACGCTCAGCGCGCAGTCGCCGGATCTCAGCCTCGAAGTCGCCCAGGGACTCAAAGCTGCGGTATACCGAGGCGAAGCGGAGGTAGGCCACCTCGTCCAGGTCGCGCAACGGTCCGAGGACAGCGAGCCCCACCTCATGCGCGGGCAGATGCGCGCGGCCCAGAGCGCGGAGGGCGTACTCCACTTTCTGCCCCAACCGCGCCAGCGCGTCCTCACTGACGGGCCGGCCCTGGCAGGCCCTGCGCACTCCGGCGATGACCTTCTCCCGGCAGAACTGCTCCGTGACCCCGGAACGTTTCACGATCATCAGCATGGCTGTCTCGACGGTCGTGAACCGTTGGTTGCACTCCGGGCACAAGCGGCGTCAACGGGTGACCGTTCCGTCCTCACTGGAGCGGCTGTCGATCACTCTGCTGTCCAGGTGACGGCAAAACGGGCAATGCATGATTAACCCCCTTCCCAGTCTGGTCCGCGCGCAGACGCAAAACCCGAGTGTCGGCGACGGCCGGCACTCCAACCACTACTAGTAGGAGAAATACATCAATGTAACTACAACATGTGGGAAACTACTCTGCGGACTGCGAGGGATGCAACCCGACACGCAGGCCGCTGGCCGTGCGGTTCGGCGGGGTGGCGAGCCGGCCCTTCCAGGCGCCGCCTCGGCCGGTTGCGTGGCGGCGCGCTGAGTCCACTGTCATGGCGGCATACAGCGTGGCGATGGACGGCAGCGCGAGCCCGCGCAGCGGTGAGAGGCCGTAGAGCCGCAGGATCGGCGCCTGCGTGAGGGCCATCGCGGCCCACGCGCCCAGCCCGGTCACAGCGGGTACCGGCGAGCGCTTTGCCAGACCGGTGAGCCCGGCGACGGGCGGGAGGACGTAGAGCAGGCCCAGGCTGGCGACCGTGCCGGCGAGCAGCACCGGGCAGCGGCGCAGCTGGGTGTAGGCGCTTCGGGTGACCATGGTCCATAGGTCGGCGAGGTGCGGGTAGGTCCGCACGCTGCGGACCTCGGGTGGGTCGCCGGTGAAGCCCAGCCAGATCCGCGCGCCGGAGCGCTTGAGCAGCCGGCCCAGGGCCACGTCATCGATGAGGTTGCCGCGGATCCGGGTAAGGCCCCCAGCCCGTTCGAGTGCCGTACGGCGGAGCAGGACGCAGCCGCCCGCGGCCGCGGCGGTGCGGGCGCCGGGCCGGGCCACCCGCGGGAACGGGTAGAGCTGGGCGAAGAAGTAGACGAACGCCGGAACGAGGGCGCGTTCCCAGCGGGTCTGCGCGCTCAGCAGCGCCATGAGCGACACGAGGTCACGGTTGTCCGTCAGCGCCGTGGCGACCAGCCTGCGCACCGAGCAGGGGTGGTGGGCGATGTCGGCGTCGGTGAGCAGCAGCAGATCGACCCCGGCGGCGCTGGCTGCGTGCACGCCGCGCTGGACGGCGTTGAGCTTGCCGGTCCACCCCGGCGGCGGGGGTGGGGCGGCCAGTACGGTCAGCGAGGCTCGTCCGCCGGCCCGGTCGGCGAGGGTGCGCGCGAGTTCCCCCGTGCCGTCGCTGCTCCCGTCGTCGACCAGCCACACGGCGAGCTCACCCGGGTAGTCCTGCGCGAGCAGTGTGGGCAATGTCTCGCCCAGCACCGCCGCCTCGTCGCGCGCTGGGACAACGACTCCGACGCTGGGCCAGGAGTCGGGCACTGGAGGGTCGGCCGGCAGCCGGGTCGAGGTGAGCCAGAAGCCACCGTGCCCGATCATGAGGTACGCCCACGCCGCCGCCGAAGCGGTCGCGAGCCGGCTGAGCAGTGGCACCCGCTGAGCATGCCATTCCCGCATTACCCTCGGTCGAGACGAGTCGCATCGCCCGCGGTGGTCGCGAGGCCGCCCGCTGGCGGGATCAGCGGGGGAAGGTGGTGAGGAATGCTTGCCAGGCGAGGGTGGGGACACTCAGGGCGGGGCCGGTGCGGTCCTTGGAGTCACGGACCAGCACGGCGTCCGGCCCGGGCGCGACCTCGACACAGTCACCGCTTTCGTAGCTGTAGCTGCTCGTGCGCCAGACAATCCCGTCCGGCTCAGGCGCCGTCATCATGATCCTCTCGATCCACGTAGAGCTCGGTTGCCAGGGTGGCAATCAGCTTCCTCGATTCTTCCTCGTCTAGCGCCGTCTCCGCCAGCGACTCCAGGATGTGCTGGTAGGCCTCGATCTCCACGGGCTGCTCCAGGAACAGGCTGGACGTGGTGCTCTCCAGATAGACCACCGGTCGGAAATCGGCGAACTCCAGGAGCGTGAACGCCCCGGTCATCCCGGCATGCGCGCCGAGCGCGGCCGGCACCACCCTCAGCGTGAGGAATGGACGCTTCGACATCCGCAGCAGATGCTCCACCTGGTCGAGCATCACCGCCGGCCCGCCCACCGGCAGTCGCAAGACGAACTCGTGCACATAGAAGGTGAAGCGCGCCGGCTGATCCCGGCTGAACAGGCTCTGGCGGGCCAGCCGGGCGGCCACCCGATCCTCCACCTCCTCCGCCGGCACGTTGCCCGACCGGCTGAGCACCGCGCGGGCGTAGTCACCGGTCTGCAACAGGCCGGGCACACCCGGCTCCTGAAACTGGCTGATCGCGACCGCCTTGGTCTCGTGGTCGATCAAGGTGACAAGCTGCTGGGGCAGCCGGGAGCCGTGCTGCTGGAACCAGCCCGGGATGTGCTGGTCGTCGCAGAGCGCGAGCAACCGGTCGCGCTCGGTGCCCGTCACCCGGCACACGGCCAGCAACCCCGCTACCTGCACTGCGGTGACGTTGCGCTTGCCGGACAGCAGCCGTGATATCCAGCTCGGGGACAAGCCAAGCTGGTGCGCGGCCTGCGCGCCGTTCAGCCCGGCCCGCTCCATCGCCCGGCGCAGGCCCTCGCCGAGCTCTCGGCTGCGGATCGTGGGTTCGTGATCTGCCATGGTGACCTCCCACCGCGGACCATAGACCCGCCTGCCGACAGATCCCGGGATCACCGCTCACCATGTCGCCTCATCGGGTATCGCGTGTCCCCGGGGCAACGGGTTTCCTCATCGTGGGTGAGGAGTAGGTGTGGTCGGACTAGTCGTCGGCCAGGCCGTCCTGCTCGGCGAGGAACTGCTCGAACTCCGCGGCGATCTCGTCGCCGGTGGGCAACGAGCCGGCATCAAGGGAGGCCAGCGGGAGCCGAGCGGACGCGCTTGTGACGGCGTCGAACTGCGCTTCCAGGCTGGCCACCACCGACATGCTCTCCGGGGAGCGGGCGACCTGCTCGTTGATCTCGGTGAGGACCCGCTGCGCCGCGGAGCGTAGTGCGTCTGTGGGCAGGTTCAGTCCGCTGGTGCGCGCCAGATGTTCCAGCAGGCCGCAGGCGGATTCCGGGTACTCGATGCGCGCCAGGTAGTGCGGCACGTGCACGACGAAACCCATCGCGTCGTGCCCGGCCTCGCCTAACCGGAACTCCACCAGCGCCCCGGCGTGACCAGGGATCTGCATCGTGGTGAACCACCGCTGGTACCCGGAGATCAATTCCCGACGGGTGGCGTGCGCGGTGACCGTCGCCGGCCGGGTGTGCGGGACCGCCATCGGCACCGCACCCAGACCCACCGTCAGCCCTACCCCGAATCGCTCGACCAGCGTGCGAACCGCGTCGGCGAACCGCTCCCACTGTAGATCCGGCTCCGGGCCGGTCAGCAGCAAAAACCCGGTGCCCGCGCAGTCGCGTACCTCGTGCAGCACCAGCTCCGGCTGCTCATAACCCGCCCAACGGTCCTCATCGAAGATCATTGCCGGCCGGCGGGAGCGATAATCCAGGAGCTGGTCGACGTCGAATGTGGCGACCACCCGGTGCTCCAGATTCGCTAGCAAATGTGCCACCGCCAGCTGCCCAGCCTGGCCGGCATCGACAAATCCGGTGAGGGCGTGCACGAGAACCGTGCCCGCTAGGGTTGACGGTTCCGACTCGATTCGGTAAAGCTCAGCATTCACAGTGGATATAACGCGGCACGCTGCCAAATCCATCCCGCTGCGAGCAGCGAACTGGCCGGATATGGGATGGAAGGTCAGCTTGGGGTGGGTGCGGTGTCGCAGGTGGGGGAGGATCTCGGTGGTCAGCAGTCCCGCAGCCTGTGGTTGAGCAACTGACCGCGCGCGGAGATGGACGCTCGGTAGCGGGCGATCGGGGTAGTGTGGCGAAGATCGATTTCACAAGGGGGCGTCCTGGCGGGCAGGCTCTGGCCCCATGCCGCTGCTATCGCGACACCTTCTCGCCTTCCTCGCTGCTGTGCTGCGTAGCCCGGCGACGGTGGGCGCCGTGGCGCCGAGCTCCCCGCACCTGGCGGCTCGGTTGGCCGCCGTGGTGCCCCGCGTGGGGGAGCCGGTCGTGGTCGAGCTCGGGCCGGGCACCGGTTCGGTCACCACGGCTATCGAGTATCGGCTCGCTAGCCGGGGGCGGCACGTGGCGGTCGAGATTGACCCGGTGCTGGCCAACTACCTGCGTGCCGAGCACACGGGCGTCGAGGTGCTGGTCGGGGACGCCGCTGAGCTGGAGCGGCTGTTCGCTCAGTACCAGGTGTCCGCGGTAGACGCCGTGGTCAGCGGGCTGCCGTGGGCACTGATCGACGCAGAGGTGCAGCGCGCGATCGTTGACGCGACGGCACGCTCGTTGCGGCCAGGGGGGTGTTTCACCACCTTCGCCTACCTGCATGCGTTATCGATGACCCGGGCGCGCCAGTTCCGTGCGTTGCTCGGCGAGGTATTCGACGAGGTGCTCACCACCCGCACGGTGTGGTGGAACCTGCCTCCGGCGGTGACCTACGTCTGCCGAAGGCCGCGTGCGGTCCGATCAGGCGATGGGCGCTCCGGCGCGGCAGGATAATCGCCTCCTCTGACATTCCGGTAGTCCGTGACGGACCTGGTGGGGGAGCAGTCCACACTCACCCCTGCGGTCCACAGCCGACAAGCATGTGACTGTCCCCCGCAGTGGCGCGGGAGGACCGTTCGACGGCATGAGCGCACCTATCGCCCGCCGGATCCGGCTATCCGACCCTTCTGAGCTGATCGCCGCCGTCCCGCACCTGCTTGGTTTCCACCCGCATGACTCCGTGGTCCTCCTCGCTCTCCACGGGACAAGGCTCGGGTTAACGCTGCGGGCTGATCTGGTCGATGACGACCAGGCTCCGCTGTTGGCCGAGCAACTACTGCCGCCGATCGCCCGGCAGCGGCCCACCGGCGTCGCGCTGGTCGTGATCGGCGGCGATTCCACCCCGGATGGCGACCCCCCACATCGCGCGTTGGTGAACGCTCTCGACGGCGTGCTGACCGGCGCCGGGCTCCCTGTGGTCCATGCGGCGTGGACGGCGCAGACGGTGCGCGGCGCGCCGTGGCGCTGCTACGACGATCCGCTCTGCGCCGGCGCGGTGGCCGATCCCACGACCAGCCCGCTGGCGGCCGCGACGGTCGCGGCCGGTGCGGTGACCTTCGGCAGCAGGGAAGAAATGGCCGAGCTTATGGCCGCGGCGGATCCTGTGGCGCTACAGCGCCGAGCGACGCTCCTGGACGCGGCCGACGCTGAACACCCGATGAGCGCCCGGCTGGTAGGTCAGCGACTCTCGCAGTTGAAGAAACTGCACCGAGCGGCGGCCGCAGGAGATCTCGCGTTGAGTGACAGCACCGTCGCCGAAGTTGCCTCCGCGCTGTGCGACCACCGGGTCCGGGACGCCTGCCTGCCCTGGTGCTCGGGTCCTGGCGCGGCCGCCGCTGAGCAGCTCTGGCTGGCCCTTGTTCGCGCCACCCCCGCACCGGAGCGGGCCGAACCGGCGGCGCTGCTGGCGCTAGCCGCGTACGTCCGCGGGGACGGCGCGCTGGCGGGCGTCGCGTTGGACGCGGCGCTGCAGGCTTGCCCACAGCACTCCCTGTCCGGGTTGCTGCGGGCCGCGCTGGACGCGGGACTGTCACCGGAGCTGCTGCGCAGCGTCGCGGCAGACGCTGCTGCGGCCCTGCAACGACCTCGGCGCAGGTCCGCCACGCGACGATCGCGACGAAAGCAATGACCGGTGATCCGCAATGGCGGCGTTCAGCTGGCGCCGCGGGCGAACTCCCACGCGTCGGCCACGATCACGGCGAGCTCGGGCCGCTCCGGCTTCCAGCCCAATTCGCAGTGCGCTCGATCACTGGAGGCGATGAGCACCGCCGGGTCGCCCGGCCGCCGCGCCGCGCACTGCGCCGGAATCGGGTGCCCAGTGATCTGGCGGCAGGTGTCTAGCACCTGCCGCACTGAGAAGCCGGTTCCGTTGCCTAGGTTGTAGATCCGATGCTCGCCGGGCACGGCCTGCTCAAGTGCCCGCTCATGGGCGTCGGCGAGGTCCACCACATGGATGTAGTCGCGAATGCAGGTGCCATCCGGAGTGGGCCAATCCTCCCCGAACACCATGATCTTGTCTTGGTGACCGAGGGCGACCCGCAGGATCAGCGGGATGAGGTGGGTCTCGACGGTGTGCCGCTCACCGTAGCGGCCGTAGGAGCCGGCGACGTTGAAGTACCGCAAGCTCACGGCGGCTATGCCGTGCGCGATGGCATAGGAGCCGATGGCGTGGTCGATCGCAAGCTTTGTCGCCCCGTAGGGGTTGGTTGGTCGGGGGAGCGTCTCTTCGGTGATCGGCACCGAAGTGGGTTCCCCGTAGGTGGCCGCGCTGGAGGAGAAGACCAGCCGGGGAGTGCCGTGCTTGCGCATTGCCTCAAGCAGCCGGACCGAGGTCACCACGTTGCCCAACCAGTAGCGCTGCGGCTGCGCCATCGATTCCGCGACCAGCGAGCGGGCCGCACAATGCAGCACGCCGTCGAACCCCTCGGCCAGTACCGCGTCAGCATCGTCAACGGCGCCCTCGATGAACCGGCAGCCGGCTGGCACAGCGTCCCGGTGCCCGGTGGACAGATCATCCAGGACCACGACGTCGTGGCCGGCCTCAACCAGCCGCGCGGCGCTGACACTGCCGATATAACCTGCGCCCCCGGTGACCAGCAGCCGCATCCGAGTCGGCCGGGTCACCGCCGACGGCCCATGACTGCGTGCGCGAGCGTGCCGGTTACCTCGACCGTGGACCCTCGGCCGGACAGCACCACCGGATGGTTCGCCCGCGCCTGGGCGGCGACTTCCACCACGTTGCCGGGCACTGCGTTAACCTTGTGCAGGTCCGTCATCAGGGCCGGGTCCAGCTGCACGTGCTCGGCGATGCGTCGCACCTCCACCGTGCCGCCGCCGCGCCGGGCCACCTCGTCCAGCCGGACCAGGTTGGGCTCGATCGGGGCGGCAGGCTCTCCGATCCCGAGCTCGTCGAGCCCCGGGATCGGGTTGCCGTACGGAGACGTGGTCGGGTTGCCCAACAGCGTGACCAGTTTGCGCTCGACAGCCTCGCTCATCACGTGCTCCCAGCGGCAGGCTTCGCTGTGTACCTGCTCCCACTCCAGCCCGATCACGTTGACGAGCAGGCGTTCGGCGAGCCGATGCTTGCGCATCACCGACGTGGCCCGGCTGCGGCCCGCCACGGTGAGCTCCAGATGCCGGTCATCGGCCACTGTCAGCAGGCCGTCCCGCTCCATGCGTGCCACGGTCTGGCTGACGGTGGGTCCGCTTTGTCCAAGGCGCTCGGCGATCCGCGCCCGCAGCGGGATCACACCTTCCTCTTCGAGTTCGAAGATGGTGCGTAGGTACATTTCAGTGGTGTCGATGAGCTCGTTCACACCAGTCTCCCTTGGTTGCGCCAATGGTAATGGCCCACCGGGGCGCCGCGTGCGCCAGCGGCAGCAGGACCGGATCCGGGGTATGAGGTCATCACCCGGTACCAGGCGCAGCGGCCGGTAGCGTGCTGGGTCATGAGCCCTCCCCGTGCGGTGGTCGTCTGGGACGAGGCCCTCCTCGGCTACGACCTCGGGGGGTGGCACCCGCTGAATCCCATCCGGCTGGACCTCACCATCCGGCTGGCTCGTTCGCTGGGTGTGCTGGACGGCGTGCAGCCGCTGGCGCCGGTGCAGGCTACTGACGACGAGCTGTGCACGGTGCACTCGGAGGACTACCTCGCCGCGGTCAAGCAGGCGCGGCGCGGATACGTGGGGCATGGCTTGGGCACCTCGGATAACCCCATCTTCTCCCGCATGCATGAGGCCTCGGCGCTAGTCGCCGGTGCCTCGCTGCTGGCCGCCGACGAGATCCTCACCGGCCGCGCGGCGCGGGCAGTGAACATCGCCGGCGGGTTGCATCACGCGATGCGTGACCACGCCTCGGGCTTCTGCATCTACAACGACTGCGCGCTGGCGATCCGCCGACTGCTCGACGGTGGCATGTCCCGGGTGGCTTACGTCGACATCGACGTGCATCACGGCGACGGTGTGCAGGAGGCTTTCGCCGACGACCCTCGGGTGCTCACCATCTCGCTGCACCAGCACCCGGCGACGCTCTTTCCGGGCACCGGGAGATCCGCCGACGTCGGGGCCCCCGGCGCCGAAGGCTCAGCGGTCAATGTGCCGCTGCCACCCGGTACGAGCGACGGCGGGTGGTTGCGGGCCTTCCACGCGGTCGTGCCAGCGTTGCTGCGCACGTTCCAACCCGAGGTGTTGGTGACCCAACACGGCGCGGATACGCACGTCGAAGACCCGCTCGCAGACCTGACGCTGTCGGTGGACGGTCAGCGAGCTGCGCACCGCGCGCTGGCCACTCTGGCCGATGCTACGGCCGGCGGGCGCTGGCTGGCCCTGGGCGGGGGCGGGTACTCTCTGTTCCGGGTGGTTCCGCGGTCATGGACACATCTCCTGGCCACCCTGCTCGACCGCGAGATGGACCCCACCACGGCGGTGCCGGCCAGCTGGACGGCGTACGCCGCCACCGTAGCGCGCGGCGCGCCGCTGCCGATCTCGATGACCGACGGCACTGAGCCCCCGTGGACGCCCCATGGGAAGCCTTGGGACGGGACCGGCGACACTGAGGTGGACCGGGCGATCCGGGAGACCCGGCGCGCTGTCTACCCGCTGCACGGCCTGGACCCCGAGGACCCTTGGCTCTGACGGCACCGGGTTGCACGAAAGTGGGTTCCACGAGGTCGGAAGGCCGGGCCCCCGACGAGCCCGACCTTCCGGGGCGCGCGACAGCCTGACGTCGCGTGGTCTGCGTCACAGTGTTGAGTGGTCTGCGTCACAGTGTTGAGCTGACAGTGCCGGTCCGGCACGGTGGCGTCAATGCCGCCATTCGAGCGGTGACGCGCTGAAGCCACGTGCGAGTCAGCTGGCGTATGCCCGCAGTCGCTCCGCGCGATCCCCGTGGCGCAGCTTGGCCATGACCTCACGCTCAATCTGACGCACCCGTTCGCGGGAAAGGCCAAAGCGCTTGCCGATCTGGTCCAGCGTGTGCGGCTGACCATCGTCGAGGCCGTAGCGCAGCCGGATGACCTTCTGCTCCCGATCCTCGAGAGTGGCCAGCACCCGACGCAGGTCATCCTGCAGCAGCCCGGAGATCACGGCGGACTCGGCGTCGGTGGCCTCGGCGTCCTCGATGAAGTCGCCTAGCGGCGCCTCCTCCTCGGCGCCGACCGGCATGTCCAGGCTTACCGGGTCCCGGGAGTAGTCCAGCAGGTCGGCCACCTTCTCCACCGGAATGCCGGTCTCGTCGGCCAGCTCCCGGTGGGTCGCCTCGCGACCTAGCTGCTGGTGCAGGTCGCGCTTGATCCGGGCCAGCTTGTTCACTTGTTCCACGAGGTGGACCGGAAGCCGGATGGTCCGTCCCTGGTCGGCCATGCCCCGGGTGATGGCCTGCCGGATCCACCAGGTGGCATACGTGGAGAACTTGAAGCCTTTCGTGTAGTCGAACTTCTCCACCGCGCGGATCAGACCGAGGTTGCCTTCCTGGATCAGATCCAGCAGTGGCATTCCTCTGCCGGTGTAGCGCTTGGCCAGTGACACCACGAGCCGCAGGTTGGCCTCCAGCAGGTGGTCCTTGGCTTTGTGACCGTCGCTCACCAGCCGCTTCAGATCGGCCCGCCGGCTTGGCGATAGCCGCGTCGCGGTGTCCAGGATGTGACGTGCAAACACACCGGCCTCGATGCGCTTGGCAAGCTCAACCTCCTGCTGGGCGCTGAGCAGGGCGGTGCGCCCGATACCATTGAGGTATACCCGGACCAGGTCGGCTGCTGGGCTCTGCGCATCAAGGTCTGCCTCGAGTGCAATGTCCGGTTCGACAGTGATCTGCGCGGCGGTCATCAGGTTCCTTCCTGCGACGGATCCTCGCGCCGACTCTGGTGCGTTCGGCGAATCGGCGCGCGACATTGCACGAGTCTGGCCATCGGGTACCCGCGGCGATGACCAGTACAACGTCGGGGGCCCGGATTCCGTTCCCGGGTCCTCATCCGGCACGACGAACGAGTACCCGGCGAAGTGCCCGATCCGGCGGAACCTCAGAGACTTCTCAGGTTGGTCGCCCGTTATCGCCCGGGTTGGTCGCTCTTGGCGGCCGTCACACGTCGATGAGAACCGTGAACGGGCCGTCGGCCACGCTGCGCAGGGCCATTGTCGCGCCGAAGCGTCCAGTGGCCACCGTGGCACCGCGGGCCCGGAGCCGGGCGACGACCTCGTCGATCAACGGCTTGGCGTGCTCCGGGGGAGCAGCCGCGGTGAAGGAGGGGCGCCTGCCCTTGCGCGTCGCCCCGTAGAGGGTGAACTGGCTCACCACCAGCAACCCGGCGCCGGTGTCGGCGACGGAGCGTTCATCGCGCAGGATTCGCAGCTCATGCAGCTTGCGCGCCATCGTCTCGGCCTGCGCGGGCCCGTCGTCGTGGGTCACACCGAGCAGCACCAGCAGGCCTGGTCGCTCCAGCTCACCGACCACGTGGTCATCCACGAGCACCGCCGCCTCGGTAACCCGGCTCACCACCGCTCGCACGGCAATGCATCTTGCCAGGCGGACCGTTCGCCTGCGGTGGTTGCGGTGCTTGTGCTCCCAGTACCCCCGTCGGGACGTAGAGTTGTGCGAGGACGGTGCCCTCTCGAGCGCCGAGTGTGAGGTGGTTCTCTGTGACCCCGTCAACGAACCCGTGGACGAACCGTTCGAGCGGTGATCGCCTAGGCGAAGTATGCCTGGACGCCGCTGACATCGCCTCGTCGATCCGATCGCTGCTCGGTATCGACTCCGCGACTGCCGAGTTGGACCCCGCTGGGCTGGGGCTGGCACTGGGCAGGTTCGCGATGTCTGTCGCCGGGAACCCGGTAGCGTTCTCTCGGTTCTCAGTGTCGGCGATGGAGTACGGCATCCGCAGCGCCCAGGCCGTGGTGACCGCGGCGCTTCGCGGCATGGGGTTGAACCAGGAAGGCCCGCTCACGCCGGGCGCAGATCCACGGTTCTCCGATCCGGCCTGGACCAAAAACCCGCTGTTCTACCTGGTACGCCAGCAGCACGCGCTGCTCGAGAGCTTCCTGCAGGATCTGCTGGACGGGGCAGATCTGGATGAGATCACCCGGCGCAAGGCCGATTTCGCGCTGCGGCAGATGCTTGACGCCGCCGCACCGACCAATTGGCTCCTGACCAACCCGGTGGCGCTGAAGAAGGCGTTCGAGACCGGCGGCCTCAGCCTGGTGCGCGGCGCCAACAACGTGCTCCGCGACATGGCGACCAACAAGGGCATGCCCCGCCAGGTGACTCCGGGCCAGTTCCGTCCCGGCCACGAACTGGCCGTCACACCGGGCAGCGTGGTGTTCCGCAACCGGCTGATCGAGTTGATCCAGTACGAGCCGCAGACCCAGACCGTGCACACGGTTCCGCTGCTGTTCAGCCCGCCGTGGATCAACAAGTACTACATCATGGATCTCGCTCCCGGGAAGAGTCTGGTGGAGTGGGCCGTGCGGCACGGACATACCTGTTTCATGATCAGCTACCGGAATCCGGACGAGACCCTGACCGAGCTCACCATGAGCGATTACCTGCGGGAGGGGCCGCTGGCCGCGCTCGAGGTCGTCGAGGAGATCACCGGGGCCCAGCAGACCAACCTGGCCGGGCTGTGCCTTGGCGGCACCATCGCTGCGGCAATGCTCGCCTGGCTCGCGGCCCGCGGGGAGGACCGGATCCGCTCGCTGACCGTGATGAATACCCTGCTGGACTTCGCGTTGCCTGGCCCGCTCGGCGTGTTCACCGACGAAGCCACTATCCAACGGCTAGACCGCACCATGGAACGCAAGGGTTACCTGCCGGCAGACAGCATGGCCACCACGTTCAACCTGCTGCGGGCCAGGGACCTGGTGTGGAACTACGTGGTCAACAACTGGTTACTGGGGGAGAAGCCGGCGCCGTTCGACATTCTGAGCTGGAACTCCGACTCCACCCGTATGCCCGCGGCGATGCAGACCGAGTACTTGAGGTCTTTATACGTGGAAAACCGGTTGGCGAAAGGTGAGCTTGAGTTGGCCGGGGAGCGGTTGGACCTCAGTCGAATCAGCCAGGACAGTTACTTCGTGTCCGCCGAGAAAGACCACATCGCGCTATGGAAGGCGGTCTATGCGGGTGCCCGTCTCGTGGGCGGCACCGTGCGGTTCATGCTGTCCAACTCTGGGCATATCGCCGGTGTGGTGAATCCGCCGAACCCGAAGTCCAAGCACTGGGTTGGTTCGGCGGACACGCTGCCCGAGGACCCGGAGGCGTGGCGCCAGCAGGCCACTGAGGTCGCCAAGTCGTGGTGGGAGGACTGGACTCCGTGGATCGCCGAGCATGCCGGACGGCGGCGGGAGCCGCCTCCGATGGGCAGCGCCATGCATCCGCCGCTGGAAGCCGCTCCGGGCAGTTACGTGCTCGAGAAGTGACGTGGTGAATGCGTAGGGGGTCCGCCCCTCGGTGCCGGCCGGGAGATGATGGGCGGGGGATGATGTGAGCCATGGTGAGTGCGGGTGACGGCGGTGGGGTGTCCAACCCCTGGCAAGCCCAGCTCAGGGCGCTCGGAGCGTTCATCCGGGCGCAGCGTCAGCTGGCTGACCTGTCGCTGCGCGAGATGGCGGCCCTGACCCGGATCTCCAACGCCTACCTCAGCCAGGTCGAACGCGGCCTGCATCAGCCGTCGCTCACGGTGCTGCGGGCCATCGCGGACGGGCTGGGACTGACCACCGAACAACTGCTCGCCAAGGCGGGGTGGACGCAGGAAGCGGCCGACGATGGCCCCGCTGGCACCCGCGCTGACACCCCAGCCAGCGGGTCAGCCGACTCGCCGGCCAGCACGGAGGACAGCATCCGGTGCGACCCGAGGCTCACCGAGGCCCAGAGAGAAGCGCTACTCGGGGTATACCGCAGCTTCATTGAAGGGAGGACCCGGTAGCGGCGCGGAAGCACGGCAGCGCTTGACATACTTATCAAGCGTGCTTACTATGGTGATCGTACCCGTGAGTTTAAGGATGAGGGATGACGATGACTACGGCCCATGAGACCCTGACCGACTCCGCCCGTCGCAGTCGGGAAGCCTTCACTGGCGCCCTGGAGATCTGGGCAGACAGTGTTGAGCGGTTCGCGCCGATCTCGGACGCCAAGTTGCACGGCGCTGTCGAGTTAGTGGACAAGACGTTCGACTTCTACCACCACGTGCTGGCGTGCCAGCACGAGTTCATGAAGAGTTGGCTGGCCGTTACCGCGTCGGCCGCCACCAAAGTTGCTTCCGCTGAGCGCAGTGCCGCCAAGGGCCTGGCCAGGGACATGCACGAGGTCGCCAGGGAGGCGGCCCCGAAGAGGGATATCCACGACGGCGTCCCAGAATAGGAACCGAACCACTGGATCTGGGTAACTAGCCTCCTTGGCCCCGGCGTCGCGCGATGCCGGGGCCGGCTGGTGTGCGGTGGCGGCCGTTCGGGGGATCCGCTGTCCACAAACCCCCGGCGCTCTCGCCAGGTGCTGTCACCGGCTCCTACGATGACCGGAGAGCGGTGATCAGCCGATCGAGTGCTCCACCCCCGATGGGTGCGAACGCGCCGAAGGAGGGTCGATGTCGTCTATCGGGCTGCTGAGTGGGTCTGCCGACCGGGCGCAACGGCTTTCTGACCTGCTGAAAGATGCGGGCGCTGACGCTGTGATCATTACTGACCCCGCGGCGCTGCCGGGTGAGCCGGGCGGCGACGGCCTCGACTTCTACATCCAGCTGCCGGTCACCATCCACCCCGATGGCCACACCGCCGTCGCACGGGTCGGCTCGTTCCTGTCCGCGGGCCTGCTGGCCCGCTTCAGCGCGGTCGACCGAGTGCTCCCGGTGCTGGCGCCCGGCGCGACCGTCGTGCTGGTGTCTGGCAACACCCCGGAGGAGGTGTCGCTGCCCGACGACCAGCGATCCCGCCTGGCGTTGCTCCATTTGCTCGCGCACGCCACCCGGGCCGAGCTCGCCAGCAGGCACGTAGAAGTCAAGGTGGTCAGCAGCCACCGCAGCGACCAGGAGATCGTGCACTACGCGCTGGGTGGCGACGAGGATACGCACCCCCACCAGAACCCCCAGGAACGGGCCAGCGCGGCCACCGCCTACCAGGACTGGCGCGCTGAGGTCATGGGCCTGGTCGGCATCGACATCTGAGCCGTTCCCCCGGGCGGGAGGCTGCTTCCGAGCAGTAGCCTGATGATGAGCCTGTCGATATGCGCCTACTGTCGAGGAGGTCGTTGGTGAGCTTGAGGTTGAGCCAGGACGTGTCGGCGGATGCGTTGCTCGAGCGGGACCCGCTGGCGTTGCTCCTGGCCATGCTGCTCGATCAGCAAGTGCCGATGGAGCGGGCTTTCGCCGCGCCCTATGCACTGCAGCAGCGCCTGGGGCACGACCTCGACGTTCACGAGCTGGCCGACTACGACCCCGACGCGTTGGCGGACCTGTTCGCGAAGCAGCCCGCGTTGCACCGGTATCCCAAGTCGATGGCGTGCCGGGTACAGGACATCTGTCGGGCGTTGGTCGAGCGCTACGACGGCGACGTGACGGGGCTGTGGCGGGGCCTCTCAGACGCGCACGAACTGCTCGACCGGCTGGTCGCGCTGCCTGGCTACGGAAAGCAGAAGGCGCAAATATTCGTGGCACTTCTCGGCAAGCAGCGTAACGTGAAGCCCGACGGCTGGCGCGAGGTGGCCGGCCCCTACGGCGATGAGGGTGTATACCGATCGGTCGCTGACGTGACCGACGCCGACTCGCTGGCCAGGGTTCGGCAGCACAAGCAGCAGGCGAAGGCGGCTGTCAACGCAAAAAAATAGGAAAAAAAGGAGGTCGGGAGTATCAAATCGGGACGTGAGGACGCGCGGGATCCACACGAGCGCGGCCGTCGGCGGAGCGATGCCGCTATTCTCATCACAGCGGCGGAGCCCTCCTATGCTGAGCAGTACGCCACACGTCGGCGCAAGTACGCGATCCTGATGTCGGCCCGCATTCCATGCCTGGTCCTGGCCGGTGTCTTTTATCAGACCTGGTGGCTTGCGCTGGCTTTCGTCGTGCTTTCAGTGCCACTTCCGTGGATGGCGGTGCTTATTGCCAATGACCGTGCCCCCCGCAAGACTGAGCACGTCAACAGGCTGGGACACGGCCTGCAGGAGCGCGACCTCCGGGGCCGCG
Organism: uncultured Actinomycetota bacterium; assembly: GCA_963822695.1. Classification (GTDB taxonomy): domain Bacteria; phylum Actinomycetota; class Actinomycetes; order Mycobacteriales; family Pseudonocardiaceae. The sequence goes on from CAWGJH010000020.1 coordinate 46,225, forward strand.
AACTCGAGAGTAGCGACCCCCCGATCGTTGAGGGTTGATCTCACTTCCAGGTCACGGACCCTTTTACTCGACTATGAAGAAGACCACTCGTCCGGTTGATAACTCCGGTGTAGCGGGTCGTGCCGTGGACTGCACCCGCCAGTACGGTGAATTGGTGCGGTGATCTCCGCATTTCTGGGGTGGTGCCGATCGGTTGGATCTTCACTGGCTGTGTGTGGTTGCGTCTAGGGTCGAAAGAACAGGCGTGATGGCGCGGGGGTAGGTCAGATGACGAATGTTGCGAGTAGAGCTTCGTTGGAATCGTTGTTGCTGAACCGGTCGTTGAGTGATTTGGAGCTTATGCGGGAAAGCGGCGGAGCGCCCGATTACGCCATTTTGCCCGAGGTGAGTGTGCTGAAGATCGGTGGTCAGAGTTTGATCGACCGCGGTAAGGCGGCGGTGTATCCGGTAGTGGCGGAGTTGGTGGCGGTCAAGCGAAGCCATCAGATCCTCATCGGCACTGGTGCCGGTACGCGGGCTCGGCATGCGTACGCTCTGGCTGCTGGACTCGGCCTGCCCACGGGCGTGCTGACCGATGTCGGGGCCGCCGTGGCCGATCAGAACGCCCAGATGTTGGGGTATCTGATGGCCCGGCACGGTGTGCCGGTGGTGGGGGGCTCGGCGTTCGGTGCGTTGCCGTTGTACCTCGCCGGGTGCGGTGCGGCGATCTTCTCGGGGATGCCCCCCTATGACATGTGGCAGCACGTGCCCAGCGAGGGAGTGATACCGCCGTACCGTACGGATGCCGGGTGTTATCTCGTCGCGGAGGTGTATGGCTGTCGAAACATGATCTTCGTGAAAGACGAGGACGGGCTGTACACGGCCAATCCGAAGACCGATCCGAGTGCCACGCTGATCCCGGAGATCACCGTCGAGGAGCTGATCGCTCGGGATCTGCCGGATCTGATCATCGAGCGCCCGGTGTTGGAACTGATGCGCCATGCCCGGCACGTGAAGTCGGTCCAGGTCATCAATGGACTACGGCCCGGCTTGATCCGGCGCGCGCTGGCCGGCGAGCACGTCGGCACGATCATCTCAGCGGCGTGAGCGCCAGCCCTGCCAGCTACCTGGAGAACACCATGACCAGCACCCTCTCGCACCCTGAGCGCTCCTTCGCGGCCAAGGACGTGCCCTCGGCGTTGATGCGCCAGACCTTGCTCGACCGCGAACTCCTCCGGCCCATCGATCGCCCGGTGATCCCGCTGTTGCCGTGGCTGAACGTCGTTGTGATCGGCGGGCGTTCAATCATGGACAAGGGCCCCGACGCGGTCGTGCCAGTCGTGGCGGAGTTGCGGGCGGTGTTGCCGGAGCATCGGCTGCTGATCCTCACCGGAGGGGGCATCCGGAGCCGCCATGTCCTCGGGGTCGGGCTCGACCTCGGTCTGCCCACTGGCGTGCTGGCCGCGCTGGCCTCCGCCGAGGCCGAACAGAACGGCCACCTCATTGCCGCGCTGCTCGCCGAGCAGGGCGTGTCCTACCTCCCGCATGCCGCAATCGCCCACCAACTCGCCGTGCACCTGATGGCCAGCCGGGCCGTGGTGTCCAACGGTTACCCGCCCTATGGCCTCTACGAGTTGCCTCCCGAGGTGGGCAAGGTCCCACCGCACCGCACCGACGCCGGCGCCTTCCTCCTCGCCGATGCCTATGGCGCCGCCCGACTCATTTACATCAAAGACGTCGAGGGCGTGTTCACCAGCGACCCCGCGGCAACCAACACCAGCCCACCCGAGTTCATTCCCCGAGCGAGCGCCGCCGAGCTACTAGCCCGCAACCTCGGCACCCTCCCCATCGACCTACTGGTACTCCAACTCATGGCACACGCCAAACACCGGAAGCACATCCAGATCATCAACGGACTCACCCCCGGCAACATCACCAAGGTGCTGCACGGAGAACACGTAGGCACCATCATCCATGCCGGCTAACGCTGCGGCATGATGGAGTGCGTGAGCACGCTGACCCACACGCTGCCCGATGTCGACACTCGCCCCGAGGGGACCGACACCACCGGCAGCGACACGCCCAAGATGTTCCACTACGTGCGCAAGGACAAGATCGCCGAAAGCGCGGTGATGGGCTCACGGGTAGTGGCCCTGTGCGGCGAGGTGTTCCCGGTGACTCGCTCGCCCAAGCCGGGTTCCCCGGTATGCCCGGAGTGCAAGGAGATCTACGAGTCGCTGCCCAAGGGCGGCGACGCCGGCTGAGCTGCCAGGTGCGTCAGTCTGTCCAGACCTGGCGGGGACCGTCATCGGCGGGGGGTCGGGTGGCCTCCCAGACCCGGCGCCACGAAGCCATGTCGTGGTCCTGCGCGGACTGGCCGGACGCGGTGGTGGGAAGCGCGCTGCGCGAACCGGTGGGTAGCGCCAGCGAGTCGTCGGCTGCTACCCGCAGGGCGCGGTACCAGCCAAGGTCGTCCTCGGCCCAGAGAGTGGCCACCGCGCGCACCAACCTGGTGCGGAACTCGGGCACCGTCTCGTCCGCTCCGATACGCAGCGGACGTCCGATCCGGACGGTGACCCGTGGCCTACCGGGGCGTGGCCAGCGCCGGCCGCGCGGCATCGCGGCGAACGTGCCGCGCAGCGCGATCGGCACCGCAGGCACCGCCTTCATCGCGCACAGCTGCGCGGCACCCAGCTTGAACGCGGTGAGCCAGCCGTCCACGGTGCGGCTGCCCTCGGGGTACAGCAGCAGGCTCCAGCCGCCGTCGACCAGATCGGCGGCCAGGCTGCGGCCCCGTCGCGATCCGCGCCGCTCCACGGGAAACGCGTTGAACAGCAGGGTGGTGGCCGCGGCGATAGCCCGGGAGTCGAAGAAGTAGTCGGCAGCTGCCCCGACCGCGAGATTCTCGGTGATCCGCCGTGGTAGTGCACCCAGGATCAACGGGGTATCCAGGTGGCTGGAGTGATTGGCGACGAAGATCGCCGGGCCGCGAACGCTGTCCAGGTATTCCCGGCCGTGCACCACCGGCCGGGTCTGGCTCCAGATCACCGGCTTGAGTACCCCCTGCTGCAGGGCGGTACGAAGTGCTCTCGCCGGGGCGGTTCGGGCCCACGAGGTGGGGAAGTCGTCCCCGTTGTCCGGCAGCTCCCAGCGCTGGGCCGAACGTGGCACCCGGGCCCGGCCCCGCCAGTCCCGGCCGTGCCGCAGCAGCCGTAGCTCGTCGCCCAGGCTCGTCATCCCAGACTCCTCATCGCAGACTCCTCATCGCACGTCCGCCAGCACCATCGGCGGGGCGTGCAGGTAGCTGATCCGCGGCGTGCGACCCACGGTGTCGGAAGCCAGCTCCAACGCGTCGGCCAGGCTGGATGCGGCGCGGAAGCCCAGCCGCGCGGTGGTCAACCGGTCCCCCCCGACGAAGATCACGTCATCCAGGTGTTGCATCGCGTGCGCACCCCAGTACCACATGTAGAACGGATGCACGCCGTGGTAGGCGTAGCTGGTCCGGTACAGGTGGGTATACCAGGGATCGGTGGCGAACTGCTTCTCGTACTTGGTCTCCAGCATCACCGGGTCGGTGGTCTCGGCGAGCAATTCGTAGAAGTCGATGTAGCTCGGGTGGTGCACCGGGTGGAACTCGTGCGGCATCGGGTGATAGAAGATCGCCACCCCGCCCTGGCGCACGATCGGCTTGCCCCGGTAGAGATTGAAGAAGTAGCCGAGTCCCAATGACATCACCAGGATCGGGTTCATGATCGAATTTACGTTGTACGGGCAGATGTAGGGCAAGCCGAAAATCGCCACATCGGCCTGCCCTTGCACTTCGGTGAGCTGCTGGCGGTGCACCGCGGCCAGGGTGTGCGGGTGCACGTGGCTCGGCGCGCCGGCGTGCACCCCGGTGACGCCGTACGGCGCCTCGGTGGCCTGCCAGATCCGCCGCCGTAGCTTTGTGTTGGCCAGGTCGTTGCTCCGCTTGATCGCCAGGTAGCTGGCCTGGTCGGTGAGGTTCCACTCCCACTCGCGACGGGTGAGGAAACGCAGCGCGGCGGGGAACGGCTGGTTGTTCAGCGTTGTCTCGATGGTGAACACCGGCACGTGCCCGCCGATGACGTCGGCCATCCGGTCGTAGGAGTGGTGCATCGCCGAGTTGGGGGGATCGTTGAACGAGCGCGAATGCCGCAGTGTGTGCACATTGTGGTGGTGGCGGAGGCTGGCGTAGCTGGCCAACCCCACGGACACCGACTTCGAGCCGCCGTTCATCGCGGTGAGTGTGATGTTCACGTAGACGATCAGGTCGCTTTCGGCGGCCCGGCGGTTGATCTCCACGTCCTCGCCGTGCGGCGTGGTGCCCAGGTGTACGAGATCGTCGGGGTCCTCGGCGTCGTGATTGCGCAGGTGATCCGGGTGAAAGGCGCGGAACACCCGCTCGCCGACGGTGCGCTTGAGCTCCGCCGGGGTCATCCGCCGGTGCAGCGCGTTGGCAGCGATCAGTTCGACGTCGTCTACTCCGGCGGCGGCGGCCAGCTCCAGAACCTGCTCGATCACCCGCTGCCGAACGTCCGGAGTGCGCATCGGCGGCAGGGGTAGGGACAGATCATCGAACACGATAGTCAGCCGCATCCCGCGACGCAGCAGCTGAGGCAGTGGGTCGCTGCCGTGCGGATGCGTCACGGCGTGCCGGATCGCGCCCTCGAGGTCGACGATGGCCGGCAGAGACTCCGGCGGGTAGATCACCCGGCTGCCCAGCGGCAGGCGCTCTAGCCGGAACCCCTCGCCCTCGTGCATCAGCAGCGGGGGAGTCCGCTCATCGACGTCGAGCACGAAACCTGGTCTGCCCACGCTCTCTCCTGCCCCTACTCTTGGTGCTGCGCTTGCTTGGTGACCTCGGTCGCCGGTTAACTTCGGCCGGGGGCGAAGACGACCTTGATGGTGCCCAGCCGGCCGGCCGCGGCAGCGTGATCGAGCGCGTCACGCCACTGCTCCAGCGGATACTTCGTGTCAACGTAGCCGTCCAGCGGCGCTGACTCCGCCAGTGCGATGGCCGCCGGGAAATCACCCCGACTGGGCTCTTCGCCTACCGCCGAGGCGTAAGCCCCGATCAGGAGCAGTTCGCGGTACCACAGCGGGGTGAGGTCCACCCCGCCCGAGGGCATTCCCGAGGCGACCACCGTGCCCCCGGCCTGCAGCGACCGCAGCGCGGTGTTCAGGCCCGCCGAGCCTCCGGTGCACTCGAAGGCCAGGTCCATTCCACCGAGCAGGTAACCCTCGCCGCGCTCGGGCTCGACCAGGAGGGCTCCGGTGCTGCGGCGCAGCGTCCTGACGGTGCTCTCGGCGCCGATGACCTGGGTGGCACCCAACTCGCGGGCCCGCTCGGCCTGGTGGGCGTGCTTAGCGATGACATACACCTCGCCGGCGGCGGTGAGCTTGCGCAGCGCGAGCAGGGTCAGCAGCCCCACCGTGCCCGCGCCGATCACGAGCACCGACGCGCCCGGATTGATCGGTACCCGGCGCACCGCGTGGACCGCGCAGGCCAACGGCTCCACGAGTACCGCGATCTCGTCGGGCAGCGAGTCTGGCACCGGGTGCAGTTGGCTGGCATGCGCGACCATGCGGCGGCTCCAGCCGCCCCCGGTGTCGGCGCAGAATCCGGTCTGCAGCCCAGCGGCCAGCGCTCCGCCGGTGATGTGGTCGCAGCGGCTGGTATGCCCGGCGATGCAGGCAGGGCAGGCCGGCAGGCCGCGCACCGCGCACCGCAGCACCGGGTCGATCACTACCCGGCTGCCCCGCGGCAGCCCGGGTAGCTCATCGAGGGTGCGCCCGAGCACCTCGTGGCCGGGGACGAAGGGCATCGAGGTCAATGGCCCCAGGTAGGGCGAGGACCTGCCGGTGAGTAGGGCGAGATCGGAGCCGCAGATCCCGGACAGCACCGGCTCGACCCGAATCCAGGACTCGTCGGCCGGGACGGGATCGGCCTGCTCGACCAGCCGTAGCGGCGCCACATTGCTGGCCAGCGCCCCCGCCAGCCGCCCTCCCGCGCGGGTGCCACTGACCGCGCGGGCGGCGAAGTAGCGCCCGACGGAGCGGTGATAATGCAGCGCCAGGCTCACCGCGGTCCTCCTTGCGTGCCGTGACCTGGCCGGACATCGACCCGGACATCGGCCCGGGCATCAACCCTGGCGTCGGCCCGGGTGACGTCGAGCAGCACTTCGAGCAGCCCTCCGGTGTGCTCACCCCAGCGGTGTACCACCCAGTGGCAGCGCCGGGCGTGGCGGAAAAGCTGGGAATCCGGGTTGACCGCATGGGGGTGCCCGACGGCCTCCAGCAGCGGGCGGTCTGAATAACTGTCAGCGTAGGCGTAGGAGCGGTCCAGGTGCAGGCCGTGGCCCTGGGCATACTGCCGCAGCCACGCCGCGCGCGCTTCGTCGACCAGCGGCGGGGTTTCGAGAAATCCGGTCAGCACGCCGTCTTTCTCGTGCATCCGGCTGGCCACCACCTCGTCGAACAGCACTGACAACGGCTCCACATGCAGGTCTACGGCGCCGGTGATGAGCACGGTTCGGTGCCCGGCCGCGCGGTGGCGACGGATCTGCCGGATGGCTTCGGGCATCACCCGGTGCAACAGCGCGTCGCCGAGCACCTCGGTGACCAGCGCCCGCAGCTCGTCGGCCCGCGCGCCGGCGTAGCGGCGCAGGAAGGCGCGCAACAGTTCACCGCGGTCACGGCGCTCGGCATAGAGGTACCGGGGGGCGCAGCGGGCCAGATCGGCCAGCTCGCGTAGCCAGCCGGAACGGGGCATCGTCGCCAACCGTGCCCACAGGTAGGACTCGACGACGTTGGAGTTCACGACGGTGCCCTCCAGGTCGAACACCGCAGCCACATCGGCGCGTTCAGGCAGCGATAGCGGCGGGGATCCGCGATGGCCGGCGGTGGAACGTCCCCGCCGCTGCCCGGCTCGGCGGACCGTGGCCGTGATCGACGGGCAGTGCACGTCCTGCAGGTAGGCTCGCCAGTCGATGACGGTGGGGTCGAAGCCGTGCTCGGTGGCCCGATGGGCCGGCAACGCGGCGTGCAGTTCCCGCAGCCGAGCGTCATCGTAGATTACCTCGGCGCGGGCGTAGACGCCGTAGAGGTCAGCGTATTCCCGCAATTGCACTAAGTCCTGCTGCTGGCGGCCCAGGCTGGCCAGCCAATCCTGAGACCGCTTCGACGGTGGCCATCGCAGCAGTACCTGCTCCGCTAGCCCTGCGGCCCGTTCCCCCGCGCGCAGCGTCAGCTCCACCTGCTGGCTGCCGGGGAACCGCCAGGTCGGTGGCGTGACATGGCCGCGATCACCGTCAGGCATGGGGTGGTTGTCGAAGTACTCCCGGCACAGCACGTACATGTTTCGGAAGGTCAGCGGGTTACTAGCCCCGGAGCTGACGTGCAGGTATGCCGGCCCGGTGGTGGGAGGCCGGGCGGCGGCGGCGAGGATGGCGTTGACCACCAGATCGACCGGGATGACATCGAGTACGGAATCGGGCAGCCCAGGGAATTCGCGCAGCACCCCCCTGCCGTAGGCGATGATCAGCGGGTCGGCCATCTTGAAGCCGTCGATCCACCCCGGGTACGGGTGCCGCAGCGCGCTCTCCACGATGGCGGGCCGGACCACCGACAGTGGTCGGCCGGTGTGCGCCCACAGCTGTTCGGCGACCCGCTCACCCAGCGCCTTGGTCAGCGTGTAGACGTCCGGCCAGCCCAGGCTCCGGGCTCGGGTGCGGCCGTAGTCCACCAGCCGGCGGGTGACCCACTCGGTGCGCCACTGTTCGGCGTCGGCGGCGGTGGACTGCGGTCCGGCTTTGGCGTGCTGGTTACCCGCTTGTGCCAGCGCGCGGCGGAGTACCTCCGGTCGCCGGGAGTCCTGCTCCACATCGGTCCGGGCGGCCAGCGCCATGTCCAGCTCGAGCTGCCAGTCCACGTCGTGGTCCAGTGCTGCCTCAGCGACGACGCCCTTGCGGGTGCCCGCGACGTAGGCGGTGGAGACGTGCACCACGTGTGGCGAGCCGGCGAGTGCGTCGTACAGGGTCGCCACGCCTGAGACGTTGGTGCGGAAAGCCTCGTCGATCGGGGGGTCGAAGGACACTGTCGAGGCACCGTGGATCACGACGTCGAGGTCGGCGGGCAGGGCGACCGAGCCAAGGTCGCCCTCGATGACCGTGACTCGCTCACGCACCGCCCGCACCAGTTCGTCCGCGCCGAGGTGCTCCCTCAGCGGGCGGAACACATTCTTGCGGAGCAACGCGGTGAGCCGGTCGGCCGCGCCGCGCTCGCCACGGGGACGGATCAGCACCGAGACATGGGTGTCCGGGTAGCTGGCCAGTAGCCGCTCCAAAGTCGCCTGGCCCAGGAACCCCGTGGCGCCGGTGAGCAGCACGTGGGATCCGGCGAGTTCCCCGGGGTCCCGCAGATCAGGTCTCGCGGTGCTCATGTGCTCCTCCCGAGGCTGCTCCCGAGGCTGGGCCACGCCGGCATCAGGCTAATTTTTCGTGGGGCGCGGACGCGCCAGCCGGATGGTCGCGGTGGTAGGCCGACAGGGCGGCCTCGCACACCCGGAGGACCGGCCACCCTAGTGCCTGCGCGACCCGTTCGGCGTCGGCGAGCTCAGGTTTGGCGGTCTGCTGCCCTCCTGGTCTGGCGGCGACCTTGACGGTGATCTCCTGCTCGGCCCCGGGCGGCCCCACCGGCACCGGCACGGTGGTCCGCGGCAGCGTGGTGCGCTGCCAGAGTGCCCACCGCACGCCGAGCGTGGTGCTGTGCCGGAACAACGTGTCCACCACCGCCGGGCGGATTTGCTCGGTGCACAGCGCGGTGAGCACCTGCCCAGGCCTGCCGTGCCGACCGACGGTGGCAGTGGTCCAGCAGTCCCACGCACCGGCCGCCCGGACGGCGAGCAGCACCCCGGGCCACAGCTCGGGATCGAGATCATCGACGGTGGTCTCCACCACGGTGACCGGCTCCGCGGGGCCCGGTCCCTGCGCTGATCCTGACTCGGTACGGCAGCCGATCACCAGCCGGGTGATGTTGGGTCGCTCTGGACTGTCCTGGTGTCCGGCACCGTTGCCCACCGCCTCGACCGTCATCGGGGGCAGCGGGCCGGGCGTGGCCAGGGCCGCGACCAGGGCTGCCCCAGTGGGCGTGGTGCGCTCCCCGGCTAGGTTCCCGCCGCTCAGCGACAGGCCATGGTCGGCCACGATCCGCAGGACGGCAGGTGCCGGGATCGGGATCGTGCCGTGCGCGCCGCGCGCGGTGCCGCTGCCGGCCGCCAGCGCCGAGCACGTCAGCAGCGCGTCCTCAGCCAGCAAGCCGAGTTGCTCGGCCGCGACCGCGGTGCCGACCACGTCGGCCAGTGCGTCGAGGGCGCCTACCTCATGGAAATGCACCCGCTCGGTGGGGATGCCATGCACCGCGGCCTCCGCCTCGGCGAGTAGCCGGAAGGTGCCGGTGGCCACCTGGGCGGCTGCTGTGCCCAGTCGGGCGGCCTCGATGACGGCCAGCACCTCGGCCAGCCCCCGGCTGGGTTGGTCGGCGACCGGGGTGATGACGACGGCTCGCGCACAGCGCAGCCCGCAGCGCCGGGTCTGCTCGACCTCGACGTTCAGGCCGGGCACCCCCAACGAGCGGACCGCGGTGCGCACCGCGGCAAGGTCAGCGCCGGCGTCAAGGAACGCGCCGAGCAGCATGTCACCGGCCACACCCGCGGTGCAGTCCAGATACGCCGCCCTGCGCTCAGCCACCGTGCACCCGCGCGACGATCTTGACGGCGTGGGCCGCCGCGCCGAACCCGTTGTCGATGTTGACCACCGGCAGCCCCGGCGCGCAGGAGGCGAGCATCGCCATCGCGGCAACGTACCCGCCTGCGCTCACTCCGTAGCCCACGCTGGTGGGTACACCGACCACGGGCGCTCGGATCAGCCCGGTCACCACCCCGGGCAGGGTGCCCTCCATTCCGGCGATGGCGATCACGCAGTCGGCCGCGGACAACTCGTCGAGGTGCGCAAGCAACCGGTGCAGCCCGGCGACCCCGACGTCGGCGATCAACCGGTGTCCGGCGCCGAGCGCCTGCAGGGTGGCGATCGCCTCGTGCGCGACCGGCAGGTCCGACGTGCCTCCGGTGAGCACTGCAACGAACCCGCGGGCCGGGGGTAGCGCACCGACGATCACGGTCCGCCCGACCGGGTCCGCCACGACCGGCTCGGTGGGGAAGGCGCTCGGCGCCTGGCGCAGCACGCCGTCAGGGCACCGGGTGGCCAGCGCGGGGAACCTGGGTTCGCTGCGCCGCTGTGCGGCCAGCAGCCGCAGCGTCTGCTCCTCGGTCTTGCCGTCGGCGAAGACGACCTCGGGCACAGCGGTGCGTCGCTTGCGGTCCAGATCCAGGCGGGCGATACCGCCTACGTCGCCGGTCCGGGCGCTGCCGGCGGGGTCCCGCGCTGGATGCGGTGCAGAGTCGACCACGGCGCCGACTATCTCACGCGCTCCGGTGCCGCCCGGACATGCGAGGATCGTTGACCATGCACACTGCGGATTTCGTCAGTACCACCTCTGCTGCGGCGGCTCTGCTCGACCGGCTGGGGCGGCTGGGCGGGCTGGTGGTGGCCTTCTCGGGCGGGGTCAACTCCGCCGTGGTGCTGGCTGCGGCCGTCCGAGCGCTCGGCACCGATGCCGTGCTCGCCGCCATCGCTGACTCGCCCAGCCTGGCACGTGCCGAGCTCGGGACTGCCCAGCGCGTCGCCGGACAGATCGGGGCGGAACTGGTGGTGCTGCGCACCGACGAGTACACCGACCCGGGCTACCGGGCCAATACCGGCGATCGCTGCTATTTCTGTAAACGGACCGTGCTCGCCGCGGTGCGCGGTCTCGCCCAGCGGCGCGGGTTGGCCCACGTCGCTACCGGCACACACCTCGATGACCATCGTGCCTCGCACCGCCCGGGCCTGCGGGCGGCGGCAGAACTCGGGGTGCGCGAGCCGCTCGCTGAGGTGGGCGCCACGAAGGAGACCGTGCGCTTGCTGGCGGCGCACTGGAATCTGACGGTGCGGGACAAGCCGAGCACGCCGTGTCTGGCCTCCCGGATCGCGGTCGGGATACCGGTGACCGTCGAGTCGCTGGCATTGATCGAGCGGGCCGAGCAGGCCGCCAGCGAATACCTCGCCGACCAGCAGGTTCCGGTGCGCAACCTGCGGGTTCGGCTGCTGGGGCAGGCGGGATTCCGGGTTGAGCTCGACCAGGCCACGCTGGACGGCCTTCTTGTCCAGGCACAGGCGGGACTGCTGGCGCGAGTCGCGGAAGTGGGTCTTGGCGGGACGGGTGACCTGGCGCGTTACCATTCGGGATCACTCAGCGGCTGAGCGCCGGAGAACGCCGCAAGGGACCACAGCAGGGAACCGGTTCGCTGGGCCGGACCTGTGCCAGGCCCGGCCGCGTCGTGTCCCACCCCGTAGCGAGCAGCGGCGCGGCTGACCAGATGCATGCCAGCTAAACCGGGCAGGCGGTCGATCTTCTCATCAATCTGCCGGACCACTCTGGCGCCCTGCGTCCCGCCCATCAGGTAGCGCAACAGGAACGCTGTCTCCGCGGCCGGCATGAGCCCTGACCCTACCGGGGTCCACGCCATCCTGAGGACAAGCCGGGTCAGGAGCCGGGCGGTGCGCGAGCGCTCCAGCCGCGCCCGCGCCTGGCTGGCGTAGAAGGCCACGTGCCGGGTCTCCTGCCGCTGGATGCGGCCGACCACCTTGGCCAGTTCGGGATGGTCCGTCTGGGCCAGTAACCGCCCATAGCCGGCGTAGGTGGACCATTCGTTGATCACGCCGAAGGTCATGTGCACGGCGATGAAGTCGTCACCGATCAGATTGGCCGCCAGCGCCTGGTAGATCGGAGACAACCGGTCACCGCGGCCTTGGGCAAGCCGGATGCGGCGGATCCGATCGGGGCCTACGGCCCGGCCGTGCGCGGCCAGCACCTTGTCCAGCACCTCGCCGTGCCAGAACTCCTCGTAGGCCCACATGGTCAGGAACGTCGTGATCTCCGGGTCCTGGTGTGACGGAGTGACCAGCAAATCCCGCAGGTAGCAGATGGTGTGGCTCTCGACGTCGGACATATACTGCAACGCCCTCAGGGCCGCCTCGGGTAGCGGTGTGCGTTCAAAGGCGGAGTAGTCAACGTCGTCGTCTACCACCCGGCGGGCAGTGGTGCTGTAGTTCGCGATGTCGAATGACATAGGCACTCCTACTCGGTCGCTGCCCCGGGTGCGGGTGCGGGTGTCCCGCCGGGTGCCGGGTGCGGGTGTCCCGCAGGGTGCGGGTGCGGGTGTCCCGCTGGTGAGGGTTCGCGTGCCTGGGCCAAGCGGTTCGCTGATGCTGCGATGATCTCCTGAAGACCGCGAGAGGAAGATCAGCGCCCAGAGACCGGCGGAGGGGGGTCGGCGGGTGACGGTGCGACACGCGGGGCGGTCGCTACGGCACCGGCCGCGAGGCGGGCCATCGTCCGTCGCCGCTCGCGCCGGCGGTCCCGTCGGGTCGGGTGCGCCGGCCAGATCTCCTCGATCGCGCTGTTGAACTCGGCGCCGAGCACGATCGCCATCGCGATGAAGAACGAGAACAGCAGGTACGCGATCGGGGCGGCGAGCGCCCCGTAGGTGTACCCGGTGCTGGTAACCGACGCGATATAGAGCCGCAGCCCGGTGCTGGTGACCAGGAATACCGCCATCGCCAGCAGGGCGCCGGGCAGCCCGCGGTGCCACGGTAGCTTGTTGGGTAGCACCACCTTGTACAGCGTGGCCAGCCCGACCATCAGCAGGACACCGAGCCCGGGGTAGTAGACGATGCTGACCAACTGGGCCACCGTGGGTCGCACTGCCCTTGGGAGCAGGTCGGGTATCAGGTCCGGACCCAGCGCGGTCAGCGGCAGCACGAGCACTGATGCGATCAGCGCCACCGCATAGAGCAGCAGAGCGAAGATCCGCTGCCACACTGGGTGACGGACGGTGTGCTGATGGTAGGCGGCAGTGATCGAGTCAACCAGGGATGCTAGCGCTGAGGAACCGGCCCACAGGGAGATGACGAACCCGACCGAGACGATGGAGCTGTGCCCCTGGGTGAGGATGTCGGACACCGTCGGGCGGATGATCTGGTTGACCACCTCGGAGCTGAACACGCCGGTGGCCAACCGCACGATCTCCCGCTGTGCTGCCCCGACCATGGCCGGGCCGAACCAGCTGGTGACGAATCCGAGGCTGCCCAGCAGCCCCAGCAGCAGCGGCGGCAGCGAGAGCGTCATCCAGAACGCCGCCTGGGCCGACATCGAGACGAAGCTGTCCTTCCAGGCCTTGGTAGCGGTCCGGGAGATCAGGTGCAGCGGGCCGTGCCGGGCCCGCTCACCGGTGCCGGGCTCGGCAGCAGCGGGGCCGGCACCGCTGGCGGGGGGCTTGGCGGTGGACTCGGCGGGGGATTCGGCGAGGGCATCCATGTTGCCTCCCAGGATGGTCCATTCGCTGGAGCGCGCACAGCGTGACCCGGCGGGGCAGGTAACGTGCGGCTGCCCATCGAGCAGAGGAGTGCGTCGCCCGCTGTGTCCCGCCCCGCCGAGACCGCCGCCGTTGCTGCATCCTCGCGCCGGCCGCTGCGTGCCTGGCAGCGCAGAGCGCTGGCCCGGTACCTGGCCACCGCGCCGCGGGATTTCCTCGCGGTCGCCACGCCGGGTGCCGGCAAGACGACCTTCGCCTTGCGGGTGGCGGCTGAACTGCTGGGCGACCGGACCGTGCAGGCAGTGACCGTGGTCACTCCCACCGAGCACCTCAAGCACCAGTGGGCGACGGCCGCCGCCGAGGTGGGTCTGGCGCTGGACCCCGAGTTCCGCAACTCGGTGGGCGCCACCTCACGCGATTACCAGGGCGTCGCGGTCACCTATGCTCAGGTCGCCGCGCACCCGACCCTGCACCGGGTGCGTACCGAGGGACGCCGCACCCTGGTGGTGCTCGACGAGATCCACCACGCTGGAGACGCGAAGAGCTGGGGGGACGGGGTGCGGGAGGCGTTCACCCCGGCGGTGCGCCGACTCGCCCTGACCGGAACCCCGTTCCGGAGCGACGACACACCGATCCCGTTCATCAGCTATGAACCGGATAGTGCCGGCGCGTTGCACTCCGCCGCGGACCACTTCTACGGGTACTCCGAGGCGCTGGCCGACGGGGTGGTGCGGCCAGTGATGTTCCTCGCCTACTCCGGCGAGGCCCACTGGCGGACCAGCGCGGGGGAGGAGTACTCGGCGCGGCTGGGGGAGCCGCTCACCGCCGAGCACACCGCCCGGGCCTGGCGCACCGCGCTCGATCCGGCGGGAGAGTGGATCTCCGCTGTGTTCGCCGCCGCGGACACCCGGCTGGCCCAGCTGCGTGCCGGCGCGCTGCCCGACGCGGCCGGCCTGGTGATCGCCACCGACCACACCACAGCCAAGGCCTACGCCGGAATCCTCCGGACGATGACCGGTCGGGAACCGGTGCTGGTGCTGTCCGACGACCCGTCCGCCTCCGCCCGGATTGCTGCGTTCGCCGATTCCGACGAGCGCTGGCTGGTGGCGGTCCGGATGGTGTCCGAGGGCGTCGACGTGCCCCGGTTGGCGGTCGGGGTGTACGCGACATCGGCGGCCACCCCACTGTATTTCGCCCAGGCAGTGGGACGTTTCGTCCGGTCCAGGCGGCCCGGCGAGACCGCAACGGTGTTCCTGCCCAGCGTGCCCGTGCTGCTGGGACTGGCGAGCGAGCTCGAGAAACAACGCGATCACGTGCTGGGTGCGCCGCACCGGCCCGACGAGGGCTGGGACGACACTGCGCTTGCGCAGGCCAACGCGCAGCGCGACGAGCCCGGCGAGCAGGAGCGCGCGTTCACCGCGCTGGGCGCCCACGCCGAGCTGGATCAGGTGATCTACGACGGTGCCTCCTTCGGCACGGCCGCCTTCGCTACGACCGAGGATGAGCAGGACTACCTCGGGCTGCCCGGGCTGCTGGAGCCCGATCAGATGCGGGCGCTGCTGCGGCGGCGTCAGGAGCAGCAGCTCGCCCGGGCGACGGAGCGCTCGGCAGAGAACCTTTCTGTGCCCCTTTCTGGGCCGTCAGTGGCCGCCCGACCGCCTACGATGCGAGAACGCCTCGCTGAGCTGCGCCGGGAGCTCAACACCCTGGTCGCCCTGGCCCACCATCGCACCGGCCGGCCGCACGGGGCGATCCACCAGGAGGTCCGCACCGCGTGCGGCGGCCCGCCCACCGCGATGGCCACCGCCGAGGAACTCGAAAAACGCATCGCCTACCTGCGTTCCCGGTAGCTGTGGTGCTGCTACCGCCATTGGAGACCAAGGCACCCGGCGGTGACGGTTCGCCGCTCGGCTGCTGGCCACGGCGCCGCGCGAAGTGTCCGACGCCGAACCCTGGACGCCGGCTGGCGCATCGCTCACGGCCGAGTGGTTCAGTGCTTGAGCCAGGCGGTGTTCTTGGGTTTGCGCAGTTTTTTCCACGCCGCGGGGAGGTCCTGCTCGGCGCGGTCCGCGCGGGTGCGCTCGGCGGCGTGCATCAAGCCGTAGGTGAAGCCGTTCCCGCCGTCGAGATGGGCCTGGACGGCGAGCGCGCGCAGCACGGGCCGGGACACCACAGTGTCCTGGTGCTCACCGAGCAGATTCTGGACTTTCTTGAGGCGGCGTTGCATCCGCGCGGCCGGCTTGCCCAGCGTGGGTGTGACGGCTTCGGTGGCATAGCGCAGCCGCTTGGCGGCCTTACGCGTTTCGTGCAGGGAAAAGTCGCGCAGCTCGCCCGCCGGCTGGGAGCTCGCGTCACGCATGCACGACTCGACCCGACGATAGGCCCGCGCCACGCTCTTGGGAAGCTCACGGCGCCCGGAGCGAGCGGCGGCCCGGGCGAACGGCGGGTCGGCCAGCAGCGCGTCGATCGCGTTGTGTAGCGCCAGGTAGCGGTCACTATCCAGGGCGGCGAGCGCGACCTGGCGGGCGTCGGCTTGGCGGCGCTCGAACGACCGGGTGATCGCGGCAGCGACGGGCCCGAGGACCAACTCCGCAGGCAGGTCGGCGAGTAGCGCACCACACCGCTGGGCCATCACCTCCGCGTCCCGCGCCCCGCTCAGCTCACCGGCCATCCACTTCAGCTCCACCGTCAGCTCGCGGGTGGCGTCCCGGTCGATCACCCGCTTGAACGCCTGCAGCGCACTGCGCATCCGCCGCGCAGCCACCCGCATCTGGTGCACCGCATCCGGAGCGGCGCGGCGGACCAGCGGGTCGTACCTGCGCAGTTGTTCGGCCTGGGTCCGCAGGTAGGCCAGCACCACGTCCCCGGCCGAACCTGCGGCGTCGGGCTCTGGCGTGGTGGGGCGTGCAGACATTTCCTCGGTCCACAGCCGGCCCAGCTTCGACTTGGCCGCTGAGCGCTGTGCTCCCGCTTTGAGTAGCCGGCGCTCCAGGCGGTCCAGCAGTGTGACCTGGCCGTGCTCGGCGAGCTCCACCTCGATCTCGCGCCAGGAGACCGCCCTGGTTTGCTCGCCCATCGTGTGCGCGCTGACCCGATCCTCGACCAGCTCAGCCATCGGGTGGCCGTCGGGGTCGGCGAGCACCCACCGCCGCCGCCGGGTATTCAGCTGGGCGACCGGCGCCACCGTCGCACCGCGGGTGTGTACCCGGGTCAGCGCAACCAGCTCCGCTGGCGGTTGGCGGCGGGAATGACCCACCGGCATCCGCAGCTCGTCACGGCTGTCCCCGCCGACCGGCAGCTTCAGGTGCCACCCCGGATCAGATCCACCCGTCCGAAGCCGCAGGGTGACCCCCGCACGTAGCAGGCGCAGGTCGGCGGTGTCGAAGTACACCGCTTCCAGCTCTTGTTCCTGGGCACCCGAACCGGTGCCCAGCCCGAGCAACCCGGCCGGGCCCGGCAAGACCACCGTACCGGGCGCCTCGTACTTACGCTCGGTCTCGCGAACCGTCATCACGCCATCTGTCTTGGCCACAACGCACCACCGATCAACCTGTTTGTTGGTTCATTTTAATCAATAATTCCGACGCGGGCGCTGCGAGAATCTGATGTCTAGAAATCGTATCCCTGCATCCAGCTGGTCGGTGAGCTCTCAGGTTTGCGGTTTGAGGTTTGGAAAAATTCGAAGAGGTCGCCGCAACAGCCAGAATTGTGTATCCCAGGAATGCTCGGTGCCGTCACTCGTGCCCCTCTGGTTGTCCGCCTCCGGGCGGGGCCTGCCGCACTGCATCTTAACCTGAGAGCGGCCGGGGTGCAGGACATGCGTCGATCGTGCGCCAGGCCCGGACCCGGCCAGAGTGACCACGCGTGTATCGACCCGCTTGCCGAGCGGGGCACGCTGGCCGGGCTCAGCTGGCCGCACTCACCGGCCTGATGCGCGGCACCCCTCAGCCTTGGCCCCATCGCGAGGATCGATGCCAGCGTGGCTGTCGCACCGGTCCTTGGTGACCAAACGGCATCCCGCAGCGGAGGGAGATCAGCGTTGGACTAACCTCGGCACCCGTCCGGGGGCGGTAGCTCAGCAGGTTAGAGCAGCGGACTCATAATCCGTCAGGTCGTGGGTTCGACTCCCACCCGCCCCACCGGTCTACCAGCATAGATGAGTTATTTCAAGATCGTTGATCTCGGCGTTGTCCATGGGGCTGTCCTTGAACTGCTGTCTATGCTGGCCCTCATGACCCAGTTCGAGGAGACCGGACGCCGGCGGGGGAACATCCGGCAGCGAGGCAGCTCGTTGCAGGTCCGGTTCTTCGCGGGCAAGGACCCGGTGACCGGTCGGGACGTCTACCTCACCGCGTCCATCCCGGGCACCGACAGGAAGGCCCACAAGAGGGCGGAGGACAAGCTCGCCGAGTTCCGCACCCAGGTCAACAAGCAGCGGTCAACGCCGTCCTCGGTGAAGCTTGGGTACGCCATTGACGAGTGGATGCGGACGTCCGAGCACGAGGACAGCACACGCGAGGGATACCGCGGCTACATCGATGCGGACGATCCGGCCCGCGCTCGGGCGACGTGCCGATCACCAAGCTCACCGCACGGATGCTGGAGACCTTCTACGCTGAGTTACGGCGCTGCCGCGTGCGCTGTGACGGGCGGCCGTTTATCGAGCACAAGGCGGCAGGGGAGCACGACTGCAAGGCGGCGAAGTGCACGCCGCACACGTGCAAGCCGATGGCCGCGTCCACCGTGCGCCAGATCCACTCGATCATCAGCGGCACGCTGAACGCCGCCGTTCGGTGGGACTGGATCGGCACCAACCCCACGAAGACGGCCCAGCGACCGAAGCAGAAGCCGCCGCAGCCCGACCCACCGTCGCCAGCCGTGGCCGCCAGACTGGTGGAAGCGGCGTTCGAGATGGACGACGACTGGGGAACGCTCGTCTGGCTCGTGATGACCACGGGGATCCGGCGTGGCGAGGTCTGCGCGCTGCGGTGGTCGCGCGTCGACCTTGACGAAGGCGTCATCGAGATCAGGAGTAGCTACACGCTCCGGCGCGGCGTGGGCATGGAGAAGGACACCAAGACGCATCAGATGCGCCGGATCGCCCTCGACACGGAGACCATCGTGCTGCTCCGCGAGCACAAGGAGCGTTGTCGAGCTGCGGCTGGCTGAGCTTGGGATCGAGTTCGAACGACGACATGTACGTGTTCTCCGGAGTGCACGACGTTGATCCCCGCAAGCCCTACTCGCCGCACGCCGTGTCCAGCCGTTACAAGGACATGGCCGAACGCCTCGGCATCGATACCCATATTCACGCGCTGAGGCACTACTCGGCCACCAAACTACTGACGGCCGGCGTCGACCTTCGCACCGTCGCCGGCCGCCTCGGCCATGGTGGGGGAGGAGCCACCACCCTCCGCGTCTACGCAGCGTGGGTCGCCGCGTCCGACCGCAAGGCTGCCGAAATCCTCGGTTCTCAGATGCCAAAGCGTATGCCGAGGGGCGAGAACAAGCTGAGTTGATGGCCTGGCACTGAAGGTGTCCCGTGCGCCCTGCTTGGCCAGCCAGCCCACGACGTGATCCCTGTGCGCGACCTGATCCGAACAGTTCGGGCGCCTCGTCTCAAGCGGCCTGCCCAGTCCGCTGCTTCGGAACCCGCGGATTAAGAGTCAGGGACCGGTCTTATTGCGCGGCATCGCCCGATGTCAACTCATGCCGTTTCGCCTGGCCATAGAGCTGCGTAGGTGTCGCCCAGTATCGCCCGGCGCACGCCGGGACCCTTCCGTGCGGCACCGGAATGGCACCGGAAATCACCCGTCAACGTCCAATGTGGACGTTTTGAGTGGGTCCCCTAACAGGCGGCCCCGGACCGGCGTTCGAGCGCCGGCCGGGACTTTGACCGGAGAGAGGTCTGGCCATGAGCGACGATCCCACCCCCTCACTGCCCGGCTGGCAGAGCGCGCGACTGGCCGTGCTGCTCGACGCGCTGGACGGCGTGATGATCTCCGACGGCGAGCGGGCGAGCCTGACCTGGTTGGCCGGATTCGAGACGCACACCGTGGAGAACATCGCCACGGTGATCACCCGTGCCCGGCAGAGCCCAGGAGCGTGGCCAGTAGCCTTCTCGGCGTACCCCTTCGCCGAGGTACACCGCCCCGGGGGTGGCTCCCCGGGGCATCGGCGGGGGCTACCTAATCTCGGCGAAGGAGTGGTGCTCGGTGGAGCTTGACGACGCGCGGACGATCGGTCAGCGGCTGCGGCAGATCCGCAATTCGCGGGGCAAATCGTTGCGGGTGGTCGCCGGGCTGGCCGGGATCAGCAAGTCGCAGTTGTCGGAGTTCGAGCGTGGTGAGCGTGCCCTGGATCGCCTGTCGCAGATCGTGGCCCTGGCGAACGCTCTCCGAGTAGCCCCCTCGGAGCTGACGAGGTTGCCCTTACCCGCGCCGGCCAACGGCGACACCGACAGCGCGGTCGAGGCAATTCGGCGTGCGCTGATGGCCGTGAGCAGCAAACGGCCCGATGGGCAGGTCGTCAGCATCGTGGAGCTGCGGGAGCGGGTGAGGATGGTGTGGCGTGTCGATTACCGCAGTCGCGGTGTTGCGCTACCGAGTCTGATCCAGGATCTGCACAGCAGCATGGCCGCGGGGCGGGAAGTGGCTGAACTGCTCGCGCTGGCGGTGCGGGTGCACTCCCCGATCGTCGGCGACTGGCTCAGTGTCGCGGGTGCCCCGGTGGATCTGAGGTGGCAGGCGGACATGCTGGCCCGCCAAGCCGCCGAAGACCTCGGTGACCCCACCTTGCTGGGCGTCGTCACATGGGGTGCCGCGGGCACCATTCTCCGGTCAGGTGCCTTCGACCTGGCACGCGCCGAGCTCGACTCAGTGATAGTTCCCACGAACACCAGTGAGGGCTTGCAGGTCGGGGGCATGCTCGCGCTGCGCCGGGCGCTGGTGGCCGCAGCGGACAAGCGGCCCGGTGACATGCAGGCCCCGCTGGAGCACGCCGCACAGCTCGCCGAGCGAACCGGGCAGGGCAACGCGTTTGGGATGGGGTTCGGGCCGGTCAACGTGGGCCTGTGGCATATGGCCGGCGCCTTGGAGGCCGAGGACCCCGATACGGCCGTCCGGGTCGCGGAGGGCTTGCGCCCGCAGGAGCACCCCATGCGGGAACGCCGGGCCACCTACTGGAGGGACTACGGCCGCGCGTTGGCCCGTGTCCGCCGGCGGGACGACGCGGTGATGGCGCTGCGCAGGGCAGAGGAGTTGTTGCCCATGCGGGTGCTGCGTAGCCCGTTCGCCCGCGAGGTCATCGCGGAGCTGGTCACCCATACCCGGCGGGATGCGGTAGGCCGGGAGTTACGGGGAATGGCCTACCGGGCGGGTCTGCTGGTGTAGCCCGTCCGGGGCGGTGTCCGTTCTGGTCGGACACCCCAAAGCTTGATCGCCTTCACCGTTGTCAACCGTGACCAAAGACACCAACAACGCACCAGCGACACGGCCGGTCAGCGGCAATCCTCGAACGGTCCCCGTCACGGAAGGCGCGACCGCGAGCGCGTCTCGCGAGAACCGCAAAGCGATTCCCGTCAGTTGTGCGCTGCACCGGGGTCCGAGGGGTTTCGCCAACCTGGTCGTAGAGCGCAAGCTCAACGGTGAGATCGTGCTCGATCCGCATGTGACCGGCGCGTGCGTGATCATCCTCGATGAGGACGCCGCCACGGCGCTGTTCGAGGCTCTCCGGACGTGGCTGCGCCGATGACCGATCACCCGGTCACCGTGCCCGGTGCGCGCGAGGGGCACCCGGTGAGTAGCCCGGCGCGCTGGGCGCGGTCCCCACTGGACTATCACGCGCACCTGTTGCTGCCTGAGGGTGAGCACCCCCCGGGTGTGCTCAAGGCCCGCTGCGGCGAGCTGCTGACGACGAGCGTCACCCAGCACGACCAGCCACTACCCGGACTGAACTGTCAACGCTGTCGTCTGATCGTCCTCGCGGACTCTGACGTCTGGGGTCCGCGCGAGGAGTAAATCCCGGCCGGCCGTCGGTTGAGCCTTGCCCCCGTCACGCTCCCGGCGGCCGGTCGGTTCCACCCACTCAAAACCCCCCGTTTCGACCCGGTGGCCGGGGGCCACCACGCACACCCGAGGAGAACATCCACGATGCACACCGCTGAGGTGGACGCCACGAACCTTCCCTTTCTACGCGACGCCGATGGCACCCCCATTCCCTTCCTGAGCTGGGTCCAACAGGTCACGGTGGATGAGGAACACGGGGGACACGCTCTGCGGCTGCACCAGCAAGGCCAGGCCATCGGCCGGGACACCCGCCTACTGTACGTGCGCTTCACGTGCGACAGGGAAACGATCGCCCTGCGGCCCGACCTCGTACGCGTCCTCACCACCACGCCGGACGGTGACTGATGGCCACCACCACCCTCACCCACCAGCGCAAGACCACCCACGAACTGATCACCCCGATGCCGAAGGCCACGCCCACCGCCTCGCCACTGCCCCCGATGCAACTCTCAGAACAGACGCTCGCGTGGCTCGCTGAGCGACCCCACGCGCTCCACCACGTCCGCTCCGTATGGGATGCACTCACCGACAGCGCTGAGCGTCCCGACCTGGTCGCCACTCTGCGGGCCATTCTGATCGATCACCATTTCCTCACGCGCACCGGCCGATGTCACGCTTGCCGACACACCTGGCGACGTGGCTGGACAGTGAGGCGCCGTCATTTTCCGTGCAAAATCTGGTACACCGTCGAATTAGGCCTCCAAGGATTCTTCACCCGACTGCCCGTGGCGCCCTCAGGCGCTCACCAGAAGGCTGGCCGGCACGGAGGGGAACGCGATGAGCGGCCCGGCCCTGGTCCGGTCGATGGTGGACACCAGCACGGGGCAACGACATCTCGTTCGGATTGAGGTCGTTCCCCTGCATCGGCGCTCCGGGCGCTACCCCGCGTTGTGCGGTGCCGTGGTCATCACGGGGGCCAACCCCACAGTGTCTACTCGGGACTGCCAGAACTGCGTCATCCATGCCGAGGGCCGACCCCGTCGTTTCGCATGGGCCGCGTTCCTCGCGAAGGTCAAGGCCCGGTGGCACAACACCGGCTGACGAGCCGCCGGACCCGGGCGGCCCTGCGCCACACCGTGGACATCCTGGACCTGCGCACCGGCACCATCCACCTCTTAACCTCCGCCGCCGCCGCTGCGGGCACCCACCGCACTGGTCGCTACGTCGCCCTGTGCGGGGCCGACATCATTCGCGCGGATGACCTCACCGATCCCGGGTTCCGTCGTTACTGCTGGTCGTGCCGATCGGTCATCCCGAGACAACGCTCAGGATCATGAAGACTCCGGCCGGGCCGTGCGGTTGAGCCCTATCCCCCGTACGGCGCTCCCCGGCCCGGCCGGTCCCAGACACACCAAAGGATATTGACGACCCGGGAGAACATGGCGGTGAGCAGTGAGCCCACCAGCGACCCTCTGGCCTACTTCGACCAACTCGCGGCGACGGTCGAGGAGCGTGGGCGGTCGCGCTGGATACTCGGGCAGGTCATCTCGCTGGCCGACGACGCGCAGTTGCGGGACCGGCTGCTGGCACTGGCCGACCGGGCAAACAAGTCGCCAGGAGGGGCATAAATGAAGCTGATCACGGCGCCGTTGTCTCGATACGCCGCAAACTGCCGAAGCCCGAAGAAGAGCAACAGCAGAGTTACAGGGGCGGTTCGTTCTGTCGCCGCTCTCTCTCTTGTAGCGCAGTCCAGGCTGCTGAGGGCTCGAATGGACCCCATATAATATTGCAGCCAGTTGTGAATTCCGTGTCGTCGAATACGACCTTGCCACCAGCGAATTTCGCATCACCGAAGGAAATCTCGCCACCGGTAAACTTCGCCATGAAGAAAGAACCTTGCCACCAGTGAATCCCGCGTAATCAAAGATGACCTCGCCGCCAGTAAATTCTGACCGACGAAGTAAACCTCGCCGCCAGCGAATTCCGCCTTGTAGAAGGAGACCCGGGTGGTGGTGGCGAATACCGCATCGATGAAGGAGACATGTCGCGTAAACATTCAGCCTTGATGATCAGCGCATGACGTTGTTGCCGGTCGGCTGGTGGGCGTCCGGTGGGTCTGGTGGTGGTTGGTTGGGGCGTCGTTAGGTGGGTGCGGGTAGCGCGGGCATCCAGGGTTGGCCGGTGATCGCGTCGGGGAGGACGGTCATGGCGTTGAGGCTGTGTTCGGTCGTGGTGGAGAGGTAGCCGCGGATGGTGTAGCGGTCTTGGGTGCGTGCTTCGCTGGTGAGTCGTCCGGAGATGTTTTGTTGGAGTTTGCTGGGTCGTAGGTCGCGTTCGGCCTGATTCGAGGTGGGTGGCACCTGCAGGTCGTGGGCGAAGCGCAGCACGTCGTCGGGGCGGTCGCGCAGGACTTCGAGTAGCAGGCGGGCTTTGCGTTGTCCGGGGCGGGTGCCGGCCGAGGTGGTGTCGGACAGCCCGACCAGGATCCCGTTGCGGAACCGGCGCAGCAGTTCATCGCGGATGTCGGCGGGGATCGCGGGCAGGTTGTGTTCCCGGGCCAGGTTGGCCTGGTGGATCAGCTCGCGCAGCGCATCGGTGAACTGTCGGCAGGGCCGTCGAGGGAGACCCGGCGGCGCCATCAAATCCCGGAGTAAGTGAGCGCAGCACAGTTGGTGGAGCGGCGTCCCGAGCTTGGCGGAGTCGTATTTTGGTAGCGGCCGTGCAGACAGACCGGACTTGCTAGCTCGGCACCAGAAGGCTGTGAAGGTGACCATGACCGGTCGCCCAGCAGATAGTGGGTTAAAGCTCGGTCACGTCATCGAAGGAGACCGGCCTCTTTTTGCCCGCCAGTGACTTCTGGGGACCGTTGAGTGGGGTCTCAGCAGCACCGCGTGCGCCGGTGAACGGGGGGATCCGCTGGTCGTTAGGTGAGTAGCCCGGCCGCGCGGGATGATCATCCGTCAACGAAGCCGACCGGGGGCCGCCCGGTGAGCGACTCCGGACCGTGAAGAGGCGGTGCGCGGGGATAAAGTGCACCGCCCAGGTCCAACGAGAACTCGCCCAGTGGGGCCAAATCCGACTGCCCGGACCGCGCCCCCCGGGCCGCCGCGCGGAGTGGAACTTCCGCACCGATTGAACTAGATGGTGGCGACTGGATGAACTTACGCGACGTGCGGAATCTCGTGCTGCTGGTAGCGGTCCACGATTCCGAGATCCCGGGCACAGCCTAGGTCATCACCGCAGTCACAGCGGCCCTGGGGGAACCGGTCGAGGCGGTCATCAGGGCTCTCGGTCCATGGCAGGTGCGTCCCCCGCAGCGCCGGGCTGCTTGCCCCGCTTTCGCTTGGGCCCACCCCCGCCGCGCTCCTTGCTCTCCGGCGGTGCGGGCTTGCCCGGATCATCATCTTTCGAGGGAGGGACTCAAGGAGTTGCCCGAGTTGCGCGACAGCAGATGCTCCAGTCGGGCCAGCTTGCCCGCCAGCGTGTCGTTGGCCTCCACCAGCTCCGAGAGCTGCCCGGCCATCGCAGTGATCTGCCCCGCCTGACGCCGCACCACGACGATCAACTCCTCGCGCGACATCTCCTCCAACTCGGGCACCCGGAGACCAAACCGCACACCAAGCCATCACACCGTGATCGACACGCCGACACCTAAAGAGCACATCACCACCAGCGACACTTCGCGCCGTCAAAGGAGACCCTTACCACCAGCGAATTTCACCCCGCCGAAGTCGCCGCCGTCGAATGTGGCTTCCGTGAAGTCGAAGTCACGACCACACCATGTGGTAGGCGCGGCTTAGTCTTGGAGATGATCACGAATAATGCGAATGATGGCGAATCGGACTTCTCGCTCCCCTTCGCGGTGTTTCTCGCTGACAGGGTCGGGCTCGTAAGGCATGCGCAGGTAGGCGCACAGGACGTCGATGCAGACCTGGCGTTGCTCGATCCAGTCGTCGGCGAGTCGGGCCATGGCGTAGACACCAGCGAGGCGGACAGCGGCTTTCTCGTGCCCGAGCTGGTCGGCGGCTGTCGTGTATCGCTGAGCACGTTGCTCGGCATCAGCTCGACGTGCGTCCCCCTCGACGAGCCGCTGCTTGCGGTAGCCGTAGACGCCAACGAGGACGGCCGACGAACCCGGCGACGGTGATGGTGGTTTTGATGACGTCGAGCGGGTCGCGAGGAGCTGGTCCACCGTTGGGTGCGGCATGGGGCACAGTGACCGCCTGTAGTTGCAGGTAAATGACTACCGCGAGGGCGATGGCTGCCGTGACCCAGATGGGCGCGACGAGCCACACAGGCCAGAGATGTGGTGCGTACTGGCCCCGGGCGTGGCCTTGTCGCCGCCACCGCGTGGGCCGCCACCACTTGTCGCTCGCCATGGGCGGACTTTAAGGGGCGCGCTACGCGACGGCTGGCACAGCGGTCAGCAGTACCGGGGGCACCCACGCCGTCGTGACTGCCACGGGCAGGGGTGCGGCACCGGGCCGACCGGGAGCGTCAAAGGTTGGGCGTGTGCTCCACCTGTCAGCGCGCGTGCTCGCGAGCACCGGTACCGTCGCTTGCATGACGGTTGTTGCCGATGAGCCTCCCAGAACGTTGAGCCTATCGAGCTGACCGATGAGGAGGTCGGTGAACTCAACAAAGCGGAGAGAGAGGTTGAGCCTGTTTCCTATTCGGGTACAGACTTCGATGCAGAAGGGCTTGTTCGCCGGCTCGTGCGTGGCGACATCGTGATTCCGAACTTTGGCCATGGCGACGAAAGCCTTGAGCTGGCCGGGTTCCAGCGAGGGTTCGTATGGCGGCGCCCGCAGATGGATCGCTTCATCGAATCACTGCTTCTAGGGTTTCCGATCCCGGGAATCATGCTTGTTCAGCAGACTGACAAGAGGTATCTTGTCCTAGATGGCCAACAGCGACTAAAGAACTCTAGAGGCGTTTTATGGAGGCATTCACAATGCTAAAATTTTTGCATTAGAGAATGTTGCCGATGAATTCAAGGGGCTGACCCATGAGACGCTTAGTTCCGAACAGCGGCGAACGCTCGATAACACGTTCATTCAAGCAACAATTGTACGAACCGATGGAACGAACAAATCTCTTGAGTCGATTTACCAGGTCTTTAGAGGTGCTTAAATTCTGGTGGAACCCAGCTGACGCCACACGAAATTAGAATAGCCTTGTATCCGGGTCCCTTCGATAACCTGTTGCCGGACTGAATAACTACCCCGGGTGGCGGGCGATTTACGGAGCAAAGTCACCGCGCGTACGAGATCGAGCTTGTCCTCCGGTTCTTGGCTCTATACATGGGCCGTGCGGATACTATCGACCGCTGAAGAAGTTCCTGAACGATTTCGTAGGGACCAGGGACCTCACTAAACTCAAGTCCGAAGAGCTCGTGCGGTCTTGAGAGCACTGCGGACGCACTGTCAGCCGGCGGAGCGCGTAGCTACCTAAGGCGCACTGGCCAGAGGGTCAATGCGGCACTCCTTGAAGCGGTTTTCGTAGCCACGATGCGTAGGGTCGCAGCGAACCGAGATATGTCGCCTGAGCTGATCACGAGGCCGATTCAGAACCTGCTGAAAGCAAAAAGCTGCCGGCCGTTATTTCGGGTTCGACGTCAAATGAAGAAAACTTGAGTAGACGACTTAAGTCGGACAAACGCCCTCATGGGCTACTAATGGCGATTAAAAGATGGCCACCTTTGGCCGTTAAGTTCAGAAAAACGCTAGACAGCTTGGTGAAGCTGTAAGATCGGACGACTCTAGGGATATCGATAAACCAATTGGCTGACGAGATTTTTGGTAGTGTCTGCTTGTGGTCATCAAGAGTAATAATGAGTCGGCATGACTCTCGGCTGATCGTTAGCGCCCCCCAGAATAATCCACCTAGAGCAGATTGTTCAACAAGTCGTCACGGGCTACATCCATGGACGCGTCACTGGCACTGTCAAATCCTTCTCGCTTTCGTGGATGGGCAAGAGTAGAAATCCGTCTCCGGAGAATCTGCTTGACATCGTTGGACGCTTCGACGGTGATTGGCGCGACGAGCTACAGGCGATGCTCGACGCAAACGATGGTCGCCTGAACCAGGAACTCTTAATGCTGATCAGCCGTCGAAATCAAATCGCTCACGGGCTGAATGAAGGACTCAACTCTCGCAAGGCGGTAGAGCTGGTCCTCGTGTCGAAGCAGCTCGCTGACTGGTTCATAAGACGGTTTGATCCCGATGTCGAATCGTCAACTGAAGAGAAATTCTGCGGTTTGATCGTTTATGTATTTCCGGTTCACCTGTCCTCGTGCAGCTCCCGGCCGCCTCATTCTTCTCCAACGTGACGATGACCCAGGGCGGTGCGCAAAGTCGTTTTTCCTGGTCAGATACTGTTTTGAGCATCGGGGCAGGTCGGAGGCGTCGGGATGGTAGTAGATCATGAGGAAGTCCACCTCTCTGACCAGCAGCGTTGCCGGACGAGACATCAGACCGCAGCCAGGCCGCACCTTGTGGCATCGCTGTTGACCTGCAGAAAAGACTTTGCGCTACGCCCTGACAGACTCCTCCTTACCCAACAACGCCTCCATCCAATACGACGTCCAAAACGCGATTGTCCGATGCGCGAAAAATCCAAAGCGCCCGTGCGCCGCGAAATCGTCGACTAGTCAGCGGTTCCGCTGATCAGGAATTCTTGTCCGGTTCCCGCCCGGAAAGAAAACCCTCATCGAGCCCTCCGTTTCACGCATTGTCGCGTTTCACGTAATCATGCCAAGATTTTTGCGCATTCGCATATTCGGGACCATTCATCAATCACGCATAATAAAATATGAAAGATCAAATCGAAAGAACGCGCAGGGAGAGAAGTTTGGGCGACACCTATCTACCAACTAAAACATGATCAACTTTCGGTGCACGCCCCACTGTTGATCATGTTAGGTGCCGTGTTGCTGCCCTCTGCGGTGGTCGTGTGGCCATCGGCGTCGATACGGTCGCAGCGCCAGCGCGGTAGCTCTGTTCTCGCGCAGAATGGCAACACACCGCTTACGTACCTGGTTCAGGATCCAGGACTCGACGGCCTCAGCGAGACGGTCACGGGTGGGCTCCCAGGTCAAGCCACTCCCACACGGTCTGTGGTCGCGATCAGGCGGACGGTTGCGGGGTGCCAGTGGGCGCCACCCTGGGCGGTGGGCACGGCATCAGCGTTCAGCTCGCGGGCGATGGCCGACCAACTGGCGCCGGCCGCGCGCGCGGACTGGATGCGCTCGATGACCTCGGTGGGCAGGGTGCGTGGTCGGCCCAGCGTGATGCCCTGCGCGCGCTTGACGGCCAGGGCAGCTTTGGTGCGCTCCCCGATGAGCCGACGCTCCAACTCGGCGAACACGGCGAGCACCTGCGTCATCGCCGCGCCTTGCGGCGTGGTGGTGTCCACGTTGACATCCAAGGCGATCAAGCCCCACCCCGCGCGGTCGGCGCGCAGCAGCAACCCGGTCGCGTCATGAACGCTGCGGGAAAGCCGATCCAGCTTGGCGACCATGAGCACAGTGCCACGCCCAGCGTCCAGGTCAGTCAGCGCGGCGGTCAAGCCGGGACGGGCCAGACTCTTACCGGACAACCCGGGGTCGGTGTGCACCGCGAGCAGTTCCAGGCCGCGATGGCCGCACTCGGTCTCGATCGCGACGCGCTGCGCGGCCAGCCCGAGCCCGGACACGGCCTGTTCTTCGGTGCTGACCCGAAGGTAGCCGACGACGCCGGGGGTCGCGGTGGTCTTGCGTGTCCTTCCCATACCCCCATCTTATAGCAATCGGTCATTTGGTATCAATCGTGCGGGTCGGGGATTCCCGCCAGCCGGTCCAGCACCGTCGCAACGTCGGCGCCCAACACCACATCCAGCGCGACGACCGCGCCTTCGATCCGCGCCCGCAGCACCGTCGAGGCGTCCATCCGGCCGGCGTCGATCTCGGCCAGCACCGCGCACAGCGAATCGCAGACGGTCACCACGTCGCGGATGCTGATCTGCTTGCCCACGTGAGGCACCGTAACCGGCAACCCACAAGAACGGCGACGTCACCTCTATCCACACTGTGGTTGGCATGCTCGTGGCTACTCCTCCACGCGCACTAGGTACAACCAGCCGGCCTCCTCACCCTCGCACGCGTCGCGTGTGCTCCAGGTCGCGGGCCAGACATGGATTCTGTCCTCCGCTAGTCGCGTTCGCGCCTCGTCGAACCACGCGTTAGAAAAAAAAAAAAACCCGGAGAACCGAGCCCCGTTGAACCGCGCGTCCCCGGAGAACCGCGCCTTGTTGAACCACGTGTCCCCGGAGAACCGCGCCTCGCCGAAAGCGCGTTCCGGAGAACCGCGCCCCGCTGAACCACGCGTCCCCGGAGAACCGCGCCTCGACGAACCGCGTCCCTGAAGAACTGCGCCCCGCCGAACTACGCGTTCCCGGGAAGGCCGCCTTGAACCACGTGTCCCCGGAGAACCGCGCCTCGACGAACCGCGTCTCCCCGAAGAACTGCGCCCCGCCGAACTGGGCCTTCCTGATGCGGCAGTTGGTGAGATCGAGGCTGTGGAGTTGGGCTTCGGTCAGGTCCAGGTCAATGTCAGGCCAGAAGGTGCCCACCGCGCCGGGTCTGAGATGCGCGGCCAGGATGCGCTGTGCGGTCAATCGAACCTGCAACTCCTGGCGCCGTTCCTCGTATCGGGTGTGCGCTTCGGTGGGGGCATCTTCGACAGGCGGTTGGTCTTCGGGTGACGTGTAGAGGCATGCGCAGGTAGGCGCAGATCACATCGACGATGGTCTGTCGTTGGTCCGGGGTGATCTGCGCCAGGCGTTCCAGCGCGTGCAGACCCGCCAGCCGCACCGGCGCCTTCTCGCTTCCCAACTGATCGGCAGCCTTCGTGTACAGCTCAGTGATCCGCCGCTCGGTGGCGTCACGGTCGGTGTGCACCAGGGCCAGCTCGGTGTAGCGCTGCCGGCGGGCGGTTAGCAGTAGCGCCACCGCCCCGCCGGTGCCGATCACCAAGGTCCCGGCGGTACGGATCGCGTCGAGCTGGACCTGCGCCTCTTGCCCACCGTAGAGGCGTCGCAGCACGAACCAGCCCACCACCGTGACGACTGCCGCGACGGCGAGCACAATCAGCGTCCCCACCCTGATGATCCATTTCGACAACGGCGGCGGGGCCGGCTGCTGCGTGCGGTCACACCCGGATCATCACCCAGGGCCGGATCACGCTGACCGAGGCCACCATGCAGTACGTGACACGGCCAAGGCTCAAGCGGCAATACCAGCCATGCGCCTGCAGATCGACGGCCTCCTGACCGCGCTCAGTCACCCATGGGGGACGCTCTCGATCCTGGGGCGTCTGCGAGCCAATCAGCGGCGAGCGCGGAGATCGTCAAGCACGCTGAGCACCGGCGTGGCCGTCGTGGCGGCCGGCGACACCATGTGCCTGGCCAGCTTGCGTAGCTCGGTCAGCACCCGCTGCACGCCGCCGCCAGAGGGCGCGTGACCAGCGTCGAAGTCCCGGGCGTGCTTGCGGCCGATCTCGATCAACGCACACTCGCGGTGCTGAAGATCTTCAGGTAACTGGCGAACCTGCCGGTTGCAGGCGGTCACCACCTGCCGACGAGCCACGAGCACCACCACCCGGCCTTCACGGTATGTGGGACGGCGGTATGGACTCTAGATCGAGCAACCAGAGCCACACAAACACGCAGGGCACGCACGTGTAGATGCCCGATTTTCATGATCCATAAAAACGCAAAATTTCTCGCGAGAAAAAAGAAATCGGCGCTTTGAGATCCCCCACCGCCCCCGCTAAAAAAATCATGATCACGCGACACTGGCGCATAAATGATCAACAAGCCGTTTTCGTGATCCCCCAACCACGCGAAGACGCGCCGCGCGGGGGAGAGCCGGACACCTGGACCGCTCGGCCGCCAAGAAAACAAGTGCCAAGTGTGCGCGGGTTCGGGCGAAGTGGGACATCCCTGCCCAGGGTGCAGGGGAACGGGGAATTACATACCCGAGCCGATACCGGGTTTCGGTCTCCGCAAGCTCGGTGACCTCATCGAAGCCGGAGTCGAGGACGTCGCGCGTCTTCGGGCAGCTCCACCTTCGCGAGCCGCGCCTCGTAGTAGACCCTTACGGTTGCGCCGTCCTCGACGGCCTGGGTGAGGTCATACACGTCGATGTACTCACCGAAAATTGCGCGTGTGTTGTGGTCGTGCCTCGGTCGGGGTACCAGTAAACCCGATGAAGCAGCGTTCGGCAGGGCGTCGCGCAGGTTACGGGCTAGCCCATCGATCAGGTCGTACTGGGTGCGGTGCGCCTCGTCTGCGATGACGACGACGTTGCGCCGGTCTGACAGCAACGGGAATCCGCGACCGGCCTCACGATCTTCTTTGGTCAGGCCGAACTTCTGCATGGTCGAAAACACGATGCCGCCCGAGGCTTTCGAGCCAGGAAGCTGCGCAGGTGTTCCCGCGATGTTGCCTGCACGGGGGTCTCCGGCAAGGTGCGTGCGGGAGCGAACACCTCGTCGAAGAGCTGGTCGTCCAAGTATCGCGGTCGGTCAGCAGCACCGCGGTCGGGTTCGCCATCGCCGGGTGACGCATGATCTTACCGACGTAGAACAGCATCTCCAGGCTCTTGCCAGAGCCTTGCGTATGCCAGACGACACCCGCCCGCCCGTCGCCGCGCGACAGCGTCCACGGTCTCGGCTACCGCCCTGTTGACAGCGTGGAACTGGTGGTACTTCGCCACTCGCTTCACCAGCCCGACCGTTCATCGGTAAAGGAGACGAAGTTCCGTACGAGGTCGAGGAAGTGGGGTGCGAAGACCCCACGCACAAGCGTTTCCAACTCTGGGACCCCCGCCGGTGCCAGCCTCTCGCCGTCGATCGTCTTCCACGGTGCGTAGTGCTCGAACCTGCCGCCCAATGCACCGAGCCGAGCTTGGGTACCAGTGGAGATCACACTCACGGCGTTGAAGGCGAGCAGCGACGGGATTTGCGTCGCATAGGTACGCAGCTGGTTCCATGCCCCTCGCAGCGTCGCACCCGAGTACGTGGCACACTTCAACGACCATCGCCCCCACCGGGCATTGCATCAAGCAGCACCAC
>CAWGJH010000021.1:0-180748 GCA_963822695.1 uncultured Actinomycetota bacterium
ACGCCGGGGCGGTGCTGTTCGTGGACGTCGATGTCCTCCTGCCCGGTCATGGGCGTGGCGACCTCGCCCGGTGCGACAGCGTTGACCGTGATCTGGTGTTCAGATAGTTCTAGAGCGGCGGTCTTGGTGAGGAGCCCCAGGCCGCCTTTGGCCGCGCAGTAGGCGGCGGCGCCCACCCTGGGCTGGTGCTCGTGAACGCTGGTGATGTTCACGATCCGTCCGCCGCGCCCGGCAGCGATCATCCGCCGGGCCGCCCGTTGGAGACACAAGAAAGCGCCGTCCAAATCCGTCGCCAGAATCCGACGCCAGGTGTCGTACTCGAGATCGACCAGCAGCGCTGATGAGCCCGCTCCAGCGTTGTTCACCAGGACGTCGAGACCGCCCAGGGCGTCGGAGAGGTCATCGATGACGGCCGCTGCGCCGGGAAGTGCGTGGCGAGATCGAGATGCCGCACCTCGGCGCGCCGGCCGGTGGCACGAACCTCATCGGCGGTCGCCTTGGCGCCCGGCTCGTCGGTGCGCCACGTGATCCCCACGTCACACCCCGAGTTCGGCCAAGGCGACCGCCGTTGCATTTCCGATGCCGGAGTCGGAACCGGTCACGATTGCCGTGCGGGGAAAGTCCCCGGGTGTCCTACGCGCAATGTCCATGCCTGGAGGTGTTCCCCCCTGGGGACAGTCTGGCAACGGACGGGTTGATGGGGGGATCCCTCTGTCCTGGTCTCGTGGTGCGGGAATTCGGTGTGGACTCGCTCGTCTGGGTGGGGAGGGGGGTGTCCTTGGCGTATGTGTCGTAGGCCTGGTAGTCCGCTGTGGTGGTGGGGCCCTCGACGAGCCCGCGGGGGTGGAACGGTTCCTTGAGGACCACGTTGAGCTGCGCGCCGGCGAGCGTGACGATGCTTCCGAGGTAGAACCACCACAGTATGGTGATGACGGTGGCGAAGGTGCCGTAGGCCCTCTCGGCGGTGTGCAGGTACCGGGAGATGATCAGCGATGACAGTTGCTGGAGCAGCCAGAAGACGACGCCCGAGAGCAGCGCGCCCGGTAGCACGTCCCGGATCGGCGACGTCGCGGTCGGTGAGCAGCCGGAATGCCACGATGAACAACCCCACGTCCAGCGCAACCGCGATGAGGTACCCCGCGCAGTCGACGCCACCACCCCGAACGGGGTCCCGGCGGCGGTGCCGGTGATGTAGCTGTTGATCACCGGTGCTGCCGACCAGGGTGAGCCCGATCGCGCTCAGCGCGATGAGGCTGCGCCCGATCTGCGCGCCGAAGGTGGACCGCTGGGCATAGGGGAGCTCCCACACCGAGTTGAGCGCCGCTTGAGTGGTGGTGCTGAAGCGTGCCCCGCACCTCACCGGCGACGGCCTCCTTATCGCGTCGGATCACCCGCCATGCGCGAGCACCTACCCGACGGCTGAGAAGCTCGTCGAGCACGACACGCAGGAGCACAAACGGCTCGAAGAGGTCATGAAGCAGCCGAAGCGGTGCA
Organism: uncultured Actinomycetota bacterium; assembly: GCA_963822695.1. GTDB lineage: Bacteria > Actinomycetota > Actinomycetes > Mycobacteriales > Pseudonocardiaceae. The sequence goes on from CAWGJH010000021.1 coordinate 1,495, forward strand.
GGCGTCCGAACCTCGATTCGACGCGCTCGTGCGTGAGCTGATCGACAAGCTGCGTCACCACGCGCACGATGAGGAGACCGAGCAATTCCCGCTGCTCCGCGATCGGGTGCCGCGCGAAAAGCTCGTCGAGCTCAGGGAGAAGGTGGACTCCGCGAAGAAGCTGGCGCCGACCCGTCCCCACCCAGGAGCACCCCACAGCGAGCTGTTTCACAAGGTCGTCGGCCCCGGAGTTGGCTGGTAGACCGGTTGCGCGACAAGCTCAGCAACCGGCCCCACGGCTGAGTGGGTTCAGCTAGCGAGCCGGTCGGGGGGATTCGCTCACCGCTGAGGCGGTGGGGGTGGTACCTCAACCTCGCGGGGAATATCGAGATGGCCGTCGTAGTTGAGCCGGCTGGACTCAATTTCTCGCAGAGGATGACAATCTTGATCGATACTGTGAAGCTCCCGGTTCTGCCGCTCGACGACATCGTCGTATTGCCGGGAATGGTGGTCCCCCTGCGGCTGGCCGACGCTGAGATTCGGGCGGCCATCGAAGCGGGTCGCGCCGCGATCACTGCGGACTCGGGTGGCCAGGCGCAGGTGTTGCTAGTGCCCCGGCTGGACGGCAAGTACGCCTCGGTCGGCGCATGGGGCGTGGTGGAACAGATCGGCCGGCTGCCCGGTGGAGACCAGGCCGCGGTGGTGCGGGGTATGTCCCGGGCCCGGATCGGAACCGGCACGACGGGTCCGGGTGCCGCGTTGTGGGTAGAGGCCACCGTCCTGGATGAGACGGCGGCCGACGACCGAGCTCGGGAACTCGCCCGGGAGTATCGAGGTCTGGTGACCACGATCCTGCAGCGCCGCGGTGCCTGGCAGGTGATCGACTCGCTGCGGCAGGTCGATGAGCCTGGCGCGCTGGCCGATCTCGCCGGGTATGCCTCGTACCTAACCAAGGAGCAGAAGCTCTGGCTGTTGGAGACCCGTAACGTGGCAGCACGCCTGGACAAGCTCATCGGGTGGAGTCAGGAACAGATTGCCGAGCTCGACGTCGCAGAGACGATTAACAAGGACGTCAAGGAGGGCGTGGAGCGCCAGCAGCGGGAGTTTCTGCTGCGCCAGCAGCTCGCCGCGATCCGCAAGGAGCTAGCTGAGCTGGATGGCAAACCCACCTCCGAGGAAGAGGACTACCGGGGCCGGGTGGAGGCTGCGGAGCTGCCGGAGCACGTGCGCAAGGCGGCAATGACCGAGGTCGACAAGCTAGAACGGACCGCTGAGGCATCGCCTGAGGTCGGCTGGATCCGCACCTGGCTCGACACCGTGCTTGAGATGCCGTGGAACTCCCGCACCGAGGACAACTTCGACATCGCCGACGCTCGTGAGGTGCTGGATGCCGACCACTTCGGGCTGGACGAGGTCAAGGACCGCATCATCGAGTACCTGGCTGTACGCCGTAGGCGGGCCGACCGCAGTCTGGGAGTCGTCGAAGGCAGGCGCAGCGGGGCGGTGCTTGCGCTGGTTGGGCCGCCCGGGGTCGGCAAGACTTCGCTCGGTGAATCGGTGGCCAGGGCTATGGGACGGAAATTCGTCCGCGTATCCCTGGGTGGCGTGCGAGACGAGGCGGAGATAAGGGGGCACCGCCGTACCTATGTCGGGGCGTTGCCGGGTCGGATTGTGCGGGCCATCTCCGAGGCGGGCACGATGAACCCGGTGATCCTGCTGGACGAGGTGGACAAGGTCGGCTCGGACTACCGGGGCGACCCGACCGCCGCGCTGCTCGAAGTGCTCGACCCGGCGCAGAACCACACGTTCCGCGATCACTATCTCGAGGTCGAGTTGGACCTGTCCGACGTGATGTTCCTGGCGACGGCAAACGTGATCGACTCGATCCCCGCGCCGCTGCTCGACCGGATGGAACTGGTCACGCTCGACGGGTACACCGAGGACGAGAAGGTTGCGATCGCCCGCGACCACCTGCCGCGCCGGCAGCTCGACCGGGCCGGGCTGACCCCGCAGGAGGTGCGTGTCGAGGATGCCGTGTTGCATCGGCTCGCTGGCGAGTACACCCGCGAGGCCGGAGTGCGGCAGCTGGAGCGTTCGATTGCCCGGATCCTGCGCAAGGTGACCACGCGGCTGGCCTTGGACCAGAACGAGGTTCCGATGCACATCGGGCCAGACGACCTGCGGGACTACCTCGGCCGACCGAAGCACACTCCGGAGTCTGCCGAGCGCACGGCCGTGCCGGGGGTGGCGACCGGGCTTGCGGTCACCGGTGCCGGTGGCGACGTGCTGTTCGTGGAGGCCTCGCTGGCCGACAAGGAGACCGGGTCCACGAACGTCACGCTCACCGGGCAACTCGGTGACGTGATGAAGGAATCTGCCCAGATCGCGCTGTCCTACCTGCGCTCGCACGGGGTGGAATTGGAGTTGCCGGTCGGCGACCTGGCCGAGCGGGGTGTGCATGTCCATGTGCCGGCCGGGGCGGTACCCAAGGACGGACCTAGTGCCGGTGTCACGATGACCACCGCGCTGGCCTCATTGCTGTCGGGACGGCCGGTCCGTGCCGACGTGGCGATGACCGGTGAAGTGTCACTGACCGGACGGGTGTTGCCAATCGGGGGCGTGAAGCAGAAGTTGCTCGCCGCGCATCGGGCCGGGATCACCACCGTGCTGCTGCCTCGGCGCAACGAGCCCGACCTGGACGACGTGCCAGAGTCCGTGCGCCAGGACCTCACCGTGCACTTGGTCGGCGACGTCCGCGAAGTGCTCGACCTGGCCCTCGAATCGGTGACCACCGCTGCAGCCGCCGCCTGACATCGGACACTGCAACGCACGTGCGCGGCCAACGGTCGCGCACGTGCGTCGAGGGCTTGCACCGGCAGGTGAATGGATCGTGGCAATTTAGATCCGCTGTGACCAGGTTGCTATCCGCCGAGTTCGCCATTGTCGAGACCCGGGAGTGATGAGGAGTCAGCGATGGCACTGATGCGGCTCGACCCGTTCCGCGAGCTCGACCGGTTCACTGAGCAGGTGATGACCAGCTGGAGGGTGCCACCGACGATGCCCGTGGAGGTTAGAACAATGGCAGCATCCGCAGAGCACCGGCTCGCCCAGCCGGTCCTGATGACTACACAGCTGCCCACAGCGCGATCAGTGGTCTCAGGAGGACGAAGTGATCGAAGTTAGCCAGCGGGTGTTGACCAGCGCCGACCGGATATTCGCAGTCCTCGCGGATGGGTGGCTGTATCCCCTATGGGTGGTGGGGGCCTCACATATGCGGGATGTGGATCCTGGCTGGCCCGCCGAGGGAACGAGGATCCACCACAGCGTGGGCCCGTGGCCGCTGACCGTGCGGGATGCGACGACAGTCGTCGCTGTGGAACCAGGTCGAATGCTTGAGCTCGATGCACGAGTCTGGCCCACCGGAGTTGCCCGGGTACGACTCACCCTGACACCAGAGGGTGACAGTCACACCCGCGTGGTGATGGGAGAGATGTTCGACCGGGGTCCGGCCCATCGGATACCCACCCCATTTCAGGCTGCCTTGATGCGTCCGCGGAACCGTGAGTCTCTGCGCCGGCTCGCCGATATCGCTGAACACCGGACAGTGGTGTGCACATCGCGCATCGTTGACTGATGGATCAGCTCGCCTGGCAGGAAACCGGCCGCGGCGCGCTGTCGGCGACCGCCCGGTCAATCCGCTCATACCTCTCGGCCATCCGCTGCGCGTCGAGCAGCTCCTCGACGCGTCGCCGCCAGCGAACCGGATCCAGCTCGTGCACCCGCTGCAGGCGGCAGTGCTGGCATGTGGCAGCACCTTGGCAGGGGAGAGCCGGCCGAGGAAGAGGGCGAAATCCTGCCGGAATAGCCCAGCGCGGGCTAGGTGTCCCTAGGGTGCGTGCCGGGCGGCTGTAGCGCAACGACCTGCGCGCTAGTCTCGCCCTCCGGTGTGGGGTAAGTGACCGTGTCGCCGACCCGCCGACCGGCAAGCGCCCGGCCCAACGGACTGTGGACCGTGAGCACACTGTTCTGTTCCTGCTCTGCTGCTTCCTCGGTGACGAGGACGACGTGCAGGTCCTCGACGGTGCCATCGGCGAAACGGAGAGTAACTCTCGTGCCGTCGGGGAGCACGTCCTGCTGATCCTGATCCGCCATGTTCGACCCCACAGTGTCGCGCCCGGCGAGCAGGTCGGTGAGTTCGGCGATGCGGTCATCGATTCGTGCCACATCGTCGGCTCGCTCCAACAATTGGGCCTGATCGCCGCCGTCCCCGGTCGGTTGCTCGTTGACCAGGTCCGTCGCGAGGTCGTGGCGCTGGTCGCGAAGGTCAGCCAGCTCCTGTTCCAACCTTCGACGGGTATCCGGGTCGAAACCGCCGCGACCCTGCGGGGAAGCAGCAGGCGTGCAAACCATGCTCGGCCTCCGGCTCATGAGACTGCTGGTGACGTTCGGTGCCGTGGTGGCCCGCACACAATGATCCTCCATTTTTGCGGAGCGGGCCAGGGCGGTTGCCGCCCGGGCGCTCAAGCGGCCGACTTGAGACGCTGGATCGGAGACATCGGCTGAGGCTGGGCTACTTCCTGGGCAGCGTGCATATGATCTTGGTAACTAAGCTTTCGGTGATTCGCAACTGAGGAGTGTTCTCGCGAGCACGTTCCACAATCTGGCGGGGAGTCAACCCCATACCGTTGTACAACCGCCCAGTTTGATCGACTCTTTCATCATCACAGGCACTGTCATAGCGACCTCCTGGAGCCACCCCTATCGGGTCATCGCCGCACATCCGTGCACCAACCCGTTACCGATCCTCGCATCGTGGCACTGTTCGTGCCCGCAGGTGAAGGCCGACTGATTTGGACCCGTTGGGGCCAGGCCTGGTACTGGCCAGTTTGCCATGCTAGGGGTTCACACCCGGCCTGCCGGGGATCACTGGTCGGGGGTGCGATCCGACCCGAAACTGTGACGAGCGTGAAAGCAGGATTTGCTATGGCACTGATGCGTTTTGACCCTTTTCGTGAGCTTGATCGCCTCGCTGCGCAGGTGATGGGCGGCAGCAGGCCGCCGACGATGATGATGGAAGCGTGGCGGAGGGCAGACGCGTTCTTCGTCCACATCGATCTTCCTGGCGTCGACCCGGACGACGTTGATCTGACCGTCGAGAACAACGTGGTGAGCGTCCGGGCGGAGCGGCGTCCCGTGCATGAGGAAGGCGACGAGGTCATCGTCAACGAGCGACCATATGGCATCTTCACCCGGCAGCTCTTCCTCGGCGACAACCTAGACACGGACAAGCTGTCCGCGGATTACGACCGCGGCGTGCTCATGCTGACGATCCCGATCGCCGAGGCGAGCAAGCCCCGCCGTATCCCCCTAGGCGCGCAGCGGCAGGAACTGCCGGACTCCGGCTCTGGCACCGCTGACGACGCCGGCCCTGCTACCGCTGACGATGGTTCCGACAAGCAATCAGTAACCACTTCCTAGTGAAACTCCAACGGCGCTCACCGACTGGCCGGGACGCCGTTCCGTGATCGCTGTTTGTGTGCGTCTGGCGACACAAGTTGTGCTCTGGTGCACACAAACAGTGATCAGTCATCGCCAGTCTGGCATCGGTGACGACCGCCGTTCTTACGAGCGAAACCTGCACAAGGAGCGAGTGATGAACGAGCACATGTCCGCAAGACGACACCGTCGGCCCATTGCGGTTCGACAACTACGCAGACGCCGAACGTGCCGTGGATCGTCTGTCGGACCTGCGGTTTCCGGTCGAGCGGGTGGCCATCATCGGCCACGATCTACGGATGGTCGAGCAGGTGACCGGGCGGCTGAACTACGGCGGTGCCGCGCTGAAGGGGGCGGCATCCGGTGCGCTGCCCGGTGTATTGATCGGCTGGATATTCGGATTGTTCAACCTGATTAGCCCGCTGGTGGCCAGCATCGTGCTGGCGTTCTACGGGTTGGTCATCGGTGCAGTCATCGGCGCGGTACTGGGCCTGGTGATGCACGCCTTGCAGCGCGGCCGCCGGGACTTCGACGCAGTCACGATGATGGTTCCCAGCCGCTTCGAGGTGGTCGTCGACGACGAGGTCGTTGACGAGGCGGCGCGGCTGCTCGCCGGCTCTCCGGTGGTACCGACCCAGCAGACCGCATCGCCCACCGGTTGAGCGTTTCACCATGGCGAAGGCAGTGTGGACCATGCGGCTGATGCATACCATCACCGGACACACCTATCTTGGTGATTGTGGTGCCGAGTGAAACGCCTCTGGATACCGGTCCTGAGTAGGGGAGCGTCGCAACTACGGATCAGAAGGTTAGGGGTTCAGTCCCCTCGGGTGCGCAGCCGCAGAGGGCGTTCACCTCCCGGCGAACACCTCCGGGGTCTCAGTTCGGGTCTTAGTTTACTTCTGGCGCAGGTACCGGTCGGTCGTTCGCGATCGCGAAGCTGCGGTTGTGGGCGAAGAGCCGCTTGCGTTTGTGGGAGCGACGATAGTAGACGTGGCCGGTGGTCTGCGCCACCACGCGCATACCACAGCGTGCTTTAGTCATTCGTACGTCCTATGCGGGTCGCAAACAGCTGTTCAGCTCCCACAGTGTCGAGGGTCCGGTTCCCGACCAGAAAAGGTCGTGACACAGGTGGCTCGAGCTGATGTAGCTGAATTGTTGTCGTCAAACTATTCATCCCATCAGGTGTTGGAGATCTATTGTGGGTGGACCGTCATCGGAAGCGGAACGCTTGCCATTCTATTTCATGGGTGTATCGAATTGAATTTCGGCCCAAATGTCACCTCTTTCGCTCACCGTTCACTCTTAGTTGCTAACACGTTCCTCTTCACTCTATAGTCAACTTGGGTTTTCCGCCAGATGCATAATCTCAGACTATTTCGGGAAAGGAACTGATCGTCTTTTGATGGCAGCGTTACGCCACGAACGACGATCGGTTACGTTCGTAAGTAAATCCACCGACGGCTTGCGGTAGCATGTCCAAGGTTGCACCGTTGACGTGACCGGCCACAAGCGGTAGCAGGCAATCGCAGACCAAACCAGACCCGCCACGGCACGGGCGTCCCGGCTCCACAAGACTATGCCTGCCATGTCCACTGTGGACAACCTGTCAATCACAGGGCAGCCTGACTAGCGGCAGACGGCCCGCCGTGGATCACGCAACTGCCTTGTAAGCGGTAGATCGTCGGTTCGATCCCGACCGCGGCGGGTGCGGTCCACGTGCACAGGCGACACACCCGCCTGGCCGACTCAGAACCCTCGCCGTCGTGGCGGACCCCCTCCCGCCCCGCTGAGGCACGCCGCGTTCCCCACACCACCGAACACACCACGGGAGACCAGATCATGAACGAGACGACCCTCACGGTCACCGGCAGCCTGACCAGCGACCAGTGACACCCGCCTGCGGAGGCCGGGACCCGCCGTGCACTGTGGCGTCTCTGGTGCCAAGCAGGGCCTGAGGTCGTCGGCCAGTTGGGCTGCTGCCCTGACCCGAATCGTTGGCGACGAGGATGATGACAATGTGAACGCGAAGTCCGATCGTGCAGGTGAGGACTTGTCCGGCCGCAAGTCTTCGGCCCGATTCGAGGTGACTGTCTTGGCGCTCGCCGGCCTCATCGCGGCGGTCCCGGTCAGACGAAGGCAAGCTGCGGTACAGCGACTTCGCCTACCTCGCCTTCACAGTCGGCATGACATTCAAAGTCTCGGACACCGCCCTACACTCACACGAATTTTGTCGAACAGCCCTGCGGCACGCCTTGCTGTCCTACCTGTTCGGCACCGGTATCCTCGCCACGACGATCAACTTAGTTGTCAGTCTCACCAGTAGGTAGCGCGGACCGAGCCGCTGTTCCCAGTGCCTGCCCGTACCTATCGGCATCACGGCGAAGTCCGGCTTCGTCCAGATGCAGGAGGAGATCGGCGGGGTCCGCGTACACGCGGTACGCGCCTGCCCGCTCGAGCTCCTCACGGCCGTAGCCGCCAGAAAGCAGGCCGACCCCGAGCGCGCCAGCCCGTCGAGCGGCGAGCAGATCCCAGATGCTGTCGCCGACGACGACGGCCGTGCGGATATCGGTACCAACACGCGCAGCGGCGGCGAGGAATAGGTCCGGGTCCGGCTTGGCGAACCGGACTTGATCCCGTGTGACCAGAGGAGTGTCTGCTGGCAGGCCGAGCAGGTCCAACGCGGGGCGAGCCGCGATCGCCAGTCCGCTGGTGGCGATTGCCCACGGCACGCGGTGATCTGTCAGGGTGGTGAGCAGATCACGGGCGCCAGACAGCGGTCGCACGGTGTCGCGGCGCTGGCTGTACGCCTCGCCGAGATGATCGCGGCCAGCAGCCCAAGGCCGATCATGAGACGGTACGACCAGTAGGTGACCGGGATGACAGGCCGGTAGTCGCCCGGCCCGAACCTCTGGTGATACTGTGCCTCCAGGTCGTAGATGCCCTCCACCCTGCCGTTGAAAGAGCCGGTAGCCAGGAAGGAGAGCAGCCCAGGCACCCTGAGGCTCCAGATCTCTTTCGATCCGTCCAGGGTGCCGATCGTGAACAACGAGAATGACGCAGGCTGCTCAGTGTGGTACAGCGCCTCGGCGGCGGCCATCTTCATCGGCTGCTGGGTGGTCCTGATCACCCCCTGGCTGTGGCCGGACACTGCGACCGCGAGCCCAGCGACGACCGCCATCCACATGCCGGCCTTCGCTGCCGTGTGAAACGCCAGCGCATCAGCGCTGTCGCGGCGGTGCCACAGCTGCCAGGAGGCGATACCGGCGACCAACGCTCCCGTAGTCAGGAAGGCGGCGGTGACCGTGTGCAGGAAGGCGACCACCATCGTGGAGTTGGTGAGGACGGCGCCGAAGTCGGTGAGCTCGGCTCTGCGCGTGGCGGAGTTGTAGCTGAACCCCACCGGGTGCTGCATCCACACGTTCGCTGCCAGGATGAAATAGGCCGACACCAGCGAGCCGAATGCCGCGATCCAGATGGTGGCCAGGTGCAGGCCAGGGCTGAGCCGGTCCCACCCAAAGATCCACAGCCCGACGAAGGTTGACTCCAGGAAGAACGCCAGCAGCCCTTCCATGGCCAACGGCGCGCCGAAGACGTCACCGACGAATTGCGAATAATCGCTCCAGTTCATGCCGAACTGGAACTCCTGTACGATCCCGGTAACCACGCCCACAGCTAAGTTGATCACGAAGAGAGTTCCGAAGAACTTCGTTAGGCGAAGGTAGGTGGGAGACCGCGTGCGCATCCATGCGGTCTCCAGCCCTGCCACGACGAACGCCAACCCGATCGTGAGCGGAACGAAGAGGAAGTGATAGACGGTAATGATTCCGAACTGCCACCGTGCGAGATCGAGTGCGTTCACGAGGTTTTCCACCACCTCACATGCGTAGTGTGCTCCCCGGCGTAGTCATGGCACGTGGGTACCCCCGTTAGAGCCAGTCCGGGGTCAATGCCACGTAGCTTAAGTTGATCATGCTGCGCGGGGTGCCAGTGTGTGGATGTGGATCGTGGGTGGGCCGGTGTGGCGGGTGCTGGCGCGGTCGCTGGGTTTCTTGACCCGGTAGCTGTTGTGGCGGGCTCGTTTGACCGCGCGCGGGCAGCTCCGGTGCGACAGTTCGGGAAGGGTTGATCGTTGCGGTGATTTCGGCCAGGACGTGGGGCAGGGCGTCGTCCCAGTCCTCGGGGGAAAAACCCGCCGTACCGGTGGCGGTACGGCGGGCGATGCGCAGGACCCGGATGAACGAGACCCGGTCGGGATCGAGGTCGGCGGCCTCGGCGGCTCTGGTGACCAGGGCGCTGAGCGCATGGTGGACCAGTAACAGGGCCCAGATCTCCTGATGGACCAGCTCGGGCAGGCGCGAGCCGGAGCCTTGCCTGGTCCGCGCAGATGCGTTTTGAGCTGGTCGTTACCGGAAATCCTCCCATCGCTGGTGGTAGACGGCGGCGAGTTCGTCGGCGCCGGCGTCGGCGGGGTCGCCAGATCGTGGACAGCAGCACGATCAACTCGCCGGTGCCGTTGCCGTCGCGGTCCGGGACGTCGTACTCCACGACCCGGCTAGGTGCGCCTGGGCGTGGTCGAGCTCGGCGCTCTCACTGTCGGGGGGCGGGCCGTCGCCGTCAGCGGAAGATCAGCGGGGGGGGAGGCGGCGGCCATGATCGCTGCACGGCGTCGCGCGCCACGGATCGCCGGGTTGATCGACACCGTGAGGTCGGTGCCATCGGCGAAGAGCCTGCCGCAATTCAACCGGGGGCCAACCCGGTCGGGGCCCGCCACAACAACGCCGCCCGGTCCCGGCGGCCAGCACCCACGCCTCGAAGCTGTAGAAGTTGCGATCCGCGGTGCACAGCTCATCGCGGCGCAGCCGCTGGTAAAGCCGGTTGGCCAGGGTCTTCTCCCCGGTAGCCCACCCGCCGACCTCGGCGGCCAGGAACGCATCCATACGCACTCGGCCAACGCCACCACCCGCGCCTTACAGAACGCCGAACGGTGATCCCCGGACCCGGCATAGCCGAACTCGCGCGGCGTTGCCCTTGGTGTCGGGCACATCGACCTCGAACCCGTCGATCGCCACCAGCCGCCAGCCTGCGCCCACGCCCCCCGCGTCGAGGAGTTCGCCACCGGGCCAACGACCTGCTCGAACGCCTCCGCCAGCACCTGGGGGCCCAACCGTTTGCGGGCCTGGGTGATCCCACCCGTGGTCGGCACCGACCACCGCGCGTCCCAACACCCAAACGCCGTCAACGACCCCGTGACCTTGGTCGCGACCTCGGTGTAATCATCGTCGGCGAACAGGCACAACCCCATCGTCAGGTACCGGTAGGCCGCTGGCGAGGTGCCGTGCGTGTTGGCACAGTCCTTTTCCAGCGGCCCCCGGCCCGAACTGGACGTGATCGTTTCCGATCATCCAGCTCTCCAGTGACTACCCCGTGAGTGTCGCGGTTGGTTGCTGCGCGTGGATGGTGTCATGGCAGGTCGAGCAGACCACGAGGGTCTTGCGCCGTATCTTCGCCATGAGTTGTGCCCACGCGGGTTGTGGTCGCCCCGGTTGGTTGAGGTCGGCGAGCTTGCGGACCTGGTGTGTCTGCACCTGGACCCGTTGTTCGCAGATCTCGCACCGGCCTGCCCTGAGCCGTTTGATCAGCTCGTTGCCTTTGCGGCGGCTGGTGTCCGGGGTTGGTTGGCGATCGGTGAGGATCGCTTTCTTCTGCCGTTTCAGGGGTATCCCACCGAACCGTGTGACCAGTGGTTTTCTGCCCTTTCGTTCAACGGTGGCCTCCATGCAGGTGCGCGGCCCGTGTGGTGTGCTGATGACGGCCTTGTGCGTGCGGGCCATCGTCGTCACGGTCGAGCGATGCTTGGCGGCCAGCGTCTTGAGCATCGAGGTCTGCATGACCCAATGCAGCCGATGAAGTCTCCAGACGTCACCGGCGAGCAGGTAGTACTGGACGAGCCCCCGGTATTCGGCCCCGTATGTGTTGATGATCAGATGGTTATCGAGATTCATCAGGTGGGGTCGGCGCTCGGGTTTTCCGCGCTTGAGATAGGGGGAGCATTTGGCTCTGATCACCGCCTGGGGGACGCGTAACATGACGGTCCCGTTGACCGACCGTTGACCACGGGTGATCTTGTGGTCGGCGTGCTGGGTGGTGATCTCGTAGCCGAGGTATCGTGCCGCGCCTGTGCGGGCGTGTGTGATCAAGGTCTTGTCCTCGGAGAGTTCCAACGCGAGGTCATCACGCAGGAACGCGGCGAGGCGAGCTTTGATCTCTTCGGCTTCGGCCTTCGGTCCGATGAACCCGAGGAGGTGATCGTCAGCGTATCGGCTGTACTTCAACCGCCGGTAGCCAGGATCTCGAGGATCCTTGCTGGGCAGGCGGTGAAGTTGCTTGCGCAGTTGTCGTTCCATGGCATGATCACCATGCCTGCGAGCACGCCTCATCGCGGTTCTCACCTGGTTGTAGGCGGGGTTGTCCGCCTTCCGGCCTCCTCGGGTGTACTGTGGAATGAGATCTTTTTCCACGAACTTGTCCAACCGGTCCAGATAAATATTGGAAAGGACTGGTGAAGCCACCCCGCCCTGTGGCGCGCCGGAGAGGGTAGCGTTCCATTCCCAGTCCTCCAGGTATCCGGCTTCCAGCATGTTACGCAACAGCCTAAGGAACCTTTTGTCGTGGATTTTCTCACCGAGAATTTCGAGTAACTTCGAATGATCAAGCGACCCGAAACAATCGGCGATATCTCCCTCGATGAACCAGGTCGTCCCCGCCCATGTGTCGGCCACTTCGCGCAGCGCGGTGTGGCAGCCCCGGCGGGGACGGAAACCGTGGGATCGGTCCGAGAACGTCGGTTCATAGTATGCCTCCAGTAGGAGGCGGACCATCTCGCCGACGAGTTTGTCCGTCCAGGACGGCAAGCCGAGCGGTCTCATCTTCCCGTTCTTTTTCGGGATGTAAATCCGCTTGACTGGCTGGAATCGGTAGCGCTCGTAGCGCAAAGCATCGATGATGCGACCGATCTTTGCCTCGGACATGCCATCCGCGGTCTCCCCATTGACCCCGGGCGTCATGGCCCCTTGGTTGGAGTATAGACGCCCGTAAGCCAGCAGATACAAGCCCGGGTTGAACAACTGTCGATAGAGCTCGTTGCACGGCAGGCCACGCCTCCCGCGTTCACGGAGGACATCCAGCACTGTTTTGGCGTTCTGCATTACGCATACCTCCCAGCTCATAGATATCCGATCACCTGGCCCCCTTCGCCCGACTGTGGACGGCTTTCCCGTCCTCCTTGGTGGGGCGTGACTCCCACGACTACTACGAGGCCTCCGTCACCATAGGGTTCGCACCCCTTAGGCGATCCCACGTTCGTCTTCGTTGCACGTCACAGCGCGACTTAGGTGCCCCACTCATCTCCTTGAATACCCTCATTGGGCATCGCTCCACATCCCGGAGGTTGTGCCGGGCGCGTACCTATACCGACACAGGATGCGGCACCGGTATCGGGCGTCTTTCCGGTGGATGGTGATTTGCATCATCTGGAGATTGGGGTATCAAGCAATCCAGCTGTTCACCATATCGCGCGGGTCCCGCAGCGCCTCGCCTCATACGCCTGAGCGCGACCGCCGCTTTCCTGGCATGCTATTGTCCCCGGTCTCCTTTCGGATTCAGGTAAGCCATCAGACCCAAGAACATCCCTCCGAGTTCCTCCCGACTGAATCGGGAATGCAACGAAGCGCCTCGTGGCGCACGTACACCACCACGTGCGCCGGTAACAACCGAGACCGTTCCTCGCGTTTCCCGCTTTCGCGGATCACATCGTCCACGACGTCCCGATGAACCACACTACTCAGGACGCCCAGGGTGACATGGTCGGTCAGCCGACCAGATGCGGGCCGAGAAGCCCTTGAGTTCTTCACCACGCGATAACAATATCGATGCGCGGTGCATTTCTCGTCGTTTTCGACCGTCGACACGCCGAGTCATTTGCGACGTCGCCAAACAGTGCGCCATCGTCCCGGTCCACACCTCTAACTTAGCAGCATTGTTGCGCCACGCGCGCGGAGAGGAGTCGATAGGTAGGAGACGACTCGCTTGGTGCGGTGTTGTACAGGAGATGGAGGATTTGTGGCCCTCCGGCGTCGCCCTGCGGGGGGCGGTGTCAAACCACCTCAAGCTGCGTTAGTTGAAGACTGTCGTGGTAAGCGTTGAGGAAAAGGCGGTGTAAGAGCTGTCAGGTGGGGGACCAGGAAGGCGAACGCGAGTGAACCGCTGATGAAGTGTCGAGATTTAGGAAATGACATCAAAACCGGGGTGTCAATGCGATCCCGGGATGAGTCTGGCGGGTGCCCGTTTATTGGCCAGGCGGTGTCCGGCATGCAGGCGGCGCGAGCCTGGTCCGTGGCTTCTGTGCGAAACGTGGGAAGGCGTGTGCCGATACAGGGTCCGCCGTTTTTCTTGTCAGGGTGGTGGACACGAGAGGGAGTGCGTCGAGCAGCGGAAACTGTGAGGCGTCGAGTACCGATGCGGTGTGCGCTGGCGGACCAGCTCGTAGTAGTGGTGAAGCTCCTGTAATGGGAGTGGAGCGAAGGGGCTGGCTCATCTGGGTTTGTTCGCGCGAGCAACCAGAAGTTCTCTGGGAGGAGACGAGTGGGCAAGTCAAGTTCGGAAGACAAACCGTTTCAGATACCGAAGCGGCTGGTGTGGGAGGCGTACAAGAGCGTCAAGCGGAACAAGGGTGCCGCCGGGGTGGATGGGCGGTCCATCGAGGACTTCGAAGCCGATCTGAAGAATAATCTTTACCGGCTGTGGAATCGGATGTCCTCGGGGACCTATTTTCCGCCTCCGGTGCGGGCGGTGGAGATACCGAAGCCGCATGGCGGTGGGACCAGGATGCTCGGGGTTCCCACCGTGACCGACAGAATCGCGCAAACGGTGGTCGCTTTGCGGTTGGAGCCCCGTATGGAGTCGATCTTTCATGACGATTCGTACGGGTACCGGCCAGGGCGGTCGCCGCAGATGGCGGTGGAGAAGTGCCGCCAGCGATGCTGGAAGAAGGACTGGGTTCTGGACCTTGATGTTCAGAAGTTCTTCGACTCGGTTGATCATGATCGTATGGTCAAAGCGGTGGAGGTCAATACCGACCAGAAATGGGTGGTGATGTATGTGAAGCGGTGGCTGAAGGCACCGATTCAGATGCCCGACGGGACGGTGGTCGAGCGGGACCGTGGTACCCCCCAAGGGTCAGCGGTCTCACCCGTACTCGCCAACCTTTACCTGCACTACGCGTTCGACTTGTGGCTGGAACGCGAGTTCCCGACCGTGGAGTTCGAACGGTTCGCTGATGACGCGGTGGTGCATTGTTCGACCGAACGGCAGGCCCGGCAAGTCTGGGCTGCGTTGTCCGAGAGAATGGAAAGTGTCGGATTGCGGTTACATCCCGACAAGACCAAGTTGGTGTACTGCAAGGACAGGAAGCGGCGATTTGAGTACGAGTGCACGTCGTTCACTTTTCTTGGGTACACTTTCCGTCCCAGAAAGGCGCCAACCAAGGATGCCAAGAGTATGTTCACGGCGTTCCTGCCGGCGATCAGCAAGGACGCTCTGAAGGCCAAAAGTCGAACAGTACGCAAATGGAGGATACATTTGCACACCACGAGCGATCTGGCGGATCTCGCCGAGTGGATGAACCCGGTCATTCGTGGCTGGATGAACTACTATGGCAGTTTCTACCGGACCGAGATGTATGCTCTCCTGCGGCGTATCAACACCTACCTGATGCGGTGGGCTCGCAGGAAGTACAAACGGTTGAGGGCGTTCAAGCGGTTCAAGTCCTGGTGGAATGGGCTCATGCGTAGAGAGCCCAACCTGTTCGCCCACTGGGCGTGGATGCCTGATTTCTAACGGATTGGATGAGAAGAGCGGAATGACGGGAGACTGTCAGTGCGCCGGGATAAACCGGCATGGAGATGGGGATGGAAGAGCCCTACGTCGAAGGAGTAGCGATCCACGATGGCCCCGAGTCATGCGTTGTCGTCCGTGAGGGCGGTGGCGAAGCGTTGACAGGGGTACGTGCAGGCCGGGTTATTGAGCCGCGAAATCCCCTGATTCGGGGTGCCGACGCTGTTGACAGAAGCGGAAGGCGAAATCGCCAGGAGCGTTATCGCGAGCTACTGGCGGACCCCGCGCGGTCGGAGACCCCGCGCATGTACGGAATCTTCATGCACGAGAACCGGGAGGTCCCGTACTTGCCCGCCAGGGTGATCACCGGGCGGGCCGCTCAGGGAAGACTGAGGTCGCACGCCTGAGATGGACGAGTACGGGAAGTCGGACAGGTCCGTAGTACCGGTGAAGCCGCCGAACAAGACCGCGGTCGCGGAGGTGGTGGAGGAAAGGGGCCTGGTCAAGGGGAACGCGGCTAGCGCAACGCGTCCCGGACTCAGAGCCGGGCACGACGCGACAAGCGCGCTGGACCGCGTGCGTCGGAGAGCGGCAACAGACAAGGAAGCACGGTTCACCGCGTTACTACACCATGTCACCGTTGATCGACTGCGGGCGGCCTATCGGGCACTGAATCCCCGGGCGGCGACCGGGGTCGACGGGGTGACCTGGGAAGCCTATGGACTCAACCTGGAGGCACACCTGCAGGACCTGCACGCGCGGGTTCACCGTGGGGGCTACCAGCCGAGACCGTCACGGCGTGCGTACATCCCGAAGGCGGACGGGCGGCAAAGGCCGCTCGGCATCGCCGCGTTGGAGGACAAGATTCTCCAACGTGCCGTCGTCGAGGTGCTGGGCGCTATCTACGAGGCGGACTTCGCTGGGTTCTCCTATGGTTTCAGGCCAGGGCGTAGTCCGCATCACGCGCTCGATGCGCTCGCGGTAGGTATCGAACGCAAGAAGGTGAACTGGGTGCTCGACGCGGATATTCGCGACTTCTTCACCAGTCTTGATCACTGCTGGCTGGAGAAGTTTCTGGAGCACCGGATCGCGGACAAGCGCATCCTGCGCCTGCTCCGCAAGTGGTTGAAGGCGGGAGTCATCGAAAACGGGGAATGGTCGCGGACTCTGGAGGGGGCTCCCCAGGGAGCATCGGCGTCGCCCCTGCTGGCGAACGTCTACCTCCACTATGTCCTCGACCTGTGGGCCCGGTGGTGGAGGAGTCGGTACACGCACGGGGATGTGATCATCGTGCGTTTCGCCGACGACTTCATTGTGGGCTTTGAGTATCAGGATGACGCACAGCGGTTCCTCACAGATCTCCGTGAGCGATTCGCGAAGTTCGGTCTGGAACTGCACGACCAGAAGACGCGCCTGATCGAGTTCGGGCGGCACGCCACCCGACGGCGGAAGGCACGCGGGCTCGGAAAGCCCGAGACGTTCGATTTCCTCGGTTTCACGCATCTCTGCGGCAAGACCAGGGACGGACGATTCGGACTCCGACGCATCACGATCTCAAAGCGGATGCGAACGAAACTGCGGGAGCTCAAACAACAGCTCCAGCGGCAACGACATCAGCCTGTCCCCGAGCAGGGCAGATGGCTGGCAAGCGTGGTGCGAGGGCATCTCGCTTACTACGCCGTGCCCGGCAACAGCAAGGCGATCCGGGCATTCCACACCCAGGCAACCAGGCACTGGTACCAGGCGCTACGGCGCCGCAGCCAGCGCACCCGCCTGAACTGGGAACGCATGGATCGTCTCGCCACCCGATGGCTACCTCCCACCCGGATCATGCATCCATGGCCGAGCATGCGATTCAACGCCCGCACCCAAGGCAGGAGCCCAGTGCGTTAGCAGCGCACGCTGGGATCTGCGCGGGGGGCCGCTGGCAACAGCGGTCCCTACCGCGACCGTTCCGTTCTGTGGGAGCCCGGGGGTGAAATTCCCCCGGGCGACCCGGCACCCCTGGCTCCCACACCCGCAAGGGGCCTGACATCTCCAGTCCATCCTGTGAGGGGACGTGTATTGGTTAGCCCGGCAGATCTCCCGTATACTCGCAGATGACGGTTCCCTCGCGGGGCAGTGTGCCGAAGGCGCACCGTTTACCCATCCGGAGATATCACAGCGTGTATCAACTCCTCAGTGTCGGCGTTTCTTTCCTTTGTGGGGATAACTCGCGTGCGCAGCACAACGACCCCCGGGTACCATCGGTACCCGGGGAACCGCGTGTTCCCTACCGGGCCGCCCTGAACTATTTGCACGGGCGAGGGATGGTCGGCTTGTTCTCCACCAATCGTTTAAATTTCTCCTTAGTCGTCTAAAATTTCTCTGCCGGATGGCTGGGGCCGGTCAGGGATGACCGAGAAGTCAGACGGGTGCGAAGATCGGCAATCCGATCAGCGTTGAGGGGGGAATCTCCAGCGCGCTGGCCAGTGCCATGATCTCGGAGAGGGTCAGCTCGCGGTGTCCGTGTTCGATGCGGTGCAGGGTGGATTTATCCATCCCGGCTAGCCCGGCGAGGACCCGCAGCGACTTGTCCCGGCTGGTGCGGATCCGGTGGATGCGCAGGCCGATCGTGCGCATCATCATCGCGGCATCCTGACTCGCCGGGGCCGGCCTTCTCGGGGAGCGATCTGGTGGTGATGTGCTGCGGTGGGAGTGCCTGCGCCTGGCTAGCGGCCGGGTTCCCGATCCGGTGGAGGGTGGTGGTGGGGGCTGGTCGTCGTCGAGGTACTTGGTGAGTTGCTGGGCGGTTCCGGCGGCTTCCCAGATTCCGGTGGAAAGCTGGGCGGCCCGACAGACATCGAGTCGCATCGTGGCACCGTGATCCCCGTACGCTAGGCGCAGGATCACGGTGCCATCGCGGTGGGCGCTGGCTTGGACCGTGCCGTCAGGGTCGGTGGGGGTCAGGCCGTGTACCGGCACGATCCAGTGTTCCCGGCTCAGATCACCAGTCACCTGCTCACCCCTTCCGTGGTTCTGCTGAGTCAAGCCATGGTCATACGTCACGTCATGACCTGCACAGGCGTCACTCAGACCAGCCTGGATGGTCACGGCGCGATCATCTCCACTGATCGCTGAGACAGGCACTGCATAGGGGTACGCTCCAACCGTGTATGGGTGCGGTGAGTGGCTGCACATAGTGTCCTCGGGGCGCTGCCTCGGAGAAGATGTGCTGATGAGGCCCTCAGGGCGCCCCCAGGGTGGACCAGTGAGGCACTACGCTCAGCGCGTCAGTTTCCGTGTCTGTCGAGAGGATCGTGGGTGCACCGGATGGTCAGCGTTCAGTGCTGGACCGGAGCCGAGACCAAGGCCCTGCGCCAGGCCATGCGCCTGAGCATCCGTGCTTTCGCCGCATATCTTGGTATCGACGCTCGGACGGTGAACAAGTGGGAAGCCAGGCACACCACCATCACCTTGCGCCCCCATACCCAAGCGCTCATGGACACCGCCCTCGCGCGGGCACCCGAAGAGGTGAAAAACCGCTTCATTCACACAGTGCGCAGCGCGGGGCAGGAGCAACACGGAAACACAGCGCAGTTTACCGTAGCTGCGCATGCCCCTCATACCGAACCGGTCCCGGGCTCGGACTTCCGTACCCCGTTGTCGAGAAACGACGACCTCGACTCCTTACCCACTGAGTTAGCCCCTAATCCCTGCATTATTTCCGAGATGTCATACTCAGGCAACGATGGAATCATAGACTATTCGGAGGAGCGACCTGAGGGTTCACAGAGTCATCCGGATGATTCGACGACTCAATCGCCTTCGTTGACACAATTCGGCCCTGTCGGTAATTTTGCTGCGTTGTTCGCCGCGAACCTGGCGCTGTTCACCGCTGCCGCGCAGAGTATTCATGAAGGGAAGGGGTACAATGAACTACTTACGAGTGTGCGGCGATTGGTGGACAGAATGAACCGGCGTGACCTGTTGCAGCTATTTGGTGTGACCGCGACGACCGCCTGTGCTTCCCCGTGGTTCGAAGGTCTGGATCCAGGTGAACAAGAACGCGTGGTGGCGGCCATTATTAAACCAGAACGGGTAGATGCGCAGATCATCACGCACATCGAATCTATTCTTTTCGACGCCCACCTCAGCAACGACAAACTAGGCCCACGTGCGGCGCTGCATACCGTTCTTGCCCAGCAACAGATATTACAGGCCATGACTGCCGAGTGCCCCGATGAGCTACGGCCGCGCCTCCTCTCGGTGCTCGGAAATTCTCAGCGAAGCGCGGGCTGGATTTCCTTTAATGCCGACGATCTCTCTGCTACGCGGCGATACTACGAGCAAGCGCGTGTTGTTGCGCATGACGCACAGGATCTGGAACTCACCACCATGGTGCTGGCGAACTTGAGCCACGCTGCAGAATCGTCCGGACAACCGGCCATGTCGGTTGACTACGCTGTTGCCGCACAAACATGGGCAGAACGAGCTCATAACGCCTGTTTAAGTGCGTTTGCTTCCGACATTGGCGCGTGTGCCTTTGCGGCGATGGGTGACTATAACACAACAATGCGGCACCTTGACAGCACGCAGGCCTATCTACCCGAGTGTTCGGAACAATCAGCGCTTACCTTCTACACGTACAGCGAAGCGCTACACGTCGCTAGACGCGGAAAGTGCCTCCTTAAGCTCGGCCAGAAAGCCGACGTGGTGAAAGTCATTGGCGAATCGTTGAAACTCTATGCTGCGGAGCAGCCCAACTCCTCTTCTTATAGGAATATCAATATCGCGATGGCTAAGTTGGATCTTAGTGCGGCTCACGTGCAAGCGGGTGATATTGATGAAGGCGCGGCTATGCTTGCGAGCGTTGGGGACTTCGTTTCCCAGAATCGTGCCGATCGCCTCGTGAAACGAGTGCGCAACATCCGTGCCACCCTGGAACCATGGCAGGACACGCCACCGGTCAAGCAACTTGATGATCAACTTCACGGATCTGGGCTGCGCTCTTGATCGAGGGTACCGTTGGAGTTGAAGACTACTCCTGACCGGCTCATGGTTACAAGCTCATGGTTACAAACGGGGTTCAAAGCCTTTTCTCAGCAGATAGCATTCCCAGGCAGCGAAACACCGTCAGGCCAAGCCTCGCGCATCTTCAGTCAAGGAGCCGCGCCGGCTGCAACGCCGCTTCCGTGGCCGCTACGGCAGCGCCCGAGGACATCAGCAGCAGCTCACCCACCACCTGCGGCATGAGATCGTCTTCGCTGGTCGCGGCCCAGTCCCCACCCACATCGCGGAGATTATGGGCATCGAACCCGGTGCCGAGGTCGTCATCCGCCGCCGCAATCTCTTCGACAAGGACACCGCAGCGCTCGACGAGATCGGCGCGAGCTACCTCCCGACCTCCGTCGCCGGGGGAACCTTCCTCGAAGAACCCACTGTTGTTCCCAAGGCCTTGTTCCTGTGCGTGGAAGACCTCACCGGCCGCCGCTACACCCGCGCCCGTGACCAATGGATCGCCCGGATGCCCACCGCCGAAGAGTCCGTCATCCTCGAACTACCCACCGGAGCATCGGTCATGCACATCGTCCACACCGCACGCGACGAACACGGCGCCATCCTGGAAATCTCCGAGTCAGTCTGGCCAGCCGACCGCGTGATCGTCATTGACGACTACGACATTGAGCAGGAACCCACGAAGCCCGAGATTCCCAGCGAGGTCTAGGTTCTCAGCCTGATCTAGACACACGCGAGATCATCAGCACGTGACCGACCAAGCCGAGTTCGTGCACAACCTACAGAACCACTGGCGGTGGGAACCCGGCTGGCGCGAAGACCGAACCTTCCATACCTGGCACCCTCACCTTCGCTAACCAACCTGAGGTTCACCGCCTGGTCACCGACTACTACGCCACCCTCGCTGACGTACTCGGCCTGGATTTCATCCCGGCCGAGTCGCTCGAAGTGGCCGCACATCACCATGCAAGGACTCCGCTTCACCGACGAGATCACCGAATCCGACGCCCACACCATCACCGAAGCGACCAGACGACTACTCGCTTCGCTGATGTGCCCGCACCGACGACCGGCGAGATCACGATGCGCACGTCTAGTGCATGTCCCACACCACATTGTGAGAACTTTTTATACGCCTTCGAGCGCGCCGAGCGGCTCGCGCGCGACACAAAGGCGTGGCCATGAACAAGCAGTGGTTACGTCCGGGAGAGGGAGGCGCGATTGTGCGGAGCCGCCCCCCAGTAGTGTCAAGCCCGCTGCGCATCCCGATCTGCCCGGCCTTTCCACGCATCAAGCGTTGAGCAGTGACTGTCACCATGGCAAGCGAGTCAGGTACGGGGGGCCGGGCGGACCGCGAGTAAAAGGCTTGACCTCAGGACCCCTACGATTCCTCGGTTAACTAAGTAGTCGAAATGAAATAAGTAGTGCATCTGGGAGCATCGTTGAGCCCGTGACCTGCGATGATGCCAATCATGGTGGATTTATTACTTCATTCCGGTTACTAAGTAGCCGAATTGCATTCCGATTGCTAACACCAACAGGCCAGGGACCTGCCGTATTGTAGCTGACGCACGCCTCCTTTCCCTCAATTCGCATCGCAAGTTGACCCGCGCCAGCTGTGGCTCCACGCTGAGATTAGGCAGTCTATTGTTTGGATACTGTGCCTAGGCACCACCGTCTACGTGGGCAAAACCGCCTTGATTTATGTCACTAGATCTTCTCCCACTGCACCCTCTTTGTCATCGTAGCAATCAACAGTTGACAAGAAAACGTGATGTTGCTCATCGCGAGAGAGGTAGTCAATGAACCTTTCACGAAGTCGCGCCGACCCTTCATAATATGCCCGGAATGGCGCGCTCACCGCTTCAGCCTCAGCGGAGGTGGCCGGTAGAGGAATCAGGATATCCCTGTACCTAGTACCCGCATCTTCTCTGTTAGTCTGCATAAACACTATCCGCGACCATTGCTCGCGAACGACTTTAAGGCTCATTGCCCACGCCAGGTAAAAACTGTCAAAATTCGCCTTGGCTCCGGGACGCATAACCAGAACCTCTTTGGTAAGAACCACCTGCTCTTGACCGGGCATGATCACTGAAAAATCTCCGATGTTTTTACTGGTTCGAATCGGCGTCACAAGGTCATACGGCCGTAAGTTGGAAAACCGACCACGCCAATAACGCTCGGCAACAATTCTCGACACACGATTCGTCGGATTGATATTTAGGTGTCCCGCACGCAGGTCGGATACTTTAATGTACGGTATGCTCCCGTGTCGCATATCTGCCGACGGACTACCATGGCCACCTCTAAGGACAACCAAGTCTGAGTCAGCAAGTTCACCAAGCTTCGTCGCAGTAAAGCCGGCCCATGAATTAGCGATGACTTCGTCTAGCGCACTAATTGCACGGTCGTCATAATAGGCAGGCACCGCGTAGCTGTTGGAGATTTTATCACTCGGGACCCAGCGGGTAGTCTCAGTAAGGTGTCCCGCGAGTACGGAATGGACGTCTTCGCGCAGCTGATCGTCGATCTTGTCGGTTCGTCTGCCAGTTGCGGCATCAATAACGTAGAGCTCCTGGCCATCCTTGTTAATGCCGCAAGTTGCGGCGAATGATACCAGTACTTGGTCGTCGCGGAACCAGGTAGGCTTACGCATCAGAAACCTTCTCAAAGATGTAGAAATTGGTCTTCGCTCGACAGAATCCCTGAAATGCTTCCATTGGTATGTTTAGGACGCCACGCAATTCGAGCCTTGGCTTTAGCCAATTTGGAAGCCATGAATATGTGGAGGAAAAGAAGTAAGTTTCCGGCAGAACAATTCCCAGTCGTCCGCCGGGGGCGAGCAGTCGATAAGCCCGTTCTAAAAAAACTAGGCCTATCTCAAGCTCAATGTAATCTCCCTCTCGTCGACTACCGGCACGTGCAATGGTATACTTGTTTCGCCGAGCGTCGAAACTTGAGAACTTAAGATTCTTGCCGAACGGAGGATTTGTGATCACTACGGTATACGAACTGTCCGTGAGTGGTTTTTGGAGATGAGGGTAATCCACTCTCCATCGATCTTCGCGAAGCGAGTCGCCAACATGAATATTGGTCGATCCATCCCCCAAGATTACCATTATTGCTCGCGCTAGCTTGACATTGATCCTGTCTTTGTCTACGCCGAAGACTTGCTTGTGTGTCCAGGTTCGGGCGTTCGCCTCCGCTGTCGGTCTCATCGCTTGCGAAACAACGGCACGAAAGGCCTCTATGAGAAACCCTTCAGTTCCACACGCGGGATCAATAATCTTGTCGTCGCGTCGAATATCCATAAGCGCGACGGCGCTCTCAATGATCCGCCTCGGCGTAAAATACTGACCTTCCCCAGCCTTCAGATTATCAGTACGGAACACTTGAAACGCAGTCGAGACGGCATCAGCGCGCATATCCAATAACCGCCATCTCGACAACTCATACACCGCCTGGTGGATCGTATGGTCATCGAGCAGCAATTCTTGATCTTGAGTTTCAGTGAAGACGTCGGTACGAAGACGTCGCAAATCCTTAAACGCCTCACGTATTCGGCGGGCGGTCTGAGCCTCCGATGCGGCCAGTTGGAAAGATACAGGAGAGCTGGGTTCTTCGCTGGCGGTAGTGTCTGAATCGAGCTTTAGAAGTAGAAGATTGCAGATTTGGTTTAACTGTTCATCTGGGCGAGTTGCGCGACTGTCACTGGCCACTACAACTTCGAGCAGTCGCTTGAATACTGCCTTGAGATCCCGCTCCAACGGTCCTTTTAGTCGATCGTAAGTAAGTGGCTCACGGGACGGCTTGGATAAACTATCGCCCGGATTAGGAAGGCCAGCATCTTCAACGGTGTGAAAAGTTCCATCCGCTAACTTGAAGACTGCGACACTTGAACTACCATTAGTCCAGTAGCCGTACTTTGCACGTGGTTCCCGTGCTAGATATGTCTCTAGCTGACCCCGACCGCCGTGTTTGTCCGGAGACTTGAATTCAAAGATAGCCAGCAGATGTTGCCAATCGCCTGCTCCTCCTTCGCTATCGAAGATTGCAAGGTCAACAGGCCAGCCATCGTATCTATGGCCCACATCCCTAAGGGCAGCTTGATTCGGCGCCGTGGGAACTCGCCATTCGGGCGACCATTGAAGTTGGCCCTCGGCCCATCCGAGGGCTATAAGTTGATCGATGATCGGACGTCGGACGCGATCATGCTCTGGGTCACTCCGTCTGGCTCGTCGAGGCATTGGCACCGCGACACAGTAGCCGTGCGTCACAGCGGCAGGACGCACGAGGCCCACGACACGCGTGCTTGTGGCGCCCTGCGCGCACCCGCCAGCCGTTGCTGCTAAACTTTTACTCTGTACCAACGAGCAGCTCGCGCGCGCAGCGTTGATCAGCCAGAGTTCCCACCGTGTAGCCACGGCTTCGCCACAAAGGCAGACGATTCCAGATCATGTCCGGGCGCCCTTCGAGGTCGGACACCACGAGCACACTGCGGCACACCGTCTTCCCGGGACTTACAAGCGAGGGCTCGACCCTGACAGCGCGACCTGACGGCAACGCCAACGGATCCGGGCGTCCAAAGAGGCATTAGGGCAGAACCCTCCGCCGCAGGTAGCAGGTAACGCCGGACCATCAAGGACCGACTGGGAGTCAACGGGTCCCTGTCCAACCAGGTGCGCCCCAGTAGGAGCGCAGTTGATCTCCCAAGTGACGGCGACGGCAGCGGAACGGAAGCGCAACCCGCACGGCTCGTCCACGCGCAACCGTGTCCACCCGCCACTCCGCAAGTCAGCTACCAGCAACGACGCCATCCAACGCGGTGAGCTACCAAACACAATCCGGATTTGGGACAAAAGAGGTCTCGGACGACAGACATCTGTCACGCGGCGTTGCTGCCCGAATTTGGCTCTATGGGATCTGTGCCGCCTCCGGCGGCGCAGCCGTGGTTGAGTTCGTCGTCCTACTTGCGTGCCCGCGAGCCGGTCCCGCTTGCTGGGCGCGGTCTGGCGGCCGTGCTCGCGCGGGCCGGACCGGCGGGTGGTGGTGGTGGTCGGTGCGCGCATACGGCAGCGAGTCCGTCGGCGTCATGGTCTCGTGCCGATCTCAGGCGGCCTGGTATAGACCTCTGTTTCGGGCTGTGAGCTACGTGCCATGCCTGACCAGGTCATAGGCGAGGCTAGACACGCACCAGCAAGGCGCCCGGGTCAACGCGCATCCGCAACCCTCGCACTTCACCCACCGGGTCGCCGTCGAGTTGGGCCTGCTGTGGAGCCTCCGCGCTGATGATGACGGTGCGGCCTTGCCAGTGCTGCACGATCCGGTGGCCACGGCGGCGGCGGGCCAGCACCCGCGCGGTCACCGCCAGCCATCCGATAATGCCCCTCGGTCCGATGGACACGACATCCAGCAGCCCGTCGTCCACCTTGGCCGCGGGCATCAACACCAGCCCGGCGAGAAGCTTGCCGCAGTTGCCGACCACCACCGTGCGGACTCGACGAGGCGGCTCAATCCGGCCATCCACGGCAAGGGTGATCGAGGCCCTCGGAGCCCTCAGCGCGCGCATTCCGGAGACGAAATACGCCAGCGAGCCCAGCCGGCCCTTCAACTTGTGGGATGCACCGGTCATGATCGCCGCGGCAAAGCCCACCCCGGCCATCACCATAAACACCTGCTCCTCGGCGCGGTCGTCGATGAACACCCGACCAACGTCAACCGCGCGGTTTGTCCCGGACAACGCAATCCGGGTGGCGCGGATCGGGTCATCCAGCACAATGGCGAGGTTGCGGGCCAGCAGGTTGGCGGTACCCGTGGGCACCAGGCCCAGCGGAGTGCCCGACCCGGCGAGGACATACGCCACGTGGCGGACCGTGCCATCTCCACCGCAGGCGAGCACCACATCGGCGCCGGCGGCCAGCGCGACTTTGGTCTGACCGCCACCTGGGTCCTCGACGGTGGTCTCCAGCCACAATGGTGACGCCCACCCCAGCTCCGCGCACACCTGTGTGATCTGTGTGTGCAACTGTGCCAGGTCATCGACGTGGAGCGGGTTGATCACCACTGCTGGCAACGGGTTGCCCGGCAGTGAGCGAAGCGCCGACTCAGGTTCCACAGACGCTGAAGATACTCCCTGTGATGGACACAAACCGACGCGTCAGCAAGGGGACCGGGCGCCCGGCACGGCGCGAGGTTTAACCGGCCGCCGCCTGTGGCCACCGCGCCAGGGGGGACGTCCCTGGTGGCCACGACTTCCACACGATGTATGCCACGCCCAGTCCGATCGCACCACCGGCCAACACGTCGCTCACGTGATGTTTCCCGCTGCGGATCAGGGACCAGTGGGCTGCGGTCGCGGCGGCTGCGAGTGGAATCGCCAACAGGGGCAACTCCTGAGCCACGCTGAAGACAAAGGCGCTGTCCGACGCGGTGTGGCCCGACGGGAAGGAAGACGTGTACGGACCGATTCGACCCTCGCCGGCGCCTTGAGGTCGGCGCCGGTAAACGAGGGGCTTGATAACGATGTTGGCGATGAAGGCGGCGACGACGTAACACACGCTGCCTCGCAGGGCCACGTGCTGACCCCTTGTCCCACCCTTAACAGCGAGCGCAGTGGCAACGACGCCCCAAAACGGCGGCTGCTCAACGATACGGGCGATGCGGGCGAGCCGGGTGAGAAGAGTTCCCACGTTCTGCGCCTCCTCGTTGGGCGAAGATCGTTGTCAGGGAGAATCGACGCGGAGGCAGCGCCTGTACCTACCCGATCGACTCGTATCCGGGCCGCGAGCAGTACCTGACCGCGTTGTGTGACGGTAACCCGGTGGCTGGTCTGTCGGGGGCATGTTCAGCGCTTCCGGTGACATGAAGGGGAGGAACCGGGAGCAGATAGGCCGGTGATGCCGGAGGTGCGGTCCAGCCTCGGCCCGGTGAACACAGAAGCATGATCACTGACGGCACGTTGATCACGGCTGTCGTGCTCACCGTCCAGGAGTGCTGGTCACTCCCGTCGTGACGTTCGCTTTGATCACGTTGGAAACCAATTCTCGAGGCTCTTCGAAGTAGTCCATCACGATAATTCCAATGCGCCCCGGTGGGGATTCGGCAAGATAGTCGTTGAGACGTGGATTTATTTTCTTTGAGTAGCCGCGCGCCGTCAGTCCAGCGGCGCTGGAAAACGTAATGTATAACTCACTTGGATTGCCGCGTCTGGCTTTTTCTATGTGCGCGACGACGTAATTGAACTTTTCATCATCTCCGGGATTTCGATAGTGATCCTCAATATTATAGAATGGAGGTGTCGCACTTCTGAAACACTGGTCTTCCGGCCAGTAGGAAAGGTCAAATCCAACGTCATGACTACCTTCGAACCTGCGCAACAAGATAATCCTACCGCGGACTTCTCCCAATTTTGTTTCAGATGTGAGCGCGGGACTGATGGCCACGGAATTGCTACCAGGAGGAACAGCGGTGAAATTGTAGAATAGTGGGATGTCCTCGATGCACTCCCATGTTTTTGCATTAAATGTATCTTCAAACGAGCGGCTGTTTTTGCCACAGCTTGCCGTGTCCGACATGGGTAATTTGCAAATAATTTGAGAAGGGGCGAACTTGCCGAGCGCGTCATCGAAGCGACTCTCGTCATCTACTGACATCAAAATAGTTTCAGAAGGGTGCCGTCTAAGGAAGTTGAAGCAAATGGTCAGAACATCCACATAGCTTTTTTCCGTGCATATAACATCGTGGTGCACGCAAAGGTTGTCCTGGTAATGCGTAAACCTGATGTCGAGAAATCGTATTCCCGCATTCAACTGGTCTGCCACATCCAGCTCCTGAGCCTTTCCAACTCCGAGTAATCCATGGACGCAGCAAGAATTATGTGTCCCGGGAATGCTCAAAGTCATCACTGGAGCGTCATCGGGAACGTAACGCATCCAAGAAGTGTGAGTAATGAGCTCGTCCATCATACCCTTTCCGGTCGTCCACCACCGGGCGCCCCGGCGAATGAATACTCATGTCCCGTAGCCAACCATGATCAAAAATCGGGACTGTCCGCGTCAAGTGCAGCGCACACCGATCCACCAGTCCCTCCCGCGTGCTGCTGTCGAGCAGCGATGGTCACCTCGCCGCCACCCAGCATCCCCCTGTAGCGACGATGTAACAACCGACCACGACATGGCTCACGAGGGCTGGGCGATCGGGTCGAGCAGCCACCAACCTCACGGCCGGCTCGGCCCGAGTAGATGATCCTTACGACGACTGAGACACCCAGCCGACACAGCCTCCACGAGCTAGCACGACCCCCGACTGGGTTGCGGTGCGCCATGGCCACGACACGTCAGGCGCGAGCGGTGCCTGGTCGAGCTGGCCACGCGCATTGGGCAGGTGCTCATTTCGCGCTACCAAACCGAACGTGCTCCAAGTGGACTCCAGTGAGGATGGCGTTTTTAGCCAACTCATCATGGTCGTCGAAATAGGCATCGGTGACATTGGCGTGGGAGAAATCGGTGTTAACGAGGATGCAGTGAGTGAAGTTGGCGTCGGTGAGCGTGGCGTGAGTGAATTTAGTGCCGGTGAGGGTGGCGCCGGTGAGGTCGGTGCGGATGAGCTCAGCGTGGGTGGACTTGGCGTCGGTGAGGATGGCACGGACAAGGACGGCGTCCATGAGGGTGGCGCGGCTGAGGTACGCGCGGGTGAGGTGGGCGTCGGTGAAGTCAGCGCGAGTGAGGTCGGCGTCGGTGAAGTCAGCGCGGGTGAGGGTGGCGCGGGTGAGGATGGCGCCGGTGAGGTCCGCGCGGGTGAAGTCGGCGTCGGTGAGGTCGGCGTCGGTGAAGTCGGCGTCGCGAAGATTTGCGTCAGAGAAATTTCGTCCGTGCAGGTCCTGTCCGCGTAGGTTTCTTGCGTTATCTGCCATCGTCTCCACCCTCTTTGTATGTCTTCGCATCGAACTTCCCGGAGGCGCCGATGCCGCAGT
Source organism: uncultured Actinomycetota bacterium (assembly GCA_963822695.1). GTDB lineage: Bacteria > Actinomycetota > Actinomycetes > Mycobacteriales > Pseudonocardiaceae. Next base: position 30,833 of record CAWGJH010000021.1, read on the forward strand.
TGCCTCTGCTGTCCACCGTGGTTCGGGCTCGTCCGCTGCGCACATTGTGTCCGCAGGCGGCCACCTGCGTCCAGAGACGTTCGAGCTACTGCTTTGCCCGGGACCCTCTCGATCGATGCTGCTCCCGCCGTGGTGCTCTAACGCCGTGTCACCGTATCATCGCATGTATGGCTTAACAGCGACACCGCGTACCCGGGCAGCTGGTGGTAGAGCTGCACCGTGCTCGGCCGCAGGCTGGGTCGCTGCGTGATCCACCGCTGCGCGTAGTCGCCGAAGGTGACCGTGCCTCGCTTCGGGTCGGTCCAGTCGTCTTGTATGAGCTGGGTCTCGACCACGCTCAGTGTTCGCTCGGCGTCGCGCGTGGCCTCGAAGGTCCGGGCCAAGGATCGCAGCTCTGGCCATCGGGCCTGCGGTAGCGAACTTGCCAGCGACCTGAGGGGAGCTGGCGGACGTTGCCGAATCGATGACGTTTGTTCGCCATCACACCACTCCCCGCAGGTCGTGTGACACGGTGGCATTGGTGATCGGCTCGACTCGACCGGCGGAGAGCCATTCGTCGAGATCGGCCTGCGCGAAGCGATCACGACCTTCTTTGTGCCCGAGGCGCGGGTGATCGGGGGTGGTACCGGCGTAGTTCTTGCGCGCCCGGGCGTCGGGGTAGCCTTCGGGGTCATCCGCGAACTCGCCCCGAGCACCCGGGCACCAACTGGTTGGTGAGCGTTGTTAGTGGTCAGGATGGGAGCTACGTTTGACCGGATTGCGCCTTGGATGACGTAGAGTTGTGCCCATTTTTTATCGATGTCTGTCGCTGGGTTTCTGTCGCAGTAGGGTTTGTTGCCGTTGGCTGTGTAGTAGCGTAGTAAGTTGAGTATCTCGAGGGTGTTTTTGAGGGCTGGGTCTGTGTATCGTGTTCCTGGCGATGCTGGCTGATGTTTCATGCACGTGAGCGCAGCGCCGCCCTCGTTGTCGAACACGGGGCCGGGTTCAGGAGGAGATGGACCGCATCCGGCCAGTATGAGCAGTAAACCGGTGGCTATTACAGCACAGCGCATATCAACTCCCGTTATCCTTGTCCCAGCAAGCTCCGCAGGGCCAATCCCAGGCCTACGACAAGCACGAGGACCGCGGTTATGGTAGGCAGCTCGGCGCTCACTCGCGTACCGCGGTCGCTCCATCGTTCGGATACGGCGCTGCGTGCGATCCGGCCTTGGAGGGTCACCAGGAGCAGGCCGGCAAGAGTGAGGGTGGCGGCCATGCCGAGGCCGTAGCAGAGTACCAGGGCTATCCCGAACCAGCTTCGTCCGAGCCCGATCGCGCCGAGCAGCACGAACAGTGCTGTCGGGCTGGGTACCAGGCCTCCCGCGATGCCCATGCCGACCAGCCCGCTCCGCCCCAGTGGCCGCTCCTCGCCGTCCCACCCGTGCGCGTGCCCGTGCCCGTGGGTGTGGGTGTGGGTGTGGGTGTGACTGTGGGAGGCGCCGGCCAGGGCGAGGATGGGAGTGGGGTTCGCGGTGGCGAGCGTGTGCGTCGCCCAGCGGTGTCGTAGCGCCGAGCGCAGCAGTCCGGCGCCGACCATCGCTACGAGCAGTCCGCTGAGGATGCCTAACCAGCGTAGCGCCGTTTCTGGGGCGAACGAGCTCAGTACCGTGACGAGCAGGCCGAGGATCAGCACGCCGGCGGTGTGGGTGAGTGTCACGGTGGCACCGACGAGCACGGCGTCTCGTCGGGTTCCGTGTCGGCCGGCGAGGTAGGCCGCCATCACAGTCTTGCCGTGACCGGGCAGCGCGGCGTGAGAAGCGCCGAGCAGCAGCGCCAGCAGCGCCGCGGCGGTCCCGACGAAGGGAGTGAGTTGTGTGCCGCCGGCCAGCTCGTTGAATGTGCGGGTCGCCGAGGCCAGGGCGTCGTCTAGCCAGGTGAACCTGGTGGTGAGCGGTGCGCTGGCGTTGGTGATCCCTCCGATGCCGGGGGCGACGTGGACCGTGGCTGATCGTTCGTCGCGGGGGTTGCTGAGCAGGTCGTCGGGGTAGCGGCGTAGCTCATCGCTGATGCTCGCGCCAGCGACAGTCGAGGAGACCATCCGCAGGCCCTCGCCGATGGCGGTGATCTCCCGCCAGCCGATCCGGTCGGCCCGGAAGCTGTCGGTGAACTCCACCAGTGCCATCGCGTGCAAGTTGGCCGGCGCGATCAGTGAGCAGGATAGCCGGCTGGTGGGCAACGGCGGCTGCCCAGGCGGGTACGTCGCCGCGGACTGCGCAAGTCGCCACCGCACGGGGCTGCCGTTCACCGTGGCCGTGACCGCCTCCGCCAGCGCGGCGCATTCGACCCGACCGTGCTGCTCAGCCTCCCTCGCGGAGATCGTGCCGTCACCGTCGGTGTCGGTTGCCGCTTTGTCCTGCAAGGTCGGGATCTCGGCGGCGTCGATCACCGCGTGTAACTCGATGCGGTCGGGAAACAACCGCAGCCCGTCGTAGTGGTTGACAGTGAAGTTCCCCAAGGGGTGCGCGTTGGCAACCGGTCCCCCGAACAGCGTCACCGGCAGTACCAGCATCGCCGCGCAGCCAGCGAACAGCACCGCCAGCCTCCGCCAGGTGAACGAGCCGTTCAGCGCGGCCCCCCGAGCTCGGCCAGCGTCTGGCGCGCGCGAGGCGCGGCCAACGGCGAGAAGTGCGGGTTGATCACCAGTGCCTGAGACAGCGCCGCGCGAGCATCGAGAGTTCGGCCCAGCGAGGTCAGGATCATTCCCCGGTGGTAGGCGAAGGTGGCGTTGCGCCAGCCCAGCGCCGCGGCCTTGTCCGCGTAGGCCAACGCTTCGCTATCCCGGCCGTTGACGTGCAGCGCCCAGGCGAGCGCGTCGGCGCTGAACACACTGTGGCGCCGAGTCCACTCCTGCTGCGCGCTGCGTAGTGCCTCAGCGGGGTTGCCGTGGTCGGCAGCCACCTGCGAAGCAATCAGATCGTCCACCGAGCCCTGCGCGGCGTAGAGCTGCTGCTGGGCGGCGAGCACGTCGTACTGCTCGCGGGCCTGCGAGCCCCGTCCCACCGATTCCAGGAGCTCGCCGTATTCCAGCAGGTATTGCGGTAACGGCACCCGGGAGGTGATCCGCGCGTAGCCGGCGAGCGCGTCTGCGACCTTCCCCCTGGCGGCGGCCACCTTCGCCGTGCCCTGCAGCAGGGCGACGTTGCCCGGCACCGCGAGCAGTCCCTGCCCGTACTGGCTAGACGCCTCGTCGAGCTGACCGGCGTTGAACGCAAGCTCACCCAGGTAGTAGTGGCAGAACGCGACGGTGTCCGGGCTGGCTGACACACCGAGTGCCCGCTGCAACGCCGAGCGAGCGTCCTCGACCCGTCCGTGCAACTCCAGGTCGTAGGAGGCGCGGGTGAAAGAGGCGACCCCCGGGTGAATGTCGAGCATGGACTGGACCGCCCTCGTCGCACCGTCGGCGTCACCGAGCTGGGTGAGCGCATCAGCGAGGACCCCGTAGACCTCGGCGGTCAACGGGCTTAGTGCCTTGGCCTGCTCACCCCAGCGTTGACCGGCCGCGAAGTCGTGCCGGGCGTTGGCGAGCTGACCCATGCCGATCATGGCAGGCACGTTGTCGATGGGCATCAACCGCAGGGACTTCTCCAGCGCGCCTTGGGCCTTGGCGTAGAACGAGGGGTCCGCGGTGATCCGGGCCTGCTCGACGTAGGCGGCCCCGAGTCCAGCCCAACTCGCCGCGTCGCCGGGCAGTCTGCGCAACTTGTCCTGGGTGGCGTAGATGACCGCGTTGAGACCCTGGGTACCGACCTGCGGGACCACCGATGCGGCGGCAGGCGTGGTCTCCCCGCGAGCTGAGAGCATCCCACTGAGGGTCACCACGGCCAGCCCCACCCCGGCCAGCAGCACAGCGATCGGAACCAGACCACGGAATCGACCGGAACGACCGGTCATCGACCACTCCTCACGCTCACCAGGCAGGCCCTGGGACGCCGCCATAACACGGCACCCGCCCCAGGGACCCACCTATGTCACCGGACTATCAGGCGGAGGCAGGAACCACCGTTCCGCGACGACGTGCGAGCAACACCCCGCCAGAACCGAGCAGCACCAGCGCGGGCAGTCCAGTCACCAGCGACATGGGCAGGGAGCCACTGCCCCCACTACCCCCACCAGTCACTGGCGGAACGGCACCACCGAGACTGGCCACCGGCGGAATCGCGCCACCGGGAAGCCTTATTGTGCTGTTGACGCTCTGGTTGTGAGGCAGTGCGACGTACGGGAACGTCGCACTGAAGGGCACATCGTTGAAACTGACGAGGTCACCAGCAATAAGGGGGTTGACCAGACCGGTCTTGGCGGCGCCCTCCAGATACAGAACCTCGATGTCGACGACATCATCAGCCAGACGCCGACCGTTCGGGTAACCCTGCCGGTCACCAGCGAGCAGACCGAGACGGTTCGGCACCAAGGACGGCGGAATGGTGGTGTTCAGTCGCAGCTCCTCGGACGGCACGAACTTCGCGGGGCTGACATCAGTGTTGAGGACCTGCGAGTTCAGGTCAGTCTGAATCGGCGCGGGTTTCCCATCCAACGTCGGCGCCTTCTTCGCGATCCCGGTGAGGAAGAGCTCCGCCAGATCGTGGCGCGGAGTAGCCGGAGCCGGAATGCCATAGATCCTTTGGACGAGACGTGGTACTTCGGGGTTAAGGACCCGGTCGACGAAGGCGGGGATGGTGTGATCCGCCTCAGGGGGGATCGCGTTGAACGTGTCCTTGAGGCTCACCGGGTTTATCACTTCGTTGACCAGTGGGCTGCCCAGGCGCGACACCTGAACATAACCGCCAGTCGGCGTGGCCCTGCCTGGTGAGAGGTCCAGTGTCCTGCGTGAGGTGGCGCTCCACACGCCGATTACCGGGTTACGGGCGGAGTCGCCATGGAGCACCACATCGGTCACGGGCACCTGGAAGGCGATGGTGTTCACGTTGTACCCAGCCAGGGTGTCCTGGCCGATCTCGGTCAGGTTGGCGCCGTAGAGCAGGTCGAAGACACGCAGATCCAGGAAGAACGGGTCGTCGGCCTGGCCGACGAAACTTTTCCCGCCACCCTCGACGGGGATCACCGCCTGTCGCCGCAGCTTGCCGTAGTCCGGCATCGACGCCGGGCCCGCATCCGACGGCGCCACCGGCGCATCCCGGAGCAGGACCGTGCTCCTGCCGTCCTTGATCTCGGTCAGAGTGTAACTCTGCCGGAACAGCAGATTCTCATCATGCAGACTTCTCACTGGTCCGGTGTTGTACAAGAAAGTGTTGGCCTTGACGCGGCGGTCATCGGTATGGAAATCCCACCGGTAGGTGATGTCGGGTTTGCCATCACCATCACTGTCGATGTTGATGTCATGGTGGGTATCCGTGGCCCACGGATAGAAGGTCGGACCACCATTAGGCTCCTCCAAGGGAAACCAGTTCGCGATGAACGTCACCGTGCCCGGCTTGTCGGGACTCACGAAGGCATACACGTCAGTGTTATCCGCCTGTGGATCTGTCGCGATCAGCGGAGCTTCCCGGTGGCTCGAAGCGCTGGCGGCACCAGGGACCATGGCGAGCGATATCGTGAGCAGCGCCGTCCCGACGACGACCATCGCCATCGGGACACGACGCCTCCTCCGAAATAATCTCGAAGACGCGAGCGGGGACTGAGACATCTGTCATCCTTTCACCGGCACAGAACCGGAAAGCCCTACCCGAGGGACGCGCACCGGTATGGCGCACACACTGACAACGGAACCCTCAATGGCGTAACGAGCCGGTTGGCACCCGCGATACGAACCATTCTGTCCCCTAAACGGGGGAATCAGCCCACCTCACCCCATCGCCACAGTGGGACCCCGCCCACCGTAGAGCCGAGGAAACCAATTCCCTCGGGCACAATTCAGGGCCTTCGTGAAGGTTCGTCCGAGCGCGCTCTACGGTTCGCCACCAGATCGGGTGATCCGCTCAGCGTGAGCAGCACGCGCTGAGCAACGACCCTACTTCCCCAACCGACGAGCTCGCGGCACTCCGGGCACCCCAGCCAGAGAGGGGCGTCAAACCCCATCGACCGGGGCCGGCGCGCGCAGTGCACCCCCTACGGCGAATTCAACGCGCTTCAACAGGAATGGTGCAACTCCATATGCTTTATCAGTTGGGGCTGTCGCATCGTGCGAAGCCGGGGCTGGCGAGATCGTTGATCCCGCTTCTCCGCCACCAGCACATCAATGACCTGCCCGAACTGATCGATCGCGCGATACAGGGAGACTCACCGACCGGCGACCTTGACCTAGGTCTCGGTCTCGGTCTCGTCGACGAACCAGCGATTGCCCGGGCGAGTGTCGGCATGGCCGGGCTGCGTCGATGAGCAAGGGCGTGAAGCGTAGTGCTCAGCGGTAGATCGTGACGTAGTCAACGGTGATCAGCTCAGCCTGCCTGAAGCTGTCATCCACCAACGCATCAGCCCAACCCCACGGCCAGCTAAAATGAGCACCAACCAGGCGCCCGCTCAACCCGAGTGCTCAATGAGCCAACGGTGGCCCTCATCCCACTAACAGGAGTAAAGACCACCGTTGGAACACGCGAGAACTAGCGCCTCATAAAATATTGAGTCTTACTAGTCCTCCGTGGTGGCGACCGTAGCCACCACGGCGGTAGCCGTCGTCCCTCCCATAATGTGAACGTCCATAACCACCGTGACCGTAATAGTCATGATCACGCCCGTCATAGCGGCCACCAAACGAAAAGATCTCACTGATCCTCATTTACCACTCCTCTAATCTCTGTCGGAAACTTCTCTCCCTGGGCGCCCCTTCGCTAGGGAATTTTTCCTGACCTTCCGGTAGGTCGTCGTACGAAGCTGACCTATCAGATGCTCACCAATACCAGAGGCACTTTAGGACTGCCGTACCGTCACACACGTCGAACTCGAGGTAACTCATCAAAGTCTCAGTGGCACTGCCGATCCCGTGCTCATCCTTCAGGTGCTGCGCTACCTGACCCATCAGGTCATCCCTGTTAGACATGGCGAACTGGCTGCCGCACTCCTCATGCCCGCACTGGAAATGGTGCGTCTCCATAACCTCATCCTTCGACATCAGGCGGCAACCGCGAGGACCACGACCGCCTTCCACACGACCTAACCTTCGGACAGCGAGCCCACCTGGTTCAGCCCTTGACCGAGTTGTAACCTCATCTACCCACAGATATGATCATCTGACCGCGAGCCGCCACCGACCCCATCGTTAATCTTGTTGTTGAGTAATAAGCGGGGTATAATTGCCGGCCGTCGCGTCAGGTAGGCACCGGCCCCACAGGCCAGTTCCTGGGGGTCGTCACTCATCTCGCGTGCACGCCGGGCCGGTCTCGCTTGCTGTGCGCGGCCTGACGGCCGTGCTCGCGCGGACCGGACCGTCGGCCGGCGGTGGTCACTGTGTCCAACGGCAGCGAGTGGCCTCTGGCCTCGTACCCGATTTCACTCGACTCTGCGGAGATCCCTACAGCCCGGCTGCGAATCGCGGCAGAGTGCCAGGAAATAGAGGCCGCGTTCTCCGGCAGCTGCGATCGTCGTCAACGTCGCTACGAGGTGGAACAAGCCGCCCGCGACGCGCAATGACGTGAGTGCTGCACCGGTGATGGGATCCCAGATCCGCAACTCCCCACCGGTGTCGGCGGAGGCCAGCCAAGAACCGTCCGGGATTGCCCCCAATGCCGACACTCCGCTGGTGTGGCCGGTGAGGGTGTGGCGGGCGGTGCCGCTGATCGGATCCCAGATCCGTACCTCCTGGTCACTGGTGGAGGCTAGCCACGACCCGTCCGGGGCAACCACGAATGATTGCACCTGACCGGGGTGGCCGCTATGCGCCCGGGATAGCGCTGGGTGGGGTAGATCGGGCAGCGCGGTGATGGCCCGCAGGTGTGGGCCAGTCAGCCCGGCGAGCAACTGCTCGACGACAGCTTTGGTCGGACCGTCGCCAGGCAGCCGGGTGGCCAAGGTCGCGGCGAGTGACCCTGAGGGTCGCAGCGGCCCGAGAACATGGGCGTTCTGCCGCACCGCCGTACCCAAGATGCGCGACACCGGGTCATCGGACAGGGCGAGGTTGGCTTCCAGCCCCGCTGGTCCGATGTACTCGAGTTTCCCGACCAGCCATCAAGGATAATGCAGGCACGTTCGTAGCTCGTGGTTCAGGCCCGCGCCCCGCAGGTGGGTGAGCAGCCATGCCCAAAGATAGGTCTGTTCGGCGGGCAGCTGCCACCACATCCTGCTTCCGCCCTCATCCGGGACGAGGCTGCGGTGGGCGTCGATCAGCGCCCGATCCAACTCCCCGCGCCGGTGTTGAGTCTGTTCGCGCAGATAGGCATGGGTGACGTCGTGCAGCACCACCCGGTCGGGGTCCTGCCGGTAGTCGCTGACCAGAGCCAGATCAGCCAGGCGCTGGCAGTACCGCCGGGTCTGAAAAATCGACCAGCCGCCGGTGGCTTTCCAATACCTGGCCAGCACCGGGCCCGGGATCGCCACGTCCTCCCCGAACACCGCCAACTCCAAGTAGCGATCCCGCTGATCCGCGGTCAGCCGGCTTACACCGACCCCGATCGTCCGGGCCACCGCCGTGTGCCGCTCCTCGGCATCAGTGACATCCAGCGCGGTCGGGCCCGTCGCTCGCAGTTCGTGGAGGATCTCGCACATCGAGTCCTCCGCGGTGCGTCCGGCACTCGGATCGGCCCTCACCGCGCCGTTGACCAGTGCCAGGAGCACCGGCCACCGCCCGGTCACCGCTAGCAACCCGGCCACCACACCACCCGACACCCCGGCTATCCCGCCAGTCAGCAACTGCGCTGCCTCGCCTCGGCCCATCTCATCGACTCGGATCAGCTCAGCCGCACGCGGCAGCACTCCACGCACCCGGGTTGTGAACAACCGGACTGCCGCAGGCCCACCGATTACGAACGGCTCGACCTGGGCAGCGCTCCACACGTCATCCACCACCAGCAGCACCCGCCGATCACCCAGCACGCGCCCCAATTCCGCGCCCGCCGCCACGGGATGAGTCACCACTGGCCGATCACGACCTAGAAGGGCCACCACGTTGGCGACCTTCTCAGCCAGCTCCGGCCCTGCGGAATCCTCCCTGATGGTCACCCATACCACCCCGTTGGGGAAGCGTTGTTGGATCTCCTGGCGGTGGACCAACAGCCGAGCCAGCGTGGTCTTCCCGAACCCCCGGCACCCCACAAGCCGGTCGTCATCCCCACCGCGCTCGCCCCGGCCGCGTCACCGCCACCACCAGGTCCTCCATCAACCCCGGCCGGGCGACCTCGTCACCTCGCAACGGAGGCACCGCGAACATCGGTTCCCGCCAGCGCACCGAGCCACCGGACCGGTTCTGGCCCGGCTCGACCAGCGCCTGATACAGCGCTGTCTCCAGACCCTCTGGGGTGGTCACTGTCCTGATCATGATCCCACTGTCGGACAACGAGTTCCGAAACTCCTCCTGACGCGCACCGTGCCCGATATCCCGGAACAACTCCGCGGGACCCTGCGCATCCTCACCGACCAGGAACATCAACCGGGGCAGGCCCGCCTTGCCCGCCTCGTCGAACTCCAACTCCGTGTAAGACAGGTCCGGACGATCGCGCACCGGCGAGCCGTACCGGAAACCCACAATTCCCACGAACACCTCAGCGCTGCGAACCGCCTCCCGACACACCTGCGCGGGTGGCCGTGAATCAGCGGTGAAATACGCCATATCCACCGGCATACCCTCGGCCCGGATCACCGCGGACTCCGCCGCATCGACGAACGATCGACCGACCGGCAACCGGCGGAGCTCTGACACCGCCGCAGGGGTCTACGACGTGATCCCAGACGGCGAGTTCCAGCCGGGTGTGTTCCGCCTTGGTTCGTCTGACCATTGTGGAGATTCCAGTTCGGGCGCCTGGAGGACGATCGGTGGATGCGGTGGCCAGATTTGAAGGCGACAAATCCGGTGTTCCTGGCATGTCTGTCTACTGGCCCTTCCCAGGTCGGACATCGGTGAAGCTTGTCCGGGGTCGAGCCGGCTGAGAATCGTCATCGAGTGGGTGTGGGGGAGACGGTGGCGAGCGCCTGCAGCAGTGTGGGCCAGGCTGACTCACCGATCCGGGCCAGCAGCGTGGCTTTCCCGGCCGGTCCGGGTCGAAAGACGGCGGTCTCGCCGGGGCCGAGGTCGCGCAGGACGGCGGGCTGCGGCTGGCGGATATCGAGGGCGCTGGAGATCAGCACCAGGTCTTTGCCAGCGGGGGGTTGTTCGGACAGTACCTGCAGCGTCGCCCGTTGCTCGGCCGCTACCCCTCCGCGATTGGCCCAGGTGCTGGAGGCATCCAACCGGTCGTCGTCGGTCACGGGGACGAGGTTCACCAGCCGTCCGGTGGTCTCGGTGCGGCACAACCGAGCGGTGCGCACCGCCGCGATCGGCAGGTTCAATGCGCGCATCGCCGCGCCGATCTGCTCGGCGTGTTGGCGGCCGATGGCGGTCAGCTCACTTTGCGTGGCGCAGTCGTGGTTGGCTGCTTGCTCCGGGGTGACCGTCCCGGACCGTTCGTCGCGCTCGGTATGACGCATCCACAGCAACAACCCGCCCTCGCGCAAGGCTCGCACCAGCGCGGCACCGTGCACGGGTCCGGTGATCTCAGCCGCACCGATCTTGCCCGGCGCTGCCGGCGATGTGGGTTGCGATACGCCCGAGGATCTGTTGCCGCACGCGCCGAGAGCAAGGCTGATCGTCACCAGCAACCCCGCCACAGCCGCCCGTCGTGTCCGTCCAATGGACATGTTTCCCCACCTCGAATCGTGATGCCCTCACACGTCGCTATCGAAATATGAGCATTCTGTCTGGCTAGTGTGCGTTGGTGGTGTTCAGGGCGGCGCGCAGACCCTGGGCGAGTGTGGTGGCCTCTCCGGTGGCCCAAAAATGCATGTAAAACAGCCGGGGAGACTCATAGAGCAGGTGGTTGTGCAGCGAGATGATCGTGATGCCGTGCGCCTGCAGGGCTTGGATCATCGGATTGATCTGGTCAGCGGTCATCGCAAAGTCGCCATTGATGGCCGCTTGGCTCCCACCCAGCGGCTGAAACATCAGCAACGTGGAGGCTTCCATCAACGAGGGCAGTGGGAGGTTGGCGCGGGTGTCGGTGATCTGCTGGGTGAGGGGGACGTGGAACTGGTACACGCCGTGCGCATCGTCGCCTTTGACGCCGATGATGCGGTCCAGGGCAGTGGTATCGAGCGGCATAGGGGCCTCAGTCGCCGCAGGCGCGCTCAGCGGCATGCCGGTGAGCGCGAAGGCAGCATGCACGGTGCCGGCGATGGCTACCGGGTCGCCGTAGCCAATGTAGTGTACCCACCACAGACGTGGGGTCTCGTCCTGCAGATGCTTGTGGATGGCAGTCACTTCCACCGTGTGATCCTGCTCCAGGCGGGTGAGCACTTTATTCAACTCCTCGCCGGTGACGGTGGCCTCGCCGATCATGACCGCAGCGCCGGGCGTGGTTTGGTGGAACATCGCCTCAGCACCGAGTTCCATGCCCGGATTTTCGGTCACGCCGGCGTTGACGACGTGGAGATCGGTCCGGAGGAATTCAGCGGTATGGACATCACCTTCTTCGGTCTTCAGCGGGCTGCCCATGGCACGGCCGACGGCATTCCAGTCAACCTGTGAGCGAGGGGGGCCGGTCGGTGATGGTGCCCCCGGGGCACCGCAGCCGCCAGCGAGCAGGGCACCGAGAGCGATCACGACGCCCGCCCTGCGCAGGTCGATGGCACTGATGGGGATGGATTGTAGGTTCAGCATTGTCCGGTCTCCTTGCCAGCGGCGGTGTAGTTAATGGGGGCTGTGGTCTGGACGTCGGCGCCGAAGGAGCAGGCGACCGGCCAGACCCACGGCGAGCACAGCGAGTCCCGCGAGCAGCGCGGTGATCGGGAGGGTGACGATCAGCACCGCGCAGCCAGCCATACCGAGGATGTGCAGCGCACGCGGCCACCGCCGCTGCTCGGCCGGCTGGGTCAGGGCAGCGGCATTGGCGATGGCGTAGTAGACCAGCACCCCCACCGAGGAAAACCCGATCACGCCTCGCAGATCAGCGATCACGACCAGCACGCTGACCAGGACGGCGAGAGCGGCTTCGGCATGGTGAGGCACCCGAAATCGTGGATGCACGGCAGCCAACCAGGACGGCAGATCGTGGTGACGGGCCATCGCCAGGATGGTGCGTCCGACACCGGCGATCAGCGCCAGCAGCGCGCCGAGGCTGGCCAGCGCCGCGCCAACACGTACCACTGGGGTAAGCGAGCCCGCTCCCGCGGCAGTGACGGCCTCGACGAGCGGCGCGGTCGCGCTGGCCAGCCGGTCCGGACCAGCGGCAAGCAAGGCGGCCAGACCAACGGCGAGATAGATCACCACTGTGATTGCCAGCGCGATCGGGATCGCGCGCGGAATCGTGCGCTCGGGATCGCGGACTTCCTCACCCATGGTCGCGATGCGGGCATAGCCGGCAAAGGCAAAAAACAACAGCCCGGCGGACTGCAGCACCCCATAGACGCCACCATGGATGGTCGCCAACGACCCGACCAGGTGGACGCCGCTGGCCACCGCGATGCCGGCCACAATCACCACCAGCGCAACCACAGTGGCGGCAACCAGGACCCGAGCTGCCATCGCCGTCTTGGTCACGCCCCGGTAGTTCAGCGCGGCCAGCTCCAGCACCCCCACCACAGCCACCAACCGCTGCGCCCACCACGGCCCCGGCACTGCATAGTTCGCGAACGTCAACACCATCGCCGCGCACGACGCGGTCTTGCCGAGCACAAAACCCCACCCCGCCGTGAACCCCCACCAGGCGCCAAGCCGCTCCCGCCCATAGATGTAGGTCCCACCCGAGGTCGGATACACTGCGGCTAGCTGTGCGGACGCGGTCGCGTTGCAATAGGCGATCACCGCCGCGATCACCAAACCCACCAGCAACCCAGAGCCCGCCGCGCGAGCGGCCGGCCCGAATGCCCCAAACACTCCGGCGCCGATCATCGACCCCACACCGATGACCACCGCATCCCCGGTGCCCAACCGGCGAGCCAAACCCGGCGGCGAGGACATCATTGCCCACCATGCCCTCTCGCGCGGATCCCCATGCGGCCCCGCCTTACCCCTCAGGACTCACTATCGCCGGGTCGAGACTATCGCTGCCATCGACTTCATGCAGCGCGCGAGACCGCTTCTGCTGACGGCTCGCCGACGATGAGGTGGCGGACCGCCAGTCCGGTGGCGAGCAGCTCGAGGGCCTTGCGCGGGGCGATGTCGCTCTCGACGCGGATTCGGTTCCCGTCACCCGCTCCATTTCAAAGGCCCAGGTCGGAGAATATCTTCTGCCGACCTGGGCCTTTGTCTTAAGCACTGCACAACCCGCTCTTACCCGTCTGGTAGGAGTAGCTTCCGCACCGGCGGCAGGTCCGCCACGTCGCGCGCGTCAGGCAGCAGCCCGGTTCACCCCAGCCACTCCGTCAATATGTTGCGCAGCGTCTTGGCGCCGTCCTCATCGAGGGAGATCACGCAGGCGCCCGTAACATGGGGATCGAGCACAATCGACCCACCCTGCTTGCTCACCAGAAGATTGGCGAAACCGATCGGACCCCGGTGCAGCCCGCACGTCGCCGGTATCGCCTTGCGACGATTCTTATTGGGGCCGTTGGTATAATAACTGTGCCAGTCCATCATGGTTCCCTTTCTTGATTGTGCGAAGCACGCATTCTGGCCTTCCATCGTTACCCTCGGCTTCCTCGGTCCCGCTGATGTTGTCATGACTCATCGCTGGGGGTGATGGCCTGGCCGGGGTCGAGGTCGGCCGCGATGCGGGAGGCCTCGCGTGCCAGCTCACGGCAGAACCGGGCCAACACCGCCGCACCGCCGATGACCGACGGCACATCGATCACGACCCGACCTGGGTCCATGGACAGCACAAGCGAGGCCCAGCCGGGACCGATCTGCCGCACCCCAGCCCCGGCGTCCCGGCCAGGAGAACAGGTCACCGTGAATGCCACGAGCCCCACCCGGTCCTTATGCCGCAGCGGGTCGGACATCAACCGAACCGGCGGCGCCCGGCTTCGCGTCGGTGACCTCTCCGACGATGTACGCGCCTTCGGGGAACAACCCGTCGAACTCCATCGGGAACCGCTTGTCGTAGGACACGGTCATCCTTGTCTCCTCGTTCGCATTCATCGAATACTGGCTCAAGCCAGATCTGGCTTGAGCCAGTTAAACACACCCGGTCGCACTCGTCAAGCAACTGGCTTGAACCAGTTGTAGAGTGAGTGGCATGGACCAGGACCCGGCCGAGGGCCAACTGCCGAGTCGCCGGATCGCCAACGCGGTGCGCGCCCTGATCACCGCAGGGGAGCTGGCGCCCGGTGACAAGCTGCCCTCCGAGCGCGAGCTGGCGCGCCGCTTCGGCACCGCCCGCAACACCGCTCGCGAGGCCATCCGACTGCTCACCGAGGAAGCCTTGGTCACTGCACAGCATGGGCGTGGAGTGTTCGTCCGCGAGAAACAACGCATGTTCCGCTGGGGCAACGAGCGCTACTCACGGCGCGTCTATCACGAAACGGGTCTCACGCCGTTCCACCTGGAAATGGCGCGCCAGGGTAAGACCCCCCGCGTCGAGGTCACCTCGATCGAGCAGGTCACCCCACCCTTCGACGTGGCGGAGCGGTTGAAGGCCTCACCCGAGGAGCCCTCGGTGCTGCGCCGGTGCAACACCTACTACGCCGACAACGAGCCACTGCAGGTAGTCACCACCTACCTCCACTGGTCCGATGCCGAGGGCACACCACTACTGCAACCCGAGACCGGACCTGGCGGCATCTTTAGTCGGCTCGAAGAACGCGGCCACACCATGACCAGCGGGCAAGAGGAAGTCATCGCCCGGATGGCCAGCCACGACGAAGCGCAGACGCTCGACCTGCCACCCGGCGTACCCGTGCTCGACGTCCTGCACACCAGCCTCGACCAGGACGGCGAACCCTTCGAAGTCTCCCGGTTCGTCCACCGGGCTGACCGCGCCGGCCTTGTCTACAACTTCCCCGTCGAACACTGATTCCCGCGCTCACGACGCGACTCCCAGCACGAAGGCAAAGCGATCCCTGAACTCCACCCGCTCGCCTGGATAACGGCGGCGAATCTCCTCTACCCCAGCGGCCAGTTCCTCGTCGTCAAACGTCGACAACAACGAGAGATAGCGGTCGCGCACCATGGCCGCATACCGCTCAGCCGGGAACACCAATGGGAAATCGTCGTAGGACAGCTCCACCGCCAGCCCGGCATCACCCATCGCCGCAGCAATCGCCTGGGGATCCGGCTGCAACTCACGGAACCGGTCGTGCGCAGTCTGAAACAGCGGATACTCGATGCTGGTCGGCAACATCACGATGAGGAGACGACCGCCCGAAGCCAGCAGCCTCGCCAACCCACCGATGACCGCTACGCGGTCTGTGACGTGATGAATCGCCTCCTTGACCACAATCGCCTCGAACCGATCCCCCGGCAGTTGCACCGACCCCGAGGTGAGATCCTCCGCTGACGCCTGCACAACCACCAGCCGCGGATCATCTGGAATCTGCTCCAGCATGCGCGCCGAGGGATCAACACAGATCACCGACCCTGTGTGTTCCGCCAGCCGACGCGCGTACAACCCCGTGCCACACCCCACATCCACCACCCGATCGCCCTGCTTCACCCGCAGGCGAGCGAGGATGCAACCACTCATCCAATCCAAGAACTCCGGGCTATAGGCCCAGTTCTGGTCATACACCAACGCCAGACGATCATAGTGAGTCCGCGTCTCTTCACGCACCGAATGACGCCTCCATTCACCCTCCCAAATCACGCCCAACACCCACCGTATTACGAGACCGTGGCCGCCGCGCGGTGCTCAGCGTGGACAACGCCAGGCAAGTGTCGATCGAAGTTCGCGGGTGCCACGCTGGCAGAGGGTGCCCAGCAGCTGTACCAGTGGCAGACCAACTGGATGCGGTACCGCTCCACCGCAGTGAGTGGCAGGAAGGCACCGGCCCGGCGACTGGCCACGTCGATGCTGAGGTGACCGGGTGCCCGGGTCCCGCCGAGTCTGTGTCGTCTGCGGGTTGCCCGTATTGTGTCGTCGGCTGTGACGCCATAGGGGGGATCGTGGCCCATATCGTCATCAGCTATGCCACTCCGGACCGGCCGGTCGCTGACGAGGTGTCGAGGTGGCTGCGGGCAGCCGGCCACGAGCCGTTCCTCGACCATGACCTTGCGACGGGATCAGCGTTGGCGAGGACTGGAAGCGGCGCCTGTATCGCGAGCGGGTCGTGAGAGCCCTGGCCCCTGATCAGCTCATCTCAGCCCGGCATGTCGCCCTCAATCGCAACCGCGACGGCGAACTCTCCGTGCGGTGAGAAGGTGGCATTGGCTCGCCAATGCCTCTGAGCCGGACAAGGGGCGCTGGTATTCCTCGATGAGGGCGGGGCCATGTTTGGTCGTGACGTCCCATCCAGTTGACCGTAGCCAGTCAGCGCAGTCACGGCGTTCGTCTAACGGCCACAGGGCAGCCATGTCCACACCAATCTGGTGCCATGCCTTACTAAACGGAGGATAACTCAGCATATCCTGGACTTCCTGTTTTTGTGCTATTTCCGCAGCGAACTGGCTACCAGGTGCTGACCATTTCCCCATCTGGTCGAACAGTTTTTCCTCTGTCGTGCCTGGCAGGTAAGAGAGCAGTCCCTCGGCCAGCCATGCGGTCGGTTTACTGGGATCGAAGCCAGCTGCGGTCAACGCACCCGCCCAGTCCTCACGCAGGTCTATGGGCACCAAGTGCCGCCGGCATTTCGGCTTGGCACCACGAGTGTCGAGCACGCGCTGCTTGAAGTCAAGCACCATGGGTTGGTCGATCTCATAGAGGTCGGTCTCGGGTGCCCAGTCGAGTCGGAACGCACGTGCGTCCAGCCCGGCCGCCAGTATCACCACTTGGTGCACGCCCGCAGATGTCGCGGCAGTAAAATACTCGTCGAAAAACCGCGTGCGCACGCCCACGTAAGACGCGTTAAGCCGCAGGAACAAGTTGTCCGGGTCGGGGCGGGTGGGTATCGGCACCTCGGTCTTGGCTGCCTGGACGAAAAGCTCTGCAAACGGGTCGGACGCCAGACTGTCTGATCGGTGCGTCTCTACCGCGCGTAACCCGGCTATGGCCAGTGCTGTCAGGCCCGCGCTGGAGCAGATGTCCCACTGATCCAACTTGTTCTCCAAGAGAACACCTCATTTCAGTCGAAGCTGAAGGGCAGGAGTGTGCGTGCGGTTTCCCAGCGTGTGTCCAGGTCGGCGGCGTCGGCACCGCCGAGATTGACGATGGCATATCGGAAGCTGCCGACGTCCTGACGTATCTCGGAGAGAAGTTCACCGGCCGCGACGAGTATCACCACCGTGGAGTCGGGAAAAAATCCCCGTAGCGCGGCGATATCTTGATCATGGGGAACGCGCGTAACCCGCGCGTTACTGAAGCGGCGCAGTACGAAACTCGTGGCCACACGATAACGTCCGGCCCGAGGATTCCAATGGGCTTTTCGTCCGGTAGCGAGATCGAGTTGGACCCTGTAGGTCGAAGTGCCGTCAGCCATCCGGTAGAGGTCGCTGAACTGGTAGGACATACGGGGATTAAGTTCGATCACGTGAATGGTGTCACGTGCCGGGTCGTAGCAGAATTCGACGTTGAAGCAGGTGTGATCGAGCTCGGTCGCCGCGACGAGGCGTCGGGTAAGTTCCACCATGCGCGCTTGTACTGGTGAGGGAAGGCGGGACGGGTAGTCGAAGCGGCGGAAGCTATTGGTACCTGGGTACATCACCGAATCGACCACGCCCTGCACGGTAACGTGACCGTTTTGCACAAAGCCGTCGACAGTGGCCTGTGCTCCGGCAAGTGGTGCCTCGGCGATGAACCAGTGCGCCGGTACGCCTCCATCACAGTGGTGGGTGAGCAGTTGTTGGTACGGCTTGAGCGTAGCCAACAAACGCAGCCGGGTGATGGCGTCAAACCGCAGTATCGTCCGCAATTCTCCGGGATGGTAAGCAAATTGGGCCCGAGCGGATGTGCAGCCCTTCACGGGTTTGACGAAGACCGGGAAAGGCAGTGCCCCAAGCCGGGGCCGGCGCGGGTCGAGTGGCTCGTAGTCGGGGGTCGCCTCGGGAATGACGACAGTGTGTACTTGACGACTGTAGTACTTGTGCCCCATGAGCACGATGTCGCGTAGCGGTGGTGCAGGCAGGCCGAGGCGTTCGGCGATCGCAGACGCGAGGAAGCACGAGGGGTAGTCGCAAGTGCCAAGGATTCCGCTGAGCTGTTGGCCACGGAACCGCATGACCGTGTTATCGACCCATCGGTGGACGTTGAAAACAAGTCCGGACCTCAGCAATTTCACGGTCGATTTTGTGTTCGCCCAGAATAAGTTCGCGGCAAGTTCCTCGCCCGCCCAGAGAAACTCGTGAGTGTCGCGCAGTGCTGGGTCTGCCAAGGCCGCATAGTCCCAGTTCGTGGGCGCTACAACGAGTACACGGGGACGCGGCGAATACATCAGATTGTGCCCATGAAGACGGGTGTTGCGGTTGTCGCTATACGGTAATTGTGGAATCGAGCCAACTCGATTGAGGTTGTATCCCGTCGTGGGTGCTTGCTCACAACAGTCGTCATGGGTACAGATAGTAGTCGTTTCAGGTGGCCATCGAGGGCGGAACGGCCGGCGGGGAGCAACTCGCGACCGCGATGCAGGTCGTTAACGCGGTCGAAGGGATCGAGTGCACCAGCGGCGGAAGGCTGCGGTGCGGCCGAGTCCGTCCAGGGCGTGGTCGGCCACCGGGGACGGGGCGTCGGGCCAGTGGGCACGGAAGGACAGGTCAGGGTGCGCGCCTGGGGCGGCGTTCTCATCGGGACCTGGGGATGGGGCAGCAGCCAGGTCGTCATCGTGTGACGGATATGCAGTCACCTGCTGGACATCCCTCGGGTAGCAACCAGATACGTGTATCGGGTGCTGTCATCCCCGACGATCACCGTTGAAGTACGTAGTCGAATACTGGGTCTGGCCAGGGTCCGGCCCAGCAGCTAACGCCGTCGGGGTGAACGCCGGTATTCCAGTTGCCCTAAGTCCTTCGGCCGTGGCCCCCACCACTGCCTGGGAGCCCACATGATCGACGTCACCGACGTTGGGGCGGCTCTACGTCGGTCTCGTCGAGTTCACGGGTCTGGGCCTCGCCCGTCCGCCAGCCAGGTCCCGGTGCTGGCTGATCAGCGTCCTCCACTGCGCACATCGTGAAATTGATCATACGGTGGCGCCCGCGCGCTGGAAGATCACACACTGTGGCTGCCGGGCTAACGAGGGCTACCGGGTTGGCGACATCGTTAGATCGGCGATGTCGGGGGCTTGGGTGATGATCGCTTGCGCTACCTGTGAGAGCGGTCGGTTGTGGCTGCGGGCGTAGCTGCGCATCAGTGTGAACGCCTCGGTGAGGCTGGTGTGTCGGCGTTCGGCGAGGATGCCTTTGGCTTGTTCGATCAGGATGCGGCTGTTGAGTGCGGTCTGTAGTTGCTCGGTGACCATCTCGCTGTGTCGGAGGGCGCGGAGCTGCAGGATGCTGATGGTGGCCACGTTGGCGAACGATTGCGCTATCGAGGTGGCGTCGGCGGAGATGGCGTTGGGTGAGCTGCGGAACAGGTTTAGCGCCCCGAGGATCTGCTCGCGTAACCGCATCGGCACGGCCTGGACCGCGGCGAAGCCCCGTTCGCGGGCGGCGGTGGCGAACAGTGGCCACCGTTGCGGCGCCGCGGTCAGGTCGGCGCAGGCCACACTGTGGCCGCTGTGGTAGCAGTCCAGGCAGGGTCCTTCCCTGTTTTGCAGCTGGAACAGCTCCAGCAGGCGGGTCTGCTCGGTGGAGGCCGCCACCAGCTTGAGGGTGCCTCGCTGGTCGATCAGCAGGATTCCCGCCGCGTCAACATCGAGTAGCTGCACACAGCGCTCGGTGAGGGTATGCAAGAAGTCGATACCGTCGAACCCCAGCACGAGTGTGTCGGCCAGTTCAACAAGGGTCTCGGTGATTCGGTGGTCCAACGTCATACTTCTATTCCGTTTCTGGTCTTTCAGCCGCCGGAGCCCGCTCCGCCTGCGTTGTCGGCATCTGGGTCAAACCGTAGCTTGCGTTCGACCACGTCACTGGCCACCTGGGACAGGCGGCGTCCGGTGAGGTAGGCGTGGGCACGCAAGCGCAGGAACGCCGCGGTGAGGTCGCTGTCCAGTTGCACCGAGACCATGCCCGTGGCCTGGTGGACCTCGGCCCAGCGGTACTCGAACCCACTGCTGGGCAGGTCAGCTCCCGCTATAGTGCCCGGTCCCGACAGATGATCGAGTACTCGCGGCAGGGCTGCGTCGGCGAACAGTAACGCCTCAGCCAGCTCCGCAGCCGACAGCTCGCCCTCCCGGCCGCGATGGATCTCCAACGCACCTATCGAGATTGCCCCCATCACCAGCGGGAACGCAAACACCGCCAACACTCCCACCGCGACCGCCGCCGGGGCGAACGCCGGCCACCGCAGCATGCTGGAATCACTGCCCAGCGCGGACACCAGCACCGGGTGGTCTTCCCCCAGCGCCTCGGTGCCCGGCCCCTCCCCGAACATCACCTGCAGCTCCGCGACCTGCTCGCTGACCGGACTGGTGACGTATAACGGCTCACACAGACCCAGCTCACCACGCAAATACAGGCCCACCCCGCTGGCCCGCACCGCCGCCGCGCACGCCACACACACATGATGGATCGCAACCGGCACGCCCTCAGCGCCAGCGACCTCGTTGATCGCCGCCAAGACCCTGGTCGCCCGGTCCACAGCCGCCACCACTCCCTCACCAACCGGCGCCACCTGAGCCGCCTGACGCTAGCCTCACCCGAGCCCGGCGGTGTCAGTGGAGCGGGGTCCGGGCGTGGGGCAGCAGCACCACTCGTTGCCGGGTGGCTGGTGGCGGGGGGTCATGGGCGGTTGCCTCCGGTTGTAGCGCGCTCAGGACTTGGTGCTGGGCTCGGTGTATCGCGGCTGGTGTGACGCCCAGGACGGCCACGATGTCCGGGATGGACGCCCTGGCCCCGACTCGCAGGAGGAGGATCTCGCGGTCCGGGCTGGGTAGCGTGGCGATCAGTGTGGAAAGCCGGGCGTAGCGCCCGGCGTCGACTGGCCGCTGGCTGTGCTCGCGACGCTGTGTGGTCGCGGCGGGCGCCGGCTCGCCCGCTGGGAAAATAGGCGGTGGCGCCACCGATGCCCCCTCGCAAAGGGCAGCGCCACCGCCGGGACCGGCCGTTGTACTCCTCCCCCGAACCCCCACTCCGGGTTCTGGCTGCCGGCCGCTGGGTCCGGCCAGGCCGTAGCCCACCGGAGTTCGTGCGGACCATCCCACGAGTGCCCGCCACACCAGACGGAACGCTGGGGGCCAGTGTGGTGACATCGGGCGGACACCAGCGCGCTGCGCGACTTCAGCCGCCGCGACGGTCCTGACATGCACGCACATACCCCCGGACGGCCAGTGCTCGGCGCGAGTCGCCGAACTCTCGTGGCGCCGGGGTCCGGGGCGTGTGCAACGGATGGTAGCCGGGCTCCTCGATCCAGTAAACCCGTGTGACCGATCAAGATGTGCAGGCAACGCTTGGTCACCGCGCATGCCCCGGGTGCGGTCAGGACGACTACCGCACCCACGAGGGCTGCCTGATGGTCGCATCAGGTGTCATCCCACAGATGTATGAAGACCGCCGAATACGGCTTCGCGATTGATTTCCAGCCGGACACAGGCTGGCGGGTGTACATCGTTTTTCAACCATTCCGTCAGGGCAACGGCGACAGTCCGCCCTTGCCCTATCAGTCTATCGACCCTACGGGGCGCCGCTATGTGGACTGGTCCGAGAAGATCGATAAGATGGGGGATGCGAAAAAGGTTGCCGCGCTCTGGGCTGAGCTGGTCCAGAAATACCAGCACGACCAAGGAAGAAAAGCGCGCGATATCGAGCTGATCGAGCATTACCAGCGCACCCAAGAACGAAGAAGGACCACCCCAGCTGATCCAGATCGCACCGGCGACGGCGCTGTCGACGCCGGTGCGGCCGGCCCTGGACACCAGGACCGCGGTTCCGTCATCCCACACCCCAGGGTCTCAGCAGAGTCGTTAAGCGATCTTCAAGAGAGCGCGTGAGCGACCCAACAAACCGCTGGCGCCACCGCACTTCGCGTCACCGGACGAGGGGATCCGGCGGGTTATCGCACCACGAGGCTAGCCTGCAGACTATGCCGACCGCACTGATTACCGGTCCCACCGCCGGGATCGGGGCCGCCTTCGCCCGTAGGCTCGCCGCTGAGGGTTACGACCTCGTGCTCGTCGCCCGGGATCGAGAACGGCTGCGGCAGTGCTCCACCGAGTTGACACAGCGGCACGGGGTCCGGGCCGAGGTGCTCCCCGCCGATCTGGCCAGCGCCACTGAGCGGCAGTTGGTCGAGCAGCGGTTGCGTACCGGAGATCCGGTGGATCTGCTGGTGAACAACGCGGGTTTCGGCACCGCCACCGAGTTCGTCGACACCGACATCGCGGAGCTGCAGGCCCAACTGGACGTCAACGTGACCAGCGTGCTGCGGCTGACCCATGCGGCGTTACCGGGTATGGTGCGCGCCGGGCGAGGCGCGGTGATCAACGTGTCCAGCGTGGCGGCCTTCCTACCCGGCCGCAACTCCACCTACGGCGCGAGCAAGGCGTACGTGACGATGTTCTCGGAAGGGCTCGCGGTGGCGCTGGCCGACACCGGGGTGCGGGTCCTCGCGCTGTGCCCGGGTTTCGTCCGCACCGAGTTCCATGCCCGCGCCGGGATTGACATCGCAGGAAGCCCCTCGATGCTCTGGCTGGATGCCGACGCCGTCGTCCGCGACTGCCTGGCCGACCTGCGGCGCGGGCGTGCCATCTCCGTGCCGGGCCTGCAGTACCGGGCACTGGTGGGGGTGCTGGACGTGCTGCCTCGCGGTCTCATCCGGCGCCTCGCCGGGCGCACCAGGTGGGAGCACAGGTGACCGGTTCTCGATGATGACCAGCGGCGTCCGGGCCCGGCTGGCGGCGCTGGTGCGTCAGCTGGCGGTGGTGCACGGCCAGGTCACGCTGTCCTCCGGGGTGCAGACCGACTATTACGTGGACCTGCGCCGGGTCACGCTGCACCACGAGGCCGCGCCGTTGATCGGGCGGCTGGTCCGCGAGCTGACCAGCGACTGGTCCTACCAGGCGGTGGGTGGCTTGACACTGGGCGCCGACCCGGTCGCCGCCGCCGTGCTGCACGCGCCGGGCCCCCCGGTGGACGCCTTCGTGGTGCGCAAGTCAACCAAGCAGCACGGATTGCAGCGGCGCATCGAGGGGCCGGACGTCGCCGCCCGCCCGGTGCTCGCCGTTGATGACACCTCCACCACCGGCGCCTCGGTGCTCACCGCCGTGGCGGCGCTGCGCGCGGCGGGCGCGGACGTCGTCGGCGTGGCCACCGTGGTGGACCGGGACACCGGGGCCCGCGAGGCCATCGAAGCAGCCGGGCTGCCCTACCGCGCTGTGTTGAGCATGAGCGAGCTCTCGTGAGTGGCCACGCAGAGCTTCGGCGGTGGGAAATTTTGTTACTTACGTCGGAGGGTGCTGGACTCCTACGCCCGACGCTCGCGCAACGTATCGGTGCGGTAAGTCTCCGTGATCGCCGCGTTAAAGCCTGTGCTGTCCGTTGCAACATCGCCCGGGCTCCGACAACTGCATTGGCACAAAAGTACCCGGATAGTTGCCGATTCTAGGATAATACCGGGTGTCGCATGGTCGTCGGTCGACAGCCAGCGTTCGGGAGGGGTGACGCCTCGTGCCGCAGCAGGTGCCCATGCTGCACCAAACGATCGTTGTGGTCGACGTTGCAAGCTTCGCTGGCAGGACCATGAATCAACAGCTCGCCGTGCGCGAGGGCCTACGTAACGTGCTGCAAGGAGCTTTTTCCGAAGCCGGAGTCGACCTGGGTACCTGCACGGTGGAAGACCGCGGCGATGGGAAGCTGATTTTGGTGCCGCCGGGGGCGGACGACAGCAAGCTGGCAGACCAGCTACCGAGCAGACTGGTTGCGTGGCTGCGCCGACACAACGCGGTCCACGCCGTCGAAGCGGCAATACAACTCCGAGTCGCGTTGCACGCGGGACGAGTGTACCAGGACGGGCACGGCTCGGTGGGCCAAGCGGTCAACCTCGCGTTTCGCATCCTGGAGGCACCGGCAGCGAAATCGGCACTGAGGTCGTCAACTGGTGTGCTCGCGATGATCGCCTCCGATGACTTCTACCGCGATGTGATCGTCCACGAGCCGGCAGCTGATCCAGACTCATACCAGCAGATCCCGGTTACGGTCAAGGAGACCTCGACCGTGGCATGGCTACGTCTGCCTCACCGCAGAGCGGCTGCGAACGGGGAACTGCAAGGAGAAGCTCCGCAGGTGCCACCCCCCACGAGCGTGATGGTGGCGATCGAGGTACGTGAAGCAGTGGTGGAGGCGTTGGTGAAGGCTGGGCTGGCCGATGATGCGCAGAGCCGCTCGCTCCTGATTCAGTTGATCAACAACTACTTGGGCTACCCACTTGATGTTCCTCAACGCTCGGTCGGTCAGGATCATCTGATCGAGCTCGTCAACGCCTACGCGAAAATCGAGGGTGGCATGGCAGCTCTCGCGCGGGCGGTGTGGATGATCCGGCCCGGATCGCCCGAGTCTGATCGGGTCGGCCGGCTTGTCAAGGAGCCACGCGTGCTCGTTCTACTGCCTGAGCAGGAGCTGCAGCGCTTACGTGAATGGCTGATCGAGATCACCATCCCGCAACTCCCGATGCTGGTGCATCGAGCCGCCGGCCCCGGCGTGCCCCCCGCCTGGAGTGTGGCCAGCGCCTGGGAAGCATTCTGCTACCTGGCGGAGTTCAACGCCGGGGCCGACGGGTTCCCGCCAGCACTGACGTTTGTCGAACTCGTGGCGCGTCAGGTCGGTGGCGACGTGAGCATCAAGCTGACGGAATGGAACGATGATCAGGCGTGTCGCCTTCGGCTCGAACCTGAGCTGCGGGCGCGGCGGGTGGCAGGTGCTTCGCGAGTTCCGGTTAACTCCCGGCTTCACCTGATGATCCTCGTGGAGCCCGATGGGATCGACCCCAGCCGCTACCTGCTGTCTTACTGGCGGCAGGATGATCCTGCGGAGTGGCCGCCCGCGCGCGGTGAGACTCGTACGGTCAGGCTTGATGAACTCGAGCGTCGCATCGACGACCTGGTGGTCAGTGCGGAAAGGGCGTGGTCCAGACACACGGCCGCAGCGGCGTTGGAGTTCGTGCTGCCTCGCGAGTTACTGAACCTGCCGGTCCATCGCTGGCACAAGGAGCACGATTCGGGAGATCCACGTCTGCTGTGCCTGGACTACCCGATCGTGGTGCGCTCGCTGGAACGCATGCAGTCGTCGCATTGGCACCGAGTGTGGCATCAGCGCTGGCAGACATTGATGAACGATCCCTCGGCGGCGCGAGTTCACTTCGGGCAACTGGCGGACGCAGGAGAACGCTATCGTATTGACGCCGTCCTGAGCGATCCGCAGTGGGTGCTGATGGTGCTCACCGCGCCGCCGCCCTGCCAGCCGCAGCCGGGCCCAGATGAGCTGACTGCAGCATTGCGCTCAGGGCTACCAGCGCTAGTATGGCATCCTGAGGCGTCGTCGGTGGCCCTTCGGGAGATCGTCGCCTGGCTCGTCAACGGCGACGGTTTGGGTGATTTACCTGGGCGGGCGCAAGCCTCGCGTCAAGCTGCTTTCCAGGCGTCAGATGTACCGTTCGATGTGAATATTGCACGCGATTTGGTGGTGTTATGGGACGATCCGCATCGTTTAGTGGTTCTCGATCAGCCGGTAGGCCAGCCACCAGATCAGCCACAGTCAGGAGGGGACATCGCGGATGAGCGTGAACGAGACTCCTGACGAGGTGTCGCCGGATAAGCGTGCACCTCGTTTCGATACGCCCGACTGGTGGGTTTACCGTGGTACCGGCCGGCCATTGCATGATATTCCGCCGACCGACCTCCTCCCACCCGCGCCGCCGTGGCGGAACTTTCGTGGTGGCCCACTGCCTGAGCGCGACGTGCCTCCCGGTGACGATGGTGAGATGGAACGCCGACTCGGTTCGGAGTTTCACCTGTCCGAGCGTGACGTGGACCCGCATGAAGTGGACATGGTCAACGCCGCGCTGTACCTGCGCCGTCCGTTGCTGGTCACGGGACGTCCCGGCACCGGCAAGTCGAGTCTGGCCTTTCGGATCGCCCGGGAATTACGACTGGGGCGGGTGCTGCGGTGGTCGATTACCAGCCACACCACGCTGAAAGCGGGCCAGTATGGTTACGACGCCATCGGGCGCGCAGTGGCCGCCGGAACAAGGCAGGCCGCAGCCAGGTGGGACCGGGAGGCAGGCAGCCGGGCGGTGGACCCGCCTGCGGTGGCCGATCCGGCGGATCAGGAGCCGCCGATAGGCGAGTTCGTGCGGCTCGGCCCGTTGGGGACGGCGTTCCTGCCCCGCAGGCTGCCTCGCGTGCTGCTCATCGATGAGCTGGACAAGAGCGAGGCGGACTTGACGAACGACCTGTTGAGCATCTTCGAAGACGGCGAGTTCGCCATCCAGGAGCTGGAGCGGATGCGCAACCGCTCGCCTGAGGTGTCCGTGTTCACCGACGATCCGGAGGTAACGGCCACCATTGTCGGCGGCCGCGTACAGTGTCACGCGTTCCCGATGATCGTGATCACCAGCAACGGGGAACGGGACTTCCCAGCTGCCTTCCTGCGCCGGTGTCTCCAGCTGGAGACGCGGGCGCCCAGCGCCGACCAGCTCGCCGCGATGGTGGCCGCCCACATGGTGGACTCGGATGATGAGCACCGGCTGCGGCTCATCCAAGAGTTCGTGGACCGAAGCGCGGCGGTGGGGGGCTTGCCTGCCGACAAACTGTTGGACGCAGTGTATCTAGCGACCTCCGGTGCGTATCAAGAAAACGACGTGTCATGGTCGCGACTGGTGGATGCGTTGTGGCGGCAGTTGACGTCTTTGGTGGGGTGATGTGAAGAGACCGGCTGGTGTTCCGTGGTCGGGTCCCGGCTATCCGGCGGGATCTCGGGATGTCGCGTCCTCTGCGCATCCGGAGCAGCCGGGGAGTGCAGGTGCTGCGCGGCTCGGTCTCGATGACCTTACGTGGTCTGAGGTGGCGGACGCTGTCTGGCTGACTTCGGTCACCCAGGACGCTTGGCGCAGACACACCGCGCCGGAGCGCACGGCGCGGGACGGTGACAGGGCACAACCGCCCGCCGGAACCGAGATCCCTGACTCCAGCATCCTTCCGGAAAGTGGACCCGCCGACCGCGTCGAGCCAAGTGACCTCCCGATCGACGAATGTGCGGAGTCCGAGCCATCCGCCCGGAGTGGGGAGGACAGCCGGCCTGCTGACCGCGATACGGGCGATCGCCGCGCCGACGAGGCGCCACGTCTCTCAGCCGACCTGGGTAGTGTCACGTGGCCCGCTGCACCACACCTTCCTGGCGCAGCGGACATCGTCCGTGCTCTTCGCCCGCTCAAACGAAAGGTCCAGTCCTGGCATGAGGATGAGGTCCTCGATGAGGACGCCACTGCGGAACGGGCTGTTCAGGACGAGCTGTGGTTGCCGGTGACCAAGCCGGACACGGAGCGTTGGCTCGATCTGACCCTTGTGGTGGACACCAACCCGTCGATGGCACTGTGGCGGTCAACTGTGACCGCAGTCATCTCGTTGGCGGAACGGCTCGGCGCGTTTCGCACGATCCAGCTCCGACTGCTCGACACCCACGAACCGGCAGCAGGATCGCCTGCCACACCAGCGTTGCGCGGTGGCACTCCGGCCACACCAACCCGCAGTCCTGCCGAACTGCTGGACCCGTCCGATCGGCGGATCCTCCTGGTGTTGACCGACGGCGTCGGCCAGTGCTGGCGGCAGGATCTCGTCTCCCCGTTGCTCGCCCAATGGGGTGCCTCGATGCCAGTGGCCGTGGTCCATCTGCTACCGCAGCGGCTCTGGGCCAGAGGTGGGCTGGCCCTGCATCGTGCCCGGCTGACCGTGCCCGGCCTGCTGAGACCCAATCGGCGGTGGGGGCTGGAGCTGTCGGACGCCTGGCTGGAACCCGACCCTGCCGCAGCGACGCCGGCTGGAGTCGTACCGGTGCCTGTCCTGGAGTTGGACGCGCGCTGGCTGGGCTGGTGGGCTCGGTTGCTCACCGGGGGTCACCGGGATCCGGCTCAGGCCACCGTACTACTGGCTGGCGACCACGCTCGGGAACCGGCCTCATCCCAGGGCGGGGCACGCGAGTCTGACGGCTCAAACGACGGCGAGCTACCGGCCTATGAGCAGGTACGGCACTTCCTCAGCGTTGCCTCACCAGCGGCCTTCCGGCTCGCCACGCTGCTGGCCGCCGTGCCGGTCAGTCTGCCGGTGGCCCGGCTGGTGCAGGCCGAACTCATTCCCGAGTCCGGACCTGAGCACCTGGCCGAGGTTTTCACTAGCGGACTCCTGCGATCGCCCGACACCGTCGCTGGCAGGCACGCCTGGGACACGATCACCTTCAACGTCCCCGATGCGGTGCGTGAGGTACTGCTCAGTGGTGCCCGGCGTGCGGAAACGGCGCAGGTCGTGCGCCTGGTCACCGACCGTTTCGGTGACCAGATCAGCGTGCTCCGCCATTTCCGGGACGCGCTGGACGCTCCGGACATCACCCCGGACCCCAAACTCACTGCCGACACGGCACGCTACGTCGCGATCGAGCGCGCGGTCATGCGCGCCCTCAGCGGCCCCTACCTGTCCCGCGCCGGTCGGCTTCAGTCCAGCGAACGTGAGGACTCATACATCAGTCCTGGCACCGCAAGTCTTGCTAATATTCGGGTGAGTGATGAGACAATGGACGCTGTGACCGATCGCACGGATCTGGCGAGTAAGCCGGCTCGCCCGGTGGCCCCTATCCTCGACTCACCAGCCAACGACGCGAAGCCCCTGGACCAGACATCCGCCGTCAACACATCTGTCGCAACGCATCCAGGCCCGCTGACCGAGTTCACGCCGGTGGCTCCACGCGAGCGGCAAGCGGATGACGTTCCGCCTGTCTGGGGCAATGTGCCGCCGCACAATCCGAACTTCACCGGACGGGCAGAGCTGCTTGACCAGTTGGGCGAACGCTTGACCGCCGGTGGCACCACCGCCGTCCTGCCGTCGGCACTGCACGGCATGGGCGGCATCGGCAAGACTCAAATGGCCGTGGAGTACATCTACCGGCACCTGCACGACTACGACATCATCTGGTGGATCCAAGCCACCCAGCCGGCCCAGATCCGGGCCGGGCTTACTGACCTTGCCCAGCGTCTGCGTTTGCCGGGGAGCTCCGAGGCGCACACGGCCGTACCCGCGGTGCTGGAAGCCCTGCGGCTCGGTCGGCCCTTCCGCAGGTGGCTCCTGGTCTTCGACTCGGCAGAGAGCCCGGAGACGGTGCGCCCGTTCTTCCCGACCAATGGACCCGGCGAAATCCTGATCACGTCGCGGAACCCGGATTGGGCCGGAATCGCCCGTCCACTCGAGGTCGCCGTGTTCAAACGGGAGGAGAGCAAGGAACTGCTCAGCCGCCGCGGTCCGGAGATCGACGACGGGGAGGCCGACCGGTTGGCCGAGGCGTTGGGCGATCTACCTCTCGCTATTGAACAAGCCGCGACGTGGCGGGCCGAGACCGGCATGCCGGTGGGCGAATACCTTCGCTTGTTCGACGAGAAGGTCGCGGAGATCCTCGACACATCAGCGCCCGCCGGTTACGAAGTGTCGGTAGCGGCGGCCTGGAATGTCTCGTTCGACGAGCTGCGTACCCGAAATCCAGCCGCGCACCAACTCCTCCTGGTGTGCGCGTTCTTCGCTCCCGAACCGATCTCCCGGAGCCTGTTCACCGGTGTCCGTGGTATTTCGATCGCCCCGGAACTAGACGCAGCACTACGAGACCCGATGCGGCTCAGCCGCACTATCCGGGATATCCACCGGTACGGTTTGGCCAAGATTGACTATCGTCACGACACCCTGCAGCTGCATCGGCTTGTGCAGTGGGTGCTCAGCAACCGCATGACGCCGCAACGTCGGGCGGAGATGCGCCATGGTGCGCACCTCCTGCTGGCCAACTTTGACCCAAACGATCCGATCCCCCCCAAACAGTGGCCACGATACCAGGACGTGCTGCCGCATGCCTACACGGCAAGGGTGATCGAATGCGACGACTCCTGGGTGCGTAACCTCGTCGTGAACCTGATGACGTTCCTGTACTACTGGGGTGACCACGAGGAGGCTGCCAAGCTCGCCAGGCAGGCAGTTGACGTATGGTCGGAAAAGCTCGGCGAGGCCGATCCGCAGACGCTCCAAGCGGCCCAGAAATTGGGCTTCTATCTCCGGACGCTCGGCCGGTATGCCGAGGCGGCAACGCTCAACCAGCGCACCGTGGAACTGCACCGCCAGGTGTCCGGTGAGAACAGCGAGGAGACAGTCATCGCGGAACTCGCTGTCGCGACCGACTTGAAAGGTCGGGGTGATTTCATCGCTGCGCTGCACCTGAATGAGCAGATCTACCAGAAAGCCAAGAGTTTGTTTGGCGATGACGACCCTACGACCCTGACCACCGCGCACAACTTGGTCATGAGTCTAGGACTTGTCGGAGAATACCGCAGGGGACAGGAGCTGGGCGAGGACACCTATCGGCGTCGGGTAGACGTGCTCGGCTACGACAACCCGAACACGAATAACACACTCAATGGATTGATCCTGGCTCGTCGGGAGGCGGGTAACTACGTCTGGGCCCGTGCTGAGCAAGAAAAGCTCGCTGGACGGTCACGCAAGCTCTTCGGTGCGGATAAGGCCGACACTCTTCGGTATTTCCACCACCTATCTGTGGCCAGGCGCAAGGACGGTGACCACCAAGGCGCCCTGGAGCTATCTGTCCAGGTAAGGGAGCGCTTTCACCAGCGTTACGGGGACAATAATCTGAACGCGATGGCCTGCGCTCTGGCCCAGTCCATCGACCTGAGGCAAACTGGTGAGTTTGGGCCAGCACGTAGGCTCGGTGAGCAGACCTTTGATCGGTATCGCCAGAATCTGGGTGAGCACCATCCCCACACCCTGTCCGCGCTCGTCAACCTGGCGGTGACGCTGCGCCTGCTTGGCGATGCCGCCGGTGCACGCCAGCTCGACGAGCGGTCGCTCGAGCAGTTTCGGGCGACACTCGGCCCGGATCATCCGCATGCCATCCTCACTGCGATCAACCTGGCAAGTGATCTTGCAGCACTGGGTGAGACCGAGGCAGCCCTGACACTCGACACCGAGGTGTTGGACCGAGCCACCCGCGTGCTGGGCGCAGAGCATCCTACGACGCTCGCGGCCCTCACGAACCTTGCCCTTGATCTACGCACCCTTGGCCGCGCGCAGGAGGCGGAAACGAAGCATGCGAAAGTCCTGACCCGGTACCGCCACGTGCTGGGCGACACCCACCCAGCCACCATAGCGGCGGCCAGTGGGGTACGGGCCGACTGTGACATCGATCCACTGCCGCTGTGATCGTGGCAACCGACGTCCACAGCGGAACTGGTCAATATGCGAACCGGCCGATCCAAACGGCCAGGTCTTCGGGGGCCGGCACGGTTTGTGTGCGGGTCCAGATCCTCCGGTGCACGGCGCGGACCACTTCCGGGTAGTGCAGTAGTGCCCGGGCGGCCGGCATAACACCCAGCCCCGACAGGGCAAGACCGAGGCCCACCCAGGCAGCCGCGCAATCCGCATCCGCGGCTAGTTCAGCGCGGTAGCTACGGGCAGCGTCGGTGAGTCGCCCGGTGACATACGCAAAGTCCGCTGCCGTGGCGCCGGGGACGCTCGACCAGATTCGGGACAGCGCGTTCCGACCGTCCGGGGGAACAGTGACTCTGAGCCGGATCAGATCAGCTCGTGCGGACGACCAGGAACCATCCGGCACCGGCGTGGGAGGGCGATCGGTGACTAGACGGGTTGTCGCTGGCCGGTTACGCTCGGCCAGCCAGGCGTCCGCCAGATCTGCCACTGTTCCAGGATCTGGCCGCAGGTAGCGTATTCGCCAGCCAGCGTAGTGATCGGCGGCAACTGCCGCGACCAGAGCGCCCAGGTCGGTGGGCACCGGCTCGTCTTGCCAGGGGCCCAGCCGCTCGGCGATGCCGTCCACGAACCGGCGTCCGGCCGGAGTGAGGCCTGGATCATCCCGCAGCACACGGAGAACGCGCCACGTCTGCTCGCGCCAATATGCGAACTCGAACGCGGCCCTGCGATCTGGTGCCTCTGTACCAGTGCGGGCGAGTGCTCGCCAGAACGCGGTGACGCCGAAGAATGCGTACACGCCCTGTAATACGCCGCCGATCGGGCGCGGATCGTTCCGCCACGGGGTGTAGAACCGCTCACGCGGGTCTTCTTCGTGCAGCCGGGTCAGGTGCAGCAGGCCGCCTAGGCAAATGTGATGGAACTCGTGAACGAGCGTGGCCGCCAACGAGGCGGCGTCTGGCGGTCGGGAGATGATCGCGCTGCCAAACGCCTCACCGGTGGAGGCATTCGTCATCCGGAACGGAACCGCCGGACGGGGCACTAGCGAGTCAAGCCCCGCTGGGAGGGCGTCGGCGATGTCAGGAAGATGGTAGACGATCAGGCGCCAAGCCTCGTCCAACAGTGCGCGCCAGGCGTCCACCTCAGCAGCATCGAGTCGTTGTGGCAGCACTGGCTCGTAGAGGCCACGGTAGGGGTCGAGGTCGTCAAGGTACACCGAGAGCACGTGCTCATCGGCCCGCATCGTGAGCCGATGTATGCCCCACCATCCTGGTGTGTCCGCCGCGAGAGCGGGCGGCAGCTGCACACTCGTGGTTTCATTGCCGACCTCCACCTGGTTACGTTCGCTGCGCACCTCGGCCACCGACCACGGCGAGTCGGCGGCCAACCGAGCCAGGCCCAGGGTAGGCAACATGGCCCCGCCGTTCCAGAGCGGTATGTGGGTGTGGAAGTCAAGCCTCGCG
The DNA here is from genome assembly GCA_963822695.1 of uncultured Actinomycetota bacterium. Classification (GTDB taxonomy): domain Bacteria; phylum Actinomycetota; class Actinomycetes; order Mycobacteriales; family Pseudonocardiaceae. The sequence continues at coordinate 64,042 of CAWGJH010000021.1, forward strand.
TGGATCGCGGCTGCGGCGGCCAGCCCGTGCAGGTGTCCGATATGCATCCACATCGGACACACTCCGGTGATCCGGTTGCGGAGCAGACGCGCGGTGTAACCGGCCCAGGTACCGGTATAGGGGTGGGCGAGCATCAGATCAAGCGCACTGGGCGCTTTCTCCTGGACCCGGGCCAGCAACTCCCAAGCATCCTCCGATGACGGCAGTGGACCGAACAGCTCCGGAAGCTTTGTGGTCTCCTCCACCAGTGCCCTGAGCAGGAGAAGCCTCCTGCTGCGCTCCGCGCTTCGCAATTGCAGCACCACACCAGCTCCACCCGCACCGCGAGCCAGATGGTCGAAGTCGGCCCAGGACAGGTGGTGGAGCGCGAAGCTCTCGCCTGCGGTGTGGTCCGCTATCCGCACGGGCATCCCTCTTCGAGGGCTAGCGATGCGCAGGTACGACAAATATGGTTCGAGCAGGGTGCGCTGGAGCGTATAGCGTCGATCAAGCGACTCGTGTCGCCTCGTCGTTGGTAGCGGTCAGTGGGTGCGCAGTTTGTTGCATCACGTGCCGCAACGCCTGCCTGAGCACCGTATCATCCAACTCCCGCAGCACCGTTAACGACACCGCGCCGAGGTCGATCAACTCGGATTCGACGCCCGTTTCCAGGTCGGCTGAGAATGAGTTCATGGTGATCAGCCCTCCCATGGCAAGATCAAGCCGACCCACCGGGTTCAAGCGGCCCACGATTGATCACGAGGAGTGACTGCTGAACAACTACAAGCAACCAGACCCCGTCAATCCCATGATGCCCTATCATCAGGGGCTTCAGGAAGGGTTTGTGAGGGATACAGGTCTTGCCGGCCTTGATATCAAGGCCGGCAAGACCGTTGCAGGGGACCACACCTCGGGTCCCGAACGTCCGCAGTATCAGGGTGACTGTCACCTCAGCGGCGGGCACCCACCGCGCGAGCTGTCCCTGCGCCAAGGGGATCGCCGTATGTCATCGCGCTGACCCTGCCACCGACCCGTGAGCGATCTCCGGCAGGGAGGGCTACTGGGTTGCCGCACTGGACGCAGCCCTGGCTGGTTTCCTGCAGTAACCGGTGCCATTCGTTCAGTTCCCGTCGCTCGTTGGCAAGACGTTGGTACCGTTGACCTAGCGCCTGATCAGCCCACGAGGTGCCCACCAGCACGCCAAGGCACAGCAACAGCACCCCGCTGAGGACGGCGACCCAGACGGCGGTCATCGTGATCGGCGGGACATCCCGCCGCGACGGCTCGGTTCCACGGCGCCGCCTGGTGGCTGCGGCCGTGGCGCCTGCCCCGCGCTCCCCATCGTGTTCGACATGTGCACACCCACCGCTTTCCGCGTAGCAGAGATTGTTCTCGCTCACCGTGCTGGATGGCGGCTGTCGCGGAAAGGAATTCGTACCGGTAGCGAACTGGTAATTGTGCACATTCAGCGGGCGTGTCGGCGGAGCCCTTCGATGTCGACCACGGTGATCATGCGGCGTCGGGTCCGCACGTAGCCGCCGGCACGGAGGGTCCGAAGGGCTTTGGTCACGGCTTCTCGTGACGCGCCGACCCAGCTGGCCAGCTCGTCCTGGGTGAGCGGCAGGGTGATCATGATACCGGATTCGGTCGGTTCACCGAAGCGGTCGACCAGCTCGACCAGGCGGTGGGCGACCCGGTTCAGGGTGTCGTGGACGCCGAACTCGATCCGCTTGCGATCCGCGTCGCGTAGCCGATTGACGAGAATACGCATCAGCAGCCACATTGTTCGGGGATTCGCCTGTAGAAAGGCGGTGAACTCTCGCAACCCCACGGTCAAAACCTCGACAGGTTCCAAAGATCTGACTGACGCCGAGTGTGGCTGCTGGTCGATCGCTGCCAGCTCGCCCAGCAAGGCCCCTGGCCCGCGCACCGCCAACACCACCTCGGCGCCGTCCTCAGCGGAGGTGAAGACCTTGACCCGGCCCGAGATCACAACGACCACTGTCTCGGAGCGGCTGCCCTCGGTGAACAGCGATGCACCGGCACGCAGTCGACGTGGGCGCCCGTGTCGGGCCAGGTCGGCCCGTTCTTGCTGGGTCAGCTCCGCACCGAACTCCCGCACCATGCCGGCGCCAGGTTCCACCGGATCCCTCCCTCAGCGTTATCCAGGACGTACTGCTCGGTGATCCACTTTCGGGACACCAGGTGCGGCGCTGAACAGCTCCCCACCTGGTGAGAACCCGTCACCTCCTACGATCACAAAATGACTGATGAACCCGTGAGTGGCAAACACTGTCATGACAGTGTTTGCCACTCACAAGGCCCCACGGAGTGGGGCCACGCTGGACACACCGTCGGGGTGGACCCCTGGCCGCACCCATGGCCGGACGACCCCCGCTACGACCCCGACCTGTTGCGGAATGGCGACCGCCGCAATGTCGTCGACGCCTACCGCTACTGGAGCCGCGACGCGGTGGTGGCGGCGCTCGACGCCCGCCGCCACCCGCTGCACGTGGCGATCGAGAACTTCGGCCACGACCACAACATCGGCACCGTGGTGCGCACCGCGAACGCCTTCGCCGTGGCCGAGGTGCACATCGTGGGCCGCCGCCGGTGGAACCGTCGCGGCGCCATGGTCACCGACCGCTACCAGCACCTGCGACACCATGACGACATCGCCGGGCTGCTCGCGCACGCCGCCGCGGCGGAACTGACCGTGGTGGCCGTGGACAACTCGCCGGGCGCGCTGCGATTGGAGACCGCCAGCCTGCCGCGGCGTTGCCTGCTGCTGTTCGGGCAGGAGGGGCCGGGCCTGACCACCGAAGCGCGCGCCGGGGCCGCGCTGACCGTCTCGATCGCGCAGTTCGGCTCTACCCGGTCGATCAACGCCGGGGTGGCCGCCGGCATCGCCATGCACGCCTGGATCCGCCAGCACGCCGATCTCAGGGTTGCCTGGTGAGTGTGTGGGCAGGACGGGCGGCTGCGGCCGAGCGTGCGGTGCACACCCGGCACCTCCGCTGGCTGTGGGGGCTGCCGGATGCCCGGCTGGGACGGGCCGGGTGGCCGGGCCGGTCGGCACACTGGCACTACTGGTGGCAGGCGCACCTGCTGGACTGCACGCTCGACGCCTACCACCGCGCCCCGACGCAGTGGCGGCGGAACACCGTCGCCGCACTGGTGCGCGGCGTACGGGTGCGCAACATCACCGGCTGGGTCAACGACTACTACGACGACGTCGCGTGGCTTGGCCTGGCGCTGCAACGCTGCGCGACGCTGGCTGGGTTGCGCACGCCGAGCGCGGAGCAGGCCATCCTGCGCCGGTTGCGGTTCGGGCGGGGCCCGAGCGGGGGGATGCGGTGGCGGGTCGGTGACGATGCCGTCACCGTGCCGGCCACCGGCCCGGCCGCGATCTTCTACGCCCGCCGGGGAAACGTGGGCATCGCCGCGTCCCTGGTCGAGCTGGGTTCTCGAGCACCTGATCGACCCGGGCACCGGTTTGGTCTTCGACGGGGCGCGGGTGAACCCGGACGGGTCGGTGCGGACCGTGGAGCGGGCCGTCTACAGCTACTGCCAGGGCGTGCTGCTGGGGGCCTGCGTCGAGTTGGGCACCGCCACCGGTGCGCCGCACTGGTGGCGGCAGGCCGACCGCACGGTGCACGCGGTCGCCGAGCACCTCACCGACGGCGGCGTGCTGCGCGGGCACGGCGGAGGCGACGGCGGGTTGTTCACCGGCATCCTCGCCCGCTACCTCGCGATGGCCGCGGTGACCCTGCCGTCCGGCTCGCTGGCGCTCCAGCCGTCCGGCAGGATCGCGGCGCGCCTGGTGCTGGATTCCGCCGAGGCGGCCTGGCGCAACCGGGGCGTCGCCGACGGTGGTCCGGTGTTCGGCCCGCAGTGGACGGTTCCAGCTTTACCGCCCAGCTCGGACCGGGCCGAGCGTGACCTGTCAGTGCAGCTGTCGGGCTGGATGCTCCTTGAGGCCGCCGCCGTGTTATCTCGCCGTCCCGGGCTAGGCTGACCGCCATGATCGACCTCAAGGTGCTGAGGGCGGACCCAGACCGGGTGCGCGCCTCACAGCGGGCCCGCGGCGAGGATGAGGACATCGTCGATGCGCTGATCGCCGCCGACGAGTGGCGCCGCAAGGCCGTCGCCGCTGCCGATTCCCTGCGCGCCGAGCAGAAGACGCTGGGCAAGCAGGTCGGCCAGGCGCGTCCAGCGGACCGCGACCGCCGCGAGCTGCTCGCCCAGGCCAAACAGCTCGCCGCGGACGTCAAGCACGCCGAAGCCGAGCAGGCCAGCGCGGAGCAGGCGGTCCAGGCCGCGCATCGCGCGGTGCCCAATCTGATCCTCGACGGGGTACCCGCCGGCGGTGAGGACGACTACGTCGTACTCAAGCACGTCGGGACGCCGCCGGAGCTGGAGTCCGATCCCCGCGATCACGTTGAGCTGGGCACTGCTTTGGGTTTGTTCGACATGGAGCGCGGCGCGAAGGTCTCCGGGGCCCGCTTCACCTTCTTCACCGGGCTGGGCGCGCAGCTGCAGCTCGGGCTGCTGCAGCTGGCCGTGTCGCGGGCGATCGAGTCCGGGTTCACCGTGATGATCCCGCCGGTGCTGGTCCGTCCGGAGATCATGGAGGGCACCGGGTTCCTCGGCGCGCACGCCGCTGAGGTGTACCGGCTGCGTGACGACGACCTCTACCTGGTGGGGACCTCCGAAGTGCCGCTGGCTGGGTACCACGCCGAGGAGATCATCGACCTGTCCCACGGGCCGTTGCGCTACGCCGGCTGGTCGTCCTGCTTCCGCCGGGAAGCCGGCTCCTACGGCAAAGACACCCGCGGCATCATCCGGGTGCACCAGTTCGACAAGGTCGAGATGTTCGTCTACTGCCGGCCCGGGTGCGCCGAGACCGAGCACCAACGCCTGCTGGACTTGGAGGAGCAGATGCTCGCCGCGATTGAGGTGCCCTACCGGGTCATCGACGTGGCGGCCGGAGACCTGGGCAGCTCGGCGGCCCGCAAGTTCGACTGCGAGGCGTGGCTGCCGTCCCAACGGACCTACCGGGAGCTCACCTCCACGTCGAACTGCACCACTTTCCAGGCCCGCCGGCTCGGCATCCGGTACCGCGACGCCGACGGGCGCCCGCAGGTCGCTGCCACCCTCAACGGCACGCTGGCCACCACCCGATGGATCGCCGCGATCCTGGAAAACCACCAGCGCCCCGACGGCTCGGTGCGGGTCCCCGCAGCTCTCCGGCCCGCTCTGGGCGGCATCGAGTTGATCACGGCTGGTTGAGGTGCACGTAGGGTCGAGGAATGCAGAGGCCGAGGTTGGTCGCATCCGATGTTGACGGCACCTTGCTGGACCCGACCGATCAGATCTCCGCGCGCACCCGGGCGGCGGTGCATCGGGTGGTGGCCGCCGGGGTGCCGTTCGTGTTGGTCACCGGCCGGCCGCCGCGGTGGATCCCGCCGATCGTCGAGCAACTCGGGCACGCCATGCCAGCGGTGTGCGCCAACGGCGCGGTTCTTTATGACGCCGCGACCGACCAGGTCAGCTACACGGTGACGCTGGAACCGGTGCAGCTGCGCGACGCCGCGGACGTGGTCGCCACCGTGCTACCGGGCGCGAAGCTCGCCGTCGAGCTGCCCACCGACAGCGCCGCGGTGAACGGGGCCGCGCAGTTCCTCGCCGAGCCGGGTTACACCCACCCGTGGCCTGACGCGGACGCCGTGGACGCGCCGCGTGACGTGCTGCTCGGCCAACCCGCGATCAAGCTGCTGGTCCGTCAGCCGGATGCGAGCAGCGACATGATGGCTGCCGCGGTCAGCGAGCTCCTGGGGGCTGGTCACCTCGACGTCACGTTCTCCACTGGCTACGGCCTGATCGAAATCTCCGCGCCCGGGGTCACCAAGGCCACCGGGCTGGCCCGGTTGGCCGGCGAGCTAGGGGTCGCGCGGGCCGATGTGCTGGCCTTGGGCGATATGCCCAACGACCTGTCGATGCTGCGGTGGGCGGGCCACGGGGTGGCGATGGCCAACGCCCACCCCGCCGTGCTCGAGTCCGCCGACGAGATCACAGCGCTGAACTCCGAGGACGGCCTCGCACTCATCCTCGAACGATGGTTCTGACCGACCTCGTCGACACCGCGCCCACCAAGCCGGATAGCTGGCCTTCACCCGGCGGCGCCGGGTGAAGGCCATCGCTGAGCCTGCCGAGACTAGTACCTTCCTCCAATTCCAACACGGATCCCCAGGAGTTCACCGCCGTAACGGCGACCGTAATAGCCGTGCCTGTAGGACCCCTCGTGGTAGTAGCCGTGTCCATAACCGCCATAACCGCCATAACCGCCATAACCACGGCCGCGGCCGCCGCTATAGCAGCCACCGAGTGAGAAAATCTCCGAAACCTTCACGTAAGCCCCTCCTCTAACTTCGTGTCCCAGGAACTTCTCTTCCTAGGGTGACGCTGGATGCGTCTTTCGCTCGCGGGGAATTGAAGGCCCGCGGCGTCTCTTGTCTCGTGACGGTGTCTACGGCGAGTCCGCGCCCCAACAGAAGATCGTTCCGATCGACCGCGATGCCGTTACGTATTCGTTATGCGGTCGGTTAAGACGATGAACCGTCACATGTTCATTCGTACCTCGAACGCCCACCCATTGCAACCAGGGCTACTTACGTTTACTCATGCAACGGAAGTCCATGTCCGTGGGCGGTAACGAGCACGTCGCCCTTTATGTCCGGAATAGAGCGTGCCTCGCTCGCGCTGGAAGATCACACACTGCGGCTACCGTATTAGGTGGCAGAAGGACCCGAACTGAATGAGCCCAAGCGCGTTGCTCGGGTTTATCTTTCTTCGCGCGCGGGTATACCCAGGCTGTCGTCGATGTGCGGACCACCATAACAGTCAATCGATCATTGCCGACATGGCAGGACGAAGGGATGCGGGATATGGCGGGTACGTTGACCGGCCGTCGGGTGGCCATCCTGGCGGCCCGGGGTGTGGAACAAGTGGAGCTGGTCCAGCCGCGGCAGGCGGTCACGGAAGCCGGCGCGACCGCTGAGCTGCTGTCCCTTGAGCCTGGCACCGTCCAGGCCACCAACCATGACCTCGAACTGGCCGAGGAGTTCGACGTGGACCGGGTGGTCTCCGAGGCCTCCATCGACGACTATGACGCGCTGATCTTGCCTGGCGGCACGGTCAACCCCGACACGCTGCGCCAAGACAGCGCCGCGGTGGCCTTCGTGCGGGACTTCGTCGAGGCCGGCAAACCGGTCGGCGTGATCTGTCACGGACCGTGGACGCTGGTGGAGGCCGACGTTGTCCGCGGGCGCACCCTCACCAGCTGGCCGAGCGTGCGTACCGACATCCGTAACGCCGGCGGCACGGTGCGGGATCAGGACGTCGTCATTGACGGCAACCTCGTGTCCAGTCGCGGGCCCCACGACCTTCCAGCGTTCTGCCGCGCGATCGTTGCGCACTTCGCCGCCGCCGAGGCGCGTGCCTCCTCGTAGCGGCGGGTAGCGGGGGTGGCGGGGGGAAGCGGGGGAAACTGACACCCAATTCGCGGCCGGTTGGGCATAGGGCTAGTCTCCACCGCGATGTACTCACGAGCGCAGGTCATCCATCTGGGGGCGCTGTCTGGTCAGCTAGGTCAGGCGCTCCGGCACCTGTTTGAGGTGGTGCTGGCCCCATTGGGGCTGTTCTACCTGCTCCTGACCCTCACCAACCTGACCGGCGGGCTGCTCGCCGCACTGGGCTGGGCGTTGGGCGCGCTGGCGCGCCGGGTGCTGACACGCTCGCCGATCCCCGCCGTGCTGTGGCTCAGCACCGGCTTGCTCGTGGTCCGCACCGCCATCGGATACGCCACCGGAAGCGTGTTCCTGTACTTCCTGCAGCCCACGTTGCAGAACTTCCTGATCGCGTTCGTGCTGCTGGCCACCGTACGGTTGCGCCGGCCCCTGATCGCCCGGCTGGCCGATGACTTCTGCGCCTTCCCCGTCGCCCTCACCAGCAATCTTCGGGTGCAGCGGTTCTTCCGGCGGGTGTCGCTGCTGTGGGCGCTGGTGTTCCTGACCAACGGCGTGGCGACGCTGTGGGTGCTCGCCCGCGCCACCCTGGGAAACTTCCTCATGGTCACCACCGCCGGGTCGTTCACCCTGGTGGGAATCGCCGCGGTGGTGTCGCTGCTGTGGTTTCGACGGGAGCTGCGTGGCGAGGGCATCCGGCTGCGGTTCGGCGCCGCGGTCGCGAGCTGATCGAGCCGAAACGTGAGCTCAGCCGAATCGCCTGGCCAGCCGGTGGAACAGCTCCGGAACCGCGCCCTGTAGCCGGGCGGGCACCGTGAGCCAGCGCGGCACGAACACCTCCGCCTTGCCCCGCTCGATCGCCTGGAGGAGCGCCGATGCCACCTCGGCGGGGGCGATCTGGCGGGGGAACCGGCGGTCGTAGGCCCGCCCGCGGTGGTCGAAGAACGGGGTGCGTACCGCGCCGGGCAGCAGCGTGGTGACGCCGATGCCCTCGCCGGCCACCTCGTGGCGGACGCTGGCCGCGAAGGTCCGCAGCCCGGCCTTCGTCGCGGCGTACACCGCTTCGCTGCCGACGCCCACCGCCGCGATGGAGGACACGAATACCAGGTGCCCGCGCCCGCGCTCCCGCATTCCAGGCAGCGCGGCGCGGCTGAGCCGCAGCGGGGCGAGGAGGTTCAGCGCGACCAGTGCGTCGATATCCGGCTCAGCCATCCCCGCCAGGTCCCCGGCCCACCCGCGGCCCGCCGAATTCACCAGCAGGTCGACGCCCGCCGCGGCATCAGCTGCCCGGGACAGACCCTCGGCGCTCGACAGGTCGGCTACCAGCGTATGAGCCCCGGTGCGGCGCGCCAGCGCGTCCAGCCGGTCGGAGTCCCGGCCGAGCACCACCAGCCGGCAGCCAGCCGCGGCGAGCCCCTCGGCGATAGCCGCGCCGATGCCCGACGATCCACCGGTGACCAGGGCTTTCCATTCGCTGATCACCCCCAGGCGACCCGGTGTGACGATCCGGCGCCCCGATCCCTCGCCCGTTCAATCTCCTGACGGAGTTGGGTACCGCGGTACGTCAGCAGCACGACACTGCCGATCAGGACCACCACCGAGATCACCTCGCCGGCGAGCACAGCGGGCGAGGTGATCACCCGTTCCCCCAGCCAGCTCACCCCGATCGCCACGCCGACCAGCGGATCCACGATCGTGATGATGGCCAGCGCCGGGGCGATGAGGGTGCCCTGCTGGAAGGTGTTCTGGCTGAGCAGGAACCCCATCGGGCCCACCGCGCAGACCACGTAGAGCAGCGGGTGCTCGAAGGGCTCGATGAATCCGTTGGCCCGGAACTGGCCGGTGACCACCTTCATCAATCCGGCGGTGATGCCGTAGAGCACGCCGGTGGCCGCTGCCAGCGCCGCGACGTGAACCGCCCCGGAGAACCGGGCGGCTCCGGCGAGGCACCCGAGGACGATCACACCCAGCACGATGGCCAGCGGCACCAGTGCCCAACCGTCCGCACGTGGGGTGGTGGCGCCGGTCGGCCGGGCGAGCACCAGGAAGGCGGACAAGCCGGCCACGCACCCCAGCGCGCCGAGCACGACCAGCCGGTCCACGCTGCGATGGGCCAGCAGCGCCGAGAACACCGCGCCGAACAGCACGCCGGTCACCAGGAGCGGCTGCACCAGAACCAGCGGACCGAACGCGAGGGCGACGAGTTGCAGGCCCAAGCCTACGATGACGGCCACGATCCCCAGCACCCACACCGGCTGGCGGATCAGCTCCAGCAGCAGTCGCGGGTTGAGCGTGCCCGCGGTCGGCACCTGCTTGGTGGCGCGCTGCTGAACCGCGCTGGCCAGCCCGAAACTTGCTGCCCCCGCCACCGCGGCCGGCACCGCGATGAAGAACACCGTCAACGTCGAGTTCGACATGTCTCACTCCTGTGTTGTCTCGGCTGGCTGCTTTTTCTGAGTAGCCGGTGCATCGGTCGCCAGGTCGTCGAAGGCCCGATGCAGCGCGTCAGCGAACTGATCCGCGCCGGGGAGTAGCCCGGTATCTGTGGTCACTCCGACACCGATCATGTCTCCCCAAGTCAGGAAACCGACAGCCAGTCCGACGCCCTCCGCGAGCGGCAGCACCGGGAACACCGAGACGACTCGAGCTCCCCATACATAATGTGCTTTTCGTGGCCCTGGCAATACCGACGCGATGAGACTGAAGAACCGCCGCCGGTAGATCGAGCGCACCAGCCTGGCGTGCAGCGGGGCTGGCAGGCGGCCCAGCGCGGCCACCACGGCCTGCGCGGCGACCGGCTGATCGGCACGTTCCAGCCTGGTCAGCGCCTCCGCCACCGCCACGACCCGCCGGTCCAGCGGCATCGGCCCGACCGGCAGGTCCAGGGAGACTGCGGCCGTATGGTTACCCCGGTAACGATTGTTCCCGTCATGATCGCTGCCGCCGGCCCGCCGGAGGGGGTAGGTGGTCCGGGGGACCATCGCCCGCAGCCGGTCGCCCACCGCGGTAGCGGCCGGGTCGGTGTGGTGCAGCGCCTCGCCGACCAAAGCCAGCAGCAGCGCGGTCGTGCCTACCCCGTGCTCCCGGGCAGTGGCCCGCACCGCGGCTGCGGGCAGCTCCACCATGGCGTAGTCCCGGGCTGGGGTGCTCGGGCCGACCGGCCCACCAGAGGGTGCGGGGCCCGCGCTGGCCAGGCTCACCAGGCCGCGGAGCACCCGGCTGGCGTGGCCGGCCCGGGCCCGCCAGCGTGCTGCGGGAGGAGACGCGCCGTGCCGGGTTCGGGGCTGCTCCCGGTCCGAGAGCAGCCCGAGCAGGGTGGCGGTGACGGCCAGCCCGTCGCCCAGGCTGTGGTGCATCTTCGCCAGCACCATGGTCCGCGCGGTGTCGGCGTCCTGCACCACCTCCAGTTGCCACGGCGGCGCCTCCAGCGATACCGGGGTGCCGAAGAACTCCCGCAGTGCCGCCGAGGCGGGCACGCCATGGGCGGTGCCGACCGTTCGGGCGCGCAGGTGGGCGCCGGGGTTGACGTCGTCGGCGGGCAGCCAGCGCGGCCGCCGGCCCGGGCGCAGGTCCAGGCGGCGGCGCAGCATCGGCAGGGCGGGCACCCGGTCGGTGATGCGCACCGCCAGGTCGCTGGCGAGCCGTTCCGGCGAGCCGGCAATCCCGTGACCGTCGAGTAGCAGGACGGCGCCGACCTGCTGGGGAACCGTAGGAGTGGTGGCGTGGGCGAAGAAGGCGTCGGGCGCGGACAGTGGGCGGGCACCGTGGTGCCGGGGCAGCCCGGGTAGGGCGGCGATTTCAGCATCCAGATCGAGGGCACCGATATGGGTCAGCGCGCGCCGCTCAGCGTGGGCGAGCCGGGCGGGCTGCGCCGCGAAACCGCGCAGGGCGGCGATCAGCTCTGCCGGCCCGTCGCAGCGGGTGGCCAGCCCGGCCTGCGCCATCAGCTCGGCATTGGCCTTGCCGTGCCCGGCGATCGGCTCGAACATCAGCACCGCCCGTCCGCACGCCACGGCCTCCAGCGCCGTCGCGCCGCCGGCGTTGGTCACCACGACGTCGGCGGCCGCGGTCAGCGCCGGCATCTCGGAGGTCCAGCGCAGCGGCACCAGCCGCTGCGCCGGGCTGCTCCCCACCAGCGTGGCGCGCGCCACCAGTCGGGCGCGCAGCGCCTCGTTGTGCCCGCAGGCCACCACGACGCAGAGGTCCGGCCCGGCGGCCAGCCCGGCCTCGACCGCGCGCTCCACCGAGCCGAACCCGAGGGAACCGCAGGAGATCAGCACGATCAGGCGGTGTTCGGGCAAGCCACAACGCCGCCGGACTGCGATCTGGTCGGCCTTCGAGGCCGGGCGGAACACGGAGACGACCGGGGGCGCCCCGACCGCTCCCCGCGCGTCGGGCCGGGCCTGGTACATCGCCCGCAGGCTCGGCTCGCTCGCCACGTAGTGCAGGTCGACCTCGGGATAGACCCAGAACGGGTGCGGCGCGAAGTCCGAGATGATGGCCGCGACCGGCACGTCCAGACCGCCGCGGCGCCGGATCCAGTCCAGTCCCGCAGTGCCCAGCGGGTAGGTCGACACCACAAGGTCCGGCCGGTATTCCTCGATGATCGGCGCGAGCCGAAGGCCGCTCCACACCCCGACGACGCGGCAGGACGACGCGGCGAACCAGCGGTGGCGCCACAGCGAGCGGTAGAAGAAGTCGTAGAGCCAGGGGGTGGTGTCCACGTTCACCCGGTAGATCCAGCGGAATCCCGGGCCGACCCAGGAGCCCATCTCCACCAAGGTGTCCACCCGGCGGATCGTGCATCCGGGCCAGAGCTGCCGGGCCCGCTCCTCAACCGCCCGCGCGGTCGCGTTGTGGCCCTCGCCGATGGTGGCGCTGACCACGAGCACTCTGTGCGGAGGCACGAGCTGCGCCGGCGTGGCGTTCACTGGTGTGACCCCGACTCGGTGTGCGCTGACTCGGTGATCGCCGGACCCCACGCCAGCGCCAGCAGCAGCGTGGCGCGGGTGGCGGGGTCCTCCAGCGTGGACCCGAACAGCTCACGCAGCTGGGCCAGCCGGTATCGCACCGTCTGCGGGTGCACGTGCAGCTCGTCGGCCACCGCCTTGCGGTTGCCCATGTTCATCAGCCAGGACGTGAGGGTCGTCAGCAGCCGGTCGCGGGTGGGATCGGGCAGCGCGGCAAGTGGGGCCAGGCACTGCTGGCGCAACGCCGCCAGCAGCCGGTCGTCGCGGTGCACCACCATCGCGTCGAGGTGCTCGTTGACAAAGAGCGGGTCGTCAGGGAGCAGGCTGGCCTGCTGCAACCGCATGGCGTGCTCGGCGAGGCTCACGCTGGCCGGCAGCCGGTCCAGCGGCACGGTGGTGCCCACCACGGCCCCGGCGCCGCCTAGCGCGGTCGCCAACCGCTTGCGCACTCCGGGGCCCTCGGGGTCCGGCACGATCGCCCCCAGCATCGTCGGTCGCCGCAGCCGCAGGCAGGAATCGTCCAGGCGGTCCAGCAGCACCCGCCCGACCTCGTTGTCCGGTTCGATCAGGACGACCGCGGCCTGCCGGGGCAACGACCACCCGGCCCGGGCCGCCGCCGCGTGCAGCGCCGCCGTGTCGCAGCGGTCCGACAGCAGCAGTTCCGCCAGCTCGTCCCGCAACCGCTCGCGGGCCTGGCCAGCGGCCGTCTGAGCCTGGACGTACCCCCGCCACGACGCTGACGACAGCTGGTCCACAGCGGCGAACACGGCCGCGGCCAACCCAGCTAACGCCTCGGCGGGAACGCCGAGCTCTAGCGCTGTGTCGGCCACATGCCGCCAGGTCACCGCCGCACCGGTCCGGTACGCGGCCAGCAGCGGGGTCACGTCCCGTTGCTGCTGGTAGTGGATGCGCCCGATCTCCTCGAACAGGGCCTGCTCCACCGCGGACGCCAGCTGGGACGCCGCCGTCGAGGGGTCCTGCTCGGCCAGCGTGACCAGCCGGGCGATGAATCCCTCGGCGGCGCCGAGGATCTCCTCGAAGCCGTCGGCGAGGAACCCCGCGTAGTCCGGTTGCCGCTCGGCGAGCAGCTCACGGACCTCAGCCAGGATGGCCGGCAGCCGATGCACAATCGCGGGAACCAGGTCGGGTAGTTGTATATGATCTTCCTCGATGTCCATGGCCCGTTACCCCCATCATTGAGCCGCTCGATAGCCTGAGGTACTCCCCATACAATCCCATGACGTTTACTCACATGTGACAACTTGATGGCGTGAGAACTGACAGTTTAGGCGCAGAAATACCCCAGTTGACGGCCTGAAGATGGCTTCATGGCAGCGATCCCGGATCCGGATGCGCTGACGCGCGACCGCGCGCTGCGCCGTCAGCGGCACGCCGAGAACTTTCCGGTCGCGCTGCGGTTGCTGCCCCGGCGGCTGCGGGCCGATCTCATCGCGGTGTACGACGTCGCCCGGGTCATCGACGACCTCGGCGACCAGGCCGTGGGAGATCGGACGGCGCTGCTGACGGAGTTCGGGCGGGACCTTGCCGCGGTGTGGGAGGGTGGGCGACCCGAGCATCCGGTGCTGCGGCGGTTGGTGCCCACGGTGCAGGTTCGCGGGCTGGACCGCGAACCGTTCCAGCGGCTGGTGCAAGCCAACCTGGTTGACCAGCGAGTTCACCGGTACGCGACCTATGCCGAGCTCCGGGGCTACTGCACGCTGTCGGCGGAGCCGATCGGCCGGATCGTGCTCGCCCTGCTCGGAGTGGGTGACCTGGCGGCGATCAAGTGCTCCGATCGGGTCTGCACCGCTTTGCAGCTGATCGAGCACTGGCAGGACGTCGCCGAGGACCGCCGAGCCGGTCGGGTGTACCTCCCCCAGGAAGATCTCGCCACTTTCGGGGTGGCCGAGGCCGAGCTCGATGGCACGGTCGCCTCCCCGGCGCTGCGCCGGCTGATGGCCTTCCAGATCATCCGGGCTGCGGAGCTGCTCGACTCTGGTGCTCCCCTGGTCGGGCTGCTGCGCGGGTGGGCGCGGCTGGCCGTGGCCGGGTACCTGGCCGGCGGGCGCGCCGCGCTCGACGCGCTACGCCGTGCACATGGCGACGTCCTGGCCGGGCCACCACTGCCTCGCCGCCGCGACGTCCTCCGCCACCTGGCGCGCCTCCTCACCTTCACCAGCGCTGCGGTGAGAGCTGTGGACTCGGGCGAGCACCAAGCGCGGGGAGGTGGAGTGACGTGAGCAGTGTCGCAGTCAGCGTCGAGGGGGCCTTCGAGCTGTGTGAGTCGATCACCAGGACGCAGGCGCGCAACTTCTATTATGGGATCCGGTTGCTGCGGCCGGACAAGCGTGCGGCGCTGTGCGCGGTGTACGCGCTGGCTCGGCGGATCGACGATATCGGCGACGGCGATCTCCCCCGGAGCGAGAAGCTGGCCGCGCTGGCCGGGGTGCGGTGCGCGTTGGCTGACCTGGCCCATCCTGGGGACGACCCGGTGCTCACCGCGGTCGCGGACCTGGCGGCCCGGCTGCCCCTGCCGCTGGGTGCCTTCGACGAGTTGGTCGGTGGCGTGGAGATGGACGTGTTGGGGCGGCGCTACACCGATTTCGACGAGCTGGTCGGGTACTGCCGATGCGTGGCCGGCGCGGTCGGCCGGCTGTGCCTGGCGGTGTTCGGCAGCCGTCCTGACCCGCAGGCACCCGAGTACGCCGACACGCTGGGCATCGCCCTACAGCAGATCAACATCCTGCGAGACATCCGGGAGGACCTCGGCAACGGCCGGGTCTACCTGCCCCAGCACGACCTGGACCGGTTCGGTGTGCAGCTGACTCTGGACGATCAGGGCGACCTGGTTGACGCAGGCGGCCGGCTCACCGCGCTGATCCGGCACAGTGCGCAGCGCGCGCGCCAGTGGTATCAACATGGGCAGCGCCTGATCCCGCTGCTCGACCGGCGCAGCGCGGCGTGCTGTGTTGCGATGTCGGGGATCTATCTGCGGCTGCTGGACCGTATCGCCGAGCGGCCCAGCCTGGTGTTCGACCGGCGGCTGTCGCTGTCCGGGTGGCAGAAAGCAGAGGTGGCGATGCGAGCCCTCACTGGGTTGTCGGCATGACCCGGCGAGTCGCGGTGATCGGTGGTGGCTTGGCGGGCATCACCGCGGCGTTGCACTGCGCCGACGCGGGTTGCCAGGTCACCGTGTTCGAGGCCCGGCCGCAGTTGGGCGGCCTGACCCACTCGTTTCGCCGCGGCGAGCTTCAGGTCGATAACGGTCAGCACGTGTTCCTGCGCTGCTGCACGTCCTACCGGTCATTACTGCGCCGGCTCGGGGTGGCCGATCGCGTCGAGCTGCAGCCGCGGCTGGCCATCCCGGTCTGCTCGCCTGGTGCCGGCCGGCCGGTGTGGCTGCGCCGCAGTGCCTTGCCCGCGCCGCTGCACCTGGCCGCCTCGTTACTGCACTACCGCCCGCTGAGCGCCCTGGAACGGGTGCGGTTCGCGCTGGCCGCCGTCGCGTTACGTCGAGTCGACTCGACGCACCCGGCAACCGACGAGCAGAACTTCGGCACCTGGCTGCGCCAGCACGGGCAGAGCGACCACGCCATCGCCGCGCTGTGGGAGCTGGTCGGGGTGGCCACCCTGAACTCGCGGGCGGACCAGGCCTCGCTCAGCCTGGCCGCCACGGTGTTCCAGGAGGGTCTGCTCACCGATGCCGCAGCCGCAGACATCGGCTGGTCCCTGGTGCCGCTGCGGGAGTTGCACGGCGATCCGGCGCTAGCCTGCCTCGGCACGGCGGGCGTCGAGGTGTGCACCGGCGTCGCGGTGCGGGGCATCGAACCTCGCGGTGGTTCGATTGCCGGCTCGGCCGGCGGTGGTATCCGGAGTGCCGGCTCGGCCGGTGGTAGCTGGCAGGTCATCACGGATGGTGCCCGCATGGCTGCCGACCAGGTGATTCTGGCTGTGCCGCCCGCCGCGGCGGAACAGCTGCTGCCAGCGGGCAGCGTCACGTTGCCACCTGGCTGGTCACAGCGGCTGGGCAGCGTCCCCATCGTCAACGTGCACGTGGTGCTCGACCGGCCGGTGCTCGACGAGCCGTTCATCGCCGGGGTGGACACGCCGGTGCAGTGGGTCTTCGACCGCACCACGCAGTCCGGACTGGACAGCGGGCAGTACCTGGCAGTGTCGCTGTCCGCCGCAGATGACCTGGTGAACACGCCGACGGCGGCGCTGCGGGCGCAGTTCCTGCCGGAGCTGGCCACGCTGCTGCCCGCCATGCGGGACGCGCAGGTGCGCGACTTCTTCGTCACCCGGGAACGGCATGCGACGTTCCGGCCGGCCCCCGGCACCGCGGCGCTGCGGCCACCGGCGGTGACCGCTGCCCGGGGGTTGTTCCTGGCGGGCGCGTGGACCGCCACCGGCTGGCCGGCGACAATGGAGGGCGCCGTGCGCAGCGGCGTCGCGGCCGCCACCGCCTTGCTCGCCCCGAGCGGGGCGGACGTCCCGGTAGAGGTGGCATGATGACCGCTGACGCACTCCTGCCTGCGGAGGCGGTGCCCAGCGCGCTGCGCCGGGCCCGGGACGCCGTGGCGCCCGCCACGCGGGCTTTCATCGCGCGGCTGGACGACACCAGCGCAGCGATCGCCTCCTACCATCTCGGGTGGACCGATGCCGGTGGCACGCCGACCCCCGGTGGTGGGGGCGGTGGTGGAAAGGCCGTCCGCCCCGCCCTGGCC
The DNA here is from genome assembly GCA_963822695.1 of uncultured Actinomycetota bacterium. Taxonomy (GTDB): domain Bacteria; phylum Actinomycetota; class Actinomycetes; order Mycobacteriales; family Pseudonocardiaceae. The sequence goes on from CAWGJH010000021.1 coordinate 81,241, forward strand.
ACCCTGTCGGCGCAGGCTGCCGGCGCTCCGGCGCAGGTGGGCATCCCCGGCGCGGTCGCCGTCGAGCTGGTGCACAACTTCTCCCTGGTGCATGACGACGTGATGGACGGCGACACTGAACGCCGGCACCGGCCCACGGTGTGGGCGGTGTGGGGCGCCACCAGCGCGATCCTGACCGGCGACGCGCTGCTGGCGCTGGCTCAGGAGGTGCTGCTGGACAGCGCCTCGCCGCACCGGGCCGCCGCCGCCCGGCTGCTCGCCGAGGCCACCCGCCACCTGATCCGCGGCCAGGTGCAGGACGTGGCGTTCGAGCGGCGCGAGGACGTCACCGTGGCGGAGTGCCTGGACATGGTGTCGGGCAAGACCGGTGCCCTGCTGTCGGCCAGCGCGGCGATCGGCGCGGTGCTGGCCGGCGCTCCGGCGGAGGTGGTGGACGCGCTGTCCACCTTCGGCGCGCAGCTGGGCGTCGCGTTCCAGCTCGTTGACGACCTGCTGGGAATCTGGGGAGATCCGGAGATCACCGGCAAGCCGGTGTTCTCCGACCTGCGCTCGCGCAAGAAGACCCTGCCGGTCACCTACGTGCTCACCCATGGCGGTCCGGCCGGGCGTGAACTGGCCGGTTGGCTGAGCCGGCAATCGGATTCCCGCCGGCAATCCGACACCCGCCGGCCGAGCCGGCAATCCGACACCCGCCGGCCGAGCCGGCAATCCGACACTGGTGAAGCCCGAGCCGCTGACCTCATCGAAGCTGCCGGAGGGCGGGACTGGGCCGCCGCCGAGGCGCGGCGCCGCGTCATTGCGGCCACCGACGCGCTGGCCGCCGTCCCGATCCCGACCGGCCCGCGCGAGGAGCTGATCGCGATCGCCCACTTCATTGTCGCTAGGGAGGCCTGATGACCCAGACCAGTCCAGCCGGCAGCACAGAGAGCTCGTCGGCTGAGCCGGCAACCAGCCAGCCGCGCTCGACGGCACAGGCGCTGGCTGCCGCGGTCGCGCACCTGCGCGAGCGGCAGCACGCGGCGGGATGGTGGAAAGGGGAACTGGCCACCAACGTGACCATGGACGCGGAGGATCTGCTGCTGCGCGAGTTCCTCGGCATCCGCGGCGCCGGCCAGACCGAGGAGGCCGCCCGGTGGATCCGATCCCAGCAACGGGACGATGGCAGCTGGGCAGTGTACCACGGTGGCCCGGGTGACCTGTCCACCACCGTCGAGGCGTGGGTGGCGCTGCGCCTGGCGGGCGAGGCGCCCGATGCCCCGCACATGGTGACGGCGGCGGAATTCGTCCGGGACCGGGGGGGCCTGGAGCGCAGCCGGGTGTTCACCCGCATCTGGCTTGCCCTGTTCGGGTTGTGGTCCTGGGATGAGCTGCCCAACCTGCCGCCAGAGCTGATCTTCTTGCCGTCCTGGTTCCCGCTGAACGTCTATGACTGGGCGTGCTGGGCCCGGCAGACGATCGTGCCGCTGACCATCGTCAGCACGCTGCGCCCGGTGCGGCCACTGCCATTCGGGGTGGATGAGCTGCGCAGCGGTGCCGCCGCGCCCCGCCCCCGCCGGTCACCCGGCCGGCTCTGGACGTGGTCCGGATTCTTCCAGCGGACCGACCGGGTGCTGCATGCCTACGCGCGGCGGCCGGTGCGCCCGTTGCGGCGGGCGGCACTGCGCCGCGCCGCGGAGTGGATCCTGGCCCGGCAAGAGGCGGACGGCTGTTGGGGCGGCATCCAGCCGCCGTGGGTGTATTCCCTGCTCGCCCTGCACCTGCTGGGCTACTCCCTCGATCACCCGTCGGTCCGGGCCGGGATCGCGGGGCTGGACGGGTTCATCATCCGCGAGCGCACCCCAGACGGGTGGGTCCGGCGGTTGGAAGCGTGCCAGTCCCCGGTCTGGGACACCGGGCTGGCCGTGACCGCGCTGCTCGACGCGGGAGTTCCGGCTGACGACCCCGCCGTGGTCCGGGCCGCCGACTGGCTGCTCGGCGAGGAAATCCGGGTGCGTGGTGACTGGGCGGTCCGCCGGCCGGCACTCGCCCCGGGTGGTTGGGCTTTCGAGTTCCACAACGACACCTATCCCGACACCGACGACACCGCCGAGGTCGTGCTCGCGCTGCGCAGAGTCCCGCTGGCGGATCGCAGCGCGCTTGATCGCGGGGTGGCCTGGCTGATCGGCATGCAATCCTGGGACGGCGGCTGGGGCGCCTTCGACGCTGATAACACCCGGACGCTGTGCACGAAGCTGCCGTTCTGCGATTTCGGCGCGGTGATCGACCCGCCGTCGGCGGATGTGACGGCGCACATCATCGAGGCGCTGGCCGCCGAGGGGCTGGCCGCGGGCGCGGCCTGCCGGCGAGGCGTGGAATGGCTGCTCGCCGCGCAGGAGCCCGACGGGTCCTGGTTCGGACGGTGGGGCGCGAACTACGTCTACGGCACCGGCGCGGTGGTACCCGCGCTGATCGCCGCCGGGGTGGGTGCTGATTCCCTGTGCGTGCGGCGGGCGGTGCGGTGGCTTCAGGGCCACCAGAATGACGACGGCGGGTGGGGCGAGAACTTGCGCTCCTATGTGGACCGCGCCTGGGCCGGCCGGGGCGAGTCGACGGCCTCGCAGACCGCGTGGGCGCTGCTGGCGCTGCTCGCAGCCGGCGAGCGATCGGACGCCGTCGAGCGGGGCGAGCGATCAGACGCCGTCGAGCGCGGGGTGCGGTGGTTGTGCGACACCCAGCGCCCGGACGGGTCGTGGGACGAGCCGCAGTTCACCGGCACCGGGTTCCCCCGCGACTTCTACCTCAACTACCACCTGTACCGGATGGTGTTCCCGATCAGCGCGCTGGGCCGGTACCTGCACGGTGCACCATGAGCCGAACCGTGCTGTGCACCCCACTGCGCGTCGAACAGGCCGCGTTGCGCCGGGCAGGGCGCGCCATGCGGCTGGTGCACACCGGGATGGGGCCGCGACGCGCGGCGGCCACCGCGGCGTCGCTGTCTTCGAACGCCGATCCGGTGCTGGTCGCCGGGGTCGGTGGCGGCCTAGAGCCGCAGGTCCGGCCAGGCGACGTGGTGGTGGCCAGCGAGGTCCGCGACGCGACTCGAGCCGACCACGCGCTCCGCTCGCCGTCGGCGCCGTTGCTGGCCGGAGCGCTGCGGCGGCTTGGCCTGACCGTGCACATCGGCCCCATCAGCTCCGTCTCCCGGATCGCTCGGGCGCTGGTCGCGGATGGCTCGCTCGCGGTGGACATGGAGTCGGCCCAGCTGGCCAGTGCGGGTGTCCCGTTCGCTGTGGTCCGCGCCATCGTGGACACGATCGATCATCCGCTGTGGCAGGTCGGCACGCTGCACCGGGGGGTGAGTGCGTTGCGGACCCTGCGGGCGTGCCGGCCCGCGCTGGAATGGTGGGCGGCCGCGACGGGCCCCCGTGAGGTCCTGCTCGCCGCACCGCGTTCATCCTGCGCGGGTGTCGCCCGGGCGATCTCCGGTCAGGTGGACCTGGTGTTGGTGGCCGGCTCTCCCCACTCGGTGCGCCTGATGGAGGTCGCGCAGCGGGAGGGTGTGCCGGCGTACCTGGTCGAGGATGTCAGTGAGATCGATCTGAGCGCCTTGGCGGGCACGAGGCGGCTGGGCATCATCGCCGGTGCCTCGGCGCCACCGCATCTGGTGGATCAGATCGTGCACTGCCTGGGCGGCCTCGGCCCGGTCAGCACGGTCGAATCGCGGTTGATCGAGGAGGACGTCACCGTTGCGCTACCCCGAGAGGTGGTCTGAGCATGCCCATGCCCTTGCGTCAATCCCTGAAGTTGGGCGGGTTCCTGCTCAAGCAGAAGCTGTTGCGCCGGGAGCGCTTCGCCCTGCTGGTCGAGCTGGAGCCGCTGTTCGCGTGCAACCTCAAGTGCGGCGGCTGCGGCAAGATCCAACAGCCGGCTGCGCTGCTCAAGCAGCGGATGCCCCTCGAGCAGGCGATCGCCGCCGTCGAGGAGTGCGGCGCGCCGATGGTCTCCATCGCCGGTGGCGAACCGCTGATGCACCCGCAGATCGACGAGCTGACCCGGCAACTGCTGGCCCGCAAGAAGATCGTCTTCTTGTGTACCAACGCCTTACTGCTGCCGAAGCACCTGCACAAGTTCGCACCCCACCGCGACTTCGCCTGGATGGTGCACATCGACGGCTTGCGCGAGCGGCACGACGCATCCGTGCGCAAGGCAGGGGGCTTCGACGCCGCGGTCGAGGCGATCCGCCAGGCCCAGGACGCCGGTTTCCGGGTGATGACCAACACGACGTTCTTCAATAATGACACTCCGCACGATGTCATTGAGGTGCTCGACTACCTCAATGACGAGCTCGGCGTGGACAACATGCAGATCTCCCCGGCCTACGCCTATGGCAAGGCGCCCGACCAGGAGCACTGGCTGGGTGTGGATCAGACCCGCGAGCTGTTCGCGAAGGCGTTCGGCGAAGGGCGGCGCAAGCGCTGGCGGCTCAACCACTCCCCGATCTTCCTGGACTTCCTGGAAGGCAAGCGGGAGCTGGCCTGCACCGCGTGGGGCATCCCGTCGTACTCCCTGCTGGGCTGGCAGCGTCCCTGCTACCTGCTCGACGACGGCTACGCGGCGACCTACGCCGAGCTGCTCAACCACACCGACTGGTCGGCATTCGGCCGCGGGCGTGACCCGCGGTGTGCCAACTGCATGGCGCACTGCGGCTACGAGCCCACCGCGGTGGTCGCTACCATGGGTTCGCTGCGGGAATCCCTGCGCGCCGCCGTCGGCGGCTGACAGTTGGGGACACCAAGAGCTTCCGGCTGCTCCAGGAGCAGCCGTCGTTTCTGAGGCCACCCAGAGACGCGGAGTCCGCACAGCAACACGGATGAAGCAACGTGCCAGAAGCGTCTCGTCACAGGATCGGCGACCGCTCCTCGCGTAGTACCGCGTGGCGTAACCGATCTTGTCGGTGTCCGCGCCTATCCTGTGTCACGTGGGTGATAAGAGCTCGATCGAGTGGACCGAGGCCACCTGGAACCCGACGACGGGCTGCGACCGCATCTCCCGGGGCTGCGATCACTGCTATGCGTTGACTTTGGCGAAGCGGTTGAAGGCGATGGGCAATGCGAAGTACCAGACTGACGGCGACCCGCGGACATCGGGTCCGGGCTTCGGGGTGGCGGTGCACCCGGACACGCTGGACCTGCCGTTGCGATGGCGGGAACCGCGCATCGTGTTCGTCAACTCGATGAGTGACCTATTCCATGCGCGGGTCCCGGACGAGTTCATCCTTCGCGTTTTCGCGGTGATGCAGGCGACGCCTCGGCACACCTACCAGGTGTTGACAAAGCGCTCACCGCGGCTGCGGCGCCTCGCGCCCCTGCTGCCTTGGCCCGAGAACGTGTGGATGGGCGTGAGTGTGGAGGATGACGACCACGTGCGCCGGGTTGACGACCTTCGCCACGTGCCGGCGGCTGTGCGCTTCGTCTCCGCCGAGCCGCTACTTGGCCCGCTGTCGAGCCTGGATCTCAAGGGCGTCGACTGGCTGATCGCGGGCGGGGAAAGTGGGCACCAGGCTCGCCCGGTGGATGCCTCGTGGGTGACGGAGCTGCGGGACGCCTGCGCGAACGCGGACGTCGCGTTTTTCTTCAAGCAGTGGGGCGGGCGTACGCCCAAGGCGGGCGGCCGGGATCTGGAGGGCCGGACGTGGGATGCCCTGCCGCTGGCGCATCCCCGCTGGCCGCTGGCCAACCAGGTCAAGCGACCGCAGCATCCGGCTGCCGTGTGAGGGGGGGCCAGGGACGGTGGCGGAACGGCCATGGGGCTTCTGGACCGAGAGCAAGCTTGACATGCTCTCGGCGTACCTGCCGGCTTTCACCACCGCGAGCAAGAAGGCTCCCAGCACGGTCTACCTGGACCTGTTCGCTGGCCAGGCCACGAACGTCAGCCGGGACACCGGCAGGCCGATCGAAGGCAGTCTGCTGCGCGCTTTGCAGACCAAGCCACCTTTCACTGTGGTGCGCGGGTTCGAGCTTCGGCACAAGCGGGCGCAAAGCCTCCAGGATGCCTTCCGGGCCGAGTTTCCAAACCGTGATGTGGTCGTGCACGCCGGGGACGTGCACGACGCCCTGCAGTCGGCGCTGGCCGCCCTCGCGGCGTACCGACGCTCACCGACGTTCGCCTTCATCGACCCGGACGGCGTCGAGGCCCGTTGGAAACTGCTGGAGGCGCTAGCCACGCACAAGGCGCCCACATCAACGAAGGTCGAGCTGTTCCTGCTCCTCGCCTCCCCACAGATTGTGCGAGTTGTCAACGACAGCCTTGACCTACACGATCTAGAACATGCTAAGCAGCAGATCACCGAGCTGTTCGGATCGACCGATTGGCGCCCGATCCTCAACGGGCGCCAATCGGGTGCGCTCGACGCGGAACGTACCCGCGACGAGTTGACCAATCTCATGCGGTGGCGGCTGGAGAAGACGCTGGGCTACGGGTTTACCCACACTCTGCGTTTGACCAACGTCTACGGCGTCCCGCTCTACGACATGATCTTCGCTACCGACCACGCGATCGGCGACAAGATCATGAGGTCGGTGTATCAGAAGGCCGCGGAACGGTTCCCTAAGATGCGGCAGGAGGCGCGCGCCCGCCGCCGAGATCGCAAGGAGCAGGAGTCCGGCTTCACCCCACTGTTCACGCATGCGGAGCTGGTCCAAGACGCGCCGTTACGCGCCCATGAGTCCTACCAGTACGCTCCGCCGGTTCCGCCGTATGGCCAGACCGTCCGGGACCCGGGCTAATTACTTCCGACGTGCGTTGAGTGTCGTGGCGGTACCGGATGTGGTGCATCCCGAGTCTGGTGATTGCGCGGGTTTCTTCGACGCTGTCGAGCTGGGCACTGCCCTGTCATTGGCGATCAGAGCGTCATAGCCCGCTCACCCCAGCAGTCTTGCCACGGTAGCGGGCACCAAGAGAAATCAAGGCGTTTCCTAGCAGTCCCGTCACCGACAACTACCTGCGGGCCAGTCGGATTATCGAGCCTGCCGAGACCGATCAAGCAGCACGACCTCCGCACTGAACTCCTCGATCGCGCAGCGTTCGGCATCCAGCGCCTCATGCAACGACCGCAGATCACCCCGATACCGGTCACCATGCTCGCTGTCCGCCGGACTCACGGCCGGCAAGCATGCGGATCCCAACGGTGCAGCGCCTCTGAGCAGCGCAGACTCAGAACAAGATCAACTCATGGCCCTTTTTGGGCTTACCTTGGCCGCACCCCAGCAGGCGCTCGAAAAGTGGACCTCCCACGGTTTTGGTCGGTCTCCGAGGCGTGCGGTGAAGTAATCCAACACAAAGGCTTTAGCGGGCGCCGCTCAGCGGGCGTAGCTCGTCTTCCAGCTCGCGCACGGGCGGATAGGCGGGCCACTTATTCCGCATCTGGGTGTGAGCGCGTTGCAGTGCGCGGGCGAGCCGCGTCGAGCGCGTAGTGCGGCACACGGCCAGCGCCTGGCGGGCGTGGGCGACGGCTCGCTCGGCCTCCCCGGCAGTGGTGAGCGCTTCGGCGGCCGCGACGGTGAAGATCGCGGCCCACTCGGAGTCACGTTCGCCCCCAGGCAGCTCGTGCAGTCCGGTGGTCAACTCCTCTACCGCTCGCTCCGTGAAGCGGGGGTCTCCCAGCGTGTGCCAGGTAAGGCCCCGTTGCAGAGTGAAGAACCCGGAGCCGTACCAGTACATGTTGGGTGGGGCGTCGGCCTGCTGGGCGGTAGCGCGCTCAGCGAATTCCTCGGCGTGCCGCAGTGTCCGCTCGACCTTGGCAGACTCTCCGGTCATCGCCCATCCACGGGCCTCCTGGTGGGCGTTGTAGGCGTGCTGGGCGATGAACACCCGCTGGTCCCGGCGGGCGGCGCGGGACAGCGTGATGACTCCTTGTGGGTCATCCAACATCCACGCCAGGTGGCCCTTGAAAGACAACGCTAGCGCCGTCAGGTCCGGGTCGTCGATCTCCATCCCGAGCGCGAGAGCCGCGTCAAGTTCCACCCGGGCCTGCTCGGTGTGCCCGGTCTCAGCGAGCAGCCACCCGAGGTACTGATGCAGTTCCCCGGCCAGCGCGCCGACCTGATCACGGATCGGGCCGCGGGCATCGGCTAGCAAGCTTCGGGCCAGCGCCCGGTTGCCGCGGACACCGGGCAACACGGCGGCGGACCCGATCTGGTCCTCCAGGCGGCGGGTGGCGGCAAGCACGTCGGCGAGCGCGCGGACCGTGGCGGCGTCAACCCGTCGAGGATGACGGGCGGCCAGCGCCACCCGTTCCCGGTCCTCCGAGTCGGCGGGCACCGCTCCAGTTCGCGGGAGGGCATCGGCAACTTCCCATGCGGCCAGCAGCGCTCCTCCCGCATTGAGAGCGTGATCCAACGCCTCGGCCACGCGCTGGGTGGGCCAGCGGCGGCCGTGCTCGATGTGGTGGACGTATCCGCGGGCGACGTGCGCCGCGGCGGCGACACCGGCCAGTGACAGACCCGCCTGATCGCGCAACGCAGCCAACTGCTCGGTGAAGCTCGCTCGCCCGTCTTCGTCCATGCCCGCTGTCTCCGTCTCCCTCTCGGTGTCACCTCACCGGTGAGGTGACACCGAGAGGGTTCCACCCATTTCATCCAGGCGCGATGGTAGTCACATGATCGCCGAAGTCGCCGCGCTGGTGGCCGCCGAGCCCAGGCGGGCACCAGCGCATCTTTTCATCACTCCCCGCCGTGAGCTGGTCACATCGCTCGCGCTGCAGGTGTGTCCGCATCCCGACGCCGGACACACCCGATACACGCAGCCTGCGACGTGCCGCGCCCGACAGGCCTGCGGGTACCTCGACCCCCAGGTCCCACCAAGGCTCCGGCTGGCCGCCGGTCAACTGCCCCGTCCTGCTTCCGGCTCCTGGCGGCCAGCCGGAGCCCCCGCTGTTCGGGCGTTGGACCGTTGCGGTGGGCGCGGTGCCCCGATGAGGGTCGCCCGGCCCTGCTGGCCCCCCATGAGGTCCAGCGCGCCAACGTCGGAGGTCGCCCCGGGTGTTGTGCGGGCGATCGGTTCCCCCGGAGGGACTCACCATCACCCACGGCCTGCCGGGAGTGTTGTGTGGGAGTTGCGTTGTCGTCGGCTTCACCGTGGCAAGCGGTGAGGCGGGAGTACCTGGGACCTCGCCAGGCTCCCCCGCCTTACCCGATACAAGGGCCGGGCTCGGGAAGGGTGCCTGGTCGTCCAGGGGGGTGGAGCGCTCGCGCGGTGACGGTTCTGGCCGGGGCGTGGTTCCCCGGGCAGGTTCGCCCTTGAGGGCCAGGTGCCCGGCACACAAAATAATCCGCTGCTCGGGTGAGGAGTAGACCACCACGTGACCGATAACCGCCGCGACGGGGTAGCCTCGCCAGCACGACCGGCCGGGTTTGACCTTGATGACCCAGCGCTGCGCGAGGCGTGCGCCGAACGGGACATTGCGACCATTTTTCGCCTCCTGCGTCCCTGTGGTCTCAGTCAACGCCAGATCGCCGCTCGCTGCGGGATGAGTGAGTCTGAGGTGTCGGAGATTCTGGCTGGCCGTCAGGTCAAAAGCTATGACGTGTTCGTGCGCATCGCTGAGGGTTTAAGCATCCCCAGGGGCATGATGGGCTTGGCGACGGGTGAGCATCACGAGGTGCGGCCGGTGTCGCCGTCGTACGTGGATGAGGAGGAAGCGGAAGCCGTGAAGCGGCGGGGGTTGTTGTCGTTGGGCATGGCCATGGTCATCGAACCGACGCCGGTGTACGTGAAGCCGCTGGCCACGTCGGACGTGCCGCTCGAGCCACCGGCCAAGGTTGGGCTGACCGATGTCCAGATATATGAGGACACCGTGGCTCAGCTTGACACGCTCGACCGCAGGGTTGGTGGGATGACCTCCAGAGAGCCGCTCGTGGCGATGGCCGTGACAGGCGAACAGCTCCTCACGGCACAGATGCAGTCAGACGTGCACCAACGCCTTTGTTATGCCGTGTCAGAGGCTCACCGCTGTGCCGCGTTGGCGTTGGGTGATGCGCGTCTGGTTGAGGCGTGCCGCGCTCATGCCCACCGCGCCCTTGACCTTGCCGCTGGCGACCGAGACCGTATCGCCCAAATCCTGTGCACCTCCGGCTCGGTAGAGAAGTCCTACGGTGAAGTGGGCTTTGGTTTAGAGCTGGTCCAGCTCGCTCAGGTAGCGGCGGCTGTCTCCGGTGACCCGCAAGTGGGCGCGGTGCTCGCCGGGGAGGCCGCCGCCGCTTATCACGCACTCGGGTACCCCGAGAAGGCTCGACAGGAACTGGATACGGCCCGGAGGTTGTTCGGTGAGGCAGGCTCTGGTGCGTCGCTGCCGTTTTTCTCCTCCTATGGGAATGGTCACGCTGTGCTCGCGGCGGCAGAGCAGCAGTTCGGAAATTATGATGCCGCCAGAGCTGATGGAATGACCGCCCTGGAGTTACGGCCGGTCGGCGAGGAACGCAGCAAGGCGCTGGATACCGTTATTCTGGCGATTACGAATGTGCGAGCTGGTGAACTACGGGAGGGTGTCCAGCAAGCCAGTCAGGCACTAGTGCTCGCTCAACGGGTTGGCTCACGACGCGTGAGAGCGAGACTGACGCCGCTGGCTGAGGCTCTGGCACGTCGCAACGACAGTACCTGCCGTGATCTCGCGCGGGCGGCTCGAAGCCTTGCCGTGTCACCAGCGCTATGACTGGCCGGGCGGATCTCACCGCCCCCGCTGGTGATCACGCTGTGGTTCCTCGGGTGGTCGGGTCGGCGGTGTGCTCACCCAGGGTGGTGGTGTCCTGGGTGGGGTGCTGGTGGGGTTGAGGGCGGCGCTGGCCCGGCTGAGCGCTGAGGTGCCGGACAGTCGGCGGGCGTGTTCTCCGACCTGCTGGTAGGCCTTCTCGGCCGCGGAGACCACGGTGAGAGCGTCCGCGGCGCGATCCTCGGAGATGGCCTGGACCGCGTGGCGGGCGGCGTCGGTGTGCCGGAGCAGGGAGGCATGCGCGACGGTGTGCACTGCGGGACCCGGCATCCCCGGGGTGTGCGCCGCCATGGTGACCAGTTGCTCGGGCAATAAGCCGGGGCTGTCGTGGGCGGGGTTGTGCCGTTCGCATTCCCAGGCGAGGGTCACATAATCGAGGGGGGTCGCGGCCTCGGTCAGGGCACCGACGGCGGCCCAGGTAGCGGCGTGCTCGGGTCGAGAGAAGTCCTCCGGGGTCAGCCAACCCAGCAACTCGGCCCGGACAGCGGGGTCGCTCAGACAGGCGGCGAGGACCTCGCGCTCGGCCTCGATCACCGCCCGGGTACTCACCGGCGGCCCGAGCAGACCAGGCCGGATCCCGAGGTCCTGGAACTCCGGGGTGTCCTGGACCAGGCCCCCGAGCGCGGCGGTGATCAGCGAACCCGGGGATCCCTGGGAGTGGCGGAGCCGCTCCCGCAGGTCGTGCAGGCGCTGCTGGGTCTGGGCCAGGGCGGCCTGGAGAGCGCTCGCACCCAGGGCGGGGTGCTCCCGGGAGTGCTCAGCGGCCTGCTGGATCCGGGAGCCAGCGACCGCGACCATGTGCCGGGCGGCGGCCTCCAACACCCGGCGGGCATACACGACATGGGGTTGCTGCGGACTAAGGGGGCGGGGAAGTTCGGGCTGGCCGCCGGGGTGGCCGGGGTGGCCCGCATGGAGGTGTGCAGGTCCACCGCGGTGATCGCGCCCTGGCGAGTGTCGTGCTAGGTCCCGGCGGCGATCACGGCGGGCAGCTCGGTGACGGGCACGCTCCGGCCCTCGCGATGCAGACCGGTGAGGGTCTGGTAGATCGACCGGGCCTTCCAATGAGTCAAGTCACCAGGCCGCAACCAGTCCCGCACATCACGAACCCGCCCAGAATCCCACAACAACGCCCCCACCAAGGCCCGCTCCGCGAGATCAGCGGCACTGGTAGCCGGCTCACTCGGAGCGCTCACCACCGGCCCTGGCCCTCATCAGCGGCACCGTCACCAGCGGCATGGTCACCGGTGGTGGCACGGGCGAGGGCGGCGTCAGCCAGCGCCAGACGCTCGGCCAGCTCATCGAACACCTCACACTGCACTGGGCTGGCGGGGACATACGGGAGACCGACCAAAACCGTGGGAGGTCAACTTTTCGAGCGCCCGGTGATCCTCCGGAGCTGCCAGGTGCGGATCATCCGGGCACGGACCACGCCCCCGGAGGACTGCGGCGGACCGGATGCCAGGCACCACTGGCGGGACTACGGCTGCGGGGAGCAGCGGTAACAAGTTGACCTCCCACGGTTTTGGTCGGTCTCCCTTGCTCCCCGTGCCTCGAACTTCCGGCGGCCGGCCGGTTCCACGCACCGTCTTTCCGGGTCACCGCTCCCCTGTCAGCGACGAGCACTGCGCGGTGCGGCAGCACGGACCCACCAGCTCTTCGACGAGATCGAAGCGGCCCGCCGTGTCCGGATCACCCCGTGTCCAAGCCCCGGCCGTGGCGTGGCGGGGCGCCTCGCCCACTGGCTCCACCCACCCTTTGCCGTCTGTGCCGGGGTCCGCGCGCCGAATACCATGGAAACGAGCGACAACCGAGGGTGATCTACCTGTCCGATGATCCATTCATGCCAGCGGCTCGGCGGTTTCCGTGTGACGCGTGGCCGCCCGTGGGGAGCGACGAGTTGCCCAGCGGTATGCGGCCGTTTGTCTTGCGGGGCGCGCAGCAGGTTCCCTCGGCGGTTACCGCTAAGCACCGCACGGCGCCGCACCAGACGCCGCAGACCAATGAAACCAACAGGGACGGCACGTCGGTGCAGGATACGTGGTATACGCCAGACGACTGAGAGGGTCGGTGCCCGGTGTCACGGGTGTTGATTGTCAGCGCTCGTGGTGACTGGTCGGCCGAGCAGGTCGCCAAGCAACTACAAGCGCGAGGATGCGCCTACTCGTGGCTTGATCCAGCGGACTTCCCCCAACGGGTGCAGGTCACCGCGAGACTGGGCCGTGGCTGGCAGGGCGAGGTCGAGACACCGGACGGGGTCTTCTCCTGGGAGGACATCTCCGCTGTGTTCTACCGGCGTCCGCGAGATTTCGACATGCCGAGCGCAATGTCCGGCCCGGAGCGGCGTTTCGCTCGCGCTCAGGCTCGCGTTGGATTAGGTGGAGTGCTTGCCAGCCTACCGGTGAGGTGCGGCGGTTCGCGGCAGAACAGGGGGCCATCATCGTCAAGTCACTGGCGGAGCCGATCATCGCCGAATCCGGGTCACAGAAGGCGATCTGGACCCGACGGGTCACGGCGCCGGAGTTGGCCGATCTCGCCGGCCTTGAGCTGACCACACATTTGTTCCAGGAATGGATTCCTAAAGCTTACGAGGTCCGCCTGACCGTGGTGGGGAAACGTGACTTCACCGTCGCCATCCATGCTCACTCCGCCGCCGCGCGTATAGACTGGCGCACCGACTATGAGGCGTTGACTTACGAGGTGATCGATTGCCCTACGGAAGTCTCCGAGCGGGCTCACGTTTTCCTTTCCGCGGCTGGCCTCAGCTACGGGGCGTTCGATTTCATTGTCACCGCTGGCACCGAGGACTACGTCTTTTAGAGTGCAACGCGGCGGGGCAGTGGGGGTGGCTTGCGCAGGAGTGCGGACTCCCGGTCGCCGGAGCCATCGCCGACGAACTGATCGGAGACGACCGATGACGGACTGGCAGCCACTCGCCACCGCCATGGCCGAGAGACTTGTAGCCACGGGAGAGCTGACCGAGCCGGCGTGGCAACGGGCGTTCCTCCACACCCCGCGACACATCTTCGTTCCCGATCACAGCCTGGCCGACGCCTACTCCCAGGACGCGCTCGTCACCCAATGGCGCGCCGCCGACGAAAGGGGCAACCAGCGCCCCACCTCCTCAGCAAGCGCGCCGGGCGCCGTCGCCGTCATGCTGGAACGGCTCCATGTGCAGGATCACCACCGGATCCTGGAGATCGGCACCGGGACCGGCTACAACGCGGCACTGCTGTGTCACCGACTCGGCGCGGCAAACGTCTACTCCAACGATATCGATCCCGCACTCATCGACCAGGCCCGGCTCGCGCTCAACAGTCTCGGCTATCAGCCCACACTGGTCGCCGCCGATGGCTACACCGGTCTGCCCGAGGGCGCACCCTACGATCGCATCCTGGCCACCTGCGCGATCACCCACATTCCACCCGAGTGGATACGACAACTCGCCGAGGGCGGCCGTATCGTCGCCCCCATCGCCGGCAACTCGATCAAACCCCTCATGGTTCTCGACAAAACAGCGCCAGACGAGGTGACCGGACACTTCGACAACAGCCACAATATGGGCTTCATGCCACTACGCCACAACCTCCGCAGTCCCCTCGGTCCTGGTGAGACAGCTGGCTCCACCGCGTCCGGAATGGCCCACTACGGCACCACCACAACAGATCCCCGTCGGGTTCACGAAGCCAGCCACGACCTGGCCCTGTTCTGTCAACTCCATGTGCCCGGCCTACAGCTGGGTTACGACACAGACTCCCCACACTCCACCGACCGCACCCGCGCGACCAGGATCATCGCTCACACCGCCGATGCCGTCGCCAATGTCTCCTTCCACCCCGAGGACGGGAGGTGGCCCGTCATCCAACGGGGCCCCTGCCGCATCTGGGACACTACCGAGACAGCCATGGCGTTGTGGGACCACCTGCACCACCCCGACGTCTCCCGACTCGGAGTCTCCGCGCTCGACGACATCAACCGACAATACGTATGGCTCGACGACCCCGACGGGCCTTACTCCTGGCCGATGCCACTGTGACGGTTTAAAGACGGTTTAAAGCCAAACAGCACTCCTCCGGGTTGCCCTTGCGGTTCCGGTGAATCGCAGGGGCAGGGTGATGGGGCCGGTGATGCCGATGTGGGGCCGCGAGGGTACGGGTCCGGCCAGCGCGAGGTCACCGAGCCGGGACGCCAGGATCGGTAGCGCCTCGCGCATCTCGGTGCGGGCCAGCCATACGCCGAGGCAGTAGTGGATGCCGCCGCCGAAGGTGAGTTGCGCGGTGCGCTGCGCGGTGATGTCGAACGGCGCGTCACCGAAGGTGTCGGGTTCGGTGTTGGCCGCGGCCACGAACAGCGCGACGTGGGTGCCGGCCGGGATGTCCACGTCCTGGAAGGTGAAGTCCTCGGTGGCCACCCGGCCGATGACACCGACGGTGGGGTTGACTCGCATCAGTTCCTCGACGGCGGTGCTGGCCAGCTCGGGTCGCTGGGCGAGCAGCCGCCACTGCTCGGGGTGCTGGGTGAAGGTGGTCATCGCCAGGCCGAGCTGGTTGCGAGTGGTGTCCTGGCCCGCGAAGACCAGTGTGCTGACCAGGCTGCGCAGCTCCTCAGTGCTCAGGTGTTGGCCGTCGGCCTCCACCGCGATGAGCGCGGAGATCAGGTCGTCGCCTGGGTTCTCGCGGCGTTGCGCGGTCAGGTCGTCGCAGCAGGCGTAGAGCCCTGTGACGGCTGCGTCGATGCGGTCCTGCGCGGCGGCGGCGGCCGGGCTGAAACCGAGCCCCATGTCGGTGGCCCAGCCGAGAAACGGGGTGAAGCGCTCGGCGGGGATGCCGAGCAGTTCGGCGATCACCCAGGCCGGGTACGGGTCGGCGAACGCTGCCATGAACTCGCAGCCGCCGTTGCCGGCGAAGCCGTCGATCAGCTCGTGCGTCTTGGCCCGCATGAACGGTCGCAGCACGTCGACACTGTGCTGGGTGAACGCCTTGCTCACCAGCCGGCGCTGGCGCTGGTGCGGGTGGCCCTCGAGGTTGAGCAGCATCGTACGCAGCCAGTCGGCGAACGGGCCGGTGGTAACGCCGATGGCGGCCAGCGTGTTCAGGATGCCGTGGCGCAGGCGGCGGTCCCGCAGCAGCGTCAGGCACTCCTGGTAGCGCAGCACCGCGATACCGATCGGGGTGCGCGCCCACCAGCCGGTGTCGGCGGCGGCGCGGACCTCGGGAGAGTCAACCCGGAACGCCGGGTCGAGGATGTCGAGCACGGCAATGCCGTCGTCGTAGAAGGTGGTCATCGTGACCTCGCTTTCGCGTGAGGTGTGGCGGTGGCTGCGGGCCCGGCTGGGCGGCGCCGGTTGGTCCACCACACCCGTAGCACGCGGTCCGGCCGCAGCAATGTCTCGGGCGCCTCGATCAGCCCCACGACCCGGACGAACGCCGCGCCCAGGGTCACGTCGTGGGCGGCCGCCGCGTGCAGCCGGGGCAGGTAGGCGTTGACCAGCCGGACCTTGGCGGTGCGGGTCCCGGTGACCCCGGGGAAGGCCAGGTCCGCGCCCACCGCGATGTCCCATGGCGAGTCGATCGTCTTGGCGATGGCCCGGAAATACTCGCTTGATGTGAGGTCCGTGCCGCGTGCGAGCAACCGGCGCAGCGCCAACGCCTGATTCGCCGCCACCGTCATGCCCTGACCATAGATGGGATTGAATGAGCAGACCGCGTCACCGAGGACCAACAGGCCGTCCGGGAAGTGGCGCAGCCGTTCATAACGGTGCCGCACGCTGGCCGGGAAGCGGAACCCGACCGGGTCGTCCAGCGGCTGCGCACCGACGATCGCGTTCGCGACGTCGGTGAAGGCCAAGCTGGCGGCGAAGGCGTCGAAGCCGGCCGGGTCGGTTGGCGGGTGGTCACCGAGGATGCCGCTGAGGCCGACCATGTGCCGGCCGCCCTCGAGTGTGCTCACCGTGCCGAGCCGCTGGTTGTCCAGCGTGCCGCCGATGAACATCGCCTTGTCCAGCCCGAGGGCGCCGGGACGCAGCCGGTAGGTTCTCGTGGCGTAGCCCAGCCCGATGTCAACCCGGTCCTGGGTCGGACGCTGGTAGCCCCACTCCTGTAGCCAGACTGGCGTCCGCGAACCGCGGCCGGTGGCGTCCACCACGAGGTCGGCTGCGATCGTCTCGGGTTCCCCGTGTGCCCCCCGGCTGGTATCTGACTGCTGGCACCGGACCCCGGTGATCCGGCGCCGGTCGGCTGTGGTTGTCAGACCGACGATGTCGGTGCTCTCCCTGAAGGTGACGCCGGGCAGCGCCCGTACCCGGGCGCGGACCTGACCCTCCAGGAACGGCCGGCTGGCAAACAGCATCGACAGGCCGATGTCGGCTTGCCGCAGCCGATGCCCAGACAGTACGGCTCGCACGCTGCCCATCGCGTCTCCGAGTTCGGCCCCGGCGTGGACGACGTGGGTCGTGAAGCCGGGAAACAGCTCCTCGAGTACCTCGCGGCCGCGTGGGTGCAGGACATGGGTGTGGCGTCCTTGCGGTACGCCGCGTCGATCGGCTCCGATCTCGGGCATGACGTCCCGATCGATCACTGTGACCTTGCGATAGGCCTCGGCGAGCACCCGGGCCGCCAGCAACCCGGCCATGCTTGCACCGAGGACTACCGCGTGATCACCTGTCTGCCTGCGCACCGCCACCACCGTCATCATGGGATTCGTCTCCTCGTGATTTTCGCCCGTCCGAAGCCAGGAGTGTGGGGACGTACGTCCACCGTCGCATACCCCGCACGTGGTTCTCCTTGGTAACTCCTTGGCGGCGCGCTCTGCAGCGGACCGGGATCACCGGTGGGCGTGAGCCGCAGACACACCGTGCATGAGCGAGCGCGCGACACACCGGTGTTCTGGACGATCTGCGGCGCTGCGGGCCGCGCGAGGCGGAATTGTCGGGGTGGCGCTCCATACTGCTCGCCGACCGGTTGGACCTGGAGGCGGGAGGATGCGGTGGCACAGCGGAATCGGGAGCGGCGGGTTGCGGCGGCGGCGCGGCGCCGGGCGCGCCGCCACGCCCACGTTGGATCCGGGAGCGTTGGATCCGGGAGCGTTGGATCCGGGAGCGTTGGATCGGGTGCTGCGGGCACGGAGACTCCAGGCGCGGGGCCGGCACGGGCGAGGCCGTCAGCGGAGACGATCTCGACCGTGTTGCTCAGCGCTGCGCGCGAGCACTGGGCGGGCGATCCGGAGGCCGGGGAGCGTATCGGCGCCATGGTGGCCGATCGGTTCGCCGACCAGCCCAGCCTCGTGGCAGTGGCAGTCCAGTGCGCAGTGACCCCGCTGATCACGGCGGCGTGGGAACACGGCTGGTCACCGGAGGACCTCCACCAGATGGCCCGACGGCGGCTGGATGCTGCTGGCGTCAGCTACCTTGTCGATGCGATCGCCGACGAGTCGCAACGCTACGCCAAGGCTGCGGTCCCGCAGCGGTGGAGCGACGACCTCCGGCAGATCGGGGCGGTGCTGTGGTGGGAGCCCGCCCAGATCGGAGGTCATCTCCTGCAGTGGACTCTGCGGCACGGCCGCAGCCTGGCGGACGCGTTCACCACGGTGATCGAGGTGCTGGCGATGTTGCTGGCGCTGCCGGTGCTGCCGAGAATTGTGCCGCCGCCAGGGTCTGCCGCCGCCACCGCAACGCCGCGCCGCGGAGTCGACCAGAAGATGCTGGCCCGGGTTCGCGCGCTGCTGGCCAAGGCCGAGTCGACCACCTTCCCCGAGGAGGCCGAGGCACTGTCGGCCAAGGCGCAGGAACTGATGAGCCGGTACTCCCTGGAACGGATTGTGATAGACAGCGCTGGCAGCGCGGGCTCGGATTCGCATCCCGCCGCCGCGCGCAGGATGTGGCTGGACAATCCCTACGTGGCAGCCAAAGCTCTGCTGGTAGGTGCGGTGGCCGAGGCGAACCGGTGCCGGACCGTGCTGTCGGAAAAGCTCGGGTTCACCACCGTGCTCGGCGACGAGGTCGACCTGGAGATCGTTGAGCTGCTCAGCACGTCGTTGCTGGTCCAGGCGACCAGAGCGATGGTCTCGGCGGGTAGTCACACCACCCGCGCCGGGCGGTCTCGGACCCGGTCCTACCGCCAGTCGTTCCTGCTCGCCTACGCGACCCGCATCGGTGAACGGCTGAGCGCCGCGCGGAACGCGGGCTCCGCTGCGGTGGCCGATCCAGCTCGGCTGCTGCCGGTGCTGGCCGCTCGGGAGCGGGTCGTGGACGAACTGTTCGAGTCGATGTTCCCGCAGTCGGTGTCCCGCACATACAACGTCGGCAACGCCGCCGGGTGGCACGCTGGCCGCGCGGCGGCGGACCTTGCCACACTCGACACCCGACGCTCCGTGCCCGCAGGAGCCAGCTGACAGAGCCGCCATCATGGGGAGGCATCGTGGGGCCGTTTCATTCGGATGAGTGTGACCAGTCTCGCGCTCGGGCTTCGTCGAGGAGCGTTTGGACGATCTGGTGTTCGGGGACGGTTTTGATGACTTTGCCGCGGATGAAGATCTGGCCTTTGCCGTTGCCGGCGGAGACGCCGAGGTCGGCTTCGCGGGCTTCGCCGGGGCCGTTGACCACACAGCCCATGACAGCGATGCGCAGTGGGACTCCGAAGCCGTCGAATGCGGCGGTGACCTGCTCGGCGAGGGTGTAGACGTCAACTTGGGCGCGTCCGCAGGAGGGGCAGGACACGATCTCGAGTTGGCGGGGTCGCAGGCCGAGGGATTGGAGGATCTGGTTGCCGACTTTGACTTCCTCGACTGGGGGTGCTGAGAGGGAGACGCGGATGGTGTCGCCGATCCCCTCGGCGAGCAGAACTCCGAACGCGACGGCGGATTTGATGGTGCCCTGGAAGAGTGGTCCGGCTTCGGTGACGCCGAGGTGTAGGGGGTAGTCGCAGCGCTGCGCGAGTTGGCGGTAGGCGGCGATCATGATGAGTGGGTCGTGGTGTTTGACGCTGATTTTGATGTCGCGGAAGCCGTGTTCTTCGAACAGCGAGCATTCCCAGAGGGCGGATTCGACCAGTGCCTCAGGGGTGGCGTGGCCGTGCGTGGCCAGGAGCCGGGGGTCCAGGGAGCCGGCGTTGACTCCGATGCGGATCGGCACGCCGGCGTCGGTGGCGGCGCGGGCGATGTGTTTGATTTTGTCGTCGAATTTTTTGATGTTGCCGGGGTTGACGCGGACGGCGGCGCAGCCGGCGTCGATGGCGGCGAAGACGTATCGGGGTTGGAAGTGGATGTCGGCGATGACGGGGATCTGCGATTTGGTGGCGATGGCGGGTAGTGCGTCGGCGTCATCCTGGCTGGGGACCGCGACCCGCACGATGTGGCACCCCGCCGCGGTGAGCTCGGCGATCTGCTGCAGCGTGGCGTCGATGTCGGAGGTGCGGGTGGTGGTCATGGATTGGACCGTGATGGGTGCGTCGCCGCCGACGGGCACGCCGCCGACCATGATCTGGCGGGATACCCGGCGCGGCAGGGCTGGTGAGCGCTGCGGTGCGGGCATGCCCAGCTCGACAGGTGTCATCACATCTCCTGGGAGGCTCATGATTGGCGTACCGCAGCGGGCAGCGTGAAATGGATGTCTTCGCGGGTGATCTCGCGTTCGACCACGGCAATCCGGTTACTGCTGGACAGGGTGGCGATGACGGCCTCGACCAGCCGGGGTGGAGCCGAGGCACCGGCGGTCAACCCGACCACGCCAACCCCGTCCAGCCATTCCGGGCGGATGCCGCTGGGGTCGTCGATGAGGTAGCTGGGGGTGCCGTGGCGCTGCGCGAGTTCCACCAGCCGCCGGGAGTTGGAGGAGTTCGTCGAGCCGACCACGAGCACCAGATCTGATTCCTCGGCGATCGCCGCGAGCGCGTCCTGGCGGTTGGTCGTGGCGTAACAGATGTCATGTGACGTCGGGCCCCGCAGGGCGGGGAACCGGGCCCGCAGTGCCTCGATGATCTCTGTTGTCTCGTCCACGGCCAGGGTGGTCTGGGTCAGGTACGACACCTGAGCGGGGTCGGGGACGGTCAGTTCCGCGACCTCCTGCACCGTCTGCACCAGGATGGTCCGCTCCGGGGCCTCGCCCAGGGTGCCTTCGACCTCCTCGTGCCCGGCGTGGCCGATCAGGATCACGGTGTCACCACGCGCGGCGAACCGGCGGGCCTCGGCATGCACCTTGGTCACCAGCGGGCACGTCGCGTCGATCGCCTCCAGGCCCCGGTCGGTGGCCGCGGTCTGCACTGCGGGGGACACGCCATGGGCGGAGAACACCACCGTGGCCCCGTCCGGAACGGCGTCCAGCTCGTCGACGAACACCGCGCCGCGGGCCTGGAGATCGGCCACCACATGGGTGTTGTGCACGATCTGCTTGCGGACGTAGATCGGGGCGCCCCGCTGGTCCAGCAACTGCTCCACGATGGTGATGGCGCGTTCGACCCCGGCGCAGAACGACCGTGGTGAGGCGAGCAGGATGGTGTGGAGCCCAGTGGTGTTCTTGTCGGTGACCGGCATCTGCGCTGCCTCCGGAACGTGCCTGTATTCGGGTGCCTCCGGCACCGGGGGATACTTAGTGGTCACGGTGGGTCGCCAGGCGCGCGAGCGCACCCAGCTCCGCGACGGCTCGCGCCGCTCGCGCGCTCGGGCTGGCTGGCGGCAGTTGGCGCATCGCCTGCGCGAGCAGGTCATCAACCTGGGTCTGGCTCCAGGCACGGCCACCCGCCAGCTCGATCAGTTCCGCGGCGTGCACCAACTCGGCACCTGACAGCGGCGCCTGCCGGTGGTAGAGCACGGCCAGTTCGCGCCCGGCCGGGGTATCTGAGGTCAGAGCGGCCACTACCGGGAGGGACTTCTTATGGCTGAGCAGGTCTGAATAGACCGGCTTGCCGGTCACGGCCGGGTCTCCCCAGATCCCCAGCAGATCGTCCACGTGCTGAAACGCCACGCCCAGGTACCCGCCGAAGCGGCGTAGCGGCTCGAGTTGCTCGAGACTGCCACCTCCGAACGAGGCGCCCACCGCGCAGGCGCATCCCATCAAGGCGCTGGTCTTTTTCTCGACCATGCTCAGGCATTCGCCCAGCTCCACTTCCGCGCGTTGCTCAAGACCCAGGTCCACGCTCTGGCCTTCCACCAGATCCTGCACCGCGGCGCTGAGCATCCGGATCCCGTCCGTGACCGCCGGGTGCCCGCTGGCGGCGAGCACGTCCAGGGCCAACGTCAGTAACGCGTCGCCGGCCAGGATCGCCGAGTTGACCCCGAACACGTTCCACGCCGTACGACGGTGCCGGCGGGTCAGGTCACCGTCCATCACGTCGTCATGCAGCAGCGAGAAGTTGTGCACCAACTCCACCGCGACCGCGGCCGGCACCGCCATAGCCGGCACACCGCCGACCACCTCGGCGCTCAGCAACGTCAGCGTGGGCCGGATAGCTTTGCCCCCGGTGACCTTTTCGGGGGCCTGCTCCGGCTGGCCGTACTCGTTCCACCAACCAAAGTGGTAACTGGCGATGCGCAGCATCGCCGAGGGCAACGTGTCGATCGCCGCACGGAGGGTGGGCTCGACAGTGGTGCGGCTCCACGAGAGCACCTCGCGAGCCGACCGGGGTTCGGTCATCAGGTCAATGATCGTCATGGTCCTCACCTACCCCTCACGGCCGATCTCGACGTTGTTGAGGATGCCGAGTGCGTCGGGAACCAGGACGGCCGCGGAGTAGTAGGCGCTAACCAGGTAGGAGATGATCCCCTTCTCGTTGATGTTCATGAAGCGAACGTTGAGTCCGGGCTGGACCTCATCGGGGATCCCAGTTTGGTGCAGGCCGATCACGCCCTCGTCGTCCACACCGGTGCGCATCACCAGGATCGAGCTGGTGCCGGTCTTGCTGATGGGAATCTTGTTACAGGGGAACAGTGGTACACCGCGCCAGGCCGTCATCATGCGACCGTCGGTTTCGACGGTCTGTGGGTAGACGCCCCGGCGGGTGCATTCCCGACCGAAGGCGGCAATCGTGCGGGGATGGGCCAGGAAGAACTTCGACTTCCTCCGGCGGCTGAGCAGTTCATCGAGGTCGTCTGGGGTAGGGGGTCCGGTGCGGGTGTTGATGCGTTGTTTGAGGTCGGCGTTGTGCAGCAGTCCGAAGTCGCGGTTGTTGATCAGCTCGTGTTCCTGGCGTTCCCGGAGCGCCTCGATGGTCAGCCGCACCTGCTGTTCGACCTGGTTCATCGGATTGTTGTACAGATCCGCCACCCGGGTGTGCACCCGCAACACGGTCTGCGCCACACTGAGCTCATATTCTCGGGGAGTGATCTCGTAATCAACAAAGGTCGCCGCCAACTCCGGCTCCCCCGCATGACCCGCGCTCAGCTCGATCGCGGCCTCACCCTGCTTGTTCTGCGGCTGTTCGGTCAAGATCCGGTACAGCTCAACGTGCGTCCGCAACGCCTCGGATTGGCCGTGCAACTCCTCGAACACCTGCCGTGGCAACGCCAGCACCGTGCACGGGGTCACCGCCTTGACGCTGAAGGCCCAGCTGCCCTGAGGCTCCACCAACTCCCGATCACCGAAATAATCACCGTCGGCCAACACATCCAGTAACGCGGGCTCGCCGTACTTCCCCGGGCCAATCTTGTTCACCTTGCCGTGAGCGATCAGGAACACCTGATCAGCCGGCTGACCCTCCTGCACGATCGTGTTACCGGCCTCGAACTCCCGCTGCGTGAACCGGCCCGCCAACGCACCCAGCACCTCGTTGTCGGCAAAACCCCGCAGCACCGGTAACTCACACAGCTCCTCGGGAATAACCTGAACCTGCGCCCCCGTCGTGGTGAACGTTACCCGCCCGTCCCCCACCGCATAAGTCAACCGGCGGTTCACCCGATATGTACCGCCCGAGGCCTCCACCCACGGCAACACCCGCAACAACCACCGCGACGTGATCCCCTGCATCTGTGGCACGGACTTGGTCGTCGTCGCCAAATTACGGGCCGCCGCCGTACTCAAACTCAGCTGTACAGGCTCAGTCACCACCCACCACCAATCGCTCGAGCACGAACAAGCCGACCGAATACCTAGACTGGAGCCCGCCCGCCGCTCAGCAAGTCAATAAGCACAGCGGACGTGCCCAGCCCGGTGGGGCCACCGAACCGCCGCGGTGGCGTCCGGTAGCGTCGCCGCAATGCCGCTTCGTTATACCGGCCACACAACATATGCCAGTCCAGAATGCCGGACACCCAGTCCTGCAGGCCTACGACGTAGGCGTCCAGGGCCTCGCGTGCGTCGGCATCCAGGGCGAAATCATCTATGAGGACGGGCAGTTCGGTGGCGATGATGTGTTGGAACTGCAACAGTCGTGAGGTCATCAGGTCGTTGACGACATAGACCGCCTGCCGGCGATCTATGTCGAGAAATTTCTGAACCACCAGTACGCAGTTATGCACCTCGCCTTCAAACTCGATCTCCTTCTGGTACGAGAAGATGTCATTCGTGAAACAGGAGTAGTCTTGGGCGGAGTTTTCCAGCCCCCGCATCGCCCGGGTGCGGAAGACCTCCGGTGGGATCGTGCCAGCTCGCGTGATGCGGGCCAGGCTCATCGTGAGGTCTGAGCCGAACGTCTTGCGTCGCATCTCGACATAGTCGACCGGATCGGGTATCCGGTGCTGGATGTGGTTCGCCAGCTCCCACAACCAGCTTGTCGTCATGTCCTCGACACCCTGCCGGAACTGACGCCGCTGATCGATGGTCATGGGGGACGCCGTGCGGATCCACAGGTCTGCCAGGCCCGTTTCAACCGCATTGACCGGCGGTGGCGTGGCGCCGCAATCCAGCGGCATGAACGCCGGCAGTCGTGCGTTGAAGGCCTTCGCGCCCGCCATGTTGCGGGTAGGCCCGAAGACTGCCGGGAAATAGTCATCGCCGTAGGTTCCCCAGGTCAACCAGCTTGCGGACAGATCCAGCTCGGGACCGGACGCATCCGGATGAATCCGCGCGGCGCAGACCGCGAAATCGAACAACGCGAGATTCTCCTCATTCCAGATCCCGATGCCCCCGGGGAGCGACTCCAGCATTCCCATCTGGTGGGCCCAGTCGATGCAATGCTGGCTTGACCGCTCCAGATTGACATTGACTCGCGCGGAGTACGGCATGTAGAACTCTGGCAGGGTAGTCGGACCCACTTTTTCATACGGCACGTGCGTGTGGCTCTTGAACCTTTGTAGACCCACGGTGCCAGGTGACAGCGTGATCCGCGTTGCCGAGGTGCCCAAGCCGGTGGGTCCGCCAAGCAGTCGTTCCACTACCGACGGTTCACGATTCGACGTCTCGTTCATGTAACGACTCGACCGCATGTGCCATTCATGGCCGCCCGATTGCCAATCCTGAAGGCCCTTGACGTAGAGCAGGACGCTCTCGCGTTCCAGCAGGTTCAGGCCATACTCCTCGAACAGGGACGGTAGTTCGGTGAGTGTGGTGTTCTCGAACTGGTGCAGGCGAGAGGTCAGGATGTCGTTGGTCAGGTCCGCGGCGCGCTGCGGGCTGACCTCCAGAAACCGCTCCAGCACCAGGACGCAGTTGTTGATTTCACCTTCCCCTTGAGTCTCGCGCTGATAGGAGAAAATGTCGTTGCGCAGATGCACCCCGTCGGCGAACGTGTCCTTGAGGACACGCATCGGCCGGCTGCTCGCGACCCTGGCGGGGACCTCGACGAACGCGGCGTGCTCCACGAGGTCAGCCGACCAGGGCGCCCCGCCGACCTTGCGGCGCATCTCGATGTACTCGATCGGGTTCGGGACCCGGTTCCCACTGATGTTCGAGAGCTCCCAGGTCGATTCGTAGAGCAGGTTCTTGGTGCTCTCGAAGAACCGCAATCGCCATTCCGGAGACCGGTAAGGGACCGTACGAGCCCACAGGTCGATCAGCCCACGCTCGACCGGATTGGTCGGTTCCGGGGCGGTGTCGGCCGGATCCAGCGGCATGAACGCGGGCAGCCCGTCGAGGTACTTCTTCGCGCCGGCCTGATCCTGGCTGCGCTTGTAGATATCCAAAAAATGATCATCGAAATAGAACACCCAGACGTACCAGTCCGTCACCAGGTCAAGCTCGCGGCTCGGCGTGTCGGGATGGGTATACGCGCAGAGCAAAGCGAAGTCCATGGAATCGAACCCGGCCTCGTCCCAGATATTCGCGCCGGGTGCGTCCGCTGGCGCATCCAGCATCCCCATCTCGCGGGCCCACGCCTTGGTGTGCTCACGCGCCGTGTCCAGATGGGGGTTCAGCCGAGCTGGATACGGCATATAGAAATCTGGCAGCTCATAGGGTCGCATGTTTCACCCCCAACCTTCCCGGTGCTCGCCGCCTGGTTTATCGCCCGATCTCGACATTCTCGAGGATGCCGAGCGCATCAGGGACGAGAACGGCTGCGGAATAGTAGGCGCTGACCAGGTAGGAGGTGATTGCTTTTTCATCAATACCCATGAACCGAACGTTCAAGCCGGGCTGGACCTCATCGGGGATCCCGGTCTGGTGCAGACCCACCACACCTTGCTTCTCCAAACCAGTGCGGAGCAGCAGGATAGAACTGGTGCGGGTCGTGCTGACGGGGATCTTGTTACAGGGCAGGACGGGGATGCCACGCCAGGCCGGCATCATGTGGCCACCAATATCGACGCTCTGCGGGTAGACGCCAGCGCTGTTACATTCCCGGCCGAACGCGGCGATGGTGCGAGGATGGGCCAGGAAAACCTGCGGATCCTTCCACACGGTGGCCAGCAGTTCGTCGAGGTCATCCGGGGTAGGGGGGCCGGTACGAGTGCTGATGCGCTGAGAGAAGTCGGCGTTGTGCAGTAGCCCGAAGTCAGGGTTGTTCATCAGCTCGTCTTCTTGGCGTTCCCGGAGCGCCTCGATGGTCAGCCGCAACTGCTCTTCGAGCTGGTTCATCGGATTGTTATACAGATCCGCCACCCGGGTATGCACCCGCAACACGGTCTGCGCCACACTAAGCTCATACTCTCGGGGTTCAATCTCGTAGTCAACATATGTCCCCGTCACATCCGCGTATTGCTCATGGCCCGATGTCAGTTCGATGAGGGCCTCACCGTGCTTGTTCTGGGGCGCCTTAGTCTGGGTACGGAACGTCTCGACGTGATCCCGCAACGTCTCGGACTGGCCGACCACCTCATCCAGCGCCTGCCGGGGCAGCGTCAGCACCGTGCACGGAGTCAGCGCTCGGACGCTGTAGCCCCAGGTGTCCTGGGACTCCACCCACTCCTGATCGCCGAAGTAGTCCCCGTCGGCCAGCAGGTCCAACACGGTCGGCTCACCGTACTGTCCCGGACCGATCTTGTTGACCTTGCCATGGGCAATGAGGTACACCTGATCGGCCGCCTGGCCCGCCTCCACGAGCGTGTTACCGGCCGCGAACTCCCGCTGGGTGAACCGACCCGCCAACGCACCCAGCACCTCGGTGTCCTGGAAGTCCCGCAGCATCGGCAGCTCATCCAGCTCCCCGGGAATGACCCGCACCTCGGCCCCGGTCGTGGTGAACTTCACCCGCCCGTCCCCCACCGCATAACTCAACCGACGGTTCACCCGAAACGCCCCGCCCGAGGCCTCCACCCACGGTAGGACCCGCAGCAGCCACCGTGATGTGATCGCCTGCATCTGCGGCACGGACTTGGTTGTCGTCGCCAAATTACGGGCCGCCACCGTACTCAAACTCAACCGCGGCGCCTGACCATTCGTGCTCGGCTCCGGTTGTACCGTCTCCGTCTGCACCGATTCTGTCACAGCACACACCGCCAATCGCTCGCTACCCGTGTGAACAGAGAAAATTATGAGGTCATAACGTTACGAGAACACGTGTCAACCGGTGAGGACACGCTTTCTGATGATCAGCAGAAACGGCACGCTCGACTGTCGAGTGGAAACGCCTAGAACCTCATAAAACCGAGAAAATCGCGCGTTCGGATGGACTTCTCATGCATGAGACTTGGGCAACACGCCACACCCTACTCGGACGCATAGCCACGTTCACCCAAATACCTTAGATGTCGTTGACTAGCGTCCTGGATGGCTCATTCGGTGATGTTACGAAAGTACCGACTGGTTGGCTTAGTGGGCAAGGGGGTTCCCTCCAATGCGGACCCCAAAGTCCCGATGCGGTCACACTGTGTGACTAGACTAGTCCATTCGGGGGAGCAGGTGATCACCGCGATACGTGCCCGGACTTGTCGGCCCGGGCAAGCACCTCAGGTGTCAACGCCAGTACGCCTCGCAGGCGATGCAGCGCCCGATGCTGCGCTACCCGAACCGCGCCCGGAGTCGAGCCCACGGCCTCAGCGGTCTCTTCCGCCGACAGCCCCGCCACGACCCGCAGGCGGAGAATCTCGCGCTGCTTGTCCGGCAGGATGTCCAGCAGCTTGGCCATCTGCCCAGCCATCTCGATCTGCAGCACCTGTGCTTCCGGTCCGTCGGCCAGGTCCAGGCTATCGGGAACCTGCGGGACCGGCTCGGAGCGATTACGCGCCAAGGTCCGGTGGGCGTCGGCTACCTTGTGCGCAGCGATGCCGTACACGAAGGAAAGAAACGGCCGGCCCTGGTCGAGGTAGCTGGGCAGGGCCGCGAGTACCGCGAGGCACACCTCCTGGGCTACGTCATCCGCCGAGGCGAACGCCTTCTCCTGGGTACCGACGCGGGCACGGCAGTACCGCAACACGAGAGGACGGATCCGGCGGAGCAGAACCTCAACGGCATATCGCTCGCCGTCAACGGCAGCACCGACAAGGACGTCGAGGTCGTTCCCGATTGTGCTCTTGGACTTGCTCTTGTCAGGAAGAAGCGCAGTGCAACTTTTAATTTCGATAAGATCAACGACAGGTTGGGGTGACGATGTGATGTCAGTCCAGGACGCTGCGTGGTCAACCAGGGGAGAGCTGTCCCGTACTCCGTTGAGCAGCGCACAATTACCCACGGTTTTGCTCACCATCCCTTATCTCGCTGATCGACCAGCCGGTATTACCGGTTCTTTCGGTGGAAACCCATGCGTGGAGCAGCAGGACCGCCCGGCCGTGCCCAGGGCTGCGGCCGCCAACACCATGGCGACCTCAGCCACCGCGACGGTCCGGCGACCAGTTCTTGCAACACCAGCAGCACCCCGACGTGATCGCGCCACACAACGCGAAGACGACCAGGTCCTGCAGGTGGACCCGCTGCCTCGACACACCGGCGCCGGCGCCCGAGGGATGATCCCGCCTACTTCATCTAATATGTCGGACACTCGGGGGATTGGTCATCCCTTCCTCAGGGCATCTTCCGGGTACCCCACGTCATGCAGTCCCGCTACCTCAGATGAGGTAGCGGGGATAACTTCTACATCTGTGGGATGATTGTGGCCGACTTACCAGCGGAAACGGCACCGCCATCTCCCAAGAAGGGTTGCCTCCGAATAATAATTTTCACCCAGAAGAATTAATGCCTCAACGACCTGGGTGTTCACGGTCGTTTCATGATTGCATGGGTGGCCGCCTGAGCCGGCCGGGGTTCGGTCGCACGGCGTGCCACCCAGGCCCATGACACCCCAGGCCTGTGACACCCCGCCCCTGCCATCCTGGACGCTGAGGCGAGTAGGAAGGGAGGATGCTACCGCCAGTTCTGGAGATCTACGTGGTGTGGCACCCAGACGACTGCGCGGGGGCTCGGGCGGCGCAACAGTTGGTGGAGCATTTCCACGGCACGCTGTTCACTGGGCTGATCGGCGGCGCCATCGAGGTCTACGTGCGGCACCAGGGGTGGCGCCGGGCCGCGGACGCTCCCCGACCGATTCCCTTCCCGGGCTCACCTCCACCGAACGGTGTGGCTCAAGCTCAGTACGTCGCGGTCGTTCCGGTACTCGGCCTGGGACTCGCTCGAGCAGTCCAGCCGGGCCGCAGACCGTGGTTCGACTATGTTGCAGCGCTCGCTCGCGCACAAAAGATCTCCGCGCGGCAGGTGCGGATCTTCCCGCTGCTGCTGGCGGACTCAGCAGCTCTTGACAGCACCGCCCTGGATCGGATCCTGGGCAGGTATCAGCGACTCGGTGGCAGCCTGCCCGCCACCGGCGACGGGCCCGACACCGGCTGGAAGCGCGACCTGGTCCAGGGACTAGCCCAGTTCGCGGGGTGTGCCGGAGGGCGGCTGGGCGGCGGGTGACGTCGAGGCCGGGCTCGCGGTGCTCGTCAACGAATGCCTGAAGCGCGCGCTGTGGGAGCGGCAGCGAGAGTTGGCGCTCGGGCGGCTCGATCTCGATGTGGTGTGGTGGGCTCCGCATGCGCCCGAGCCGCTCACGCTTGTCCGGTGGCTTGTTCAGCACCGAGGCATGGGACAGGGGGAGGGAACCGGTCCGCTGCGGATCCTGCATCCGGATCCCCCGCTTGGCGCGCCCGAGCGACTCGTCCTGGAGCAACTCGCGCGCCTCGGCGGAGTCACTCGGGATCTTGACGTGCTGACGCCGCGGCTGCTCGCTGCCTGCGGTGGTTGAGGGGAGTGCGTGATGAGCCCGCTGCTGGACGCCGACGCGCTGCGCGATGTCCGGGTGGGCGTCTCGGTCTCCGAGAGCCCCGACCTCGGCAGGCTTGGCTTGGTGGAGACGCATTTCCGGCTCTCGCTCGGCGAGATCGCCCGGGTTATTCTGCTGGGGGGAGGGTTGCTGGCCTATGGCGGTTATGTGAAGCCCGAGGGCTACACCTCATTTCTCGTGCAGGAAATCGAGCGCTGGAACCGGCGCGATGAGCCACTGCTGGTCTGCCTGGCCTGGTCGGTGCACCGCGAGACGGCCCTGTCAACCCTCGAACGGTTCGAGCGCGAGCTGCGGCTGCTCGGGAGGATGGTATGCCTCGACCCGGACGGTGCCGAGGTTGATCGTGCCGCCGGCCGCGACGAGGCTCCGGTACCCATCGAGGACACTGGCGAGCAGCGACAGGCTCTCACCGCATGCGTCGCTACCTGCAGCGGCACACCAGCGCCCGGGTGCTCCTGGGTGGTAAGCGGAGCGGTTTTCAGGGCGAGATCCCCGGCCTCATGGAGGAGGCGCTGCTCGCCGTGCAGGCCGAGCAGCCGATCTATCTGGCGGGTGGCTTCGGTGGCGTCACGGCGGATATCGTCCGC
Organism: uncultured Actinomycetota bacterium; assembly: GCA_963822695.1. Lineage (GTDB taxonomy): Bacteria > Actinomycetota > Actinomycetes > Mycobacteriales > Pseudonocardiaceae. Next base: position 112,122 of record CAWGJH010000021.1, read on the forward strand.
GCGCTCGGCGTGGACGACGGCAGCTGGCTGCCGCCGGACGCCGATGCCGGGCCCCGTGACCCGCGGTGGGAGGACGGCTACGCACGCTTGGCGGCCCACGCCGCCCGGCCGCATTGGCCCGGGTTGGGTAACGGGCTGGACGACGAGGAGAACCGCCGGCTCGCGGCCACGCACCGGCCGAGCGACATCGCCGCCCTGGTGAGCCTGGGACTCGGGCGGCTCCGCCGGGACGCCGGAACGAGCTGAGGCCGGCTGCACGGATCGTGTTGCCGGCGCCGCACCGGTGTGGTCAGTGGGTGACGGTGCCGAGGAACGTTCGCCAGGCCGGGGTGGGGATGGCCAGGGCGGGGCCGTCGGGGTCCTTGGAGTCGCGCACCAGCACCCGCTCCGGTGTGGCCGCGACCGCGATGCAGTTGCCGCTGTAGCTGCTGGTGCGCCAGCCGACCTGGACGCAGGTGCCGCCGCTGCCGCTGTAGCTGCTCGTGTGCCAGACAATGCCGTCCGGCTCAAGCGCGGTCATCATGGTCCTCTCGGTCCGCGTAGAGCTCGGTTGCCAGGGTGGCAATCAGCTCCCTGGATTGTCCCTCGTCCAGCGCGGTGTCCGCCAGTGCCCCCAGGATGCGCTGGTAGGCGGTCATCTCCTCGCGCCGTTCCAGGAACAAGCTGGAGGTCTCGCTGTCCAAGTACACCACCGGGCGGAACTCGGCGAACTCCATCAGGGTGAAGGGGCCGGACAGCCCGGCGTGCGCACCGAGCGCGGCCGGGATCACCCGCAGCGTGAGGTAGGGGCGGACCGACATCCGCAGCAGGTGGTGCAGCTGGTCGGACATCACCACCGGGCCGCCGATCGGCAGCCGCAACGCGGCCTCGTGCAGGTAGAATGTGAACTGCGGCGGGCGTTCCCGGCTGAACAGACTGTAGCGGGCCAGCCGGGCGGCGACCCGATCCTCTACCTCGTCGGCTGGCACGTTGACATTTCGGCTGATCACGGCCCGGGCGTAGTCCCCGGTCTGCAGCAGACCAGTCACCAGCGTCAACTCGAATGCGCTGATCGCCACCGCCTTGTTCTCGTGGTCGATCAACGTTCTGAGCTGCTTGGGGAGCCGGGAGCCGTGCTGCTGCAGCCAGCCTGGGGTGTTCTGACCCTGGCACAGCGCGAGCAGCCGGTCCCGCTCCGGGCTCTTGACCCGGCACGCTCCCAGGAACGCCGCGACGTCCACCGCGCTGCCCCCGCGCTTGCCGGACAGCAGCCGCGACACCCAGCTCTCCGACCAGCCGAGCAGGTGCGCCGCTTGCCTGCCGTTGAGCCCGGCGCTCTCCATCGCTTGGCGCAATCCCTCCCCTAACTCCCGACTGCGTATCGTGGGCTCACGATCTTCCATAGCGACCTCCCCGCTGCGGACCCTCACCCCGTCTGCGGCGCGGGATCACCCCGAACGGCCTAAACGGGCCTTTCGGCAGACGTTATTGCCGTGTCCGCAGGACAATCACGCCAGCTGCGCCGTCGGCGCGTCTCGTGCCCGCCCCTTGTGCGGTCCTGGCGACGGGGAGTAGTATCGAACATATGTTCGACACTTGGCAAGGCATGGGGTGCGACTGGCCGCCACCGGTCACCGCCCCACCCGAGGAGGTCATCGACTGCCTGGTCGAGGACCAGCCCGGAGTTGGGGAGCCGGTGCGCTGGTCGGACTACGTGCCCGATGGCCTGGCAGACACCGGGGCAGCTGCGTGCCGCGACTCGCCGCGCGGTGCTCACGTCTTGTCGGCTCAAGGGTAGGTCCACAACCGTACTGTCTGGTCAAAGCTGCCGCTGGCTAGGGTGTGTCCATCGGGACTAAATGCCACCGCGTAGACCGCGCTTGAATGGCCGATCAGGGATGCCCCTAGGGGGGTGGGGTGGGCCGGGTCGGTCATGTTCCATAGCCGCACTGTTCGGTTGTCGCTGCCGGTGGCCAGGGTGTGTCCATCCGGGCTGAATGCCACGGCTTCGACGGGGCTGGTGTGGCTGGTTGGGGGTGGGTTCAGTGGGTCTAGTGGGGTGGGGTGGGCCGGGTCGGTCATGTTCCATAGCCGCACTGTTTGGTCGGCGTTGCCGGTGGCCAGGGTGTGTCCATCCGGGCTGAATGCCACGGCTTCGACGGGGCTGGTGTGGCTGGTTGGGGGTGGGTTCAGTGGGTCTAGTGGGGTGGGGTGGGCCGGGTCGGTCATGTTCCATAGCCGCACTGTTTGGTTGTCGCTGCCGGTGGCCAGGGTGTGTCCATCCGGGCTGAACGCCACGGCTTCGACGGGGCTGGTGTGGCTGGTTGGGGGTGGGTTCAGTGGGTCTAGTGGGGTGGGGTGGGCCGGGTCGGTCATGTTCCATAGCCGCACTGTTTGGTCGGCGCTGCCGGTGGCCAGGGTGTGTCCATCCGGGCTGAACGCCACCGAGGTGACCTGCCCAGTGTGGCCGGTCAAGGGGGGGTCCAGTGGGGTGGGGTGGGCCAGGCTGGTCATATTCCACAGCCGCACCGTGTGGTCGGCGCTGCCGCTGGCCAAGGTGTGTCCATCCGGGCTGAACGCCACCGAGGTGACCTGCCCAGTGTGACCGGTCAAGAGTGCCAGCAGTCGGGGGTTGGCTGGGTCGGTCACGTTCCATAGCCGCACCGTGTGGTCGGCGCTGCCGCTGGCCAGGGTGTGTCCATCCGGGCTGAATGCCACCGAGGTGACGAAGGTAGTGTAACCAGGCAGGACTGCGATGGGGCCGCGCCGGGCCGGGGCAAAGTAGGCCTGGTAGAACGCGATTCCCCCGCCAGTCAGGCTGAGGACGAGCAGGACGACTAGACCGGCGATGAGCTGCCGGCCTCGGTGAGCGCGGCGGTGGACTGCTTGTTGCTGGCAGGCATGTAATTCTTGGCTGGCGCTGAGGAAGTCTCGTTCCAGCGTCCCGAGGTCGCTGTGGTGGTCAGGCTCTTGGGCCCAGCCTTGGACCACGGCCAGGGCGGTGTCGTGATAGAGGGCGGAGGCGGGTCTGCCGGCGCGGTCCCATTGTTGGGCTGCGTCGGTGAGTTGCTGGTGGACATAGAGCCCGGCGCGGTCGGCGTCGATCCAGCCATGGAGCCTTGGCCAGGCTCGGAGCAGGGCCTCGTGGGTGATCTCGGCGGCGTTCTCGTCTGCGGTGATCAATCGAGCATGGGCGCAGGCATCGAACACAGCCAAGGCCGAAGCCGGGTCCGGGGAGTTCGCGATCAGGGTGTTGCGGTCAACGCGCAGGCGGGTGTCCGCCCCGCCGTCGCCGATCTGGACCATACGTAGCAGCAGTTGACGGACCGCTTGCTGCTTGACAAAGTCGAATCTCTTGAACATGTCTTCGGCGGTGGTGGCGATCGCGTCGTGGATGCCTCCGGTGGCCTGGTAACCGGCCAGGGTCAGTGTGTGATCGTTACGGTGTTCCCAGGTGGCTTGCAACGCATGGGACAGCAGCGGTAAAGCTCCCGGGTCGCACGTGGCGGCGCCCACTCCAGTGTCAGCAGGGCCGTTGCTAGCGACCAACTCGCGCAGCAACGTCTCGACCAGCCCGGGTTCTAGGGTCAGGCCAGCAGCGTGCGCAGGACCCTCGATCGCGGCCCGCAACTCGGCAAGGCGCATAGGGCCGAGCACGACCTGGCCGTCCTGCAGGGCCGGCAGGAGTTCCGGGTAAGCGGCGCAGCGGTCGTACAGGTCGGCCCGCACCCCCAGTACCACCAGCGCGGGAGGCTCACCACCCGACGCGCCGTCACCTGTGCCCGCGACCGCGCACAGAGCGCGGATGAACACCTGGCGGTCCCGATCGTTGGTGCACCGCAAGAACGTCTCCTCGAACTGGTCCACCACAATGACCACCCGGGCTCCGCTGATCTCACCTCCACCAGCCCAAGCCGCCAAGGCGCGCCGGACGGTGGTGGCGAACCCGGACGGGTTCGCCACCACCTCCGCACGCACCACGTCTGGCTCCGCCCCGGCCAGCCGGGCAACCTGGGCGGCCAACTCACCGACAGGGTCCGCGGTCGGGGTGAACAGCAGGTGCGGCCATGTGCGTGAGCCGGGCACTCGCAGGGCACCTTCGGATAACGCGGGCAGCAGGCCCGCACGTAACAACGATGACTTCCCCGACCCCGACGCGCCGACCAATACCAGCGGGCACGCCTGCCCTAGGCGTGCCGCCAACCGGCCCACCAGTTCGGTGATCACCCGTTCCCGACCAAAGAACCTCCGGGCGTCTTCAGCTTGAAAAACCGTTAACCCTAGGTAGGGGCACTTATCGACTTCTAGGCCGAACCCGCCCTCCTGTGGAGGTGCATCCTCGGGCGGACGGTAAGCCGGGTTCGATGTGAGCACCAGATCCTCGATCCACTCGCTGGCGCGGCGGTGGGGCTGGGGGAAGCCACGTGCGGGCAACACCCGATTCAGGTACTGGTAGGCGTAGCGCAATGTCAGCAGTGGGGGCCCGTCCGGGTCCCCTCGGGTGAGTAGCGTGATGAGTTCCCCCGTGAATGCGGTGTGCCTGGCCCCGGGCGGGGCGAGCGCTAACTCCTCGGCGGCGGCCGAGGTCAGCACGTACCCACCGTTGACCTGAGCTAAGTCCACAGCGTCACCCGACGCACCCAGCACGCCCACCGCTTTGCCAGAAAAACAACAGTCGAGGATCACGACGATCGAACGGGCCCGGCTCTGCAACAGCGAGGTACGCACAGCGGTGTAGGCCAACGCGGTGTAGGCAAGTAATTCCGGCCGCCGCTCCGTGGACCTGGTGGCCAGGTACAGCTCCCCACCCAGGCTGACCAAACCATGTCCCACATAGCAGACCAGCAACACGTCTCGGGCCTGCTGGACACCCTCCATCAACACGCGTCCCACATCCAGGGGTGTCAGTGGGTCGGTGAGCACCTGCACATTGCCGTCGGCCATGCCACACCGCGAAATGAGCACCTGCTTTAGATCGATCAGCGTGGTGCCCACGGCAGGCACATCCAGCAGGCCCGAATCGGCAGCGTGCGTTCCCGTCCCGATCAGCAGCGCCCGCGTGCCTGAGCTACTCAACGCCCCCGGCGCCTTGCGCGCCGGCAGCGACGTCACCTAGCAAACCTCCTTACGACTGCCCGCGGTGCCATTGTCCAAGGCTGCGGCTACCTGTTCGACCAGCTTGCCCACTCCGGCCAGGTCCGTACGACGACCCCCGGTGGTTGTCAGCTCCACCGACGTCCCGTCCGGCCGGTTCCCTGTGCAGGTCACCTCGCTGGTGCGATGCCGGATCCAGGTAATCACCGCACTCGCCAGAACGGTCACCGCCCCACCCTGACCCAACCCCACCACCGCCTCCGGCCACCCGCCCACAGTGCCCGGCAACGGCGCAGCTTCGACTAGCCGCACCCGGCCACGGAATTCCTCTTCCCCTGCAAGCCAGGTGAATAAGGAACGTAGCTCCTCGACGGCCTCCCGCCCCGCAACGCTGATCGTCACATCCATCCGCGTACCTCCACCACTACTCACGCGACGAAGACCCAAGACCAGGGCCCACCGCCACGATCACGGTAACCGGCTTGTATGACTAGGGAGCGCCTCCTGATGACGGGTAGTGGTCACGTACGGTAACCCTGGGAGGCCTCAGTTGTGACATCGACCAGGTAGTCATAGTCGATAATGCCGGACGACGACGGGAAACTCGCCTAGGCTGCGGCGGCGAGCTGGCTCAGCAGATAATGGCCGGGGCGCAGCTGACTGCGGGTTAGCGCGTCTGCTGTATCTGTTGCTGGCTGACGTGGTGCTGGCAGTGCCACCGGCTGCGGCGGACGGTGTTGGACCACGCAGGGCACGCAGTCGGCGAACAGGAGGAATGAGAAATGGTGGCACGCATCGCGTCACTGATCATGACGGTCCTGGTGTCGACCGCCATCGTGTCGTGCGGGTCGGCTAATCCGCCCGACGGGAACGAGAGTGGAAGCACCGTCGTGATCGGCTCGGCCGACTTCAATGAGAGCGAATTGCTCATGGAAATCTACGCCGCTGCGCTGCGCAAGGCGGGAATCAAGGTGACCACTCGCCCCCGACTGGGCAGCCGTGAAATCACCAATCCCGCCCTGGCAGACGGGTCGATCACCGTGATGCCCGAATACTCTGGCAACCTGTTATACTCTTTCGATCCGCAGGCAACGGCGACGGTAGCAGCCGACGTATACGCCGCACTGCAACAGTCCCTGCCGAAAGATCTGGAAGTACTCGATCAATCCGAAGCAGAAGATTCCGACGTACTAGTCGTCACCCCACAAACCGCTGCCGCTTTCCAGCTCACCAGCATGGACCAGCTCGGCCCACGTTGCCCCCAGCTCACCCTGGGCGCTGCCAGTGAATGGCCAGCTCGCTGGAAAGATAAGATCGCCCAAATCTACGGCTGCGCATTCCGCGAGATCCGCAGCACCGATACCGCTGGTCCAGTGACGCTGGAAGCATTACGCAGCGGGCAGGCACAGGTGGCGGACCTGCTCACCACGTCGCCTGACATCACCACCAACCAGTGGGTAGAGCTGGCCGACCCCAAGCATATGTTCCCGGCACAGCGCATCGTCGCGCTGGTGCGTGCCGGGGTGCTGAACCAGGCGAGCATCGACGCGCTGAACAAGGTCTCCGCCACCCTGACCACAGCCAAGCTCACCGAACTCAACCGGCGGATCATCCCGGAGCGGGCGGTCCCGGCCGATCTGGCCAAAGACTTTGTCAACAGCTTGCGGTGACATACGGCTTGCCTTGGATCGCGGCAGCGGAGGTCGGTGTCGAGCTGGTCTCCTGACCGCGCCCTCGAATCCGTCGGGCTCAGGATGCATCGACGAGGTATCGGACTCCTCGGCACGGCCATTCCGTAAACGACCACGGCAGCTGGCCCAGACTCTGAGGTTCGAACCCGTTCCTACTCAATTACCAGCCGTGGATCCCACCAACTCCCGGCCAGCCGGGGCGGTTACTCCTCGTCCGGTACCGCAGGCAGCGGCGTTCTGAGCCCGTGCAGCCGGACCCGGGCGATCGGCGCGGCGTAACCCTAGGCCGGGGCGATTCCCGGTGAGAGCGGGGTGATCACGCCAGTGTGGCTCAGCGACTTACCGGTGGTCTCCGGGGCGAGCAGCTGGGACACCACGGCGCCGATCACGCACATCGCCGCTCCGGTCACCATGCACCACGGCAGGCCGATGGTCTCGATTCCGACCGGGAGCAAGAACGTGCCCACCGCGGCCCCGATCCGGCTGACCGCGGTGGCGATGCCCGCCCCGGTGGCCCGCACGTCGGTCGGGAACACCTCGATCGGGTACACGGCGGTGAGGTTGCCGGCCACGGCGTTGAAGAACGCGAAGACCGCGAAGGCCCCGACCAGCACCATCGGGGGCGCACCGGCCCACAGGCCGATGACCAGCAGCGCCACCGCCATGACCCAAAACGGGCCGATCAACTGCTTGCGGCGCCCGATGAGCTCGATCGTCAGCATGCCGGCGATCGCCCCGATGAACGCGATGCTGTTGGCGAAGATCGTGCCGGCCATCTCGTTCAGCTTCAGCGACCCGAACACCTTCGGGGCAAACGTGAAGATCGCGAAGTACGGCGTCACCACGCAGATATAGAAGGTGCAAACGAAAAAAGTGCGCGAGCGCATCCCCCGGACGAACAGCGCCCGCCAGCCGGCCTCGTTCCTGGTGTCCGAGCCGTAGTCGGCCTCGGCCATGTGCTCCTCGCCACCGAGGTAACGGTCGATGATCGCCCGGGCCTCATCAGTGCGCCCGCGCAGCATCAGCCAGCGCGGCGACTCGGGCAGCCCGATGCGCAACCCCAGCACCACCAGCGCCGGGATCGCGCTGGTCGCCAGCGTCGCGCGCCAACTCCAGCCCAGGCCCTCCAGCAGCCCATAGGCGGCCACCACCGAGACCAGATAGCCGCCATACCAGAAGACGAGCATGTAGGACACCCGGCGGCCACGCCCGTGCGCCGGCACGAACTCCGCAAGCATCGACGAGCCAATGGAGTACTCGGCCCCGATGGCAAGACCCAACAGCAGCCGCACCACAAACAACTGCCACCCCTCGACGACAAACGCCTGCAACACACCCAGGACCACGAACAGGCAGATGTCGACCAGGAACAGCTGCTTGCGGCCAAACCGGTCGGTGAGCACACCACCGATCGGCGCGCCGACGAAGATACCGATCAGCGACGACGCCCCGATCAAGCCAGCCCACACCGGCGAGATCCCGAGATCCTTCGACAAGGGCACCAGCACCACGCTGAGCACCCCAAGGTCGAACCCGTCGAGACCCTCACCCCACGCCGTGGCCAGCGTCAGCCGCCGCAGGAAGCCCTTGTCACCGAACTCCTTCGTGCTCTTCGTGGCCTGCGCCATCTCGCACCACCCTCGCCCCGGCCGTCACGGTTCTCAGCAAAGATAATCACCACGCCGAGCCACCGCAGCCAGGAGCGCGCCGATCAGGTCCTCGAGGTTGACGTAGTGCGCAGCACCGCCGCGACCGCGCTCACCGCGCGGTGTACGTCGGCGGTGTTCACGTCGTGATGGGTCACTGCCCGGACTAGGTCGGGTCCTAGCGCGCCCATCCGTACCCCGTGCTCGGCCTCTAGCCGCTGGCAGAACCGGGGCGCGTCGGTCAGCCGGAACACCACGATGTTGGTCTCGACGGTGTCCGGGTCGAGGGTGATGCCGGATAGTCCGGCGAGTCCTTCGGCGAGGATCCGGGCGTGGGTGTGGTCCTCGGCGAGCCGGGCCACGTGGTGCTCCAGCGCCCACCGGCAGCCGGCCGCGACGATGCCGGCCTGGCGTAGTGCCCCGCCCATCATCTGCTTGTAGCGCCAGGCCTGCTCAATGAGCTCGGCCGAGCCGGCCAGTACAGCACCCACCGGCGCGCCCAGGCCCTTGGTGAAGTCGATCCACGCGGTGTCGAACCCGCGTGCCCATTCTGCGGCCGGTATTCCCGACGCGACCACAGCATTCATCAGTCGCGCCCCGTCCAGGTGGGTGCGCAGCCGGTGCCGCGCGGCGACCTCCAGTACCGCGCGCACCTGCCCCAGTGGCCACACCCGCCCGCCGGCCAGGTTGGTGGTCTGCTCCACGGACACCAGCCGGGACCGCGGCTTATAACGGTTCCCGGCTGAGAATAGCGCCGCCTCCAGCGCGTCGGCGGTGAACATGCCGGCCTCGCCGCAGACCGGGGCGAGCACCGCCCCAGACAGCGCCGACGGGCCGCCCCCCTCGGCGACGACCGGATGGGAGGTGGGGTGTAGGTGTACCGCGTCGCCGCCGGGGCGGATGTGTAGCCGGAAACCGATCGCGTTGCACATCGTGCCCGACGGCAGGAACACCGCGGCAGGCTTGCCGAGCAACTCGGCGACCCGCTCGCACAGAGCGTTGACGGTGGGGTCCTCGCCGCGCTGCTCGTCGCCCACCTCGGCGGCTGCCATCGCCGCGCGCATCGCCTCGACCGGCCGGGTCTGGGTGTCCGAGTACAGGTTGACCAGCATCATCACCGGCGACGCTAGTCGCGCACCACCACGCTCGCGCGCCACAGCCGGTTTTGTCAGACCCTCGCCATAGGATCTGGGCATGATCCGACCCGGGGACAATCCCGCCCTTCGCAAGGAGCGCGGTGCCTTCTTCACACCCTCGGAGATCGCCGACTACCTGGCGGACTGGGCGGTCGGTGGTGACCGGAATGCTCGGATTCTGGATCCGACCTGCGGCGAAGCCGTCTTCCTGCTGTCAGCGGGTCAACGGTTGCGGGCGCTCGGCCGAGAAGACGGCGATCTGGACGAGCACCTGTTCGGTGTCGATCTTCATGAGACCTCGCTGGATTGGGCGACCTCCATCCTGGAGGCCGAGGGGTTGGACGCCCACCTGCTGGCGACGGACTTCTTCGACCTCGCTACGCCGGACCAACTGGGTGCGCAGCTGCCTGCCATGGACGCGGTGATCGGCAATCCGCCTTTTGTCCGGTACCAACGCCATATCGGGGAGGCACGAGCGAAGTCGCGGCAGGCGGCGCTTCGGCAACAGGTGCGGCTGTCCGGTCTGGCCTCGTCGTGGGCGGCACTGGTTGTCCATGCCTGTGGCTTCCTCAAACCGAATGGTCGGCTGGCGATGGTACTGCCCGCTGAGCTGTTGACCGTGGGGTATGCCGAACCAATCCGCGCCTGGCTGCGGCAGCGGTTCGAGCAGGTGCATCTGGTGCTGTTCGAACGGCTGCAGTTCCAGGACGCGACCGAGAAGGTGGTCTTGGTACTGGCGGCTGGCAGTGGTGGCTGTGATGCCTTCTCGCTGTACTGCCTCGATGATGCCGCTGAGCTGGCGGGTATCCGCCCGATGACTAACTTGAGTGTCACGCCTGCCGATAGCGGCAAGTGGACGGACTTGCTGTTGCCGAACCGGCAACGCCGTTTGTTCAAGATGGTCAGTGGTGAGCGCTTCACGCCGTTGTCTAGCTACGGTAAGCCTGAACTGGGCACGGTCACGGGCGCGAATGACTACTTCACGATGTCGGAGCAGACCCGTGCGCAGTACCAGCTGGTTGAGGGCCGACACGTCATCAAGGTCTGCCCGCCCGGGACAAAGCATATGCGAGGCATGGCCTTCTCGGCCGCACACTGGGCGCAGCTGCGTGAGCAAGGAGAACGGGTATGGCTCCTGCATCCCGCAGCCAACGACCGATCGAAGGAGCTGGCGGCCTACATCGCGCTCGGTCGCGAGCAGGCGGTGCATGAGGCCTACAAGTGCACGGTCCGCTCCCCGTGGTGGCGGCCGCCCGCAGTGTCGCCGCCGGACCTCTTCTTCACCTATATGAGTCATCGCTACCCGCGACTCATCGCCAACACGGCCAACGCAACCTTTGTCAACTCGATGCACGGGCTTCGCCTACTTCCGGGTGCACCTCGGATTGCTCAGTCGGCCTTGCCGGTGGTACTCCTCAATAGCGTCACCTTGCTGGGTGCCGAGGTCTTTGGCCGCTCCTATGGTGGTGGCATCCTCAAGATGGAGCCTCGCGAGGCAGCCATGCTGCCGGTGCCGGGCCCCACGGACCTGCAAGTGGCCTGGAAACGGTTGCAGTCATCGAGCAAGGCACTCGACGGTTGGCTTGCCGATGGCCGGTGGACCGAGGTGGTCACGTCGGTGGACGAGGTGCTTCTGCACGAGATCATGGGTCTGGAGGTCACCCAGGTCGAGTTGCTTCGTGCTGCTGCCGACGCGCTCCGCTCGCGCCGGCTGGCCCGGTCGGAGTTGGTAAGGGGTGCAGCGCGTGGCCAAGGATGATGTTTTCGACAGCTTCGATAACGCGATCCGTGGCCGCAAAGACATCGGCAATCCCTGGCAAATGACGCCGACGGGCCGTCGTTACGAGCCGGACTACGAGCTGCTTCAGACGTTGTTGGCGATCCCGATCGGAGCTGGCAGTGGCTCGGAGTCTGGTCGGCTCGCCAACGCGATCGATGCCTGGGTTGCCACGGAGCTGCGGCGAGCTGGTTTTCCCGCCAATGAAGTCTGGCCGCGCCTGACCAAACCCCGGGTGCTGCCGCGTGAAGTCGGCCTCTTCGTACAAGGTCTGCCGAAGAAGCTGCGCAGTGACGTTGAGGCCCAGTTGGTGCGCAACGCAACGGTCGCCCCGCGCGATGCCAAGGTGCTCGGTCGGGCCTATGTCAAGCAGGTCGATGTCGTCATCGCACAGTGGTCTCGTGGCCCCGAGCTGATGGTGTCAACCAAGTCGATGGTCTCGTCGTTCGGCAACAACCTGAAAAACCGCTTCGAGGAGTCCTATGGCGACGCCAAGAACCTGCGTGCCCGGTTCCCGCTCGCCGCTATCGGGTTCCTGTTCGTTTTTCGATCGACGATCCTGGCCAAGCCGGGCCGCTTCGAGTCGGCGATCGACATGTTGCGCAAGCTGCGGTCCGAGATGGACGTCTACGACACAACGGGCATGGTGGTCGCCGATTGGGACGACGAGGCCCTATCCGGTAGCTGGGCAGGTGGTTCTTTCGACGGTGTAACCATCCGCAACGACGTGACACCGCCCGACTTGCGGGCTGACCAGTTCTTGGCCGCCATGATTGAGGCGGTGCTCGACCGGACACCGATTGAGGCACACGTCGAAGTCCGCGAGCGTCACGAACATCGGGTGCTGCCTGTGACGGAGCTCGACGAGGAAGACGACGATCTCGATGACTCCGGCGACAGCGACGAGTCATGATGGGTGGAGTGCGCCACTGTGGACAGTTCAGGACGTCTCGGGTGAACTTACCCAAGGGGTATTCGGTATGTTACAGTGATACTGTCATGTATGGTACAGTTCTGCTGTCGCATCGGGAGGGCAGCGTCGGGAGGACAGCTCTGGTAGAGCAGCTCACCATCGCGGAGCTGGCCGCGCGGACCGGGATCAGTGTGCGCACCATCCGGTTCTACGCCGGGATGGGTCTGATCCCGCCACCGACGGTGCGCGGCCGGCTGGGCCTGTATGACGAGCGGCACATCGCTCGCCTCGAGCTGGTTCGTGACCTGCAGAAACTGGGGTTCACGCTGGCGGCGATCGAGGGCTACCTCGCTCGGATCCCGCTGGAGCGCTCCCCCGAGGATCTCGCGCTGCACCGCGCGCTACTCGCCCCGTGGCTGCCTGAGCAGCCCGAGACGGTGGATCGGGCCGAGCTCGACGCGCGCGCCGGGCGCACCCTAGACGATGAGGAACTCGCCCGGCTGACGACGCTGGGCGTGATCCGGCGTGATGGGCTGCAGACCTGGACGTTGACCAGTTCCGACATGCTGGGCTACGGGCTGAGCTTGCTCGACGCCGAGATGGACTTCGAGGTCCAGCTGGCTTCCCAGCAGATCATCGAACGGCACACCAGCGCGTTGGCTACGGAGTTGGTCGCCCTGTTCCACAACACCGTGTTACGTGAATACCGTGAGCGCGGGCGCCCGCCCGAGCTGCGTGAGGCGCTGATCGCCCTGCTGGAGCGGCTCAAACCGATCACCATGGACGGCGTTGTCACGAACTTCCAGCTCGCCGTCAACCGCGCGATCCGTGAATCGGCGGTGCCCGCCACGACCAGCACCCCACACATTGCCATCCCAAACAATGGGAGCCCGTCATGACCGAAGCATTTCTGTACGAGGCCCTGCGCACCCCCCGGGGTAAGGGCAAGCCGAGTGGCGCGCTGCACGGCGTCAAGCCGATCTCCCTGATCACCGGGCTGATCAACGAACTGCGAAACCGACACCCGAGTCTGGACCCGGCGCGGATCGACGACATCGTGCTCGGGGTGGTCACCCCGGTGGGCGATCAGGGCGCAGACATCCCGCGTGCCGCGGCGTTGGCCGCCGGCTTGCCCGACACTGTCGCGGGGCTGCAGATCAACCGGTTCTGCGCGTCGGGCCTGGAGGCGGTGAACCTCGGCGCGGTGAAGGTACGTTCGGGCTGGGAGGACCTGGTGCTCACCGGCGGTGTCGAGTCGATGTCCCGGGTGCCGATGGGCTCCGACGGCGGCCCGTTGGCGATGGACCCCGAGACCGCCTACGCCGCCCGCTTCGTCCCGCAGGGCATCGGCGCCGATCTGATCGCCACCATCGAGGGCTTCACCCGGGAGGACGTCAACTCCTACGCCCTGGAGTCACAGCACCGCGCCGCCAAGGCGTGGGGCAACGGGTACTTCCAGCACTCGGTGGTGCCGGTGCGCGACCGCGTCGGCGCCGTCGTGCTGGACCGTGACGAGCACCTGCGCCCGGATACCACCATGGCGGGCCTCGGCGCGCTCCCGCCGTCCTTCGCCGATCTCGGCGAGCAGGCCGGATTCGATGCCGTCGCGTTGCAGCGCTACCACTGGGTGGAGCGCATCGAGCATGTGCACCACGCCGGCAACTCCTCGGGGATCGTCAACGGTGCCGCACTGGTGCTGATCGGGTCCGAGCAGGTCGGGCGGGATCTCGGGCTGACCCCGCGGGCCCGGATCGTGGCCGGCGCGGTCACCGGCGAGGAGCCGACGATCATGCTGACCGGCCCGGCGCCGGCCACCCGCAAGGCGCTGGCCAGGGCTGGCATGACCATGGACCAGATCGACCTGGTCGAGGTCAACGAGGCCTTCGCCGCGGTGGTGCTGCGCTTCATGCGGGAGATGGACGTGCCGCACGAGCGGCTCAACGTCAACGGCGGCGCGATCGCCATGGGTCACCCGCTGGGCGCCACCGGCGCGATGATCCTGGGCACTCTGATCGACGAGTTGGAGCGCCGCGAGCTGCGTTACGGCCTGGCCACGCTGTGTGTCGGCGGCGGCATGGGCATCGCCACCATCATCGAGCGACTGTGATGTCACAGGGAGCAGAAATGATTAGTTGGGACGCTGATTCCGCCGGCATTGTCACGCTGACCCTGGACGACCCGGGGCGCTCCGTGAACACGATGAACGATCGCTACGTCGCGTCGATGGGGGACACCCTGGACCGCCTGGAGGCGGAACGTGACTCGATCACCGGGGTCATCATCACCTCGGCGAAGAAGACCTTCTTCGCCGGCGCGGACCTCAACACTCTGCGGAACGTCACGCCGGAGAACGCCCGCGAGTTCAGCGCCCACATCGCGCTGGTCAAGGGCCAGCTGCGGCGGTTGGAGAAGCTGGGCCGCCCGGTGGTCGCCGCGATCAACGGCACCGCGCTGGGCGGCGGCCTGGAGATCGCGCTGGCCTGCCACCACCGGATCGCGCTGGACACTCCAGGATCGAAGATCGGCTTCCCGGAGGTGACCCTCGGGATACTGCCGGGTCTGGGCGGGGTGGTCCGCACGGTGCGGATGCTGGGTCTGGTGAACGCGCTGACGCAGCTGCTGGTGCAGGGTCAGCAGGTGCGCCCGGCGCAGGCCAAGGAGATCGGCATCGTCAACGAGGTCGTGGCCACACCGCACGAGCTACTCGCCAGGGCCCGCGAGTGGATCGCGGCGAACCCGCAGCCGCGGCAGCCCTGGGACGTCAGGGGTTACCAGATCCCCGGCGGCACGCCGTCAACTCCGGCGTTGGCGCAGCTGCTACCCGCATTCCCGGCCACGCTGCGCAAGCAGCTCAAGGGCGCGCCGATGCCAGCCCCGCACCACATCCTGTGCGCGGCGGTGGAGGGCTCGCAGGTGGACGTGGACACCGCGCTGCTGATCGAGAGCCGCTACTTCATGGACCTCGTCACCGGCCAGATCGCCAAAAACATGATCAAGGCGTTCTTCTTCGACCTGCAGCACATCAACTCCGGCGGCAGCCGGCCCGACGGGTATCCGCGGCGGACCTTCCGCAAGGTCGGTGTGCTCGGCGCCGGGATGATGGGCGCCGGCATTGCCTACTCGTGTGCCCGCGCGGGTATGGACGTCGTCCTCAAAGACGTCAACCTGGCCAGGGCGACCAAGGGCAAGGGTTACTCGGCGGGACTGCTGGATAAGGCCGTGTCCCGGGGTCTCTCCACTGCCGAGCAGCGCGATGAGCTCCTGACCCGAATCACCCCGACCGCCGATGTGAGCGATCTGGTGGGCTGCGACCTGGTGATCGAGGCGGTGTTCGAGGACCCGGCGCTGAAGCAGAAGGTCTTTGCTGAGGTCATCGACGTGGTCGATCCCGATGCCTTGTTGTGCTCGAACACCTCGACGCTGCCGATCACCGACCTCGCGTCGGCGCTTGAGCGCCCGGCCGACTTCCTCGGCCTGCACTTCTTCTCCCCGGTGGACAAGATGCCGCTGGTGGAGATCGTCCGTGGGCAGCGGACCTCGGACGCCGCGCTGGCCGCCGCCGTGGACGTGGTGCAACAGATCCGCAAGACCCCGATCGTCGTCAATGACAGTCGCGGCTTTTTCACCAGCCGGGTCATCGGCACCTTCATCAACGAGGGCGTGGCCATGCTTGCCGAGGGCGCTGCGCCGGCGTCCATCGAGCAGGCCAGCTTGCAGGCCGGCTACCCGGCTCCGCTGTTGCAACTGGTCGATGAGCTGACCCTGACGCTGATGCGCAAGATCCGTGCGGAGACCAGGCGCGGTGTCGAGGCGGCGGGGGGCACCTGGATCCCGCACCCGGCCGACGCGATCGTGGACGCGATGGTGCTGGACTACCAGCGTCCGGGGCGTTCCGGTGGTGCCGGGTTCTACGACTACGAGGCTGGCAAGCGCACCCGGCTGTGGCCCGGCCTGGCCGAGCACTTCGGTCCCTCGCATCCGGATGCGATTCCTTTTGCGGACATGAAGGAGCGGATGCTGTTCGTCGAGGCGCTGGAGACGGTGAAGTGCCTCGACGAGGGCGTCATCACCTCGGTGCCGGACGCCAACATCGGCTCGATCATGGGCATCGGGTTCCCGCCGTGGACCGGAGGCGTGGTGCAGTTCATGAACGGCTACCCCGGTGGCCTGACCGGCTTCGTTGCCCGCGCCAAGGAACTGGCCGACCGTTACGGTGACCGGTTCACCGTGCCGCCCTCATTGATCGCCAAGGCCGACGCCGGTGAGTCCTTCGATGAGGTCGTGTCTCGCACGGGTGAATCGATGCAAGCGCAGGCGGTGTGAACGACGTCGAACACCGGCGCCAGCCCTCGACATCCGCCCATTGGTTGGTCGGGCAGCAGGTAGACGTGCAGGCCCACCTTGACGGCCGCGCCATCATTGATCGGGTCATCTCCGACCATGAGCACGTCGTTCGGCTCGACCCCCAGCTCGGCGCAAGCGGCCCGGAACAGCGTCGGCTCAGGCTTTTCGCTGCCGTATTCGCAGGAAAGTGCAAATGTGCTGACCAGGCCACCCAGGCCGTGGTGCTCAAATGTGGGGCGAATATCCCATCCGACATTACTGACTACAGCTACCGGCACTCCGCTTTCGTGCAGCGCTGTCACGGTGCGTACGACGTCGCTGTAAGGCGTCCAGCCGTCGGGATCGGTGAGTCTCCGGTATAGGGCGTCGGCAATCGCGCCGTCCGCCCCCGCTCGACGAAACCACGAGATCAGAGCTTTCTGGTGGGTCGTGGGGGAGCGCTGGCATCCGCGCTGTTCGTCGAGCACCTCCGGCCACCACCGAGCAGCCTCTATCCGCTCGTACAGGGCTCGCATCTCGACCGGCTCGACCGTGCGGTCGAGCCGGTCGAGCGCGAACCGTAGCCACTCAATACTGTCGTCAAACCTGAACAGGGTGTGATCGAAGTCAAACAGGATAGCTTTGATGCAGCGGGGGGCCTGCATTCCCTGACTTCTTCTCATTGCAGGCTCGCCTTCTTTGATGGGTGGAGCGGCGGTGGGCAGGACGGAGTCGAACCAGAGGTTACCGCGAGCGTGTCTGCCAGTTGCCGGTCCAGCCATTCGATTGGGCTCAGCTGACTGATTGCGGTTCGCATCCGATTCGCCCGGTCACGACGCTCGGCCGGCGAGAGCGACAGAGCGACTTCTAACGTATCCGCAGTTGCCTGCACGTCCCTGGGTCGGTCCAGGATAATCGCGCCCGAGACCAGGTCGGCGGCTCCGGCTCCTATGGACAGGACGACCACGCCGTCATTGGTGTTGACGGCTGGTCCCTCCTGCGCAACCAGATTCATGCCGTCGGTGACGGGGTTGACCAGCAGCACGTCGTAGCAGCGCATCACCCCGAGCGCTCGGTCCTGGTCATTGCCGTAGTACACGGTAATGGATCCCGGATGTCGTCGGTTCACATCGTCAACCACTCGCCACACGTTCCTGGCGTAGCACTGGTATTCGGGTAGCCGTTCGCGGGACGGAACCAGGCAGGCCACGAAGCGAAGATCCCGCGCCAGGTCCGGAAGGCGATGCAGAAGCAGCGAGTACGCCTCGAAGCCTCGCAGTGCGTTCTTTGCGGGGTCTAGACGGTCGGCTCGAACGATGAGTCTGCGCCGGTCCTCAGCCCGCGTCTTATCGGCCCATCGTGAAGCCTCAGCTGCCTGGGACCGGAGGGTCAGGGACGGGACGTCAACAGGAACCGGGTAGCACCGCACCCAGATGCGGCGACCGTCATACCGCACCTGGCCATAGTTCTGATCAACGTCCAGGCCAAGCCGGAGGCAACATTGCAGGAAACGATGCGCCCATCGGGCGCATTGGAAACCGAGTAAGTCCGCCCCTAGCATTCCGGTCACCAGTGTTCTGACGATGACCGAAGGCAACCTGGCCACCGATCTGGAGTCAGGAAATGGCGTGTGGCTGAAGTGTAGGATCCGGACGTCCGGTCGCAGACCGCGGATTATCGTAGGCGCGAGCATGAACTGGTAGTCCTGTACCGCTACAATCGCACCTTTCGCGGCCACCTGGGCAATTTTCGACGACAATTTTCGGTTGACCCGGACATAGGACGCCAAAGAGGTGAGCGGGCTCTCGGCATCGCATCGAACCGGAATCTCGTTCTCGATGCCGTGCCAGGCTGACCAGATGATCCTGACCCCGGCGTCGTCGTAGTACCGCTCATACTCCTGCTTGTGGACCGGAACGACGTCGGGTGAGTAACCAAGGTGGGGGGCCAAGTCGCGGAACAGCCCTAGCCGCATGGCTTGCGCATCAGCGGCTGAGGTTGAGGGAGTGACCCAGGTGACTGGGGACGAGATCATGCTTGCGACCCCGTGCAGCAGAGCGGTGACGCTGCTCGACTGTCGCTCCGGGACGAGTTGGCTGGGCCCGCTGATGAACCGCACCGGCCCACGGTCTGACAGCAGGACCACGTGTTCCAGTCGGGTGTGTGGCATCTTCGTCACGTCTGGTTGCCCTCCGTTTCGCCGGGGCCCCCACCGCTTTGGGGCCCTACGGGTGGGGAGCAGTCGCCAAGACATGCACGACGGCGAGGTGAGCCGTTCCAGTGGACGCCGAAGTCGAGCGAGTTGATGAGTATCGGATTATAACAGTTACATTACAGGCTTCTATGGCGTGCGCCGGGCTCTCACCGATCGACCCGCGTGCTGTCGTACGGGACGGGGATGGGGAGTGACGGCGGCTGGGCCGGATCCAGGGCCGTCCCATGATCGCCTCGACAGGGCGGCCATCATGGTCAGGAGCCAGTCAGAAGGTCGGCAGCGGCTGCGGCCGCGCCGTATAAGGGTGCCTCGAGGGCGAGTTCGGAGATGAGCACTTTCGGTAGGTCGCCGAGAGCACGTTCCCGCAAGACGGCTCGCGTCGGCTCGAAGAAAAGGCTGTCCGCTGTTAATGACGCCTCCTCCTAATACGATCGCAGCCGGATCGCAGAGGACGACCGCAGCG
Source organism: uncultured Actinomycetota bacterium (assembly GCA_963822695.1). Lineage (GTDB taxonomy): Bacteria > Actinomycetota > Actinomycetes > Mycobacteriales > Pseudonocardiaceae. The sequence goes on from CAWGJH010000021.1 coordinate 131,359, forward strand.
GCAAGGCCTAGTCCGAGCGCATGGCCAGCCTTGGCCAGGACTGCTATGGCGACTTCGTCTCCCAGCGCCGCCGCTTGCGCGACGAGGCGAGCATCCAGCCTAGCGAGGTCCGCCCCGCAGCTAGCTCGGAGGATAGCGCCGCGCCCGCCTTGTCTGCGGAGGGCATGGCGCGCCGCGCGGGCGATGGCGGGGCCGCTCGCGAGTGCCTCTAGGCAACCTTTGCGTCCGCAAGAGCACCGTGGTCCACCGTCGGACACGGGAAGGTGCCCTATCTCTCCCGAGAGCCCGTGAGCCCCGTTGTATAGCCGCCCCCCCAGTATCAGACCGGCGCCCACGCCTGTGCTGACCGTCACGTAGAGCATGTCGGAGAGGCCACGCCCGGCGCCCCACCGCTGTTCTCCGAGTGCGCCCGCGTTCGCATCGTTGAGTAGGGCACAGGGGATGCGGTATCGCTGAGAGATCTCTGCCGCAAGCGGATAATCATTCCAGCCTCTCACGTGGCGTGATGTGTGTACCACTCCTGTTGTCGTGTCAACAGGGCCACCAAAGCTCACCCCTGTGGCGTCAAACGGGGTGCCCCGTGCAACCTCATTGGCCAGCGTCTGGATGACGCTTCGTGAGGTGGGCGCGTCGTCCGGGGTCGCGGCCCGCTGCACGGCTACTACTTCGCATAGCCCATTTGTCTCCACATCAATGCGAGCGGCTGCAAGCTTGGTTCCGCCGAAGTCCAGCACGAGGAGGTGAAGGGTCATGTTCCGCCGGTTTCGCTATCAACATAGGCACGCAAGCGCGTGCGGAGAAGCAGAGTAAGGACGTGGTTGTAAATGACGTGCCAGTCCTCGATATGCTCCATCATGGGTGAGGGGGCTTGCACTGCGACGTCGCAACGGGACACGAGCTCAGCGGCGCTGTCCTGGCGACCGGTCAGCCCCAGTCTGCGGACGCCCACGGCCTTGGCGTAATCGAGCGCACGCAGCACGTTTGGTGAGCCTCCGCTGCCACTCAGCGCCATGACCACGTCGCCGGTATGCAGCAGGCACCTCAGCTGCTCAACGTAGACGTATTCATAGCCGAGGTCATTGCCGTACGCGGTGAGTAGCGCCGTATTGTCCGACAGGCTCACAATGCGAATTCGGGGTTGCCTGAGGGTCTCCCCGGCCGCCCTCAGCTCCACAGCTGTTCCCTTAGACAGATCCGTGGCCATGTGAGCGGCCAATGCGGCACATGCTCCGTTGCCAAAGGTGTAGACAGTGCCGCCGGACAAGCATGCGTCCCAGATTATACTCGCCATGCGCTCTAGCTCCAACCTGGGCACGACGCTTGCCTGCTTAGCGTAATGGTCGAAGTAAGCCTCCACGAGATTAATTTCGCTAGTCATCATGACCTCCTTTGCTACGTTGAGCACGACATTAACGGTGGTGCGGGTAGTTGAAGTCAACGACCTATGTGGTGATCTTCAGGCGTGTCGCGCCTCGGGTACGTAACTGTAACGGTAGATGTACTCACAGCCTCACCTAGCACCCTCCGCGGCCGTCTGAGGGATTCCGCGGAACCGGCACACCGGGTGCCGACGAGCGCCTACCGGTGGGGCGCAGCGGATAGCGTAGCGGCGTGAACCACAGCCCGGCTCCTGGCGCGGCCAGCCGTGATGCGGCGGCTGCCGTGCCCTATCCGCTGCGGGTGGCGGCTGCGCTGTCCTGGCGGCTGCTGGTGGTGACCGGGATGGCCGTGGTGGTGGGCTATCTGGTGATCATTCTGCGGGTGGTGGTGATCCCGGTAGCGGTGGCCCTGCTGCTCACCGCGTTGCTGGGGCCGGTGGTGGACTGGTTGACCAGGCACCGGGTGCCGAGAGGGCTTGCCACCCTGGTGGTCTTGATCGGCGGACTGGCGTTGATCGGCGGGCTGCTGACGTTTGTCGTTCAGGCCTTTGTGACCGGGTTGCCCGCAGTGGCGACCCAGGTCGCCACCAGCGTCGAGCGGATCCGGGTGTGGCTGCTGCATCCACCCTTCGGGCTGCCTCCCGTGAAACTGCAGAACCTGCTCGACTCGCTGAGCCGGTCGCTGTCCAACAACCGCAACGCGATCACCTCGGGCGCGTTGTCCACCGCGGTCACGCTCGGGCAGTACCTCACCGGCGTCGTGCTGGCGCTGTTCACGTTGATCTACTTCCTGTACAGCGGCAGGTCGATGTGGCGCTTCCTGCTCGGTGCGGTGCCGCGCCCGGTTCGAGACCGGGTCAACGTCGCCGGGCAACGCGCGTTCGCCTCGCTGGTCGGGTTCATCCGGGCCACCGCGCTGGTGGCGGTGGTCGATGCGGCCGGTATCGGAACCGGGTTGGCGGTGATCGGTGCCCCGCTGGTGGTGCCGCTGGCCGCGTTGACGTTCCTGGCGGCATTCATCCCGGTGGTCGGCGCGGTGGTCTCCGGGGTGGTCGCGGTGCTGGTGGTGCTGGTGGCCAACGGACCGGTGCCGGCGTTGATCATGCTCGGGGTGGTGATCGGTGTGCAGCAACTGGAGGGCAACGTGATGCAGCCGCTGCTGATGGGCCGCGCCGTGGAGCTCAACGGCGTGGCGGTGGTGCTGGCCGTCGCGGTGGGCTGGGTACTCGCTGGCATCGCCGGCGCGCTGCTGTCGGTGCCGCTGCTCGCCGTGCTCAACGCCGGCACCCGGGCGCTGGTGAGCGGGAACGTCGAGCCCCGCGACGGTTCCGGAACCCCGGGCTCCGGGTTCCCGCCGGCCGACGTCCCCGTCAACCCCGACCCTCTCCAGAACCGCACTGAGTGACCCGTGACGTCAGCGGTAACCGGGCCCCCGCGCGCGGCTGCCCAGCACGTGACATGATCCGCAGCCATGCCGGCCGCCACCGACATCATGACGCCACTGTGGCGAGGCGTGGTGGTGTTGCGGGTCATTACGGCGGCCTTCGCGATCGTGGTGATCATCGTGCATCACGGCAGCTTCGCCCGGCCGGACCTGGGATGGGCGGTGCTCACCGCGATCGTGGTGTGGACCGTGGTGACCTGCCTGGCCTACAGTGACGACGTCACCCGCCGGACCCACGTCATCGGGGTCAACCTGCTGGTGACCCTGGCGCTGATGGGTTCCTCGGCTCTGGTGCTGTCCCCCGAGCAGCTCACCGAGGTCACCCAGCGCACCCCGTTGCTCACCACCGTGTGGGCCAGCGGTCCGGTGGTCGCTGCCGCGGTGCACGCCGGCCGGGCTGCCGGAGCGCTGGTCGGCCTCACTGTCTCGGTGGTCACCATCTGGCTGCGCGGCTCGTTCACCACCGACCGCGTCCGCGACACCATCCTGCTGGTCGGGACTGGATTTGCACTCGGGTTGGCGGCGACGGCAGCGCGCCGGGCAACCGAGCAGCTCCGCAGGTCGGCCCGCGCTGAGGCGGCCGCCGCTGAACGGGAGCGGCTGGCCCGATCCATCCACGACAGCGTGGTGCAGGTGCTGGCCCGGGTCCGCGCCCGGGGTGGCCAGCTCGACGGGGAGGCCGGTGAGTTGGTCCGGCTGGCCGGGGAGCAGGAGATCGCACTGCGGTGCCTGTTCTCGGCGACTCCGCCGGATACCATCGGGCCGGGTACCATCGGGCCGGGTACCACCGGTGAGCAGGACCTGGCCGGTGCCTTACAGCTGCTGGCCGGACCCCGGGTCGAGGTCTCGGTGCCCGCGACCGCGGTACCGCTCCCCGCCGCCCACGTGGCGGAGTTGGTTGCACTCGCCCGTGAGGCGCTGGCCAACACCGCCCGGCATGGCGGTCCGGAGGCGAAGTCATGGATCCTGGTGGAGGATCTCGGCGAGGAAGTGGCACTCACCATCCGGGACGATGGCCCCGGAGTCGATGACGGGCGGCTTGCCGACGCTGAGAGTGAGGGGCGGATGGGAGTGTCGCGCTCCATCCGTGGCCGGGTGGCCGACCTGGGCGGCACGCTGACTCTCGGCACCGGCCCGGGGCGGGGCACCGAGTGGGAGGTGCGGCTGGCCCGCGTCCGGCACGGCCTGCCGCGGTGACGGCCGGACCATGATTCGGGTCATGGTGGTCAACGACCACCCCATCTGGCGCGCGGGAGTGGCCCGCGACCTTGTCGAGCAGGGCTTCGAGGTGGTGGCCACCGCGGTTGACGGCGCGACCGCGCTGCGCATCATCCCAGCGGCCAACCCGGACGTCGTGCTGATGGACCTGCACTTCGCCTCCGGCGGACCGTCCGGCGCGGAAACCACCCGGCGCATCATCGGCACCTGGCCCGACATCCGGGTGCTGGTGCTGTCCGCCTCCGGCGAGCACACCGACGTGTTGGCGGCGGTACAGGCGGGCGCCTCGGGGTACCTGATGAAATCGGCGTCAGTGGAGGAACTGGTCAACGCCGTGCGCCGGACCGCCGAGGGAGACGCGGTGTTCACCGCCGGTTTGGCCGGCTTGGTGCTCGGCGAGTACCGCCGGATGGCGCTGGACCCGCAGACCGACTCGCCGCGGCTGACCGACCGGGAGACCGAGGTGTTGCGCCAGGTGGCCACCGGGCGCACCGCCCGGCAGATCGCCGACGCGTTGGTGATCAGCCACCGCACGGTGGAGAACCACGTGCAGTCCACGTTGCGCAAACTGCAGCTGCACAACCGCGTCGAGCTGGCCCGCTACGCGATCGAGCATGGCCTCCTCGACCAGTAGGTGGCCGCACGCTCAGAGCGTGTGATGCGGCTACCTGCTGACAACCACCGAACCACCATGACCGCCACCCCGGTACGCTGACGCACCCGGCGCAACGGGGAGTACCGCAGGGACGGTGGGGTGACGTGGAGTTCGAACTTGAGCGGGACGCGTTCGCCGAGGCCATCGCGTGGACGGCGAAGGGCCTACCGGCCCGTCCAGTCGTCCCGGTGACCGCAGGCGTGGTGCTCGAGGTGACTGACGGCGTGATGATCGTCTCGGGTTTCGACTTCGAGGTGCTCAACCGCATCGAGGTACCTGTCACCGACAAGTCCGCCGGGCGGGTGCTGGTATCGGGCCGGCTGCTCGCCGAGATCGCCCGGGCGCTGCCGCCCAAGGACGTGCGGGTCGTGGTGGAAGGAAACCGGCTGGCGGTGCGATGCGGTTCGGCCCGGTTCAACCTGCCCCTGTTGCACATCGAGGACTACCCCGCAGTGCCGGAGCTGCCCGCCACCTCGGGCAAGGTACGGGGTGACGTCTTCGGCACCGCCGTCGCGCAGGTCACCGCCGCAGCCAGCCGGGACGAGACACTACCCATGCTCACCGGGGTGCGCATGGAGATCGGCTCCGAGGCGCTCACCTTGGCCGCCACCGACCGGTACCGCCTCGCCGAGCGGCACATTCCGTGGACGCCGACTGGCACGGTGCCCTCCACCTCGGTCATTGTTCCGGCGAAGACGCTGGCCGATGTCGCCAAGTCGCTCGGTTCGGCCAGCGAGGTGGTGTTGTCGATGGGCGACGCCGCCGACGCGGGTTTCCTGGGTTTCTCCGCCGGTGGCCGGCAGACGCTGACCCGGTTGCTGGACGGCGAGTTCGTCAAGTTCGCGTCGCTGTGGCCCACCGAGGTCAGCACCACCGTGGAGGTGGAGGTCAGCGAGTTCATCGCGGCGCTCAAGCGGGTGTCGCTGGTGGCCCAGCGGTTCGCGCCAGTTCGGCTGGCCTTCTCCGACGGCACCGCGCAGCTGTCCGCGGAAGCCGAAGACGAGTCCAGCGCCGAGGAGGAACTCCAGGTCGGCATCACCGGTGAACCGTTGACCATCGGGTTCAACGCCGGGTACCTGCTCGACGGGCTGGCTGCGGTCACTACCCCGCGGGCGACGCTGTCGTTCACCGAGCCGTCCCGCCCCACCGTCATCACCCCGGTGATCGGCCTGCGTCCAGATCAACCAGATCAACCAGATGGCGGGGAGGGCTCCTACCGCTATCTCGTCATGTCGATGCGGTTGCGCGGCTAGCGACGTCGCTGCCGCTCAGGGGTCGTTCACCGGGGTCGTTCACCGGGGCCGTTCCTGGGCGGATCGGCGGAATGGCCACGACCGCCGTGCTGGCACTCGAGCCGCCGCTGGCACTCGGGCCTCCGCCGGCGGAGCCGGCAATCGGTCCCCCGGGCGGCTCCGTCCCCCGGCGAACTGGGCGATCGCCTTGGCGGCCTCCATCACCGGAATACCGAGCGTGTCTGCGGCACGCATCGTGGGATGGTCCGCAGACACCGAAGAGTCGGCGATCACGACGGAGACCTCAGGCGTGAGCCGGCAGCGAGTGACCGCTCCGTGTGCCTCCATCAACCGCCGCAGTGCTCCAAGATCGGCGGAACTGCCGACATACAGCACCTGCAGCGGATCCTGGGCGGCCGCGTGACGACCCACCGCGTCTCCAGTCTCCCCGACATGTGCTTCTCGCGTAGGCGTGAGCAGCGAAGCGTTACTGGCTGCATCCACCTTGCGACGTAGCGGCATAATACTCCGTCGAGGCCAGTATGCTTGCCGATCCGGCAAGCAAGTCACGTCGGCGAGTCGGCAATCCCATCACCGGCTGGTAAACCGGGATACCCGGGAGCGCAGTGCGGCATGCGCCTGCGCGGAGTCAACCCGGGTCGACGTGCCGCCCTGCAGCACCAGCTCCCCTGCCACCCAGACATCCCGCACCGCTCGAGCTCCGGCAGCCCACACCAGGTTGGCCAGCAACTGATCGTCCGGCACGTCCAGCCCGGCCGCGAACGCCGGGTCGTCGGCTCCGATGTGCACCAGGTCGGCCCATCCGCCCGGGCGCAGGGCGCCGAGATCATCGCGCCCGAGCGCGGTCGCGCTGCCCCGGGTGGCCAGCAGCAACGCCTGCGCGGCGGTGAGCGCGGCGGCGTCCCCGGTGGCCAGCCTGACCAGCCGGGCGGCCAGCCTGACGTCGTCCCAGAGGTCGAGGGCATCATGCGAGGCGGGACTGTCGGTACCCAGCCCGACGGCGATCCCGGCGGCGCGCAGGTCGAGCAGCCGCGCGACGCCGGAGGCGAGCTTGCTGTTGGAGCCGGGACAGTGCGCGATCCCGGCGCGGTGCCGGGCGAGTACCGCGATGTCGGCGTCGGACAGCTGCACGGCATGCGCCGCCAGCACCCGCGCGCCCCGACCGGAATCGTCGCTGCCCAGTACCCCGAGATGTTCCAGCAGTAGCGGCACCGAGCCGTACGCTTCGCGGATCGCGGTGTCCTCACCGGGGGTCTCGGCGACGTGGATGTGCAGCAGCGCACCTCGCTGCCGGGCGGCTGCGCCGGCCTCGGCCAGCGCCTCGGCGGGCAGCGTGTAGGCGGCGTGCGGGCCGTATCCCAGCTCGATGCGCTCGCCAGGTCCAAAGCGGATCCCGTCAGCATCGATCCAGCGGCTGATGCCGTCGAGCATCTGCTCCCAGGTGCCCAGCCGGTCCCAGCCGGGGACCGCGATGATGCCCGGTGTCACTATCGCGCGGCTGCCCGCGGCCAGCACCGCGTCTACCACCGCGTCGTTGTGGAAGTACATCTCCACGCTGGTGGTGATCCCGGCGCCGAGCATCTCCAGAGTGCCGACCAGCATGCCGGCTCGCACGTCCTCGGCGTCCATCCGCGCTTCGGCGGGCCAGATCACCTCGGTCAGCCAGCGCATCAGCGGCAAGTCCCCACCCAACCCGCGCAGCCCAGTCATCGCGGTGTGCGCATGGGCGTTGACCAGCCCAGGCAGCAGGATGCCGGTGAGCGCCAGCTCAGCACCCGGTGCGGCCGGCGCCCCGGGCGAGGGCCCGACGTGCATGATCCGGCCGGCGTCATCGACGTCCACCACGGCATCCCGCAGCACGGTGCACCGCTCGTCGCAGGGCAGCACCACCGGCGCGGTCAGCCGCATCATGGAATGGGCTCCACGATGGTGTTGTGCCGCAGCAATGCGGTGAGTGGCCGCAGCGGGGGAAGCCAGGCGCCCTCGGGGGGCAACGTCTCCAAGGTGATCCGGGGCAGCGGCTGCAGGAACAGTTCCGGGATGTCCTCCAGGTCTTCAAAGCCCAGTACCCCGGAGTTGACCGCGAACGAGGCGTGCTCCCGGAACCCCAGCACGGTGACCTGGACGCCCTGGAGGACCAGATCCTCCAGTGGCTCCCGGAAGGCTCGGCTGTCCCCGGAGGCCACCAGCAGCTGACGCAGCACACCCTGCTCGTGACGGGCCCGGATATGCGTCAGCATGTCCTCGTCGATGTCCGATTCGTCGATCTTGGGCTTGGCGAACACCGCGAATCCGGTGTTGCGCAGCGCTTCCACCCAGGGTCGGACGAAGTCCGTGCTGCCCGATGCGACGTTGGTGAACACGGTCGCCTCAGGCTCGGTGTCGGACCCGGCCTGTGAGATCAGCCAGCGACCCAGGGCATCGAACCTCGGCCGGGACGCGGAGCTGGGGCGTCCGCCGAGGATCGAGCCCAGGCTCATGTCGATATTGGGCGCATCCCAGACGAGGAGCGTGATAGGGGCGGTCGAGACGGGCTCCGGGTTCATGGGCACCGATCCTGCCTTATCAGCGGTCCCAGGGGCGGATCTGGCCAGCGGACACACGGGAGATCTGCGCCGAGCTCACCCGGAATCGGGCGTCAGACGCGGGCGAAGAGCAGATCCCGCACCACGCGGCCCTCGTCCCGGGCACGTTGCTCGAACTTGGTCACCGGCCGCCAGGCCGGCCGCGTGAGGAAGCCATGGGGTGAATCGTCACCGGCGGTGTTGCGCAGAGCCGGCTCGGCGGCGCAGGCCGCGAGCATCTCCTCCGCGTAGGGCGCCCAGTCGGTGGCCAGATGCAGCGTGCCGCCAAGGGCCAGCCGGGATGCCACCAGGGCGACGAACTCCGGGAGTACCAGCCGGCGCTTGTGGTGCCGGCGCTTGGGCCACGGGTCGGGGAAGTAGATCCGGACGGCGTGCAGGCTGCTGGGCACGACGTGCTCGGCGAGCAGTGGGTGTGCGTCGCCGCGCAGCAGCCGCAGGTTGGTGATCTCGGACTGCTCGATGCGGAGCAGGAGCTGGGCCAGTCCAGGTTGGTAGACCTCGACGGCGAGATGGTCAACGCCGGGTGCGGCCAGCGCCATCGACGCGGTCGACTCACCCATCCCGGAGCCGATCTCGAGCACGACCGGCGCGGCGCGCCCGAACCACCCGGCGGTGTCCAGCGGGCCGTCGGGCAGGTCCCTGACGTCCGCACCCCACCGATCCCAGCTCCGCTCCCAGGCGCGTTGCTGACCGGTGGTCATGCGAGCCCGCTGCGGGTAGATCGTCTGGCTGGTCCCGTGCACGCCTACAGCCTGGCCTGGGGACGGGGAGGGCGTGCACCGGGTCCCGATCGAGGAGGGACAGGATGGTCGGTGTGAACACGCTCAGGGAGTGGGTCGATCTGGTGTGTCGGGAGCTGGACATCGCCGACGCCGTGTCGCCAGCCGCCATGCAGTCGCGGGTGCTGGACATGTCACGGGACGTCGCTCATGACGTCGCTCGACCGGCCGCTCCGCTCACCGCCTACCTGCTGGGCCTGGCCGCCGGCCGCACCATCGACCCGGAGGCGACCGCCGACGAGCTCGCCCAGCGGGTGTGCCAGCTTGCTCAGCGCTGGGCGGCCGAGCAAGGTGGCACACTCCTCGAAGGAGGAAAGGGCCCCGAATGAGGAAAGGGCCCGGGTCGCCCCCGAACGACGACCCGGGCCCTTTCCTCTCGGTCTCTTGTCTGGGCGTTCCGGCGCTGCGTCCAGGCGTTGCGACCGACAAGGAAAACGATGCCGCACCGCGCCGCCAGGCACATGAGGGTTCTCCCCTACCGGGACCCTGGTTCAGCACCCCGACCCCGTGGAAGATTTCCTGACCCACGGCGAATTCATCCTGGCTGCTGGTGGAGTGACTGTTGCAGAGGGTGCCCGGCTAGGGTCGGCGGATGTGAGTACCGGCATGATCGATCCCGACTTCCTTGCTCTGCCGTTGCGGCTGGTGGCCGACGCCGCTCTGGGGCGGGCTCACGAGCTGGGTGCCGAGCACGCTGACGTCCGGATCGAGCGGATCACCCGGCAGGCGCTGCGGCTGCGCGATGGGACGGTCGCGACGGCGCGGGACGCAACCATTGTCGGGCTGGCCGTCAGGGTGATCGTCGAGGGCACCTGGGGGTTCGCCTCGCACCTGGAGCTGACTCCCCAGTCCGCGGTGGCGACCGCGCAGCGGGCCGTCGAGGTGGCGCGCACCCTGCGCCCGCTCAACGCCGAGCGGGTGGAGCTGGCCGCCGAGCCGGTCCAGGCCGGCGCGGTGTGGGTCGGTGATCACGAGATCGACCCGTTCACGGTGCCGCTGCAGGAGAAGGTGGCGCTGCTGTCGGAGTGGTCGCGCCGGCTGCTCGCCGCTGACGGGGTGGAGCACACCGAGGTGCACTTATGGGCGGCGAAGGAGACCAAGTTCTACGCCGACTCCGCCGGTACCAGCACCACCCAGCAGCGAGTACGGATCCACCCGGCGGCCACCGCGGTCGCGGTGGATCGGGCGGCTGGCTCGTTCGACAGCATGCGGACCTGCGCGCCACCCACCGCGCGAGGCTGGGAGTACCTGGCCGGCAACACCTTCTGGGACTGGGACGGTGAGCTCGCGCGGATCCCCGAGTGGTTGGCCCAGAAGGTCACGGCACCCAGCGTCCAGCCCGGCCGGTACGACCTGGTGATCGACCCGACCAACCTGTGGCTGACGATCCACGAGTCGGTGGGGCACGCCACCGAGTACGACCGGGCGATCGGTTACGAGGCGGCCTACGCCGGGTCCTCCTTCGCCACCCCGGACAAGCTCGGCACCCTGCGCTATGGCTCGCCGGCCATGCACGTCACCGGGGACCGCACCCAGCCCCATGGGTTGGCCACCATCGGCTACGACGACGATGGGGTTGCCACCTCCCAGTGGGATCTGGTGGCTGGCGGGACGCTGGTCGGTTACCAGACCGATCGGGTCTTCGCCCGCCGGCTGGGGCTGGAACGCTCAGCGGGCTGCGCGTACGCCGACTCGCCACACCACGTGCCCCTCCAGCGAATGGCCAACGTGTCGCTGCAGCCGGACCCGGACACCGACACCGCGACCGCGGAGCTGATCTCCGGGGTGCAGCGCGGCATCTACATCGTCGGTGACCGTTCCTGGTCGATCGACATGCAGCGGTACAACTTCCAGTTCACCGGGCAGCGGTTCTACCGCATCGAGGGTGGCACGCTGGCCGGGCAGCTCCGTGACGTCGCTTACCAGGCCTCCACCACCGATTTCTGGGGCGCCTTGGACGCTGTGGGTGGCCGTTGCACCTGGTTGCTCGGCGGCTCGATGAACTGCGGCAAGGCCCAACCCGGTCAGGTCGCAGCCGTCAGCCACGGATGCCCCTCGGCGCTGTTCCGCGGTATCACTGTGCTCAACTGCCGCGAGGAGGCTGGCCAGTGACTGGTGGTATAGCGGCTGGCGGTATCAGGCTGAGTGCCGAGGAGTTAACTACCACCGCGCTGGCCGCGTCCAGGGCGGACGGATGCATCGTGCTGGTCACCGATACCAGCGAGGTCAACCTGCGCTGGGCGAATAGCACGATGACCACCAACGGGCACACCACAACCCGCTCGTTCTCGGTGATCTCGGTGTTGGACGGAGGCGACGGACCCGCCATCGGCGTGGTCAGCGGCAACGGCGTCGACCTCGACGAGGTGCGCGCCGTGGTGGTGGCCAGCGAGGACGCTGCTCGGCAGTCCGGCCCGGCCCGGGACGCCGCGCCGCTGATCCAGGGCGCGGCGGACGACGATTTCGCCACGCCAGCCGCGGTCACCGAGATCGGGGTCTTCGCCCGCCTGACCGATGAGCTGGCCGCAGCGTTCCAGGGGGGCGACGAGCTGTTCTATGGCTTCGCCGAGCACCGCCTGGAGACCACCTGGCTGGCGTCCTCCACCGGGCTGCGCCGCCGCTGGGTGCAGCCCACCGGCACGGTGGAACTCAATGGCAAGATCGCCGACGACCTCACCCGTAGCGCCTGGGCCGGGGCTTACACGACTGATTTCACCGACGTGGATCTCGCCGAGCTCACCGCTGAGGTGCGGCGCCGGCTGAGCTGGTCGGGGCGGCAACTGGAGCTGCCAGCAGGTCGGTACGAGACCATCCTGCCGCCCTCGGCGATCGCCGATCTGATGCTCCACCTGGTCTGGTCGATGGACGGCCGGCCGGCGCACGAGGGGCGCTGCGCCTTCGCCGCACCCGGTGGCCAGCTCAATGGACAGCCCAGCGGCACTCGGATAGGTGAGCGGCTCACCGACCTCCCGCTCACGCTGTTCAGCGATCCGGCCGCGCCGGGCCTGCAGACCGCGCCGTTCCTGGCCACCAGCGCCTCGGGCGACTCGCTCAGCGTCTTCGACAACGGCGCCCCGACGCGTCGAGTGGACTGGCTGCGCGACGGCACGGTGAACGCGCTGACCTACCCCCGGGCGGCCGCGGCGGAGCTGGGTGGGCAGTTCACCCCACCGCCGGAGAACCTCATCCTGACCGGGGGCTCTGCGGCCTCGATCGACGACCTGGTGGGGCGCACCGAGCGTGGGTTGCTGCTGACCTGCCTGTGGTACATCCGTGAGGTCGATCCGGTGTCGTTACTGCTCACCGGACTGACCCGGGACGGGGTGTACCTCATCGAGGGCGGTGAGGTAGTCGGTCAGGTGAACAACTTCCGGTTCAACGAGAGCCCGATCGACCTGATCCGGCGCGCCAGTGACGTCGGCACGACCGAAAGAGCCCTGGGTCGGGAGTTGAAGGACTGGTTCTCCCGTACCGCGATGCCTCCCCTCCGGATCCCCGATTTCAACATGTCCTCAGTGAGCCAGGCCAGCTAGCTGCCCCGCCAGCTCCCCCAGCTGTGAGGGATTTCTCAATCGCGAATCGCTGTGCTGGGTGGCCTCCGGGGCTAGTCTGATGCGTAATCCCTTCCACGTCCACCGCCCGTGCGGAGCATGGGCGGTCTTCGGCGTTCAGCAGGAACGCCGTCGGTCGGATGGGGGCCCGTGGGCTCACGAAGGAGACGAGCAGTGGCTACGGTGACCATTCCGGGTCTTGACGATGCTCCGATCAGTCACGCACGGTTGTGCGACTGGGTGCGCGAGGTCGCGGAGCTCACCCAGCCCGACCGCGTCGAGTGGTGCGATGGATCCGAGCAGGAGTGGGACCGGCTTACCACCCAACTGGTCAACGCCGGCACGTTCACCCGGCTGGACCGCAAGCCGAACTCGTTCTGGGCCGCCTCGGACCCCTCAGACGTGGCTCGGGTGGAAGAGCGCACCTTCATCTGCTCGCGAGCGCAGCAGGACTGCGGTCCCACCAACAACTGGATGCACCCGGACGAGATGAAGTCGATCATGACCGAGCTGTACCGGGGATGCATGCGCGGGCGAACGATGTACGTGGTGCCCTTCTGCATGGGTCCGCTGGAGGACCCGAAACCCAAACTTGGCGTCGAGATCACCGATTCCGCCTACGTGGTGTGCTCGATGAAGATCATGACCAGGATGGGTGCGGTGGCGCTACGCAGGTTCAGCTCACCCGACGGCGGCGATGCGGACTTCGTGTCCTGCCTGCACTCGGTGGGCTACCCGCTGGAACCCGGCCAGGCTGACGTGCCCTGGCCGTGCAACGACACCAAGTACATCAGCCACTTCCCCGAGGACCGGCTGATCTGGAGTTACGGCTCGGGCTACGGTGGCAACGCGCTGCTGGGCAAGAAGTGCTACGCGCTGCGGATCGCCTCGGCGATGGCCCGCGATGAGGGCTGGCTCGCCGAGCACATGCTGATCCTGAAGCTGACCAGCCCGGAGCGGGCGACCCATTACGTCGCGGCCGCGTTCCCGTCAGCCTGCGGTAAGACCAACCTGGCGATGCTCGAGCCGACCATCCCCGGCTGGAAGGTCGAGACCCTGGGTGACGACATCGCCTGGATGCGCTTCGGTGCCGATGGCCGGCTGTACGCGGTGAACCCCGAGAACGGGTTCTTCGGCGTGGCCCCGGGCACCAGCTGGCGGACCAACCCAAACGCCATGCGCACGCTGCGCTACGGCAACTCCATCTTCACCAACGTTGCGCTCACCGACGACGGCGACATCTGGTGGGAGGGCATGGAGGCAACGCCGGCGCATGCCACCTCGTGGACCAAACAGGACTGGACGCCTGCCGACGGCGCCACCGGGCAGCGCTGCGCGCACCCGAACTCCCGGTACTGCACGCCGATGGCGCAGTGCCCGGTGCTCGCCGCCGAGTGGGACGATCCGGACGGTGTGCCGATCTCGGCGATCCTGTTCGGCGGCCGCCGGGCCAGCACCATCCCGCTGGTCAACGAGGCCTTTGACTGGCAGCACGGGGTGTTCCTGGGCGCCACGCTGTCCAGCGAGAAGACCGCCGCGGCGGTCGGCGGGCTCGGTGAGGTGCGCCGCGACCCGATGGCGATGTTGCCGTTCATCGGCTACCACGCCGGGGACTACTTCCAGCACTGGATCAACATCGGCAAGGGCGCCGATGCCAGCAGGCTGCCGAAGATCTTCTACGTTAACTGGTTCCGCCGCGGCGCCGACCAGCGCTACCTGTGGCCGGGTTTCGGGGAGAACAGCCGCGTGCTCAAGTGGGTCATCGAGCGGATCGAGGGTCGGGCCGCGGCAGTCGACACCGTGATCGGCCGGGTACCCACGCCGGATCAGCTCGATCTTTCCGGGCTGGATATCCCGACCGAGGACGTCACCGCCGCGCTCGCGGTGGACATCGACGAGTGGCGGGCGGAGATCCCGCTCATTGAGCAGTGGTTCGACAAGATCGGCGACGCGCTCCCTACCGCGCTGCGTGACGAGTTCGCCACCCTCAAACAGCGCCTGGCACCGTGACCGGACATCGGCGATGACTGTGCGCTGGACTGAGCTGATCATCTTCACGCTGCTGTTCGCCGTCGTCACCGGACTGGGTTTCTACGCCGCCCGGTGGAAGCGCGGTGGCAGTCTCGATCATCTTGATGAGTGGGGGCTCGGCGGGCGCACGTTCGGCTCGTGGATCACCTGGTTTCTCATCGGTGGGGACCTCTACACCGCCTATACCTTCGTCGCGGTGCCCGCGCTGATGTTCGGTACCGGGGCGATGGGGTTCTTCGCGCTGCCCTATACCGTCCTCGTCTACCCCTTGGTGTTCCTGCCGCTGGTGCGATTGTGGTCGGTGTCGCGGGTGCACGGGTATGTGACCCCGGCGGACTTCGTCCAAGGCCGCTATGGATCGGCCACGCTGGCCCTGCTGGTGGCGGTCACCGGAATCGTCGCGACGATGCCCTACATCGCCCTGCAACTGGCCGGGCTGGAGGCGGTGCTGCGCACGATGGGCCTCAACGGGGCCGGACTGGCCGGGCACGCCCCGCTGTTCATCGCGTTCGTGATCCTCGCGGTTTACACCTACCGGTCCGGCCTGCGGGCCCCAGCGCTGATCGCCTTCGTCAAGGATGGGCTGATCTACCTGGTGATTATCGTCGCTGTGATCATCCTGCCAGTGCAGCTCGGCGGGTGGGGCGCTATCTTCGACGCCGCGAACGCGAAGTTCACCGGCACGCTCTCGGGTAACGGCGGCATCCTGCTGGGCGGGCGTAACCAGTTGCAGTACGTCACGCTGGCGCTGGGCTCGGCGCTCGCCCTGTTCCTCTACCCACATGCGCTGACCGGTGCACTGGCCGCCCGCAGCGGCAATGTGATCAAACGCAACATGGTGGCGTTGCCGGCGTATTCATTGGTGTTGGGGCTGCTCGCGTTGCTGGGCTACGCGGCGATCGCGGCACATACGCACCCGATCGTCAATGCGGCCACCGGTCGGTCGGACTCCAACACGGTGGTCCCGATGCTTTTCGAGGGTCAGTTCTCTTCCTGGTTCGTCGGGGTCGCGTTTGCGGCCATCGGGATCGGCGCGCTGGTTCCCGCCGCGATCATGTCCATCGCGGCGGCGAACCTGTGGACCCGTAACATCTACAAGGCATATCTGCGTCGTGACGCCACCACCGAGCAGGAGGCCAAGCAGGCCAAGATCGCTTCGCTGGTGGTGAAGTTCGGCGCGGTGGCGCTGATCGTGCTGATCGACCCGCAATACTCCATCGACCTGCAGCTGATCGGTGGCGTGATCATTCTGCAGACGTTGCCCATGGTGGCGATCGCGCTCTACACCCGCTGGTTTCACATCTGGGGGCTGGTCGCGGGCTGGGTGGTCGGAATGGGATGGGGGCTGGCACTGCTCTCCGGGATTCCCAACCCGGCCAGCGGCAAGCGGCACTTCGGCGGGTCGGCACTCGCGCTGAAGGAGTTGTCGATCCTCGGCTGGCATCCCTTCGCGGGCTCACCAACGCAGGTCTACGTGGGATTTGTTGCACTCATCAGCAATCTCGTGATCGCCGCCCTGGTGACCATCGTGCTGCGCCAGATGCAGATCTCCAACGGCACCGACGAAACGACCCCACCCGACTACCACGCCGACGAGCACTCCCCGGCGTGGGTACTCATGGATGCTTGAGCACCCTCAAGCCCCTCCGTGGACGGTCACATGGATGCTTGAGCACGTCGGGGAGTGCGACGCGGCATACTGCGCAGGCATGAGCGTCCGGGCTTTCTTCGCAATCGCCAGCATCGTCAGTCTGGGGGTGCTTACCGCCGCCTGCTCCCGGCCGAGTGAACCCGGCTCGTCGCCGAGCCGCAGTACCGAATCCTCGGGGCCGCTGTCAGTACTGCCCTCTGGGCCGTCGTCAGTACTGCCCTCTGGGCTGCCGTCGGGGCTGCCGACATCGTCGCCTGGGGTGAGCTGGTTGCGGGTGTCCCCCGAGCAAGGCGCTCCCGGCTCCGCGGTGTCACTCGATGTGGCGTGCCTGGACAACCTTGGCGCGGTGCGCTCGCCGGTGCTCGACATCGGTGCGCTGAGGGGCAACCCGGACGGTCACCAACCGTGGCACCTGTTCGGCACCGCCACCGTCCGCTCGGATGCCGCTCCCGGTCGGTACCAGGTTTCCACCACCTGCGGCACCATCGAACTGTCCACCACGTTCACCGTCTTACGAGCGCGATCTCGGTAGGCGGCCGACCACCTGATCACCCGGGATAAGGCGGATAATCGGCCCTGGTGGACGGAGGTGGCGCGGTGTTCGTCGATCGTGCCGACGCTGGGCGGCAGCTAAGCCAGCGGTTGCACCATCTGCAGGGTGAGGATGTGGTGATCCTGGGCCTGCCCCGGGGCGGGGTCCGGGTCGCGGCCGAGGTGGCGGGTGTCCTCGGCGCCCCGCTGGATGTGATCGTGGTGCGCAAGCTCGGTGTACCGTCGCAGCCCGAGCTGGCCATGGGCGCTATCGGCGAAGCTGGCGTGCGCGTTCTGCTGCCCGAGGTGGTCCGTTGCGCCGAGGTCACGCCGGATGCGTTGGCCGCCGTGGAACGCCGGGAGCGCGCTGAGCTACAGCGACGCGCCCAGCGGTTCCGTGGTGATCGAGCCCGCATCCCGCTCGCCGGGCGAACTGTCGTGGTGGTCGACGACGGCATCGCGACCGGATCTACCGCCCGGGCCGCCTGCCTGGTTGCCCGAGCTCAGGGTGCGGCCCGCGTCGTTCTCGCTGTCCCGCTGGCGCCCTGGGATTGGGCCTGCTGGTTGCACGACGTAGCTGATGAGTTGATCGCTCTGAGCACCCCTCGGGCGCTGCGGGCGATCGGCGCGTGGTACGACGACTTCTCCCAAAGCACCGACGAGGAGGTCGTCGCCTGCCTGAGCAGGGCTGTCGAGGGATGAGGGCTGTCGAGGGATGAGGGCTGTCGAACTCGGCGAGAGCAGAGTCGGGCAACTACGGTGGTTGTTATGACAGCCACCAGGATCCGGCTTACCCAGTATGCGCATGGGGGTGGCTGCGCCTGCAAGATCCCGCCCGGCGAGCTGGAGTCGGTGCTGGCCGGGCTGATCGGCGCCACGGTGACCGACCCGGCCGGTGAGCTGATCGTCGGCCTGGATGACGGCGACGACGCTGCGGTGGTGCGGATCCACCAGGGTCTGGCCCTGATCGCCACTGCGGATTTCTTCACCCCGGTGGTCGACGACCCCTACGACTGGGGCCGGATCGCGGCTGCCAACGCGCTGTCCGACGTGTATGCCATGGGCGGGCGCCCAGTGGTCGCGGTGAACCTGCTCGGCTGGCCGCGTGCGGTGCTGCCCCTCGAACTGGCCGCCGAGGTGCTGCGTGGCGGCCGCGACGTATGTGGCAGCGCCGGCTGCCACCTAGCCGGCGGGCACAGCGTGGATGACCCGGAACCCAAGTACGGCATGGCCGTCACCGGCGTCGCCGACCCGCAGCAGATCCTGCGCAACGACGCGGGCGTGGCGGGAATGCCGCTGTCGTTGACCAAACCGCTCGGCGTCGGGGTGCTCAACAGCAGGCACAAGGCCACCGGCGAGATGTTCCCGCATGCCGTGGAGACGATGACGACGCTCAACGCGGCGGCTGCGGCGGCCGCTGTTGCGGCCGGTGCTCGGTGCGCCACCGACGTCACTGGTTTCGGCCTGCTCGGGCATCTCATGAAGCTGGCCCGCGCCAGCGGAGTCTCGGCGGTGCTGGACGCCGCCGCGATCCCTTACCTGGACGGCGCCCGGCAGGCGCTGACCGAGGGCTATGTCAGCGGGGGTACCCGGCGCAACCTGGACTGGGTACGCCCGCACGTCGCGACGTCGGCGTCGGTCGACGAGGACGAGTTGCTGCTGCTGGCCGACGCGCAGACCTCCGGCGGCCTGCTGGTGGCCGGTGAGGTGCCCGGTGCACCCGTGATTGGCACGCTGGTGCCGCGGAATGAGCATCTGATCAAGATCTGGTAACCGCTGCTCGCCGGTGCACGGATCATGGGTGTTCGTCGTCACATGGTCTACCCCCTTTAAATGTGGTGTACTCCCTCAACGAAGATCGTCATCACCCGATCGTGCACGGAGGATCGGCGTGTCCTTCGAGCACCGCGACACGCTGGGTTGGATCCTGACCGGGCAGGTTCGGGGGTAATGACCACGTGAAGGGACGGGTGAACAAGGGTGTCGCGCCCAGTCGGGACTCTGCTTGAAAACGGTTCGGGCCCGTGGAGTACTGCGGGAATCCGTGACTACTGGTTGGGTGGCTCGCACCACAGTGCGCTCGATCGCAAGATCGCTGAGCACATCCTGGTGGGCGCACCGCATCTGGCGCACGTGGTGCGCGTCTACCGGGCGGTGCTGGGCCGTGTGGTGCGGTATCTGGTGGGGATGGGTGTGCGGCAGTTCCTGGATCTCGGATCGGGCCTGCCTACCGCGGGCAACGTGCATGAGGTGGCGCAAGATTTCAATCCTGGTTGTCGCGTGGTGTACGTAGATATAGACCCCGGGGTGGTGGCGGAGGGCCATCATGCGTTGGCTGGCAACCCCGGTGCCGCTCTCGTGCGCGCCGACTTGCGCCACCCCGAGCAGGTGTTCGATGCCACCAGGATGTGCGGACTGCTTGACCTGGGTGAGCCGGTCGCCGTGCTCGCGATCGATGTGTTGCATCATATTCCCGATTTTGACAATCCTGCCAGGTTTATTGCGGACTACATGGACACGCTACGTTCTGGTAGTTACCTATCTGTCGCGCACAGCGATTATGATGAAGCTCTCATAACTGGACTGACGATCTTTCGTGACTTTTACCACATTCCGGTTCCGCCACTGACCTTCCGTAACCTTGCACAGCTCACAGGATTCTTCAACGGGTTGGATATCGTGACGCCAGGTATTGTTCCGATTCCGTTGTGGCGCCCGGAATTATACGAGGCCCTCAGTCTGGATCCAGAATGTTTCCCGGCGTATTGCGGAGTTGGTCGGAAACCGTGACTCGTTACGTTCCTCGGGTGGCCAGCGGGAGTAACACCAGAAATATGTCCGCAATCATGACCGAGAAGAGGTCCCGTAGACGCATCTGGGTAGGATTCGGTAAGGTATGGTCGGCTAAACGACCCACGGCTAAACGAGTCATGGCTAAACGACGCAGTAGCGCGAGTTTGTTGAGGAGAAAAACCCCGCTGGTGGCTGTTCCAAGCAGCGCCCACAACGGCCCGTAGCGCCACCACAGACCCCAGCCGAGCAGGCCGAGTCCGAGTAAGGTCGCATCGCAGGCGATGGCCATCGCCTGCGATGCGCCGTATCGGACGGTTGGTGTCCTCATCCCTGTCGCTTTATCGCTCATCTGATCCGGTACTGCCCACCACAGGGCGCGCCCCGTGATCAGAGCCCCAAGCCCGATGAAGATCAGTAACACTGACACGGTGAGGTCGGGCCGTACAGCGCTGTAGGAGACGAGACTTGGTAGCGGTCCCGTGGTCAGCGCAATCGTGATGGGGTTGGCGAGCCCTCGACGCTTCAGCCGGACTGGTTCGAGATTATAAAGCAGGCAGAGTGCAATGGTCAGTGCTACGCCGACCACGATGAGCGCGCGACCCAGCCACAGTGAGGCTGCGGTAGCCGCTGCTAGCGCGAATGTCATTTCTGTTATGGTCCAGCGCATGGCATGGCGACGACCAAGCCGGAGTGCCGCGTGGGCGATATCATGTTTGCTCTGCGTGTGTGTGTCGATCGAGATATCGACGGCGGCATTGAGCGGATTTCCTCCCACAATGGATAGGATGTTCGCGATGATGGAGAGGAGGACGGGCCCGGTGAAAAGCTGTTGAACGTTGCTTGATGCATAACAGGCACCCAACACTGCGTGGCAAAAATAGTGGACCGGAAACGGGTATTCAAGGCGGTGAATTCGGACAATGTCCCGCCATTTGCTCACGGCGGTATGTTCCGTGGTGCCATGCGGCGTGGCGTGATCGACATTCGTAAATCCCGCGCCAGGGTCATAGCGGGGCCGCGCAGTTCGGGAATACCGGCTTGGGAGTTGACACAGTGCAGCTGGCAACGACGGAGCACAGCGGCGGTGATCATCCGGATCTCCAGCATGGCTAGCTCGCTGCCCAGACAGCGTCGGATTCCGCCACCGAACGGAAAGTAGTGCTGACGTGAAATTCGATTACCGATAAAACGGTCAGGGTCGAATCGACACGGGTTCGGAAACAGGTCCGGTTGATGATGCGCAAGGTACATGCATGGAGTGAGAACGGCGCCCGCCGGTAATGGTTTGCCGAGCAGCTCACCGTCTGCGGCCAGCATCCTTTTTCCGGCAATGATCGCAGGCGGAGACAGCCTCAGGGCTTCTTGGGTCACGGCATGCAGTAGCGGAACCTGCGCGGGGTCCGAGCCGTCGTTGGCGGTGGTGGTCAGCTCGGCGATGACGTCGCGGCGCACTCCTTCGTTGCGGCTTAACCAGTACAGTGCCCATGCCGTCGTTGACGCGGTGGTTTCATGTCCGGCGAACAGTAAGGACATCATCTGGTCCCGCAGTTCTTCATCGTCGAGCATTCCGAGTGGTCCGTCATCCGTCAGTAGCAGGGCTGCCAGCGCAGCCGGCTGGGTGATTGCTGCTGTTTTCGCGCTCCTCAGAAGCATGTCGTCTAGTGTGCAACGACCACGGGAAAAGAGCCGCCGGGCATAGGTCAACAATGCGCGGGCATAGAGGTAACGGTGGGCTAAGGTACGGCTACGTGAGCCCAGCACGCTGTCGACACGAGCGCTGAATAATTCGAGTAACAGGTCGTCCGCGCGACCCAGGAGAATCTGACTGGTGACGCGGAGTGTGAGCTTCCGGGTCCATTCAATTAAGCTGACAACAGCTCCTGGCGCCAACGCATCGATTGCGGCGTGGACAGTGTCGAAAATAATGTTGTGACAAACCCGTAACTGGTGACCACGCAGCGATGGACCGAGCACTCGCCGGTACGCGGCGTGCCGAGGACCTTCGGCTCCCAGGAGGGATTTTCGCCCGAGCAGGGGGCGCAGAGTACGGCTGGGCATATGATGCAGCTGCCGGTCGGCCCGGAAGATCCAGTCAATCCCTTCCGGGTGCCATACCAGCAGTCGCGGCGTGGGCCGCGCGCGAAGCTCGAGAACACCAGCGGGATTACCCTTGTGTGAATCTAAGAACGACAGCGTCTGAAACGTGAAGCGGACCTTGTTCCGGTTCATTGAGCCTCACCCCGCCATCTCCCGTTCGGACTCCTCTGTGCCCCTTTTTTCTGCGCCCAATTTTTCTGCGCCCAATTTTTCTGTGCCCCAGTAGTCGACGATTGCGGCGACGTGGGGATTGGTGTATGCCAGGTGCAGCGCCGCCAGCCCTTCGGCTCGCACCACTCTGATCGGTGTATACAGGTCCTTGTCGTGCCACAGTGGCGGGTGCTTGTGGTATCCTGCTGATCGTTGCAGGAATACGCACCCACGAGCGGCGGCCTGTTCGACCGCACTGTCAGCTCGAGGCACATACGTCTGTAACAAGGTTTGCACCGCGTACGCGGTTTCCTCGTAGGTACCGCTCCATCGTCCCCATGACCCATCCTCGCGTTGACTGTCGAGCAGCCATTCCACGGCTCTGGACACCGCGGAGGTTGATGCGCATCGGCTGTGACGGTAAAGCGCTGTAGCGCACGACGCGGTCGCGTAATAGGGTGAGGCGTGCCATTTGTCCCACCAGCTCCCATCAACTTCCTGGCAGTCGCGTAGCCACCTCGCGAGCTTGCCCATCGTGGCTTGGTGGCGAAAGCGTTGAGGCACGTCGTGCTCCAGATACCTGATAAATGTCTGGAGAATGTGGGCATTGGTGCTGGTCGAGGGAGTGCGTTCGTCGGGGAAACAACTGAAATACGCGTCCACCTGATAGGTCAACAGGCAGTCCAGCGAGCGGGGGACACCTAACTGCGCCAACGCGTACAAGGCGCCGGCGCTGTCGTCAGAGTCCGGCGGAAGACCGGGGCCGGCGGCAACACCACACTCACCGAACGCATCGTGCAAGCTGTCCGCCAACCCGCGCGGCACCCGCACGCCGATGCCCACCGTAGTGAGCGCGGCCACTACCCAGGCCCTCTCGAAGACGGTGATAGGCGTCACCCCAGGCACCGGGCCTCTCCCACGATCCTGCACGGCCTCCAGATAACCCACCGCCGCACGGCAGCCAGTGCGGTCCCGCAACCAGGCCGCCGTCGCCGCCGGTGAGCAGCCCACCGCGCCATGCACCGGGTGGACGAGGGGGGCCCCCCGCACCACGGGACCAAGAGCCTCCAGTGAATGCAGCAGCTTGGCCGGCAACGCATGACCGTGGCGCACCAGATGTCCCAGCCGCGCCAGGAGTCCGTCGTCGGCACCGGGGGGCAGCAGGAGACGGCCACTGCCGCGCCAGCTGTCCAGCCCGCTCACCGGTGCTGGCACCAACCCGTCCAGGTGCGCGTTGACCTGCGCGATCAGGGCGGGAACCACGATCTCCGCCGCGATCGTATCCGGGACCACGACCCGCGCGCCGGCCCGCAGCCACCCGAACAGTGCTCGCAACCCACGGTCGGCCGCCCTCACCACGGCCGGATAGTCGAGAGCCTGCCGGTTCCCGGCCTGCTGCCCTCGTCGCAGGCTCCCCAGCAACGCCTCAGTGGCACTCAGCGTCGGGACCAGGCCATAACCATCCGGACCACCCCAGCTGCCGTCTGGATGCTGGCTCTGCAGGAGAAACAGCACTCGTTGCCGGTGACCGGCAAGCCATGGTGCCAGCGTGACCAGGCGAGCGGTCTCATAAACCGACGGCGAGACCGCTCCCCAGGCATCAGACGACATCTCGGCTACGAGTGCCCCGACCGCAGCGTTCGTCCGAAGATCGTGTGAGCCCATAGCCGCCCCCGACGACGACAAGGGCTGCCTATCAACCGCACGGAGCCCGCCGTGGTAAATCACGCATGACAAACTGTGTGACTACCTAAGGTAGCAGAGCGCCCCTGCGTCAACGAGCCCCCACCGAGCCCTGGTCAGGTGAAATAGTGTTACAGAACGGTAATCAGCGGTCGGGGCGCTCTACTGTCGAGCTCGGGACACTGACCGCGCCCGTGCTCATCATCCGGGTGTCGTTTCTTGACTCGTTCCAGATAGTCCTGGGATAGTAGCGTGTGTCATGATCTCCTCGGACGTCATCCACCAACTGCGCCAGGCGGGATTGCGGGTGACCGCACCCCGCCAGTCGGTGCTGCAGTGGTTGGCTGAGCACCCCCATGCCACCGCCGAGCAGATCCGCTCTGGGGTGGCGCAGCGGCTGGGGTCGGTCTCCACCCAGACCGTCTACGACGTGCTGGCCGCCTGCACCGCCGCGGGGCTGGTGCGCCGGATCGAGCCGGCCGGGCATCCGGCCCGGTTCGAGCGCCGTACCGGTGATAGTCACCACCATGTGGTGTGTCGCTCGTGCGGACGCACCGAAGACGTCAACTGCGCCGTTACCGTGCATCCGTGCCTGACACCCAGCGATGACCACGGTTACCTGCTCGATGAGGCCGAGGTGGTGTTCTGGGGAAGCTGCCCCAGTTGCCGGGCCCCGGCTGCGAGCGGGGGCCAGCCCATGACAGCCCGATGACTACCGACAAAAACCCCATTTACCACCATCAGGAGGCACTACAGTGACCGGCGCGCAACCCAAGCCGACGACGACGGATGCCGGTATCCCGGTCGAGAGCGACGAGCACTCGCTCACCGTCGGGCCGGATGGACCGATCCTCCTGCAGGATCACTACCTCATCGAACAAATGGCGCAGTTCAACCGCGAGCGCATCCCGGAGCGCCAGCCACACGCGAAGGGCGGCGGCGCCTTCGGCCGGTTCGAGGTGACCAACGACGTCAGCGCCTACACGAAGGCCGCAGTGTTCCAGCCGAGCACAACGACCGACATGCTGGTCCGGTTTTCCACGGTGGCCGGCGAGCGCGGCAGCCCCGACACCTGGCGCGACCCCAGGGGCTTCGCCCTGAAGTTCTACACCACCGAGGGCAACTACGACATGGTCGGCAACAACACCCCGGTGTTCTTCATCCGCGACCCGATGAAGTTCCAGCACTTCATCCGTTCGCAGAAGCGCCGCGCCGACAACAACCTGCGCGACCACGACATGCAGTGGGATTTCTGGACGCTGTCGCCGGAGTCGGCCCACCAGGTCACCTGGCTGATGGGTGACCGGGGCATCCCGCGCACCTGGCGGCACATGAACGGCTACTCCAGCCACACCTACATGTGGGTCAACGCCGCCGGTCAGAAGTTCTGGGTGAAATACCATTTCAAGACCGATCAGGGCATCGAGTTCTTCACCCAAGATGAGGCCGACCAGATGGCCGCGATGGATACCGACTACCACATCCGTGACCTGTACGAACACATCGCCAAGGGCGAGTACCCGAGCTGGACCCTCAAAATGCAGATCATGCCTTTTGAGGAGGCCAAAACCTACCGGTTCAACCCGTTCGACCTGACCAAGGTATGGCCGCACGGCGACTACCCACTCATCGAGGTCGGCCGGATGACGCTGGACCGCAACCCGACCGACAACCACACCGAGATCGAGCAGGCTGCCTTCGAGCCCAACAACCTCGTGCATGGCATCGGCCCGAGCCCGGACAAGATGCTGCTGGCTCGGCTGTTCTCCTATGCGGACGCGCACCGTTACCGCATCGGCGCGAACTACAAGCAAATCCCCGTGAACGCTCCGAAATCGCCCGTGTACAGCTACAGCAAGGATGGGGCGATGCGCTACCACAACGTGTCGGATCCCGTGTACGCGCCGAACTCCAAGGGCGGACCGCGGGCCGACACCGCGCGCTACGGTGAGCCGGCAGGGTGGCACACCGAGGGCGACATGATGCACGCCGCCTACACCCCGCACGCCGAGGACGACGACTGGGGTCAGGCCGGCACGATGGTCCGTGAGGTGCTCGACGACGCGGCCCGCCAGCGGCTGGTTAACAACATCGTCGGCCATCTGCTCAACGGCGTGACCGAGCCGGTCCTGCAACGGGCCTTCGAGTACTGGCGCAACGTGGACAAGGGCCTGGGCGACCGGGTCGAGCAGGGTGTCCGCGCCAAGCAGTCCGAACTGGACCCGAAGGCAGCCGAGCAAGCCAACCCGGCGCGCTCCGCCGCGCAGGCCAAGGCCTGATCGGTCCAGGAAAGTCGGGGGCCCGGCAATTGGGGGTGCCGGGCCCCGCACACCCGGAGCCCGCGTCGCCGTAGGGTCGATCGCCATGGGGCTCACTGTGGTCGGCATCGGGGGTTCGATGCGCGAGGACTCGCAGTCGGAGCGAGCTCTGAGTGTGGTTCTCCAGGGCGCCCGGGTAGCCGGTGCGGATACCGTCGCAATCACCGGTGTGGACCTGGTGCTGCCGTTCTATGACCCGGCGGTACTCGAGCGCAGCGAGGTGGCGCACCGCCTGGTGCACGCGTTACGGGAGGCAGACGGGGTGGTGCTGGTCTCGCCGGGCTATCACGGCACCGTCTCCGGGTTGGTGAAAAACGCGCTGGACTACGTCGAGGACCTGCGCGCCGATCCCCGACCCTACCTGGACGGGCGGGCGGTCGGCTGCGTGGCGATGGCGCTGGGCTGGCAAGCGACGGTGACCACGCTGACCGCGCTGCGCTCGATCGTGCACGCGCTGCGCGGCTGGCCCACGCCGCTGGGCGCGGCGCTGAACTCCGCCGAGGTGAGCTTCGACGACCACGGCGTCCCGTCCGATCCTGTGGTCAACCGCACGCTGCGCACGATCGGGGAGCAGGTGGTGCAATTCGCGCTAGACCACCGCGCCGGGGGCGCGCTAGAACACCGCGCCGGGGCTAGGCCAGGCTGACCTGGGTTGGTTGGCTCGGACTGGGTTCCTCGGGATGCAGGGCGGCTCGGACGCGCAAAGCGCCTCCCTCCAACCGGCCGCGCGGGCGCAGCCCGGCCCGGCGCAACACCCTGGTCAGCCCGCCGTTGCCCACCTCCGACACTGCGGTGAGCTCGGTGATCTGATCGGCCCGGGCCAGCTCCACCAGCTTGCGGGCTAGCGCCGTGCCTACCCCCCGGCCCTGCCAGACG
The DNA here is from genome assembly GCA_963822695.1 of uncultured Actinomycetota bacterium. Classification (GTDB taxonomy): domain Bacteria; phylum Actinomycetota; class Actinomycetes; order Mycobacteriales; family Pseudonocardiaceae. Next base: position 158,353 of record CAWGJH010000021.1, read on the forward strand.
TCCTCCACCAGCAGCGCGACCTCGGCTGTACCAGGTCCGGTGCAGGTCAGGTTTGCCAGTCCGATTGCGGCACCACCATCGGTGGTCACCGCGAGTACGCTGGTGGAGCCGTCGGCGCCGATCAGTTGCTGTACTACGGACGTCGGCAACACCGGTCTGGTGGAGAGCGAACGCAGCGCCCGGGTGTGCGGGGAGCAGCGCGCGTGCAGCGCGGCGACCAGCGGCGCGTCGGCAGCGGTCGCGGCCCGCAGCACCACCTCGGCCCCGTCCGTCAGCTGCACGCTGGCTCGTGGTGGCGCAAGCCGACGCCCGTCGGAGGATCCAGCGAGCTCAAGCAGCGCCGCGGCCCGGGAGATCTCGGTGGCGGTGAACGGCCAGCTGCGGCGTAGCCGCACCCGCGTCGCCCCGGTGCCGACCTCGGCGTGATGCGCGGCCAGCGGCGCACCGTCCCCGGCCAGTTCAGCGCGCAGCAGGGCTGCCACCGCCCGCGCGGCGCTGCCCGGGTCGACCGCCACGCAGTGCGCCAGCGCCAGCGCGGTGCTCACCGGATCGGCCAGCGCCTGCGCGTCGGCCTGCACGACCACCGTGACCCGGAACCCGGCGGCCTCGACGGCTTCCACCAGCGATGGCACTGGGAGCTGCGGCGGCACCTGGACCAGCAACTCGTCTGTCACCGCACCGTCCTGGGTCGGTTCGCCGACCACGTGCAGGGAGACGATGTTGGCCCCGCAGCCGCCGATCGTCGCAGCGAGCGCACCCAGCCGGCCGGGTTGATCGGCCACGTCAACGTGCAGCCGCCACAGGGTCATGGTGATCACCTCCTGGCCTAGCTTCCGCCGTCGTCGTTACCGCCACGTTGACCAAGGGTAAAGTCCACCCGTCCGCAATCAGACCGCCGAACGCGTACCGCTGGCTGAGCCAGCAATCGGACTACCGCTGGCTGAGCCAGCAATCGGGTGGGAGCCGAGTATTTCGCGGACGAACGTTACCTCGGCGGCAACGTGCCGCAAGGTCTCGGCCACGACCAGCGATCCGTGCCCCGCGTCGTAGCGGTAGCACCGGTAGGGCTTGTCCAGCTCGGTGAGCCGGGCGAGGTAGTTGTCGATCTGACGGATCGGGCAGCGCGGATCGTTCTCCCCGGCCAGCAGCAGCACCGGGGCGCGCACGTCGGCCGCGTAGCTGATCGGAGACGCCATCCGGTAGAGCTCGGGCCGCTCCTCGGGTGAGCCGCCGAACAGCGCCCGGTCGAAGGCTCGCAGCGGCTCCATCTCCTCGGCGTAGGCGGCCACGTAGTCGGCCACCGGGACCCCGGCTATCCCGGCCGCCCAGCGCTGCGGCTGGATCCCGAGGGCGAGCAGTGTCAGATAGCCCCCCCATGACCAGCCCTCCACCACGCACCTCGCCGGGTCGGCTAACCCGCTGGAGGTCGCCCAGTCGTGCACGGCCGCGAGGTCCTCCATCTCGGTCAGCCCCGGCCGGCCCTCGATTGCGTCCCGCCAGGCCGAGCCGTAGCCGGTTGAGCCGCGGTAGTTGACGTGCACGACGGCGAAGCCCGCGTCCAGCCAGAGCGCTCGGACCGCGGAGAAGCGGTCCTCGTCGGCCGCATGCGGCCCGCCATGCAGCATGAACACGGTGGGCAGCGGACCCTCGGGGGCGCCGCCCGGCCTGGCCGCCAGGGCGTGCACGGCTCCGTGCGGGGTTGACACGAACTGGTCGGCCAGGGGTTCCGAGCCAGGGGCCGGCTCGCCCTGGGGCCGGAGCAGCGCCCGATCGGTGCCATCCGGGTGCAGGGCCCGGATCGTGGGTGGCTGGGCGGCGCAGGACCAGGCGTACTCGACGGTGCCGTCCGGCCGCACCGCCGCACCGCCGACCGTACCGCGGGGAATGTCCAGTGCGGTCAGCTCGCCGGTGGCCAGCTGGTAGCGGTGCAACGTGGAGCGGGCCGCGTGCTGGTGTACGACGAGCAGCGCGGAGCCGTCGGGATACCAGTCGGCGGCCACCTCGCCGGGCAACTCCAGCGCGATCTCGGTCTCGATGTCCGCCGCGACGTCCCAGATCAGCAGCTCTTGGCGGCCGCGTCGCTCGTGGACGAGCAGCAGCCGGGGATCGCCCTGGAGGGGGGCGAAGCCGAGCACCTCCAGGCCCTTGCCGGGACCGTCCCACTTCTCGGCGACCGGCGAGCCTGCAATGTTCCCATCCGCGTCGAGCACCCGGATGTCGAGCACCCGGATCGCGGGGTGGCGGGAGTCGCCGTGCTCGGAGTGCATGATCGCGAGCAGCCGCTCGTCGCGGGACAGGGCGCCCACCCCGGCGTCGTGCTCGCTGCGGTAGACGACCTCAGCGGTGCCGTCCCGCGCGATCCACACCGTGGTGCCCTCGTCGGTGGAGGCGCCGATCGCCGCGGTGCGCCGGCCGAGGTCCAGCCCGGCCGGGTAACCGGGCGCGGTGCCCGGCACGGCTGGCTGGGGCTGCTCGTCAGCGGGCCGCCCGCCGAACGGCTCGGTCACCCAGTTGCCGAACTCGTCGCCGTCGGTGTCGGCGAACCACCACACCTGCTCACCGTCGGGCGTCACGGTGGCGGTGTGGGTGCCGTGCGGTCGGTCGGTGACTTGCCGGTGCGTTCCGGTGGCGCGGTCCCAGGCATAGACCTCCCAGGTGCCCGACGCGTTGGAGGTGTACAGGCAGCGGTCTGGGGCGTCTCGGGCCCACTGCGGCAGGCTGACCCGGGGTGCGGTGAACCGGGCCCGCCAACGGGTCTCCGCATCCGGGTCGTCGAACAGGGCGTCAGGGATGGTCGCGGAATGCGGCGCTGCGGTCACCCCCCGATAGTGCCGCATCGGCATCTGCTGGGGCCCCCCGGTCAGCTAGCGGGCGAGGCGCCGCGCGGTGTCCTTGAGGACCTCGGTGAGGACGCGCTGGGCTGCCGAGCCCATGCTGGCCAGCACTGACTGCAGTTGCCGTGCCGTGTCCGGGTCAATCTTGCCGATCATCTGGGCTGCCGTACCGGTCACAGCCAGCAGGACGCGTCGCAGGTCGTCGGGGTCCGGCGTGCGGCGGACCAGCCCGGCCCGGGCGAGCCGATCGACCATCGCGCAGGTGGCCGGTGGTCGGGTGCCCAGGGCCTCGGACAGCGAGATCAACGTCATCGGCGCCTTCGCGCTGATGATATGGAGCGCGATCAGCTGGGACAGGGTTATCTCGGTGCCGGCCCAGGCGGCGGGGCGGGTCGACACCATCTTCCGCAGGTAGCCGGCAAGCCAGCGGGCGTCCTCAGTCGTCACCATCGACTGTACGACCGCGTGTCGATTGTCCGGACAGACATTCGTGACCCCCGTTGCTCACGCTTCCTCATGGAACCAACGGAAGCAGCCGGACGCAAGAACCCGCTGGTGGTACCCAGTTCGGGGCGCGAGCCTTGCCGCGCGTTACGGGGTGTGGTTGCGGGTGACCGGTGAGCGGAACCGCCAGTTCTTTGTGGCGGTGTGGGTGGTGGGTGCTCCCCCCAGTGGGTCGGTGGTGTTGTCGGGGTCGGTGCGCACGGTCCAGGTGACGGCGGTGACGGCGGGTTCGAGGCTGAGTCGACTGACGGCTTGCTCGAGTTGGCTGTCGTTGCGCTGCTCGGCGGTGAGTTCGGCGACGACGCTGACCTGGTGGTCAGCGTCGGTGTTGTAGCTGCGGATGCCACGGAGTTGGAACTGGGTGCCGCTGATGGCTTGGACGAGCAGAGCGCGGATGTGGGCCTCGGCCGACCCGGACACCGCTGACCAGACCGGTGTCGAACCCGTAGGCCGAGAGCAGCACGAACAGCGCCGCACCGGTGGCCACCAGCGCATTGGTCCGCAGCCCCGCGCCGCGGGCCCGCCACTGGCGTTCCATCCCGATCACCGCGCCCAGCCCCAGACCGGCGGCTAGCCGCAACCCCATCTCCAGTGTTGTCATCAGGCCTCCCTCAACCCCTAGTCTCCCGGGTGGGAAGCCATGGGGGGTCACCCCTCAGGCTGAGGATTATCGGCTGGCGATGTAGAGATCACGCAGTACATCCGTCTCGAGTCGGATCTCATCGATCCGGTGTTTGACGGCATCACCCATGCTGACCAATCCGGCCAGCTGACCCCGTTCGTTGACGACGGGTAGGTGGCGGCATCGGAGCCTGGTCATCTGCATCATGACGTGGTCAACGCTGTCCTGTGGGGAGCAGACTGGCACGTGGCGCTCCATCACGTCCGAGACCTGCCGGTCCAGCAGTTGCCCCCCGTGGCGCTCCAGCCCTCGGATGATATCCCGCTCAGTGATCATGCCAATGATCTGACCGGCAGGTCCAGTGACGACCAGCGCCCCGATCCGGGGCGGCCCGGCCAGCCGGTGCACCACCTCGGCGACGGTCGACCACGGCTGGATGGTCTGCACCGGCAGACCCTTCTTGGTGATGATCCCCGCGACCTTCATCGTCGGCCCCCGTGCTGGGTCGGCGTCGGTGCCGCGACGGTCGTCATCCGCTTGGGTTTGGTGTTCAACGGGTACCTCCCGAGGTACTTCGTGGGGAATCGATCATGCATTGGGTACACCCCATAACAGAGGTATGCCAGCAATCGTCGAACGGCGAGCAGCGCCGCCAGCGGGGTGGACATCCCCCTCACCTCCACGGCTCTACAGATATATATCCATCATGCGGCAATGTTTGCCAGAACGCAATGATTCAAGGATACTGCGTGTCATGAATCACGTGCAGCCGGGAGCGGAGCGCACCAACCAGTTCTCCACCGAGCAGATCACCGCCGAGCAGGTCGACGCCGTGATGCTCGCCGCCCGGGTTCTCATTGCCATCACCGCGCAGTCGGTGGCCGCGCTGGCGGAACAGGTGACCTTGCCGCAGCTGCGGGTGCTGGTGATGGTGGCAAGTGGTGGGCCACTGAACCTGAACGCGGTGGCTCAAGGGCTGGGTGTGCATCCCTCCAACGCCACCCGCGCCTGCGACCGGCTTGTCGCTGCGGGTCTGCTGCGCCGAAGCGAGGATGCCGCCGACCGTCGCAACCTCGTCCTCGAGCTGACTGCCGACGGGTGCCAGTTGGTGCAGATGATGACGCAGCATCGGCGTACCGCGATCGAGGACATCCTGGGTCGGATGTCAGCCAAGCGTCGTCGCGAGCTGGTGCCGGTGCTCCAGGCGTTTGCTCAGGCCGCGGGAGAGATCCCCAGCAGCGGAGCGTGGGCGCTGGGGTGGACAACCGAGCAGCCGATAGGCAGCGACACCACCCAGCCCGCGGTTGCGCCTGGCGGCGCATGGACCGGCTGAGCTGTGAGTGCTTGACGGGGGTGCTTGACGATGGCGGTGACAGACTTGTTACGGGCACGGCGGGCGAGGGCGAGGAAGTCGGGGTCAGCGGTGGGGGGTCGTCCGCTGGTACGGCCTTGGGTTGCAGACGAGCTGCCGCCGGAGGTGTTCGCGCTGGTCATGGCGACCGGCATCGTCTCGATAGCGGCGGCCGATCAGCACTATCACGTGATCGCGTTGTTTCTCGGCGTCCTCGCCGTCGCCGCATTCGCGCTACTCACCGTCAAGGTCGGTGCCCGCGTTGCGAGTGCTCCCGCCGCCTTCTGCCGGCAACTGCGCGACCCGGACGTAGCGTTGCGATCGTTCACCTTCGTTGCCGCCTGCGGTGTCCTCGCCACCGGACTAGGTCCCGAGCTAGGTCAGGGTCGGATGCTGCTCGCGTGGTCGCTCGGCGCCGTCGCGCTCATCGCCTGGCTAGGCCTGGTTCTGGCAGCGATCACCGATGTGTGCTCCCGGCCCGCTGGCGAGCTACGCGATCACGCTCATGGGTCGTGGCTGCTCGTCTCGGTGGGCACCCAATCCCTGGCGATCTCGGCGGCCGATCTGGCGCACGGTACGGCCGCTCGCCCACTGCTGCTGCTCGCGCTGGCCTGGTGGATGCTCGGCCTGGTCGGCTACGTCGTCGTGACCTGGCTGATCATGTGGCGGGCACTGGTCGGGCCGTTCGTGCCGGAGAAAATGACGCCCGACAGCTGGATCCTGATGGGCGCGCTGGCGATCGCCACCCTCGCTGGTGACCGCATCCTCACGGCCAGGCCAGCCACAACCGGGCTCGACTGGCTGATCACCGTTGCCCGACCGCAGACCCTGGCCCTGTGGATCATGGCTAGCGCGTGGATCCCGCTGTTGCTGGCCGCGCAGATGTGGCGTGCTGCCCGGCGCCCAGCGTCGCTGTACTACGAGGGGGTGTGGTGGGCGACAGTCTTCCCGCTCGGGATGTACTCAGCCGCGACTTTCGGCCTCGGCGTGGCACAGCACATCCTGATCCTGCGCACCGTATCGCTCAGCTTCTTCTGGTTCGGCCTCGCGACGTGGCTGATCGTCGCGTTCGGGCTACTGCACAACCAGTGGCGCACGTGGCGGCTGTTATCGTCGCGGCGATGGACATCCCTTGCCCCGGGCCACGGCGTACCCCCAGTGGTGCGCCGGTGACGATGTCCAGGGTGGTGTCGGTGTGGTTGGTGGTGTTGGTGGGGCTGGCCACTGGGTGCACCTTGGGTGGCCGCGGTTCTACGGCTCAGCAGCGTCACCAGAGCTTGCCATCCACGTGCACCCGCACGATCACCCGGGGCGACGATGTGTCGGCAGCCCTGGACGCCGCCTCGCCGGGAGACACCCTGTGTTTCTCCGGTGGTGATCTCGCTGACACCGACATGATGATGACCCGATCGGGTACCGAGGCGGCGCCGATCAGGCTGGTTTCCGATGGCGGCACCGTGCACGAGGTGCAGATCAAGGCCGATCACGTCATCATGGAGGGCTTCACGGTCACTGGCGGCGGTGGGGTGCTGCTGGAAGGGGCCGGGATCACTGTCCGGAACAACACCGTCCACGACACTCACCAGGGCGGGATCACCTGCTATCCCTGCACCGACTCGACCATTGAGTCCAACATCATGGTCCATGTCGCTACCAACGGCATCGACATCACCGGGCAGCGGATCACTGTGCACGCCAACACCATCAGCGACACGGTGCCCGTCCACGGGGGTGACGCCGACGGTATGCGTTTTTATGGCAACGGCCACCGGATCACCGGCAACACCATCTTCGACATCTCCGCGGAGGGTTATGACAGCCCGCCGCACCCGGACTGTTTCCAGACCCTGGACAACGCCAAACCGCCCACCTTCGATGTGGTGATCTCGGATAACACCTGCCGTAACGTGGATGCGCAATGCCTGATCGCCACCGGCGACCAGCGCGGTAACAGCGATGCCCCGGCCGGAGTGCCGTCAATCATTTTCCTGCGGAACATGTGCGCGAACAACGGGGCCCAGGCGGTCAACCTGCGGCGCTGGCCCAACGTGCAGATCCGTCAAAACACGTTTTCCGGTCCAAACCTGACGCGGGCGGTGTTGATCGCCGACGGCTCCACCGGCTGCACCGTGGTCGGTAACAACACCACCGAGGGTCGCCCTACCGTGGACATCGACGACTCCTCGCGGTCAGGGTCCCACGTGGAGGACAACAATCCCGCCTAACGGGACCTGCTGAGGCCCCGGCGACGGTCCAGGGCAGCAGTCACCTTTCGTTACCGGTTGATTGTGCGCGGTGATGTTTGCCCCGGCGGTGTGAGGAAGTCATGAGGAATTGGTCCCTCGGCGTGTAGAATCTGTGAGGGAGCCCGCCGTCCGGGCGCCGCCGGGGTGTACTGGTGCCGCAATGAGGTGTTGCCTCTTTAGATGGGAAAGGGAGCTTAGGATTTCCTCGTTTCTGATGGTCTTGGTGCGCTAGGTCCACATTGAGTACCCTCCATGTCTTCCGATGGGCCTTTTGACGGGTCTTTCGATGGTGAGGAGCCTTGGATGCCGGATGTAGTTTTTATCGTGTTGACGATTGTGGTTTTCGCGGTGTTGGGTCTGGCGGTGCGAGGGGTGGAACGCTTGGTCGGGCAGGCGTTGGAGAGTGAACGGGCGGAGCGGCCCGGCGGCGGGCCCGGCGTCAGGGACGGGGTGGTGCGGTGAGTATCACGGATCTTGCCGGGCTGGTGGTGTCGGTGTTGCTGGTCGTCTACCTGGTGGTGGCCCTGGTGGCTCCGGAGTGGTTTACATGAACACCGCGGTTCACATGAACACCGCGGTTCACATGAACACCGCGGTTCACATGAACACCGCGGTTCACATGAACACCGCAGCCGCAGGGTGGTTGCAGGCCGGTCTGCTGATGTTTGCCCTGGCGGTGTCCTACCGGCCGCTGGGCGATTACATGGCGCATATCTTCACTACCGACAAGCCCACTGACAAAACCACTAATCAACACTGGTGGGTCGAGCGGGGTATTTACCGGCTGATCGGGGTGGATGCCGGCGTCGATCAAAAATGGTCCACTTACCTCCGTGGAGTCTTGGCGTTTTCCGTGGTGTCGGTGCTTTTTCTCTACGGTTTTCAGCGCCTCCAAGGGCACCTGCTGCTGTCGCTGGGTTTTCCGGCGGTGAAAGCGGACCAGGCGTTCAACACCGCGGCGTCGTTCACGACCAACACGAACTGGCAGTCGTATTCGGGTGAGTCCACGATGGGACACCTGGTACAGATGGCCGGGCTGGCGGTGCAGAACTTCGTGTCCGCGGCGGTGGGCATCGTAGTGGTGATCGCGCTGATCCGGGGGTTCACCCGGTCGCGGACCGACCGGGTGGGCAACTTCTGGGTGGATGTGACCCGGGCGTGTGTGCGGTTGTTGCTGCCGGTCTCAGCCGTCTTCGCGCTGGTGCTGCTGGCCGGCGGGGTGGTGGACAACTTCTCCGCCGGGCACACGGTGACCACGCTGGCCGGCCAGCACCAGGCGATCACCGGCGGGCCGGTGGCCTCCCAGGAGGCGATCAAGGAGCTGGGTACCAACGGGGGCGGGTTCTACAACGCCAACTCCGCGCACCCGTTCGAGAACCCGAATCCAGTCACCAACCTGGTCGAGATCTTCCTGATCCTGGTCATCGGGGTCGCCTTGACCCGCACGTTCGGGCGGATGGTCGGCGACAAGCGCCAGGGCTACGCGATCCTTGCGGTGATGGCGGTCATCTGGGTCGCCTCGGTGGCGTCGATCAGCTTCTTCGAGTCCGGGCACCACAGTGCGGCGGCGCTGGCCGCCGGCGGGGCGTTGGAGGGCAAGGAGGTCCGGTTCGGTATCCCGGGCAGCTCGCTGTTCGCGGCCTCGACCACATTGACCTCCACCGGGGCGGTCAACACCGCGCACGACTCGCTGTCCCCGCTGGGCGGCGGAACCGCGATCCTGAACATGATGCTGGGGGAGATCGCTCCAGGTGGTACCGGTTCGGGGCTGTACGGGATTCTGGTGCTGGCCATCGTCACGGTGTTCGTTGCCGGGTTGATGGTCGGGCGCACCCCGGAGTACCTGAACAAAAAGATCCAGCCTCGGGAGATGAAGCTGGCCTCGCTGTACATCCTGACCACCCCGGCGCTGGTGCTGATCGGCACCGGGATGGCGATCGCGCTACCGGGTGAGCGGGCGGCGATCCTCAACCCCGGCGCGCACGGCCTGTCCGAGATCCTCTACGCCTTCACCTCCACGGCGAACAACAACGGCAGCGCGTTCGCCGGGCTGTCGGTGAACACCGTCTGGTACAACAGCGTGACCGGCGTGGTGATGCTGCTCGGCCGGTTCCTGCCCATCGTATGGGTGCTGGCCCTGGCCGGGTCGCTGGCCACCCAGCGCAACGTGCCGGTGAGTGCGGGCACGCTACCCACGCACCGGCCGCTGTTCATCGGCATGCTGCTCGGTGTGATCATCCTCGTGGTGGCGTTGACCTACTTCCCGGCTCAGGCGTTGGGCCCGCTCGCGGAGGGGTTGCACTGATGTCGTTGACTACTGCCCAGCGGCCACGGCGCCCGAAGACCACCCCGGACGCTGCCGGGGCGCACCGGGTCGCGGCCGGGTTGTTGGATCCCCAGCAGTTGCTCCGGTCCACCCCGGACGCGCTGCGCAAGCTCGACCCTCGGGTACAGCTGCGCAATCCGGTGATGTTCGTCGTCCAGGTCGGCGCGGTGCTGACCACGATCGAGGCGATCGCGACACCGACCATGTTCGCCTGGGTGATCACCGTCTGGTTGTGGCTGACCGTGGTGTTCGCCAACCTCGCTGAGGCGGTCGCCGAGGGCCGGGGCAAGGCGCAGGCCGAGACGCTGCGCCGGACCAAACGGGAGACCACCGCCCGGCGGCTCGTCGGGTGGCGGCCAGGTGCGACCATGACCGAGGAGCAGGTGCCGGGGGTCGCGCTGCGGGTGGGTGACCATGTGGTCGTCGAGGCCGGGGACGTCATTCCCGGCGACGGTGACGTGGTCGAGGGCATCGCCAGCGTGGACGAGTCCGCGATCACCGGTGAGTCCGCTCCGGTGATCCGCGAGTCCGGGGGGGACCGCTGCGCGGTGACCGGTGGCACGACGGTGCTGTCGGACCAGATCGTGGTCCGGATCACTTCCCAACCTGGGCAGACGTTCATCGATCGGATGATCGCCCTGGTCGAGGGGGCGTCACGGCAGAAGACCCCGAACGAGATCGCGCTGAACATCCTGCTCGCCTCACTGACCATCATCTTCCTGCTCGCGGTGGTCACATTGCAGCCGATGGCGATCTACTCTCATGCCCGGCAGTCCCTGGTGGTGCTGGTGGCGCTGCTGGTGGCGCTGATCCCGACCACGATCGGGGCGTTACTGTCCGCGATCGGCATCGCTGGCATGGACCGGCTGGTGCAGCGCAACGTGCTGGCGATGTCCGGCCGAGCGGTGGAGGCCGCCGGGGACGTGAACACGCTGCTGTTGGACAAGACCGGCACTATCACCCTGGGCAACCGGCAGGCCACCGAGTTCCTCCCGCTCGAGGGCGTGTCGGTCGAGCAGTTGGCGGACGCGGCCCAGCTGGCGAGCCTGGCCGACGAGACCCCCGAAGGCCGCTCGATCGTGGTGCTGGCCAAACGTCAGCGTGGTCTGCGGGCACGTCAGGAAGGTGAGCTGGTGGGTGCGACCTTCGTCGCGTTCACCGCGCAGACTCGGATGAGCGGGGTTGATCTCGTCGACGGCCACCAGGTCCGCAAGGGGGCGACCAGCGCGGTCCGGGAGTGGATCCGGGCGAGCGGCGGTGAGCCGGCTGAGGGGCTCGGACCGATGGTGGACGCGATCTCCGCCGCGGGTGGCACGCCGCTGGTCGTGGCCGAGCGCGTGAACGGTACCGTCCGGGCGCTGGGTGTGATCCAGCTCAAGGACGTGGTCAAAGACGGTATCCGGGAGCGGTTCGTCGAGCTGCGCGCGATGGGCATCCGGACGGTGATGATCACCGGTGACAACGAGCTCACCGCCGCCGCCATCGCCACCGAGGCCGGGGTGGACGACTTCCTCGCCGAGGCCACCCCCGAGGACAAGATGGCGCTGATCCGCCGCGAGCAGACCGGTGGTCGGCTGGTCGCGATGACCGGGGACGGCACCAACGACGCTCCCGCACTGGCCCAGGCCGACGTCGGGGTGGCCATGAACACCGGCACCTCGGCCGCCAAGGAGGCCGGCAACATGGTCGATCTGGACTCCAACCCGACCAAGCTGATTGAGATCGTCGAGATCGGCAAGCAACTGCTGATCACCCGCGGGGCGCTGACCACGTTTTCTATCGCCAACGACGTGGCCAAGTATTTCGCGATCATCCCGGCCATGTTCGCCGCGGTCTACCCGGGGTTGGACCAGCTGAACGTGATGCGGCTGCACTCGCCGACCTCGGCGATCACCTCCGCGATCATCTTCAACGCGCTGATCATCGTGGCGCTGATACCGCTCGCCCTGCGTGGGGTGCGCTACACCCCGTCCTCGGCTTCGGCGCTGCTACGCCGCAACCTGTTGATTTACGGTCTGGGTGGGCTGGTGTTGCCGTTCATCGGGATCAAACTCATCGACCTGATCGTCCAGTTCATCCCCGGATTGCGGTGACCACCATGACCACCCGTTTGCCGGGCCCGCTGCGCCAGCACCTGGCCGCGTTGCGCGCGCTGCTGGTGTTGACCGTACTGCTCGGCGTGCTGTATCCGCTGGTGGTGCTGGGGATCGGTCAGCTCGTCTTCCCCGCCCAGGCCAACGGATCGCTGGTGAGCGCGGGCGGGCGGATGATCGGGTCCAGCCTGCTGGGCCAAGCGTTCGTCGACGCGCAGGGCAATCCGGCTCCGCAGTGGTTCCAGCCCCGTCCCTCGGCGGCCTCGGACCCGAACAACAAGAACGACCCGGGGTATAACCCGCTGTTCTCCGGTGCCTCCAACCTGGGTCCCTCCAACCCGGACCTGATCAAATCCATTGACGCGCGCCGGGCCGCGGTGGCGGCTTTCGACGGGGTGCCGGCGGCCAGCGTGCCGCCAGACGCGCTCACCGCCAGCGCCTCGGGCCTGGATCCGGACATCTCCCCGGCCTACGCCAACGAGCAGGTCGCCCGGGTCGCCCGGGCCCGGGGCCTGGACCCGGCCGCGGTGCGCGCCCTGGTGGCCGCCCACGTGCAGGGCCGGACGCTGGGCATCCTCGGCGAGCCGCGGGTTAATGTCGTAGAGCTCAACGCCGCGCTGACCCAATTGCGCTAGACGGTGAGTTGAGGGAGTTGTGGTGGGCGTAACCGGAGTCCTGCGGGTCTATCTGGGCGCGGCGCCCGGGGTGGGGAAGACCTTCCGGATGCTGGAAGAGGGCCACCGGCGCCGGGACCGCGGCACCGACGTGGTCATCGGCTTCGTCGAGTGCCACGGCCGGAGGAAGACCGAAGCGCTGACCGACGGGCTGGAACTCATCCCACGGGTCCGGCGGAGCTATCGGGGGACCGAGTTCACCGAAATGGACCTCGACGCGCTCCTGGCCCGCCGACCGGCGTGGGCGCTGGTCGACGAGCTGGCGCACACCAACATCCCCGGCGGGCGTCACGCCAAGCGCTGGCAAGACGTCCAGGAACTGCTCGCCGCCGGCATCAACGTGATCACCACGGTGAACATCCAACACCTGGAGTCCCTCAACGACGTCGTTCAGAAGATCACCGGGGTGGTGCAGCGGGAGACCGTGCCGGATGAGGTGGTCCGCCGGGCCGACCAGATCGAGCTGGTCAACATGACCGCCGAGGCGCTGCGACGGCGGATGGCCCACGGCAACATCTACGCCCCGGAGCGGGTCAACGCCGCGCTGGCCAACTACTTCCGCCTCGGCAACCTGACCGCGCTGCGCGAGCTGGCGCTGCTCTGGCTGGCTGACCGGGTCGACGAGGGGCTGCAGCGCTACCGGGCCGACCACGGCCTCGGTGAGGTGTGGGAGACCCGGGAACGGGTCGTGGTCGCGCTGACCGGCGGCCCGGAGGGCGAGACACTCATCCGCCGCGCCGCCCGGATCGCCGACCGTGGCGTCGCGAAGGATCTGCTGGCCGTCCATGTCACCCATAGCGATGGCCTGACCGGTGCCGACCCGGCCACCCTGGTGACCCAACGCCAGCTGGTGGAATCTCTCGGCGGCAGCTACCACTCCGTCGTCGGCGATGACATCCCGACCGCGTTGTTGGACTTCGCCCGAGCGCAGAACGCCACCCAACTCGTGCTCGGCACCAGCCGCCGCGGCTGGCCCTCCAGGCTGCTGGGCGGGCGCGGCATCGGGGAGCTGGTGACCGCGGCTTCCGGGGACATCGATGTGCACCTGGTCACCCACCCCTACGCCAGCCAAGGCCAGCGGCTGCCCGCAGTGCGCACCGGCTTCCCCCCCAGGCGCCTGCTCGCCGCCGAGCTCGCGGCCTGGCTCGCCCCGCCGGCGATCACCGCGGTCCTCACCCAGCTGCGCCCAGAGCTGAACCTGACCAGCCAGGTCCTGCTCTTCCTGCTTGTGGTCGTCGGCGTCGCCCGCATCGGCGGCCTGCTCCCGGCGCTGCTCGCCGCCGTGTCCAGCTCACTGCTGCTCAACTACTACTTCATCCCGCCGATCTACGCGCTGACCATCGCCGACTCCAACAACGTCATCGCGCTGGTCGTGTTCGTCCTGGTGGCGCTGACCGTCGCCTCAGTCGTCGATGTCGAGATCCGCCTCACCCGGCGGGCCGCCCGCGCCTCGGCCGAAGCCGAGACCCTGTCGGTGCTGGCCGGCAGCGTGCTGCGGGGCCAGGAGGCGATCCCCGCGCTGCTGGAGCGCTCCCGGGAAACCTTCGCCATGGACTCGGCCACCCTGCTCGGCACCGTTGACGCGACGTCGGAACACACCCCCCCACGCACTGCGGCATCCGACGACCCGCAGCGGTGGGTCACCCTCGGCGTCGCCGGAGCACCACCCTCGCGCTGTCCGGCTGAGGCCGACGTCACGGTCGCCGTCGGCCGCAACGCCGTGCTCGCGCTGCGCGGCCGGGTGCTCCCCGCCGCCGACCAGCGGGTGCTCACCGCGTTCGGCGCGCACGTCGCGGTCGCCCTCGACCGTGACCAGCTCGCCCGTGAGGCTGCTCAGGCCAAACCCGCGATGGAGGCGGACCGGATGCGCACCGCGCTGCTCGCCGCGGTCAGCCACGACCTGCGCACTCCGCTGGCTGCGGCCAAGGCCGCGGTGAGTAGCCTGCGCAGCTCTGCCGTCACCTGGAGTGCTGAGGACACCGCCGAGTTGCTGACCACCGCGGAGGAGTCCCTGGACCAGCTGACCCGGCTGGTCGAGAACCTCCTCGACATGAGCCGGCTCCACACCGGCGCTCTGTCGCTCCACCTGCAACCGGTCGCTCTCGACGAGATCATCCCGATCGCCTTGGACGGTCTGCGCCCCGAGGCTGACTCCGTGCGCTGGCACCCGGCGCCAGCCCTGCCCCCCGTGCGGGCCGACCCCGTGTTGCTGGAACGGGTGATCGCCAACCTGGTCGCCAACGCCCTGCGCTACAGCCCGCCCCACTACCCTCCGGTACTGACCGCCAGCACGCTCGCTGACCGGGTCGAGCTGCGGGTGATCGACCGTGGGCTGGGCGTCTCCGAAGCCGACTGGGACCGCATCTTCGCGCCGTTCCAGCGCCTCGGCGACCGCGACAACACCACCGGCCTCGGGCTCGGGCTGGCGCTCTCGCGCGGACTGGTCGAAGCCATGGGCGGATCACTCAACCCGGAAGACACCCCCGGCGGCGGGCTGACCATGGTCATCACCCTGCCCGCCCACCCGAGCGCCCCCGGCCAGGGGCCACTGGAGGTGGCCAGTGAGGAGATCTCGGCATGAGCCGGATCCTCGTCGTCGATGACGAATCCCAGCTGCTGCGCGCCCTGCGGATCAACCTGCGGGCCCGGTCCTATGAGGTCGAGACCGCCCAAGACGGCGCGGCCGCGCTGGCCGCGGTGGCCCGCCGCCCCCCCGATGCGGTCGTGCTGGATCTGGGCCTGCCCCGCATCAGCGGCATCGAGGTGATCACCGGACTGCGCGGCTGGACCCGGGTGCCCATCATCGTGCTCTCCGGCCGGGCCGATCCCGCCGACAAGGTCGAGGCCCTGGACGCGGGCGCGGATGACTACGTCACCAAACCGTTCAACATGGATGAACTGCTGGCCCGTATCCGGGCCGCGCTACGCCACCACACCCGGCAGGCTCCGCAGCGGGTCACCTTCGGGAACCACACCGTTGACCTGGCCGCCCACCGCATCACCCGCCACTGCCCGGCGCAGTCCACCACCAGCGGCGGCCAGCCGGCAGCACTGTCCGGCGGGGAACCGGCGGTGCACCTGACGCCCACCGAATGGAAGATCCTCACCGTGCTCCTGCG
Source organism: uncultured Actinomycetota bacterium (assembly GCA_963822695.1). Classification (GTDB taxonomy): domain Bacteria; phylum Actinomycetota; class Actinomycetes; order Mycobacteriales; family Pseudonocardiaceae. Next base: position 174,122 of record CAWGJH010000021.1, read on the forward strand.
CCACCCCGGTGCGCTGGTGCAATCCCAGCAGTTGCTCACCGAGGTCTGGGGACCCCACTACCGCACCGAGACCGGCCACCTGCGCTTCCACATCACCCAGCTGCGCCGCAAGCTCGAACCCGACCCGGGCCACCCCCGCCATCTGCTCACCGAGGTTGGTCTGGGCTACCGCTACCAACCATGACCTACCGTCGCCATGGCTACCCAGTGCTATGTTCGACGTCGTTTGATGACAGATCGTGACCGATCCCGGGGGCTGGCGTGGGTCCGCAACAAGATCATATTGCGGTGACGGTGGATGAGCTGCGCGCGGTCAGCGCCGACATCGAGGCCATCGCGGATGCCGCGGCGCGGGATGTGGACGAGTTCGACGGACAGCAGGGTGTCCGTTCGGGTGAAGCGGCGGGATTCGACACGATGGCGGCCGCTCGTTCCTGCGAGCAGAGCTGGCGGTACGCCGTGGAGATCGCTGGAGCGAAGCTGGCGGTGGCCGCGGACACACTGACATTCAACGCTGATACCTATGCCGGGGCGGAGCAGCGGAACGTCGCGCATTTTCGGGATTCGCGGTGATCGGGTTTCGCGATCTGCTCGACTGCGATACGTCGGTATTCGACAAGAACGCCACCAGATGGCGGGAGCTGGTCGGCAACCTGGCTGGTCGGGGCAACGAGGTGGAGGCGGCGGCCAGGCGCCTGGACGCGTGGTCGGGCGCGGCGGCGGACGCGGCGAAGGTTGAGTTCACCGCGCACCGCAAGCGGTACGCCGACATGGCAGACACGATCAGCAAGATCCCTGCGGTGTTCACCGGCCTGGCTGCGCAGATCAGCGCCTTGCAGCCGAAGCTGGGCGAGATCCTCAGCGAGGCGCAGTCGTTCGGGTGCCGGGTGCACGACGACGGCGCCGTCAGCTACGAGCCCGACCTTGTCCATCACCTTCCCCTCGGACAGGAGAATCTGGGCCCGGCTGCGGCGCAGTTATGCCAGGACCGCATCGCCGACCTGGTGCGGCAGGCGCAGGATGCCGACGCGCGCGCCGCAGCGGCCCTGACCGGGTTGAGCGCGCAGGCAACAGGGTTCGCCCCGGCTGCTGACGCGACCGTCGCTGCGGCTGCTACCGCGATCCCCGGCCGTGGCACCGTCCCGGTTGAGGTGAAGAAGTGGTGGGACGGTCTGAGCCCGGTGCAGCGGGAATCGCTGTTGTTTACCCATTCCGACCAGTTGGGGCAGCTCGACGGCGTGCCCAGCGTGGCCCGTGATCGGGCCAATCGTTCCCGCCTGGCGGATCAGAAGGGGCGATTGCAGGCCGGCAAGGAACGCCTGGACCTGCTCGGTGGCGCCCGAACCGCCGAGCAGAGCGCCCAGCTTGATACGATCAACAAGAGTTTCGGTGGTATCGAGGCGATCGAACGGCGGCTCTATCACGCCACGCCGGGCCAGCAGCCCGCCTTCCTGCTCGGCTTCGACTCCTCGGGCACCGGTCGTGCGATCGTGGCGATGGGCAACCCGGACACGGCAATGAACGTCGCCACCTACGTGCCGGGCACGACAGCGAGCCTCGGCGGCGTCAACACTGATCTGCAACGATCGGACAGGATGGTGCAAGCCGCACGCGATGCGGGATCCCCCTCCACCGCGGCTATCGCGTGGGTCGGGTATGCAGCGCCCCAGCAGGTCTTCCCCGACGCCGCCGAAGATAGGTGGGCTGATGGCGCGAAACGGGACTTGGATCGCTTCCAGGACGGCCTGCGAGCCGCACACGAGGGTGCTCGGGCACACAATACGGTGATCGGCCACAGCTACGGCACCACGGTGGTCGGGCACGCCGCACGCGACGGAGACCTCAACGCAGACGATGTCGTGTTCGTCGCCAGCCCCGGCGTCGGCGTCACCCACGCTGACCAACTACACCTTCACGGAGTCCCGTCGGATCAGGTCGGTCAGCACGTGCATTCCACTGTCGCCCAACACGATCCGATCCAGGTCGCCGCCGGCATCAACGGCCCAAGCCCCACAGGGCTCGCCTTCGGCGGCACAACGTTCGAATCGAACCCGGGCGACGCCGGGCCCTGGTACGAGCTGGGCTGGAATGGCGCCGTACACAGCCGGTACTGGGACCACGGTAACAAGGCTCTCGTGAACATGGGTCGCATCATCGCCGGACAGCCAACCTACTAACGCCAGCGGAGGTTGTCGTTGACGTGTCACACTCACGTGGACGCATCATTATTCTGCTCTTCATCGTGGGGCTCGCCGTCACGGCGTGCGACGGATCAGGAGGTCGAGCGATGAGCAACACCATCACCGAACAACAAGCCGCACAGCGCGTTCAAGACAACGTCCACGCTGCCGTCACGCAACTGCCCTCCACGGCGCGTCTAGAGCAGCAACTCACAGACTCCGCCCCCTGCGACGACCCCACCGACAACGGCCCGAAGGGACGCGTCACCGCATCCACCACCTACCAGATCCACGATCTTCCACCGGGCCAGTACCCGCATTTCTTCGACCTTCTCCGCGACTGGTGGCAGCGAAACAACTACCGCGTCCTCGACGATTCGCGCCTCAGTTCCACTGATATGTACCTGTGGGTCGAGAACAACCACGATGGCTTCAGGATGTCCCTCCAATCCAACAACAACGGCGGACTATTCATTACCGCCAGCTCGCCCTGCGTATGGCCACACGGCAACCCCGAACCATCTCCCTGATGGTCTAGCCAATGCGATGGATCAGTTCGGCCACCCCGGTCAGTCGCTCGTGTGGTTCAGCGAAGCGTCGGAGAATCACCAGTGACGCGAGCTTGACCTGGCTCCTGACCCGGGCCCGAGCGAACTCCTCCCGGTGGCCGGTAACCACCGTGCTCAGGCGATGACGTGACCGTCGCTGCCCTTCTTCCTCCGCTGACGTGGTGAGCCTATCCACCAGACACGGCCTTCGGGACTAGCAGCGGACTAGATCGAGCTTCGGGTCGGCTACCATCTGCGCGCACGTATCCGACGTATCCGACCAGGGAGGGCGGGCATGACCGGGCCTGAGGCCGCCGGGCCGGAGGTGGTGTTCATCCCCACCGAGCGGGTGTGGGAAGGCGACACGCAGGCAGAGCTTCATATCCGGCGGATGGAGGACGGCCGGAGGGCGGTGTTGGCGTATACGTCGCTGGAGTTGCTGGTGGCCGGCTGCGGGCCGAATCAGGCGTGGATCGCGGTGCCGGTAGAGGAGTTGGAACATCTGCAGCCATTGGTGGGTTTCGATGTGATCGCGCTGAATGTGGAGCCGCCGGAAGACTGGCGAGTCGGGGTCGATGGCACGGCCACCATCAGGGAGGTGGTGGACCGGTGAGCGAGGGTTTTGACGTCAAGGACCTCAACCGGCTGGCGCGGACGCTGGCGGAGGGCGCTGATGACTTGGAGGGATTAGCCGGGACCGCCCCAGCGATTCCGGACGCGGGGCCGTCGTCGGGCGCGGTGGGCAGCGGGATCAGCGCCCTAGCGGAGGTGATGTCGAAGATCGTGCAGACCGCGGCGAACGCCGCCGACGAGGCGCAGGCCAGCGGCAGCACTTACCACCGCGCCGAGGACGCTAACAGTGAGACCCTGGGCAGGATCAAGGGACCGCACTGATGGGGATCGACCTGCGGGTTGCTGGCGACGAGCAGTCCTGCCGCGCTGCTGCGCAGCAGTTGACTTCGCTGGCGGAGGGCATCATTAAGGGCGGGACCGCCTTCTACACCGCGCGCAGCGAGTCGGAGTCGCTGTGGGAAGGCACGGCGGGCGACGCGTTCCGGGAGCGGATGCAGCCGGTCGGTCGGAGTGTCGATGACGTTGCCGACCACACTCATAGGGCCGGGCAGGTGTTGCACGGGTTCGCCGACGACCTCGGCACGGTGAAGGCGCGGATGAACCAGGCCTGCGAGATCGCCACTTTCGCGGGGTTGCCGGTCACTGGGGACACCATCGAGGAGCCGAATGTTCCGCAGCCTGTGCAGGGGCCGACCACTACTTCGATGACACGGGATGCCGCGCAGGCGCAGCAGGACTATCAGCGGCAGCAGCAAGCCTACCGGCAGGCGCAGCAGGCGGTGAGCGAGGCCCGCACGCTGGAGGGGAACGCCCACACGACGCTTGAGCAGCGGATGAACGGGTGGCAGACGATGCTGCGGGATGCTGTCGATCAGCGCTACTGGCTCGCCGGGGGCAACGTCGCCGGGCTGGTGGGCACCGCGATCTCCCAAGCGGACAAGTGGGGCAAGGTCGCGGCAGATCGCACCGCCCTGGTCGAGGTGTTCAAGAAGATCGCCGCAACGGCAGACGACCCGTTCACTGAGGCGGCAGCCGCGCGGGCGGCGGGGGTGTTCGAACCGGTCGCGACAGAGGCGCAGGCGGCGCTGGAGGGCAACCTCAAGTGGACCGCCCGGTTGGCGGGTACGAAGGCGGGCGACGTATTGGCGGCCAGTCTCGACGACATCCCGAGGATCGGTTCGACGCTGCCCGGCATAGCGGAGAAGCTCCCCATCGTGGGCGGCCTGGTCGCTCTCGGCCAGACGGCATGGGACAGCCAACACGCCAGGAACGCGGGCGATGTCGCGATAGCAGCCGGCGCGGATGTCGGTGGCTACGCCGCGGGTTCGCTGGCTACCGAAGGGGTACTGACGACCGCAGCCTCGATCGGCCTGGCGGGTGGCCCGGTCACCCTGGCGGCCGTGGGGATCGGTGTCGGGGTCGCATTCGGGGTCGGGGAACTCGTCAACCACGCGCCGGACATCGCGCACTGGGCAGCACACACCGTGAGCGACATCGGTCATGGTGTTGAGAACGCGGGCAAGGCAGTCGGCCACTTCTTCTCCGGCCTCCTCTGACGCCATGACCACCCCACAACCCGCCATCCCAGCCTGGCTTCCGCCGCAGCCCGACCCACAGACCGGGCAGCCGCGCCCGCCCCGCGCGCCGACCACCTTCGCGAGCAACGAGAGCACTCCGACCAACCGCCCGGCGCGCAACCACCCCCCACTGCCCGAGGGTCAGGGGCCGACGTTGGAGTGGCGGCAGGACACCGCCAAGGGTGCCCTGGGGTCCGGCGTGATCGCAGCCGCGATCGTGGCCGTCGTCCCCACCTTGGAGACACAAGGCTTCGGCTGGGTCACCACGTGGTACTGGTGGCCGTCCATCGCACTTGCGGGTCTACTGATCTACCTCATCATGCGGGCAAGCTGGCTTGCCGCCGGAGCGCGCTGGCTGCAATACAAGGACCAGTGGGTGGACACCTACGAGCTGACGCATGTCCACGTCCAGGCGAGCGGGGCCAACATGATGCTCCGGCTGACCGACTCGGCGGGCCGTAGCATCGGCTCACTCACGCTGAAGGGCATACAGCGCAACCAAGCGCTGTGGGACCTGGTGTACAACGGCATCTTGCACTCGGTGGTCACCGGCAGGGCGAACCCGCCGACTAACGTCCGCACCCTCCTCAAGCTGCCAGGCGGTACAGGGCAGCATCGAGATGGCAGCTGAAACGAGCACGGCCTAGTGCACCGAGATGACTTGGCTTACCGCGCTCCTGGCGGACCCCACGCAGGACGAGTTGCCGGCTGATGACATGGTGCCGGATTTGTTCCGGTGCGTCCCGTTCGGCGTCGAGGAGGATCGTCAGCGCCTCGTCACGGCGGTTCCACGCGCTGTACGCGCGGGCAACCTCGATCCGGTGCCTGATCCGGCGTTCGACAGGCAGCGCCGAGACATCCACCCGCGGACCGAGATCGACTGCGACCTGGAGGTCTCCCAGCTCGACTGCGGTGGATACCTGGTGGATGGCGACGTTGATGGGACCGAAGGCGGTCCAGAGGGGGTTGGCGTCCGCGCCCAGTCGCCGCGCCCAGCTGCCGCGCGCTGTCATCAGCCTCGGCCAGAAACGTCCTGGTGGTGGCTCGGTCCTCGTTGCGTGCTGCCGCCATCGAGCCAGCTAGGAATAGCGTGCCGTAGATCGACAGATATTCCGGGGTCGCGTTCGCCAGCCCAGGTTGCAGGTAGGCAGCCGCGTCCCGGGTGAGCTGCACCGCCTCGGCATACCGGCCATTCGACAACAGTGAGTGCGTCACCGACCGGAACAGCGAGCCGATCACGACCGGGTTTCCCGAGTCCTGCGCCGCGACCAGGCCACGGTCCGCCGCAATCCAGGCAAGGGCGGCTTCCCCCCGCTTAGTCAGGATCATGGCCGCCACCTGATGGGTCATCGCCAGCAAGTTCTTCGCGCGTTCCCGGCATTCATGGACTCCGCGCGGTGGAGGGCGTCTGCGATGGCGGTGTGGTCGCCGGAATCGGCGTGAATGGTGGCCTGGATGCTCGCAAGTCAGGGCGTGACGGCAGGCGCGCGCTCGGCGTGGGCAAGGGCGGCGGTGAGGTAGGCGAGCGCGGCGGCGGTCATGCCTTCGGCGTAGGCGAGCTGGGCGCTGTAGCCGAGCACCGTGGCGGCGGCCTGGTGGTCGTTGGCCTCTCGGGCGCAATCCAGGGCCAGGCTGTAGTAGGAGCGGCCGGAAGCAGCATCACCAAGGTCCTCGTAGGCCAAGCGGCCGGCGAGGGTGGCCACCGTCGCGAGGTTGCGCAGCAGCCGAAGCCGCTGCGCGGCAGTATTG
>CAWGJH010000022.1:0-151192 GCA_963822695.1 uncultured Actinomycetota bacterium
CGTTATCGAAGCGTATATCGTACTCCGCGCCTACGCGTGGCGGAGCGGCGCGATCGCCGCGCTTGGGGCTCACGCGCCGTCCTGGGGATCAGGGGGCGGCGCTGGGCCGTGGTCCTCTCCTCGGGGTGCCGACAGCAGAGCGTGGAGTTCGGGGTCAACATGCACTTCGGCGGTATGGCGCCATTCGATGAGCAGTTGGGCGATCGGTGACATGTTGTCAACCGAAGCTGCAGCTTCGGTCACGTCGATGAACTCCTGGACCAGGGTGTGGCAGTAGGCGGCGAGAAGAAAGCGCCCAGGGCAGAACCCCAGGAAGCAGTTCTTGGAGGAGCGCGTGGCCATCGGTGTGGAGGACCAGAGAACTCAGGAGGCGGGCGGTGAGCTCGATGACTTCTCGTTCATGCTCCGCCCTGGCCGCTGACATCACGACGAGATCGTCAGCGTCGCGCCGCCGCAGCCGCAGTGCGCGCACAGTGGCGGGTGCACGCCTCAAATGACTTGGTCAACGCCGTGATGCTGATGTGCGGGGGTCGGGGAAGCCGAGGCTGGTGTAGCCCGGCGCGCGCTTGGCCAAGGACGAGGCGAGCACCCCGGTGTCGATGTCGTGATAGTCGTGTACCTCCGCGGTGGTCTTTCCCGAATGTGGGCGCAGGACTCGTCCCACGTACTGCACGAGACGCCCCTTGAAAGCGATCGGCGCCGCGAGGAACAGGGTATCCAGGACCGGGCAGTCAAATCCCTCGCCCACGAACGGCCCCGTAGCCACGACCAGCAACGGTGACCCGCCGATGGATGGTTGCAGATGGGCCAGGGCGATGCGCCGGGCTTTGGCGCTCATCCCACCGCGCAGGACGACCGGATCGAGCCCGCGTCGCCGGAACTCCTCGGCGAATCGCTCGACGTGCGCTGTCCACTGGGTGAGCACAAGGCAATGCCTGCCGCGTTCCAGCGCGGCCACCACGTCGCTGATCACCCGAGTGGTACGGGCATCGTCGGCGACAAGGTCCCGGTAGATGGCGGCCATCCCACCTGGTGCCGACGGGTCGGCCGCACCGGTGTAGCGGAATCGGGTGTCGTGCACGTGCAGCACGGGTGTTGGTCGCGGCGCCAGGTCTGGCTGCGCGAGTTCCAGCTGCGGTGACCGGTCAACGGCCGCCGGAGTGCCCTGTGGGGAGTATGTGATGGTGTGCCGGATCGGACCGAGCTGGAGCGCGATCAGGTCGTCGAGCTTGTCGCGTCGGTAGGGCGTGGCGGTCAGCCCGAGCCATCGACGCGCCGGGATCTGCTTGACGGCATGCTCGAAGCCCGCCGCAGGGATGTGGTGGCATTCATCCGCGACTACCAGTCCGTAGCCGCTGGTGAGTGACGCGATGTCGTCCTTGCGGGCCAAGCTTTGCAGCATCGCGACATCGACCACGCCGCGGGTTTTCGTGCGGCCGCCGCCGAGTTGCCCAGCCTTGACCTCCAGCAGCTCACTGATTCGCGTCCGCCACTGGTCGGCGAGGGTCTTACGGTTGACGAGTACGAGCGTCCACGTCGCGTGATGTGCGATCAACGCGCACGCGATCACCGTCTTGCCCGCGCCAGGCGCAGCGACCAACACGCCCAAGTCATGACTGCGCAAGCCGTCCACAGCGTCGCGCTGCTGCCCGGTCAGTGTGGCCGTGAACGTGAACGCCTGGGGGTTGCCAGACGCCCGTTCATCGGTCAGTTCAAGGCGACTGCCGACCTGCTCGACCAGCGAGGCGACCGTGTTGGCCAAGCCACGCGGCAGGACAAGACCACCATCGACGGTTTCGTCGTAGCTGCGCAGAAAGCGCGGCGTGTCCCAAGTGGACATGCGCAGCCGTTGGCGCTCGTAAAAGACCGGGTTCGGCATTGACGCCGCGTGTTTCAACGTCGCGTGCAAGGCCGGGGTCAGCTCGCCCGACTCCACTCGGATCCCGGCCGCCAGACGGGCGTGCAGGACGGGCGGCGGCGTGGCGCGGATCCGGGTCGAGACTGGTGTGCTGAGTCGGTCCACACCGGCACCCATGACTACCTGTCCGGCCCGGCGTGCGATCCGGCTGACCTCGCCAGGACTCATCCGGCCCAGCGAGGACAAATACGCCCACTGGTCGTCGTACGGTTCCATGGTGGACAGGTCGAGGAACACTGTCACCCCGTCGGGGCGGCCCTTGCCGTGCAGCGGTGCGGCGATCAGGTTCCCCACCCCGCCGGTCGGCACCACATCCTGCGACGGAAACAGCCGGTCGTAGCTGGCGAGGTCCATGTGCCCGCGCACCGCCATCGCCTCCCGCAGCAATGCGGTGCCGAGCCGGCGGGCGGCCTCCGCCGGCACGGACGCGGCGAAGAACACCCACGCGTGCGCGCCGACCCCCGACCGTGACACTTCCAACGCTGCCGGGACCGACCACGTCCGGGCGGCCTTCAGATAGGCCAGCGCGTCCAGCATGGCCGCCTGCCCGTCGAAGTCGGCCGCCAGCCAGTTGCACAGACCACCATCGAGCAGTGGATATAACCCGATATGCGTCTCGCCAGACAGGTGGGCGCGAAGAACCTCCCTGGTGAGCGGCAGGTAATCCCGGTCTTCGTGTCGCGCGCCTTTGCGCCACCCGCCACGCACCGCCGGCAGCCAACCGGCCTTGCCGGTACGTGCGTTCTCCCACCGAACGGCGTAGATGTCCGTGCGGGCGGCGAACAACTGTCCGAAGAAGTCAACCTTCACCTCGGGTGGTGACTGCCGATCGACCGGACCGGGCGGAGCTTCGAAGAAACCCGTCTGCACCGGGCCAGGCGTGGCCGCCTGCTTCGGCGTCAACTCCAGCAGGCGCAACAACCGCGCGTTCTCGGCCTGCAGCCGTGCGCTCAGTGTCCGAAGGCTCGCCACCTCTTCCGCAAGCCCTGCCGCCTCCGTTGACCGAAGATCGTTGTCCACACCACACACCGTAGAACGCGACGCGTGAGCGGAGTTGCTTTCGCTCGACGACGCCAGCGAAGCCCGGTGTTGCGGTCGTGCGCTGACGGTGATCTCATCACGACCGGCTCAGGTCATCCCACTGGACGCAAACGTCTGACACGCCCCGGAGTGACAGGCACAGGCAAGATGGTGCTATCCACAGGTTCGTAACGTCACGGATGGCGTCGACGGGCACCGCAGACCATGATCAGAGCCGGCTACGGTCGCCTGTTCAGGTCCGCGTGTCCCTTGACACGCCTGTCCGCTTTGAGCCGCGATCAAGGGGCAGTGGTGATGTGGTGCCGCCAGCGTCACGCCGTATCGGACAGTGCTCTTGACCGACCGCACCGCCCTCGTCGCGGGCTGGCGGGATCCGACACCTGCGATGGAGACGCGCGTTCATGCCGAATAGCGGATGTCGAGCACAGTGGTCGCCTTGCTTCGTGAGTTCAGGGGCCGAAGATGACTCCGGGCGTGCCGTCACACTGTCGGGCCTGTGCGCCAGCTCCAGGAAGTACTCCTGGCTACGGTGGCGAGCATCCGTACGGCGGGTTCACACTGACGTGAGGGGACACGTCGCAGGACTCGATCAAGTAAGTTCTGGATGATGACAGGACTGCTGTGTTCTCTGCCGTGGTTGACACTGAGTGTGAGCTGATCGCGTCTGAGGGTGCTTCGCTGTGCAGTGTTTGTTTGTGGTCGGAGGGAGGTCAGGTACGTCACGTACTTGACGTACCTGACCTCCGTTGAGACACTGTGATGACCAACCGGGGAGGCTGCCATGTCTGCTGTTCACTATGACAGCTACACCGAAGCGCGTGCACATTTCAAGGACCTGCTGGACGCGGCTGAGAAGGGGCGAGTCGCCACAGTTCGGCGTGACTCAGCGAGAACTGCGGTTGTGGACGTCGAGCGTTTGCGCCGTTTCTTAGCGTCGATCGTTCCATCGCGTGCTCAGGTCGTTCCGGAGGCTGACGCTTGGTCGGTGTTCATCCCCGGGTTGCCGGTTGCTGCTGATGGCGCAACGTTCGACGAGGCAATCACTGAGATGATTGATGCGTTGCGAGAATACGTGGAAGACTGGCAGCGGCGTCTGTTGGATGCTCCGAATCATCGTGACAACTGGGGGTTGGTCCAGTTGATCAGTTTCAGCGATGACGACCAGTTGCGTGAGTGGCTTGTCGGTGCCGCGCGGTGATGTGGCCGCAGCCGACGCGCAAGGATCACGAGGCTTTCTGCCAGGTCGAGGAATGGCGTCGGGTGCGAGATGCTCGCGGGCGAACCGGCACGCATCATGTCACTTATGAACTGGATTTGATTGATGGCAGGATTCTACGGACTCGCATCTCGCATCCGGTGGATCGCAGCAGTTACGGACGGAGCATGTGGAAGCATATCCTCCGTGATCAGCTTGAGATTGACGAATCGCAGTTCTGGTCGTGTGTGAGAGATGGCGTCAAACCTGATCGCGGGACGCCTGAGCCGCCGTCGGAGGCTCTGCCTGCCGACCTCGTGCACATGCTGATCGCGCGTGTTGGTCTTGACGAGTCCGAGATAGTTGGGATGAGCAAGGTTGACGCAATCGCCAGGCTACAGCGTTACTGGACGGAGAGCGGCTGACCAAGCTGATAGCTGGACGAACTCAATAGCTGGTCAAGATGAGTAGTGCGCGCTACGAATAAGTGCACTTCACCAGTAAAGCACTGTCCAGAGTAGCGCCGGGCACGTGTAGGTAGTCCGCGCAGTAGACGATGCAGACCAGCTCCATAGCCTGCAACGGCGCCAACCTGGTGATGATCGTAGTTGAGTTCATCAAGAACCACCCGCTACCAGGCGACGAGTACCGACTGGACGGACCGAGATCTCAGGTCCCTCGACCAGCACAGTGTGGTTCGTATGCTGAAGCGTTAGGTCCACGCAGACTACCAGCGTTGATGCCCTCTTCTAAGATCGTTAGAATCGAGCGTTGTCCATGCGACTGTCCGTGTCGGTGAAGCTTGGGTACGCCATTGACGAGTGGATGCGGACGTCCGAGCATGAGGACAGCAGACGTGCAAGCCGGTGGCCGCGTCCACCGTGCGCCAGATCCACTCGACCATCAGCGGCACGCTCAACGCCGTCGTTTGGTGGGACTGGATCGGCACCAACCTCACAAAGGCGGCCCAGCGATCGAAGTAGAAGCCGCCGCAGCCCGACCCACCGTCGCCAGCCGTGGCCGCCAGATTGGTGGAAGCGGTGCCCTCGGTCCAGTCGAAGTAGATGTGTGGTGCAGTGCCGGTGATGTCGCGGATGCGCAATAGCAAGGCGGCGATCGCATTGGCAACGGCGGGGCTGGCGACCGCAGGACTCGGTAGCGTCCTGGTAAACGCCAGCGACGTGTAGCTCGGTTTCGAACTCGGACGGATCGGTGATCGTGACCTCGAGGAACACAATCCGGTCGGGGTCGGGGATATGGTGGTGGGCCAGTTCCTCGGCCGTCTTGTCGCGATATTCGGCCCCATCGCCAGCATCGGACTCGTTGGCAACAATGCGGAGCGGGCCTGGTCCGACCTCCCGGACGAGCTGTTCGGCGGTCTCGTCGAGGTGCACTGCGGTGACCCGCAGTTCGAATGCCCGCATGACTCGCGAGAAAAAAGACACGACAACGATGCCGCTGATGAAGCAGGCCGCGATCTTGACCCCTTCTGGTCGCTCGATGACGTTCGTGATGGTGGTGTACACGACCACCGCCGCGATGCCCGCGAACACCGCAGTACTGCGGCGCCGTCTCTGGGAGGTGATCAGCACTAGGAGCCAGTGGCGTAGGCGCCACCTTGAGCGTTAACGTGACGTCGGACAGGACGGTCACCAGGAAGGCGATCGCGGTGAAGATCAGCACGAGCGGGCGCCCGCGCGGCCCAGTGCGGCGCCATCCCGTAGCGGGGCAGGTACTGCGGGACGAGGTTGAGCAGCCCGTGCCATGGCCGAGGCGCCGGCGAACCACGGGATCGTGATCGTGCTCAGGTCGTACAGGGTCCGAAGCCGTTTCCCAACTGGTCATGAGCCAGGAAGGCGAGGGCACGCCCGTTGGCCGGGCCGCCGGATGGAATGCAGCGGGCGGAATCAGCAAGGTGGTCACGACACTCGTCGCGAGCAGGAACGCACTCATGATCAGAGCGGCGGTGGTCAGGAGCTTGCGCGCGCCGCGGATCCGTCCGTCCGGCTGTTCCTCGGTGTCACCCTCGTCGCCTTGGATGAGGGGCATGACCGCGACCCCGGTCTCGAAGCCGGAAAGGCCCAGGGCGAGCTTGGGGAATACCAGCAGTGCGACCGCCACCATGAACAGCGGGTCGGGGTACCGGCTGACCAGCAGCCGGGACCAATCGAGGAACAGTCCGGGATGGGCAACAAGCTGCGCGATCCAGATCACGACGACGACCAGGTTCAGCGCGAGGTAGGTCGCACGGTAGCAACCGCTCCAGCATGGCGATCGAGCCTTCACCATGTGGACTTTCTCTGGCCACGTGACGGTAGACCGGCAATGCGTCGGTCAAGGTCACCACCACGAGTACCAGCGTGGCTGCCGGGGAAAGGACCCCAGCAGCCAGCGCGGCGATACCCGGCCCTACTGGATGGTGGGATTGTTCCCGTGCGGGCGTGGCCACGACGAGATCCTCCCCGACGTTAAATGTCTGCCGGTCCGTTGTGCAGCCGGGTCACGAGCTGGGGGTGGCACGCCTCTGCTACGGAACCCGCATACCCGACCGGGTGTCGTCGGGCTGCTCGATGGTGGTGGTATCCACGCAGGCCCGCATGAGTGGGATCCTCTCCGCCCACCGGCAACTGAGCCGACGACCGGTGGAGGCGGGCGTCAGGATGATGGCTGGAGGACGTCGTCGAACGTCACGGTGGTCAGGTCGATCACCAGGGTCACTCCGTTGGGGAGCTGGAACCTCAGGCCTGGTCCAGCCGGGGCAGGAGTACCTCCTGCACGATGAGCAGGATGGCGGCCGCAACCGGAATGGCCACCAGTGCGCCGATGATTCCGTAGATCACTCCACCGAGCAGCACCGCCACAACGGTGACAACCGCGGGCACGTCCACCACCCTGCCGATGATCTTGGGGAATAGCAAGTAGTCCTCCAGCAACCGGTAGACGACGAAGAACCCAGCGGTGGCCAGCGCGACCGGTACGGAGACGGTCAGTGCGACGAGGCACACGACGGCTCCGCCGATGGTGGAGCCGATGACCGGGACCAGGTCCAGCAGCGCCACCATGATCGCCAGCAGCAACGGGTAGGGCACCCCGAAGACCAGGAGCCAGACGAAGGTGAGGAATCCCGCGACCAGAGAGACGATCACATTGCCCAATACATAACTCCCCACTTGAGCGAAGATCCGGTCGCCGATGAGAACCGCTCTCTGCCTGCGTGAGTTGGGTACCAGACGGTAGAGCGTGCTGCGCAACTGCGGAAAGGAGGCCAGGAAATACACCGTCAGCACGATGACCGCGACGGTGCTGACCAGTGCGCTGAAGACGATCGCCCCCGCGCCGAGGAGGCCGTTGACAATTCCCGAGGTGCCTCCGTTGAGGGTGTGGTCCAGGGTCTGCTGCAGGTGCAACCGCTCATCGAGTTTGCCGATGATGGAGTGGCGGTCCTGCAAGGCCTGTAGGTAGGCGGGTGCCCGCGAGACGAAAGCAGTGCCCTGAGCAACGAGAGGCGGGATCACTGCAGCGAGGAAGCCGAGGATCACACCGAGAACTCCTACGCTCACCACGGTCACCGAAGCCGACCGAGGCAGTCGATGCCGAACGAGCCACGCCACGGCGGGTTCCAGACCGATCGCGATGAACAGAGCCAGGCCGATGAGCACCAGTGCATGGCCCGCGATCAAGATCAGTTCGATGCCTCCAGCGACGACTGCGACGCCCGCTGCCGCGGCCATGGCAATCAGGAAGGGAGATCGGCGACTGACCGGCGTGTCCGGCCGCCGCGCCGGAGAGCCGCTGCTCGCGGCGACCGGCTCCGCCGCGGCTACGGTGCCCGCACCGCCGGTGCGGGACTGGACAGCGGATTCGCTGTTCCCGGTGGCCGGCGATGTGACGCGTGCAGTGGGGTTTCCATCCGATGGCGGTCGCATCGTTCCTCCTGCCATTCGGTTACCCGCGCCTCACCACCTGGCTCAGGTTTAGGTGCCGTTAGGCACCATGGTGCACCTCGGCCGCCGCGGAGTCCTTGGCCTCCAGAGGCAGACCGGCCGGAGTCGATTCACCTACCAGGCCGGGTAGCGCTCCGTGTTGGCCGGACCGGCAGTGGGTACCCGAGTCACGACGTCGGCTGTGACGCGGCGGCAGCCGACACCCACTCTGCCCTGTGGGGACGAATCGGTGCACGCGCCCTCGTGCCTGCGGGTCGGTGCGGCTGGCTTCGCCCACGCCGCACGATCGGACCGTCAGGATCCCAGCAGGGAGGGGAGCGAACGTGGGTAACAGCGACAGGACGCGCCGGCTGGTCGACGGGCTCGGGTTGTTCAGTCTCGGACTAGGTACCGCGCAACTGGTGGCGCCGGGTGTGATGAATCGGCTGATCGGAGCAGACGACGACGCGAAGAGCCGAGCGGTGCAGCGTTGGTTGGGTGGGGCTAGGGAGGTCGCGGCGGGCACCGGCATCGAGTCGCGGCGCAAGCCCACCGTGTGGTTGTGGACGCGGGTGGCCGGGGACGTGTTGGACCTGAGCATGCTCAGCGCCGTGCTGGGTAGCCCTCGGCGACCCCCTCATGCGCGGCGCCGAGCTGCGATAGCCACGGCTGCGGTGATGGGGGTGACCGTGGCCGATGTGGTCGCCGCGCTGCGCCTCAGCCGTGACGGTGCGGATAACGGAAAGGGAGGGCAGAGCATGAGTGGCATCGAGGCTAAGGGCTGGATCACCGTCAATCGACCGGTAGGGGAGGTGTTCGCGTACTGGCACGACTTTGAGAATTTTCCCCAGTTCATGGCGCATCTGCAGTCCGTGCAGTC
This sequence comes from uncultured Actinomycetota bacterium, assembly GCA_963822695.1. GTDB lineage: Bacteria > Actinomycetota > Actinomycetes > Mycobacteriales > Pseudonocardiaceae. Next base: position 8,958 of record CAWGJH010000022.1, read on the forward strand.
GTTGGGCTCCGGTCGGTCACGGTGGCGGGCAGCGGGCCCGGCGGATGTTGAGATCGAGTGGGACGCCGAGATCTCGGGCGAGCGGATCGACGAGTTCATCGCCTGGCGGTCGGTGGGCGGCGCGACTGTCGAGAATTCCGGCGAGGTCGAGTTCCGCCCGGCACCGGGTGGCCGAGGCACCGAGATCCGCGTCCGGCTGACCTACAACCCGCCCGCCGGCAAGTTCGGGGCCGCCGTCGCCAAGCTCTTCGGTGAGGCACCCGACCAGCAGATACGCGATGACTTGCGCCGCTTCAAGCAGGTGCTGGAGACCGGCGAGGTGGTGCGTTCAGAAGGCAGTCCGGAGGGAACAAAGGCGCGCCAGCAGATGGCTCAGCGTCCAGCCCGGCCTGCGACCTCCTGACGACCCAACCGACGATCGGAGCACAGACGAATGCGAGCAATAACCTGGATGGGCAAGACCCACGTCGAGGTTCAGGACGTGCCGGACCCCAAGATCCTCAACTCCCGCGACGCGATCGTGAAGATCAGCTCGACCGCGATCTGCGGTTCGGACCTGCACCTGTACAACGGCTTCATCCCGACGATGCGCAAGGGCGACATCTTGGGCCACGAGTTCATGGGCGAGGTGGTCGAGACCGGCCCCGCAGTGACCACGCTGAAGGTCGGCGATCGCGTCGTCGTCCCCTTCCCCATAGCCTGCGGCAACTGTGGAGCCTGTGATCGCGGACTGACCTCGGTGTGCGAGAACTCCAATCCGAACGCGGGGATAGCCGAGAAGCTGATGGGCCACTCGCCGTGCGGGATCTTCGGATACTCGCACATGCTGGGTGGCTACCCAGGGGGGCAGGCGCAGTACGCGCGGGTCCCCTTCGCCGACGTCGGCCCGCTCAAAATCGAGGACGACATTCCGGACGAGCAGGTCCTGTTTCTCTCCGACATCCTGCCGACCGGTTACATGGGTGCCGACATGTGTGACATCAGTCGCGGTGATGTCGTTGCGGTGTGGGGAGCAGGGCCGGTGGGCCAGTTCGCCATCGCCGGCGCACGCCTGCTCGGCGCCGAGCGGGTGATCGCGATCGACCGGTTCCCTTACCGATTACAGATGGCGAAGGAGAAGGCCGGCGCCACCGAAGTGATCAACTACGAGGATGCCCCCGTCCTCGAGACGCTCAATGACCTCACCGCCGGGCGCGGGCCCGACGCCTGCATCGACGCCGTCGGTATGGAGGCACACATCGACATACGGCCACTGCAAGCCTACGACAGAGCCAAACAGATGGTCGGCGCTGAGTCGGACCGACCGCATGCACTGCGCGAGGCGATCATGGCCTGTGCCAACGGCGGCGTGGTATCGGTGATCGGTGTCTACGGCGGCCTGGTGGACAAGTTCCCGATGGGCTCATTCATGAACCGGTCGCTACGGATGCGTGCCGGACAATGCCATGTGCACCGCTATATGGAGCCGCTGATGCAGCGGATCCGCGCCGGCGAGATCGATCCCAGCTTCGTGATCACTCATCGGATGGCGTTGGAAGACGCCCCGCGCGGCTACGAGATGTTCCGCGACAAGAAAGACGGCTGCGAGAAGGTCGTGCTCTCGCCTTGACCTGGCGGCGTACGCGGATGTCTCTCCGGCGCCGGGAGGCTCTTCCCGGCGCCGGGAGCCGGATCCGGTAACCACCTACGGATCAAAGATTTCGCGTCAGCTCAGTCTGGCGTCCCGTGCTGCATCGGCTATCGCCTGGGCGGCGCGCGAATCCTCGGCCAGGCTCGCGGTGACCTCCGGGTCGTCCATCGGGCGCTCGTCATCGACCGGCTCGATACGGGTGTTGACGACGTGCATGGCGGCTTCCTCGGCGGATGCGGCGCCCCCGTCTATCCCCTCGTCGATGCCCTCGATGCCGTCTGGGGTTTCCCCTCCGGGGCCGGCGCCGACGATTGCGATCCGTCCGGAGCGGTCGGTGTCCTCGAACGTCTGCTCGGGCTGTTCCCGGCGCAATCGGTCGTCTAGTGACTCGCTCGCAGTGATCGTGATGTCGTCGAGGCCGTACGGTCGGTCAGGCGGAATGTAGCCGGCGTCCAGCGGGTCGGCTCCAGGTGGCCCGATCAGGGTTTCCGCGGTGTCTTCATGCATTACGGCTGCGATGTCGGCCGCCTCGGGTTGTTGCTCGTAGTCGTGCTGCGCCATCGCGTTCGGTCCTCTCTGGCCTTGTGCTGGGTCGGATCTGACGTCGTGACTCGGATACCCCTGACTGGTCCGGTCAACACGGAGCTTGGTGTCGAGTCAACTACCGCGGTTCGTGCCCAGCTCCTCGATGATCGGGTTAGGCGAGGAAACCTCCGTCGCGCTTTCGGCCAATCCTGGCTTGGTGTGCGTCCGCCGTGCCTGTGTCTGCTGGCTGGGGGGTACCATATCCTCTTCGTCACGCAGCGGCACCAGAGGACAGCACCTCCGAGAGGCTGCGGTACTCGGCAGGAGGGATCGCCCGCAGCGCTCGCACCGTCTGCTCGTCGGCCCCGTTCGCGAGCGCTTGGTCAACAAGCCGGTCTTTCTCGGCTGGGTAATCGACGTCTCCCAGGGCGCGTCGAAGTTGCTCGCGGGTGGTGGAGGCTGGCATGCGCAGTCCTTCCGATGGTGGGTTCTAGGCATTCCAGGACCGACAGGAGACCCGCTACTGCCCGCGTCCCCGGTTCGGGGTCTTGGCCCGCGATGGGCAGGCGGTAGTGCTCCGCAGAGCGGAAGCGTGGTGCGGTGCGGCCACAGCGTCGGTGTACCTCGGTCCTAGGAGTGCAATAACTCGACGCTTCTATTCTGTTAGCGAGCTGCCGTGGCGAGCGAGGCGTCGGAGGAAGTTTCGCAGCGAGGCTGGGGGCAGCAACCGGCGCGAGTTATGGCTGGCGCCAGTCCTCGGTTCGTAGGTGGGATCCGGCCATCGGGCCCATCTGCAGCATGCCGCCGTCCACAGGCCAGGACGCTCCGGTGACGTACGACGCGGCCGGGGAACACAGGAATGCGACCACCGCGGCGACTTCACGCGCGTCCGCGGGCCGGCCGAGCGGTACGCCGGGGCGGTGCTGTTCGTGGACGTCGATGTCCTCCTGCCCGGTCATGGGCGTGGCGACCTCGCCCGGTGCGACAGCGTTGACCGTGATCTGGTGTTCAGATAGTTCTAGAGCGGCGGTCTTGGTGAGGAGCCCCAGGCCGCCTTTGGCCGCGCAGTAGGCGGCGGCGCCCACCCTGGGCTGGTGCTCGTGAACGCTGGTGATGTTCACGATCCGTCCGCCGCGCCCGGCAGCGATCATCCGCCGGGCCGCCCGTTGGAGACACAAGAAAGCGCCGTCCAAATCCGTCGCCAGAATCCGACGCCAGGTGTCGTACTCGAGATCGACCAGCAGCGCTGATGAGCCCGCTCCAGCGTTGTTCACCAGGACGTCGAGACCGCCCAGGGCGTCGGAGAGGTCATCGATGACGGCCGCTGCGCCGGGAAGCGTGGTGAGATCGAGATGCCGCACCTCGGCGCGCCGGCCGGTGGCACGAACCTCATCGGCGGTCGCCTTGGCGCCCGGCTCGTCGGTGCGCCACGTGATCCCCACGTCACACCCCAGTTCGGCCAAGGCGACCGCCGTTGCATTTCCGATGCCGGAGTCGGAACCGGTCACGATTGCCGTGCGGGGAAAGTCCCCGGGTGTCCTACGCGCAATGTCCATGCTGGAGGTGTTCCCCCTGGGGGCAGTCCTGAACGGACGGGTTGAAACTCTCATCCCTCGTTGGTCTCATGGTGCGGGAATTCGGTGTGGACTCGCTCGTCTGGGTGGTAGGTGCGTTCCTTGGCGTACGTGTCGTAGGCCTGGTAGTCCGCTGTGGTGGTGGGGCCCTCGACGAGCCCGCGGGGGTGTAGCCGTTCCTTGAGGACCACGTTGAGCTGCGCGCCGGCGAGCGTGACGATGCTTCCGAGGTAGAACCACCACAGCATGGTGATGACGGTGGCGAAGGTGCCGTAGGCCCTCTCGGCGGTGTGCAGGTACCGGGAGATGATCAGCGACGACAGTTGCTGGAGCAGCCAGAAGACGACGCCCGAGAGCAGCGCGCCCGGTAGCACGTCCCGGATGGCGACGTCGCGGTCGGTGAGCAGCCGGAATGCCACGATGAACAACCCCACGTCCAGCGCAACCGCGATGAGGTACCCCGCGAGTCCACCCACCACCCCGAACGGGGTCCCGGTGGTGGTGCCGGTGATGTAGCTGTTGATCACCGTGCTGCCGACCAGGGTGAGCCCGATCGCGCTCAGCGCGATGAGGCTGCGCCCGATCTGCGCGCCGAAGGTGGACCGCTGGGCATAGGGGAGCTCCCACACCGAGTTGAGCGCCGCTTGAGTGGTGGTGCTGAAGCGTGCCCCGCACCTCACCGGCGACGGCCTCCTTATCGCGTCGGATCACCCGCCATGCGCGAGCACCTACCCGACGGCGAGAAGCTCGTCGAGCACGACACGCAGGAGCACAAACGGCTCGAAGAGGTCATGAAGCAGCTCGAAGCGGTGCAGGCGTCCGAACCTCGATTCGACGCGCTCGTGCGTGAGCTGATCGACAAGCTGCGTCACCACGCGCACGATGAGGAGACCGAGCAGTTCCCGCTGCTCCGCGATCGGGTGCCGCGCGAAAAGCTCGTCGAGCTCAGGGAGAAGGTGGACTCCGCGAAGAAGCTGGCGCCGACCCGTCCCCACCCAGGAGCACCCCACAGCGAGCTGTTTCACAAGGTCGTCGGCCCCGGAGTTGGCTGGTAGACCGGTTGCGCGACAAGCTCAGCAACCGGCCCCACGGCTGAGTGGGTTCAGCTAGCGAGCCGGTCGGGGGGATTCGCTCACCGCTGAGGCGGTGGGGGTGGTACCTCAACCTCGCGGGGAATATCGAGATGGCCGTCGTAGTTGAGCCGGCTGGACTCAATTTCTCGCAGAGGATGACAATCTTGATCGATACTGTGAAGCTCCCGGTTCTGCCGCTCGACGACATCGTCGTATTGCCGGGAATGGTGGTCCCCCTGCGGCTGGCCGACGCTGAGATTCGGGCGGCCATCGAAGCGGGTCGCGCCGCGATCACTGCGGACTCGGGTGGCCAGGCGCAGGTGTTGCTAGTGCCCCGGCTGGACGGCAAGTACGCCTCGGTCGGCGCATGGGGCGTGGTGGAACAGATCGGCCGGCTGCCCGGTGGAGACCAGGCCGCGGTGGTGCGGGGTACGTCCCGGGCCCGGATCGGAACCGGCACGACGGGTCCGGGTGCCGCGTTGTGGGTAGAGGCCACCGTCCTGGATGAGACGGCGGCCGACGACCGAGCTCGGGAACTCGCCCGGGAGTATCGAGGTCTGGTGACCACGATCCTGCAGCGCCGCGGTGCCTGGCAGGTGATCGACTCGCTGCGGCAGGTCGATGAGCCTGGCGCGCTGGCCGATCTCGCCGGGTATGCCTCGTACCTAACCAAGGAGCAGAAGCTCTGGCTGTTGGAGACCCGTAACGTGGCAGCACGCCTGGACAAGCTCATCGGGTGGAGTCAGGAACAGATTGCCGAGCTCGACGTCGCAGAGACGATTAACAAGGACGTCAAGGAGGGCGTGGAGCGCCAGCAGCGGGAGTTTCTGCTGCGCCAGCAGCTCGCCGCGATCCGCAAGGAGCTAGCTGAGCTGGATGGCAAACCCACCTCCGAGGAAGAGGACTACCGGGCCCGGGTGGAGGCTGCGGAGCTGCCGGAGCACGTGCGCAAGGCGGCAATGACCGAGGTCGACAAGCTAGAACGGACCGCTGAGGCATCGCCTGAGGTCGGCTGGATCCGCACCTGGCTCGACACCGTGCTTGAGATGCCGTGGAACTCCCGCACCGAGGACAACTTCGACATCGCCGACGCTCGTGAGGTGCTGGATGCCGACCACTTCGGGCTGGACGAGGTCAAGGACCGCATCATCGAGTACCTGGCTGTACGCCGTAGGCGGGCCGACCGCAGTCTGGGAGTCGTCGAAGGCAGGCGCAGCGGGGCGGTGCTTGCGCTGGTTGGGCCGCCCGGGGTCGGCAAGACTTCGCTCGGTGAATCGGTGGCCAGGGCTATGGGACGGAAATTCGTCCGCGTATCCCTGGGTGGCGTGCGAGACGAGGCGGAGATAAGGGGGCACCGCCGTACCTATGTCGGGGCGTTGCCGGGTCGGATTGTGCGGGCCATCTCCGAGGCGGGCACGATGAACCCGGTGATCCTGCTGGACGAGGTGGACAAGGTCGGCTCGGACTACCGGGGCGACCCGACCGCCGCGCTGCTCGAAGTGCTCGACCCGGCGCAGAACCACACGTTCCGCGATCACTATCTCGAGGTCGAGTTGGACCTGTCCGACGTGATGTTCCTGGCGACGGCAAACGTGATCGACTCGATCCCCGCGCCGCTGCTCGACCGGATGGAACTGGTCACGCTCGACGGGTACACCGAGGACGAGAAGGTTGCGATCGCCCGCGACCACCTGCTGCGCCGCCAGCTCGACCGGGCCGGGCTGACCCCGCAGGAGGTGCGTGTCGAGGATGCCGTGTTGCATCGGCTCGCTGGCGAGTACACCCGCGAGGCCGGAGTGCGGCAGCTGGAGCGTTCGATTGCCCGGATCCTGCGCAAGGTGACCACGCGGCTGGCCTTGGACCAGAACGAGGTTCCGATGCACATCGGGCCAGACGACCTGCGGGACTACCTCGGCCGACCGAAGCACACTCCGGAGTCTGCCGAGCGCACGGCCGTGCCGGGGGTGGCGACCGGGCTTGCGGTCACCGGTGCCGGTGGCGACGTGCTGTTCGTGGAGGCCTCGCTGGCCGACAAGGAGACCGGGTCCACGAACGTCACGCTCACCGGGCAACTCGGTGACGTGATGAAGGAATCTGCCCAGATCGCGCTGTCCTACCTGCGCTCGCACGGGGTGGAATTGGAGTTGCCGGTCGGCGACCTGGCCGAGCGGGGTGTGCATGTCCATGTGCCGGCCGGGGCGGTACCCAAGGACGGACCTAGTGCCGGTGTCACGATGACCACCGCGCTGGCCTCATTGCTGTCGGGACGGCCGGTCCGTGCCGACGTGGCGATGACCGGTGAAGTGTCACTGACCGGACGGGTGTTGCCAATCGGGGGCGTGAAGCAGAAGTTGCTCGCCGCGCATCGGGCCGGGATCACCACCGTGCTGCTGCCTCGGCGCAACGAGCCCGACCTGGACGACGTGCCAGAGTCCGTGCGCCAGGACCTCACCGTGCACTTGGTCGGCGACGTCCGCGAAGTGCTCGACCTGGCCCTCGAATCGGTGACCACCGCTGCAGCCGCCGCCTGACATCGGACACTGCAACGCACGTGCGCGGCCAACGGTCGCGCACGTGCGTCGAGGGCTTGCACCGGCAGGTGAATGGATCGTGGCAATTTAGATCCGCTGTGACCAGGTTGCTATCCGCCGAGTTCGCCATTGTCGAGACCCGGGAGTGATGAGGAGTCAGCGATGGCACTGATGCGGCTCGACCCGTTCCGCGAGCTCGACCGGTTCACTGAGCAGGTGATGACCAGCTGGAGGGTGCCACCGACGATGCCCGTGGAGGTTAGAACAATGGCAGCATCCGCAGAGCACCGGCTCGCCCAGCCGGTCCTGATGACTACACAGCTGCCCACAGCGCGATCAGTGGTCTCAGGAGGACGAAGTGATCGAAGTTAGCCAGCGGGTGTCAACCAGCGCCGACCGGATATTCGCAGTCCTCGCGGATGGGTGGCTGTATCCCCTATGGGTGGTGGGGGCCTCACATATGCGGGATGTGGATCCTGGCTGGCCCGCCGAGGGAACGAGGATCCACCACAGCGTGGGCCCGTGGCCGCTGACCGTGCGGGATGCGACGACAGTCGTCGCTGTGGAACCAGGTCGAATGCTTGAGCTCGATGCACGAGTCTGGCCCACCGGAGTTGCCCGGGTACGACTCACCCTGACACCAGAGGGTGACAGTCACACCCGCGTGGTGATGGGAGAGATGTTCGACCGGGGTCCGGCCCATCGGATACCCACCCCATTTCAGGCTGCCTTGATGCGTCCGCGGAACCGTGAGTCTCTGCGCCGGCTCGCCGATATCGCTGAACACCGGACAGTGGTGTGCACATCGCGCATCGTTGACTGATGGATCAGCTCGCCTGGCAGGAAACCGGCCGCGGCGCGCTGTCGGCGACCGCCCGGTCAATCCGCTCATACCTCTCGGCCATCCGCTGCGCGTCGAGCAGCTCCTCGACGCGTCGCCGCCAGCGAACCGGATCCAGCTCGTGCACCCGCTGCAGGCGGCAGTGCTGGCATGTGGCAGCACCTTGGCAGGGGAGAGCCGGCCGAGGAAGAGGGCGAAATCCTGCTGGAATAGCCCAGCGCGGGCTAGGTGTCCCTAGGGTGCGTGCCGGGCGGCTGTAGCGCAACGACCTGCGCGCTAGTCTCGCCCTCCGGTGTGGGGTAAGTGACCGTGTCGCCGACCCGCCGACCGGCAAGCGCCCGGCCCAACGGACTGTGGACCGTGAGCACACTGTTCTGTTCCTGCTCTGCTGCTTCCTCGGTGACGAGGACGACGTGCAGGTCCTCGACGGTGCCATCGGCGAAACGGAGAGTAACTCTCGTGCCGTCGGGGAGCACGTCCTGCTGATCCTGATCCGCCATGTTCGACCCCACAGTGTCGCGCCCGGCGAGCAGGTCGGTGAGTTCGGCGATGCGGTCATCGATTCGTGCCACATCGTCGGCTCGCTCCAACAATTGGGCCTGATCGCCGCCGTCCCCGGTCGGTTGCTCGTCGACCAGGTCCGTCGCGAGGTCGTGGCGCTGGTCGCGAAGGTCAGCCAGCTCCTGTTCCAACCTTCGACGGGTATCCGGGTCGAAACCGCCGCGACCCTGCGGGGAAGCAGCAGGCGTGCAAACCATGCTCGGCCTCCGGCTCATGAGACTGCTGGTGACGTTCGGTGCCGTGGTGGCCCGCACACAATGATCCTCCATTTTTGCGGAGCGGGCCAGGGCGGTTGCCGCCCGGGCGCTCAAGCGGCCGACTTGAGACGCTGGATCGGAGACATCGGCTGAGGCTGGGCTACTTCCTGGGCAGCGTGCATATGATCTTGGTAACTAAGCTTTCGGTGATTCGCAACTGAGGAGTGTTCTCGCGAGCACGTTCCACAATCTGGCGGGGAGTCAACCCCATACCGTTGTACAACCGCCCAGTTTGATCGACTCTTTCATCATCACAGGCACTGTCATAGCGACCTCCTGGAGCCACCCCTATCGGGTCATCGCCGCACATCCGTGCACCAACCCGTTACCGATCCTCGCATCGTGGCACTGTTCGTGCCCGCAGGTGAAGGCCGACTGATTTGGACCCGTTGGGGCCAGGCCTGGTACTGGCCAGTTTGCCATGCTAGGGGTTCACACCCGGCCTGCCGGGGATCACTGGTCGGGGGTGCGATCCGACCCGAAACTGTGACGAGCGTGAAAGCAGGATTTGCTATGGCACTGATGCGTTTTGACCCTTTTCGTGAGCTTGATCGCCTCGCTGCGCAGGTGATGGGCGGCAGCAGGCCGCCGACGATGATGATGGAAGCGTGGCGGAGGGCAGACGCGTTCTTCGTCCACATCGATCTTCCTGGCGTCAACCCGGACGACGTTGATCTGACCGTCGAGAACAACGTGGTGAGCGTCCGGGCGGAGCGGCGTCCCGTGCATGAGGAAGGCGACGAGGTCATCGTCAACGAGCGACCATATGGCATCTTCACCCGGCAGCTCTTCCTCGGCGACAACCTAGACACGGACAAGCTGTCCGCGGATTACGACCGCAGCGTGCTCATGCTGACGATCCCGATCGCCGAGGCGAGCAAGCCCCGCCGTATCCCCCTAGGCGCGCAGCGGCAGGAACTGCCGGACTCCGGCTCTGGCACCGCTGACGACGCCGGCCCTGCTACCGCTGACGATGGTTCCGACAAGCAATCAGTAACCACTTCCTAGTGAAACTCCAACGGCGCTCACCGACTGGCCGGGACGCCGTTCCGTGATCGCTGTTTGTGTGCGTCTGGCGACACAAGTTGTGCTCTGGTGCACACAAACAGTGATCAGTCATCGCCAGTCTGGCATCGGTGACGACCGCCGTTCTTACGAGCGAAACCTGCACAAGGAGCGAGTGATGAACGAGCACATGTCCGCAAGACGACACCGTCGGCCCATTGCGGTTCGACAACTACGCAGACGCCGAACGTGCCGTGGATCGTCTGTCGGACCTGCGGTTTCCGGTCGAGCGGGTGGCCATCATCGGCCACGATCTACGGATGGTCGAGCAGGTGACCGGGCGGCTGAACTACGGCGGTGCCGCGCTGAAGGGGGCGGCATCCGGTGCGCTGCCCGGTGTATTGATCGGCTGGATATTCGGATTGTTCAACCTGATTAGCCCGCTGGTGGCCAGCATCGTGCTGGCGTTCTACGGGTTGGTCATCGGTGCAGTCATCGGCGCGGTACTGGGCCTGGTGATGCACGCCTTGCAGCGCGGCCGCCGGGACTTCGACGCAGTCACGATGATGGTTCCCAGCCGCTTCGAGGTGGTCGTCAACGACGAGGTCGTTGACGAGGCGGCGCGGCTGCTCGCCGGCTCTCCGGTGGTACCGACCCAGCAGACCGCATCACCCACCGGTTGAGCGTTTCACCATGGCGAAGGCAGTGTGGACCATGCGGCTGATGCATACCATCACCGGACACACCTATCTTGGTGATTGTGGTGCCGAGTGAAACGCCTCTGGATACCGGTCCTGAGTAGGGGGAGCGTCGCAACTACGGATCAGAAGGTTAGGGGTTCAGTCCCCTCGGGTGCGCAGCCGCAGAGGGCGTTCACCTCCCGGCGAACACCTCCGGGGTCTCAGTTCGGGTCTTAGTTTACTTCTGGCGCAGGTACCGGTCGGTCGTTCGCGATCGCGAAGCTGCGGTTGTGGGCGAAGAGCCGCTTGCGTTTGTGGGAGCGACGATAGTAGACGTGGCCGGTGGTCTGCGCCACCACGCGCATACCACAGCGTGCTTTAGTCATTCGTACGTCCTATGCGGGTCGCAAACAGCTGTTCAGCTCCCACAGTGTCGAGGGTCCGGTTCCCGACCAGAAAAGGTCGTGACACAGGTGGCTCGAGCTGATGTAGCTGAATTGTTGTCGTCAAACTATTCATCCCATCAGGTGTTGGAGATCTATTGTGGGTGGATCGTCATCGGAAGCGGAACGCTTGCCATTCTATTTCATGGGTGTATCGAATTGAATTTCGGCCCAAATGTCACCTCTTTCGCTCACCGTTCACTCTTAGTTGCTAACACGTTCCTCTTCACTCTATAGTCAACTTGGGTTTTCCGCCAGATGCATAATCCCAGACTATTTCGGGAAAGGAACTGATCTTCTTTTGATGGCAGCGTTACGCCACGAACGACGATCGGTTACGTTCGTAAGTAAATCCACCGACGGCTTGCGGTAGCATGTCCAAGGTTGCACCGTTGACGTGACCGGCCACAAGCGGTAGCAGGCAATCGCAGACCAAACCAGACCCGCCACGGCACGGGCGTCCCGGCTCCACAAGACTATGCCTGCCATGTCCACTGTGGACAACCTGTCAATCACAGGGCAGCCTGACTAGCGGCAGACGGCCCGCCGTGGATCACGCAACTGCCTTGTAAGCGGTAGATCGTCGGTTCGATCCCGACTGCGGCGGGTGCGGTCCACGTGCACAGGCGACACACCCGCCTGGCCGACTCAGAACCCTCGCCGTCGTGGCGGACCCCCTCCCGCCCCGCTGAGGCACGCCGCGTTCCCCACACCACCGAACACACCACGGGAGACCAGATCATGAACGAGACGACCCTCACGGTCACCGGCAGCCTGACCAGCGACCAGTGACACCCGCATGCGGAGGCCGGGACCCGCCGTGCACTGTGGCGTCTCTGGTGCCAAGCAGGGCCTGAGGTCGTCGGCCAGTTGGGCTGCTGCCCTGACCCGAATCGTTGGCGACGAGGATGATGACAATGTGAACGCGAAGTCCGATCGTGCAGGTGAGGACTTGTCCGGCCGCAAGTCTTCGGCCCGATTCGAGGTGACTGTCTTGGCGCTCGCCGGCCTCATCGCGGCGGTCCCGGTCAGACGAAGGCAAGCTGCGGTACAGCGACTTCGCCTACCTCGCCTTCACAGTCGGCATGACATTCAAAGTCTCGGACACCGCCCTACACTCACACGAATTTTGTCGAACAGCCCTGCGGCACGCCTTGCTGTCCTACCTGTTCGGCACCGGTATCCTCGCCACGACGATCAACTTAGTTGTCAGTCTCACCAGTAGGTAGCGCGGACCGAGCCGCTGTTCCCAGTGCCTGCCCGTACCTATCGGCATCACGGCGAAGTCCGGCTTCGTCCAGATGCAGGAGGAGATCGGCGGGGTCCGCGTACACGCGGTACGCGCCTGCCCGCTCGAGCTCCTCACGGCCGTAGCCGCCAGAAAGCAGGCCGACCCCGAGCGCGCCAGCCCGTCGAGCGGCGAGCAGATCCCAGATGCTGTCGCCGACGACGACGGCCGTGCGGATATCGGTACCAACACGCGCAGCGGCGGCGAGGAATAGGTCCGGGTCCGGCTTGGCGAACCGGACTTGATCCCGTGTGACCAGAGGAGTGTCTGCTGGCAGGCCGAGCAGGTCCAACGCGGGGCGAGCCGCGATCGCCAGTCCGCTGGTGGTGATTGCCCACGGCACGCGGTGATCTGTCAGGGTGGTGAGCAGATCACGGGCGCCAGGCAGCGGTCGCACGGTGTCGCGGCGCTGGCTGTACGCCTCGCCGAGATGATCGCGGCCAGCAGCCCAAGGCCGATCATGAGACGGTACGATCAGTAGGTGACCGGGATGACAGGCCGGTAGTCGCCCGGCCCGAACCTCTGGTGATACTGCGCCTCCAGGTCGTAGATGCCCTCCACCCTGCCGTTGAAAGAGCCGGTAGCCAGGAAGGAGAGCAGCCCAGGCACCCTGAGGCTCCAGATCTCTTTCGATCCGTCCAGGGTGCCGATCGTGAACAACGAGAATGACGCAGGCTGCTCAGTGTGGTACAGCGCCTCGGCGGCGGCCATCTTCATCGGCTGCTGGGTGGTCCTGATCACCCCCTGGCTGTGGCCGGACACTGCGACCGCGAGCCCAGCGACGACCGCCATCCACATGCCGGCCTTCGCTGCTGTGTGAAACGCCAGCGCATCAGCGCTGTCGCGGCGGTGCCACAGCTGCCAGGAGGCGATACCGGCGACCAACGCTCCCGTAGTCAGGAGGCAGCGGTGACCGTGTGCAGGAAGGCGACCACCATCGTGGAGTTGGTGAGGACGGCGCCGAAGTCGGTGAGCTCGGCTCTGCGCGTGGCGGAGTTGTAGCTGAACCCCACCGGGTGCTGCATCCACGCGTTCGCTGCCAGGATGAAATAGGCCGACACCAGCGAGCCGAATGCCGCGATCCAGATGGTGGCCAGGTGCAGGCCAGGGCTGAGTCGGTCCCACCCAAAGATCCACAGCCTGACGAAGGTTGACTCCAGGAAGAACGCCAGCAGCCCTTCCATGGCCAACGGCGCGCCGAAGACGTCACCGACGAATTGCGAATAATCGCTCCAGTTCATGCCGAACTGGAACTCCTGTACGATCCCGGTAACCACGCCCACAGCTAATTTGATCACGAAGAGAGTTCCGAAGAACTTCGTTAGGCGAAGGTAGGTGGGAGACCGCGTGCGCATCCATGCGGTCTCCAGCCCTGCCACGACGAACGCCAACCCGATCGTGAGCGGAACGAAGAGGAAGTGATAGACGGTAGTGATTCCGAACTGCCACCGTGCGAGATCGAGTGCGTTCACGAGGTTTTCCACCACCTCACATGCGTAGTGTGCTCCCCGGCGTAGTCATGGCACGTGGGTACCGCCCGTTAGAGCCAGTCCGGGGTCAATGCCACGTAGCTTAAGTTGATCATGCTGCGCGGGGTGCCAGTGTGTGGATGTGGATCGTGGGTGGGCCGGTGTGGCGGGTGCTGGCGCGGTCGCTGGGTTTCTTGACCCGGTAGCTGTTGTGGCGGGCTCGTTTGACCGCGCGTGGGCAGCTCCGGTACCGCCGGGGTGGGTTGATTTTTCTGGTGATCTCGGCCAGGACGTGGGGCAGTGCCTCGTTCCAGTCCTCAGGGGGAAAAGCCCGCCGTACCGGTGGCGGTGCGGCGGGTGATGCGCAGGACCCGGGTGAAGGAGACTCGGTCGGGATCGAGATCGGCGGCCTCGGCGGCTTGGGTGATCAGGGCGCTGATCGCGTGGTGGACCAGCAGCCAGGCCCAGATTTCCTGGTGGACCAGCTCGGGCAGGCGCGAGCGCAGGACCTTGCCGGGACCGCGGAGGTGGGTCTTGAGCTGGTCGTTGCCGGTCTCTTCTTCCCACCGCTCATGGTAGGCGGCGGCGAGCTCATCGGCGCGGGCCGCGGCGGGGTCGGTGATCGTGGTCAGCAGCACGATCAGCTCGCCGGTGCCGTTGCCGTCGCGGTCTGGGATGTCGTACTCCACGACCCGGACCAGGTGTGCCTCGGTGGGGTCGAGCTCGGCCTGTGCACCGTCGATGAGCGCACCGTCGATGAGCGCACTGTGGGCGGCCTCATCGGCGGCGGCGAGGATCGCCGCGCGGTGCCGGGCGCCGCGGATTGCCGGGTTGATCAGGACCGAGAGGTAGGTGCCGTCGGGCAGGACCCGCACGACGGGCAGGCCCAGCCCTGTCGGGGCCCGCCACAACAGCGCGGCACCGGAGCGGGCGGCCAGGCCCCAGCCCTCGAAGGAGTAGAAGTTGCGATCCGCGGTGAGCAACTCATCGCGGCGCAGCCGCTGATAAAGCCGGTTGGCCAGGGTCTTCTCCCCGACCGCCCACGCCCCGGTCTCAGCGGCCAGAAACGCATGCGTGCCGCACTCGGCCAGCGCCACCACCCGCGCCTTAGGAAACGCCGAGCGATGATCCCCGGACCCGGCATAGCCGAACCGCGCGGCGTTGCCCTTGGTGTCCGGCACATCAACCTCGAACCCATCGATCGCCACCAGCCGCCATCCCCGCAGCCACGCCCCCCGCGTCAACATGGTCGCTACCGGGCCCACGACCTGCTCGAACACCTCGGCCAGCACCCTGGGACCCAGCCGTTTGCGGGCCTGGGTGATCCCACTCGCCGTCGGCACCGCCCAGCCCGCGTCCCAGCACCCCCACCGCGACAGCGACCCGGTGACCTTGGCCGCGACCTCCTCATAATCATCATCCGCGAACAGGCACATCGCCATCGTCAGGTACCGGTAGGCCGCTGGCGAGGTGCCGTGCGTGTTGGCACAGTCCTTTTCCAGCGGCCCCCGGCCCGAACTGGACGTGATCGTTTCCGATCATCCAGCTCTCCAGTGACTACCCCGTGAGTGTCGCGGTTGGTTGCTGCGCGTGGATGGTGTCATGGCAGGTCGAGCAGACCACGAGGGTCTTGCGCCGTATCTTCGCCATGAGTTGTGCCCACGCGGGTTGTGGTCGCCCCGGTTGGTTGAGGTCGGCGAGCTTGCGGACCTGGTGTGTCTGCACCTGGACCCGTTGTTCGCAGATCTCGCACCGGCCTGCCCTGAGCCGTTTGATCAGCTCGTTGCCTTTGCGGCGGCTGGTGTCCGGGGTTGGTTGGCGATCGGTGAGGATCGCTTTCTTCTGCCGTTTCAGGGGTATCCCACCGAACCGTGTGACCAGTGGTTTTCTGCCCTTTCGTTCAACGGTGGCCTCCATGCAGGTGCGCGGCCCGTGTGGTGTGCTGATGACGGCCTTGTGCGTGCGGGCCATCGTCGTCACGGTCGAGCGATGCTTGGCGGCCAGCGTCTTGAGCATCGAGGTCTGCATGACCCAATGCAGCCGATGAAGTCTCCAGACGTCACCGGCGAGCAGGTAGTACTGGACGAGCCCCCGGTATTCGGCCCCGTATGTGTTGATGATCAGATGGTTATCGAGATTCATCAGGTGGGGTCGGCGCTCGGGTTTTCCGCGCTTGAGATAGGGGGAGCATTTGGCTCTGATCACCGCCTGGGGGACGCGTAACATGACGGTCCCGTTGACCGACCGTTGACCACGGGTGATCTTGTGGTCGGCGTGCTGGGTGGTGATCTCGTAGCCGAGGTATCGTGCCGCGCCTGTGCGGGCGTGTGTGATCAAGGTCTTGTCCTCGGAGAGTTCCAACGCGAGGTCATCACGCAGGAACGCGGCGAGGCGAGCTTTGATCTCTTCGGCTTCGGCCTTCGGTCCGATGAACCCGAGGAGGTGATCGTCAGCGTATCGGCTGTACTTCAACCGCCGGTAGCCAGGATCTCGAGGATCCTTGCTGGGCAGGCGGTGAAGTTGCTTGCGCAGTTGTCGTTCCATGGCATGATCACCATGCCTGCGAGCACGCCTCATCGCGGTTCTCACCTGGTTGTAGGCGGGGTTGTCCGCCTTCCGGCCTCCTCGGGTGTACTGTGGAATGAGATCTTTTTCCACGAACTTGTCCAACCGGTCCAGATAAATATTGGAAAGGACTGGTGAAGCCACCCCGCCCTGTGGCGCGCCGGAGAGGGTAGCGTTCCATTCCCAGTCCTCCAGGTATCCGGCTTCCAGCATGTTACGCAACAGCCTAAGGAACCTTTTGTCGTGGATTTTCTCACCGAGAATTTCGAGTAACTTCGAATGATCAAGCGACCCGAAACAATCGGCGATATCTCCCTCGATGAACCAGGTCGTCCCCGCCCATGTGTCGGCCACTTCGCGCAGCGCGGTGTGGCAGCCCCGGCGGGGACGGAAACCGTGGGATCGGTCCGAGAACGTCGGTTCATAGTATGCCTCCAGTAGGAGGCGGACCATCTCGCCGACGAGTTTGTCCGTCCAGGACGGCAAGCCGAGCGGTCTCATCTTCCCGTTCTTTTTCGGGATGTAAATCCGCTTGACTGGCTGGAATCGGTAGCGCTCGTAGCGCAAAGCATCGATGATGCGACCGATCTTTGCCTCGGACATGCCATCCGCGGTCTCCCCATTGACCCCGGGCGTCATGGCCCCTTGGTTGGAGTATAGACGCCCGTAAGCCAGCAGATACAAGCCCGGGTTGAACAACTGTCGATAGAGCTCGTTGCACGGCAGGCCACGCCTCCCGCGTTCACGGAGGACATCCAGCACTGTTTTGGCGTTCTGCATTACGCATACCTCCCAGCTCATAGATATCCGATCACCTGGCCCCCTTCGCCCGACTGTGGACGGCTTTCCCGTCCTCCTTGGTGGGGCGTGACTCCCACGACTACTACGAGGCCTCCGTCACCATAGGGTTACGAGGTAGGCCGCCGGGCGCGGTGCCAGTTAGAAATAACCTGGTCGTACCCGGCGACCCCCTCCCGAACCGGACTGGCCCGTTTCCGAGCATCCGGCTCTCCAGTGACTACTGCGTGAGTGTCGTGGTTGGTTGCCCGTCGTGGATAGCTGTGTGGCAGGCCGCGCAGACGACTAACGTTTTCCTGCGTCTTTTGGCCATCAGCTGATTCCATGCGGGCTGCGGGCGTCCCGGTCGATGCAGGTCGGCAAGCTTACGGACCTGGTGGACGTCCACCGGGCCGGGTTGCTTACACAGTTCACACCGCCCCGCTTGGAGCCGAGTGATCAACTCTTTGCGGCGGACGGTGACCGGTGCCGGCACACGGTCGGTGAGGACCGCGCCCTTTTTACGCCGCAGAGGAATGCCGCCGAACCGTGCTACCAGTGGGTTGCGGCCGCTGCGTTCAACACTGATCTGGAAGCATTTGCGTGGCCCGTACGGTGTGGTGATGGTGGCCCGGTAACGGCCCGCCATCTTCGTTACCGTGGAGTCATGCTTGCCGGCCAGTGTTTTGAGCATGGAAGTTTCGGCCACCCATCTGAGCCGGTCAAGTCGCCAGACATCACCGGCCAGCAGGTAATATTCCACCAGTCCCCGGTACTGTGCACCGTAGGTCGCCACGATCGTGAAGTCGTTGTCGTTGACCATCTGGGTGCGTCGCTCGGGTTTACCGCGCTTGAGGTAGGGGGCGCATTTGGCCTTGATCACATCCCGGGGCACGCGCAACCCCACGGTGCCGTTGACGCTTCGGCGTCCGTGGGTGATCTTGTAGTCGGCGTGTTGGACGGTGATCTCATAGCCTAGGAACCGCGCCGCGCCGGTACGCGCGTGCGTGATCAGTGTCTTGGGTTGCGACAGTTCCAGTTTGAGTTCCTCACGCAGGAACGTCGCAAGTCTGATCTTGATTTCCTCGGCTTCGGCCTTCGGTCCGGTGAACCCGAGCAGATGGTCGTCGCAGTATCGCACATAACGCAGTCTCCGGAATCCCGGATCCGTCGTATTTATGCTCGGAGTTCGACCGCATTTTTCGGCGCAACTCGGCGACCGCTACGTGGTCTCCTCGGTGGCGCCGGTAGGCGAGCTGGCTTTCCATCCGGCGATACTCAGGGTTGGCTGCCCTGGCATCTCCTCGGGTGTATTCGGGAATGAGAACGTGCTCCACAAACGTGTCCAGCTTGTGCAGATAAATGTTGGAGAGCAGGGGTGAAACCACGCCGCCTTGCGGTACGCCTGACAGTGTGGCGTTCCATACCCAGTCCTCCAGGTATCCGGCTTGTAGCATGTTTCGCAGCAGCCGCAGGAACCGGCCGTCGTGAATTTTCTCTGCCAGTATCGACAGCATGATGTCGTGGTCAAAACTGCCGAAGCAGTCGGCGATGTCCGACTCAATGAACCAGGTTGTGCCAGTCCATTTTTTGGACACCTCCGACAGTGCGGTGTGGCAGCCACGGTGTGGTCGGTACCCATGCGATCGGTCGGAAAACTGCGGCTCATAGTATGCCTCCAACAGTAGGCGCACTACCTCACCAACCAGTTTGTCCGACCAAGACGGCAGTCCCAGCGGTCTTTTCTTCCCGTTTTTCTTGGGAATGTAGGCCCGCCGGACGGGCTTGAACCGGTAGCGCTCATGACGCAACGCATCAATGATGCGTTCGATCTTGCCCAGAGACATGCCGTCGGCGGTCTCGCCATCCGGGCCGGGCGTCAGTGACCCCTTGTTGGCGTACAGACGGCCGTAGGCGAGCAGATACCACTGCGGGTTGAACAATTGCCGGTAGAGCCGTTCCAGCGGCAGGCCGCGCCTTCCGCGTTCACGCAGGACATCCAGTACTGTTTTGGCCTCTCGCATCACGCGCACCTCCTAGTCTTCGAATGTCCGATCACCTGGCCCCCTTCGCCCGACTGTGGACGGCTTTCCCGTCCGCCTTGGTGGGGCGTTAATCCCACGACTACTATGGGGCCTCTGTCGCCGTATGGCACATGGCTTGTGCCGATTAGGCGATCCCGCGTTCGTCTTTGTCATACGTTCTAGAGCGACTTAGGTGCCCCACTCATCCCCTTAAATTCCCTCACTGGGAATCGCTCCGCCCCGCGGAGGTTGCATCAGAGGGCGCGAGACTCCGATGCACGGTGCGGCGCCGGTTTCAGGTACCTTTCCGACGGACGCTAACTTTACATCTTCTGGGGATTGGGGTTCAGGCAGTCTAGCTTCCACCATATCGCTCGAATCTCGCAGCACCTCGCTCCGTGTACCTGGACACGACCACTGCTTCAATGGCATGCTATTGTCCCCGATTGTCCTTTCGGATCCGAGTAAGCCATTAGATTCAGGAATGATTCCTCCGAATTCCTCCCAGCTGAGCTGAGGATATGACAAAGCGCCTCGCGGCGCAGCGCACCCCTTAGGCGATCCCACGTTCGTCTTCGTTGCACGTCACAGCGCGACTTAGGTGCCCCACTCATCTCCTTGAATACCCTCATTGGGCATCGCTCCACATCCCGGAGGTTGTGCCGGGCGCGTACCTATACCGACACAGGATGCGGCACCGGTATCGGGCGTCTTTCCGGTGGATGGTGATTTGCATCATCTGGAGATTGGGGTATCAAGCAATCCAGCTGTTCACCATATCGCGCGGGTCCCGCAGCGCCTCGCCTCATACGCCTGAGCGCGACCGCCGCTTTCCTGGCATGCTATTGTCCCCGGTCTCCTTTCGGATTCAGGTAAGCCATCAGACCCAAGAACATCCCTCCGAGTTCCTCCCGACTGAATCGGGAATGCAACGAAGCGCCTCGTGGCGCACATACGCCGTCACGTGCGCCGGGAGCTTCCCGCCCGAACGCTTCTCCCCGGCCCCGCACGACCCCACCGCGGCATCCACCGCGTCCCGCGGCACCGCCGAGACCAGCACCCCCAGCGACACCTGATCCGGCCGCACCACCACACCCTCAACCATGATCGCCGACCGTGCCAGCCCATCCGGCCAGCACCACGACGCCACGCCGAACACACGGAAAAACAGCAGGCCAACACCATGATCAAATTAAGCTACGTGGCATTGAGTCCGGGGTCCCACCGACGGCGATCCGATGTTAAGGCACTACGGATGGTGATCGCTTCGGCCTTCAGGGCTAGGTGCGGATGCACAAGCTGGCCCCACAGCACAGAAGTCAGCAGCATTCGGTATGTCACCTATTGCTCCACGGACAACCGATAATTCGGCCGAGGCGCGCCTGCCGTATAGCTTGCCCCGAGATCGTAATGGGCGGCTCCAGTTCACCGACGATCTCGGCGCCACCCGGATTGGGCGTGAACGGTGCGAGGGCCCGACCGCAGGTCGGCATGCGCGGTCAGCGTGTCAGCGATCGCGGCACAGGCGTGAGCCGTCACACCATGACAAACGGGCAGCAATATCTGGTGTTGTCAGAACGAAGCCAGGCAGCTGCGTCGGGCGCAGGCTGGTCAGGTGTGGCGCCAGGCTGGGGGGTCTTGTGGCCCAGTGTGCTGCGACCGCTCACCGCGCAAGCCGTCGTCCCCGGGGCACGACGTCCCGACCTCGCCGACGCGGAGCTGCACAAGGTGCACTAGCCCACCTTGCTGATCGCCGGAGGACGTGACGGGCGTCTCGCACCTGTTCGACGGAACCGGGACGTTGGAACGGATCGGTATCGCAACGACCCACGGAGGGGAGACGATGGCAGTCAAGTTGAACGCGAGGGCGTTCGATCACGCAAAGAGCTTGATCTGGACGGGCAAGTACGTCATTGACGACCGCAGCGCGTGGAGCGAACACCAACCCTCTGCGCAGCAGGAGAATGAGTTCATCCGGGAGCATGGCTACGCCGAATATGACCGATGGCATCTCGGAATAGACGATGAATATGACGAGGAAACCAAGGGTCGGTACAAGTTCCCCGACGGTGACTTCGAAAAAATCCACCGTTGCGGGCTGCTTGCTGCGGAGTCGCGGGCCGGGCAACGAAAATACTACGACATAGAACTCGCGGTAGTCCATCTGCACGGCATGCTGGACGCGCTTAGGAAAACAACGTAAGGGCGTATCGGAATGAGTCCGAGCACCTCAGCCATGCCTGCTCATCCCCGTCGGCACCTAGCGCACATAGTCCGTGCCATCAAGGTCGCGGAAGACGCCATCCACGTAGTCGTCGCGGTACTCCTCACCGCACTGGGAGTCGCGCTGATCGTCTACACAATGCGTCAGATTGCAGTTGTCTTGACTGGCCACTACGACATGCCGGCGACCGTGCTCGCGATCCTCAATGAGACCCTCCTGCTCTTTATCGTAGCCGAGCTGCTGCACACGGTCGCTATTGCGATCAAACACGGGAGTGCCCTGGATCCTGGGCCCTTCATCGTCGTCGGCCTGGTCGCCGGCATCCGCAAGTGCTCGCCACATGCAAGCCCGGTGACACCATCCACACCACCCTCATCCGACCCACCCGGGGTGGTTCAGAGCTCAGATGAATGTGGAGCGAAGTTTGGTGAGCTCGTCGGACGACAATTCCCACTCACCGGCTGTGGCATTAGCTCGTACCTGTTCGGGTTTTGTCGCACCGGCGATGACCGAAGCAACCGTTGGCATGGCCGCCAAGCCAGCGATGGCCACATCCAGGAGCGAGTGTCCATGCTTCTCACCGAACCGCTCCAGCGCTTCGAGCTTGTCGAACACGTCATCGGTCAACTCCGACTCATGCCCGGCCAGGCGCGTCCCTCGAGGCGGAGCCTGTCCGCGACGGTATTTGCCAGTGAGCAGCCCATTCGCCAGGGGGAAATAGGGCAACACGCCAACACCGCGATTCGCACATGACGGTATGACTTCCCGTTCCGCGTCACGCCGCAGCAGGTTGTAGTGATTCTGCGCCGAGATGAACCGGGCCTGATGTTGGGTCCTGGCGATCCAATCAGCATCGGCAATCTGCCATCCGGCGAAGTTGGACGACCCGATGTAACGCACTTTGCCCTCCGTGACGAGATCATCGAGCGTCGCCAGTGTCTCCTCAAGCGGAGTGACGCCATCAGGCTCGTGATACTGGTAAAGATCGATGTAGTCTGTCTGCACACGGCGTAGACTGGCATGCACCGCGCGTCGTATGTACTTGCGTGATCCACGCGCGACTGTTCCGTCACCCATGTCCATGCCGAACTTCGTCGCCAGCACAACCTGCTCACGCCGACCCGCCAGCACCTGACCCAGTAGCTCCTCCGATCCGCCCCGGTTCCCGTAGACATCGGCGGTGTCAACGAACGTCACACCGCAGTCGATGGCGGCATCGACCACGCCGCGCGTCTCCTCCAGTCCGATACGACCGCCGAAGTTGTTCCCTCCCAGGCCGATCACCGACACCGTGAGACCGGACTCACCCAACTGGCGATAACGCATATCATGCCCCCTGGTAGCAAGACCTCCGGGAACTTTCAGCCCGAGAACGCGCTACACCGCGCTCTTCCGCAGCAAGCAGTATGTTCCCAAACAAGCAGACTACCCGTGCCAGTGCCGGTTCGAGATGTCAACGATGTCCTCGCCGTTCCCCCTCCTCGACCGCCACCAACACGATCTTGGTAGCCTGCGGGGCTCTTCACGGCGAAGCTGGGATCAGGGTCGGGGAACCAGGGCGACACGCCGGGCTGAGATAAGCCGACGTGAGGGTCGTGCGCTGTAGATGGCGAGGGCAAGTTCAGCGAAGGCCGCTGGGAGCCGATGGTTGAGATCGGACCACCCCAGCCTCGGGGCCGGATCGTGTGTACGTGATCACCGCAATGCACTCTTCTGCCGATGAGTGCGCATTCGATCATCGGTGCTGGCAACATCGGCGGCACACTGACGCGGCGTCTCACGGCGCTAGGGCACGCGGTGTCGGGGCGAACTCGCGCGGTCCCGACACGCTGCGCGACCTGGCCGCGCAGACCTGCGCCACCGCGGTTTCCAGTATCGAAGCAGCGCGCGGCAAGGACCTCGTCATCCTCACCATCCCGGAGAAGAATGTTCCCGACCTGCAATATCTACGCGGATCACCTGCGGGACAACGGCCGCCCGGCAGGTTCACCCGGGCGCATAGCCTTGCCGGTCGCTGGTGACGACGAGGGTGCCAAGGCGGTGATCATGCACCTGATCGATGAGCTCGGATTCGACGCGGTAGACGCCGGAAGCCTGGATGAGTCCTGGCGCCAGCAGCCTGGCAGCCCCGTCTACACCACGGACCTCGACGCGGACGGCGTGCGACGCGCCCTGGCCGAGGCGAGCCCGCAGCGCTCACCGCAGTGGGGTCAACGCAGGCTTGCCGTCGCGGTGGGCGGGGGTGCCGATCTCCGAGCCGAGTGGCCACGCAGAATCCGCGTGGTCGCGGCTTGCGGTTGGTCGTTGAGATGACCGAGGATGATCACCGCTCGGTTCTGGCCCCGGCCGCCCCACAGCACCGGTGGCATAGGCCCGGACGGTGGCGGCCTGGCGGGTCCGGGGGTGGCCAGCTCGTGGGGTGCGGCCGCACGGTGATCGTGCTGATGGACGGCGTCGCTGACCGCGAGGTCTTCAGCTATCTTCGGTTAGCGTCGGGTGTGGTTTATCCTACCGGAACAACGACTCCCGGTAGGTGCAGCACCGTCCCTTCAGGCACGAGGAGAGTGGCATGCCCTACGTCAATGTCGGTCGGGAAAACTCCAGCAGCATCGACCTCTACTACGAAGACCACGGCACGGGTACGCCGATCGTCCTCATCCACGGGTACCCCCTCAACGGCCACTCATGGGAAAAGCAGGAACGGGTGCTGCTTGAGGCTGGTTACCAGGTGATCACCTACAATCGCCGAGGGTTCGGGGCCTCCAGCCAGCCGACCATTGGTTATGACTACGATACCTTCGCTGCGGACCTGCATGCGCTGGTGGAGAAACTAAACCTGCTTGACATGGTCCTGGTCGGTTTCTCTATGGGCACCGGTGAGGTGACCCGTTACCTGGGTACCTACGGCTCGGCGCGGGTGCGGAAGGCGGCCCTTGTCGCTCCGATCCCACCGTTCCTGCTCAAGACCGCTGACAACCCCGAAGGTGTCGACCAGAGCGTCTTCGACGGCATCATGGTGGCCATCGTCGCCGACCGGCCGGCGTATCTGAAGGCATTCCTCGACAACTTCTACAACGTCGATAAGCTGGGCGGTACCCGCATCAGTGACCAGGCCTGGCAACTGAGCTTCACCGTCGCCGCTGGTGCCTCGGCGACGGCCACGCTGGCCTGCGTCCGGACCTGGCTGACCGACTTCCGCCGGGACCTGCCCAAGATCAACGTGCCGGTGCTGGTCGTGCAGGGAGATGAGGATCGCATCCTGCCCATCAACTCCACCGGCCGGCGTCTGCCAGATTTGATCAAGGATGTGCGGTTCATCGAGGTTACGGGTGGCCCGCACAACATCGGCTGGACCCACCCCGAGGAGGTCAACAAGGCGCTGCTCGACTTCTTATCCGGGTAGGTCCGGCACGACTACGGTGAGCGGTGTGGTCGAGCATCGGCTGCGCGCACGGTGTGTGGTGTCACCGAGGGAGTACGGGGAGATGCTGATGTCCGCGGATCCGGCGGAGGATCGTCCCGCTGCTACGTCCACAGGGTCCGGGCGGGGGGTCGTGGGTGGCACCGGGCGGCGCGTGAGTGTTCTGGTGCTGTCCGGGTCGTTGCGTGGCGACTCGTTGAACACCCGTCTTGCCAGGCTGGCCGCTGAGACGATCGAGCGACACGGTGGTGGCGTGGACTTCGCCACGTTGACCGACTTCGACGCGCCGAGCTACGACCAGGATGCTCAAGATGGTGCGGGCATCCCGGTGGGTCCGGCGCGGCTGCGGCAGCGGTTGGAGGCTGCGGATGCGTTTGTCATCGCTTCGCCGGAGTACAATGCGTCCGTGCCTGGCGGTTTGAAGAATGCGATTGATTGGGTGTCGCGGTACCGGCCGCAGCCGTTTCATCAGCGTCACGGTCTGGTGATGTCGGCGTCGCCGTCCATGGTTGGCGGTAATCGGGGATTGTGGGCGTTACGGGTACCGTTGGAGCATCTCGGTGCCCGGATTTATCCGGACATGTTTTCGCTTGCGCAGGCCCATCGGGAATTCTTCGAATCCAGCCATGACAACCGGGTCTTGAACCGTTCGTCTTTACGGCGGATGTCCACCGTCGGCGGCAACGGCTCGGTTGTCTGTGTCATCATGGCTTGCGCATGGTAGCCGAGTCGCGACACGTCACACGGGCAGGCTGGGTCGTCATCACGTCCTCGGATGCGATGACGGGCGCGGTCATCGTGAGGTGCAGCTGGGCGCAGTGCTGCTCGGCGATCTCGGCACAGATCGCGGCTGCCTGCTCGCACACCGGGTTTCCGAAGTCCGCAGCGCTGAGCGCCATGATCATCCGATACCGCAGATCAATCATGGTGCCTCCACAGCGTAGACGGTCCACAAGGCGACCCCCGCACCGCTTGGACCACCTCGCCACCTACGACGACACGCTACGCGCAACACCCGCGTCCCTGATCGGCATTCTTGATGTGGCCGTGCCGGTAGGACCGAGGCTGTCACCGCCTTATGCCGCCCCTGTCCTGACTGGCGCAAATAGGGTGGCTGCGATGCGCCTGAGCCACGTCGGCTGCGGTTCCGGCCTGTCCATCGCATCTTCACCATGGAGGAGGCCCTCGCCGCCCTCACTGATGACTCATGCCGTCGCAATGGAGCCGCGGGGGGATGAGAGTCGATCACCGTGCCGGTAGTCGATCGTGCCTAGCGAGGATGTCTACCTCCGCTCACGGTGCCCGCAGCGCCCTGGGTCGGCTGGCAGAGCGCGTCGGCCGATGCCAGGGGGTGATCACCACGGTATGACCTCTCAAGGACGGGACATTCACCGCGGTGTCATCGACAATGTCACTGCAGTCATCGACGGCGGGATGGAGCAGGCATGGAGATCGGATACACCCTGATGACCGAGCAATCCGGGCCGACCGAGTTGGTGCGGTACGCGGTGGCCGCCGAGCAGGCCGGGTTCGCGTTCGAGGTCTGTAGTGATCATTACTTCCCGTGGCTGGACGCGCAGGGCCACGCACCGAATGCCTGGACTGTGCTTGGCGCCGTTGCCCACGCCACCGAGCGCGTCGAGCT
This sequence comes from uncultured Actinomycetota bacterium, assembly GCA_963822695.1. Taxonomy (GTDB): domain Bacteria; phylum Actinomycetota; class Actinomycetes; order Mycobacteriales; family Pseudonocardiaceae. Next base: position 35,491 of record CAWGJH010000022.1, read on the forward strand.
CATGACCTTTGTGACCTGTCCGATCATGCGGTACCACCCCACCGTGGTGGCCCAACAAGCGGCCACGGTGGGGCTGCTCTCGGGCGAGCGGTTCATCCTGGGCCTGGGGTCGGGGGAGAATCTCAATGAGCACGTGGTGGGGCGTGGCTGGCCCTCGGTCACGGTGCGCCACGAGATGCTCGTCGAGGCGTTGGAGATCATCAATGCGCTGTTCGATGGCGGTTATGTGACCCGGCGCGGCCAGTACTACCACGTCGACTCCGCGAAGCTGTGGGACCTGCCGAGGCAGCGGGTGCCGATCGCGGTGGCGGTGTCGGGCACCCAGTCGTGCGAGTTGTTCGCCCCGCTGGCCGAGCACATGATCACCGTCGAACCGAATGCCGAGTTGGCCACGATGTGGGACACCGCGCGACCCGGAAAGGGCACCAGCCGCCGGATCGGTCAGTTGCCGATCTGCTTCGACGCTGATCGGGACACCGCGATCGCCCGGGCGCACGAGCAGTTCCGCTGGTTCGGCGGGGGCTGGAGGGTCAACGCGGAGCTGCCATCCACTGCCGGGTTCGCCGCCGCAAGCCAGTTCGTCCGGGCGGACGATATCGCCGAGCACATCTCCTGTGGACCCGACCTCGACACGCATGTTGCGGCAGCGCGGCCCTTCGCCGAAGCGGGATTCACAGATCTTGCGCTGGTGCAGATCGGCGGCGCTCCACAGCACCAGCAGCCATTTCTCGACTATGCCCGAGACAAGCTGCTGCCCGCGATGCGCGCTGAGTTCACCGCGAGCCAGCCATGACCCGATTGCGTTCCGGGGACAGATCACACCAATCACCAGCCGGTTTAATGCAGATCTTGTGCCCGGTGCGGGCAGTGGTGCTCGGTTTGTTGTGGTCACACCTGGGTTGTCTGCGCTAGGTCGATCACAATCTTGCCGAGTGAGTGACCGGACTCCACTGCTCGCAGTGCCTGTGGCGCTTCATCGAAGGGGTAGGTCTGGAGCACCTTGGGATCGACTTTGCCTGCGGCGACCAGGTTGGCGAGGGCGGGAACGCCCGCCGAGCTGGACACCAGGAAGCTACCTCCCAGCTCCGCGACACCAGGATCGGCGACCGACACGATCCGGGCCGGGTTGGTGATCAGAATGGCGACGTGGCGCATCGGTTCGCCGCCGACCACGTCGAGGATGGCATCAACGCCGCCGGGTAGCAGTTGGCGCATCTGCTTGACGACGTCGCCACTGTCGTAGGGGATCAGCGTGGCTCCGAGACTTTCCGTCATCGACCGCTTGGTCTGGCTCCCGACTCCGAAGACCGCCGCGCCGCGGTTGCGCGCCAGCTGTGCGGCCATGACCCCGACACCACCGCCGACACCGTTGATCAGCAACGTCTCACCCTCGGTGACGCCGAGTTTCTCCAGCGCGTCCCAGGCGGTCCCACCAGCCACCGGCAGCGCGGCTGCCTGCACGAAACTGACCTGGGGAGGCTTATGCGTGGTGGTCTCGGCGAGCAGCACCGCGTGCTCGGCGTAGCTGCCGTGTTCCGGCGCGGTCCTGCCCATCACGTCATCGCCCTGGGCGAATCCCTCGACGTCGGAGCCGACCGCTCCCACGACACCGGCCGCTTCGACGCCGAGCACCAAGGGAAAGTGGGGTGTGGCCTGCGGGTTGGCCATCGCGCCGCCGCGAATCTTGTAATCGACGGGGTTGACCCCCACTGCCTTGACCTTGATCACCAGATCGCGGGGACCCGGCACCGGCTCAGGCCGATCGAACCACGTCTCGGTCTCCGGACCGCCGTAAGAGGTGTAACCATAGGCCCTGCTCATCGCGATCAGTCCTCTCCCTCGTCACGCACCAAATCCTTCTTACCTTGCCTCGGCTGCAGCGCGGCGCTCGCAGCGACCCACGGTGACAAGGACACCTACCGCTGACCACGCAGCGGGGAAGTAAGCGACACAGGCGGGGCCGATTTCTGCCCAGTTGATCAGTCAGCAGCGGGCCCGACTGAGTTCGGAAGGTACCGTGCCAGGCGCAGTTGACGGGGTCGCTCCGGTGAGGGCGAGCGGCTAGACGAAGCCGGTCCCGAAGATGCGAGGTGAGCCCACCGGCTCTAGCAGGAAGAACAGTTCTTCGAAGATCGATTTTGGATCTTGGGTCCTGTTGCTGTTGCGGGTGCGCGTAGCGTAACCGCATGGCGGGACAACTCGCTACGCGTGAAAGTCTACCCGGTGTCAAGTCGAGAATAGATGGTAAGGGCGGGGGGCGGGATATGGCGGCGAAGCGGCAGCGCCTGGCAGCGCGCCGCACAGTTGCTACTGGCACAGTTGCTACTGGCACAGTGGCGTCGGCTGTGGATGAGCGACGACCACACATCGAGCAGTGGCGCCAGGAACAAGCGGGTATTACCGTTCTTGCCGACGACATGGCCACTATCGCCGTGCTCCAGCTACTCGGGTGGGTAGCTGGCACTGTAGCCGCCTCCCCTGTCATGGGCGGCTTCGACACCGACGAACAGCAACGCCTGGCCCGGGCCGTTGCTTCGCCGAGTCGGGTGGACGCGCGGGTCATCGACCACATCGTCGCCATGCTACGGCATTGCCAACTGCAAGAGGATGCGCTGGGCTCGCGTGCTGTGTTGCCGATGGCACTTGCGCAACGAGATCTGGTCCGTGGCCTCCTGGTGGAGTGCCCGGTTGTGCTACGGTCACGCTTGATCTCGTTCTGCAGTGACCTGTCTACCTCGATCGGATATTACTTCTTCGAGCTCAATGACATCGACAACGCGAGGCGCTACTATGAACAGGCCCGGGTGGCAGCGCATAACGCGGGCAGCGTCGAACTCGGAATTTACGCATTATGCGAATGGAGCTATACTGAGTCATGGCAGGGTCAGGCTCCTACCGGGCTCGACCTGCCCGCAGCTGCGCAAAGCCCAGTGAGCAAGGCCGAGGATCCTCTGATGCGAGTTGGCGCAGCGCAGCGAGCTGCCACGGCCTATGCATTCGACGGCTGGTACAACGAGTGCATGGTCGAATGTGAGAGAGCGCAGACCGGTCTGGTGGCCGCAGTCGGGCAGATGTCGGGCGAATCGCCGGGGTATTTCTACAACGAAGGGTATCTCGCCAGTCGCAGGAGTGAATTCCTGTTGCGGTTGGAAAAACCACAGGAGGCGCGGATGGACGATCGCCCCGCGGCTTATGGCTTAAGGAGATCGGCCGCATGGTGAGCGGACCAATCCTGATACTCATCGGTCCGCCGGGGTCGGGAAAGAGCACTGTGGGGCAGCTGGTGGCAGACAAGCTGGGTGTCTCGTTTCGTGACTTCGATGATGACGTGGAGGATGAGTGCGGTCTGCCTGCCGGCGAGCTGGTCGTCAAGCTGGGTCGGCAGGGATTCAGCGACCTGGAGTGCCGTCTTATTGGTACTGTTCTCGCGGATCATGCGGGTGTGCTCGCCCTGGGTGGCGGCACGCCGCTGAACCCCGCGATCCAGGACCAACTGACGCCCTTCCACGTTGTATTTCTCGATGTGGAACTCGATGAGCTGCTTCGCCGAGAGGGTTTGGTTCCCCTGCACCCGTGGTTGCTCCCGAACCCCCGAGCGCATCTGCGGCATTTGCTCGCGCAGCGACGCCCCGTCTATGCAGCGGTGTCCAATGCTGTCGTGTCGACGACTGGTCGTTCCGCGGAGGAGGTAGCAGCGGAGGTGCTGCTGACTCTGCATAAGCGTGGGCGTGACAGGAGCGGCGATGAGTGAGACCGGTGCGCTATCAGGTAGGGCCGGTGATACTGAGCCGATGCGGATCCGGGTGGCGACGGCGCAGCCCTACGACGTCGTCGTCGGGCGGTATTTGCGGGCTGAGCTGCTGGATGCGGTGGGCAGCGGCGCCGTGGCGATCGTGCACCAGCCGACCTTGGTCGAGCCGGCCGAGGCGCTGCGCACCGTGCTGGAGTACCTCGGTTCGCAGGCTTACCGCATCGAGGTGCCCGACGCGGAGGATGGCAAGACGCTGGCGGTGGCGGGATTTTGCTGGGACGTGCTCGGGCAGGTGGGCCTGGACCGCACCGGCACCGTGGTCGGCTTCGGTGGTGGGGCGGTCACCGATCTCGCCGGGTTCGTCGCCGCTAACTGGCTACGCGGGGTCCGCGTGGTGCAGGTGCCCACCACGCTGCTGGCGATGGTAGATGCCGCGGTGGGCGGTAAGGCCGGGATCAACACCGACGCGGGCAAGAACCTGGTTGGCGCGTTCCACGAGCCCGCCGCGGTGCTGGCCGATCTCGCGATTCTCCCGACGCTGCCGCGAGCCGAGCTGGTCGCCGGGATGGCCGAAGTGGTCAAGGCGGGGTTTATCGCTGATCCGGTGATCCTGGAGCGGATCGAGGCCGATCCGGACGCCGCGCTGGATCCGTCGGGGCCAGTGCTGGAGGAACTGGTCGGCCGAGCGATCAAGGTAAAGGCTGACGTGGTGGCCGCTGACCTGCGGGAATCCCACCTGCGCGAGGTGCTCAACTACGGGCACACGCTAGGCCACGCCCTGGAGCGTCGGGAGGGCTACCGGTGGCGGCACGGTGCCGCGGTGAGCGTCGGGATGGTCTTCGCGGCTGAGTTGGCCCGGCTCGCCGGACGGCTCGACGACGCCACCGCGCAGCGGCATCGAGCGGTGCTCAGCTTGATCGGCCTGCCCACCGGATACGACGCTGACGCGCTACCTGAGCTGCTGGAGGGCATGCGCAACGACAAAAAGACCCGGTCGGGGGTGTTGCGTTTCGTGGTGCTCGATGGTCTGGCGAAGCCCGGCCGGCTGGAGAACCCGAACCCCGAGCTGCTCGCCCGGGCTTACGCCGCGGTGGCCGGCGGGATGGAGGGCTCGGAGTGAAGGTGCTTGTGCTCAACGGGCCGAACCTGGGCCGGCTCGGGACCCGCGAGCCCGACGTCTATGGCGCGACCACTCACGGCGACCTGGTCGCGCTGTGCCAGCGGGTCGGAACCGAGCTGGGGCTGGAGGTGGACGTGCGGCAGACTGACCACGAAGGCGTCATGATGAGCTGGCTGCACGAGGCCGCCGACACCGCGACTCCGGTGGTTCTCAACCCCGGGGCGTGGACGCATTACTCGATCGCGGTCCGGGACGCCGCCGCGCAGCTGTCGGCACCGCTGGTGGAGGTGCACATCAGCAATGTGCATGCGCGCGAGCCATTCCGGCACCACAGTCACATCTCGGCCATCGCTTCCGGAGTCATCGTCGGCTTGGGCGTCGGCGGTTACCCACTCGCGTTGCGCTGGATCGCCGGCCGCGCCGGCACCTGACACCGCGTCGCTTACGTAATCCGATACTCACCTAATCCGATCGAGATACACTGAATACCGCTGCGCTTCCCCTGTATTCGCGTTTCTTGTGGTTAGGTTTGCGATGGATAGGGGGGAATCCGCTGAATGGTGCGCGGTCTGGGCAGGGACGTCGCGGTGACCGCGATGATCATGGGGGGTTCGGCGCTCGGGGATGCAGCCGCGCAGGTGGCCCTGGTGCTGCGGATACACGAGGATGGTGGCTCGGCGTGGGCGGTGACCGCGCTGTTGCTGGCCGGCGCCCTGCCGGCGGTGTTCTCGGCGCGTCCGGCCGGGGCGATGGTCGATCGGTATGACAGCCGGGTCTTGATGGTGGGCTGCGCTCTGCTTCAGGCGGTGGTGTGCCTGCCGCTGGCGATGTCCTCGTCGATCGGGGTGATGGTGGCGCTGGTGGCCGGGCTCACCGGGCTGGCCACGGTCGCCGACCCGGCCCGCACCGCGCTGGTGCCCGACATGGTCGGCCCGCAGCACTTACTACGGGCCAACGCGGTGCTGCGCGGAGCGACCGCGACCGGGCGGATGGCGGGATGGCCGCTCGGCGGTTTCTTGACCGGGATGCTGGGCAGCGGCTCGGTACTGCTGCTCGACGCGGTGAGCTTCGTGGTGCTGGCCGCTGGGGCCATGGTGATCCGTACTCGACGGGTACCCGGCCCGGCGCCCGGTCCGCGCCCGCGTGGCGGGGTTCGAGTGTGGGTCGATGGGACCGTGGACCCGGTGCTGACGCGGGTGGCCGGCAGCGTTGCGCTGGTCCTGCTGTTCGTGTCGAGCACCAACGTCGCGCAGGTGTTCTTTGTGAAAGACGTCCTGGGCGCCACTGACACCGGCTATGGCGTGGTCGGCGCCTGCTGGATGGTCGGGATGGTGCTCGCCGTCCCGCTCGTGGCGCCGGGACGCTGCACCCGCGGTGCGCTCACCACCCTGGTAGTTTCCGGCGAAGCGGTCACCGGCGTCGCCGTGCTGGGCGCAGGGCTGTCCTCATCGCCGGTCATGGTCGGTGTCTGGTACCTGCTCGCCGGTCTTGGGAGCAGCTCGATGATGATCGCCGGAGCCGCGCTGGTGGGGTTGGTGGCGCCGGGTGAGGCTCGGGGGCGGGTGCTGGCCGCCTACCGGACGCTGGAAAATGCGGGAATGGCGGCTGCGCTGGGGCTCAGCGTGGTGTTGATGGGCTGGTTGGGTGCTCGAGGCGTTTTCCTGACGGCCGGGGCGCTGACGGTCATGGCCGCGACGCTCGCGGCCGGCGTGCTGCGGAACCGGCGGGGGAACGTTCCGGGGAACGTCCCGGAGAACGTCGTTGTCAACGCGGTCCCCGACGTAGCCGACTCGGCTGGGGTCGGGGCGGCCCATGAAATCTAGCGAGGGTATTGCCAAATCCCGGCCTGTCTCGTAAAGATAACGGTGACCTTCCCTGCCCGTTGGGGAGCTTGCATCTGAAAGGAGAGCCATGGACGAGCAGGTTGAGCAGGTTGAGCCAGTCGTGGAGGAATTGCCCGACTACGCCCTGATGATCGATCTTCCTGACTGATTCGGAGAGTGAAGAATCAGTGGTGGGGCCAGGTGGTGCATGCCTGGCCCCGCTGTACGCCTTCGGTGGACCCTTTGATTTGATACGGCGAGTCGATACGGCCGAAAACCTGCACCAGAATGGGGTATCTGTGCGAATTCCACCTGATGCCCACAACGCGGGGCAGGATCAGGCTGCGGTGTGCCGGACAGTCCGTATCGCCCTGGAACGCGGCCTTTCATGGAACGCCGATGCGGACCGCCGCGTACTCGATGTCATGGCGTCCCACCTGTCGCATCCGGCGATCGTAGCGGCCGCGCATGCCCTGCAACGTGCCAGCCGGTCCGGCGAGATCACCCCGGCACACCACCAGGTGCTCGCCGACCAGCTACGACAGGCTGCCGCGTGCGCATCTCACAGCGCTCAGCAGACCCACAGTGCCCAGCAGACCTCATCCGGTAGCGATCTGTGGAGGTCGGTGGACTTGGCCGTGCCGCAGCCCCATCTGCAGAAAAGCGTGACGCGTGCGCTGGCCGTGATCCCGGCCCGCAGCGGCGCCGGCGGCGATGACCAGAAGCCGGCCAGCTCGGAGGTGACCTGCTGGCGGGACGCCGATCGGGTGGTCTTTCGCGAGACCGTAGATCTGCTGCATGCCACCTGGCCGCAGATGCTGGCCGAGTTGGAGGAGATGGTCCACCAGGTGGTGTTGCTGCGCGGGAACGCGATCGATGGGTTCACTGACTTCGCCGTGCACGGCGCCGTGATGATCAATCAGGCCCGCCTGGTCACCGGTAGCACCGGGTTGCCCGGCCCGGTCCGCCTGGCCGAAGCGCTGGTGCACGAGGGGACGCATACCCGGTGTAACGCCGCTCAGTTGGTCCGCCCGTTCCTGCGTCCAGCTGGCGGGGATGGCGAACGGGTGATGACCCCGCTGCGGGCGGACCCGCGTCCGCTGGCGGGACTGTTCCAGCAACTGGTCGTGCTGGTCCGCAGCGCATTGCTGTACCGGCGCCTGCCGGCTGGTGGCGGCACCGGCGCGGTGGCGCACCGAGCCCGGCAGGACAAGCTCATCGGTCAGGCTCACCAGGGGGCTGAGATCCTGGCCAGGCACCGGGATGCCCTCACCGACCACGGCCAGGAAGTCCTCGCAGCGGCAATGGCCCTGCTCGAGAGGGAACTCGCCGGAGCCTGCTGATGTCGGCTATTCAGGACACCCGCTCGGCATGGCATGTCGAGGTCTTCGCGCCGTTCCCGGACAGTGAGCGGGTCGTGTTCGGTAGGGTGGCCGCCCGGTCTGCCGCATTCGGCCGCACGAGTGCCAGCGGCGGAGCGCCGGTGCTGATCGGAAGCGCCGCGGGGCATGATTCCCGGGATGTGGCCGTGCGGGCGCGGGGCGAGCTACTGGAGCGGATAAGCAACGTGCTGGCCGGTCGCGCCGCCGAGGCGGCGGGCACCGTGGTGGCCACCTTCGAGCAGTTGCGCCGCCGCCGCGTACCCGCCGTCGATCCGGTCCACTGGGGTGGCCCCCAGGCGCGGGAAGCCCGCCAGCTGTGGGTGGCGGGCCGGTCCCTGCTCACCGGGGCCGAAACGCTGGTCCCGGCCGGGGTCGCGTTCGTGCACCACCGGCCGCCCACCGGGTGCCAGGCCGTGGCCAGAGCCGGCTCGACGGGGGTGGCCGCCCATCCCGATGCCGCCGCCGCGGCCGACCACGCGGCCTGGGAGATCTTCGAACGCGACTTGGTGCGCCGCAGCTGGTACGAGGGGGGGCCGGCCCCGACCGTGGTGAGCGGGGATCCAGGCCTACCGGTTGCGCTCGAACAGCTGCTCGAGCGCCGTGGGCTGCGGCTGACCATCCTGCTCATCCCGGCCCCGGCGGCCGTGGGCTGCATCGTGGCCTGCCTGCACACCCGGGATGGCCACCGGCAGTCTTTCGGGGCTCGCTGCGGACCGGTGGGCGCCCGGCGGCAGGGCATCGACAAGGCCGTGTATGAGGCGCTGATGGTGCGATGGAGCATGAATACCCCGGTAGCCCGCAGCGCCTGGCGGCAGTGGGCCGGCGGCACCAGGCCCCGCACCGCGGTCGAGCATGCGCTGTGGACGCTGCACCGCCAGGACAGCCTCCGGCTGTGGGTGGACAGACCTGACTCGGCTGGGGGGGTCCCGCCGCCAGGCGCACGACCCGAGTTGCCTGAGGCTACGTGCTCGCCGGCCCGGCTGCTGGGTACTTATACCGGTGAGGACGTGATCGCGGTGGACACCACCGTCGCGCAGGCCCGTGCCGAAGGCGTCGCCGTTGCGCGGGTCGTGGCCCCCGGGGCGTACCCGCTGCCGACCGGGCGGCATGGCGACACCAGTGGTCTTCCCCACCCTTTCGGCTGAAGGGACCGCCCGAGATGACCAGACCTAGATGACCAGCCCCGATTACCGCACCGCGTTCGCCGAGCACTACGACACCTGGTTCGGAGCGCTCGGCGATACCGCCGATACCGTCGAGTTGCTGACCACGCTGGCGGGCCCCGGGCCGGTCCTGGAGCTGGGTATCGGCACCGGCCGGGTGGCGCTACCCCTGCAGGCCCGCGGCGTGCGGGTGTCCGGGATCGACGCTTCCGAGGCGATGGTGGCCCAGTTACGGGCTAAGCCTGGCGGGGAGCGGATCACAGTTACGATCGGCGACTTCAGCCAGGTACCGGTGCAGGGCCGCTTCTCCTTGATATATCTGGCCGCCGGCACCTTCTTCGAGCTACCAAGCCAGGACGACCAGCTCCGTTGCTTCGCCAACGTGGCCCGCAGGCTGGCATCCGGTGGCCTGTTCGCGTTTGACGCCAACCTGCCCGAGGCGCTGTTCGCCACCCAGGCGGCGAACGGCCAGGCGCTGGCCACGGGAGGGAAGGAGCTAGTGGTGCGCTACCGGCAGCTTGACCCCGCGGCGCAGCGCTACGTGTCGCACTACCTCATTGTCAGCGATGGCTGTACCAGGCACATGACGGTGTCGTTCCGCTACGCGGCTCCGGGTGAGCTTGACCTGATGGCCCATCTCGCTGGCCTGCGGCTGCGGGAACGGTTGGGTAGCTGGTCGGGCGCGCGATTCACCCGCTCCAGTGTCTACCACGTGTCCGTGTATGAGCTCACGAGCTGATCGAAGAAGGCATCTCATGGCAGCCATGACACCGCTCCGGTGTTTTTCCTTCTCCTTGCCCGAGGGGCTTGACCCGCAGCCCGAGCTCGCTGAGCTACGCCGTGACGAGCCGGTCGCCCGCGTGCTGCTGCCCAGCGGAGACACCGCGTGGATGATCACCCGCTATGACGACGTCCGGACCGTGCTGGCCGACCCGCGGTTCAGCCGGGCCGCCGCCGCCGCGTCCAGCGGACCGCGGATCACCGCCGGGCGACCGTCCCTACCCTCCTCGATCCTGGCCACCGACCCGCCCGCCCACACCCGCTTGCGCAAGCTGGTCGCCTCGGCGTTCACCACCCGCCGTAGCAAGCAGCTCCGTTCCTCCATCGCGGGTCTGGTCGCCGACCTGCTGGACACCATGGAGAACGGTGGCGCCCCGGCCGATCTGGTGACACACCTCACCCAGCCGCTGCCACTGGCGGTCATCTGTGAGCTGATGGGGGTGCCCGACACCGGTCGGGAGCCTTTCCACGCCTGGGCCGATGCGTTGAAGAGTGTGACCGCCCAACCGGCCGAAGCGACCACGGCGGCGCTGGCGGAAGTGACGGCCTACCTGGGTGAACTGGTCGCGGCTAAACGCGCTGACCCCACCGACGACCTGCTCGGCACCCTCGTCTTTGCCCGCGACCAGCAAGAGCTGCTCAGCGAGGAGGAACTGGTCAGCTTCTGCCTGGTCCTGCTGCTCGGCGGATACCAGACCACCGCTGAGCGACTCGCCGGGATGATCTACACCCTGCTGGGCCATCCCGACCAGCTGGACCTGCTGCATACCTACCCTGATCGGATGTCCACCGCGGTGGAGGAGCTGCTGCGCTATCCGCAGTTCACCGCCACCGGGTTGCTCCGTGTCGTGACCGAAGATCTGGAGCTGGGCGGCGTCATGCTCCGCGCGGGTGATGCCGTGATGCCCATCATGTCCTCCGCCAACCGCGACGAGTCCGTCTTCACCAATGCCGACCAGCTTGATCTGTTCCGCGCCGACAACCCCCATCTGACCTTCGGCCATGGCGTCCACCACTGCCTGGGGGCACAGCTGGCGCGCATCGAGCTGACCGAGGCGCTCGGTGCTCTGCTGCGCCGGTTCCCCGGCCTGCGGCTGGCCGGTCCCGAGCACCCGCCGCTGTGGAAGACCGGTCTCACTATCCGCGCGCCGCGTTCCTTGCCGGTCCGCTGGTAAGGGTTCATCTGGAAGGGTTCATCGACGAGAGGACCACCGTTGAGTGCCCAGCCGTTGAGCGCACAGTGGAAGCTGACTGTTGACCGTCTCGCCTGCATCGGATCCGGCCTGTGTGTGGGTACCGCGCCCCGGTATTTCCAGCTCGGCCCAGACCGCAGGTCCCATCCGGTGTCCTCCCTGATCGACCCGAACCAGGAGGCGTTGGATGCGGCCATGTCCTGCCCGGTCGAGGCCATCACCGTCATCGAGTCTGGCATCGAGTCTGGCAGCGAGCGTTCGCTGTTTCCCGAGGATGGCCCCGATGGGGTGTCTTTTCCTTGACCGCAGCGAGCCGGGGTGTGCGGCTGGGCTCGCCGTACGCGATGTGCTTCCACCTGACCCCACGCACCCCGCTACCGTCAGGTTTATGTCCCACACCCAGCGCCGTACGGTGCTCCGCGAGCGGCTGCGTGAGCTGGAGCTCGACGCGCTGCTGGTCACCGATATGCTCAACATCCGCTATCTCACCGGATTCACCGGTTCCAACGGTGCCCTGCTGGTGCACGCCGAGGGCGACGAGCGCAGCGTGTTCGCCACCGACGGCCGTTACCACACGCAGTCGCAGCAGGAGGTGCCCGATCTACGCCGGGTGATCGACAGGTCGATCCGCTCGCGGTTGGCCAAGGACGCCGCCGAGGAGGGGATCGGCCGGCTGGGCTTTGAGAGCCACGTGATGACGGTCGATGGTCACGCCGCGTTGGCGAAGGTCACCGGCGCGGACGTGCTGGTCGCCACCTCGCGGCCGGTGGAGATGCTGCGGATGATCAAGGACGATGCTGAGGTCGCCGCGCTGCGCGCGGCCTGCGCGGCCGCGGACACCGCTCTGGCCGGACTGCTCGCCGAGGGTGGGCTGCGCCCGGGCCGCACGGAGCGCGAGGTGGCCCGCGACCTGGAGGCCCGGATGGTGGCGGCGGGAGCTACCGGCCCGTCGTTCGAGACCATCGTGGCAGCTGGCGCCAATTCCGCGGTACCCCATCACCGCCCGACCGATGCGCAGCTGCGCATCGGTGATCTACTGAAGCTGGACTTCGGGGCACTGGTCGAGGGTTACCACTCCGACATGACCCGCACCGTGGTGCTCGGAGCGCCGGCCGGGTGGCAGCGGGAGCTCTACGATCTGGTCGCTGCGGCGCAAGCGGCTGGGCGGGTCGCGCTGCGTACCGGGGCCGATGTCCGCGATGTCAACGCGGCTGCCCGGGACGTCATCACGCGCGCCGGGCATGGCGAGGACTTCGTGCACGGTCTCGGACATGGCGTCGGCCTGCAGATCCACGAGGCTCCGGCGTTGTCGCAGTTCGGGGTCGGTACACTGGTGGCAGGCATGACGGTCACCGTCGAGCCGGGTGTCTACCTGGCCGGCCGGGGCGGTGTGCGAATTGAGGACACCCTCGTCGTTTCCGACGGCGAGCCAGAACTTCTCACCCTGACCACGAAGGACCTCGTGGTCGTGCCCTGCTGACAAGCGACCCTACTGACGACCACTGACGAATTACTGAGGGGCTGACGTGGCCACCACCAACGACCTGCAGAATGGGCTCGTGCTGAATCTCGACGGCCAACTGTGGTCGGTCGTGAAATTTCAGCACGTCAAACCGGGCAAGGGCGGCGCTTTCGTGCGGACCACCCTGAAGAACGTGCTGTCCGGCAAGGTCGTGGACAAGACCTTCAACGCGGGCACCAAGGTCGACACCGCCACTGTCGACCGGCGCGATATGACCTACCTGTATGCCGACGGCGCCGACTTCGTGTTCATGGACGGCGACACCTTTGACCAGATCACCGTTCCCGGTGGCGTTGTCGGAGATGCGGCGAAATACCTGCTGGACAACCAGACCGTGCTGGTCGCGGTCCATGACGGCACTCCGCTCTATGTCGAGCTGCCCACCTCGGTGGAGTTAGTGATCTCGCACACCGACCCGGGTCTGCAGGGGGACCGGTCAACCGGTGGCACCAAGCCCGCCACGTTGGAGACCGGCGCCGAGATTCAGGTACCGTTGTTCGTCAGTACCGGCGAGAAGGTCAAGGTCAACACCCGGGACGGGCGTTACCTCGGCCGCGTCAGTAGCTGAGATGGGCGCCCGCAGCAAGGCCCGCAAACGCGCCGTCAACATCCTCTTCGAATCCGATTTGCGCGGGCTGGACCCGCTGGCGCTGCTCGCCGAGCGGGTCGGGGCCCCGGAGCTGCCCCCGGTCAGCCACTACACGGTCTCGTTGGTGCACGGCGTGGTCGAGCACGGAGAGGACATTGACCGGTTGCTCGCTGACCAAGCCCATGGTTGGGCTTTGGCGCGGATGCCCGCAGTCGATCGGGCGGTGCTCCGGCTCGGCGTGTTCGAACTGCTGTTCTCTGATGAGGTGGACGATGCGGTAGCCATCGACGAGGCCATCGAGCTGGCCAAGTTGCTGTCCACCGACGACTCGCCGCGCTTCGTTAACGGCGTGCTCGGCGCGCTGGCCGCGCTGCCGCGCGGCTCGTGAGCGGTGATCAGCCCCAGATCAGACAGCGCACGTCACGCCTCTTCTTTGTCCTTCGCTGGGCGGGCCTCGGGGGGCAGCACACCCCACCCAATCAGCTGTTCGGTGAGGTCACCCGGGGACATGTCGTAGATGATCGCCAGTGAACGCAGGTCCTCGGTGCGGATGGACAGCACCTTGCCGTTGTAGTCACCACGCTGGCTCTGGATCGTCGCGGCGTAACGGGCCAGCGGTCCCACCTTGTCCACCGGTAGCTGCTGCAGGCGCTCCAAATTGATGACGATCTTGGTGGCCGGCTCGCTGCCGGAGGGTACCCGGCCTTCCGGCAGCAGTTCGGGTACGGGAACCCCGTAGAAGTCGGCAAGCTCGGCGAGCTTCTGCACCGTGACCGCCCGGTCACCGCGCTCGTAGGAACCGACCACCACAGCTTTCCAGCGACCCGCCGACTTCTGCTCGACACCGTGCAGCGACAGACCCTGCTGCTGACGGATGCCACGCAGTTTGGACCCTAGCGCCTTGGCATAGTCGCCCATCTGGCCCCTTCTCCTTCTTCTGACCCCGACCAGTCAACACCGTGGAGCGTTCCGCAAAATCCGGATGATACGGAGAGTAATGCTGCGCTGAGTAACCCCTAAGGTCAAGCCATCGGGGGCCCAACACCGCGCAGAGTCACATACATCACCCGAACGGGGCAGTGGGTGAGCGGCAGCACCCTCGTCCCACCTCCTGATAATGTCCGATCCGGGTCCGGACGCCGGGCGGAGTAGTGCAGGCTCGCCCATCCGGTGAGGTGGGGAAGGAGGTCCACCGTGTCGTCCCCCTCCGGGGCGGGTGCGGTGGGCGAGGCAGGGCCGCTGCGGCAGCGTGAGCTGCTCTCGGCGGCCCAGGTCGCGCGCATCGTCACCCGGATGGCCCATCAGGTCCTCGAGCGCGCCATCCCCGAGCCGGTCGTACTGGTGGGTATCCCTACTCGCGGTGTCCCGCTGGCCCGCCGGCTGGCGGATCGGATCCATGAGTTCGGGGGGACCCGGCCCGGCGTGGGCATCCTCGACGTCACTCTCTACCGGGATGACCTGCGGCGCCGGCCGCCCCGCCCCCTGCTGGGTCGGGAGGTGCACAAGCTGCTCACGCTGCGCGGGCGCACCGTGGTCACCTTGTTTTACGAGCACTCCACCCGCACCCGGGCGTCCTTCGAGATCGCGGGCAAGTGGATGAGCGCCGATGTGGTCAACGTCGCGGCCGGTGGCTCGTCGGTGGCCAAGGGGGAGTCCGCGCTCACCCTGGCCGCGATGGGGGCGGACTGCGTGGTGATTCGCCACCCTGCGTCGGGTGCGGCGCGTCGTCTCGCCGGTTGGGTACCCACGCACGTAATCAACGCCGGCGACGGCACTCACCAGCATCCAACCCAAGCACTACTGGACGCGGCTACGCTACGTGATCGACTGGGCACCCTGAATGGGCGCACCGTCACTATCGTAGGCGATGTGATGCACAGCAGGGTCGCTCGCTCGAACATTGAGCTCTTGATCACGCTGGGTGCCCGGATTCACCTCGTCGCCCCGCCTACCCTGCTGCCCTGTGGCGTGGAAAACTGGGGTGTTGAGGTCGGGTATGACCTCGACGCCGCGCTGCCTGGTACCGACGCGGTGATGATGTTGCGGGTGCAGGCCGAGCGGATGCACGGCGGGTTCTTCCCCTCCACTCGGGAGTATTCGATCAGCTACGGGCTCACCGAAGCGCGTCTGGGGCTGTTGCCTGAGCACGCTGTGGTGCTGCACCCGGGGCCGATGCTGCGCGGCATGGAGATCGCGAACTCGGTCGCTGACTCGCCTCGCGCCGCGATCACCGGACAGGTCCGCAACGGGGTGCACGTGCGGATGGCAGTGCTCTATCACCTGCTCGCCGCCCAAGAGGAGCCGGCGTGAGCGAGCGAACCACCGGGCAGCGCACGCGGCTCCTGCTGCGTGGGATCCGGCCCTATGGCGTGGGTGCTCTGGTGGATCTGCTGGTCCGCGACGGGGTGATCGCCGAGCTGGGCGCCGGCTTGGACGGCACCGGCGCCGAGGTGCTCGACGGCGGCGGGCTGGTTGTGCTGCCCGGTCTGGTGGACCTGCACGCGCACCTGCGCGAGCCTGGCCGGGAGGACGCCGAGACGATCGCCACCGGCTCGGCGGCTGCGGCGCTAGGCGGCTACACCGCCGTGTTCGCGATGGCCAATACCGACCCAGTGGCCGACACCGCAGTGGTCGTGGAGTACGTGTACCGGCGCGGTCGCGAGGTCGGGCTGGTCAACGTGCACCCGGTCGGCGCGGTCACCGCCGGGCTGCGCGGCGAGCGGCTCGCTGAGATGGGCGGCATGGCCGCGTCCGCCGCCGCGGTACGGATGTTCTCCGACGACGGGGTGTGCGTACACAATTCGCTGCTGATGCGCCGTGCCCTCCGACCTTATCCGTCCGAGAAAGGATTTATATGATGACCGTATTGCCGCCCGCGCCACGCGAGCCGGTCGGGCTCGACCTCTTGCAGTTCAATCTCAAGCTGCTCGGCCGCACAGAGCGCCGGAACGTGCTCCTCTCGACAGGTAGCCCCGAGGTCAAGAGCCGTCTGCTCCCTGCGGTCCGGAGCTTGGCCGATGCCGGTGTGACCTTGTTCGCGACCTCCGGGACGCACGAGTTCCTCCGGGCTGAAGGCGTGGTGACCAACCTGGTGCATAAGATTTCGGACCACACTGAGCCGAACATCTATACGCTCCTGGCGGACTCTCAGTTCGACCTCGTCATCAATGTTCCTGTGGGTGACCCCGACTACGACGCCGCTTCGGATAGTCGTCTAATTCGCATACTCAGCATCGAAAACGGGATTCCTCTGCTTACGGATCCAGAGGTTATTGAGATGATGGTGCCTACACTGCTCGCTAGGGCACGTCGAACCATGAATGACTTCTGGGGTCAGCGCAGCGCTTCCTGGGACATGAGAGCCGAGTTCTTCAGGATGGTGGCTGACCGTGGTGGTTTCGCCAACTACCACAGTCACCTCGACAAGGCGTATCTAATCTCACTTGAAAATTTGAGGCTGGGTCAAGTTGACATGCAAAAAAAGTGGGGTCTCTACCGCTATCTCCAGGAGAACTATACCTTGGAGGACCTGGTTGTCCGTATGTCGCGGGGCGTTGAGGTCATGCTGGCTCAGGGAGTGAGTAACCTCCGCACGCAGGTTGACGCGTCGAGCGTCGTGGGGTTACTTCCCATTCAGGCTGCCGAAATCCTCAAGCAAAAATACGCCGGGCAGATCAATATTGAGGTAGCGATCCAACCGCTGTCCGGGGTGCTGGACCCGAACGACCGGAGCGTGGTCGAGGAGGCGGCCAGCATGGCCGATCTCATGGGAGGGCTGCCCTCTCGCGATAGGCCTATGCCCGAACGTCATCTAGACATCGTCATGGGCATCGCGAAGGATCTGGGCGTCCCCCTCGACATTCACGTGGATCAGGAGAACAATCCGGACGAACATGAGTGCGAGCTTTTGATTCGCAAGGTGGAGGAGCACGGCCTCGAGGGGCGGGTGACAGCGATCCACGCGATCAGCCTTAACGCACAGCGCCCGGTCGCCCAGGACAAGATCGCGAGTGCTTTTCGTGACCTGGGCATTGCTGTAACGGTCTGCCCGTCTGCGGCGCTCAGCATGAAGCAGCTTGAGAAACACGCGATTCTCCACAATTCTATCGCACCCGTGGTCCGGCTGCTTGACAAGGGGGTGGCTGTACGCATAGGTGTCGACAACATCGCGGATCTGTTCATGCCGCTGACGGACGGTGACATGTGGTTCGAGTGCCGCCTGCTCATGGAGGCCTGCCGCTTTTATGATCTTGAGGCGGTAGCCGAGATGGCATGTGATAAATCGGGCTTTGTCAGTCATCGGTCCTAAAGAGGCGCGCGATGGAACCCTCGCGATCGGCCTCTTGTTGTGTGTGTCCGGTAAGCAGCCGTAGAACCAGTGAGAGACGGATCTCTTCATCCTTGCCGCCGCACCGAGGCTCGTCCAAGATCTCATACCTCGGGTGGCGCGGGCAGGGGTGCGCCACCCGAGATCACCGGGCAGTACCCCAATTGCCGTAGGTGAGCCGGCCATGCTGATCTTCGTCAACTCTGACGCGCAGCGCGCGGTGCTTGACTGGCCAGCATCGTGTCGAACACCCTGTATGAAGGCATGCGGCTGCCGGCCGCAGTGGTAGCCACGGTGCTGTGCGGGCGCGCCAGCGGGGAGGCTCGGTGGTGATCGCAGTCCTGGTCCTCGAGGACGGGCGGATGTTTCGCGGTGAGGCCTACGGCGCGGTGGGCCAGACGCTGGGCGAGGCGGTATTCGCCACCGGCATGACCGGTTATCAGGAGACCCTCACCGACCCGTCCTACCGCCGCCAGATCGTGGTGCAGACCGCTCCGCATATCGGTAATACCGGCTGGAACGACGAGGACGACGAGTCACACCGGATCTGGGTTTCCGGTTACGTCGTGCGTGACCCGGCTCGGATCCCGTCCAACTGGCGGTCGGTCCGCCCGCTCGGCGAGGAGTTGTCCCGCCAGGGTGTCGTGGGGATCTCGGGCGTGGACACCCGCGCGCTGACTCGCCGGCTTCGTGAGCACGGCTCGATGCGGGCCGGGATCTTCTCCGGCGACGCGCTGGCCGAGCCGGCGCGACTGGTGGCGCGGGTGCTAGCCAGCCCCTCAATGGCCGGGGCGGACCTGGTGGGGGAGGTCACTGTCACCGCGCCCTACATCGTGCCCGCCACCGCCGAGCGCCGGTTCCGCGTTGTGGCGCTGGACCTGGGGATCAAGTACAGCACGCCGCGGATGCTGGCCGCTCGGGGCATCGAGACGCACGTCCTGCCGGCTACCGCCACGGTGGAGCAGGTGCTCGAGCTGTCTCCGGATGGGGTGTTCCTGTCCAACGGACCGGGCGACCCAGCCACCGCAGACCACGCGGTCTCGCTGACCCGCGCGATGCTGGCGGCCCGGGTGCCGCTGTTCGGGATCTGCTTCGGCAACCAGATCCTCGGCCGGGCCCTGGGCCGGGGCACCTACAAGATGCGCTACGGGCATCGCGGGCTCAACGTCCCGGTTGTCGAGCACGCCACCGGGCGGGTCGCGATCACCGCGCAGAACCACGGTTTCGCTGTGGTGGGGGAGCCCGGTGAGCGCTTCGAGTCCGACTTCGGCGCCGCGGTGGTGAGTCACTCCTGCCCCAACGACGGCACCGTCGAGGGTCTGGCCTGCCTGGATGGCCCAGCGTTCAGCGTCCAGTACCACCCCGAGGCAGCCGCCGGCCCCCACGACGCAGCTGACCTGTTCGACCGGTTCTGCGAGCTTATGTCCCAGAATTTCCATTCTCAAAAACAAAATTCACAGCCGAATAGCGGTTCTTGGAATAGCGCTCGAGGGGGGACCGCTGATGCCGCGGAGGGCTGATATTCGGCATGTGCTGGTGATCGGGTCTGGGCCGATTGTGATTGGGCAGGCATGCGAGTTTGATTATTCCGGGACTCAGGCGTGCCGGGTTCTGCGTGCGGAGGGTCTGCGGGTCAGCCTGGTGAACTCCAATCCAGCGACGATCATGACTGATCCGGAGCTCGCCGATGCCACCTACATCGAGCCGATCACCCCCGAGTTTGTCGAGAAGGTGATCGCCGCCGAGCGCCCGGACGCGTTGCTGGCCACCTTGGGCGGGCAGACCGCGCTGAACACCGCCGTTGCCCTGCACGAGCGCGGGGTGCTGGCGCGTTATGGCGTCGAGTTGATCGGCGCCGACATCGAGGCCATCCAGCGCGGTGAGGACCGGCTGAAGTTCAAGGACGTTGTCCGCGCGGTGGGTGCCGAGGTACCGCGCAGCGCCGTCTGCGGCTCGTTGGAGCAGGTCCGCGAGGCCGTCGACGAACTCGGCCTTCCGGTGGTGATCCGGCCGTCCTACACCATGGGCGGGTTCGGCTCCAGCCTGGCGCACACCCACCAGGACCTGGCTCGCTTAGCTTCCCTGGGGTTGGCCGCAAGCCCGGTGCACCAGGTGCTCATCGAGGAGAGCGTGCTGGGCTGGAAGGAGTACGAGCTCGAGCTGATGCGCGACCACCGGGACAACGTGGTAGTGGTGTGCTCGATCGAGAACATCGACCCGATGGGCGTGCACACCGGCGACTCGGTGACGGTCGCCCCGGCGATGACCCTCACCGACCGTGAGTACCAGCACATGCGCGACGTCGGCATCGCGGTGCTGCGCGAAGTCGGGGTGGACACCGGTGGCTGCAACATCCAGTTTGCGGTGCGTCCCACCGACGGCCGGCTGGTCGTGATCGAGATGAACCCTCGGGTGTCCCGATCGAGCGCGTTGGCGTCCAAGGCCACCGGGTTTCCCATCGCCAAGATCGCCGCCAAGCTCGCGATCGGCTACACCCTCGATGAGATCACCAACGACATCACCGGCGAGACCCCGGCCAGCTTCGAGCCCACCCTGGACTACGTGGTGGTCAAGGTGCCCCGGTTCGCCTTCGAGAAGTTCCCCGGCGCGGACCCCACCCTCACCACCACCATGAAGTCGGTCGGTGAGGCGATGGCGCTGGGCCGCTCGTTCCCCGAGGCGTTGGGTAAGGCGCTGCGCTCGATGGAGACTTCCGCCGCCGGGTTCTGGACCAGGCCCGATCCGCCGGACGCCACCGTGGCCTCGGAGTGCTCGGCGCTGGCGGTCCCCCATGACGGCCGGCTCTACACCGCGGAGCGGGCGCTGCGCCTGGGCGCCACGGTCGCGCAGGTCGCCGAGGCATCGGGGATCGACCCGTGGTTCATCGACCAGATCGCCGGCGTGGTCGAACTGTACCGCGAGCTCACCGCCGCGCGGGAACTGGACGAGCCGCTGCTGCGCCAGGCCAAACGCGCCGGCATCTCGGACCGGCAGCTCGCGGCCGTGCGCGGCGACCTCACCGAGCCCGAGGTCACCGCGCTGCGGCACCGTCTGGGCGTGCGGCCAGTCTACAAGACCGTGGATACCTGCGCCGCCGAGTTCGCCGCCCGTACCCCGTACCACTACTCCGCCTACGAGAGTGACCCCGAGACCGAGACCGAGGTCAGCGAGCAGCGGGAACGACCCAAAGTGATCATCCTAGGCTCCGGGCCGAACCGGATCGGCCAAGGCATCGAGTTCGACTACTCGTGCGTGCATGCCGCAATGGCGCTGAGAGCTGTCGGGTACGAGACCGTGATGATCAATTGCAATCCGGAGACGGTGTCCACCGACTACGACACCGCCGACCGGCTCTACTTCGAGCCGCTGACCTTCGAAGACGTCATGGAGGTGGTGCAGGCCGAGCGCACCTCAGGAACCGTGGCGGGCGTGATCGTGCAGCTGGGCGGGCAGACCCCGCTGGGACTGGCGCAGCGACTGGCCGACGCGGGCGTCCCGGTGGTCGGCACGTCTCCCGCGGCTATCCACCTTGCTGAGGACCGCGGCGCCTTCGGCGCGGTGCTGGAACGCGCCGGGTTGCCCGCCCCGGCTTACGGCACCGCCACCTCGTTCACGGAGGCCCGCAAGATCGCCGACGAGATCGGTTACCCGGTGCTGGTCCGCCCCTCTTACGTGCTCGGCGGGCGTGGCATGGAGATCGTCTACGACGAGCAGACCCTCGCCGGTTACATCGACAGGGCCACCGAGGTCGCTCCCGAACACCCGGTACTGGTGGACCGCTTCCTCGACGATGCCATCGAGATCGACGTCAACGCGCTGTGCGACGGCAGCGAGGTCTACCTCGGGGGGATCATGGAGCACATCGAAGAAGCCGGGGTGCACTCCGGGGACTCCGCCTGCGTGCTACCGCCGATCACGCTGGGGGAGTCCGACCTGGTCACGGTGCGGGCCTCGACCGAGGCGATCGCCCATGGGGTTGGCGTGCGCGGCCTGCTCAACGTGCAGTACGCGCTCAAGGACGACGTGCTCTACGTGCTGGAGGCCAACCCGCGGGCCAGCCGCACGGCACCGTTCGTCTCCAAGGCCACCGCGGTGCCACTGGCCAAGGCCGCCGCACGGATCATGCTCGGCGCCAGCATCGCGCAACTGCGCGCGGAAGGCCTGCTGCTTGCGCAGGGCGACGGCGGCGACCTGCCGGCCGACGCGCCGGTGGCCGTCAAAGAGGCCGTGCTGCCTTTCCACCGGTTCCGCACCCCGGAGGGTCAGGGGGTGGACTCGCTGCTCGGGCCGGAGATGAAGTCCACCGGCGAGGTGATGGGCATTGACGTCGCGTTCGGCCAGGCCTTCGCCAAGTCCCAGGCCGCAGCTTACGGTTCGCTCCCGACGTCGGGGCGGGTGTTCGTGTCGGTGGCCAACCGGGACAAGCGGGCCATGGTGTTCCCGGCCAAACGGCTGGCCGATCTTGGCTTCGAGGTGCTCGCCACCCGGGGAACCGCCAACACGCTACGCCGTAACGGCATTCCCTGCACCGTGGTGCGCAAGTACTTCGAAGGCCCAGAGTGGGGCCAGGACAACATCGTCAACCTGATCAACGCCGGGAAAGTCAACATGATCATCAATACGCCCTACGGCAACCCGGGCCCCCGGGTGGACGGCTACGAGATTCGCACTGCCGCGGTGTCCCGGGACATCCCCTGCATCACCACCGTGCAGGGCGCAGCGGCGGCCGTGCAGGGCATCGAGGCCCTGATCCGGGGTGACATCACCGTCCGCCCCCTCCAAGCCCTCCACGCCGCGCTCCGTACCCGGCGTTCAGCAGGCTGAGCGGAACTATCCCGTGGGGTTCGGGGGGCGGTTGAGGGCGGTCGTGGTTGCTCGGGGGCCGTTGTGTGCGGGGATCGATCCGCATCCGAGTTTACTGCGCGAGTGGGGGTTGGGGGATGACGTGGGTGGGCTTGAGAGGTTCGCGCTGAGCGCGGTCGAGGCGTTGGCGCCGGAGGTGGCGCTGCTCAAGCCGCAGTCCGCGTTCTTTGAGCGGCACGGGGCGCGGGGGGTCGCGGTGTTGGAGCGGGTGCTGGTGGCGGCCCGGGAAGCCGGCGCGCTGGTGCTGCTCGACGTCAAGCGGGGCGACATTGGCTCCACCATGGCCGGGTATGCCGCAGCGTATCTGAGCGACGGAGCACCGCTGGCTGCCGACGCGATCACCGTGTCGCCCTACCTCGGAGTTGGTGCGCTCGATCCGGCGTTCGAGCTGGCCAGCCGGACCGGACGGGGAGTGTTCGTGGTGGCGCTGAGCTCCAACCCCGAGGGTGCCGACGTGCAGGCCGCGCTCACCAGTACCGGGAGCATGGTCGCGCAGTCCGTGGTTGACGCCGTCGCCGCCCGCAACGCCGGACGGCATCCCGTCGGCGACGTTGGCGTGGTGGTGGGGGCCACGACACTGGCTCGTGACCTGCGGCTGGAGACCCTCAACGGCCCGATACTGGCTCCCGGAATAGGGGCGCAGGGCGCCGGCCTGGCTGACATGCCGCGGGTTTTTGGTGCGGCGGCCCGCTACGTCGTGGCGGCCACGTCACGGGACCTGTTGCGGCATGGGCCGCGACTAGCCTCGCTGCGACACGCCGCCCGGCGAACCGCCGACGAGGCAGCGGCGCTGCTCCATCTCCCGTTGGGGCAGGTCGAGGGGGGTACCCCGGGTTAGGCGGTGGGTCGCCCGGGGGATACGGTCGCCGCACCAATCTAGAACATCTCTCAGCACTAGCAATCGACGGAGGAGACCGTGGCCCTTCCCGAGCTGACCGAGGAGCAGCGGGCCGCTGCGTTGGAGAAGGCGGCCGCCGCCCGACGTGCCAGGGCCGAGCTCAAGGAGCGTCTCAAGCGTGGTGGGACCAACCTCAAGGAGGTCCTGGCCAAGTCCGACAGTGACGACATCCTGGGCAAGATGAAGGTCTCGGCTTTGCTCGAGGCTCTGCCCGGCGTGGGCAAGGTCCGCGCTCAGCAGATCATGGAGCGGCTGGAGATCGCCACGAGCCGGCGGTTGCGCGGGCTTGGCGAGCGCCAGCGCAAGGCGCTGCTCAGCGAGTTCGGTCCAGAGTAATCGTCCCAGAGTGGTAATCCCAGAGTGATCATCCCAGGGCGATCAACCCAGAGTGACCACGCTGTGACGGTGTGTGAGTCGGGGCCCAGCATGGCCGCTGGGCCCCGACTCACCGTCGTCTCAGGTCCCTCTGGTGTCGGTAAGTCCAGCGTGGTCGCCGAGGTTGTGCGGTGCTGGCCTCAGCTGTTTGTCAGCGTCTCAATGACCACGCGACCACCTCGCCGCGAGGAACGACCCGACGAGCATTACCACTACGTGGACCGCGCCACCTTTGTTCGCATGATCGCGCGAAGCGAGTTTCTTGAGTACGCCGAGTACGCCGGCAACTTCTACGGCACTCCCGTTGCGCCGGTCCGTGATGCGCTGGCCGTTGGCCGGTCAGCCCTGCTGGAGATCGACGTGCAAGGCGCCCGGCAGGTCCGGGCCGCGATGCCTGACGCGTTGCTGGTGATGCTGGTGCCGCCGTCCTGGGAGGTGCTGTACGGGCGGCTGGTCGCCCGCGGCACGGAGGATCCCGCAGCGCAGGAGCGCCGGTTGCGGGTGGCGCGCGAGGAGCTGGAAGCCGTCTGGGAATTCGACGTAACAGTAGTCAACGACGACGTGCAACGGTCCGCGCAGGAGTTGATAGCCTTAATGGGCGGCACGGGCTGGCGAACATCGCCGCCCCGACCCCATGGACATCTGACGTCATCTGGAGACAGTGAGTGAGCATTCCCACCGCGCTGGGCGCGTCTTCGGTTGCTGCTAGCCCTGAGGGCATCACCAACCCCCCGATCGACGACCTGCTGAGCAAGGTCAGCTCGAAGTACGCCTTGGTCATTTTCGCGGCCAAGCGGGCTCGTCAGATCAACGACTACTACGCGCAGCTCGGGGAGGGGCTGTTGGAGTACGTCGGGCCGCTGGTCGAGCCAGGGCCGCGGGAGAAACCGCTGTCGATCGCGTTGCGCGAGGTCCACGCCGGACTACTTGAGCACACCGAGGGCCAGTGACCCAAGCCGGGCCCGTCCGGCTGGACTCACCCCGGCGGATCGTGCTCGGTATCGGGGGCGGCATCGCCGCCTACAAGGTATGCGAGGTGCTCCGCCGTCTCACCGAGGTGGGGCACCAGGTCCGGGTCATTCCCACCGAGGCTGCCCTCCGGTTCGTCGGCGCCCCGACGTGGGAGGCCCTGTCCGGGCTACCAGTGCACCACGACTTGTTCATCGACGTCGCTGAGGTGCCCCACGTGCGTGTGGGGCAGGCCACCGACCTGGTCCTGGTCGCCCCAGCCACTGCGGATCTGCTGGCTCGTGCTGCCCACGGCCGGGCCGACGATCTGCTCTGCGCCACCCTGCTCACCGCCCGTTGTCCGGTTCTGCTGGTCCCCGCGATGCACACCGAGATGTGGGAACACCCCGCCACGGTGCACAACGTCGCGGTGCTGCGCTCCCGTGGAACCGTCGTCGCGCAGCCCGCGTCCGGGCGGCTCACCGGTGCCGACTCTGGTGCCGGTCGGCTGCCGGAGCCTGCCGAGATCATCGACCTTGCCACTCTGCTGTTGCGCCGCGCGGACGCTCTGCCACCCGACCTCACCGGCCGGCATGTGGTGATCTCCGCGGGCGGCACTCGTGAGCCGCTGGACCCGGTGCGCTATCTGGGCAACCGATCCTCCGGCCGGCAGGGCTACGCGCTGGCCCGGGTTGCGGCGCAGCGCGGTGCTCGGGTGACGCTGGTGGCGGCGCACACTTCTGATCTGCCCGATCCGGCCGGGGTCGAGGTGGTTGGCGTGGGTACCGCGCGTCAGATGCGGGAGGCGATGCTCACGGCGGCACCTCCCGCCGACGCGGTCGTGATGGCCGCTGCGGTGGCCGACTTCCGGCCGGCCAACCCGTATCCCAGTAAGATTAAAAAGGTCGGATCGGACCCAGATCCGGTATCGCTTGTCGTCAACCCGGACATCCTGGTGGAGCTGGTCCGCCGCCGCCCTGAGGGCCAGGTGGTGGTCGGCTTCGCGGCCGAGACCGGCGACTCCGAGGGTGATGTGCTCACCCACGGCCGGGCCAAACTCGTCCGCAAGGGCGCTCACCTGCTGGTGGTCAACGCTGTCGGGAAGGGCGGCGCGTTCGAGGTCGACCACAACACCGGCTGGCTGCTCGGCGACGACGGCGTGGAGACCGAACTTCCCCAGGGACCCAAGAGCCTGCTCGCCTCGTACGTCTGGGACGCCGTCGCTGCTCGGCTGAAACGGTGATCGGTCCGGGCGGGGAAGCGGCCCACGCGGGTCGTTCATCGGGTAGCGGCCTGCACGGTGTGTGCCAGCAGTAGAGCGGTGGTTACCGGACCGACGCCCCCGGGCACCGGAGTCAGAGCCCCAGCGCGGGCGCCAACCGCCTCAGCGTCGATATCGCCGACCAGGCCACCGTCCTCGGTGGGGTTGGTGCCGACGTCGATCACGATCGCGCCGGGCAGCACGTATTCTCCCGTGATCATCCTCGGCTTGCCGATGGCGACGACCAGCACATCGGCCTGGCTGGTGATCGCCGCGAGATTGCGGGTACGCGAGTGGCAGACCGTCACCGTGGCATTGCGGTTCAGCAGGAGGTGCGCGACTGGCTTGCCGACCACGTTCGACCGGCCCACCACGGCGACATGCCGGCCTTCCAGGTCGATGTCGTGGTGATCGAGGATGGCCACTACGGCCTCGGCGGTGGCGGGGGCATACGCCAGCAACCCGGAGGCCACGCGTCCGAGACTCAGGGGGTTGGCGCCGTCGACGTCCTTGGCGGGGTCGATCCCAGCCGCGAGGTCTTCGAGCTTGGCGCCCGGTGGCAGTGGGGTGTGCAGGATGATTCCGTGCACCGTCTCCTGGTCACTGAGCGTGCTCAACTTTCTCCGGATGGTGGTGAGGGGGACATCGGCACCGAGGTCGACCACGTCGCAGGTGATGCCCACCGTGTCGGCCGCTCGGGAGACGGAGCTGACGTACCAGGTACTGGACCTGTCCTCGGTGGCGGTCACGACCGCCAACCGGGGCGTGGTCCCCGCGGCCCTCAGCGCTGCGGCCTGCTCGGTCACCTGGCTGCGGATCGTGGCCGCGAGTTCCTTACCCGACAGCACACGGGCGCTCATCGGCTGATCGCCTCCCGGACAGCGGCGGTGACCTGCTCTGCCCGCGCCATCAACTCGTCCACCCCGGCTAGCACAGGGAGGAAACCCAGGCGGGCATCCTCGTCCGTGAGGCCGGCCAGGTTGATCTCCACGTTCAGCCGAGCGGAGGACGCAGCCGCACGAGCCAGTTCGGCGGCCACCGCGACATCGGTGATGACGTTCTTGTTGCCGATCGGCACCAAGGTCTCGGCAAGCTCGATCAGACGGGCCGCCGCCGTGATGGTCGCCGCCGGTGGTTGCGCCGCCCCAGACAGCGCTCGCGCAATCGCCGCCGTGCGCGCCGCCTTCTGCTCCGGGGTGGCCTTTGGCAGCTGGTAGGCATCCGAGACGACCGTGAACGCGGCGGCGTCGTCCTCGGCCAACCGCACCGCGTGATCCCGCGCTGCCTCGGACTCGGCCAGCACGGCATGGATGGTCTCGGCGTGCTCGAGGTATCTCTCCCCGGTGCTGTAGCGGGCCACCATCGACAGCAGTGCCGCGGCCTGCGCGGCGGACAATGCCGCCGACGCCCCACCGCCCGGAGCCGGCACCCGCGCGGCCAGCTGATCCAGAAAATCGCCGATCCTGTCATCCCTCATGAAGCGCCCGCCCCTCTATCCGGTGAATAAGTGTGCCCCTGGGCAGATAGCCACCCAAGCACTTGGGCCTTGCGGAGCTGACGGGGCGTTCTGGTAGACCCGCCAGGTGAACGTCGGCCGGTCCCGCCGTGGGCAGCGCAGCCCGGCTGCCGTGCTGCCAGTTGCGCGGGTGTGTATAGACACCCCGTTAGCCCACCTCGACCGCCCATTCGACTACCTGGTGCCCGCCGAGTTCGACGCGACGGCGGCGCCTGGCGTGCGGGTGCGGGTGCGTTTCGCCGGACGGTTGGTGGACGGGTGGCTGCTGGACCGAGCCGAGCGATCCGATCATCCGGGCCAGCTGGCCTGGCTCGAGCGGGTGGTCTCTGCCGAGCCGGTGCTCAGTCCTCAGGTCGCCGCGCTGGCCCGGGCCGTCGCCGACCGGTGCGCGGGCACCATGAGTGACGTGTTGCGGCTGGCGGTGCCACCACGGCATGCCCGCACCGAGGCCGAACCGGTCGGCCCGGCGTTGAGCCTCCCATTACGGCCCGCAGCGGGAGGGTGGGGACGTTATCCCCGTGGGGCGGCCTTCCTGGACGCGTTGCACCAGGGTCGGGTGGCACACGCCTGCTGGCAGGCGCTGCCGGGGGAGGACTGGCCCGCCCGGCTTGCGGAGGCCGCCGTCACCGTCGCTGCCACCGGTCGGGGCGCACTGCTGGTGCTGCCCGACCACCGGGATACCGCCCGGGTGCACGCTGCGGTGGCCACGCTGGCCGGACCCGACGCGGTGGTCACCCTCGCGGCCGAATCCGGACCCGCGCGGCGGTACCGCCGGTGGTTGGCGGTGCGGCGGAGCGTGGTGCGCATCGTGGTCGGCACCCGGGCTGCGGCCTTTGCTCCGGTCGCGGACCTGGGCCTGATGGTGCTCTGGGACGACGGCGACGACCTGCATGCCGAGCCGCGGGCCCCTTACCCGCACAGCCGGCTGGTGCTCGGCCAGCGCGCCGTGCTGGAGGGCGGGTCGCTCCTGGTGGCCGGCTACGCCCGCACCGCGGAGACGCAGCTGTCACTGGACACCGGATGGGCGCACGAGATCGTCGCCGCCCGGGACGTGGTGCGGGCCGCGGCGCCGCGGGTCACCGCGATCGGGGAGGACGATACCCAGCTGGCCCGGGACCCGGCTGCCCGTGCGGCGCGGTTACCCGCGGTGGCGTTCGAGGCGGCTCGCGCGGCGCTGGGCCGCGACCGGCCGGTGCTGGTGCAGGTGCCGCGCCGCGGCTATGTCCCCGCGCTGGCCTGCGGGCAGTGCCGGGCCGTAGCCCGCTGCCGGCGCTGCGTGGGCCCGTTGGCGCTGCCCACCGCTGGCCCGGCCATCTGCCGGTGGTGCGGCACCGTCGAGACCGGTTACCGGTGCCCGGCCTGCGGTGACAGCCGGCTGCGGGCGATGGTGATCGGGGCCCGCCGCACTGCGGAGGAGCTTGGCCGTGCCTTCCCCGGGGTGCCGCTGCGTACCTCAGGTGGGGGCAGCTCAGACGCCGGGGAGGTGCTGCCCGACATCCCGCCGGGACGGTCGCTGGTGGTCGCCACCCCGGGGGCGGAACCGCTGGCCCGATACGGGGCGGCGTTGTTGCTGGATGCTTCGGCGTTGCTGGCACGTCCCGACCTGCGCGCGGCAGAGGAGGCGTTGCGGCGGTGGATGGTTGCGGCGGCGATGGTGGAGCCGGCCGCCGACGGTGGCCGGGTGGTCGTCGTCGCGGACTCGTCGCTCGCTGCGGTGCAGGCCCTCGTCCGGTGGGACCCGGCCGGCCACGCCAGGGCCGAGCTGGCTGCGCGCGCCGAGCTCGGCTTCCCGCCCGCGGCGCGGATGGCCGCGCTGGATGGCGCGCCAGCCACTCTGGTGGATGCCGGTGAGGCGCTTGACCTGCCGCCGGGGGCCGCGCTGCTGGGCCCGGTGCCCGTCCCGGGGGGAGCCGAGGGCGAGCGGGAACGGCTGCTGGTCCGCGTCCCCCGTTCCCAGGGGTTGGCCCTGGCCAGCGCGCTGGCCACGCTGCAGGCCGGGCGCAGCGCGCGCAAGGTGCCCGACCCGCTGCGGGTCCAGCTCGACCCGCAAGAGTTGGGCTGACGGGCTCACAAGGCATACTGCGGGGGTGCCTGCCCAACCCGTTCGGCCCAACCGCCACCCCCTGTTCGGCACGGCGCGGCTGTTCGGCAAGGCGTGCTGAGCGGTGCGGCTCGTCTTCGCTGGCACGCCTGACGCGGCGGTGCCCTCACTGCAGGCGCTGCTGGACTCCGACCGGCACGAGGTCATCGCGGTGGTGACTCGGCCGGACGCGCCAGCCGGGCGCGGGCGGCGGCCGACCCGCTCCCCGGTGGGCACGCTAGCCGGCAAGGCGGGACTGGAGGTACTCACCCCGCGCCGCCCGTCGGAGCCGGACTTTCTGGCCCGGTTGTCCGCGCTGGCCCCGGATTGCTGCCCGATCGTCGGCTACGGTGCGCTGATTCCGCGGACGGCGCTGGACATTCCTCGGCACGGTTGGGTGAACTTGCACTTCTCTCTGTTGCCTGCCTGGCGTGGTGCGGCTCCGGTGCAGGCCGCGATCCGGCACGGAGACGAGATCACTGGCGCTTCCACCTTCGCGTTGGAGGAAGGGCTGGACACCGGTCCGGTGTATGGCACGGTCACCGAGGTGATCCGTGCCGAGGACTCTGCGGGAGAGCTGCTGTCCCGGTTGGCTGATGCTGGAGCCGGCCTGCTGGTGGCCACCTTGGACGGGATCGCCGACGGAACTGTGCGCCCGGTGCCGCAGCCAGCTGATGGTGTCTCGCATGCCCCGAAGCTCACTGCGGAGGACGCTCACGTGGACTTCAGCGCCCCGGCCTTCGCGGTGCACCGCCAGGTGCGGGCGGTCACTCCCGCCCCCGGTGCGTGGACCCGGTTCCGGGACCAACGCGTGGGCCTTGGTCCAGTTCGGCTCGCCGACGCCCGCACCGTCGATGGGCTGGCTCCTGGGGAACTGCGGGTGACCAAACGGGAGGTGCTCGTGGGCACGGCCACCGGTGCGGTGCGGCTGGGCGAGATCACCGCGCCCGGCAAGCGGGCGATGCCTGCGCCGGACTGGGCCCGCGGTGCCCGGCCGGAGCCAGGGGAGCGGTTCGCATGACGACCAGCGTCCAGACCATGCTGTGACCGTGCCCAGCAAGCCGTCTCGACCGTCCCGTCCCGGGCCTCCTCGCCGGCGCTCCGGACCGCGTCGCCCGCCGGTGGACGACCCACCCCGGCGGGCGGCGCTGGATGCTCTGGCCGCCGTGCGCGAGCGTGACGCGTACGCCAACCTGGTGCTGCCCGGCCTGCTTCGGCGGCGCGGGATCAGCGGTCGGGACGCCGCGCTGGCCACCGAGTTGTGTTACGGAACGTGCCGCGCGCAGGGTCTACTGGATGCGGTGCTGCAGTCCTGTGCGGACCGCCCGCTCGCTGAGGTGGACGGTGAACTGCTGGATGCCCTGCGGCTGGGCAGCTATCAGTTGCTGCGGACCCGGGTGCCCTCACACGCCGCGGTCGGCACCACCGTGGATCTGGTGCGGGCCGTTCGCGGCAGTGCCGCCGCCGGCTTCGTCAACGCCGTACTGCGCCGGGTCGGCACGCAGGACGAGGACGGCTGGGTGCAGACGGTCGCGCCGGCCGCCAACGACGACCCGGTGGGGCACCTCGCGATGGTGCACTCGCATCCGCGGTGGATCGCGCAGGCATTCGCCGACGCCCTGGGTGGGGACCTGGACGAGCTGGCGCAAGCGCTCGCTACCGACGACGCCCGGCCGTCGGTGCACCTCGCCGCGCGCCCCGGGCAGATCAGCGCCGCCGAGCTGGCCGGGTTGACCGGCGGCCGGGTTGCCCAGTACTCGCCTTACGGGGTGCACCTGGCCGACGGTGGTGACCCGGGTGAGTTGGCCCCGGTGCGCGATCACCTGGCCCAGGTGCAGGACGAGGGCAGCCAGCTCGTCACCCTCGCGCTGACCGGGGTGCCGTTGGAGGGCGCCGACGCCCGCTGGTTGGACCTGTGCGCCGGTCCGGGAGGCAAGGCAGTGCTGCTGGGCGCTCTGGGAGCTATCCGGGGAGCCAGTCTGGAGGCCGTGGAGAAGGCCGAGCACCGGGCCCGGTTGGTTGGCCAGGCGTGCGCGGGCCTGCCGGTGACGCTGCACGTCGTGGATGGCCGGGACAGTGGGTTGCCGGAACGGGCCTACGACCGGGTGCTGCTGGACGCGCCGTGCACCGGGCTGGGGGCGCTGCGCCGCCGCCCGGAGGCGCGCTGGCGGCGCCGGCCCGACGACCTTGCCGGACTGGTCCGGCTGCAGCGGGAACTGCTGGTCGCGGCGCTGCGACTCCTCCGCCCGGGGGGTGTGGTGGCCTATGTCACGTGCTCGCCGTACCTGGACGAGACGTTGGGCGTGGTCGCGGACGTGGTGCGGCGCACTGGTGCCGAGCAACTCGACGCCAGGCCGCAGTTCCCCGGCGTCCCTCGGCTGGGTACAGGCCCGCACGTGCAGCTGTGGCCGCACCGGCATGGCACCGACGCGATGTTCTGCGCCCTCCTGCGTCGTTAAGTGATGGCCGCTACATCGCGGCTCGCCGCGAAGCACCGCTGTCACCTAATGGTTCGCCTCCTCGGTCTCGTCAGATCACAATGGCACGGTGGGCGAGGACGAGGGCACCGGCCGGGCCAGCTAGCGGGCCGAGCGCGGGCGGGATGATGAAGTCGCCAGCAGCGTGTTCTCCTAGACCGGGATACCCGGCCAGCGCATCACAGAGATTGGCGCGCACCAGCGGGAACAGCCCCGGCAGGCCGGTCACGCTGCCGCCGATCATGATGCGCTGTGGCGCGATCACGTAGACGATGTTGCGGAGCCCGGCGGCGAGGTAGGCGGCTTCGAGTTGGACGGCCGCCCGGAGTTTATCACCGTCGAGTTGTTCGGCTGGGCAGCCCCACCGCGCCGCGATCGCCGTACCGCTTGCCATCCCCTCCCAGCAGGTGCCGTGAAACGGGCAATGCCCGGCGAAGCGATCGCCGGGCTGGCGCGGCACGCTGAGGTGGCCCATCTCGGGGTGGCCCAGTCCATGGATGAGCTGGCCCTCGACCACGGCTCCCGCGCCGATGCCAGTGCCGACGGTCAGGTACACGAACGTGTCCAGACCACGGGCGGCCCCCCAGTGGCCCTCACCCAGCGCGGCGGCGTTGACGTCGGTGTCGAACCCCACTGGCACGCCCAGCGCGTGCTGGAATGGCCTGACCATGTCAACGTCCTCCCAGCCCGGTTTCGGGCTGAGCGTGATGAACCCATACCGCGGATGGGATCGGCGCAGCTCCAGCGGGCCGAACGACGCGATGCCGATCGCGGCCAGCGGCCCACCAGACGACACCTCCCGCCGGAAGAAAGCGAGCACCTGAGCCAGCGTCTCGGCTGGTTCCCCGGTCGGGATCCGGGTCCGGGCAACGATGTGATCAGGGTCGGACCCGACCAGGCAGAGGACCTTCGTCCCGCCTACCTCGACCGCCCCCAACCGCGTCAGCTTCACCTGCCGGAGCCTTTCGTCTGCCCGAGCTCATTCGTCGGTGTACCACTCCAGCGGGTCGGGCGACACC
Source organism: uncultured Actinomycetota bacterium (assembly GCA_963822695.1). GTDB lineage: Bacteria > Actinomycetota > Actinomycetes > Mycobacteriales > Pseudonocardiaceae. The sequence continues at coordinate 68,578 of CAWGJH010000022.1, forward strand.
CCCATAAGTTGCAGCGCTAGCGCGCCTGGTGGGGTCGTTCGCGACCACTCCGTTGCACTGCGGGGAGGGCGAGTCGAGGGCATTATCGAGGGTGGTGTCGTGGAGCGGGTCGTCGGCGCGGCGCCGGTGCGGTGGACGAGGAGGCTCGGCATGCCCGATGGGCCGTTTGGTTCCGGGTTTAACCCGCTTGAGGATCTTGTGAGCCGGCTGGTCGGCGGCCTTGAGCAGTCTTTTGGCGGGGGGAGCAGACCGGGCACGTCAACGCGGTGGCTGGACCGCTACGGCCGGGACCTCACGGCCGCTGCTCGCGCGGGTCGCCTCGACCCGGTCATCGGGCGGGAGGACGAGGTCGAGCAGGTCCTTGAGGTGCTGTCGCGGCGGACCAAGAACAACCCGGTGCTGATCGGGGACCCCGGTGTCGGCAAGACAGCGATCGTCGAGGGCATCGCCCAGCGGGTGGCCGAGGGCGCGGTCCCGGAGCAGATGCGCAACCGGCGGCTGATCGCGCTCGATCTTGCTGGGATGGTGGCCGGCACCAAGTACCGGGGCGAGTTCGAGGAACGGCTCACGGCAGTGATCGACGAGGTGACCGCCGCTTCCCGGACGGTAGTGCTGTTTCTCGACGAGTTGCACGCGGTGATCGGTGCTGGCGCGGCCGAGGGCGGTGCGATGGACGCCGCCAGCTTGCTCAAGCCCGCGCTGGCCCGTGGTGACCTGCAGCTGGTCGGGGCCACCACGGTCGAGGAGTACCGCCGGCACATCGAGCGGGACCCGGCGCTGGAACGACGGTTCCAGCCTATCCTGGTCACCGAGCCGAGCATCGAGGACACCGTCGCCATCCTGCGGGGCCTGCGCAAACGCTACGAACTGCACCACCGGGTGCGCATCACCGACGAGGCCACTGACGCCGCCGCTCGGCTCTCGGACCGCTACCTCACCGACCGGTTCCTCCCCGACAAGGCGATCGATCTGATCGACCGGGCCAGCGCGCGGGTCCGGAGGCGAGCGCAGGCCCCGAGCGACGACACCCGAGCTCGTGAGCAGCGCGTCGAGCAACTCACCCGCGCCAAGGACATCGCGGTTGACGCCGAGGACTACGAGCGGGCGCAGGCGCTGACCCGGGCGCTCGACCGGGCGATCGTGGAGTTGGAGACCGCACGTGCCGGCCCGACGCGCCCGCCCGAGGTCGGTGCTAACGACGTCGCGGACATCGTCGCACGCAGCACCGGCATCCCGGTCGCGCAGCTCACCGAGGTGGAGCGGCACCGGCTGCTCCACCTGGAGGAGCAGTTGCGGCAGCGGGTCGTCGGACAGGACGAGGCGGTCGAGGCCGTCGCGGACGCGGTCCGGGCCAGCCGCGCCGGTCTCAATCACCCGGACCGGCCCGTCGGGTCGTTCCTGTTCCTCGGCCCTACCGGTGTGGGCAAGACCGAGCTGGCCCGAGTACTGGCGCAGGCCTTATTCGGGTCGCGGGAGCGGCTCGTCCGCATCGACATGAGCGAATTCCAGGACAAGCACACCGTGTCGCGGCTGATTGGCGCCCCACCCGGCTACGTGGGCCACGAGGAAGCCGGCCAGCTCACTGACGCCGTCCGCCGCACCCCGTATACGGTGTTGCTGCTGGATGAGATCGAGAAGGCGCATGCCGACGTCTCGAACATCCTGCTGCAGGTCTTCGATGCCGGCCGGCTCACCGACGCCCGGGGCCGGACCGTGAACTTCGCCAACACTGTGATCATCATGACCAGCAACCTCGGCGGCGAAGCGCTGCTGGCCGCGACCAGCGCCGGGCGATCAGTTGAGGAGGTGCGGGAGCCATTGATGGCCAGCGTAGCGAGGCACTTCCGGCCGGAGTTCCTCAATCGGATCGACGAGATCGTCCTGTTCCGCGGCCTCGATCGGCCGCAGCTTCGCGCGATCACCGAGCTCCTGCTGGAGCAGACTCGGCAGCGGCTGCGCGCGCAGGACATCACCCTGCATCTCGACGACCACGCCATCGACTGGCTCGCCGGCCGTGGTTACCAGCCCGAGTTCGGAGCTCGGCCGCTGCGTCGAGCAATCGGACGTGAGCTGGACCGGACACTGTCCCGCATGCTGCTCGCCGGCGAACTCAGACCAGGGCAGGACGTCCACGGTAGCGTCGCCGGGGACCGGCTGGAGTTCATCGTCACCGAGTCGTAGCCGGATCACTGCGCCGAACTCTCTATGAGCTTGGCTGCGGGGTTCCGTTCGGCCAGACACAAGGCGAGGTGGCAGTGAGGTACATCTCGCCCCTGTCATTGGTCTTCGCGGCCATGCGAAAGCCGTCCGTATTGTTCTGAACCCAGATGTAGGAAGCCTTGGGTCGTGCGTCTTCGAGCACCTGGAAATCGTGGCTGGTCCACCATTTTTTGAGCGCGTCCAAGTGCTGGTCGTATTGGTGTTGAGGTAGTCCATCGATCTGGTAATCCACGCTAGCGATCACGCGGCCTTTTGGGCCATTATCGGTTGGGTCGTCGCACGCATAGGTGTCCCTGAATGGGTTCGTCAGGCGACGCTGAGATGGCAGTACGGTGATCGCCTGTTGGATGTAGCCTTCGACGCGTCGCTCGGCGTCGTGTGCGGTCATGGTGTTGCGCATGGCTCCTCCTGGGTCGGTCCCGCACGCGGTGAGCACCAGGGCGGCAAGGACGACGAACAGCGCCGCGAGGGGCGCTCGTCTATCTGTGTCACGCTGGATAGTCACGTCGAGACCTGTCAGTGGGTAGGTTTTCCAGCGATAACGCGGCCCATGTTGTCCAGCGCCGGGTTGTCGAAGGCCCAGTATTGGCTGTGCGCCGTGTCGCTGAGCCAAGGTATATACGACGGGATCCCGTCTCCCGGATCTGACCTGAAGGTCTGACCGCCGAATTCTGGATGCTCGGATGGGTTCGGTCCAAATGACCCATCGGCGAGCCTAATGATATCGTGCGCGGCGGTGGTCGAGTGGATGTGACTGCCATTCTGGGTCGGGTCAACGCCGGTGAGGTGCAGGCCACCGGCGTCGATCACGCCGACCCCGGGACTGGCGACGAACACAACGTCGTTGGCGTTCAGACTGCCGTCACGGGCGGCGTAGCCGATCGTGGTAGTGCCGTAGCTGTGCCCGATCACCGTGTTGTGCGAGGGTGGACCGTCGTGGGTGGCACGTAGCCCGTCCTGAAAGCGCTGGAGATCCTTTTCTGCGCCGAGAGCGTATCTCTCGAACGCCGCATCGTGGATGACGTCTTGTGGTGCGTCGTAGCCGATCCAGGTGATGACCGACGTGGACGGTGAGCCGGCTTGGGACGCGGCATGGGCCATGCGATCAGCGCGGTCGAGAGCGTCGCTGCAGCTGGCGAGGTTGGAATAAGTGCCGGGTACGTAGGTGGCGACGTTGCTGGCCCTGTCGGGATCGCCCATCGCCATGATGGCGCGGCCGTTGCCATCGCTACTGATCTTGAGCAGGTACGGCTGCTGGTGTGCCGCGCTGGGGGTGGTTGCGAGGCGTTTTTCGATCGCGTCGATTCCCCTGAGTTTACCGTCGATCTCATCGAGGCGCGCGCGGAGGTCGTCGTTGCCCTTCTGCGCCTTGAGACGGGATCTTTCTTCCAGGAGCTTGTCTTTCTGCTCCAGCAGCACGCTGCGATTGACGCGGTCGCGCACGGCGGCTGGGATCCCGTCCAGCCCACCGATCTCGGCACCGTGGGAGAACAACAGCGACTCCCGAGCGGCCGGGGACAGCGAGTCCCACCATGTCCGCACATCGGCTGGGGAGGCTTTGCTCGGGATCCGCTGGGATGGGGACATGACGGTCGGATCATTTGGGGCTGGGGCGAAGCCAGTGGTTTGCGCGGAGAGCTTGCGCAGGGCATCGGCGGCTCGTTCGTCCGCCTCCGTCGCCTGACGAACCAGGTCACAGATGACATTGGTAAGCACCTCAGCGCGGAAGGTTGGGTCGGTTACTCCGCCTAGCGCCGCCAGGCCACCCGCGGTGACTGTGCCGTCCGGGTGGACTTCCAGGAGGTTGTCCCGTGCCACGTCCAACGCTTGCTGGAGCTTCTCCCGATTGTCGCCCAGGCACTGGCAGAAATCGTGGAGAGTTGGTCCGATCTTTCCCAACTGGCCGGCCGCGTCGTGAAGCTTCTTGCGCTCATCACCGAGAGCCGTCTTGGCGGCTTCCGCCGCAGTGCCCTCCCAATCAGCCAACGCGGCAAGGTGCATGTCCACCTCGTTGCCGCGGTAGGCTACCTGCCCAGCCAGCTGCTGCCAGCGCTGCCCGGAAAGGCCGAAGGCCGCCGGCTCACAGTCGCGCAGCTCCACAAACGACACCATTCGCCCAAGCCCTATTTCGGCCCGAAACGCTGATGATTGGTGTGCTCGGTGCTGCCGTAGGTGACGGCGCTGAGCGTGATGTTGTCGCCAGCCACGGCAATCTTGGTTCCGAACACGGTCAAGGCTTGCTCCCAACTCGACTCGCAATCAGCCATGGCCTGTGCCACGGAAAACCCGTGGTTCGCGCTCGCCACGCCCTCCTGCGAGCCGGCCAGCTCTCGGATGTTGCTGTGCAGTGCATCCGCGGTCGTGAGGAGGTCATGACCGGCCGAGCGCAAGGCGTCCGGGGTGACCGCCAGCTTTCCGGCGGGCGAGTCGACCATGCGTCCCCCACTCTTTGGTGCCGATAATGGGTATGTGAGACGACGTCTCTCGGGCGGAGCGGATCTTGCGTCGCTGACCCCGGGAAATCTACTGGCTGCCGGTGATCACGCGGTACCGCGGGCTCGCAACCGTCTCGCTTGCCTCCGCCTACCGCACTGTCTGACCAGGCGCGCTACCGTGCATACCGTGGCACATCAGCCGATGATCGCGCCGTCCCTGCTGTCTGCCGACTTCGCCCGGCTCGCCGACGAGGCCAACGCGGTCTCGGGCGCCGACTGGTTGCATGTCGATGTGATGGACGGGCACTTCGTGCCCAACCTCACCCTGGGCCTTCCCGTGGTGCAGAGCCTGATGAAGTACACCGACATCCCGGTGGACTGCCACCTCATGATCGACAATCCGGATCGGTGGGCGATCGGGTACGCCGAGGCGGGCTGCTACAACGTCACCGTGCACGCCGAAGCCGCGCGGGACCCGGTGAAGCTGGCGAAGGACCTGCGCGCGGTCGGGGCCAAGGCCGGCCTGTCGGTCAAACCCAAGACCCCGCTGGAACCCTGGGTGGAGGTGCTGCGGCACTACGACACGCTGCTGGTGATGAGCGTGGAGCCCGGCTTCGGTGGGCAGTCGTTCATAGCCGAGGTGCTGGACAAGGTGCGCACCGCGCGGCGGTTGGTGGACACCGGGCACCTGACCGTGCTGGTGGAGATCGATGGGGGGATCAACGCCGACACCATCGAAGCCGCCGCGGAGGCCGGGGTGGACTGCTTTGTCGCCGGCTCCGCGGTGTACGGGGCGGACGACCCGGCGCGGGCTGTCGAGTCGCTACGGGCACAGGCTCGCGCGTGCGGCGGCCGGTGAGGCGCAGCGCCCAGGAAGGCTGAGCCGTGTTCACCGGCATCGTCGAGGAACTGGGGGAACTCATCGGCCGGGACGAGCGGCCCGACGCGGCGCTCTTGGCCATCCGTGGGCCACTGGCCAGCTCCGATGCGCGGCGCGGTGATTCGATCGCGGTCAATGGGGTGTGCCTGACCGTGGTGGACGTCGATGGTGAAGTGTTCACCGTCGACGTGATCGGTGAGACGCTGCGTCGCTCTAGCCTGGGCCCGGCCCGACCCGGGGACCGGCTGAACCTGGAGCGAGCGGCGAAGCTCGGGCACCGGCTGGGCGGGCACCTGGTGCAGGGTCACGTCGATGGCACCGGCACTCTGCTGTCCCGTACCGCGCCGCGGGAGGCGGCCCCATGGGAGCTGGTCCGGATCGGGATGCCTACCGGTCTGGCCCGCTACGTGGTGGAGAAGGGATCCATCGCCGTGGACGGGATATCTCTCACCGTGATCGAGGCAGGTATCAACGACTTCTCCGTGGGGCTCATTCCTACCACACGAGAGCTGACCACCTTGGGCCTGCGACGCCTTGGCGAGTTGGTGAACCTTGAGGTCGACGTGATCGCGAAGTATGTCGAGCGGTTGGTTCGACCACATCTCGCCCCCGGCGATGGCGGTCTGCGGGATGATGCTCGCGGATGACGCTGGGGGATGACGCTGGGGGAGGAGGACCCGATGGCCCAGAGCGCCTTTGCCGGCATCGAGCGGGCGATCGCCGACGTAGCGGCTGGGCGTCCGGTGATTGTGGTGGACGATGAGGATCGGGAGAACGAAGGTGATCTGATCTTCGCCGCGGCGTGGGCTACTCCCGAGTTGCTGGCGTTCACGATCCGGTACACCTCGGGGTACGTGTGTGTGGCGCTGACCGGGGAGGACTGCGACCGGTTGGACCTACCACCGATGTTCCACACCAATCAGGACAAGCGGGGCACCGCCTACACCGTGACGGTGGACGCCCGCGAGGGCGTCACGACCGGGATCTCGGCGGCGGACCGGGCCCACACCATCCGACTGCTGGCCGACCCGGCCGCCACATCGGTCGACTTCGCCCGCCCCGGTCATGTCGTGCCCCTACGGGCTCGGGACGGCGGGGTGCTGCGCCGCCCTGGGCACACCGAAGCCGGGGTGGACCTGGCCCGGCTGGCCGGGTTGCCGCCGGCCGGGGCGCTGTGCGAGATCGTCTCGGTGAAGGATCCCGGCGAGATGGCCCGTCGCGAGGAACTGGAGGTCTTCGCCGCCGAGCATGACCTGAGGTTGATCACCATCGCGGATCTCATCGCCTACCGGCGGCGGTTCGAAAAGCAAGTGGAGCGAGTCGCGCAGGCCCGAATCCCCACCGCGCACGGGGAGTTCACCGCGATCGGGTTCGACTCGCTGCTCGATGGAGTCGAGCACATCGCGCTGGTCGTTGGAGAGATCGGGGATGGGGCCGACGTGCTGGTACGGGTGCACTCGGAATGCCTCACCGGAGACGTGTTCGGCTCGCTGCGCTGCGACTGCGGCCCACAACTGGACGCCGCACTAGCCGCCGTCGCCACCGAGGGCCGCGGGGTGGTGCTCTACGTACGTGGCCACGAAGGCCGGGGCATCGGATTGATGCACAAGCTGCAGGCCTACCAACTACAAGACGCCGGCGCCGACACCGTGGACGCCAACCTCGCCCTAGGCATGCCCGCCGACGCCCGCGACTACGGCACCGGAGCCCAGATCCTCGTCGACCTGGGAGTGCGCTCCATGCGGCTACTCACCAACAACCCGACCAAACGAGCCGGCCTGGAAGGCTACGGCCTCACCATCACCGAGAGGATCCCGCTACCTATCCGACCCAACCCGGAAAACCTGCGATACCTCCGCACCAAGCGCGACCGGATGGGCCACGACCTCGACGGCCTGGACCCCGCTACCGTGGTTCCCATCGAGCGAGCGTGGCCATGAGTGGGACCGGCCAGCCCGCGCTGGAGGTACCGCGCTGCGCGGAGCTGCGGCTGGGCATCGCCGTGACTCGCTGGCACCCGCACATCACCACGGCACTGCTGGACCGGGCGAGTGCCGCCGCCGCTGAGGCCGGGATCGCCGAGCCGACGGTGGTGCGGGTGCCGGGTGCCTTCGAACTACCCGTGGTGTGCCAGGAACTGGCCCGCCAGCACGACGCCGTGCTCGCGCTCGGAGTGGTGATCCGTGGGGGTACCCCACACTTCGAGTACGTCTGCGACGCGGTCACCGCCGGGCTCACCAGGGTCGCGCTGGACGAGGGGATCGCGGTCGGCAACGGCGTGCTCACCTGCGATACCGAGGAGCAGGCCCTGGACCGCTGTGGGCTGCCCACCGCCACGGAGGACAAGGGTTTTCAGGCCTGCGTCGCCGCATTGCAGACGGCTCTGGTGCTGCGTGAGCTGCGCCGGGTCCGGGGGGACGCGACGTGACCCCCACGGTGTTCGAGGCCCGGCCGCGCAAGGCCCGTCGTATCGCGATCGCCGCCGCGGCGTTGTTGGTCGCGGTGTTCGCGGCGGTCGCGGCGCTGCTGCGGCGCACACCGACCGGTGTCTACTTCCGGCTCTCTGACCAGGTCGCCATGATGCTGCTGGGGCTGTTGCTGGCCGGTGCCGCTCTGCTGTTCGCCCGGCCCCGGGTGCGCGCCGCCGCCGAGGGTGTGGAGGTACGTAACCTGCTGGGAACCCGCACGATCCCCTGGGAACTGGTGCTCCGGGTGTCCTTCCCCGACGGCGCCCCGTGGGCTCGCCTTGAGCTGCCCGACGATGAGTACATCGCGGTGATGGCAATCCAGTCCGCCGATGGTCGACATGCGGTGCAGGCCATCCGCGCCCTGCGCGCCGTGCACGCCGAACACACCGCACCACGCGAGACCCCAGGTCAGGATCTGTAACCCACTCGGATTTCACCCGGGCTGACCGTGGATTGAGAAGAAGGGGTGTCGCGCGGCGGGGCGGAGTGGCTGGGCAGTGACCGGGCTCATGGTTGTCGGCACGCTGGATCGTCGTTGGGATGGGCTCGGCCGCAATGGAAGACCTCGACGGGTCGAGCCTGTACGTCAGGAATCTTCGCCACATACAGTAAGGACATCAATTTATCGGTCGGCTCGCCCGAGTCTCCGTCGAATTCGATCATTCCTGACACGCCTTCGAAGGGGTTTTCGTGAACTTGCTCGATTATCTTCGCGTGCACGGCGATGGGAAGGATCGAACGCGGATCCCACTCCTGCGGAGAATTACCACGAAGTTCTTGGCCTAGACCTTCGACAGCTCGGAGTAGCATCATTGCTGAGTCGTATGTCAGTGAAAGTCGATCGCCGACTGGCTCGTTGCCTGGTCCGCAGCGCGGCGGTTGGAGCAGTCCTGGTTGCTGAATCAACCGGAGGAATCTATCGCGTACCGGGTCGTTGCCGTTGGCCTGGGTGGCCCGAAGGTATTCGCAGTAGCCAAGCGTCGCATTTGCCGCATAGGTCACCGGTATGGTGCCAGATGCGCTCCTGCGCAGCGTCGGGTTCTCCATGTAACGTTCCACGGAGTCATCTGCTATCACATGCAAAGGTCGATTGGAGCCACACTCATTATCGAGCGCGTTCAAGAAGCTCGGAAATTCTGTCCACCGGCCGGCGAAAATTACCATTCCTTGATAGCCGCACACATCACGACTCAGTGAGCCGTCGAACTTCCCTCTATTGTCAACCTTGATTCCAAAATCTCTCGGCAGTTCCCCCATTAGGTCGTCGGCCAGTGTTTTAACGTAGAGGTCTCGCGCGAGATTCGACCTCACGCCAACGGTCCAGTAAAGCTGCGCGTCGGACACCTTCAGTACCTGCTTGGAGTACTCGCCGATCATCCTCGCATGTTCTCTATTCGGCGCAGAAAGCTGAAGGTAGAGTCGCGAGTTTCTGTCGAGGTAATCCGCAGTCAGGGTTGGTCCAATGAGTGGAAGTCCGATCTCATTGAGCTTCCCCAGTGCCTCCGCGGTGTTTGTACGACTTTCGTCCAAGCCAATCACGCCCACTATTTTGGGATCTTCGGCGGCCAGGCTGGCAATCATATCAACGGCCTGACTGGCGTGCTCCATCTGAAATCCGCCGTTAGTGATCACGATATTCAGCAATGGAATTTCGGCCGAGCTGGCTGGTTCCTGAATGCCGTCGTACTGTGCGACCGCGAGCCCCTCCAGTTCTTCGCGTTCGGCGGCGTAGGCCTCTTCGTTTTCATCGGCTTGTCGGCCGGTAAGCTCGCCAAAATAGACAACCGTAATATACGGGCGAATTCGGTCACCTTTTTCCCAGCGATCGCGTACTGTTCTGTTCTGCTCGAATATCGTGTCCTGGATGTGGCGTAGCCTTTCCTGGCCTGGCTCGTCATTGAACCGGAAATAGCTGCTGTCGCTGTAGCCGATACATTGTCCGTCGATGCTGCGAACCTTGACTTGTCCGAGGAACGGGATGTGCGGGCATCCTGGCCCGCCGGCATACCCCAACCAGACCCATCCGGCCGCAGGGAGGATGAGTACGACGATGATAAGGGCTCCCACGATGCTTCGTCGAGCTAACCGCGGCGCCGGGGCAGCGCCGATCGGTTCCCTAGAGTTTTGATCTGAGTCTCCGGAGTCGGTCACCGAAATCGGTAAATACCAGGCTGTTTCGACGCGGGCGCGACGACTCCCAGGCAATTTTTTCGCCCATTTTTGGTAATCCTCATCGGTGTACGCAGGATCGTTACTTGGGAGTTTCCCCGGATCGGACCCTACGATGTTATCCTTGGTCGGTGCTTGTGGCGCCTGATCGCTGGCGCATACCACCAGTAGCGGGTCGCTTCGTCCGGTCTCATTACGCACGTCATTGACGAGTTGCATCAGTCGGTAACCGGCGGAGCCCTCCACGGCGTTATTGATCAACGTCACCGGGTACGCTGTCCGGCGCCAACCTTCGAGCCGTCCCGGTCAACGCAAGTACGCTTGTCGAAGATCTTGCAGAAACGAATTCACCAGCAACTTGTCAACCTGATCGATGTCCTCGGACTGCTGAGCACCCACAGCGAGTCGCTCGGCGAAGCCGAGGAAGCTCACCGACTGTTCTGGCGCCAGGTACTGCTGACGCATGAACCACCGGTATCGGCGCCCGAAACCGGGAATTCTGCCTGATACCGCAGCGCGAAAAATGATCTCCGGCACCGCTCGCCGAATCAACCATATCAGAAGCCTGTACCGTGGTCCCAAGTCCAGTGCGTTGCTGTCGGGGTTGTCGTTGTCACGTCGAAACGGTCGATGGCGCCCGCGAAGAAGCGCGACAACCACTCTGGCGCGATCACCAGGCGCTTCCCTGGAGAGATCCTGTTCTATCAGCCAGTCGACCAACTCGAAGTGCCTAAACGACAGCCGTTCGCCACCGAACCGCGGTGCGGCCAACTGTGCGCAGAGCGTGCGCAGTAGCTGGCGAATTTCATGCGGCGCATCCTTTTCCGTCATATCTACGTGAGCATGCGGTACTCGGTATCGAGCTGGTAGTCCCAGTCTCTTCACTAGCGCATTAAGAACAAGCGTGCCACCACCCAAGCCGCTCAGCCAAATCAGCGGAAGGCGACGATCTGCGCGGGCTGGGCGCCGGAGCAATTGGGAAATAAGGGCGAGAATGCGGGCCTGAGAACGTTCGGGCGGTTGGTCCATTATCTAGAGTTTTTTCGATGTGGCGAGGGGCCGCCTCGCTGTCGTCTCGTGACCCTGTGTAACACCGACGTAGTAGCTACCGACGCTGTCAACTACGATGAGTAGCCATCTATTCCGCATTTTTTGCACGTGTTGCTCCATTTGAGGAAACCATCAGGGTGGTGGTCGGGTCGCGAGTGTAGCCCAGGGTAGTAGGCGCTGGAGTTGCCAGTACCACCCAGTACCACGTCGCTGGAAAGCCAGACCGCCTACGTCATCGCCCCGGAGGTCGCCGAGATCGACTGCTCCAACGGTTGGGAGGTCGTGGGTGCGGCCGTGGCCCACGTCCGGAAGGTGCGGTTCAGTCTCCCACTGATCGACAACGATGATAAGAAGTGAGGCTTGCTGACGATCGACGTCAGCGCGGCCAGTCATGCGACAACCTGAGACGCACGTTCCCAGTCCCGAGCCCCGGGTCGAGTCGGCGTTGGCGCAGGCGCATTCGGAGCGAGCGTGGGGCGAGGATGAGTCGTTGTGCGGGGCGTACGCGTGCTCGGGGGATGGGGTCGAGTTGCCAGCGGGTGGCGATGGACGCTAGCGCGAGGGTGGCTTCAGTCCTGGCGAAGACATCGCCGATGCATGTGCGGGCACCACCCGCGAAGGGGGTGAGGCGCCTCGGGGAAGCGGATGTGTTTCAGCTCCAGTTTCGGGATGTTGTCGTATTCGGCGATCAGGTCATCCAGCACGGTGTCGACCTCGGTGTGCAGCCGCGCCTGGATTTCAGGATGGCATCCCAGCAGGTGCCAAGTCCACGACAGCACTGTGGAGGTGGTCTCACTCCCGGCGAGGAAGAATATGATGACCTGGTCGTGAATTTCGGAGTCGGCCAGGCCCTGTCCGTTGTCGTCGCGGGCGGCCAGCAGCATGGACAGCAGATTCCTGTGATCGATACCGGCCCGCCGGTAGTTCGTGATCAGCTGACCGGTGTGGTGTCTGAGGCGGTTCCGTGCCTGATCGAAGCGGTGGTTACCTCGGGTCGGGATCTTGTCCAACAGCTCCACCGGCATGACCACCCGCCGAGCCACGCCGGTCAAGACGTCCCTCGCGCATTGTTGTGTCTCGATGAAGGTCGGCTTATCGACCTTGGCGGCGAACAAGGTCCGGGCCGCGACGGCCATGGTGAGCGCGTCCATCACGGCAAGCACGTCGAGTACCTGGCCATCGTGCCAGGGCTCGGTCACTGCGGTGATCTGTTCGGTCATCACTCGGGCATAGCCGGGGATACGGTTGCGGTGGAAGGCGGGCTGCACCAGTCGGCGCTGCCTGCGGTGATCCCGATGTTCGCACGTCACCAGACTTGCTGTGTCGGCGGTGGGATTCGAACCCACACTGGCGGGCTCCTAAGGCCCGTGCCTCTGCCGTTGGGCTACGCCGGTTTGCGATGATGAGCGCACCACGTGGACATAGGAGGGGCTGTTGCTGGCCGGTGCCGCTCTGCTGTTCGCCCGGCCTCGGGTGCGCGCCGCTGCCGAGGGTGTGGAGGTACGTAACCTGCTGGGAACCCGCACGATCCCCTGGGAGCTGGTGCTCCGGGTGTCCTTCCCTGACGGCGCCCCGTGGGCTCGCCTTGAGCTGCCCGACGATGAGTACATCGCGGTGATGGCAATCCAGTCCGCCGATGGCCGACATGCGGTGCGCGACATCCGTGCCCTGCGCGCGGTACACGCTGAGCACACCGGACCACGCGATGCCCCGGGCCAGGATGTGTAATCCACTCGGACTCCACCCGGGTTGACTGTGGACTGACCAGATCACCTCACACCCGGGTCACGATGAGGTTCTTGCCGCTGTTGTGAGCGAGCGCTGTGATGTCGTCCGGGTCAGTGGTCAGGATCTCGTCGCCGTCCACAGCGGCGTCGACAATAGAACCGTCGATGACATCGCGTCGGCCGGCCCGGCCCAGCAGCGTGCCGACGCGTCGAGCCCGGTCGCGGGTCAGCTCAACCTCGCGCAACCCCTGCAGAAGCAGCGTCAGACGGGCCTGCCGTGCTCCGTCGCGCCATACCTGTGCGACCGCGCCGGTCGTGGTTCGCACGTCAACTCCGGTTCTGCTCGCCCGCTCCAGGAACGCGCGGACGGTCCGATCGCCGTGCTCGTAGGCCATGAGTGCGCCGGCGTCCAGACCCAGGGTCACGCTGCGCCTTCAGCGCCGATGACCACACGCGAGGTCCCTCGAGCGTGGGCGATCAACCTGTCAATCTCGGCGGGATCGAGTTCGCCTTCCTCCGACGCGAGAACATCGAGCGCCGCGCGCAGCCTTCGCTGGCGGACCTGAGCTTGCGCTGCGTCAGCGAGCCACGTCGAGACGCTCACGCCCTGTTCACCTGCGGCGGCCCGTACTGCGGCGGCCAGTTCTGAATCGAGCGAGATGGACAACTTCTCAGCACCCATATGTCGATCCTACCGTTCTACTACCACGGTAGCAATCTGCTGTGGACCTAACCCATCGCCGTGACGGTGATAATACGTGTGCACACATGTCCATGGTTAGGTGGAAGTGCCGGTGGCGTTACTGCTCCAGGCAATCGACGTGGCGGGTCCTCATCGGTGGCGCTGGTTGCTGGCCGACGAGAGTTCGGGAGCGGCGCTGGCCGATCACCTGGTGAACCTGGATCCGGGGGCAGCCGAGACGGAGGCGTTCAAGGAACTGGACTGGTTCCTCCGGAGCAGGACACATGACCAGCGCTGCCACCATGGACGCCCTTACCGATCACCAGGCCATCCGTGTCCTGGCCCTCGTCGTTGACCACCAATCCCCGCTGCCCGACCCCACCCGGCTCTGAGAACTCGATGTGGCCCTCTCTCAAGCCGCCGACGATCCCCCACGCCGTGCGCCTGGCCGAGGACACTCATGCGTGACTCAGCGCTGGGTGGCTCCTCGCTCTCTGCGCCAACACGCCACAGAAATGACTAGACCGGCCTATACCTGTACCAGAGCCCGTGCTTGGTCCAGGAAGTCTCGTACTGCCGGCGTCTTGGTGTGTGGCTTCATCTGACTGCAGAGGTCGCGGAGACGGCCGACGCCGCGGGCTGAGTCCAGGTTCTCGGATAAGTCAAATGCTGCTATGCCCTGTCTGGCAGCGGCATCGAGGTCGCGTTGCGGGCCGGGATGGGCGAGGGCCTCGGCGAGACGGATCACGTAGTTCCTCCGGTCACGGACAAAGGACTCGTCGAGCAGCGCGATACCGTTCTCGAGCATGGCGACCGCCTGGTCAGCCTTCCCTAGTTGCAGCAGGCAGCGACCGGCGACGTAAGTGACGTCCGCTGGTCCCACCCAGTACAGGTACGGTGGATCGTCGTCCCGATTGAGGTGTTCGACGTGCGTGCGAGTCTTCGCGATCGTCGCCGCGCAGCCCGCGGAGTCTCCCAGGCTCGCCAAGGCCTTGGCCTGCCTGCTGTAGAGCGCTGCCAGCAGACTTGCCGTCTCCTGGCCCCGCACGCCGGCTACCGCGGTCTCGACGAGGGTGACGGCCTCGCTGGGGTGCCCCTCGTCTGTGGCCTGATAGGCCATCGACCCGAGGATGTGGGCGCCCAGGGGTCGGTCGTCGGCGCTGTGCGCCGCGCGGAGAGCGGCGATGTAGTAGCGCTGTGCCAGTCCCGGCTGCCCGGCATCGTAGGCGGCCCAACCCGCGAGCTGTCCGAGCTCGGCGAGCGCGACGTGGAGTGTGCGACCGGTGGGTTCGTCGTAGGACGCGTGGTTAAGCAGCTTGGCGATCACCCCGAACTCCTGCTCGGCCAGTGAGAGCACCGTGCCACCCCCGGCCACATCGTCCATCGCGCGCAGCTCAAGGATCAGGGCCCTCAACCGGTTAACCAGCCCGGCTGACACCCGACGCCCCGACAACCCGGATACCAGCGGCTCCGGCTCGTGGATCAGCCACTGATGCGCCGGAGCGGTCAGGGCCATGCCGGTCAGGAACCCGAACCCTCGGCGTTTCACCAGACGATCACCGCCTCTCAGCATGACTGCCACCTCGACAGTACCTCGGTGACTCCACGGTGCCGAGAGCACGAGATCGTGCTCGGGTTCATCGGGTGAGTCTGGGGTGACCACTGCCTTGGCCGGCCGACCCTCCGTGAGCAAGCGGTCCAGTTCCTCCAGCGAGACGGCGAGGGCGTCGGCGAGCTTGCGCCGTGACCATGGCTGCGGGGATGTCTCGCCACGTTCCCAGCGTCCGACGGTCGTGAGTTCCACGCCCAGCGCTTGGGCGAGTGTTTCCTGGCTATAGCCGAGGATTCCGCGGCGCTCGGCGAGAGCGTGGCGCTTGGTTTTCACGGTTCCCCATTCCCCCTGACGTGGACTCGATCTAAGACGTGATCGGCACACTAGCTCAGCAGTGTGACCGAATCGGCGTACTGGCACGTGGACGCCAGATGGCTGTCATGCGTCTGCACTGTCCCACCGCCCGCCCGCGAGGTTGGCTTGCGTCCACGGCCCCAGGGTCGGGATGTACGGGCTACCCCAGTGCACGGTTGGTGCCCTTGCCGGTTGGCTTTGCGCTCTTTCTTCCAGCGCGGGTCCAAGCGACTGGCGGGCACCGATCCCCCGAACCGCGCACTGTTCTGGATGGGCACACCCCGGCCCTGGTGCCGTGTCCACGCGGCGATGATGACGAGCATCAAGAATGGAGTTGTAGACGTGGCACACGAAGAGGACCGGGCCAACCAGCTACTCCCGGGAACGCCCCGCAAGGTCTCTGTCAAAGGCACGGAGGGGGTTACCGCGAACGTGGTCGTGAAGGCATATCGGGGAAAGGTATGGATGTCCTTGCCGCCGTTTACCTGGGAAGCGATCCTGGATTCCGCGAAGGTTGATGAGCTGGTGCATGTGCTGGGGTTGGCTCGGGCTGAGGCGACGAGGGACGGTAGCGGCTGACGGCCTATTGGCCCAAGGTCGGGCTGGCCACCGAGTGGGCGAGCTCGGCAACAACCAGGTCGGGCTCTGTGTAACAGCGCCATACCGGTACTCGACACACGGCCATTGTGGTGGCCGCTACGTCGATCCACGCCAGGACCTTGCGCAGTCCTCGCCCGTCCGCGTCGCCTTCGGGGTCGTCCACCACGAGCGCTACCGTGGCCGCCGGAGTGCCCGTCATAATGTCGTACCGGTGGCCCGCCATCATGACGTCACGTTCGACCCGCAGGCCGCCGCGGCGCAGCGCGGCGTGCAGCTGGTCTGCCGCCGGATGGGGTGCTGTCGTGCTGGTCTGCCCGTTGGCGGATCCGCGCGCCAGCTCGGCCAGCAGTCCCTGCTGGCTCGTCCACCACTCGTGGTCACCCACCAGGACGAGCTGTGACCGGGCCCGGGTGATGGCAACGTTCCAGAGGTTGGTCTGGTGGACCAGCCAATTCCGGGTGCGTTCCCGCACGCCGTGCGCGCCGACCGGCGAGACCACCATGATGTCCCGCTCGCCGCCCTGGAAGCGGTGGATAGTCCCGCACATGACCTCAGTGTTCGGAAGTCCGGCCGCCACGAGGGTTGTCTCGAGCTGGCGCTGCTGGGCGGCCAGCGGCGTCACCACCCCGATCGACGCGCTCGGGTATGCCGCCCGCAGGCGCTGCACTTCCGCCACCACCGCGACGAGCTCCGGTTGGTTGGCCCCGGAGCCGCGAGCACCGTGCGTGAACGCGCCGTTGACGTGCTGCCACCGCACCGCCGGCTCGGCCGGGGCCGCGAGCCGGGCCGGGTCGGTGAGGACGGTGAGGCGCCCCTGGTACACATGCCGGTTCGGCCTAGCGACAATGTCAGGGTGGCACCGGTAGTGCTCATCAAGCAGGTGGATCCGGCCAGCGACGGCGGCGAACGCGTCATAGCCGGAGCACCGGGTATAAACCAACCGCCGCGATTCCAACCACTCGCTACTCAGTCCTGCCTCGGCCTGCTGCCGCGGCTCCTCCTGCACCGGCAAGGTGATCACCGGCGCAAGCTGCCGCGGGTCCCCGATGATCAGGGCGCGCTTGGCTCGGTAGAGCATCGGCAGGATCGCCGGGATGTCGCACTGTGCCGCCTCGTCGATGACGACGAGGTCGAACAGCGCCGGTTGCGGTGGCAGCACCCGGGCCGACATCGTCGTGGTAGCCCAGGCGGGGAGCGAACGGAGCAGCTCACGGAATCGCGACCATGTCTTTGGTCGCTCCTTCGACATCTCCTCGATGCGCAACCGCAGCATGTCGGCGCCGTCACGAACCCGGCGGGCAAGCTGCGCCCGCAAGAGCCGTTGGCTGTGCTCTGGGCGCTCCACAGTGATCAGCTCGACCAGTCGTAACCAGGTGGTGGCCTCGCCCGGTAGCTCGGCGAGGCGACGCTGGCCACTACGCCAGCGCAGCTCGACGGTGACCCGGTGGGCGAACGCCTCGATCGCCGCGCGGTCAGCCAGGCCGAACGCGCGCAGCCGCCAGCGCCACCACCAGCCGAGAATGCCACCGCGTACCGCCCGGTCCGCCAGGTTGACGAGGGCAACGAGCTTCGCCTCCTCCGCCGGCAACGCGAGCTCGTCGCGGTCACCGGCCGGCTGCTCGGTAGCGAGTTCGGCAAGATCCCGCTCGAGGAGACGTCGATCGTCGAGCGCGTCACGGAGCTGAGTGATCTCCTCCTGGATGAGGCGCAGCTCCGCCTCGGTGGTCCGCTCGTCGCCGGAGCATCCGCCGGCATGGGTGGTGAGCAGTCCAGCGAGCAGTTCCGGCTCCTTGGCCTGCTCATCCCGGTTGCCGGTCCGCACCACCAGGCCGGGGCCGACCCCGTCGGTAATGCGGTTGACCACCTCATTCACCGCCCGGTTGCCGGTTGAGCCGACCAGCACGGTCTTCCCCGCCGCGGTGGCGGTGGCGACCAGAGCAGTGACGAGCTGGCTCTTCCCGGTGCCGGGCGGTCCCTGCGCGACGGTGAGCCGACGGGACATCGCGGCCTGGATGATCTGCTCCTGGGCCTCGTTGAGCCGGTCCGGCGCCACGATGGTCACCGGCGTGGCGGGCGACTCATCGGCCACAGTCTCTCCGGCGAGCGCGTCGAGAGCAGTCGTGCCGATCTTCGCGGGATCCTTCGCGATTTCGCGCAGGTCCGCGATCAACTGCTGTGCCGCGCCACCAGGGGCGGCGCTGTACAGCACCGCCGTGTTCTGCACCCGGTTGAGTGGCCCTGAGGTCACCGTCCCGGCGAGTGTGGCCGGATCGAGGGGAACGGCAGCCGCGACACCGAGCACCTCCATCAAGCGCCGGACTGTCTCGCCGAGCGCGCCGGCCTCGCCAGGGACGAAGGTTTCCTCGACCCGCTGGACCAGGTCGTCGATCTCCACGTCGCTCAGCCCGAGGTCTCGAGCGAGTGCCCGGTTGGGTTGGGGCGGCAGTGTGGCGAGCAGCCCTCCTTCCGGCGTGAGCGTCACGTCGCAGACGAGCAGCGGCGCGAACCGGGGCCCCGAGCGCTGCCGGTTACCGCGCAGGACGAGCACTGGGTACCCGTATCGCAGCTGGTGACCAGCAGCTGCGACCCGCTGGCCGAAAGCGGTGACCTCTCCAGCGCCGCTCCGGTCGGTCGCCTTGCGAGCAAACACCCGCTCCGGTCCCGGTGGCATCGGCTGATATGCCTGCCGCGCGCTGACATCGACGAAGGAGTCCAACACTGCTGCCCGCTCCATGCAGGAGATGTAGTAGCGCATCAGCCGTCGCCATTGGTCCGCGTCGAATTTCGCGTCGACGTCGCTTTGTTGGCGCTGCGGTGTCTGACGAGGCCCGGCCTCGCCCACCGGCTCGACTGTCACCAGTTTGATGGGCTCGGTGACGCCCTCGCTCGACTCGACCGGCCGCCGGTGCGGATCGCGAGCCAGCTGCCCCTGCACGTACCGCGCCAGGTCATTCGTGGTGATCCAGAGCTCGCCGTTCGAGGTCACCGCCGCACCCCGCAGCCCGGTGAGCACCGCCTCGGTGAATACCGAGGGGCGATCGTCCCCCTGAGTCTTGGCTGCTCTTGCGTGCGTACTGGAGGTGAGGATGAACGTGCCATGTTGGCGCACCCCGCGGCGCGGCTCCTGCCGGACACCACCGCGGAACCGGTTGCGCGCCCCAAACGCGCCAGAAAAGCAGCAGTCCAGCAGCACCACCTTCTGGCTGGCGCGCGTGATGTTCAACAGATGGCGTAGCACGCCGTCGGTGTCCACTGCGGTGGCGTGCAACTGCTCGCGCCGGGTGTCGGTCGCGGCGAGGAACACCGACTCACGGTCGACCTCGCCCATCAACCCATGCCCCGAGTAGTACAGCAGAGCAAAATCACCCACTCGGCGGGCGCCGAAGAAGTCCTCGACAACTGTGATCAGCCGCTTCTGGTCGAGGTCAACATGCGCATCAACGCTGTCGAAAGCCCCGCCGGCATCGAGCAGCGCCTTCAGTTGGTTGACATCGTGGCGTACCGCAGGCAGCGCCGCCAGTGCCGGGTCAGCGTGGAACGTGGCGGCGCCCAGCAGCAGGGCATGACGGCCCATCAGGACCGGTCGCCTTCGATGGCGCTCTGTACGGTTTTGATGATTGTTTCCACCTCACCTGGGGTGGGACGGTCGATGGCGAGTTCGGTGTCACCGACCTTGAGTTGCACCCGGCGCCCAGAATTGCGGTTGGTGAACGCCACGACACCGTCGACGAGCACGCGCAGGTAGGCTGGGTCCACTGCGGTGAGCACGCTGAGCGTAGCGACGGCGACCTCAGCCACACCCTTGTCGCCCGGCCTGGCAGGCATAGCCACATAGTCCACCTCGCCTGCCGCGCGAAGTTCGTCGGCGAGCTCCGCAGTCAGCCGTTCCAAGACGAAGTCGTCATCTTCAGCGGCGGTTGTGAACCCCACGAGCAGCCGTATCTGCGCCAACGTGCCCTCCTCAGGAGCCAGTCGCAGTCAGCCTACGGCAAGTGATCGTTCACTGAAGTCCGGTCAGACCCCATCCTTGTCGGCTTGCGCCCAGGGCCTCCCAGGACGAGTTGGCCTACACTTGCACAAGATCTCGCGCTTGGTCCAAGGTCAGATAGAGTTGCCGGTCACGGGCGAAATCGGTTTCAAGCTGCTCGACCTGGTTGCGAGCCTTCGGGATCGCCGCAGCGCAGCCCGAAGCGTCGTGGACGGTCGCCCGGGCTCACCAGCGCGTGGCTGGCCGCGAGGCGACTACCCCCGGGCTCTCACCCCTGTACGCCGAGCTGACCGGGTTGTCGCCGATGGACGTCCAGGCCGCCGGGGACGAGTTGCTGGTCAGCGACGCGGACCGGTTCGTCGAGCGGGCCCGGGCCTCACGGTTCCCGGCTTCCCGAACCTGTTCCTGCTGTACGGGCCGAACACTAATCTCGGCGCCAACTCGATCATCCACATGCTGGAAAGTCAGACCGCTTATGTCATCGACGTGTTGCGCAACCTCGAGCACACCGGTGCTGCCTACCTGGACTGCGCCCGGAGGTGGACGATGCCTTCGACGCCGAGATGCAGCGCCGGCTCACCCACTCGCTCTGGGCCACCGGCTGCACCAGCTGGTATCAGACCGCCACCGGGAGGTCGCGGGTGCGGCCGTTGCTTCGGCTCGCGGATCGGCTGACCTTCACGACCCGTCTCGACCTTGCTGGGCGATACCCCAGCTCAGAGGGCTAAGGGGTCATCTCCGTTGGTTTTTCGGCGAGTCCAGTTCACCCCGAGTGAGCGAGGTCGGCAACGAGGTGGCAGGATGTCGGCGTACCGGGGGGCCGGTGCACTGGGGGGAACTCCGCAGCAGTTCTTGGCGCAGTACAGGTGAGCTGGATACCTCCGATATCTGGTATTCCTGCGACTACCGTGCCTACCAGGTGCTCTAAAGTCGTTTACTGTCGAGGCTGGACCAGTTGCTCGCTGGTCCACTCAGTCGGGTGAGGGTGAGCGGTAGCAACATGTGAACCACGGAAAATTTTCTTATCGAACCTGGAATGGGTTGACTTGACGTCCCCACCTGGTTCTCTTCGTACGCGCTGGCGCCGCGTTCATCAACGGTCAACTCGTCGAACGACCCGAAAAACTCAGTCTTGACAACGCTTGATTTCAGAGAAAGGTTTGATCGCATGCCTAAGTGGCTTTACGGTTTGCCTAATTGGCAGATGTTACTCCTATTTACTGGAGTTTCGCTCGGCGTGTGTTGGGGTTTGATACTACTTCTCAGACCCCTGATGGAGCGGTGGTTCAGTAATGATCTTGAAAGCCGTAATGGTGTCATTGATATCTTGATCGCTGGTACCGGTCTGTTCTACGGGCTGTTGCTAGGTCTGATTGCCGTGGGCGCCTATACCAACTATTCAAATGCTGATGACGCGGTATCTCGCGAAGCCGATGCGGCGGGTGTGTTGTATCGGGACGTGTCGAACTTTCCGGAGCCGCAGCGTTCCGAGCTGCGGGCGGGTATCTCCCGCTACATAGAGGTGGTGATCGATCAAGAGTTCCCGTCGGCCCGCCGGGGAAAATTACTAGCCACCGCTACGCCGGTAGCGACGAAAATACAGAATGAGATCGCTTCCTTCGCACCCGCCAACTTTGCGGGTGAGGCGCTGGATGGCGAAACCTTCCGCCAGTTCTCTAGTTTTATCGATGATCGAAACCATCGACTAAATCAGATGACGTCGAGTCTTCCTCGCACACTCTGGCTCGTTCTCGTCGTCGGTGCGGTCATCAATCTCGCCCTCATAGCCATGCTCGGCGTGAAAAAAACTGGAGCCCATCTCGCGCTCTCCGGGCTCTTCGCTGTTTTCCTAAGCTTGATGTTGTTTTTGATTGCCGATTTAGACCATCCTTTTCTCGGCGAATTCAGTATTTCACCGGATCCGTTCGAGACGATCCGCCATGTTGTGCTCCCGCAGATCAGCTGATATTGCAACAGTGCTTCAGTGTGTCACGAGAGACTGAGCGGCCCCTGCGGGGTAATTCCCTATTGTCTTCCCTGTTGGTACGGATAGAGATTGGTGGTGTGCGGTGTGACTGAGTCAGTGCAGGCGGAGTTAAGTGTGAATGGGTCGAGTGCGAATGGTGCGCGGTCGCAGTTGAGTTTGGCTACGGCGGCGGCCCGCAACTTGTTGACGACGACCAAGACCGCGCCACAGATGCAGGGGATCACGTCGCGGTGGCTGCTGCGGGTGTTGCCGTGGGTGGAGGCCTCGGGCGGCGTTTTCCGGGTGAACCGTCGGTTGAGTTATGCGGTGGGGGACGGGCGGGTGACGTTTACCACCACTGGGGCTGAGGTGCGGGTCATTCCCGCGGAGTTGTGTGAGTTGCCGATGCTGCGGGGTTTCGATGACGCCGAGGTGCTGGCTGCGCTGGCGGGCCGGTTCGTGCAGCGGGAGTTCGCGGCCGGTAACACCCTCGTCGAGGTTGGCCAGCCGGCGGATCAGGTGTTTTTGATCGCCCATGGCAAGGTCAACAAGATCGGTCCGGGGAAGTATGGCGAGCCGACAGTGCTGGATATCTTGGCCGATGGTGGCTACTTCGGCGACCAGGAATGGGTGGACTCCCAGGACACCTGGGCCTTCACGATCACGGCGGCGACCGCGTGCACCGTGCTGGCGGTGCCCCGACCGGTCCTGGACGAGATAGCCGGCCGGTCCGAAGCGTTGCGGGCCCACCTTGAGTGGTTCCGGACCCACACCCAACAGCTCCAGAACCCACACGGCGAAGCCCACGTCGAGCTGACCGCGGGCCACGAGGGAGAACACGAACTGGCGGGCACGTTCGTCGACTACGAGATGACCCCCCGCGAATATGAGCTCAGCGTGGCCCAGACCGTGCTGCGGGTACACACCCGGGTCGCGGATCTGTACAACAACCCGATGAACCAGGTCGAAGAACAACTCCGGCTGACCATCGAGGAACTACGGGAACGCCAAGAACACGAACTCATCAACAACCGGGAATTCGGGCTACTACACAACGCCGATTTCTCCCAGCGCATCCACACCCGCACCGGACCCCCCACCCCTGACGACCTCGACGAACTGCTGGCCACCGTGTGGAAGGATCCAGCAGTTTTCCTGGCCCATCCCCGCGCCATCGCCGCGTTCGGTCGGGAATGTAACCGCCAGGGCGTCTATCCGCAGAGCGTCAACATGAACGGTCACATGATGCCGGCTTGGCGCGGCATACCCGTCCTGCCCTGTAGCAAGATCCCCGTCACCGAGACCCGCACCACCTCAATTTTGCTGCTTCGCACCGGTGTGGAGAAGCAAGGTGTGGTCGGCCTGCGCCAGACCGGCATCCCTGATGAGGTCCAGCCCGGGCTGAACGTCCGCTTTATGGGCATCAGCGAAAAAGCCATCACCTCATATCTGGTCAGCGCCTACTACTCTGCAGCCGTTCTGGTGCCCGACGCGCTCGGCATCCTCGAAAACGTCGAAGTCGGGCAGGGAAGCTAGGAGGAGAACATCGGGAAAGTTGGGGCAGAACATGCAACCCTATGAGCTGCCAGACTTCTACATGCCGTATCCCGCTCGACTGAACCCTCACCTGGACACGGCGCGTGCGCACACCAAGGCGTGGGCCCGCGAGATGGCGATGTTGGACGGGCCACCGGATGCGCCCGGCGCGAATATCTGGGATGAGGCCGAGTTCGATTCCATGGATTTCGCCTTGCTCTGCGCGTATACTCATCCCGACGCGCCGAGTCGCGAGCTTGATTTGGTGACCGATTGGTACGTCTGGGTATTCTATTTCGACGATCACTTTCTGGAGATCTACAAGCGCAGCCAGGATCAGGCCGGTGCGAAGGAGTACCTCAATGGACTGCCGGCGTTCATGCCACTAAATCCGGCTGACGCTGCGCCGGAGCCGACTAATCCGGTCGAGCGTGGGCTGATCGATCTGTGGGCGCGCACCGTCCCGAATAGGTCGCCAGAATGGCGATTGCGGTTCTTCGAGAGCACAAAAAACCTCCTCTACGAGTCAACCTGGGAGCTCTCGAATATCAGTGGGAGCCGGGTCCCGAACCCGATCGAGTACATCGAGATGCGCCGCAAGGTCGGTGGCGCCCCCTGGTCGGCTGATCTCGTCGAGCACGCCGCGTTCGTCGAGATCCCCGCCAGGGTCGCGGACAGCCGGCCGATGCGAGTTCTCAAGGACACGTTCGCCGACGGAGTGCATCTGCGCAACGACCTGTTCTCCTACCAGCGCGAGATCCAAGTTGAAGGTGAAATCAGCAACTGCGTTCTGGTGCTGGAGCGGTTTCTGGAGGTCAGCCCGCAGCGCGCGGCGGACCTGACCAACGACATCCTGACCTCCCGGCTGCAGCAGTTCGAGAACACCACCCTCACCGAGCTGCCGTCACTGTTCGAGGAGTACGGCCTGAACCTGCTGGAACGGGAGAGCGTCCTGCTCTACGTCAAGGGTCTTCAGGATTGGCAATCGGGTGGCCATGAGTGGCACATGCGGTCGAGCCGATACATGAACAACACGTCAACTGGTGAACCATCGGTAGCGGAGCGAGTGCTCAGGGGGCCCACCGGCTTGGGTACCTCGGCAGCGCGGATCACGCTGTCACCCGGCGCCTTGGGTCTACAAAGGGTCAAGAGTCACACGCACGCGCCCTACGAAAAAGTGGGTCCGACTACTCTGCCCGAGTTCTACATGCCGTACTCCGCGCGAATCAATACCAACCTGGAGCGGTCACGTCAACATTGCATCGACTGGGCCCGCCAGATGGGGATGCTGGAGTCAGTCCCAGGAATTTCCGAACTCCGCATCTGGGATGAGGACAATCTCGCGTTGTTCGATTTCGCGGTCTGCGCCGCGCGGATTCATCCGGATGCATCCGGTCCTGAGTTGGATCTATCGTCAGCGTGGTTGACCTGGGGGACCTATGGTGACGACTACTTCCCGGCGGTCTTCGGTCCGACCCGCGACATGGTGGGCGCGACGGTGTTCAACACAAGGCTCTCGTCGTTCATGCCACTGGATTGCGGCGCCACGCCACCACCAGTCAACGCGGCTGAAACGGGTCTAGCGGACCTGTGGATCCGCACTGCCTCTCCGATGACCATCGATCAGCGAGGTCAGTTTCGGCGGGGTGTGGAGGACATGACGGCTAGCTGGTTGTGGGAGCTGGCGAACCACATCCAGCACCGGATTCCCGACCCGGTTGACTACGTCGAGATGCGGCGCAAGACGTTCGGCTCAGATCTCACGATGAGCCTGGCCCGCATCACGCAAGCCGGGGAGATCCCACCCGAGCTGTTCCACACCCGAGTGATGCGGGGGCTGGAGAATTCGGCCCAGGACTACGCCTGCTTGCTGAACGACATCTTCTCCTACCAGAAGGAAATCGAGTTCGAGGGTGAGCTGCACAACTGCGTGCTGGTGATTCAGAAGTTTCTCGACATAGATCACCGGCAGTCGGTGTCGGTCGTCAACGACTTGATGACCTCGCGACTGTTGCAGTTTCGGCACATCATCGCCACTGAACTGCCCGTCCTGGTAGACGATTTCAACCTGAATGCCGATGCCCGCGAGGCCTTGGATGCCTACGTCGTGGGACTCCAGGACTGGGTGGCCGGGATCCTCGACTGGCATATGTTGACCGGCCGGTATGGCGAATCGGCGTTGCGGCGGCGTTATCGGACGGCACCGCAACGCTTCGGTGGCCCGACCGGATTGGGCACTTCCGCTGCTCTTCGTGACTTGCTGGGCGCGATGCGGGCTCGCGTCTAACTGTTCGTTCGATTTTTTTGGTGCTTGACGATTGGTGGTGTGTGCTGTGACGGAATCGGTGCGGACGGAGTCGGTGCAGCCGGATCCGGCCGTGAATGGTGCGCGGCCGCGGTTAAGTTTGAGCACGGCGGCGGCCCGTAATTTGGCGACAACGACCAAGACCCAGCCGCAGATGCAGGGGATCACGTCGCGGTGGCTGTCGCGGATGTTGCCGTGGGTGGAAGTCTCCGGCGGGACGTATCGGGTGAACCGTCGGTTGAGTTATGCGGTGGGCGATGGGCGGGTGACGTTCACCACCACTGGGGCTGAGGTGCGGGTCATTCCCGCGGAGTTGTGTGAGTTGCCGATGCTGCGGGGTTTCGATGACGCCGAGGTGCTGGCTGCGCTGGCGGGCCGGTTCGGACAGCGGGAGTTCGAGGCAGGTGACACGATCGTGCAGGTTGGCCAACCGGCCGATCAGCTGATCCTCATCGCCCATGGCAAGGTCAACAAGATCGGTCCGGGGAAGTATGGCGAGCCGATGGTGCTGGATATCTTGGCCGATGGTGGCTATTTCGGCGACCAGGAATGGGTGGACTCCCAGGACACCTGGGCCTTCACGATCACGGCGGCGACCGCGTGCACCGTGCTGGCGGTGCCCCGACCGGTCCTGGACGAGATAGCTGGCCGGTCCGAAGCGTTGCGGGCCCACCTTGAGTGGTTCCGGACCCACACCCAACAGCTCCAGAACACACACGGCGAAGCCCACGTCGAGCTGACCGCGGGCCACGAGGGAGAACACGAACTGGCGGGCACGTTCGTCAACTACGAGATGACCCCCCGCGAATATGAGCTCAGCGTGGCCCAGACCGTGCTGCGGGTACACACCCGGGTCGCGGATCTGTACAACAACCCGATGAACCAGGTCGAAGAACAACTCCGGCTGACCATCGAGGAACTACGGGAACGCCAAGAACACGAACTCATCAACAACCGGGACTTCGGGCTACTACACAACGCCGATCTCAAACAGCGCATCAATACTCGGACCGGACCCCCCACTCCCGACGACCTCGACGAACTGCTCAGCCGCCGGCGGAAGTCGAGGTTCTTCCTGGCCCATCCGCACACTATCTCCGCGTTCGGCCGGGAATGTAACCGTCGGGGTGTCTACCCGCAGAGCGTCGACATGAACGGCCATATGATACCGGCCTGGCGCGGTGTGCCGATCCTGCCCTGCGACAAGATCCCGATCACCAAGACCCGCACCAGCTCGATCCTCGTGCTCCGCACCGGTGTGGAAGACCAGGGCGTGATAGGCCTGCACCAGACCGGCATCCCCGATGAGGTCCAGCCCGGGCTGAATGTGCGTTTCATGGGCATCAACGACAAGGCGATCATGTCCTATCTGGTTAGCGCCTACTATTCGGCGGCGGTTCTGGTGCCCGACGCGCTCGGCATCCTCGAAAACGTCGAAATCGGTCGTGGGGGAAAGGGGTCAGGGTCATGACCACCATTGACGTGAAGACCGAGGGCCGGTCGGTGCACGACATGCTCGCCTGGAGCCGCACTATCGTCGAGCCCGCCCTGCGTGCGGCAATCGACACGCTGCCGTTGACGATGATGCGCATCGCCGGCTACCACTTCGGCTGGTGGAACGAACACGGTCAGCCGGACAAGGCCCCGGACAAGGCCCCGGACAAGGCCCCGGAAAAGGCCCCTGGGGGCAAAGCGATCCGACCCACGCTGGCACTGCTGAGTGCCCGCGCCGTCGGCGGTGTTCCGACTGGGGCGACGCCGGCCGCAGCCGCGGTGGAGCTGGTACACAACTTCTCGCTCCTGCACGACGACGTGATGGACGGTGACCTCACCCGCCGGCACCGCCCCACCGCGTGGAGCGTGTTCGGCATCAACGCGGCGATTCTGGCCGGGGACGCGTTGCTGACGTTGGCTTTGGGTGTCCTCGCCACCAGCGGGCACCCGGCCGCCACGGACGCAACACGGACGCTCAGCGCTGCGGTCCAGGAACTGCTGGACGGTCAGAGCGCGGATCTCGACCTCGAACAACGCACAGAGGTCGAGTTGGGCGAGTGTCTGAGCATGGCCGAGAAAAAGACCGGCGCCCTCATGGGGTGTGCCTGCGCGGTGGGCGCTTTATTCGGAGGTGGCAACGTCGAGCAGGTCGAGCGGCTACGCCGATTCGGTAGGCACCTGGGCTTGGCGTTTCAACACGTGGACGATCTGTTGGGTATCTGGGGAGACCCGGCCGTGACCGGTAAGTCGGTCTATTCGGACCTGCGCAGCCGTAAAAAATCCCTCCCCGTAGTGGCCGCCCTGACCTCAGACACGTCGGCTGGGCGCGAACTGGCCGCGCTTTACCACCGGGACCAGGCGCTCTCCGGAACCGACCTGGTCCGTGCCGCGGAACTGATCGACATCGCGGGCGGGCGCGCCTGGAGCCAGGCCCAGGTCGACGATCTGCTCGCGCAGGCGATGCGTCAGCTGCCACCGGTCGGCCCGACGGCCCAAGCCGTCACGGAGCTGGGTGCGCTCGCCCGGCTAGCCACCCACCGTGACAACTGAGCTGCGCCAAGTCCCGGAGGCACCCGAGCGCGTGGAATGGAGACCGTGAGCCTCGGGGCGGACCGTTACTGTGCCGGCGGTGGGATTCGAACCCACACTGACGGGTTCCTAGGACCCGGGCCTCTGCCGTTGGGCTACGCCGGCTTGCGGTGACGAGCGCACCAAGTGAGCACAGGATACGGCGTCAGATTCCGAGGTCTTTGCGTAGCTTGGCGACGTGGCCGGTGGCGCGGACGTTGTACAGTGCCTTGTCGATGCGCCCCTGTGGGTCGATCACGAAGGTGGATCGGATGACGCCGGTGACCGTTCTGCCGTACATCTGCTTCTCGCCGTAGGCGCCGTAGGCGGTGAGCACGGAACGGTCCACATCGGAGAGCAGCGGGAAGGTGAGGTCTTCCGCGTCGCGGAACTTCGCCAGCTTTGCTGGCGCGTCGGGTGAGATGCCGAGTACCGCGAACCCGGCCGTGTCCAGCTCGGCGAGGTTGTCACGGAAGTCGCAGGCCTGCGTGGTGCAACCGGGGGTGCTGGCCGCCGGGTAGCAGTAGACCACCACAGATCGGCCGCGGTAGTCCGACAGCGAGACGGGCTTGCCATCGGCGTCGGGCAGGGTGAACTCCGGGGCGGTGTCGCCGGGGGACAGCGGGGTGTTGTCGGTCACGAGGTCGGACGGTACCGCCCGGGTGGGGTGGCTTCGCCACCTGGGCACGTCGTGACCTACGGTGTGCCGCACGCATACCCGCGCGAGGAGGACTCATGGCCCGCGACGCCGACACCATCGAACGAGACATCGAGCAGGCCCGCGATGCGCTGGCCGTGACGCTGCAGGAGATCGGTACCCGGGCTGATCCCCAGCGTTTGGTCGTGGCCGGCAAGGAGCAGATGGAGACCACTCTGGCCGACCCGAGAGTGCGCTACTCGCTGATCGGCGTCGGTGCGCTCATCGTGCTGGTGTTGTTGCGCAAGCTCTTCCGCTGAGCTGCGTCACCACGTCACAGCGTCACCACGGCGAAGGACTCGCCGTCCAGCAGCACGGTGTCCTGCGCTGTGCTGGCCTTCCCGGACGCAAGCAGAACCTGAGTGGGCTGGCCATCGAGCGCAATGGTGGCCGGCTGCGCGCTCAAGTTCACCACCACCCGCAGCGCACCACGGTGCAGCACCAGCGTGCGGGCTTGCTCATCCACGTCGATGGTCAGGGCATCCAGCCGGGGGTCGGATAGCTCCGGGCGGCACGTGCGCAGCGCGATCAGCTCCCGGTAAACGTGCAGCAGCGTGGCGTGGGGCTCGGTACCGGGTTCGGACCAGTCCAGCTGGGAGCGTCGGAAAGTCTGCTCGTCGTTCGGGTCGGGGACATCCGTTTCGTCCCATCCGTGCTCGGCGAACTCGGCGTAGCGGCCGCGGCGGATGGCCGCACGCAACTCCGCGTCGGGCATGAATGAGAAGAACTGGAACGGGGTGGCCGCGCCCCACTCCTCGCCCATGAAGATCATCGGCGTGTACGGGGAGCACAACACCAGCGCCGCGCCGCAGGCCAGCAGGCCGGGGGACAGGGTGGCGGAGATCCGGTCGCCGGTGGCGCGGTTGCCCACCTGGTCGTGGTTCTGCAGGTAGGTGACGAACTTCCAGCCGGGTACGTGTGCCGTGTCCACCGGGCGGCCGTGGGTGCGCTGCCGGAAGCGTGACCAGCGCCCGTCGTGAAAGAACGCGCCGCGTAGGGTACGGGCCAGGTCGGGTAGCGCGCCGAAGTCGGCGTAGTAACCCTGCTGTTCCCCGGTGAGCGTGGCGTGCAGGCAGTGGTGGATGTCGTCGTCCCACTGCGCGGTCAGTCCGTAGCCGCCGGCGGCCCGTGGGGTGACCAGCCGCGGGTCGTTGAGATCGGACTCGGCGATCAGCGACAGCGGCCGTCGCAGGTGTGCGGCCAGGGTGTCCACCTCAGCGGCCAGTTCTTCCAGCAGGTGAGTGGCCCGCGTGTCGCGCAGGGCGTGCACGGCATCGAGCCGCAGCCCGTCCAGGTGGTAGTCGCGCAGCCACTGCACCGCGTTGTCGATGACGTAGCGGCGTACCTCGTCGGAATGCGGGCCGTCCAGGTTGAGCGCCGGGCCCCAGATGTTGCTTCCGGCGAAGTAGGGGCCGAAGCGGTCCAGGTAGGCACCGGACGGGCCGAGGTGGTTGTGCACGACGTCGAGGACCACGCCGAGCCCGCGGGCGTGGCAGGCGTCCACAAAGCGTTTGAAGGCGTCGGGCCCGCCGTAGTTCTCCGTGACGGCGTACCAGCCCACCCCGTCGTAGCCCCAGTTGCGAGGCCCGTCAACGGCGTTGACCGGCATCACCTCGACCAGATCGACGCCCAACTCGGTGAGGTGCTCGAGGCGCTCGATCGCGGACTCGAAGGTGCCGGCTGGGGTGAAAGTCCCGATGTGCAACTCGTAGAGCACGCTGCCCGCCAGTGCCCGGCCGGTCCAGCGCTGGTCGGTCCACTCGAAGGCGCTGTGGTCGTAGACCCGTGACGTCGCGTGCACCCCGCCCGGCTGCCACCGGGATCGTGGGTCGGGCAGCGGGGTGTCCTCCTCATCCAGCTGGAACGCGTAGTCGGCCCCTGGCCCGGCGCCGGGGACGGCGCCGCACCACCAGCCACCGGGTGTCCTAGCCATCTCATGCTCGGCGCCGTTCACCACGACCCGTACTCGCTGGCGCAGCGGCGCCCACACTGTGAAGTCCATGAGCACCGATCTTGTCAGGGTTATGCGGCATTGTCTGGCCATGACCACAGCGAGGGGGCAGCATGGGCGCATGGCCACTGGATTGGACGACTTCGGTCCTGCGGGGGAGTTCACCGTCGAGGATCTTGAGCGGATGCCTGATGACGGGCTCCGTTACGAGCTGCTGGACGGAACGCTTCTCGTGAGCCCAGCACCGGGGGTATGGCATCAGGAGGTGGCGTTTGCGCTTGCCCGGGCGCTGTACGCCGCGTGCCCGCCGGAACTGCACGTGGTGATTGCGCCGTTCGAGTGGCGCGGTAGCCGGCGTACCGCGTTGCAACCCGATGTGCTGGTCGCGCGGCGCGGTGATCTGCTTGCCGTGGAGGGTGGGAAGTACCTCGAAGCACCTCCCGTGCTGGCCGTCGAGGTGCTCTCACCGAGCACCCGGCGGATCGATCGACTGTCGAAGCTGTCCGCGTACGAGGAGGCCGGCGTCGACTCGTACTGGCTGGTCAACCCGGACCCGCACACCCCGTCGTTACATGCGTTGGATCGGGCGGACGGCCGCTATGTCGAGGTCGGGTGCCCCTCCGGCGAGCAGGCATGGCAAGCGCAGCGGCCGTTCCCGGTCACCATCCGCCCTGCGGACCTCGTCGCCGGCCTGCGCCGATCACCGTGACCGTGCGCGGTCTTATGGTCGGACCCTCAAGACCTGCGGCCCCCTCCGCCTAAGCAGGCTAGTCAGCGAGCAGGAGGGCGACGGGGTAGCGGGCGAGCAGGTCGGCCAGCGGCACGCGGCTCGATGTCGAGAAGCCGGTGAACGCGTCGGTCCAGGAGCCCCCGGGTAGGGGCAGCACGGTCTCGCCCCAGCCGCCGCGAGCCGCGAGCCCGACTGGTAGCCGGGTGGCGACCGCGACAACCCCGTTGCGGGCGAACGCGACGGCGTGCGGTGCGGCAGGGCCAGTGGTGCGCAGCGGGGTGTAGCCGGTGAATCGCTGGGGATGGTCACGCCGGGCGCGCAGGGCCCGGGACACCACGAGCAGTTTGGCCGCGCCAGAGTCGTCTACGTCGGGCAGCCAGCCGTGGTCGATCCGCGTTAGCAGGTCGGCACGTGCGGTGAAGTCCACTGGCCGGCGGTTGTCCGGATCCACCAGCGACAGATCCCACAGCTCGCCGCCCTGGTAGGTGTCCGGAACGCCGGGCATCGCCAGCTGGACAAGCACCGCGGACAGGGAGTTCGACCGTCCGGGCGGGATGACCCGTGCTGTCACGGTGGCTACGGCGGAGCGAAGCGCAGGATCGTGCAGCGCGGCGTCGGCGACGGCATGCATGGCGGACTCGAACGGCTCATCTGGGTCGGTCCAGCTGGTGCGGGTCCGCGCCTCGCGCATCGCCTTGTCCAGGTAAGCGTGCAACCGCTCCGGCGGCAGCGGCCACGCCCCGACCAGGGTCTGCCAGAGCAGGTGTCCCAGCGCCGGGTCAGGCACGCTGGCACCGGCCGCCCGCGCCAGCCTGGTGAACTCCCGAACTGCGTCCGCCCACCAACCTGGTAGCTCGGAGAGCACCGCCAGCCGGGCTCGGACGTCGGCGGAACGTTTGGTGTCGTGGGTGGACAGCGTGGTCATCCCGCGCGGGGCGAGCTCCTCGCGGTGTGCCGCGGCGGCGTGGAAATCGTCGAGGTCGAGCCCGAAGCGGGCCGGATCCCCCCCACCTCGTTGAGCGCGACGAACCGGGTCCAGCGGTAGTAGGCGGTGTCCTCAACCGCCTTGGCCATCACCGCGCCGGAGGTCTGCTGGAACCGAACAGCAAGCTCGTCACTGGAATCCCGCAGCCGCGGCGAAAGCGTCTCCAGTGTCGCGGCCAGATCGGGACGCCGGTGCTGCGCGGCCGTCAGCGCCTGATCCAGGTGCTCAACCCCATGATCGGGCAGGTAGGAGCGGTAGACCGGGAAGCACGCCAGCACCTCGGCCAGCGCGTCGATGGCATCGGTGATGTCGGGGACCAGTGCGGCTAGGCGCCGTAGCTCCGAGCCGAGCATGCCGGTGGCCACGTCACGTTTGCAGTCGTGCACCAGCTGCGCCCAGTCGGTCTGGACCCCGGTCAGCTCAGTGTCCAGCGCGGTGAACGTCGCTTCCCCTGCGGGGTCGACCAGTACCCCGTCGACCTCGGCGAGCGCGTCGTAGCCGGTGCTGCCCGCCACCGGCCAGGAACGAGGCAGCTCCTCGCCCGGTTCGAGGATCTTCTCCACCACGATCCAGGCGTCGGAGGCGTGCTCATGCAGCCGGCGCAGGTAGCCTGTGGGGTCGGTGAGGCCATCCGGGTGGTCAACGCGGAGGCCGTCAACGTCGCCCGTGGCGACCCAGCGCAGCACCTCGCTGTGGGTGGCGGCGAACACCTCGGGGTCCTCCACCCGGACCGCGGCCAGCTCGCTGACCGCAAAGAAGCGCCGGTAGCCCACGTCGGCCCGCCAGGAGACCAGCCGGTAGTGCTGCGCCTCGTGCACCTGCTGCGGGCTGCCGCCGGCTGTGCCCGGCGCCAGCGGGAAGGCACGCTCGTGGTAGCGCAACACATCACCGTCCACCCGCAGGTCGTCCAGCGCGTCGGCGGAGTCGGCCAGGACGGGCAGGCGCAGCGGCCAGCCGGTGATGTCGAACCACCGCGCGAAGCGCGACGACGTCCCGTGCCGCAGCAGATCCCACCAGGCCGGGTTAGCTTGCGGGTCGGCCACCCCGAGGTGATTGGGCACGATGTCCACGACCAGCGCCAACCCGTGCTCGCGAACGGCGGTCACCAGCGCGCACCGGCCGGGCTCCTCGCCGAGCACCTCGGATACCCGGCTGGGATCAGCCACGTCGTACCCGTGCGCCGATCCCGGCATCGCAGCCAGCAGCGGCGCGGTGTACACCGCGCCAACGCCCAGCGAGGCCAGATAGGGCACCACGGCAGTGGCATCGGCGAAGGTCAAGCCCGGGCCGAGCTGCAACCGGTACGTCGAGGCCGGGTTCACCATGCGGGGCTCACCATGGCGTTGAGTGTGGTGGCGTCACG
Organism: uncultured Actinomycetota bacterium; assembly: GCA_963822695.1. GTDB lineage: Bacteria > Actinomycetota > Actinomycetes > Mycobacteriales > Pseudonocardiaceae. Next base: position 102,798 of record CAWGJH010000022.1, read on the forward strand.
CGGAGCGCTCCAGCACCACCAGCGATCGAGCGGTGATGGTGATCTTGGAGTCGCCGAGGGCGGTGAGACCGCGGGTTCCCGGTGGCTCGCCGGTCGCGGTATCCAGCACGACGGTCCATTCCTGCCCGTAGCCGTTGCCGGGCAACTGCACGTGGATGTCCTCGTAGTGGGTGTTGAAGCAGAGCAGGAATGAGTTGTCGGTGACCCGCTGGCCGCGAGCGTCGGCGCCCGGGATGCTCTCACCGTTGAGGAACACAGTAAGGCATTGACAGACCTCCGCCTCCCAGTCCTGCTCGGTCATCTCCTCCCCGGACTCGGTGAACCACGCGATGTCGCGCAGCTCGTCACCGCCCCGGATCGGGCGGCCGGCGAAGAACCTGCGGCGGCGGAACACCGGGTGCTCGCGGCGCATCGCGATCAGCGCTGCGGTAAACGTGGCCAGCTCCTGGTCGGCGCGGGCCCAGTCCACCCAGGACAGCTCGTTGTCTTGGCAGTACACGTTGTTGTTGCCCTGCTGAGTGCGGCCGAACTCGTCACCGTGCAACAGCATCGGGATGCCCTGGGACAGCAACAGGGTGGCCAGCATGTTGCGTCGTTGTCGGGCCCGCAGGGCGAGCACCGCGGGGTCGTCGGTGGGGCCTTCTACCCCGCAGTTCCAGGACCGGTTGTCATCAGCGCCGTCGCGACCGCCCTCGCCATTGGCCTCATTGTGTTTGTCGTTGTAGGAGACCAGGTCGGTGAGGGTGAATCCGTCGTGCGCGGTGACGAAGTTGATCGACGCATAGGGTTGCCTCCCGTCAGCTTGATAGAGGTCGGAGGAGCCGGTGAGGCGGAAGCCGAACTCACCCAGCGTCTCGGGCTTACCGCGCCAGAAGTCCCGCACGGTGTCGCGGTACTTGCCGTTCCATTCGGTCCACAGTGGAGGAAAATTTCCCACCTGGTAACCGCCTGGCCCGAGGTCCCACGGTTCGGCGATCAGCTTCACCTGGCTGATCACCGGGTCCTGCTGGACCAGGTCGAAGAACGTGGCCAGCCGGTCCACGTCGTAGAACTCGCGGGCCAGCGTGGACGCGAGGTCGAAGCGGAAGCCGTTGACGTGCATGTCGATGACCCAGTACCGCAGCGAATCCATGATCATCTGGAGGGTGTGCGGGTGGCGCACGTTGAGCGAGTTGCCGGTGCCGGTGTAGTCCATGTAGTAACGGAGATCATCCTCGACCAGGCGGTAGTAGGCGGAGTTGTCAACGCCGCGCATCGACAGTGTCGGTCCCAGGTGGTTGCCCTCGGCGGTGTGGTTGTAAACCACATCCAGAATGACCTCGATGTGGGCCGCGTGCAGTTCCCGCACCATGGACTTGAACTGCGTGACCACCTCATGCGCCCGCGGTCCGACGGTGCCCGCCGCGGCGTAACCGTTGTGTGGGGCGAAGAACGCGACGGTGTTGTAACCCCAGTAGTTGGTCAGGCCTTGCTCGGCGAGGTGGTGGTCGGTGATGAATTGATGCACCGGCATCAGCTCCACCGCCGTGACGCCCAGAGTGGTGAGATGGTTGATCATCACTGGGTGCGCGAGACCGGCGTAGGTGCCGCGCATGTCCTGGGGGATCTCGGGATGGGCGATGGTCAGACCGCGCACGTGCGCCTCGTAGATCACCGTCTCGTGGTAGGGGGTGTGGGGGTGCCGGTCATTGGCCCAATCGAAGAACGGGCTGACCACCACCGACTTCGGCGCGTGAGTGAGCGGAGTCGGCGTCGTTGCGCTGCTTCTGGATCAGCAAACCGGTAGCCGAAGAGCGACTCGTCCCATTCCATCCCGTTCACGCCAGCGGCGGTGGATACCGCCTTGGCGTAGGGATCGATGAGCAGCTTGGCCGGGTTGCACCGCTGCCCGGAGGCCGGATCGTACCGGCCATGCACTCGATATCCGTAGTGCTGACCAGGCCCTACGCCGGGTAGATAGCCATGCCAGACGAACCCATCGACCTCGGGTAGTGGAACCCGGGTCTCCGCCGCGTTGGCTTTACCGCCATCGAACAGGCACAGCTCCACCTTGTCCGCGACCTCGGAGAAGAGCGCGAAGTTGGTGCCCGCGCCGTCGTAGGTAGCACCCAGTGGGTAGTCGGCTCCCGGCCACGGCTGGGGGTCAGTCATAGGCCTCCTTCGTGCAGGATGGACAACTGCCGCGCACCTGACCGGCGGTCACGGTATACGACCGGGCTCGTGCATGCGCAACGGTGTCAGAACACTATGACGCACTCATGACGGGCTGATCCGCCCGCGGACCTCGCCCAGCCCGACGATGGTGCCCTCGGGCCCTGGCGCGGTCGCGGTGATCGACACCTCGTCGCCGTCCGCGAGGAAGCCACGGGTGGAGCCATCAGCGAGGGTCAGGGGAGCCGAGCCGTTCCAGCTGAGTTCGAGCAGCGAGCCTCGCTCGTCCGGCGCGGCGCCGCTGACTGTGCCGGAGGCGAACAGGTCACCGGTGCGCAGGCAGGCGCCGTTGCTGGTGAGGTGCGCTAGCTGCTGCGCTGCGCTCCAGTACATCCCGCGCAACGGTGGGCGGGAGATCAGCTGGTCGTTGAGCCGCACCTCCAGCGTGATGTCCAGTCCCCACGGCTCGGTGCCGGTATCGTCGAGGTAGGGCAGCGGGCGAGGATCACGCGCCGGCGGCCGGATGCGCGCGGCGTCCAGGGCATCCAGCGGGACCACCCAGGGAGAGATCGACGTGGCGAAGGACTTGCCGAGCAACGGCCCGAGCGGGACGTACTCCCAGGCCTGGATGTCTCGGGCGGACCAGTCGTTGACCACGCACACACCGAACACGTGGTCGGCGAAGCCGGTCAGCGGGACCGGTCGGCCGAGAGCCGACGGCGTGCCGACGACGAAGCCGACCTCGGCCTCGAAGTCCAGCGCGGTCGAGGGACCGAAGACGACGGTACCGTCCGGGAGGCGGCGTTGGCCGCTCGGGCGGCTCACCGCTGTCCCCGAGACGACGACGGTGCCGGCCCGGCCGTGGTAACCGACGGGTAGATGCCGCCAATTCGCCGGTAGCGCGGGCTGACCGGGCCGCAGGATCCGCCCGATGTTGGTCGCATGCTGTTCGGAGGAGTAGAAGTTGACGTAGTCGGCGACGGTAAACGGCAACCGCATCGTCGCGCCGGTGATGGGCACCAGCAGCGGGGCCAGCACCTCGGCGTACCGCTTCTCGGTGAGCCAGCGAGTCAGCGTGGTCCGGATCGCGGTCCAGGTCCGGCGCCCGGCGGCCAACAACGCGTCGAGGTTGCCATCGCGGAACAGCGCGACGTGCTCGGGCAAGAGCGCCGCACTGGCTGCGGTGAGGTCAAGGATGGACTCGCCCACCGCCACCCCGATGCGCGGCTGCGGGCGGTCCGCGTCGGTGAAGACACCGTAGGGCAGCGTGTGCAGGCCGAAGCGGTGGTCGGTGGCCACCCCGGTCCAGGAGGTTCCGGTCCAGGGTTTCACAGTCCGGCCGCTCACCTGGCCGGGCCTCGCCCCGACCAGCTCCACGGGTAGGTCGGGTCCTCGCAGGCGGTGCCACCCTCACCCAGCTCCAGCGGCCGGAAGGTGTCCACCATGACCGCCAGCTCGTCGAAGAACTCCACCCCGAGGCTGCGCTCGATCGCGCCCGGTTGCGGGCCGTGCGAGTGACCGCCGGGATGCAGGGAGATCGAGCCCTGCCCGATGCCGCTGCCCTTGCGCGCCTCGTAGTCGCCACCGCAGTAGAACATGACCTCGTCGGAGTCGACGTTGGAGTGGTAGTAGGGCACCGGTACCGCCAGTGGGTGGTAGTCGACCTTGCGGGGCACGAAATTGCAGATCACGAACCCGGTGCCGGCGAAGACCTGGTGCGCCGGCGGTGGTTGGTGGATGCGCCCGGTGATCGGCTCGAAGTCGGCGACGTTGACCGCGTACGGGTACAGGCAGCCATCCCAGCCCACCACGTCGAAGGGATGCCGCAGGTAGGTGTACACCGTGCCGGCAATGCCTCGCGTGCCACGGTGTTTGACCACGACCTCCACGTCGGTGTCCTCGAGGACCTCCGGCTCGCCAGGACCTCGCAAATCCCGTTCGCAGTACGGCGCGTGCTCCAGAAACTGCCCGAACCGGGACAGGTAGCGCGGTGGCGGGGCGATGTGACCGTTCGTCTCGATGCAGTACGCGCGTAGCGGTTCGTCCGGGATCGGTACCCACCGATGGGTGGTGCCGCGCGGCAGCACGACATAATCACCGGTCCCCACCTCCAGCGCGCCGAACACCGTCTGTACCGTCGCCGAGCCGGACTCCAGGTAGATGCACTCGTCACCCAATGCGTTGCGGTATAGCGGCGAGGCAACGCCCGCGACGACGTAGAAGATCCGCACGTCGGCGTTGCCGAGCACCAGCCGCCGTCCGGTGACCACGTCGTGGTGTTGCCACTCCTGATCGGCGAACAACTCGGGCAGCCGAAAGTGCCGCGGCAGCAGTGGCTCGTTGGGCGTCGTGCTGTGGTTGGGCAGGTTCCACGACCAGGCGTCAACGATCGCCGATGGGATCTGCTCGTGGTAGAGCAGTGAGGAATCCGAGGAGAAGCCGTCGGCACCCATGAGCTCCTCGTAGTAGAGCGAGCCGTCGGGGCGGCGGTGCTGGGTGTGACGCTTGCGCGGGATCGAGCCCGCCTGCCGGTAAAACGCCATGGCCCCTACAGGTTGCCGCGGCGGGCCTGCTCGCGCTCGATGGCTTCGAACAAGGCTTTGAAGTTGCCCTTGCCGAAACCCAGCGAGCCGTGCCGCTCGATGAGCTCGAAGAAGACCGTCGGCCGGTCCTGCACCGGCTTGGTGAACACCTGCAGCAGGTAGCCGTCTTCGTCCCGGTCGGCGAGAATGCGCAGCTCGCGCAGGATCTGGACGGGGACGCGGGTATCGCCGACCCACTCGCCGAGGGTGTCGTAGTAGGAGTCCGGCGTGTCGAGGAACTCGATACCCCGTTCCCGCATCGCCGTGACGGCGCCGACGATGTCGCCGGTCGCCAGCGCGATGTGCTGCACGCCGGGGCCTCCGTAGAACTCCAGGTACTCGTCGATCTGCGAGCGCTTGCGGCCGATCGCGGGCTCGTTGAGCGGGAACTTGACCCGGTGGTTACCGCTGGTCACCACCTTGGACATCAGTGCGGAGTATGTCGTGGCGATGTCGTCGCCGATGAACTCCTTCATGTTCTCAAAGCCCATGACCCGGTTGTAGAACGACACCCAGAGGTCCATGCGGCCGAGTTCGACGTTGCCCACGCAGTGGTCCACAGCCTGGAACAGCCGGCGGCCGGGGGGCACCAGCGGCGGCCGTGCGATGAAACCGGGCAGGAACGGGCCGGTGTAGTGGGACCGGTCGATGAGGGTGTGCCGGGTGTCGCCGTAGGTCGCCAGCGCGGCCAGGCGCACCGTGCCGTACCCATCGGTCGCATCATGGGGTTCGGCGAGGATAGTGGCGCCCTGCTGGCGGGCGAACGTGACGGCGTGGTCCACGTTGGGCACCTCGATGGCGAGGTCGCTCACCCCGTCACCGTGCACCTCCACCCGCTCGCCCAGCGGCGTGCCGGCGCGCGCCGCCCCGGACAGCACGAACCGGACCCGTCCGGAGACCAGCACGTACTCCGCCGCGTCCCGGTAGCCTTGCTCCGGACCCCGGTAGGCGACGCAGGTCATGCCGAACGCCGTCGAGTAGAAATGCGCGGCCTGCCGCGCGTTTCCGACGGCGAACCGCACGTGGTCCATGCCGATCACCGGGAACGGGTCAGGCCTGAGGTCGTGTGCGACGCCGCCGATCAGGGCGTCGACGTCGGTGTTCCGGCCCGACGTCCCAGCGTGGTGGCACGGGTAGCTCATATCGCGCGCTCCGCGGTTGCCTGTGGCCGGGACCAGGAGGCCCCACATGATGCTAACCCCAGCGCTCGTGCTCGATGACTCGACTGGGTGGGAGTGCGGGGCGTGGCGACGAGGTCTCGGCACATATCGGACCCCAGCCCCGGTGGAAAGGCGTAATAAGCTACTTGTCCCTCAGGGCAAGCTGGGAGGATGCGGTGCCCGGGTATATCCCATCGCCACGACCAGCGCCGTGCCAGCCGGCCAGCCCGATCTCTGTGGGTTCAGGTGATACAGACCTGAAGCACATCGTGGCATCATCCTCTCGGAATCATCGCGTTCCGCTAGTGACGCCAGGATACACTGACGCGATATACGTTGTACAGTTCATTGTTGAGTTTCAGGACCGCGGATTCGACCGATCCGCCCGTCGTCGTGCAGCGTCCAGCCGTCGGGGAGGCGAACCTCACGGCTGGTGTCCACCGTCATCCCGCCGGTACCAGGACGAACAGGCCACGGCAGCCGGCCACGGAGGTCGAGGTCACCGCGGAACACCGTGCGCCGCAGGTCTACGGACTTGTCGAACGTGCTGCCGGCCAGGGTGACCGGCCCATGGAACTCGGAGCACAAGAACACCGCACCCTGCCGGAAGTGGGCGCCCTCGAACGAGACCCGACCGTGTGCGATCATGTGGGGAAAGTTGCTCCCCCCGCAAAAAACCGCGCCGTCACACTCCAACTTGCCGTGTGACGCGGCACGGGTGAACCACGTCTCGCCACTGATCTCGGCTGCGCTAAACCGGTTGGTGCCGTGCAGCTGCGTATCACGCAGGACGAGCTTGTGGATGGCCTTGCCATACAGGTCTATATAGTCCAGCACCGCGCCGGTGAGGTCCAAGTCGGGAAGCGTGTCGGGTTTCTGGTGGCGGTCGGGCACCAACTCACCGATCACACGCTGCGCCGCCAGCCGGACCTGCTTCTCCCGGTCGGCATCCTGCTCGGCTGACGGTTCCCACTGAGGGCGTTCACCCGTTCGGGCTTGCACGTAGTCTGGGTGGTCGAAGGGGCGACGCAGGTATGAGCAGACCACGTCGAGCACCGTCTGGACGTAGGATGGCCGGCTGCGGGCCAGACCAGCCAACGCGTGCAGCGCACCGACCCGGACCTGGTCGGCCTCGTGACCGAGAAGCTCGACCGCACGAGCGAACCGCTCATCAGCCACGCGCTCCCGATCCTGCTCGTTGCTCCGCCGTTCCAGCTCGTGACGAGATTCCTCCACCCGTCGCCGGCGGTCGTTGAGCCACAGTGCGTACAGGGCGACGACCGCCGCGGACACCAGCCCTCCCGTCCGAACCGCCTCCGCCCCCGAGGTTCTCGAATCAAGCGCTAGCAGCAGAGCGGTGACCACGCCGAATAGCGCCACCGCCAACAGGATGGTGATCAAAAGCAACCAACCGTCCCGGCTTGCCCGCATGGTGCCGGCTTCTCCCTTCTCCGCGGATCAGTAAGATCAGCATGCCCGCACCGGATTTCCCGCGTCATCACCGGTAACCCACACGAACCTGGGTCCGTACCCGCAAGGCAGCAGGTGCTGCCAGAGTCCGCCCAGCGTGGCCGTAGGTTTTGATCGTCGAAACATCTACGTTCGACGCATGATTGAACCTGCGCCTGGCGCCGCAGACCCGTTGATTTCCTTCACTAGCCGGTGGTCACCGAACAGGACAAGGTGCGCATCATCTACACCTCCCGCCGGAACCTGGCGAGCGGGTTGGTCGCCGGTGGGACCGTGCGTAGCCGCTGGTTGAGGCGAGCGTTTGAGGAGACGCCGAGGGAGATGTTCGTTCCCCGTTTCTACCGCTCGGAATCCGGCCGCGAGGTGCTACTGGATGGGACGGACCCGCAGCAGCAGGAGTGGCTGCGCGGTGTGTACACCGACGCGGCGCTCACAGGCCAACTGACCCCAGTGCCCGATCTGGCCCATGGGGCGGCCGCTCCCACCAGTTCCCGCTCGATGTCAACGGTTATGGCCGGGATGCTCGAAGCCCTCGATCTCCAGCCTGGCCACCGGGTCCTGGAGATCGGCACCGGCACTGGTTACAACACCGCACTGCTCTGCCACCGGGTCGGAGCAGACAACGTGACAAGCGTGGAGCTTGACTCACGGTTGGCCGACACAGCCCTCCAGGCGCTTACCGCTGTCGGGTTAACCCCCGCCGTGCATACCGAAGACGGACTACGTTGCTTCCTCGCCTACCCGGCTGGTCCGGTTTCTGCTTGCTGCGCGCGGCCTGGCGGCCGTGCTCGCGCGGGCCGGACCAGCCGGCGGTGGTGGTCACTGCGCGCGACAGCAGCGAACAGGTTGGCTGCATGGGTCTGGTACCCGATTTCAGCCTGCCCGGTCGAGATCCCTCGTTCAGGCTGCGACGCGCCCCGTCTGACCGATCAGGGCAGCTATCCGGATGCGAGTTGTGGCAGGGTGGCAGGGAGGAGGCACTGCGTTCTCCGGCGGTTGCGGTCGTCGTCGACGTCCGTAGGAGTTAGAACAAGCCGCGCGCGGCGACTCTGGGTGTATAATGCACGTTTTCCTGCACCAGTTTGAACGCGGTGCCCAGCCCGGAGCATGGTTCCTGTCCATGGAGACCTCATCGCCCTGACTACGATCCCGTCTGTCGGTCCTCGATGTTCTCGACGGGTTGGCCGTACTGGCCGGCTATGAGTCCGGTAAATCGCTGGTCGATGCCGATGCCGAGACGATCTCGTGGCTTTTGCGCTGCGACTGTGCCGGGACACCAAGGGGACGGATGACTGGTCTGCGCTCGCTGCTTCAGGAACAGATTCGCCAGGTGGACGCCCGCGTGGACGGCGCAGGGGGCACCTACTCCGCTGAGCGTGACGAGATCCGCCGGGCTGTCGCGTTCGTCGGCGAGTTGTGCGGACGTCTGGGCCTGGGCGAGCTTGAGCGGAATCTGAACCCGGGCACCGGTAAGCCGCAGCTACTGCTCGTCATGCGTGATGCCCGGGGTGAGCGGGTGGTGCTCAAGGTGTACGGCAGACTGCGGCCCAACGAGGCTGCGGTACAAGGACTATGGTGGAAGGAGGGCGTTGCGACGGTTCGGGTTCTTGACTCGGGTGACGACCCGGTGAGCTGGCTGTTGATGCCGTACGTCACCGGGATTGTGCCCGTTCCGGCCGATGGACCTGCCCTAACCGCCGACATCGCCCGCATCATGGCCGCCGCGCACCGTATACATCGCGCCAACGTCGGCAGCCCCCGGGATCTCTACACCGGGGTCAGCGTGCACCTACGCAACGTGCTGGCCGCAGCCACGAGGAATGACTACGCCGTACCCTCCGATCTCGACGTCCAAGCTGCCGAGGTCATGCGATCCGGCGTGCCCACGTTCCTGCATGGCGATCTCGCTCCCGTCAACCTTCTGCGTGGGTCCGACGGCCTGCGAATTCTCGACACCTGCGGTTACACCGGGCCGGCCGAGTTCGACGCGGCGCGGTGGTGTGCACGCGTGGGCGGATCGCGCGGCGCGGTCGAGGCGCTGGGCCGGTGGCTGGACGTCGAGACCGCGCTCGACTCTGACCTCGCCCATCGCTTGCTCGGACTTGAGTTGTTCATGGAGGCCGGCGTCCGCGAGATCGTCAAGGAGGAACGTGGTCTGCCCTGGGCAGAGCGCGATGACGAGACGCAGCGCCTTCTGCACCTTGGCGCCGAGCTCGGGACAGCGCCGTGACAGGTGCGCCTGTCGCCGTCCTGGTCAGTACCCACGATCATCTCGATGATGCCCGGATAAACATGGAAATCGTCCGCGCGGCGTGGCAGGAGGAATTCTCCGACGTTGCGCTGGTCCATGCGTACAACGGCAAATCCGGGAGTTGGACGCCCTATCTGGAAGACGTCCTGGTTAAGGTGGCACCGGGAGAGAACCATTTCACCGGAGCTGCCGACCTCCTCGACGCTGGGCTCGCCGTGATCACCCGAGACCTCCTCAACGTCCAGCATGTCGTCTGCGTCGCGGCCGACAGTTGGTTGTACCGACCGGAACGGGTGCGCTCGATCGTCGAGGACATGCACCGCGACGATCTGCGGCTGGCCGCAGCCAGCTGGGAAGTTGCCGACGACGCACACGGCGTGCGCCGCGATCCCGCGCTGCTACCGGGCGCCGGTCTGTCAACCGATGCCTTCGTCATCGACCTGCCGTGGGCGCTCGAGTTCGGAATGCTGCCGCTCGACATGACCGGCTTCCTCGCCACCAACGGCGCGATGCTGAACTACCTGCAGGAGATCGTGCTGCTGGAGAAGTACGTCGAAGGTCGGTACCTGGGCGCCGTGCGCACCCAGCTGCAGCGGACGCGCTGGCCAAGGACGGCTGGGGCAGCGAAGGTTTACGACGAGCGCGCGCGATGCTACGGCTGATTCACGAACGGCCCATCGACTCGGCCGGCATTACGGCACCGTCGCACAAGGGGCACTGGCCCAATGGCGTTAAGTTAAGCTTACATGGGTGTAAGATCGACTGTGTGGCGCGTCGTGGGCAGCAGGTGGTGGCTGGGGACCGTTTGCCGGACCGGATCGGGATCGGGGTGCTGGCGAAGGTGTTCACCCCGGAGCTGGTGGATCGGGTGATCGATGAGGTAGGGGTACGTGAGCAGCGCAAACGCACGTTGCCGGCCCGGGTGGTGGTGTATTACCTGCTGGCGATGGTGCTGTTCTTCCAGTCCAGCTACGGCGAGGTGTGGAACAAGCTGGTGGCTGGGCTGGAGTGGGCGAAGCGGTTCCGGGTACGGCTGGCGCTGGGCATGCAGCCGAGTCCGGCGGCGATCACCTACGCGCGCCAGCGGCTGGGCTGGGAGGTGATGGCCCGGCTGATGGAGCAGGTGGCCGGGCCGTTGGCCGGGCAGGAGTCCGCCTCGGCGTTCGTGTCCGGGATGCGCCTGGTCGCGGTGGATGGGATGTGTGTGGACGTGCCGGATACGCCGGAGAACGGTGCGGAGTTCGGCTACCCGGGCAACGACGAGCGCAGGGGTCCGTTCCCGCAGATCCGCCTGGTCGGCTTCGGCGAGTGCGGGACCCGGGCGGTGCTGGGGGCGGCCTGCGCGGCGCTGGCCACCGGGGAACAGGCCCTGACCCGCCGACTGCTGGGCAAGCTGGGCCGCGGTGACCTGCTCATCGCCGACCGCAATTTCCTGTCGCATGGCCTGCTCACCGAGGTGCTGGCCGCCGGGGTGCACGTGCTGTGGCGGGCCAAAAGCGACATCGACCTGCCGGTGCTGGAGGTGTTTTCCGATGGCACCTACCGATCACGGATCGCCGACCCGGCCGCCGCCAGGCGGATGCGCCGCAAGGGCACAGACCCCCAAGACATCCCTGGCATCGACGTGCGGGTGATCGAGTACTCGGTCACCTCCGAGGACGGCAGCGAGGTATCTGAGACCTTCACCCTGGTCACCGACATCCTCGACCCGCAGGTTCTCACCCCGGAGCAGGCCGCCAGTGCATACGCTTCCCGCTGGCAGCTGGAAACCTGCTTCGATGAGCTGGAAACCTCGCTGCGCGGCGGTGCCGCCGTGGTACTGCGCTCCAAATCCCCGCCGCTGATCCGACAGGAGATCTACGCGATGCTCTGCTGCTACCAGGCGATCCGCACACTGATCAGCCACGCCGCGGACACCGCCGGACTCGATCCCGACCGGATCTCCTTCACCCGCGCCCGCGACGCCATCCGGGGCCGCATCAGCGACCCCGGATGTTTTTCCCCCTCCAGACCTTGACGATCTCGCCAACGACCTGGCCTTCGAGATCACCCGCAGACGCAACCTCGTCCCGCCGCGTCCAGACCGCCGCTACAAAAGGGAGACCAAACGAGCGGGCGGCCGGTACAAAACCCGCAAACCAGGCGAGTCGGCGCGGCTGACCCCGCTCACAACGATCAAGTACTGGCTGATGCCAGCACCCGCTTAACTTAACGCCATTGGGCACTGGCCCCGCCTCGGACTCATTACGATCGAGGACCCGGTTGTTAAACGCGCCGAGATACGAAGCGTCAACAGTCTGCGGGGCGGTCCGGCGCTCGAACGGTTTCTCCTTGAAAGGGAGCTGTCCTGGTTCAACGCGGCGCGATAAGCTGGGCTGTCAGATGGTTCGGAGCGTCGAGCGCAGCGGACACGAGCATGTGGTTCGATACGCTGCAATTGCTCAGCTGCCAAGTTCGCTGACAAGCTGCCGCACCCGGAGCGTCGAAGAACTGCCCGGACCGTATACTGCCTCGAAAATGACGAGCGAATCGGCTGCCTCGATATGCGCCCGCGAGATGTCCCCGCTGAGCCGTAGGCTTTCCGCTAGGGCCAGCTTTGCGCCCGCGACGTAATGATGTTGTTCACCCATTCGGCGTGCGAACATCCGCACTGCGCGGTCCAGTACTTCGACCGACTTTCCCAACTCGCCAAGATCACGAAGAACGGCGCCATAACTCACGAGGCTCCCCGCCACGTCCGGATGATCTTCAAGTCGCTTCACTCGTACCTCCACAACATGTTCCAAGAGCGCTCGAGCCTGAAGAAGCCGGCCCGTCTTCCGAAGTACATCAGCAAGATGCCCATCGACGTCAATGACATCCGGATGATTGTTGTTATAGTGTTGCAGCAGTAAGGATTTCGCCTCTCGAAGCCGCTCTTCAGCAACATCAAGTTCACCTAGCTCAGTCGAAACTATTCCAATATGTTTATGGGACGAAGCCAGATCAATCGACACAATGCTATCGCCGAGCGATCGTCGAATTCGTAAAGCCTCACAAAAGACATCACGGGCGTCAGCGAGTCGCCCACGGCGCCAGAGCACGTCGCCCAGGACCTGTTGACCCGCTGCGATGGTGGAAGGATCAACACCGTCGGCACTGTCAAGAATTCTCAGTGCCTCACGGGCATCCCGTTCGGCCGCCGCAAAATCACCTCGTTCACGGAGAATACGGCCGAGGTGGATCAAATTTTCACCGACTGGTACCGCGCCATCGCCAAGCACTTCACGATACAAGGCTATAGCACGCTGAGTAACGCGTTGCGCATCTTTAAGATCGGCGAGATGATGATACAGTCAACCAAGACTGGTCAGTGTCTCAGCTTCTGCGATACGATCTGCACCGTTGGGTTGCGTACGCGCCTCAAGCGCGCGTTCGAAAAAGAGAAGCGCGTCGGTATAATCGCCTCGCATGTGAAGATACCGGCCAGCGGCTTGGAACACCACACCAATGTCACGGCTATGTTCGGGCAACAACCCGTCGAGAGACTCCGTGGAAACCAACACATGCGGGAGCAGTCAACCGCAGGTCGGCCAAGTCGCCACATCTGTCGAATTCTTTGGAAACGCTGCGGCAAGCAGCTTCACTGCATCTGAATGGTAGGAGACCTGCTCCGCCTGCGTAAGCTGGTCTCGAACGACAAGCTGAACAAGTCTGTGGATCACGATTCGAAGAGGATCCGCGCTAACAAGAGAGAAGGCGATGAGGGAGGCAAGCACACGGTCATACTGGATCGGGTCTGATACGATCGGCCGCAGAGGCTCGCTAAGAACCTCGGCATGTTCATGTAGAAGTCGGCGAGGTATGTCATCGGGAGCGAGGTAGGCGAACAAGCCGAGCAGGTCACGGGCGTGCGGTTATTCCTGCCGCACGCCGGACGGATCGATACGGTCCACGTAGTTGCCACTGTTTCTCTATACCAGTTCGGTTGTCCTAGTGTCAGAAGTTGGTGGCGGTTGGCGACGAGGAGGTCAGCGTAAGCTTCCAGGGAAGTTCGGGTCTCCTCCACGTATGCTCCGGCTTGCTCCAGAGCTAACGGGAGATATCCGAGCTTTTTGGTGATGACACTGGCCGCAGGCTCCTCAGTACTTTTTCCTCTTTTTAGCAAGAATGTTATCGCCGCCGCCGGCTCAAAGACGTCAACCATTATAGTGTGAGCCAGGTTACCCCATGCAAGATTTCTAGATGTGATGAGAATCGAGCCGGTTCCAGCCGGCGACCAGAAGCGCTCAATGATTCGCCGGCTCTCTACGTTATCAAATATCAACAACCATCGCCCACGATTCCGGAGTTCACGCCAAAGTTCGAAAAGAATCTGACTTTGTTCCGCAACTTCCGGGATGCCGAGCTCCCGAGCCAACCACTCAATCTTGACGGACAGTATCTGCGCACGCCCCGCAACACGTTTAATAAGTCGCCGCGCCCAGTCTCCGCCGCTGTACGGTGACGTTGAAAACGCAGTGGATATCATTAGTACGATACAGTCGCTGACATCCGAAGCTTCTACCGCTCGTCTGTCCAAATCTTCACCAGCCACAAAATTCCAGCTCTGCTTGACCACCTCATAGCCAGCGAGACCAAGTGCCTCGACAAGCCAATCAGCCCATATGCCATCCGCGGCGATATAGCCAGGGTGGGGTCATCGGAGACAGCCCCGTGGGCGCCCCGGTGTGCTGACTATTTAGAACACATGGATGATCCACAGCACGAGTTGGTACAGCAGCGCAAATGGTAGCAACGCCACAAACATGCACAAAAACATTGTGGCGACTCCCTTTTTTAGCTCGTGCTCGGCCCTGCGAATGGGATGTCTCACGTTGGGTTTCCTTTTTAGGTCCGATTTGGGCCGTCACTGAGTATGTCGTAATCCCCCGCCGGAGTGTTACTGGGCCGTAACTCGCGAGGGGAGACCACGTGCTGGAGGACGCGAGGACCTGTTGCGCGACTCGAACGGTGCCCGCTGGCCCTCCAACTCCGGCACCCACCGCTCGGTCACTCCGCAGCCATATCACCCGCCGGGAAATGGTCCAAACAGGCACAGTGCCGATCTTCCCCTCGCGCGCGCGGTTTGCGGAGATCGCTAGCCGAACAATCATGAAGGAATGCCCCAATATGACCACCCTAGGTGACCTTTGGTTACAGCTAAGTATCCGGTCCGCCCCGAAACTAGGTAGTCACGCCCGGGAGTCTACGTAGCGATCCCCTGGATCCTGCTCCGACCGCGCGGCCCACATCCGGTACTCACTGCGTCGGAGGCAGCGTCCCAGCACCTGAGCGCATGCTCAGCAGGGCCTCCCACCAGCAGCAACGTGGCTCTGGTGGCATCTCAGACAAGCCTCACCGAACGTTCGGTAGGCACTCGATCTCTGGAAATCCCGTAACTGCTTGACCCTGCTAGGTAACCGAAACCCAGCTTCACGACTAGGTAATGGCGTCCAAAAGTTAGGGGGCAATACATGTTGTCATATGTGTTGTTGGGGCTGCATCAGCGTTACGGTTAGGTAGCTACCACCCTGGTTAGGTAGCTACCACCCTGGTGGGTAGGTGGTATACCGCTCCGGACCCTGGCGGGACGACTCCAGGTGGCAGCACCTCACATTGTGCGCCACTTCGTATGAAGGAGCACCTAATCATGACCGTGAAAACCGTTCATCGTGGCCTGCTGATCACCGCCGTTGCCGGTGGACTGATGCTAGCCAGCCAGCCACTGGCCAGCGCAGCGATACAGCCCGCAGCCATCCTCGCTCCCACCAGCATCGTCAAGGCCCAACCCGCCGTCCCCGTTCCCATCCCCGGCGGTTCTGTCGTCTCCCTTGTGGGCATCCTAAACGGCGCTATCGCCGGCGCCACCCCCGTCCTTGGCCTCCCCACGCTCTAGAACCCGACCGGCACGACCCAACCATGCCTGTGTGATCGCCACCCGTGCTTCCCCTGTCGGCGCTGCCTGCACCGCGCGAGCAGCGACTGCGGGCGGCACTACACGAGCGCGGCTGGGCGGATGTCGGTCTGCTGGTGGTGACCGATCTGGACGTCTCGGCCCTGGACGGCACGCGACTGCGGCGCCCCATCCGCGGAGACCGGAGCACACGATCCGGTCTCCGCGGATGGGCGGCTCCATTGTGCGACATGGGCAGAAAGCCCGGCTCCGAGATGTCCACGGGGTAACGCAGGGCCGCCCGGGTCCGGCGGCTCGTCAGCCGGTGTTTCGCCACCGGGCCTTGGCCTTCGCGAGGAACACAGCCCACGCGAGGCGACGGGGTCGGCCCTCGGCATGGAGGACGCAGTTCTGGCAGTCCCGAGTAGACACCGTGGGGTTGGCCCCCGTGCTGACCACGGCGCCGCACAGCGCGGGGTAGCGTCCGGAGCGCCGATGCAGGGGAACAACCTCAATCCGAACGAGATGCCGTTGCCCCGTGCTGGTGTCCACCATCGACCGGACGAGAGCGGGGCCGCTCATCGCGCGTGCCGTCCAGTCCGGCGCTGAGCGCCTGAGGGCACCACGGGCGACCGGGTGAAAAATCCTTGGAGGCCTCATTCGATGGTGTACCAGATTTTGCACGGAAAATGACGGCGCCTGACTGTCCAGCCACGTCGCCAGGTGCCTCGGCAAGCGTGACATCGGCCGGTGCGCGTGAGGAAATTATGATCGATCAGGATGGCTCGCAGGGTGGCGACCAGGTCGGGACGCTCAGCGCTGTCGGTGAGTGCATCCCACACTGAGCGGACGTGGTGGAGCGCGTGGGGTCGCTCAGCGAGCCACACTAGTGTCTGCTCTGAGAGCTGCATCGGGGGCAGTGGCGAGGTGGTGGGCGGGACCCTGGGTATCGGGGTGATCACTTCGTGGGTGGTCTCGTGCTGGCGGGTGGTGGTGGCCATCAGTCACCCTCGGGTGTGGTGTGAACGACCCGGACGAGGTCGGGCCGCAGCGCGACCGTTGCCCCATCGCGGGCGAAGCGCACGTACAGCAGGCGGGTGTCCCGGCCGATGGCCTGGCCTTGCTGGTGCAGCCGCACAGCGTGCCCCCCGTGCTCCTCATCCACTGTGACCTGTTGGACCCAGCTCAAGAAGGGGATGGGGGTGTCATCGGCGTCGCGTAGAAAGGGAAGGTTCGTGGTGTCCACCTCAGCGGTGTGCATCGTGGATGTGCTCCTCGGATGTCAGTAGTGGCCCCCGGCCACCGGAGTCGAAACAGGGGTTTCATTGGCTGGAACCGACCGGCCGCCGGGAGCGTGACGGGGGCAAGGCTCAACCGGCGGCCGGCCGGGATTTACTCCTCGCGCGGACCCCAGAGGTCAGAGTCCGCGAGGAAGATCAAACGGCAGCGCTGACAGTTCAGGCCCGGTAGTGGCTGGTCGTGCTGGGTGACGCTCGTCGTCAGCAGCTCACCGCAGCGGGCCTTGAGCACACCCGGAGGGTGCTCACCCTGAGGGAGTAGCAGGTGTGCGTGGTAGTCCAGGGGGGACCGCGCCCAGCGCGCCGGGCTACTCACCGGGTGCTTCTCGCGCGCACCGGGCACGGTGGCTCGGTTGCCGCTCATCGGCGCAGCCATGTCCTGAGAACCTCAAACAGCGCCGTGGCGGCGTCCTCGTCGAAGATGATCACGCACGCACCGGTCACATGCGGATCGAGCACGATCTCACCGTTGAGCTTGCGCTCCACCACCAGGTTGGCGAAACCCCTCGGACCCCGGTGCAACGCGCAACTGACCGGGATCGCCCTGCGATTGTCGCGAGACGCGCTCGCGGTCGCGCCTTCCGTGACGGGGATCGTTCGAGGGTTGCCGCTAGCCGGCCGTGTCGCTGGTGCGTCGTTGGTGTCGTTGGTCACGGTTGACGAGAGTGAACGCAATCAAGCCCATGATCTTTCTCACCCCGAAAGGTCACCCGTTCAGCCGGCACCGATACCCATCCGGTAAGCCATCCCGCGCAGCTCCCGGCCGATGGCGTCCTGTCGAGCCTGGCATAACAGACCCATCACGGTCTCGCGGGCGAAGGGATTGGCCCGGACTCGTTGCGGGGCAAGCCGCTCGGCGGTGCGGAGCGCGGCAACAGCGTCGTGCTGGTGCGCTCGCTCGGTCGCTAGACCCCGGCCAAGGTCGGTGTAGTAAGCCGCGCGTCGCGATGGCCCTAGTGTCACCGCAGACGGGTCAACGGTGCGGGCCAGTTCGCGGACCTTGCCACCCTCGCCGCGCTCGACGGCGAGATGGACTCGCCAGAACCCGAGGTTGGCCACCCCGAAGGCTTGGTGACCGAAGTTGATACCAGCGCCGACCCGAGCAGCCACATCGGCAGCCTCAGCCTGGTGCTCAGCCGACTCGGCGGGCCGGCGCAGCGCGGCAGCGTTCAGCGCGCACGTCAAGTGCAGCATCCCGTACATCTCCGCAGCGCCGAGGTCGGTGCCCACCGACGGCGCCACCCGATCAGCCGCGCGGGCCGCCAGGATCAGACTGCGCGCCCGGGCCGGACTGGACACAGCCCACGCACGCAGCAACTCGGCCAACGCGGTGTGCGCTGGTGAGTCCAGCTCGACGGCCACCGCTCGGGCATGCATCGCCGCGATAGTCGCCAAGTCCGGCTCACCAAGGTTTTTCGCAATGGCGTTGGTTGCGGTATACACGTCCAGCAGCCCGGCCAGTGCGTCCCGGCGATGGGCGGGCACGGTAGTCGCGACCGCATGCAGGTCGGTGATCAGCTCCGGCAGCACCAAGCCCAGTGCCGCATAGTCCGCAGCCGGACGTAACTGCGAGTTCACCCGATGCAGCGCCATGGCCAGCTCCGGCCACGACCGAGCCGCGTCATCGGCTGGATCGTCAAGAGCGTTATCGGCCAGCGCCACCCGCAGCGCCACCACCGCAGCGTGCACCTCGCCCATACCCTCGGCGGACGTCAGCTCATGGACCCCAGTCAACTCCCCGGGCGCGACCTCCAACGCCGCAGCGAGCGCCTCAAGCAGCGAACGGCGAGTGACCTGGCACCTCCCCAACTCCAAGCGACACAGGTAAGACTCGGTTATCCCAGCCAACTCGGCGACCACCCGCAGCGTCTTGCCACGCCAAGTCCGGATCTCGCGCAGCCGCTGGCCGATCGTTCGCGCTTCCTGAGCGTGCATCGCACCTTCCTCGCCGAACCCCCGCCGATGCCCCGGGGAGCTACCCCGGGGCGGAACCTCGGCAAGGAGGTGAGCGACAGGCTACTTGGCTCCTGGTGGTGGACACTGCGCACCGTAGACCCCGACGGCACCGTGCGGCTGATCGGTGTGGATCGGCCGTTTTCGTGACCTGGGAAAACGAAGATCCGGATTGCAGGATCAGCGCAGCTCGCGGGCCATTTTTCACAAGATCACCGGTAGTGGGCAAATCGGACATCTCAGCTACCGGGTCTGCCGGGCACGGGTGATCACCTGCGACCGAGTGGGTCGCGTTCACCGCCGGGGTTCGGGCCGGCGAGTTTGGCTGAGTGATGACCGACCAGCAAGACGGCCCGGGCTGAATATTGCGCAGCTGCGTATCTTCAGCGCCGGACCGTCGTTCCCAGGAGGGTTTCTAAGTGGCAGACTTAGAAAATCACCCCAGGTGCGGCCTCATCGCCTGGAGGGGGCGATATAGCTGACGAAGATCCTCGGCCGCCGTATTTTAGTACGCTGGATGCTGCCCGCAATCTGTTCCGCACGCTGCGCATCGCCCGAGCTAGCGCGAGGAAGCTCGACCAGTGCGTGCAGCAACGCCGTGGTCAACTCGTCCGGTGTGGTAACAGTGACGACCAGGCCGCTGGCGCGCAGTCGCGTACGGAAAGCTTCCTGCCGGTCCCCGTAGCTGGGGTCAACCAACAGCTCCCGCGGTCCGTGCGTGTCGTCGTCGAGGAGGAACACCAGCCGCAGTATGCCCGCCAGGGTAGCGGTCTCGAACTCCAATTCGGTGTAGGACAGCTCCGGGCGGTCTCGCACCGGCGAGCCGTATCGGAACCCCACCACCGCGACATACACATCAGCGTCAAGCACCGCCTCCCGGCACACCTGGGCCGGCTGGCCGTCCCGGGCGGCGAAGTACGCCATATCGGTGACCGCATCGCGGGCTAGTTTCACCGCACGTTCCGCAGCAGCAACGAACGACACACCGACGGGAAGTCGGCGTAATTCGGAAGTGTGACTCAAGAACACGCGGCGCGGTCGGGGCACAGCACGAAGTATCCCACCCCGATGCCCTTCTAGACGGCTACGCCTGGAGGACTACCACTTCCACGACCGATACCAGGTCGGCGTCAACCCCACGTGTGGCTCGTGCGCCCTGAGCTCCGGCTGCGGTAAGGGCTGCCCGGCTGCGGTTATCGCAGCCGGCGGGCGTATCGGCGACGTCAACGCCGAGCAATGCCCGGTCACCACCGACGGACACCGGCTACTGCCGTTAGTCCCCGCATGATCGGCCACCGCATCGATGACCAACCACGCTTGCCTGGAAAGTTGATCACCGTAACGGGCCGGGCGGCGTCGGCAAGTCCAGCGCCGTCACCAGAGCGATCAAGCTGCTCACTGCGGCGGCCCTGCCGGTGCACGGCACCCGGCAGCCCTCCGGGGCCGAGCTCGGCGAACTCGCCCGGCACGGCACCGACACCTACCACGGCATGTCTTTGGCCTGCTTGTGCGCTGCGGATCGGCATCACCAGCTCGACACGGAGATCAAACCCGCCCTGCGGGAGGGCAGGATCGTGCTCTGCGATCGGTACGTGGCCTCCTCGCTCGTGCTGCAGGGGCTTGATGGCTTACCCAGCCGGATCGTGTGGCAGCTCAACCACGGCGTGTAACGGCCTGATCTGTCCCTGGTCCTCACCGGCGATCCAGCGGTGATCAATGCCCGGCTACGGGCCCGGGGCGGCCATAGCCGCTTCGAGCGGGCTGCGGACAACAGCGAACGGGAATCCGCGCTCTACACCCGCGCCGTGGCTCACCTCCAGGACAAGGGATGGCTGGTCCAGACCGTCAACTGCACCGCCGAGGATCCCGACATGGTCGCTGCCAGGATCGTGTCCCTCATCTACCGTGCCCTTGGCGGAAAGAGCCTGGTATGTCCCTGAGTCTGATCACCGTCAACATCGGCGCTCCCTCCATTGAGCGGGCACGCCGGCAACTCGAGTGGCTCGCCGAACGCCCCGAGGACATCTTCGTGCTCACCGAGACCAAAGCCACCCCCGGCAGCCAAGCTTCTGGCGGAGGGGTGCACTGCGGCGAACTACTCGGTGACCTTCCCTAAGCGCGACGCCAGGCGAGCTGGGCGTCATGATCGTCAGCGAGGTCGCCACCACCCTGACCCGCTCACCGGAGCACTCAGCTACCTGCCGGCCCGCGCGACTGGGATCATCGTCAACACCTCCGACGGTCCGTTGCGGGTGCTCGGTGCTTACGTCCCCTCGCGGGACGCGACGCTGGAGCGGACCAAGCGTAAGAAGCGCTGGATCGAGGGCTTCCACACCGCGCTCGACGCTACGAAATCCAGCGTCCCCGTGCTGCTGCTGGGTGACCTGAACGTCCTGGAACCCGGTCATCAGCCCGAACACCGCCAGCAGTTCGCGCCATTCGAGTACGATTTCTACCGCGTACTCACTGACCGGCACGGCCTCATCGACGCGTTCCGGCACCTGCACCCCCGTCGCATCGAGCACAGCTGGGCGCGACGGCCCGACCTCGGCTACCGCTACGACCACGCCCACAGCTCTGCGCAGCTCCTGCCTCTGCTCCAAGGCTGTGAGTACGTCCACCAGACCAGGGACGTTCTCGCGGACGGATCGAGGCTGACCGATCACTCCGGACTCGCCGTGCGCCTGGCGATGACGGCGACGACACCGCTGCTAACCTCTGACCCCGCCACGGCGGCAACCAGCGAGAACAAGCCCGAGTTGGAATCAACCCTGTTCTGCCCGGGTCATTGTGCTGGCTTGCACCGACGACCAGCACGAGGACCTACCTGCATGGCCACCACCAGCGTGACCCTGCGGGTCAGCGCCTGAGTCTGAATACTCGACCCTCTCGATCGGGTCCTGCTCATCCACGCTAGGGACCCCGAGGACCCCGGCCACCACTGGTGGGAACTGCCCGGCGGCGGCTTGGACGACGGAGAGAACCTGGCCGACGCCGCCCGCCGCGAGCTCGCCGAAGAATCCGGGATCATGCTCCGGGAGCTGGGCCGTAAGTTGTGGGTCCGCGAGTCGCGATTCATCTACCGTGGTCGCGCCCACCATCGCATCGAGCACGTCTTCCTCGGCCATACCCCCAGCACCACGGCACAGATCCCGCTCAAACCCACCGAGAACGAGAAGGCTGGACTCATCGAACGCCGCTGGTGGCCCGCCGCCGAACTTCAGCGTTGCCCCGACAAGCTCCTACCGGGCAACCTGGCCGAACTGCTCGACAACCTCCTTAACGGCCGGCTCAGCGACCAGCCCCTAATGCTCGTCGGCTGAGCACCACGGGGCCACAGACGGGCCGCCTTCTGAGAGGCTTGGGTCGAGCCATGGGTGGTGGAGGAGTGCCTGCCAGGCGAGGTGCCAGGGGAACAGGTGAATGTGGGTGTCGCCGGTGCCGGGCTCGTGTTGTTCGTAGATGTCGTCGCCAACGAGGACCGTCACGCCCCAGGCGGTGAGCTTGTTCATGGCGTCGTGGATCGCCGGGAAATTGATCTGTGCCCGGTTACTGAATGGCATGGCCACGACGGGCTGGCGTTTTCCGACGGCTTCCACGAGTAGGCCGAGTGGCAGGGTGTCGGAGATGCCTGCCGCCCACTTGGCCAGTGAATTGCAGGTGATCGGCGCGACCACCATGGCGTCGGCGGGTGGGAGCACGTCGGGTGCGTCGGGTTGTTTGTACTGGTGGCGCACGGGGTAGCTGGTCTTGGCCGCGAGGGCGTCGGCGTCGATGAACCGGTAGCCGTCTGGGCTTGCGATCACGCAGACGTCCCACCCGCCGGATTGTGCCAAGTCCACGAGCTTGCCGACGTCACGGGCGGCGGGAGAGCCGGTGACGATGGCATAGAGAACTGGCTGGCCGCGGTCGTTCATGATCCTGACTTGTCAGGTCCGGATGCCGCACCAGGCGGCGAAGTGCCGGAGGCTGGCGGTGGATCGGGTGTCCCGGACAGCGAGGACGTGCACGGTCTCGTGGACTTGTGGGTGGTGGCGGGTGAGTTGGGGGGCGATCCGGCGGGCTTGCTGCAGTGAGTCCAGTGCTCGGGCCCGGTCTCCGTGTAGTAGCCAGGCCCGGGCGAGGTCGATCCAGTAGTGCCCAACTCGGCACGGCGCGGTACTCGGCGGAAGGGTCACCTTGGCGGCCCGGGTGACTGCGGTGGTGCCGTCGGTCCAGTTCGATCGGCACGGAGACTTCGTGGATGGTCACGTTGGGCGGACCGAACTTGGTGGCGTAGAAGTCGGCCTCGTCCTGCCCGACGACCGCCAGCGACCGCGCGGTGACCAGGTGCTCGGTGGCGAGATCGGAGTTGGTCGCGCGGGCCGCGATGATCGCGGCCCGCAAGTGCAGCGCGCCCCGCACCGCAGGTGCCGCCGGAGTCACTGGCGCGAGGTCCACGATCGGCGTCGGCCCGCTCGATGCTGCGCAGTGCTGCGGGGTAAGTGCCGTCGAACATCAGGATCAGGGAGTGGTTCCACTCGGCGACAGCGGCGCGCAGGGGGTCATCGCCATGCGCTGCGGCCGCGCGGGCACGCTCGTCGGCGAGGTGCGACAAATCGAGATGTCCGAGCCGGTACAGGCTAGTGATGGCATAGGAGTAGGCAGCGGCGAGCACGTCATAAGCGCCGGGACGTTCGTTATTGGGCAGATCGAGACACGGCCCGGTGCAGGTGGCGCAGTACATCGGGAAGCGACCGGACGACCTCAGCATACTTGCTCCGGCGATCGAACTCCTTGATCTCGGCCACCGCAGCGCGCAGGTCGTCCAGAGCTCCGTAGTGAGGTGTCCAGTTCTGGATCGTCGCCCTCGACCATGGCTTGCCGCAGCGCTGGAACTCCGGCCTGCTCCGATGTCGGGTGGGCGTCGCGGGCGCCGTAGGGCTGCTCGGTGATGTCGAGCACGCTGACGCTGAGTGCTCGGGCGATGGCCGCGATAAACGACGGTGACGCCGGTCGTTCACCGCGCTCGACCTTGCGCAGCAGCGAGTACGAGACGGCGGCGCGCATGGCCAACGCCTGTTGGGTGACCCCGTGGATCTTGCGTAGCTCGGCGATCCGCAAGCCCATGCGGGCCGGGTGCTGGTCGGACATGGGTTTGCGTCGGGCTCCCTTCCTAGTGGCCGTCCGGTAAGCGTGCCACTGGCCGGGGGATTGATCAAAACGGATCCGCAGTGTGGCGGTGATGTGGCAGCCCAGGGGGCCACACCCATCGAGGGTGTGGGGAAGTCAGGAGGGAGACGTTATGCCAGGAAGACACTGTTTCCGTCGTGTTGCCACCCTGCGGGAGATCGTGGGCCGGGGCCGTTGCGCTCGACCGGCTGCCGCCCCTGTGCCGGCGGGGACTGTGGTGTTGACTGACGGGGTGACCGGCGTCGCGCACCATGTCACCAGGGAGGCCTTCGCTGAGGGTTGTCGCGCGGGAGGTCTTTACGTTGCTTTGTGTGGTGTGCGGGTGCTTCCCGTGCGCCTCACCGCCCCGGCGCGTATCCACTGCCCGGTGTGCGAGCAGGGTGTCTAAATGGCGTGGTACCTGCGCTCGATCGGTGATCGGGACACCCACCGTGGCA
The DNA here is from genome assembly GCA_963822695.1 of uncultured Actinomycetota bacterium. GTDB lineage: Bacteria > Actinomycetota > Actinomycetes > Mycobacteriales > Pseudonocardiaceae. The sequence goes on from CAWGJH010000022.1 coordinate 127,186, forward strand.
CGCTGCTGCACCCGGACGGCACTCTCACCGCCGCCTGCGGTATCCGCTTTCGCCCTCGTGAGCTGTTGCGCGGCGCGACGGCCCTGCGCGGCGAGCCACCCGACCCCGATCAGGTCTGCCCGTTGTGCCGCCGCAGCGCAGGCGCTCGGTGATGCGGGTCGCGTTCGTCGCGATGACGACGTGCCGTTGTGACCTCACTAATCCAGAATGGGCGCTGAACGGTTATGGCTGGACTACCCGGGGTCACCCTTGTGGGCATCCTGGTCGCTGACCTCGAACTGCGTGTCACCCCGGTGCCGCAGTCGCGACCTTCACTGTCGCGGCCAACGAGCACCGCTCCGATTAGGTCCGGACCACGATCATCCTGCGCCAGAGTTCGTAACATGTCGGCATGAGCCCTCGCAGGCCTGGGCCGTTGGCTCGCCGGCTCCTTCATTTACCCGCGCTGCTCTACCGCTGGAATGTCGGCTGGTTACTCGGCCGGCGGTTCCTGCTGCTCACCCATGTTGGGCGCCGTTCCGGACGCAGATACCAGACCGTCCTTGAAGTGATCGGAACCGACCCGGCGTCTGGTGAGGTTGTCGTCATTGCCGCCCTCGGCAGCTCAGCGGACTGGTATCGCAATGTGCAGGCGCACCCGGCGACCGAGGTAGCCATCGGCCGGCATCGCTTCCGATCGGTCCACCGCGTTCTCGACGAGCGGGAGGCCACCGCCGTGCTGGCTGATTACGAGCGACGCAATCGGTGGGTGACACCCGTGATCCGCCGAGTGCTGAGCGCCTTGGTGGGATGGCGCTACGACGGTAGCAACGATGCACGGCGACGCCTCGTGCGCGATCTGCCCCTGGTGGCCTTCCGGCCGGCTGGCGGCCCCGGTACACCGTCGCTGGGGTCATGAGAACCGGCCCTGGAGTTCAGGGGAACGTATGGGGAGCGGCGCCGGTGGCCGTACGATCAGGTCACGATGGCGGACAACCGGGTGCGGATCGGTGGGCCGTACTTCGAGGACCTGTCGCACGGGCAGGTCTTCGCCGACTCCCCTGGTTTGACACTGACTCCGGGCCACGCCGCGCTGCATCAAGCGTTGTCCGGCGACCGGCTCCGGTTACCGCTGGATCACGAGCTGTCCGCGGCGGTCACCGGACGCACCGATCCGCTGGCCCATCCCACGCTGGTCTGCCATGTCGCGATCGGCCAGACCACGGCGCCGTCGCAACGGGTGCGGGGCAACTTGTTCTACCGGGGCCTGCGCCTGCTGCGCCCGGTGCACCTCGGCGACACGTTGCACACCCGCACGGAGGTCGTCGCGCTGCGACAGAACCGCCCGAAACCGGGGCGGCCGACGACCGGCCTTGCCGTGCTGCGGGTTCAGGTCACCAACCAGCGCGCGGAGCCCGTGCTCGACTTCTGGCGCTGCCCGATGATCCCGCTGCGCGACCCTGACGCCCACACCGGGCATGCCGACAGCTTTGATGACATCCCCACCGACGCCGACCCCGTTGCGGACCTGCCGTGGGGCTGGCAGCTCGGCGCGTTCCGGCCCACGGTGGCCGAACCCGGCACGGTCTACGACATCGAAGTGCGCGACACCGTGACCGGTGCCCCCGAATTGGCCAGGGCCACTCTCAACCTCGCGGCCACGCACACCGATCCCGGCGCGTCGGCGTACGGGCGTCGTCTGGTCTACGGCGGGCACACCATCTCGATCGCCGGCGCGCATGCCACCCGGGCGCTGCCCGACCTGGTGACGATCGTGGCCTGGCGCAGCTGTAACCACACTGGCCCGGTGTTCGAGGGTGACGTGCTGCGCACCGAACTGTGCGTCGAGGCCGTCCACCAGCATGACGGTTACCAGCTGATAGACCTGCGAGCGGTGGTGTACGGCTGCCCGGCGGCGGATGCTGGTGATCCGGCCGCAGCCCAGACGCCAGTGCTGGACTGGCGATTCGTTGCGCTTGCACGGTAGGCGAGGTGGGAGATGACCGGGATTCTGACGGGGATGCGGGTGGTGGAGGGTTCGGCCTTCGTAGCGGCGCCCCTCGGCGGGATGACCCTGGCCCAACTCGGTGCGGACGTGATCAGGTTCGACCCGATCGGCGGCGGTCTGGACGCCCACCGCTGGCCGATCACCGCGGACGGCAAGAGCCTGTTCTGGGCGGGCCTGAACAAGGGTAAGCGCTCGATCGCGGTCGAGTTGCGATCGCCGCATGGCAGGGCGTTGCTCACCGACCTGATCACCGCCCCCGGCGACGATGCGGGGCTGTTCCTAACGAACTTCCCGGCCGTGGGCTGGCTGGACTTCACCACGCTCACGTCCCGCCGCCCTGACCTGATCATGGTCAACATTGTCGGCAACCCGGACGGCTCGTCCGCGGTCGACTACACGGTCAACCCCGCCGCCGGCTTCCCCTGGACCACCGGCCCCAGCACCCTGGCCATGCCGGTCAACCACCTGCTGCCGGCCTGGGACGCGATCACCGGCACGCTGGCCGCGACCGGGCTGCTGGCCGCCGAGCGCAAGCGGCGGATGGAGGGCGTCGGCCAGTTCGTCCGGCTCGCACTCGCTGACGTGGCGTTTGCCATGGTTGGGCACCTCGGGTACATCGCCGAGGTACAGATCAACAAGAGTGAGCGGCCGAAGTATGGCAACGACCTGTACGGCGCGTTCGGTCGCGACTTCGCCACCAAGGACGGCAAGCGGGTGATGGTGGTCGGTCTGACCCCGCGGCAGTGGCGCAGCCTGGTGGCTGCGGTCGGAATCGGTGACGCCTGCGCCCAGGTCGAGAAGCTGCTCGGGGTCAACTTGGAAAAGGAAGGTGACCGGTTCGCCGCGCGCCACGTGATCGGCGCGCTCCTCGAGCCGTGGGTCAGCAGCCGCACACTGTCCGAAGTCCGCGAGGTCTTCGACGCGCATGACGTGTGCTGGGGGCCGTACCAGACCTTCGCTGAGTTGATCACCACCGATCCGCGCTGCTCGCCCGCCAACCCGATGTTCGCCGCGGTCGACCAGCCCGGCATCGGCACCTACCTCATGCCCGGCTCGCCGCTCGACTTCTCCGCTACCGATCGGTTACCACCCGCGCCAGCGCCCCAGCTTGGCCAGCACACCGACGAGATCCTCGCCGGGGTCCTCGGCCTCTCCAGTGCGGAGATCGGGCGGTTGCACGACGACGGCATCGTCGCCGGCGCCCCAACGGACCAGACCAGGAAGTGACCAGATGTTCTTCTTCTTCTCGAATCGACTGGGCTGCCTCGGCTCGCTGTTGGTATCGGTGGTGCTGACCATCGTGCTGATCCTGATCTTCACCCGATGAGCTCGTTGTAGACAGGATTGGCTACCGCGCCCACCTCACCCTTGAGCATCAACGCTCCGTACATCGAGGCGTCCTGTGGGGACTGAGCCAGCTGGGGTCGAAGCGCGTCGGTGGTCGCGAGCGGTACGTCGATGGACTCCCGGAGGCGCCCGTTGTGCTGTAGCACCACTGCCAGCCGCCAGGCCCCGGCGACGAGGAGATTGTCCTCGCTACGCTCGGCAGCGGTCATGTCCCGTTCCGCAGCGATCCACGGCAGGTCTTTCTCACCGATCCGGTCGAGCATCCCGGAGGTGACTCGCCAGACCAAGGAGAGTTGCCCGAACGCGCGGTGTTGCAGCTCGCCGGTGCTGGTGTTGGTGGGCTGTCAGGCATCCGTGATGAGATCTGGGAGCAGCAGACCCAGTCGTGACCACCGCTTGGTCTGTGAGCAGACAAACGCCTCGTTGATCCGGCTCAAGGGTTTGCTGAGCTGTCGCCTGCGTCGAAGCTTGGCGCCGGGGCGCCCTGTGGCTGCCGCACGGTGAAGGCTGCGCGCCAGTCATCCCGCTGTTCGTCGTCAACCTGGAGCCACCACTCGTAACGTCCCGCTGCGAGCGGCAAGCCCGGGCCGACATTGATGGCGAGCGAGTGGTCAATGCTCGACCCTTGCGCGAGACCCGGCGGACGGCCGACCTCGAATTCGGCCTCCACCATCAGCGGCTGAGACCCGAAGGGGGTTGGGACCTCAACCGCATTGAGGCTGTCGGCCGTGAGCAGCCGCAAGGTCAGACGGTGATTGATGTTGGTCTCATCCCACGCAACTCGCAAGATGACCACGACTGCGTGATGGGGCGTTGGGGTGACGGTCACACTCCACCCCAGACCTAGGGCGTTCACCTTCCCAGAGCTGTCGCTCTGAGCGAAGTCGGCCAGCAGGACATGAGCCTCCACGAGGCGCTAGCCTGCCACCTCATCCCTTGGCTGCGCCTGGTGGATGGGACGTGGCCGTATCGGACTCTGCTGGATCGGCCAGCCCACGACCGTTGATGCGGCGTTGCCGATCGACAGGGGGAGACCTTCCCGGAACGTGATGGCGTCTCGGGCCGCCGACAGCACAGTGACGCGGGTCGGGTGAGGGACTAGTTCGGCAGACTCAGCCTGCTCCAGCATCGCGTCGAAGGTCGCCTCGTCTGTCTCGAACTCGGCGAACTCGTCGCTCTCGGCCATGCTCACATCATCCTCAAGACGGTCCGCAGGCGCCAGATGCCCTCGGTTATGTCAATAGGCTGGAGGATCACCTTGAGCCGCACGTTGTCTGAGGTGTGGCACACCACCAACAGTCTCCTGCCGTGCTCGGGATGGTCGTGCCAACCTGCACGTTCGTAGGCGTCGGGGGTGCACGCCTCGCGGACCTGGTCACCGGTCACGAACCGGCGAGACCGGATCTTGACCTCCATCTCCTCGCTGATCTGAATCTCGGCGATCCAGAACCGTTTCAGCACGGCCAGGGACGCTACTCATTGCCTCAGACGGACCGCCTGCAAGGTGCGCAGGCGTCCAGCTACACGCGCCATAGGTTCGACCATCGCCGGGGTCCTCGGCCTTTCCAGTGCGGAGATCGGGCGGTTGCACGACGAGGGCATCGTCTCGCTGTTGTTACCGGCGGTGCTGACTATTGTGTTGATCCTGATCTTCACCCGGTGAGCTCTGACCTGGAGTCGCACTGACGTATCAGGGAGCAGGCGGACGGTCTCCTCAGAGTGACTGCTGCGCAGGCGGCAGTGTGAACACTCCGTAGCTCGCCGGACTGCGACAGTGTGAAGAGGTGGCCTGATGCGATTCCTGAACCCTGTCACCGTGACCTGCCTGAGGTGCGGGCAGCCGGTTGTCGTCGCCGAGACGTCGATTGGCTCTGTGCGGGTGCACTGCGGCACCTGGCGCTGGCAGTGCGACATTCCCTACACAGATCGGTACGCGGTAACCCCAGCTGGTCTGACCCCGTTTGACGCGGCCAGCGACCAGAAGCTGGCAGCGTGAGCACCCAGCTCGCCACGTGAAGCCTCCGGCCAGTGTCACCAGCCCCGCGCGCGCCACTCTGAGAGGTGCGGCCGCTCAGTGCCGAGCGTGGAGTCCTTCCTGCGCCCGGGGTAGAATCACGTGTCGTCGGGGAGTTGGTCGAACACCCGTGACTCCAGGTCGGCCATCAGGCTGGTGAAGTCACCGGAGTTAGTTGTCCGTCGAGGTGTCACCCGCCAGACTGAGCCCGGTCACCGTCCAACGCAGAGGTCCTCGAAGGGGAGGTCGGGGATCCCCCAAACACGCAGGGCGTCCAGCGGTCAGGCTCTGGCCTGTTCCGTCAGCAGACCGGCGCGGTAGGCCATTCCCCGCAACTCGACGCTCATCTCGCGTACCGACCCTCGGGTCAGCAACTCGCCGAGTACCTCCCGGACCCCCTGATGGCGTAGCACTGCGGTGGGGAAGATGCGCTCGGCGGTGCGCAGCGCCCGGGCAGCGTCATCCTGACGTCCTGGCAGCTGGGCCAGCGCCCGACCGCGGTGGATCCAGAAGAAGGTCCGGTTCACCGAGAAGGGGTGATGCCGGGGGTCGACGTTTTGGGCGACGCTTTCTGCCTGGTCGGGTTCGTTTGCTTCCAGCGCGAGCCACATCCTGTCGATGGCTGCGCGGTCCGGTCCGTACAGGAACCCCAGGGAGTCGGGTTCGCCTGTTGCGCCAAACCGCGCGGCGAGTTCCGCCACCGCATCTATCGGTGCGGTGGCGTCACCCGGACGACCGTTCAGCACGGCGGCCGTGGCGTGTTCACTGGTGAGGCTGGACACCAGGCCAGCGGTCTGGGCGGTCGTCGGTGGCAGGGAGATCGACTCGAGTTTCGCTTGGCCCCGCTGTAGCGCGCCGCCGAGCAACAATTCCATGGCCACGCCGTATTCGGCCATGGCCAGGGTGGTGACCTCATTGCGTTCCCGGGCCAAGCGTTGAGCCAGGTACACGACGCGGCGTACCAGGTGGGTGTGCGCGCCCGCATGCCTGAGCCATATCCGGGTCACGTGCACGTGCAGGTAGACCGCCAGATCGAGCAACTCGGCATGGTTAACGCCGGTGGCCAGCGTGGTGTGCAGGTTCCGGATGAGCCCGGGAAGATCGGTGGCCATCTCAGCGAACTGGCAAGCCCGCCGCTGGGCGTGAATCCGGAGCACTTGCTCGCGTAGCACGGCCACGGACAGCACGAGCCCTTCCGGGTCCTCGTCCTCGATCGCGTCCAGCGCGTGTCCCACCGCCTCGGTGGTGGAGTCGGTGTGCCCGTTGGCCGGTGCCGGTACCGGCAGCCGCACCAGGTCGCCTGGGGCGACCTCCAGGGCATCGGCCAGCGCCACGATGTCGGACAGCTTGTCCAGAGCGATTTCCCCGCGCTCGATCCGGTCCAGTTTCGATTTGCTCATTCCGGCCAGGCCGGCGACCACCACCAGCGACTTGCGCCGGGCGTAACGGATCCGTTTGACCCGCCGGCCGATCGTGCGCGTTTCCTCAGCGTCCATGGGGCACCCAGTTCATCATCGGAGAAATACCCCCACCGATGCCCCGGGGCCCTCGTCCCGGGGCATCGGTGGGAGGTGCGAGCGCCAGGCTAGCGGCCAGCTCCCGATCCGGTGAGCTAGCCGTTCCCGAGCGTGTTGATCTCGATCTCGAGTAGTCGCCGGTGGCAGCAGCCTCGGCGGCCAGGCGCTGACCCTCGGCCACCTGCTCGGTGGTCTAGTGGATCGCCCATGCCGTAGTGGTGCTTGACCAGAGTTCCGCTGCCCGAGGCCCTGCCGTAGTGGTTGTGCTCCTGACCGGGCGTCAGGGTGCGAGGCGCCAGAGTGCGTCCATGGGTACCGCTCTGATCTTCTCGCCGAACGGTAGGGTCTGTTGACCGGTATAGAGCACGTAGCCGGCGACGAAACGGTCACCGAGGAGCCTTGTCAAGTTCCGCAACCCGGCGAGGTCTTCGGTGCGTACCGTCGCGCCGGATTTCACCTCGATTCCTATCACTCTGCCATCGGGTGTCTCGATCACCGCGTCGACCTCAAGTTTGTCCTTGGTGCGGTAGTGGTATAACCGGCCACGTTCTTCCGACCAGGTCAGCTGCCGGGCGAGCTCCATGACTACCAGGTTCTCCATCATTGGCCCGGCCGAGCCTCCTGGTTCGCCAAGCCGGGCGGCATCCTGGCCGATGAGATGGCACGCGACTCCCGTGTCCACGAAAGCCAGTTTGGGTGTGCCTACGGCTCGTTGGGTCTGTCCGGAGGACCATGCCGGGATTGTCTTGATGAGGAAGACGGACGACAGCAGTTCCAGATAACGCACCAGGGTGGTCCTCGGGATGCCGGATTGACTAGCAAGGGCGGCCGGGACGAGCAAACCACCAGCCCGTCCGGCAAGCAGTGCGAGCAGCCTGAGCAAGTCACCCCGGCGCTCGATACTCGCCAGCTCCAGGACGTCACGTTCGATCAGGGTAGACAGGTAGGAGTCGAAGAACGCTGTTCGGCGGCGGGAAGCACGGCGTATTGCTTCGGGAAAGCCGCCGACGACGAGGCGATCCAGGTAGTTCCGGCGGCGCAGCGGCGACGAGTGGTCGATACTGGGGCCGTGCCGGAAGGCGGCATCAACGAAGCGATCTGGTTCGCCGCTGCTCTCACCTTGCGAGAACGGCCACAACTCGATCACTTCCATGCGGCCGGGTAACGCGTCGGGCAGGGTTCGCAGCGCAAGGACCCGGGATGAGCCGGTCAGCAGGAAGCGGCCGGGCGTTGGGTCCAGGTCGACCGCTACCTTGATCGGCCGGAGTAACTCCGGCACGAGTTGGATCTCGTCGATGACCATGAGCCCCTCGTGGTCCACGAAACCCGTCGGATCGTCCTTGGCCGCTTGGAGCGTCGCTGGGTCGTCCAGCAGGCGGATCACTGCGCCTGGTTGGCGGCCAGCAGCCAACCAGGTCAAGGTGCTTTTGCCGGCCTGTCGGGCCCCGTTGACGAGGACGACACGGGTGTCTGCCAGCGCCTCGGCCACGAGGGGCTCGGCATGCCGTGGCACCAGGCCCGGAAGTTCGATCACGGATAAATTGTGCCGTACAGGAAAGATCACTGGTCAGATAGACGCACAGTGTATGGTCACCTAGACGCTCGGGTAGTGGTCACATGGCCGGTCGGCCGGTGGTCATCCGGCCGACGTCACCAGCCCCGGGCGCGCCACTCGGCGAGGTGGGGGCGCTCGGTGCCGAGAGTGGAGTCTTTGCCGTGGCCAGGATAGAACCACGTGGAGTCGGGGAGTTGGTCGAACACCCAGGAATCCAGGTCGTTCATGAGGCTCGTGAAGTCCTCTGGCGACGTTGTCCGTCCAGGACCGCCGGGGAACAGCGAATCACCGGTGAACAGGTGTGGGATGCCCGCAGTGTCCCGGTGCAGCAGGGCGATCGAGCCGGGGGTGTGTCCGCGCAAGTGGATCACGTCCAGCACGACCTGGCCGACAGTCACGGTGTCGCCGTGGCTCACCAGGCGGTCTGGAGGTATCGGCAACTCGGGGGCGTCGATCGGATGCGCGACGGTCCGCGCTCCGGTGGCGCCAGCGACCGCACCGAGGGCCTGCCAGTGGTCCCCGTGCCGGTGCGTGGTGACGATCGTCCGCAGATCGGGCCGATCCGGGCCATGGCCCAGCAGGTCCATCAGCCGCTCAGCGTCGTTGGCCGCGTCGATCAGTAACGCCTCTCCGGTGCTCCGGCAGACCAACAGGTAGGCGTTGTTGTCCATCGGCCCAACCGAGATCTTGGTGACGGTCAGGGCATTCAGCGTTCGCCGCTGCGCCGGTCCGCCTGGTTTGACCGCGCCATCGTAGTCATCGAGGATCCTCACAGTCGCCGACCGTAATGCGCCGCAGCCTCCACCGCGAGCCCGCTTCTGTCAGACCGGGCGCATAGCATGGGCGGGGCCGTCTGGTGAAGGGAGTCACGTGGCTGATCGACTTGTCGTGCGCGGTGCGCGGGAGCACAACCTGCGCAACGTCGATCTCGACCTGCCCCGTGACAGCCTCATCGTGTTCACCGGGCTGTCCGGTTCCGGCAAGTCCAGCCTCGCCTTCGACACCATCTTCGCGGAGGGCCAGCGCCGTTACGTCGAGTCGCTGTCGGCCTATGCCCGACAGTTCCTCGGCCAGATGGACAAGCCCGACGTCAACTTCATCGAGGGTCTGTCGCCCGCGGTGTCGATCGACCAGAAATCCACCAGCCGCAACCCCCGCTCCACCGTCGGCACCATTACCGAGGTCCACGACTACCTCCGGTTGCTCTATGCCCGCGCGGGGGAGCCGCATTGCCCGCTGTGTGGCGAGCCGATCTCCCGGCAGACCCCACAGCAGATCGTCGACCAGGTACTCGCCCTGGAACCCGGGACCCGGTTCCAGGTGCTGGCTCCGGTGGTCCGGACCCGCAAGGGCGAGTTCGTTGACCTGTTCGCCGAGCTGCAGTCCCAGGGCTACTCCCGGGTGCTCGTCGACGGCACCGTGCACTCGCTGACCGATCCACCCAAGCTCAAGAAGCAGGACAAGCACGACATCTCCGTGGTGGTCAACCGGCTGTCGGTCAAGGACAGCGCCAAGCAGCGGCTCACCGACTCGGTGGAGACCGCGCTGCGGCTGGCCGACGGCCTCGTCGTGCTCGATTTTGTGGACCGCAATCAGCACGATCCGCACCGGCAGCGCCGGTTTTCCGAGCGGATGGCTTGCCCGAACGGCCACCCTATCGGCGTTGATGACCTGGAGCCGCGCTCGTTCTCGTTCAACTCGCCCTACGGTGCCTGCCCGGAGTGCACCGGAATCGGGGTGTGCAAGGAAGTCGACCCCGAACTGGTGGTGCCCGACGAAGACCTGTCCCTCGAGGAGGGGGCGATCGCGCCGTGGGCCACCGGACAGACCCGCGAGTACTTCCAGCGGCTGCTCGAGGCACTGGCTGACACCGTCGGCTTCCGGATGGATACCCCGTGGCGACGGTTGCCGGCCAGCGCCCAGAAGGCCGTGCTGCACGGCTCCGACGTGCAGGTACACGTCCGTTACCGCAACCGTTACGGCCGTGAGCGCTCCTACTACGCCGCCTTCGAGGGCGCCATCCCGTTCCTCGAGCGCCGGATGAACCAGGCCGAGTCAGAGCACACGCGCGACAGGTACGACGGCTACATGCGGGAGGTGCCCTGCCCGGCCTGCCACGGCACCCGGCTCAAACCTGAGATCCTCGCCGTCACCCTCTCGCACACCACGGAGGGCAAGAAATCCATCGCCGACGTATCCGCGCTGTCGGTCCGCGACGCTGTGGCTTTCCTCGACGGCCTGCAGCTGGACACGAGGCAGGCAATGATCGCTGGTGCGGTGCTCAAGGAGATCCAGGCCCGGCTGCGCTTCCTGCTTGACGTCGGGCTGGACTACCTGTCCCTGGACCGCGCCTCGGCGACGTTGTCCGGCGGTGAGGCGCAGCGGATCCGGTTGGCCACCCAGATCGGCTCCGGGCTGGTCGGGGTGCTGTACGTGCTGGACGAGCCGTCGATCGGCCTGCATCAGCGGGACAACCACCGCCTGCTGGCCACTCTCACCAGGCTGCGTGACCTGGGCAACACGCTGATCGTGGTCGAGCACGACGAGGACACCATCCGTACCTCCGACTGGGTGGTGGACATCGGCCCGGGGGCGGGGGAGCACGGCGGTCAGGTGGTGCACAGCGGGCCGTTTCATGAGCTGGAGCGGCACGATACCTCGATCACCGGCGCCTACTTGTCGGGCCGGCGGAGCATCCCGGTCCCGACCACCCGGCGTCCGGTGAACCGCTCGCGACGGTTGGTGGTGGTCGGGGCGCGCGAGCACAACCTGCGCGGCATCGATGTGTCCTTCCCGCTCGGCTGCCTGGTCTCGGTGACCGGGGTGTCCGGATCGGGCAAGTCGACGCTGGTCAATGACATCCTCGCGACTGTGCTGGCGAACCAGCTCAACGGCGCCCGCCAGGTACCCGGACGGCACACCCGGGTCACTGGCTTGGAGCACGTCGACAAGCTGGTCAGGGTCGATCAGTCACCGATCGGGCGGACCCCGCGGTCCAACCCCGCCACGTATACCGGCGTGTTCGACCGGATCCGGAAACTCTTCGCCGCCACCACCGAGGCGAAGGTCCGCGGTTACCAGCCTGGGCGATTCTCCTTCAACGTCAAGGGCGGGCGTTGCGAGGCCTGCGCGGGTGACGGCACCATCAAGATCGAAATGAACTTCCTCCCCGACGTGTATGTGCCCTGCGAGGTGTGCCACGGCGCCCGGTACAACCGGGAAACTCTCGAAGTGCACTACAAGGGCAAGACCATCGCCGAGGTGCTCGATATGCCGATCGAGGATGCGGCGGCGTTCTTCGAGCCGATCTCGGCGATCCACCGCCACCTCAAGACGCTGGTGGATGTCGGGCTGGGCTATGTCCGGCTCGGGCAACCCGCGCCGACGTTGTCCGGCGGGGAGGCCCAGCGCGTCAAGCTGGCCAGCGAGCTGCAGAAGCGCTCCACCGGCCGCACCGTCTACGTGCTCGACGAGCCCACCACCGGCCTGCACTTCGAGGACATCCGCAAACTGCTCGGTGTCATCAACGAGCTGGCCGACAAGGGCAATACCGTCATCGTCATCGAGCACAACCTTGACGTGATCAAGTCGTCGGACTGGGTGATCGACATGGGTCCTGAGGGTGGCGCGGCCGGTGGCACCGTGATCGCTGAGGGTACTCCCGAGCAGGTCGCCGCCATCGACACCAGTTACACCGGCCAGTTCCTGCGGACCGTCGTCGATGTCCAGCACGCCACGCCCCCGCGGCGCCGCCGGGCTACCGTCGCCGCAGGCTCATAACCTGCTACTCTCTTGGTGCGACCAGCTTCCGCTCCGGTGGAGGCGGCAAAGTGGAGCCCGCTCCCACCCGATCCGCCGCGAGGCGGCCGGGTCCGGTCCTGGAATCCTTAGGTGGATTCCGGCGTTGACGTGATGTGTTGACAAGACACACACGGCGTCGATCGGTCGGATCTGCGGGCCCCGCACGCCAGGAGGCGTCCGGGGCCGTGTGGCGTCCGGGGTGTGCTACTGGGCAGGGCGCCCGCACGCTCGGTCGCGCCGTGGGTATGACGACCGAGGAGGCCACATCACCGTCGAGACACGCATCAACGAACGCATCCGCGTTCCCGAGGTCAGGCTAGTTGGTCCGAATGGTGAGCAGGTCGGCATCGTCCGCATCGAGGACGCGCTGCGACTAGCTCAGGAAGCTGACCTTGACCTGGTCGAGGTTGCGGCGCAGGCCCGCCCACCGGTCTGCAAGCTCATGGACTTCGGCAAGTTCAAGTATGAGACCGCGCAGAAGGCTCGCGAGTCCCGCCGTAACCAGCAGATGACGGTTATCAAGGAGCAAAAGCTCCGCCCTAAAATTGACGCTCACGACTACGAGACGAAGAAGCGTCATGTGGTGCGGTTCCTCGACGCGGGGCACAAAGTGAAGGTCACCATCATGTTCCGGGGCCGCGAGCAGTCCCGGCCAGAGTTGGGCTTCCGGTTGCTACAGCGGCTGTCCAACGACGTCGCGGAGCTTGGCTTCGTGGAGACCTCCGCCAAGCAGGACGGTCGGAACATGACGATGGTGCTGGCCCCGCACCGCAATAAGCCACGGGGGGTCAAGGCCGATCGGAGTGCGAGCGAGCCGGCGGGACAACCAGCGGAGTAACAGCCTGTGCAGTGACAGTGCGGTGGCCCGTCCGGGTCACCGCAATCACCGCCGCCCCACCCAGGTGGCAGGACGAGGACGGACATGCCGAAGAACAAGACCCATCGGGGCACCGCGAAGCGCGTGAAACTCTCCGCTACCGGCAAGTTGCTGCGCCAGCGCGCCGGCAGGCGCCACCTGCTGGAGAAGAAATCCTCCAGGATCACCCGTCGACTGGACGGAGTGGTCGAGGTGGCTCCGCAGGACAAAAAACGGGTCCGCAAGTTGCTCGGGCGCTGACCGTCCGCGTATCCCGACCCTGTTTCTGACCCTGGGCGACTACCCGCCCCCGAGACCGACAGGACGAACCAGTGGCACGCGTCAAGCGAGCGGTCAATGCCCACAAGAAGCGCCGCACGACCCTGGAGGCCGCCAGCGGCTACCGCGGCCAGCGCTCCCGGCTCTACCGCAAGGCCAAGGAACAGATCCTCCACTCGATGCAGTACGCCTACCGCGACCGGCGGGCGCGCAAGGGTGACTTCCGGCAGCTCTGGATCACTCGGATCAACGCCGCCGCGCGGCAGAATGGGATGACTTATAACCGGCTCATTCAGGGGCTGCGCATTGCCGAGGTCGAGGTAGACCGCAAGAACCTCGCCGAGCTCGCCGTCTGTGACCCCACCGCGTTCACCGCGCTGGTCGAGATCGCCAGGGCCAACCTGCCACGTAGCCGGGGGGCGGACGCCCCGGTGTCCCAGGACGGCGACGCCGCCTGAGTGCAGCGACCGGTCCCCTATCTCGAACCCCATACCTCGAACCCCATGACTCACCCGGGCACTCCGTATACCGAACGGACCCCCCGGGTGGCGGTTGCTCGTGGGCTGCTCCGGCGGCGGGACCGGGAGCGCGCCGGGCGGTTTCTCGTCGAAGGCGTCCAAGCAGTGCGCGAGGCGCTCAGGTGCGGATCGGTGCGGGAGTTGTTCGTCACCGAGCGCGCGGTTGTCCGGCATCCTGAGCTGCTCAAGGCGCCCGGTGCTCGGGTATCTCTGATCACTGAGCGGGCTGCCGCAGGGTTGTCCGAGACGGCTACTCCGCAAGGCATCGTGGCGGTCTGCGCCGCGCTCGGGCGGCCGGCGGCGGACGCGCTGCGCGGTACCCGGCTGGTCGCGGTGCTGGCAGGCGTCGCCGATCCGGGCAATGCCGGCACGGTCATCCGGGTGGCCGACGCGGCTGGGGCAGGCGCGGTGCTCTTCGCCGGGGACACCGTTGACCCGCACAACGGCAAATGCGTGCGGGCCTCCACCGGCAGCCTGTTCCACCTCGCGTTGGGGGTCGAGCCCGATCCGCAACTGGCCGTCGCGGCGTGCCGGCAGGCCGGTCTGCAGGTCCTGGCGGCCGATGCCGGCACCGGCCGGGACCTCGATGACGTGGTCAACGCCGGAACCCTGGCGGCGCCGACCGCGTGGCTGTTCGGCAACGAGGCGCACGGGCTGGACCGCGAGCTGCTCGCGGCCGCTGACCACGCCGTCGCTGTCCCGCTGCACGGCCACGCGGAAAGCCTCAACCTGGCCGCCGCGGTGGCGGTCTGCCTGTACGCCAGCGCGCGGGCGCACCGTCGGCCGCCTTCCCACCGGACCGATCACCTAAGATCTGGCCAGAACTGACCGCACACCGGCACGGCGGGCGCCCCGACGTCGCGGCCCTTCGCCAAGCCCAGGAGTTCGCACCCTATGTCTGGACCCAACGACCCCTACGACCCCAAGCAGGTCGCCGTGCTGGCGCCAGAAGGGTTGGCGCAGGCCGTCGCGGACGCCGAGAAGGCTTTCGCCGAGGCCGCTGACCTCGAGGAATTGGCTGCGGCCAAACCCGCCCACCTCGGCGACCGGTCGCCGCTGCTGAGCGCCCGACGCGAGATCGGTGCACTCCCGCCACAGGCCCGCGCCGAGGCCGGCAAGCGGCTCAACTCCAGCCGCACGGCCGTGCAGGCGGCCTTCGACCAGCGCCGCGCTGCGCTGCAGGTCGAGCGGGACTCCAGGACCCTGCGGGAGGAGGCCGTCGACGTCACACTGCCGTGGGATCGTGTCCCCGTTGGCGCCCGGCACCCGATCACCGCGCTCTGCGAGCGCATCGCGGACATGTTCGTCGCCATGGGGTACGAGGTCGCCGAGGGCCCGGAACTTGAGGCCGAGTGGTTCAACTTCGACGCGCTCAACTTCCCTAAGGACCACCCGGCGCGCACCATGCAGGACAGCTTCTACGCCGCTCCCGAGGGGTCTGGCATGGTCCTGCGCACGCACACCTCCCCGGTTCAGGTACGGGCCCTGCTGGAGCGGGAGCTGCCGGTGTACGTGGTGTGCCCGGGGCGCACGTTCCGTAGCGACGCGCTGGATGCCACCCACACCCCGGTCTTCCACCAAGTCGAAGGCCTCGCGGTGGACCGGGGCATCACCATGGCGCATCTCAAAGGCACCCTGGACGCGTTCGCCCGGGCGATGTTCGGCGAGACCTCCCGGACCCGATTGCGGCCCGCGTTCTTCCCCTTCACCGAGCCGTCTGCCGAGGTCGATGTGTGGTTCCCGGAGCGCAAAGGGGGAGCAGGCTGGGTCGAGTGGGGCGGCTGTGGGATGGTCAATCCGAACGTCTTACGTGCTTGCGGGGTAGACACTGCGGTCTACTCCGGCTTCGCCTTCGGTATGGGCATCGAGCGCACCCTGCAGTTCCGCAATGGCATCGCCGACATGCGTGACATGGTCGAGGGCGATGTCCGGTTCACCTGCGCTTTCGGAATGGAGGCCTGAGGGACGTGCGCATTCCGGTGTCCTGGCTGCGCGATCATGTCGCGTTCCCCGAGGGTAGTGACGCCCCTACCGTGGCGCAGATCGCCGATGCCTTCGTGCGGGCCGGCCTGGAAGTCGAGGCGGTGCACGAGCTTGGCCCGGTCAGCGGGCCGCTTGTGGTGGGGCGGGTGCTGGAGATCGAGGAGCTGACCGGCTTCTCCAAGCCCATCCGGTACTGCCTGGTCAACGACGGCGAGTTGGCGCCGCGCGGGGTCGTCTGCGGCGCCACCAACTTCATCGCGGGGGATCTGGTGGTGCTGGCGCGGCCCGGCACGGTGCTACCGGGTGACGTCGCGATCGCGGCGCGCACCGCCTACGGCCGGACCTCCGATGGCATGATCTGTTCGGCCGCCGAGCTCAGGCTCGGCGACGACCACACCGGGATCATCGTGCTACCGGCCGACGCCGCGCTCCCCGGCGACTGCGCCGTCCACCTGCTTGGCCTGGATGATGCGGTGATCGAGCTGGCGATCACCCCTGATCGAGGCTACTGCTTGTCGGTGCGCGGGCTGGCCCGCGAGCTGGCCATCGCGTTCGACGTCCCCTATGGCGATCCCGCCCTGCTAGAGGTTCCCCAGACTGAGGCGGCGCAGAGCGAGAGCGCTAGCTGGCCGGTACGCATCGAGGACGAGCAGGGCTGCCGCCGGTTCGTGGTCCGCCAGGTATCGGGTGTGGACCCGACCGCCGGGTCTCCCTGGTGGATGCGCCGGAGGTTGCAACTGGCCGGGATGCGGCCGATCTCGCTGGCCGTCAACGTCACCAACTACGTGATGCTTGAGCTCGGGCAGCCGATGCATGCCTTCGACGCCGCGAAGTTGGACGGCGACCTCGTCGTCCGCCGGGCTGCCGAGGGCGAGAAGCTCACCACTCTGGACAGAGTCTGCCGGGAGCTGGATCCGGACGACATGGTGATCTGCGACAGCAGCGGCCCGGTGTCGCTGGCGGCCGTGATGGGTGGGGAGAGCACCGAGATCGGCCCGCAGACGACCAGTCTGCTGCTGGAGGCGGCGACCTGGGACCCAGCCTCCGTAGCCCGCGCGGCCCGCCGGCACCGGCTGCCCAGCGAGGCGGCCCGTCGCTTCGAGCGCGAGGTGGACCCTGCCCTGCCACCGGTAGCCGCCGAGCTCGCCGCGACGCTGCTGACCCGCTACGGCGGCGGGGAGATCGTGCCGGGCCGTACCGACGTCGGCACGCCGCCAGGGCAGGTGCCGGTGGTGATGCCGATCGAGCTGCCGGACCGGGTGGCCGGGCGACGCTACGAGCGCGGCGCCACGGTCCGCCGACTCTCCCAGATCGGCTGCGCGGTGGAGGTTGGTGGTGCCAACGGCACCACCATGGTGACCGTCACCCCGCCGTCCTGGCGTCCCGACCTGCTCCAGCCCGCCGATCTCGTCGAGGAGGTGCTGCGGCTGGAGGGTTACGACACCATCCCCTCCGAATTACCGCCGGCACCGCCCGGCCGCGGGCTCACCGCCCAGCAGCGCCGCCGGCGAGCGATCTCCCGGGCGCTGGCCGGGGCAGGGTACGTGGAGGTGCTGCCCAGCCCGTTCGTCTCAGCCGCCACGTGGGACGCATTCGGGCTCCCCGAGGACGACCCCCGGCGGCACACCACCACGTTGCTCAACCCGTTGGAGTCCGACCGCGACCAGTTGGCTACCACGCTGCTGCCCGGCCTGCTTGAGGTTCTCGTCCGCAACGTCGCTCGCGGGCAGCGCGACGTGGCGCTCTACGGGATGGCTCCGGTCGTGCAGCCGCACGCGGGCGCCACCGTGCTGCCGCACGCGGGCACTACCGTGTTGCCGGACGTGGGAGTACTCGGTCGCCCCAGTGACGCCGAGGTCGCCGCACTGATCGGTGCGCTGCCCGCGCAGCCGCTGCATGCCGGGGCTGTACTCGCCGGGCAGTGGGAACGCCCCGGCTGGTGGGGCACCGGCCGGACGGTGACCTGGGCTGATGCGGTGCAGGCCGCGCGCCTGGTCGGGCACGCTGCTGGCGTTGAGCTTGACGTGTGCGCGGCGCAGACCCCGCCGTGGCATCCCGGCCGGTGCGCGCAGCTCCAGGTGGACGGCTGCCCGGTGGGGCAGGCTGGCGAGCTGCACCCTGCGGTGGTCGAAGCGCTGGGTCTACCGCCGCGGACCTGTGCGATGGAACTGGATCTCGACGCGCTGCCGCTGACCGACCGGCGGCCCGCACCCGTGATTTCGCCCTACCCGCCGGTGCTGCAGGACGTCGCGTTGGTGGTGGACGCGGCTGTGCCGGCCGCCGAGCTGACCGTCACGTTGCGCAGTGGCGCCGGGGAGCTGCTGGAGGATGTGCGCCTGTTCGACGTCTACACCGGCGACCAGATCGGGGTGGGAAAGCGGTCACTGGCCTTCGCGCTGCGGTTCCGCGCCCCGGATCGCACCCTCACCGTCGCCGAGGCCAGTGCCGCCCGCGATGCGGCGGTCGCCGCCGCCATCGAGACTCACGGCGCTGCCCTCCGCGCATAGTTGCATGACCTTGCACCAGTATGCATAATCATTCGGATGGTGTTCAAGGTCGCGGTGGCGGGGGCGAGTGGGTATGCAGGGGGCGAGCTCCTTCGCCTGATGCTCGGCCACCCGCTGATCGAGATCGGTGAGCTCACGGCGGGCGGCAACGCTGGAAGCAGGCTCGGCGAGCATCACCCGAACCTCGTCCCGCTTGCCGAGCGCATCCTGTCCGACACCACGGCGGAGCGGTTGGCCGGACACGACGCGGTGTTCCTCGCCTTGCCGCACGGCCACTCCGCAGCGCTGGCAGCCGAGCTACCCGAGGACACCGCAGTGATCGACTGCGGTGCCGATCACCGGCTCGTGGACCCTGCGGCCTGGCAACGTTGGTACGGCGGTGACCACGCGGGGACCTGGCCCTACGGGCTGCCTGAGCTGCCAGGAGCGCGGGAGAAGCTGCGCGGAGCCCGCCGCGTCGCGGTGCCCGGCTGCTACCCGACGGTGGTCAGCCTCGCGCTGGTTCCGGCCCTGGCCGCCGAGCTTGTCACTCCCGACGTCGTGGTGACTGCGATGTCCGGCACGTCGGGGGCCGGGCGCACCCTCACACCCCACCTGCTGGCCTCGGAAGTGATGGGCTCGGCCAGCGTGTACGGGATGGCCGGCGCGCACCGGCACCTCCCGGAGATCATCCAGAACCTCGCCGGCGTCGCTGGCCAAGCGGTTACCGTGTCCTTCACCCCGGTGCTGGCGCCGATGTCGCGCGGGATTCTGGCTGCCTGCACCGCCGTACTGCGTCCAGGCATCGACGACGCGACGGCACGCAGCGCCTACCACGCCGCGTATGCCGCAGAGCCGTTCGTGCACCTGCTTGCGCCGGGCCGCTGGCCGGCCACTGGAGCCGTGCAGGGTTCCAACTCCGTGCAGTTGCAGGTGGCGGTGGACACCGATGCCGGTCGGCTGGTCGCTGTCGGTGCGGTCGATAACCTCACCAAAGGCACTGCGGGAGCGGCGCTGCAGTGCTTGAACCTGGCGCTGGGAGTTCCCGAAGCCACTGGTCTGCCAGCCTGGGGGATCGCCCCCTAATAAGTCCTGATAAGTCGGACACCACCAGGGAGGACACCGCGATGAGCGTCACAGCAGCCGGCGGGTTCCGGGCAGCCGGGGTGCCCGCCGGCATCAAGATCAGTGGAACTCGGGACCTGGCCCTGGTGGTCAATGACGGACCTATCAAGGCGGCCGCCGGGGTGTTCACCCGTAACCAGGTCAAGGCAGCGCCGGTGCTGTGGTCGGCACAGGTGCTCGCGGGGCGGCGGCTGCGGGCCGTCGTGCTGAACTCCGGCGGAGCCAACGCCTGCACCGGCCCTGGCGGTTTCCAGGACACCCACGCCACCGCTGAGCGGGTCGCCACCATGCTGGGCTGTGGGGCGGTCGAGGTCGCCGTGTGCTCCACCGGACTGATCGGCGAGCGGCTGCCGCTGGATGCGGTGTTGTCCGGAATCGACACCGCGACGGCCGCATTAGCTGCTACGCCGGAAGCTGGCCTAGCCGCAGCCACCGCGGTGCTCACCACCGACACCGTCCCCAAGCAGGCCGCCGTCTCTGCTGCGGGTTGGACGGTGGGCGGGTTCGCCAAGGGATCCGGCATGGTTGCGCCCAGCTTGGCCACCATGCTCTGTGTACTCACTACCGACGCGATCGTCGAGGAGTCGACTCTGGACGCTGTGTTGCGCCACGTCAGCGCCGAAACCTTCGAGCGGCTGGACATCGACGGCTTGTGCTCGACCAACGACAGCGTGTTGCTCCTGGCATCCGGCGCGGCGGGGGTCGAGCCAGACCGGGCGCAGTTCGCCGCCGCGGTGCGGCAGGTGTGCCACGAGTTGGTCAAGAGTTTGCAGGCTGACGCCGAGGGCGTCACCAAGGAGATCGAGATCATTGTCTGCGGGGCGGCCAGC
This sequence comes from uncultured Actinomycetota bacterium, assembly GCA_963822695.1. Taxonomy (GTDB): domain Bacteria; phylum Actinomycetota; class Actinomycetes; order Mycobacteriales; family Pseudonocardiaceae. The sequence continues at coordinate 147,484 of CAWGJH010000022.1, forward strand.
GACGCCGACGCTCTCGCTGCGGCCCGCGTGGTCGCCCGGGATAACCTGGTCAAGACCGCCTTCTTCGGGTCCGACCCCAACTGGGGCCGGATCGCCGCCGCAGTGGGTGCCTCGCCGGCCACCGTGCGGGCCGACGCGCTGGACATCCAGATTAACGGGGTGCTGCTCTGCCAGGGCGGCGTGGTGGCGGCGGATCGTTCCAAGGTTGACCTGTCCGGCCGGGAGATCACCGTGGAGATCGACCTGCACCTCGGCGAGGGACAGGCCACCGTGCTCACCACCGACCTCTCGCACGGGTACGTCGAGGAGAACAGCGTCTACTCGTCATGACTCTCACCATTGATACGGCTGCCCAGAAGGCTGCGGTGCTTGCTGAGGCATTGCCCTGGTTGCAGCGCTTCCACGGGGCTACTGTCGTGATCAAATACGGTGGCAACGCGATGCTGGACGATCAGCTCAAGCGGGCCTTCGCCCAGGACATGGTCTTTCTGCGGCTGGCTGGGCTACGCCCCATCGTGGTGCACGGCGGCGGCCCACAGATCAACGCCATGCTGGACCGGTTGGGCATCGCAGGAGAGTTCCGCGGCGGTTTGCGGGTCACCACCCCGGAGACGGTCGACGTGGTGCGCATGGTGCTGTTCGGCCAGGTGGGCCGGGAGCTGGTTGGGTTGATCAACGCGCACGGTCCGTTCGCCGTCGGCATCTCCGGTGAGGACGCGCACCTGTTCACCGCCGCCCGGCGCACCGCCACCGTGGAGGGTGAGCAGGTCGATGTGGGCCTGGTCGGCGATGTGGTTGCGGTGAACCCCGCAGCAGTACTCGACATCGTCAACGCTGGGCGTATCCCGGTGGTATCCGGATTGGCCCCGGACGCTGACGGCGTGGTGCACAACATTAATGCCGACACCGCTGCGGCGGCGTTGGCCATCGCGCTGGGTGCCGAGAAGCTCGTCATGCTCACCGATGTCGAGGGGCTCTACGCCGACTGGCCAGATCGATCCAGCCTGCTGTCCCAGGTGACGGTGGACCGGCTAGAGGGGTTGTTACCGGCCCTGTCCGCTGGGATGGTGCCGAAGATGGAAGCCTGCCTGCGCGCCCTCCGGGGTGGAGTGCCACGGGCCCATGTGATTGACGGCCGGGTGGCGCATGCGGTGCTGCTGGAGGTGTTCACCACTGAGGGGGTGGGGACGATGGTGTTGCCCACGCAGTCTCCACACGAGGAGCCCCTCACCCAAGAACTCCTCACCAAGGAGGCCTGATGTCTACTGCGGACTTGCAGCGGCGCTGGCAGGCCGCGTTGATGGACAACTACGGCACGCCGCCATTGGCGCTAGCCCGGGGTGCCGGCGCGGAAGTGTGGGATGTGGACGGCCGGCGTTACCTGGATCTGGTCGGCGGTGTCGCGGTGAACGCGTTGGGCCACGCTCATCCGGCCGTGGTGCGCGCCGTGACCGAGCAGATCAGCACCCTCGGGCAGGTCTCCAACCTGTACCTCAGCGAACCGGCGATCACGCTTGCCGAGACCCTGCTGGACCTACTCGGTGCCACCGGGTCGGGACGGGTGCTGTTCTGCAACTCCGGTGCGGAGGCCAATGAGGTCGCATTCAAGATCGCCCGGCGAACCGGGCGGCCGAAGATCGTCTCCACCGACGGTGCGTTCCACGGCCGCACCATGGGGGCGCTTGCACTCACCGGGCAGCCCGCCAAGCGGGGGCCCTTCGAGCCGATGCCGCCCGGTGTGGTCTTCGTGCCTTACGGTGATCCTGCGGCCCTGGCGTCGGTGATCGACGGGGACACTGCCGCGGTGTTTCTCGAACCTGTGCAAGGCGAGAACGGTGTGGTGATCCCTCCAGAGGGCTACCTGCAGGCCGCTCGGGAGATCACTGCGGCGCGGGGGGCGCTGCTGGTGCTGGATGAGGTGCAGACCGGCATCGGTCGGACCGGTACCTGGTTCGCCCACCAGTCCGCAGGCGTGATCCCCGACGTGGTGACGCTTGCCAAGGGCCTCGGCGGCGGGCTCCCGATCGGCGCGTGTATCGGCATCGGAGCTGCCGCACATCTGTTGCAGCCGGGTCAGCACGGCAGCACTCTCGGCGGCAACCCGGTCTGCTGTGCGGCCGCACTGGCCGTGCTGCGGACGATGGTCGCGGACGAGTTACTCGACCACATCGCCCGGCTCGGTAAGGAGATCGCCGCCGAGGTGACGGCGCTGCGCCACCCACTCGTCAGCTCGGTCAGCGCGGCAGGCCTACTCATCGGGATCGGGCTGAGCGCGCCCGTCTCCGCTGAGGTCGCTACCGCCGCGCGGGACGCCGGCTTCCTGGTCAACCCTGTCGTGCCGGACCGGATCCGGCTCGCTCCGCCGCTGGTGCTCACCGAGGCGCAGGCGCGAGAGTTCCTCAGCGCCCTGCCCGCGATCCTGGGCGGGGCGCAGTAGCGATGCCGAGGCACTTCTTGCGTGATGATGATCTCACCCCGACCGAGCAGCGGGAGGTCCTCGACCTGGCTGATGAGTTCAAGGCTGACCCTTTCGGGCGTACCCCACTGGCCGGTCCGCGCTCCGTCGCGGTGATCTTCGAGAAGAGCTCGACGCGAACCCGGCTGTCCTTCGAGATCGGCATCGCTCAACTCGGTGGCCACGCGGTGATCATCGATGGCCGCACGATGCAGCTGGGCCGCGAGGAGACCATCGAGGACACTTCGCGGGTGCTGTCCCGCTACGCCGACGCCGTAGTGTGGCGTACCTACGCGCAGCGCCGTATTGACGCCGTGGCTAGTGTCTCGCGGGTGCCGGTGGTCAACGCGCTCACCGATGAGTTCCACCCCTGTCAGGTGCTCGCCGACCTGCAAACCATCCGGGAGCGGCACGGTCGCCTGGTCGGGCTCACCCTGACTTACCTGGGCGACGGGGCGAACAACATGGCGCACTCCCTGCTGCTCGGCGGCACCACCGCCGGGCTGCACGTCCGGATCGCCGCTCCGCCAGGGTTTCACCCGATGCCCGACGTGCTGCTCGCGGCGAAACACCGCGCTGGCCAGACCGGTGGGAGCGCCACTGTGCTCGCTGATCCCCGTGCGGCGGTCGAGGGGGCTGACGTCCTGGTGACCGACACCTGGACCTCGATGGGTCAGGAGAGCGACGGGCGCGACCGGCTCACTCCGTTCCGGTCGCTGCAGATCAACGCCGAGCTGCTGGAGCGCGCCTCCGGCGGCGGTGTCAAGAAGGTCACCGTGCTGCACTGCCTGCCCGCGCACCGCGGGGCCGAGATCACTGACGAGGTGCTCGACGGCCCGGCCAGCGCGGTGTGGGACGAGGCCGAGAACCGGCTGCACGCGCAGAAGGCGTTGCTGGCGTGGCTGCTGGCTTCGGAGCGGGCGGCATGACGCTCACCCGGGTCGGCCGCCAGGCACGCATCGTCAACTTGGTGACTCACCGCGCCGTGCATAGCCAGTCCGAGCTGGTCACCCTCCTTGCCGCGCAGGGTATCGAGGTCACCCAGGCCACGCTGTCCCGGGACCTCGACGAGCTCGGCGCGGTGAAGTTGCGCGGCGTGGACGGCACGCCGGTGTATGTCATTCCCGAGGACGGCAGCCCGGTGCGCGTGGTGGCCGGCGGCACCGCCCGGCTCGCGCGGGTGCTAGCCGAGCTGCTCGTCTCCGCCGACGCCAGCGGGAACCTCGCGGTGCTGCGCACACCGCCCGGGGCGGC
>CAWGJH010000023.1:0-51785 GCA_963822695.1 uncultured Actinomycetota bacterium
GTCGGGACGACAGGATTTGAACCTGCGACCCCTTGACCCCCAGGACGTAGGAGTAGGCATCTATACTGGTCAGACTGTGTGCAGACGCCGTGCGGGCGCGTGGTTAACGTGCGGGTTGTTCGCCCCCGCGCAGGACGTGTGGTCCCCAAATGGTCCCCAAGCAAGAAGCGCCGCCTACTTCCCTCTCTCCCTCGTCCTGGCTGTCGATCTCGTCGGAGCGCCGAGAACAGGAGGCTCCGTCGGCGTGAACGGCCAGTCGGCATCTCATCCGCACTGCCGGTCGCGGCGCCGGCCAAGTGATCACAACACGAAATCCGCTGATTCTCGGACTGCTGTCTCCGTTGTTTGCTGATCGATGCGATGACATCGAAGTTTGCCGATTCAGAGTGCTGGATGTCTGCGGTTGATTTGTGCTGTCCATGTGTCATTAAGTGACCGAAAGTATCCAAGTAATCATGAGAACCTGCCTCCCTCTAAGCGGGGGCCTTCGTGCTATCCGGTCGACAGGCGTAGCCTGGCCGCGCCGGGAAGGTTGTCGGGATGGCGCGTTGGCCCCACCTGCGCCCGCAGCGTTGCTCCGGTCGTGCTACCCCGGAGACCTGCCGGGTGTGGGGCGGCGAGCGCCCACGGTTTGCTTCGCTGGACACGCTGTCCGGCTCGGTGTGCGACCCTGGTTCGTCGCGACGGCTGCGGCGGCGCACTCTCGGTCAGATTGGTTCTCGACCTGCGATGATGGGTCGGAGCCTTCGTCAGGGAGTGGTGATCAGTGTCCCTGTGCCTACCCGCTGTACTTTGTTGGTCGCCGCCGAGTCGGGCATGGATTTGGTACGGCTGGTAGCTGGTGGGCTCGACCTGCTCTCCTCCAGTTCCCTGCCCACCTGGCCGGAGTCTGCATTGGATCAGCGGGTCATGGGTGGCGCCTGTGCCCTCGCGGAGTGGCGCCGTAAGCGTTGGGATGCCGGCGAGGCAGCGTCGGTAGTAGACCCGGCCGGTGGGTAGCCCATGCGTACCACAGTGACCTGATTGTGAGCTCCCTCGCGCGGTATGACTGGCACGGGACTCGACCAGGATGACTACAGAAAGTCAAAAAATCAAGCGCTGACATCACTCTTTAGGGTGATAAAGTTCTCTGGTGTATTCATTGTGTTATCGCTGCCGATCTAGAGGTGTCGGCACCACACGCCCCGCCCCACGGGTTCCGCGGTCCCGACGAGATCACGACGGATGACGGGGACCAACCATGAGCGAGCAGCAGCCTCCCGACGAACAGGCTCCCGAGGAACAGCGGCGGAAACGGCGCCGGTGGCGGGTGCATCTTGACAGCGTTAAAGCCGAGTGGCCGGTATCCGGTGGGCTAACGCTGGGCGGAACCGGTTTCCTCGGGGCGCTCCTCGTCGTGCTCCTCTGGTGGGTTTTTCACCATCAGTCGCAGGTCGAGATTCCAGCTCCGGTCGGCACCGCAATCCCCTCATCCTCCTCCACGCCGTCTCCAGAGGCCCAGCTTCCGCTTCCGTCTCCAGAGGCCCAGCTTCCGCTTCCGTCTCCAGAGGCCCAGCTTCCGCTTCCGTCTCCAGAGGCCCAGCTTCCGCTTCCGTCTCCAGAGGCCCAGCTTCCGCTTCCGTCTCCAGAGGCCCAGCTTCCGCTTCCGTCTCCAGAGGCCCAGCTTCCGTCTCCAGAGGCCCAGCTTCCGCTTCCGGCTCCGGCTCCACGGCCGGTGCGGGTTCCTAGCGTGGTTGGTTATGGCTTGGTCTCGGCGCAGCAGATTTTGGCCCGCAGCGGGTTGGGGATCGGGTCAGTGACTCAAGAGGAGTCGAGCCAGCGTGCTGCGGGGGCTGTGTTGCAAACCAGTCCGATGGCGGGCACGGTGGTCCAGCCCGGCAGCCGGGTCAATGTCGTCATAGCCAAGGCTCCGGCTCCACGGCCGGTGCGGGTTCCTAGCGTGGTTGGTTATGGCTTGGTCTCGGCGCAGCAGATTTTGGCCCGCAGCGGGTTGGGGATCGGGTCAGTGACTCAAGAGGAGTCGAGCCAGCGTGCTGCGGGGGCTGTGTTGCAAACCAGTCCGATGGCGGGCACGGTGGTCCAGCCCGGCAGCCGGGTCAATGTCGTCATAGCCAAGGCTCCGGTCCTACGGTGATCCCGTGCCGGGCGGCGTGTCTGGCCCGGAGGCGATGTTCACTGGTCGGCTGTCTCGACTGCATAGGGCACGTTCGGCATACGCCAGGTGGAAGCGGGTATCCCGAAGCTGGGGCACGCTGGAAGGATCAGTAATTAATCGTGAGCTTGGGAATCTATCTACCCTGCCAGGTGATGTGCGCTGAGCTGCGGGTGGCGTGTACCTGGGTGCGCCGTTGGTGACCGCTGTTGACCGCTGCTAACAGCACGCGGACAGCACGAGTGGTGCGCTATGACTCGGCTCCGCGTTGTGCTGGTGGTGCTGGGTTGTTGTCACTACTGTCGTTAGCGCACCGCCAGGACCTGTTCCTCATTCCCCCACCATCCCGACCGGGCTCCTCAACGTGGCGACGTGATCGCCGACGATCTTGCACGCTGGGGCTCGTGTGGCATCCCGTCGATCTGGCGCAGCCCGACCACACGGCAGCCCGGGGGCAGCCCTCGACCAAACCGGTGCGTGCGTCGTCTGGCTCTGCCCCCGGGCTGCCGTGTGGTAGCCCTCGGGGGAGATCGATGGGATGCCACACCCTGCCCACCCCGGCCAGCCGTAGCAGTTCTTGTGACTGGCCATCCCGGAGATCTGCCCGCCCGGCGAGGGCATGTTTTGGTTGGGCAGTGCTGCGTTTGGAGATGTCACGCCGGTGGGAGAACGCCGGCCAGGGCTCTGGCGGTCGGGATGGCCGGTGGTCTGGGGGAACGTTGATGCGGTCCTCCCGTTCCCTCAGGCCGGGCTGGCTCCTCGTCGTGTCGGCGGGTCAAGTGCACCCCCATTAGGGTGGTGCTTGCGCTATGGGGTAGCGATGTTGGGGGTGTCTTGTGGTCGTCGGCGCGGTGTGGATCCTTACACAGCTGAGGGAGCGGCGATCATCTCGGCGGGTACTGAGATGCTGGGGGTTATGGTGTTACCGGGACGGGTGTTTTTGAGTCACACCTCGGAGCTGCGGCGGTTGCCGGTCGGTCGCTCGTTTGTTGATGCGGCGGAGTCTGCGGTGATTCGGGCCGGTGGTACGCCGGTGGATATGGCCTATTTCACCGCTGATCCCCGGCCGTCAGCGCGGGTGTGTCGGGACGCGGTGCAGAGCGTGGATGTGTTCGTGGGGATTGTGGGTTTCCGGTACGGCGCACCGGTGCGGGATCTCCCGGAGCTGTCCTACACTCAGTTGGAGTTCGAGGAGGCCAGCAAGGCGGGGCTGCCCCGACTGGTGTTCCTGCTCGGTGGGGATATGCAGGGCCCGGCGGAGTTGTTTCGCGATGTTGAGCATGGTGGGCGTCAGGAGGCGTTCCGGGCCTCGCTGTCCGAGCGTGGGATCACGGTCGCGACGGTCACCAGCCCCGAAGGCCTGAGTGAAGCGCTGTATCAGGCGCTGGTCCCCTACGGCCATGGTGCGGGTGATGCCGGTGGGTGGCGGGGGCTGGTCCGGACGTTGCCTCGTGATATTGGGAGTTTCACTGGTCGCCAGGCTGAGTTGCGGCGGTTGATGCGGGCGGTGAGCGGTCGGGTGGCGAGCGGGGGTGTGGTGGGTATCCATGCGATTGATGGGATGGCGGGGATCGGGAAGACGGCGTTGGCGGTGCATGCCGCTCACCGGCTCGCTGCGCGGTTTCCCGATGGGCAGATCTTTCTCCGGTTGCACGCCCATACCGCTGGGCAGCAGCCGGTTGATCCCGGTGAGGCGCTGGCCACGCTGTTGTTGACCCTCGGGGTCGCTCCCTCACAGATTCCCGCGGGTGTGGTAGCGCGGGAGTTGCTGTGGCGGGATTGGTTGGCGGGGAAGAAGGTACTGCTGGTGTTGGATGACGCGGCTGGGCCGGCGCAGGTGGATCCGTTGCTGCCGGGGACGGCCGGGAGCTTGGTGGTGATCACCAGCCGGCGCCGGCTGGTCGGGGTGGAGGACGCGGTGTCGATCAGCCTGGACATCCTTGCCCCCGCCGAGGCCGCAGAGTTGTTCCTGCGGGTGGCCGCCCGCCCCGACCTGGCACCCACCGACGCTGGAGTCGCTGAGGTGACCCGGTTGTGCGGGTATCTGCCGCTGGCGATTCGGCTGGTGGCTGGGCGGCTACGCCGTCCGAGCTGGGCGCTCGCCGACGTGGCCGTCGAGCTGGCTGCGGCACGGGACCGGCTCGCGGCCATTGATGCTGGGGAGCGGTTGGTGGCCGCTGCTTTTGACCTGTCGTACCGGGACTTGACTGACGATCAGCGGCAGGTGTTTCGCCGGCTGGGTCTGCAGCCCGGAGTTGACATCGACGCTTATGCTCTCGCCGCTCTGAGCGAGACCAGCGTTGCGGCCGCGCGTCGCTATCTTGAGGATTTGTATGACCTCCACCTGCTCGACGAGCCTGTGCGGGGCCGCTACCGGCTGCATGACCTGCTGCGCGACTATGCCCGCACCCTGGCCGCCACCGACCCGCCCGCCGAAAGCGGGGCGGCCCTGGACCGGCTGTTGGACTACTACCTGCACACCGCCACCCTCGCCGCCATCCACCTCATCCGGCGCACCCCGACGACCCGCCCGGTGGTGGCCCACCCGCCAAGCGCAACGCCCGAACTGGCCACCCGTGAGGCTGCGCTCACCTGGCTGGAAACCGAACGCGCCAACCTGTATGCCGCCACCGACCACGCTGCCCTGCACGCCTGCCACCAGCACGCCATCTACCTGCCCGCCGCACTGCACGAATTCCTCCGGGCGCAAGGCCCGTGGAGCCAAGCCCTCACCGTGCACCACACCGCCCTGGATGCCGCCCGCACAGCAGGCGACCGGCTCGGCCAAGCCACCGCCCTCAACAACCTGGGCCTCGTGCAATACCAGACCGGGGACTATCCGGCCGCGACCACCAGCCTTGGGCAGGCCCTAGCGCTATACCGCGACCTCGACGACCAGCTCGGCCAGGCCAACGCCCTCAACAGCCTGGGCGTCGTGCAGTACCTGACCGGGGACTATCCGGCCGCGACCACCAGCCAGGAGCAAGCCCTGGCGCTATACCGCGACCTCGACGACCAGCTCGGCCAGGCCAACGCCCTCAACCACCTGGGCATCGTGCAGTACCAGACCGGGGACTATCCAGCCGCGACCACCAGCCAGGAGCAAGCCCTGGCGCTGTCCCGCAACCTTGGCAACCAGCTCGGCCAGGCCAACGCCCTCAACGACCTGGGCATCGTGCAGTACCAGACCGGGGACTATCCAGCCGCGACCACCAGCCAGGAGCAAGCCCTGGCGCTATACCGCGACCTCGACGACCGGCACGGCCAGGCCAACGCCCTCAACGACCTGGGCATCGTGCAGTACCAGACCGGGGACTATCCAGCCGCGACCACCAGCCTTGGGGAGGCCCTGGCGCTGTCCCGCGACCTCGGCAACCAGCTCGGCCAAGCCAACGCCCTCAAGGACCTGGGCCGCGTGCAGTACCAGACCGGGGACTATCCGGCCGCAACCACCAGCCTTGGGCAGGCCCTAGCGCTATACCGCGACCTCGGCCAGCGGTACGGCGAGGCCGAGGCCCTCAACAATCTGGGCCTCGTGCAATACCAGACTGGGGACTATCCGGCCGCGACCACCAGCCTTGGGCAGGCCCTAGCGCTATACCGCGACCTCGGCCAGCGGTACGGCGAGGCCGAGGCCCTCAACAATCTGGGTCACGTGCTACGGAAGTCCTTGGCTGCTGAGGATGCCCATGTCCACCATGGTCGAGCCCTCGGCATTGCCCAAGCCCTGGGGACACCCCTGGAGGAAGCCCGCGCACTGGAAGGCATCGGGCACTGCCACCTCCAGCAGGACCAAGCCAACGAGGGCGAAGCGTGCCTACGACAGGCACTCGCGCTCTACCAGCGCCTGGGAGCCTCCGATACCCAGCGCGTCGAAACAACCCTGCTCACCCAGGGCTTACACGGGTCTGACAAGTAAGGGTCGGTGACAACTACAGCCCCAGCACTGCTACGTCGTCCGGATTTCCCACCCGAACCCGGCCGCCCAGAGCATCCCGACGCCGAAAGACGGGTGGCTCCCGAGTCTGGCCTCCTCTCGGCAAGATCGAGCTACCCGGACGGTCAGATACTGCGCCTGCCCCCTCCTTGAGTGCTTCCGGTTGTGGCCGCTTATCGCGTTGCGGTGTCCGGGTCACCGGTGACCCGCAGGCCATCGCCCAGCGAACCGCAGCACCGTTGCGGCGGCCGGGCGCGACATGGACGATCTCGGTACCAGTGACAGACAGCGATTCCCGGGGCCGCTGGTTGCTTGACATTCCCACGGCGCTGGTTACGGCGGCGCGAGCCTGCTGGTAGTACCGCCACGAGCGCCCGCCGGACCGGCCCGCGCGAGCACGGCCGCCAGGCCGCGCGCAGCAAGCGGGACCGGCCCGGCGGGCACGCGAGCCGAGAGACCGAACCGGCCACGTCCGCGCCGCCGGAGGCGGCGTGCTTGATCCCATAGAGGCGAATTCGGCAACGAAGCGGGGTGATTCGGGGGCGATCAGCCGCCCGAAGAGGTTTGGTCCCTACCCGTCATGGGGCTAGCGGGTGTGCACGTACCGTTGTGGACATGGACGCTGAGGAAGCACGCACGATCGGCTGGCGGGTCCGGCAGATCCGCAAGTCTCGGGGCAAGTCGCAGGAGGTGATCGCCGGGCGGGCCGGGATCAGCGCGCCCTACCTGTCGCAGTTGGAACGCGGGAAACGTCCGTTGAGTCGGCTCTCGTTGATCGTGGCACTGGCTGATGCGTTGGAGATCGCTCCTTCCGAGCTGACAAAGATCCCGACACCAGCCCCCGGCAACGGACACACCGACTCAACAACCGAGAAGGTACGTCGCGCACTGACCGCCGTTGACCTCGGCAGGCCAGGCGGCCTTGTTCTCCCCGCTTCGGTGCTGCGCGACCGGGTGAGCGGGTTACAGCAGGCACGCCGGCAGTGCCGGTTCGCCGAGGTCGCGACGGGGCTGCCCGACATCATCCGCGACCTGCACACCTCGATCGACGCCGGCCAGGAGGTAGCCGAACTCCTCCCCCTAGCCGTGATCCTGCACGTGGACGTCACACGATTGTGGCTCAGAGACGCCGGAGCCCCTCAGGATCTCCGGTCGCACACCGCAATGCGAGCCCGAACCCTCGCAGCCGAACACGGCCAGGACACCACACTCGCGGTCGCCGCGTTCGGTGCCATCACTACGCTCCTCTCCGGTGGGATGGTCGATCTAGCACAAGCCGAACTGGACTCGATCAGACACCCCGCCACCACAGTGCACACAGCCGGCTTGCTGGGCGCACTGACGATGGCCCACTCCGTACTCGCCGCAGCGGGCTCCCCCGCCCATGACGTCGAGACCCCACTGGCTGAAGCCGCCGAACTCGCCGAACGGTTCGGGGAACTCGGCGACGAACCACTGGGGTTCGGGTTTGGACCGACGAACGTGGACATAGAGCGGATGACACTCGCACTGGAGACCGACGAACCGGACCGGGCCGCGAGCATCGCCGCAGGCGTACACCCCGAGCGGCACCCACACCTCACCCGTCAGGCAACGTACTGGGTGGACTATGCCCGTGCGTTGTCCCAACTACCTCGCCGACGGGAGGAAGCGGTCGCGGCGCTTCTCACCGCCGAGGAAATCTTCCCTAACCGGGTGTACCGGAACCCAATCGCACGCGACACGATCGTGGAGCTCGCGCAACGGTCGCGGAAGAACTCGGTAGGCCGGGAGTTGCGCGGACTGGCCTACCGCGCCGGACTGACGGTGTAGCCCACTCGAGTACTTAGCATCCTGCAAATACCGGCGCTTGCCAATCCGCCACTCTCACTACCCATGATCGACGTACCCGACACGCTGCACTCGCACCGCGAGCGTGGCCGACTGACGGCTCAGGGCCGGTGCACCGACGACGACAGCAACTGCACGCTGCTGGTGATCCATGAAGCGGGTGGCTCGTGGGCGATTCACGGTCTGGGCGCACCGGGGGTGCGGCTGTCCAAGGCCGAGATGGTGTCCCTGGCTGAGAAGATCCTGGCGGGTGCCGGGTGAGCTGGTATTTGCGCTCGATCGCTGAGCACGACACCCACCACGGCGAGCTCCAGCCCGACGGCACGGTGGCGGCGCGGTGCGGCATCCAGTTCGCGCCGCGCCTACTCCCGCGCGGCAACGTGGCGCTACCCGGTCACCCCTACGACCACGATCAGATTTGCCCGGAGTGCTTCAACGCCTAGGAGGCCCGGTGAACCGCCCGAGGTGGGTGGGCACTGTCACCGCTGGACTACGCGGCGCACCCGCTCCCAGGAGCTAGGCGCCTTCCTGACGCCCGGGCAGGCGTGGACGATTCCGGCCCACCCGGGGTGCACGGCCCTGTTCCACATAGATTCCGGCTGGCCGCCGGTTGAGCCTTGTCCCCCGCACGCGCTCCCGGCGGCCGGCCGGTCCCATCTTCGGTCGGATTGCGTGGTTGACACAGTAAGGAGAGGTCATGAGGGAATTGCACAGTTATTACACCGACGGCCCGAGTAGGAGTCGTCGAAAGGCGATACCGGTGACGTGTGGGCTGCACCGGGGTCCGATCGGTTTCGCCAATTTGTTGGTGAGCATGCGGGGTGGGACGATTGTGTTTGATCCCCATGTCACTGGCTCTTGTGTGATTTTCTTCGATGAGGATGGGGCCAGGACGCTGCGTGACATCTTGACGGAATGGCTGGGGTGAGCTGGGGCGGGTAGCGACCGCAGCAGGCCTGGCCAACGCGCTGCGATCCCCTCTCGGAGCTGATGACGAGGTTGCCGGTAGCCGCATCTGCCAACGGGCACACAGGTTCCGCCAACGAGGCGGTGCGCCTGGCGTTGGACTCGGTCGGACCTGAGTCCAGATTGTGCCCGGTGTGCCTAATGTGCGGCGTTGGTGTTGGCTGAGCAGGTCGGCCCTCGAAGTTCGGTTGTCACAGCGATCAAGCCCTCCGCGTGAAGCTTCTGTTGCGGCGTGCGGCCGATCGGATGAAAGTTGCGAAACAGCAGGTCGGTGGTGTTATAGGTAGTGATATGCTGGACAGCGTTCCATAACACCTGTGAGGTAGGAAGGCTGGTCGTCATGTCTCCTGATTTGCGCCGTGACCCCCCATACATTCAGGTCTTCCGGCACTACCAAGACAAGATCGCCCGGGGCGAGCTGCGGGACGGTGACCCGATGCCGTCAGTTCGGGTGATGACAGGCGAGTGGGGCATCTCACATGCCACTGCGGCGCGGGTGCTCTCGGCGCTGCAAGCGGAGGGTCTGATCGAGTCTAAGCCAGGTATTGGCTCTGTGGTGACGACGAGGACGGTGATGAATTCTAGCCGTGACCGAGCGATTAACGTACGCAGGACAGGCAAGATGACTGGCCCCGGCGAGAGTTCGCGCATCGTGTCGGCTGAACTGATTCAGGCCGATGAGCACTTGGCGCGTGCTCTCCGTGTCAGTGTGGGTGATCCGGTGATCAAACGGCATCGGGTCACCTGGAATAACGAGAGGCCGGTACAGCGCTCGATCTCGTACCTGCCTGGCGAGTATGCCGAGCAAGCGCCGGATCTGCTGAAGACAGAGCGGCTGCCAGGGGGAACGATGGGCTACCTCGAACGATTCGGGAAGTTCGTGACTCACGGGACCGATCAGTGCGCGGTCCTGTACCACGGCGCGACAGTGGAGCAGGCTGCCGACCTTCAGGTCGCCGAAGGTAGCCCGGTGCAGGCGGGACGGAACTGGTGGTGCGCCGCTGATGGCGAGGTGATCGAGTACGGGGAATCGACCACGGTCGCCGATCGCTGGCTGACCTTTGAGTGGACCTTGCCAGACCGGCCGAGCACGGAGACTCAGGCAGACGCGATGAGGTAGGCGGCAAGGCTCCGACCGGGCATCACCCGATCGGACTAACCACAATGTTATAGAACACTGGTAACCTGTCATCTATCACGGTGCGGGGCGGTGTCGCTCCGGAGCAGAGACAGGGAGAACGCCAGATGGCGAGCAACAGCAGGTACAGCGTGTCGATGACCGACGTGTTCCCCTGCGGGGCATACGTGGTCAGCGAGGTAGAGCCGGTGCGGGACTTCGAGCAGTCCACAGCGGAGCGGTTCGTGCAGCAGCTGGACAAGCAGACCGGGTTGCCGCTGTGGGCGGTGTCGGTGCTCGATGCCGACCCCGAGGCGCGCACCAGCGACAAGACGGTGGTCGTCAAGATCATGGACACCGTGCGGCCCGTTCCGCCGGAGACAACGGGTGGGACACCGTTTCGGCCGGTGGAATTCGAGGGGCTGACAGTGACGCCCTACCTGGATGACAAGGCCTGCCGTGGACCCAAGGGCGCAGAACGCCACCGGTGCCGCGCCCGGGTGGCCTACAGCCTGCGGGCCACCGGGATGCACGCCCCAGACAAGGACCGCAAGTGGGCCACCCCCACGGCCAGCGGCGGTAAGGCGGCGGCCTGATGACCACGGCGCACCTGTCGGTGCCCGGGTCGGGCTACTCGATCTGTCACGCCTACGACGACCGGACACCGATCCTCGCCGTGAACAGCGCCGTGTCCTCCCTGACGATCACACCAGCCGATGCCGACGCGATCACCGGCGATGAGGTGGCCTTCGCCGAGGAACTGGCCGAGCAGGCCCGCCGGTACGCGCTGGAATGCACCCGGTTCGCCGAACGACAGACGGCCAACCACTCAGCGGGGGAGGCGCCGGAAGCCGCCGCATAACGCCGGCACGGGGACGGGTGCACTGAGTTTGCCCGCTCCGGTCCCGTCCCCGTGCCTTCCAACCCATCACCAGCAATTGGCGGGGTCGGTGCTGCCCAGGCTACGGCCAGGCGACCGGTTCCGCGTGTCCCGGATCGGGAGGTCCGAGCTAGTCATGCGAGCAATACCGGAGAAAGTCGCGCGCCTGGTGGTCGGGATCGTCAGTAACGAGCGGTCCACCAACGACCTGGCCCGACGCTGCTGGCCTGGTGGGCGAGTCGGGGGTGACTCCCGATGAGCTGGCAAGCGTGGACCGACCCGGCTCCGCTGGAGGTGGCACGACCCCGGCTGCCGTGGTGGACGATGCTCCCCCGCAAACTCCTCCTCGCTGCCTCCCCGATCATCGCCGTGGTCCTCGTGGTGATGGTGACGGTGTTCGTGGCGCGGCGGGTGTGGCGCTACCCGCTGCTGGTGATCAGCGCCGCGATCCTGACCGGCCTCAGCGTGGGTTACTCGTGGTCGGCGCCGGTGCGAGTGCTCACCGCCCTGATCGCGCCGTGTGGACTATGGGCCTGGCAACACCCCGACTCCTTCCAACGGATCGCCGTGCGGCAGGTGCGCTCAGAGTGGCGCCGCGCCCTGATCTACGCCTGGCCATGGCGCTACGTGATGCTGTTCTCGGAATTGACCAAACACACCGGGCACCGCGAGCGCCGCACGCACTACCCCACGCTGCGGCGGGTCCGCGCCGATGGCTGGCGCGACCGGGTGTCGGTCAAGCTGCTGCACGGCCAGTGCGCCGACACCTACGCCGCCCACGCCAAGGAATTAGCGAACTCCTTCGGCGCCCGGGCCTGCCGGGTCCGGGTGGACAAACCGCGCCGGATCTGGCTGGACTTCCTGCACTCCGACCCCCTCACGGAGACGATCACCGTCCCTTCTCTGGCCGAGCCAGGCACGAACGTGGACCTGGCGCGAGTGGTAATCGGGCGCACCGAGACCGGCCGCCCCTGGGTCCTGCGGCTGCTGGACCGGCATGTCCTCGTCGCTGGCGTGAGTGACGCCGGCAAGTCGTCGGTGATGTGGGCGGTGCTGCGCGCCCTGGCCCCCTGGATCAGATCCGGTCTGGTGCAAGTGGTCGGAATCGACCCCAAAGGCGGCATGGAACTCGGCCGCGCCGAGGACCTGTTCACCCGGCTGGTGTGCACCAACGGCGCTGAGGCCGTCGCACTGCTCGAACACGTCGCCACCCTGACCCGGCAACGCGCCGAAACACTGCGACGACAGCGCAGTCGCAAATGGACCCCGGACTCGGGGCAACCGTTCATGCTGCTGATCATCGACGAACTGGCCGACGTGATCGCCTACCAACCCGACAACGCCCTGCGCAAACGCGCCAATGCGGCGTTGCAATCCATCTTGTCCCAAGGCAGGGCACCCGGCGTGTGCGTGATCGGGCAACTCCAAGACCCCCGCAAGGAGATCATCGACTTTCGGCACCTGTTCCCCGTCAAGATCGCCATGCGGCTCGACGAGGCCACACAGGTGGACATGATGCTGGGCAACGGGGTACGGGAACGCGGCGCGGCGGCACACGAGATCAGCGAGGACACCCCCGGCGTGGCCTGGACCAAGATCGACGGCCGCCGCGAACCCCAGCGCGCCCGAGCCTTCCACAGCACCGATACCAACCTCGACGAACTATGCGAGTACGTGACCACCGGACACGACCAAGCCTCGGCCTCACTGTTATCGGCGGAATGGGAGGCCGCGTGATGACCACCCCGTTGCCACCAGACCCCCCGGTGCCAGGGCTGGAACCACTGGAGCGCGAACCCCTGTCGGTCCACCCGCCCTACACCACCGCACCCTGCTACCACCAGGACCGCTCGGAGCGTTACCTGGCCCTGCTCAGCGCCCTGGGTGAGGACCTGGAGCTGGGCTCCTACGACGTGGCCATCCTCAGTTGGCTCGCCGAGCAAGAAACTCCCGCTGTGGCTGTCGTCTGCTCACTGCTGCGCCGGGTTGCCGCCGCCGCACGCCGCGAAGGGAACCCCCACCCATGACCGAGCACCCCACCACATCCCAGCCCGCCCCAGTCCAGGGCCAGTGCACTACCCGCGCGGAACGGGCCACGCTGGCGTTGACGACCGAGGTGGCTCAAACCCTGGCCGAACAGCACGGGGTGTGTGTCCGGCCGCTGGCCATGCGCCGGATCGACACCACCACCGGCCGCGTGGACATCGTGCCCGTCCCCTGCGGCTCCACCCGCGAGGACCAATGCCGCCCCTGCTCCGAAAAAGCCCGCCGGTTGCGGATGGTGCAGTGCCGCGAGGGCTGGCACCTCGACGCGGAACCGGTCACCGACCGCGCCACCCCCAGCGAGGAACACACGGCGCTGATGGCCACCCGGGCCGACCTGGCCGCCGCCTACGCCGACTGCCGCGCTACAGGTGACGAGATCTCGTGCGAACAAATCGCCGAGTCAGTCTCCGAACTCGACACCGAACTCCGCGCTCTCGGCATACGCGGCCGACTCACCCCCCTAGACCCACCACCCAAACCGGTCAAGCGCTCGACCCGCCGCCGCCAAGACGCCCCGAACCTACCCCGCCGACCCGTGCAGCGCCGCACCGTCGGCCGGGTGTTCGCCGGACGCTACCGACCCTCCACCTTCCTCACCCTCACCCTCGACTCCTACGGCCGGGTTGACGGTGACGGGGCAGCGGTGGACCCGGATCGGTATGACTACCGGCGGGCCGCCCGGGACGCGGTCCACTTCCCGGCATTGCTGGATCGGTTCTGGCAGAACACCCGCCGCTGCGTCGGCTGGGACGTGCAGTACTTCGGCACCGTCGAACCCCAAAAACGCGGCGCCCCCCACTTCCACGCCGCCATCCGGGGAGCGATCCCCCGCGCCGAACTGCGGGCGATCACGGCCGCGACCTACCACCAAGTGTGGTGGCCGGCGCATGACCAGCTCATCTACACCGACGAGCGGTTACCAGTCTGGGATAGCCGGGTCAAGGCCTTCACCGACCCGGATACAGATGCACCACTCCCGACTTGGGAACAGGCCTGCGAAGAGCTGACCGAACCCGCGCACGTGGTCCGGTTTGGGGCACAGGTACACGTCAAGGGCATTCTGGGCGGTACCGAAGAAGCTGGTCGCCACGTGGGTTATCTGACCAAGTACCTCACCAAAAGCGTCGGCCAGGCCGCCGGTCTTGATGAGACCGCGACGGATCGGCAACGCGACCACGCCCGCCGGTTGCACGCCGAACTACAGGTCACCCCATGCTCGCCCCGGTGTGCGGTGTGGTTGCTCTACGGCATCCAACCCCACGGCGCCCGACACACCATGACCCCCGGACACTGCAAAGGCAAAGCCCACAAACCGGAACACCTCGGCATCGCCGGACGCCGTGTGCTTGTCTCCCGCAAATGGTCGAACAAGACCCTGCAGGACCACCGCGCCGAACGCGGCGAATTCGTTCGGCAACTCCTCCACCAGGCCGGCATCCACCCCACGCACGGCCCCGACGACGGACCATACCTGTGGGAACGCCCCGCACCCACCGACCCCGACGTACCACCCCGACCCGTCCTACTCCTCCGCGCCATCGCTGAACGACAACGATGGAAAGCCGAATACACCGCCGCCCAACTTGCCACCAGCGGATCACCACCCGACAACCGTTCGGCAACTGACGATCAAGCCGCCTGAGGGAGCGACCCGTGAACCCGTTACAAAACGAGGACACTGCGGCCGAACTGTTGAGCGGCCGGTGGTACTCAACCGAGGAACTTGCAAAACTGTTAGGCGTGGACGCCTCGTCGATCCGGCGCTGGCGTACCTCCCGTCCCGCACAAGGGCCGCCGTTCGTCAAGTTGTCGTCCCGCGTCACTGTCTACAGCGCGCTAGACGTCGAGCACTGGCTACGCAGCCGACGCGTCGATCCTGGTAGGGCGGCCTGATGACTGCTGCCACTCCCCCGGTCGGCGTGTCATTATCGGCCGACGTCGAGCACCGGCCCGACCGCCGAGCACCATTTCGGGCTCGAGTCCGGTGGGTGGACCCCGCAACCAAGCGTCGGCAGTCCAAGTCGGAGGCCTTCGAGACCGAAGAAGCGGCGGTTGACTGGATCACGGGCCTTCAACGCGCTGCGCTCGGCGGCGTTGATCCGACCGCAGCCACGATGAAGCTCGCCGACTACGGCACGGCGCACATGACATTGGCGCTCCGTGGTCTGGAGGCCAAGACACTTGACCCGTACCTCTCCGGCTGGCGCAAACGGGTCGTACCCGTACTCGGTCACCTCCCGGTACGCATGATCACCAACGGAGTCGTGGACCGGGCCGTGCACGGCTGGATCGCTGACGAGTGCAGCCGATCGACAGTGAAGAACAGCCTGGCGGTCCTCGTGCGCGTGATGGAGCAAGCGCTACGCGACGGGATTATCGACCGCAACCCCGCGCGGATCACCGGTTGGCAGCGCGAGTACCAGCGTGCCGAGGACGAACTCGATGACCCGCGCTCCCTCGCCCTGCCAGACTGGCCGGCGCTGACACAACTTGCTGATGCGCTCGTTGCTCGGTCCGCAGACCAGTTCCAGGGCTGGGGCCACGTGGTGATCTTCGCCGCGTGCACCGCAGCCCGCATTGGCGAGGTGGCCGGGGTCCGGGTCGGCGACGTTGACACCGCCTCGTGGACCTGGACAGTCCGCCGGCAGACGACCCCCGCGCCGGGCGGTGTGATCGACAAGGGAACTAAAGGCAAACGCGCCCGCACCGTCCCACTTATCGCCGAGGTACGCGAACTCGTGTCGAACCGGGTCGCCGCAGCCAACTCGAACCCCACGGCCCGGCTGTTCACCGGTCCACGCGGTGGCCGGATCACGACCGCAGTGCTGCGCGACGCGACCCACTGGGATGAGGTGGTGACCGCGCTGGGCTACGAGCATCTGCGTCGCCACGACTTGAGACACACCGGCCTGACATGGATGGCCGATGCCGGCGTCCCGGTGCACGTCCTGCGGAAGATCGCCGGCCATGGCTCGCTCACCACGACGCAGCGGTATCTACACCCCGACGCCACCTCGATCGCGGCCGCAGGCGACTCGCTGACGGCCTTCCTGACTGCTGGCCGGTCCCCAAATGGTCCCCAACTGCGCGCGGTCCCCAACCCGGAAAGATCAACAAAAAACATAAAGAAAACCCGCTGACCTGGCGTTTCGTCCAGCGTCAGCGGGCCTCGTGTTGGTCGGGACGACAGGATTTGAACCTGCGACCCCTTGACCCCCAGCCACGTAAATTAGTCCATATCGCCTTTCTCACTCTTCCGTACCGTGCCGGTTTTTGGAGTATAATCGCAGGTAGATAGCGGCTTGAGCGACACGGCAGGGTTGCAAGGTGTCAAGCGGTGTTGGGCAGTCCCGCTAACGTGTCGCTAACGTGGATACCGATCGCGGAGGGTTGATCATGGGGTACTCGTTCAAGCGGGAAGACAGCAAGGGGCGGGTACGCTGGACAGCTTGTTACCGCGACTTACGGGGGAAAGTCCGATCGGCAGGGACGTTCTCCAATCAGCGACTAGCCGACCGGGCATGGCAGCGCAAGGAGGTGCAGGTCTCGGAGGGGCGCGCCGGGGACCCAGCGCGGGGTCGAATGATCTTCCAGCGCTACGTAGAAGATACGTGGCTGCCCAACCATATGATCGAGCCTTCCACGCGCGAGAATTACACGTATTCGATCTATAAACACATCATGCCCGAATTCGGCTCCATGCGAATGGTCGACATTCTACCTGAACATGTGCGCACATGGATTGTCGCGCTCCAGAAAAATGACACCGGCGCCTCAACCATTAAAAATTGCAAAGCGATTTTGAGTGTTATCTTCACCACCGCATTGAATGATCAAGTCACATTTCTGCATCCATGCAAGGGAGTAAAAACTTCTCCCGTGGTGACCAAGCCTTTGGAAATCATTACTCCGGAACAATTTGATTTATTATATCAAGCCCTCCCCGACGCAGACGCACAACTACTCGTAGAGACCGGCATCGAAAGCGGACTACGCTGGGGTGAACTGACCGAATTACGCGTAAAAGATCTTGATTTTCAGACACATATTCTCACTGTGAGCCGCGCGGTAGTCCACGTTAACCCTAAATTCCACCCGAAAGGCAAACGTTTCTGGGTTAAAAAATACCCAAAAGATAAGGAACCTCGACGACTCGAACTCAGTGATCAAATAATCTACAGGCTCAAAGCTCATCGCGATAGGCAAAACCTCGGTCGAGACGACCTCCTATTCTCTATCCGCAACCAGCAAAACAAAAAGCCAGCGACGCACATCATTCCCAATCTCAACGAACTGGGATTAACTCCACCGAACGAGAAAGAACGGCAATACAAACACGGAACCCTTAGCGCTTACAACGCAGGAAAATGCCGATGCGACTACTGTCGAGCAGCCTACGCCATTTACCGTGCACAACGGCGCACTCAAGGCAAAGACAACCCACGCACGCCCCGTGTCCTAGACACAGACGGGCACATCCCTGCGAACTGGTTCCGCAACCAGGTATGGAAACCAGCAGTCAAGACAGCCGGCTTAGCCAACGGAGTGCGTATCCACGATCTACGCCACGCTCACGCATCATGGTCACTAGCAGGAGGCGCAGACATCCAAGGCGTAAAAGACCGACTCGGACACGGCAGCATCAGCACCACCGAACGCTACCTACACTCCTTGCCCGAAGCAGACAAGGCCGCTCTCAACGCATTCTCGAAAATCCGCTACCGCTCCAGCAAGAAGAAGTCAATCCGTAACAAAACATCTAAGCCAAAAACAGACCAGAATGCCCGTCAGCTACACTCATAACCGCTGTCGCGGGGTGTAGCGCAGCTTGGTAGCGCGCCGCACTGGGGGTGCGGAGGCCGTGGGTTCAAGTCCCGCCACCCCGACCAGATTCCGCAGGCCATCAGGGGCCAGATTCTCACCTAGAGAATCTGGCCATTTGATCGTTTGTCATCGGTTTGGTCATCAGGACTGGCCACCATGAGGTGAGATGTCACGCCCCGTCGTGGTGGTGTCCGTGGCGGTCTGACTTCCAGCTTCCGGGTGTCACCAGGCCCTGTCAGACGGGCGACGGAGCCGGGCACGCCTTCACCCGAGATCCAACACAGGCAGGTCGAACTCGCTGAGGTAGCCGGCTACCAGCTGATTCTGTTGTCCTGTGACAACACAGCGGTATACCCGTCCGCCGTTACGGTGTGCAAGCAACACTGGCCGCATCAGAGGCCCGTTCGTCACCCAACCTGGAGACCTGGCCTCATGATCGATGAACAACGTGGCCGCGACTACGGCTATCCGGTCCCAGGGTGGTGTTCCTCACCGGTTGCTCCGAGCCTTTGTGGGTCGTGGGTGCTTGTGGGTGGTGGTGTGAGGGTGATGCCTAGCACCTTGAGGAGGTCGGCGGTGGGGGTGACTTGGTGACGTGGTGTCGGGTATCGACCAGTTTCGGTGAGGAGTGAGGAGGGGACGGTGAAGTCGGCTCTGTTGCTTAGCCCTAACTCTGTGATTGGCCGGGAGTTCGGTCGTGTCGCTGCCGAATGCCGTTGTGTGTTTTTCGCCGGACCGCCGGGGGTCGGTAAGTCTCTCATGATCCAGCAGCTTGCCCTGATCGCCCAGCAGCGCGGCCGGGCGGTGTACCTGGTGCGGTGGGACGTGGCACGGCGGGTTTTTGAGACTCACCCGGCGGGGACCCGCTATCCCGAGGTGGAGGGAGTGACGCATCCGGCGATCCGCTGGGCGTGCGGGCTGTGGGTGCGAGACGCCGTGCTGCGCTGGCACCTGGACCACCCCGAGTCCGCCCCGTTGCTGATCGGGGAGGCGCCGCTGGTGGGCAACCGTTTCGTGGAACTCGCCCAGCCGCGTGACGATCGGGCCGAGGATCTGCTTCAGGCGGCAGCGACCGAGTTCATCGTGCCGGTGCCCTCGGTGACGGTACGGCAAGCCATCCAGCGGTCTCGGGACCAGGAGATGCGCCAGCCCCGTCACGACCAGGACCGGGCCAGCGCAACTCCTCAGGTGCTCCACGATCTGTGGCAGGAAATCCAGCGGGCCAGTCAGGGACTCGGACTGCCTGATGCCCGGCTCGGTATGGATTACCGGCCGCAGACCTATGCCGCGCTGTATGGGCGGCTGTTGCATGCGAGGCGTCACACCGTGTTGCGGATCGATGAGTTGTTGCCGGTCAAGGCCTCCGCCCACCAGCTAGGCAGAATCGCGGGCGAGCTGACGCCGAACCACGAACAGACACGTCAATTACTGTCCGAAGTGGACTCCTGTGAACCGGAGGAGCTAGAACGCGCGGTGCTCAACTGGTTCCGGATCTAAGTCACAGATGCTGTGGCATGACGGAAGTTCTTAACCCGCAAGCAAGTTTGCCTCTCATGTTATTTCCAAAGCTCCCTTCGACTCGATTAACGTCTGAACTTAGGCACTCGGAGAGTTATCACTAGGGTGGTTGGCGGGGTTGTCGCAGTCGAGGAGGGCGACGGGGAATAGGGCTGCTACTTCGTGGATGAGGAGTCCATCACGGGGTATGGCCCGGTATCCGCATACGGGGCAGCGCTCCCACGTTACTGTTTCCCGGCGCTTGGGGGCTTCATCCGCCGCATCGCCACGGCTCGTCCTGTGGCCAGATCGCCACATTCGCTATCCTTTAGGTAGGTTTGAGGTGGTGGTCTGACGCGGGCGTGATTCTCGCGCCAGACCAGGTTTCTTTTCGGCAGGAAATCTAAGCTTTCTATCTTTGGCGTGTTGTTACACCCATTCGTCCATCACTGGCCTCCTTTCGTAATGAGTAGCTCATGGCCGCAGTCAATACATGTGTAGTTGTCTTTGGCGGCAGCGGCAGGAGCTACTGCTATTGCGATTACAGCGGCTATGGCCGCTGTCCGGTATGCGGGTGCTATGTGGTTTTGCGAAACCTGGCCTCATCGCATGGGAGTGTGAGAAGACTTCTCGCAAGTGAGGGAGGTGTGATTTTGAGAAACGGAGTGTCTCGCTGTGTAATCAGAGCTACTGTTTCCGTGTGTCCTGCGCAGAGGAGGGACGGATGTCAGCGAGGACGAACGTCACACCGAATACCAGACTGCGGGAGTTACGGCGGGCTCGCGGGTTTACCCAAAAACGCCTGGCTGACCTGATTCAGGTGAGTTTAGATACCGAGCGGGACTGGGAGTACGGTCGTATCGCCCTACCGCGGATACGCCAGTTGAAAGCACTCTCTGACACCCTGGGTGTCCCAATGGGGCAATTAGGATTCGCTGGCCTAGGCCAGCCTGTTGAGGAGGCGATTGATCTATCGCGTGCACCCTATGGATATGCCACACTGTCGCGGATCTTGCCGGTTTTCTGCGATGATGCACAGATGGAGCGACGCTCGTTTACTCTGCTAACTGGTACTACTCTCACGGAGCCTGTTACCCGGTATCTGAGCCGCCCCGTTATCTGACCCGGTTGAGTATCACGGCTCGAACATGCAGGTTACGGACAAGCTCGTGGATAGCCTTGATGATGTTAATGCGTGGCTGCGGAGCATGGACGACCTGGTCGGTGGCCTCACCCTGCTACAGACCACGCGTGCTCAGCTCCGACTCGTGACTGATGTAGTGAACAACGGACGATACGGTGAGCGCCTTAGTCGGCGACTCCACAGCACCCTTGCTGAACTGCTGCGCACCGCGGGGTGGCAATCATTCGACGTCGGACACCATGCACAGGCGCAACAGTTGTGGATTACCGCCCTACATGCCGCCCACGCTGCCAGCGATCAGGCGTTGGGTGCCAATATTTTGGGGTGGATGAGTGATCAGGCTAAAGAAATCCACGTGGCCGATGCCGTGCCCTTGGCAGAAGCCGCGCTAGAAGCCTACCGGGGCAGCAACCACAAAGTGAACACACTCTTGCATTTACAGGCCGCGAAAGCCTACGGATACGCCCACGATCTAACCGGCTGCCGCCGCGCCATCGACGCCTGTTTCGATAGCTGGAGCAAGGTCCGCACAGGCGAGGATGCGCCCAGTTGGACCTATTGGATAGACGAACGAGCAATCCATA
The DNA here is from genome assembly GCA_963822695.1 of uncultured Actinomycetota bacterium. Taxonomy (GTDB): domain Bacteria; phylum Actinomycetota; class Actinomycetes; order Mycobacteriales; family Pseudonocardiaceae. The sequence goes on from CAWGJH010000023.1 coordinate 20,978, forward strand.
CCCGAGCAGCCGGTTTCAGCTACTACGCCATGGGTAGATGGACACAAGCGCAAGAACACCTAGAGAGAGCGCTAGCGCTCCACGATCCCAAACAGATACGAGACCACGGTCTGTGTTATACGATGTTGGCGATCGTTCAGCTAGCCCAAAACAATGTCGAGCAAGCATGTCACAGCGCCAGTAAGACGATCGACCTGTTCCAGGGAGACATCAAATCTACCCAATGCGTTGCCTACCTCAACCACTTCGTCCACAAACTCCGCCGCTACCAGACCAGCCCCACCGCCCGCGAATTCATGGAAAGAATGCGCAGTCTCAAGACGGCTGCCGCATGAAGACTTATTGACGATTTATTTCTTCGGCCACCGTGTCAAGCCAGCGGTAATGCAAATCCGGTGGCGGTCGCTCACCCGCCACATGCCGAGCGAACTCGCCCCGTTCACCCGGCATGTCATACACCGGTAGCGTCTCCAGGCGAAACGCCGAGCGGGTAACGGACGCCATGAGCTGACGCCAGGCGTCAGTCTCCAAGCGCACGAGCACCCTCCAAAAAACACGTGCCGGAATCTCTACCACAGCCTCACCCTCCGGGGTGGTCCTATTGACGGTGTAGCCCTGGATAGCGATAGTCCCCCGGTCCGTAGTGAAAACAGTGAACAGTCATCATCTTTGCATTCTCCCCCAAGTAGTAAGCCTCATGTTTTCTTCCCTCGCCATGCGTGATTGTAGGCACGTGGCTTGACGCTAAACGCGCCTGTGGCGCAGCGTCAAGCACCATGCACGTAGAGGAATAAACCCCGGCATCAACAAACAACCTAACCGTCCACATTAGATATCCTATTCCGGTGTGGAACGTCGAGCCGTGACGGCGGTCGAGCCCACCAGCGACAAGCGGACGATGGGGCTGGTCGTGGCTGGTGGCCCGGCGTGGGCTCAGGTGGCTGTGCTGCTGGGTAGCCTGGGGGTGACATGGCGTGGCCTAGGGAGGTGGTGGGTGGTGTCGGAGTTGGCGACAGGTGCCCTGATCAGGGTGTATCGGATTGATCGGCGTAAGTCCACGGTCAATGTGGCAACGCTTGCGGGCATCAGTGTGCGGTACTTGGAGATGATCGAGGCAGGCACCAAGACGCCCTCTCTGCCGGTGTTGCGCAAGCTCGCCAAAGTACTGGGGGTGCGCACTTCCGCCCTGGTGGGGGAAGCGCCGAGTGAGGATCATGAGGGGCCGGTGAACCCGCGCCTGGCCGAGGTAGAGCAGGCCCTGTACACGTATCGGTCGCTGACACCCGCCGGGGGTGATAGCCCCGAACTAACCGAGCTCGGCGAGCAGGTCACCGCCACGTGGGACGCCTGGCTCACGTCCCCGAACAAGTACAGCGATGTGCTCCGGGTGCTACCCGGCTTGATCACCAGTGCAGAGCGAGCGGTGTATGAACAGGACCGCTCCGCGCAGGCGTGCCGTCTGGCGTGTGAGGTGTACCAGCTAGCTAGGCCGGTGTTGAAACACGTCGGACGCGTGGACCTAGGCGGGCTGGTGGCTGATCGCAGCATGCGTTACGCCGAAGAAACCGGCGACCCCCTCCTGGCCGGTGTGAGCGCGTGGAATTTGGGTCAGGCTCTCCTGTCCGATGACATGCCCCACGGTGCCCTCGATACGGCGATGCGGGCCAGCGAGGCCCTAGACCCACTCCTCACAGACGGCACACCGGCGCATTTCTGCGTCTACGGGGGGCTCCTGCAACTGGCGGCTATCGCCGCAGAACGTACCGGCGACCCCTGGCGCGCCCGTGAATTGTTGCGCGGCCCCGCACGGCAGGCCGCCGCCACAGTCGGCGAGGGGCGCAACGACTTTCACCTGTTTTTCGGCCCCACCAACGTCGCTATTCATGCAGCCTGCATCGAATTCGAGACCTGCGAGCTAGCCGAAGGACTCCGGGTGGCCGATGATGTGGACATCACACAGATCGCCTCCCTGGAGCGCAAAACCGCGCACCTATACCAGGTGGCCCGAGCGTATGAGTGTAAGGGCAATGACACGGCAGTGTTTGTGCACCTGAAAATGGCGCAGCGCATCTGCCCGGAAGACTTCCTGCACAAACGACTGCCCCGCGCCATGGTCGCGACCCTGCTGCGGCGCGCTAAACCCTCCTACGCTTCTGAGGTACGCGAATTCGCAGGCACCATCGGCCTGCTGAACTAACTAGCCCGCCTACCCGAACTGGCAGTTCCCCACCTGCACCGAACCGCCGGTTCTGTGCAGGTCATGGTGCGCCTCCTGCCCACCCAGCGACGCTAGGGTCATCTACGCCCCTCACGAACAGGGGTGATGGCCGTACCGGCGATGCCCCCGTGACCCCCTTTATGGTCTCCGTCGCCGGTCACGGCCATCCCACACGTAAGGGATGAGGCAGGGAACCATTCTTAATGAACACAACCGCGACCTACTCATGCTGTTAGGCACCCTCGGCAAGCGAGTCAGCCAGATCGTCACCGGCCTGTTCGAAGACAGCCTCACCTGCGACGAGCAAACCCTATTCGCAAACCAGCTCGTGGAGGTGGCTGAGGGGTTCCGCCACCGGTTACACCACACCCCCCTGGTCATCGACGCCGAGACCACGCCATGACACGCCAGAATAGCGCCGCGCCCAAAACAGCGCCAGTCGGCTGGGTATTTATTGACCGGTATCACCGCGACGGGATCACCATCCGATGGCGACGCGGCGACCCCGTAGCCTACGTGCTGCCAGGCCGCCGGCTAGGCGACCACAGCACGACCGGCGTCCTTGGCACCATTCCCGTACAACCAGCAGGCTGGAGCGACCACGGCGAAATCCGGCTTTTAGCGCAACGCTGGCACCACCACTAGAGGGAGTGTAAAAAAACGGGTTTAGCGATACACCAAAGATCAACAACTAGGTTCCCAGCTAAAAGGAAACTAGGTCTGGCGCGAGAGTCAAGCTCGCGCCAGACCGTGACATCGCAAAGGATGACGACGCAATGTATAGAGTACATGAATCTTTTAGCAGGACGCACTCCCGGTATTTTGACTTCACGCAGTCGTACTGCGGTGACTGGGGCATAGAGTGGTCATGCCATCCCCGCGTCGAGCTGCCCTGTTCAACGACAATCCGCCCCGGCGACGGTAGAAGCCTACGCCGGGGCACACCCACCCCTCGTAAAGGACAATCTCGCAATGCGCAGCCTTAATATACGTCTGTGCCGTCGCTGCTTTAGCAGAATGCATTCTAAGTGGTTTGATTTCAGACAACCATGCTGCAACTCTTGCGGCCTGCCATGGATAGGTCATCCTCGGGTCGATGTGGACCTTCTCAGCGACAACGACATGAACCCTCTCAAAAATAATGGCGACACCCTATTGCCGAGCATCGACCGGCTCTACCAGGCGATCTGCCACGTGGAGGTGAACCATGAGTGCAGATAACGCCACTGCGCCGCAGCAGAGCCGGACCCTGATCCGGCAGGCTTATCACGTTTTACTGCGGCATCAACCAGCCACGAACACAATCAGCTACGAGTATCACTGCGCGGCGTGCGGGCAGCGAACACCATGCCAATACCGCCGACAGGCACAAGCCACACTCGCCGCCCACGGCCATAATCCCTTTCCCGCACCAGCACAGGTAGAGACCGCGCTCGGCCTACCGCTAGTCGGATAACCCTCGTCAGCTGCGACTCAATCCCAGTATCGTCCTATTTAGATGGTGTCGTTTCGTTGACACACCTGTAGCCGCGACAGTAAGACCTCGCGCTCTCTCGATAAAGTCCGGCGGAGTTATTGTGCCGGTCCGGAGGATTTTAGGTGTTGTTGTATCCGAGTGGTTAGCTCGCGGGAGAATGTTTGGTCGGCGGCGTCGCGCGCTTGGTCGATTGCGGCGGGCGCGGTGTGTTTAACCCTATTATTGACGATCGCCAGACGTAGCGCGGCGCACGCGGCGGCGGGGTCGAAGGAGGCCGAATGCGTGAAGGCGCTACTGATAAATCGTGCTTCAATAGCAGCATGCCAATTAACATCATCGACGTCTACACCAAACTGCCGTAAAACAAATTCGGCAGCTGCGGGAGTGTAATCCTCGGAGGTGTAGTTTTTTGATCCCGTAAGGAGTGGGGCTATGTTTGCGGCAGCCTCACCCAAGGAGTCGAATATGAATTCGTTGGGGTGGCGGGGTTTCGGGAAACGCCACTGGTGGTGAGGGTGTGATGTTCCTGATTTGTCCACGAGAGCTAGCGTGGCCGGGGGCGGTTCATCAGAGCCGCCTATATCGGTAATACGGTTGGGGTCACCGAACGTGAGCTTGTAGAGATGCCACGCGTCCATGGATGTGGATACGAGGGGCTGCGGGATGTCGGCTAACCGGCTCACGTGGGAGATCGATACAGTGGCGGTGTGATCCCAGTGGAATACGAAACCTTGGGGGCTCACTACCACGGTTACGATATTTGTATCAGTGACCCGTTCCGGCATGGCGATGTTGTCACCTATGATACCGCGCTCTAGGGCCATTAGCTCAAATTTTTCGCCCGTCATGGGTTCCCAACTGGACGACCGCAACCGACTGTTTCCCAGTGAGAGCATGTTCCGCTGTTCTCCGGTCTCGGGATCAGGCCATCCCACCAGTCCCGTTTCCAGGGAGTATGTCTGCCCGACACGGAGCGCCTCCGGTCCGTAATCAATATCTGTATCGATATCTGTCCGTTTGCCATGCAACGCGAGAAACGTTAGACATTTATTATCCGTATACCATCCGTCGAGGCGAGTTTTAAATCCAAACATACAACGACTATACGGAGTCGACTAAGACTCTTTGGGCTTTTCTCGCATACTCTACCCCGAGAAGTCTTCCGGCTTGCGGTAAAGGGGCACGGCGATACTCGCGTGTAAGCCTGGGGGTAATCCCGTCTTGGAATAGCTGCGTGCTACCTTAGCTGGTCATAGTCGAGAAAATTGGTTTTTCTGATCCCAGGGTTACCGTAAGGGGGGGCTACCGCCTGGCGGACATCGGAGGTCATTTGATGATTGGGGCCTAGTTCTCGTGTGAACTGCTCTGCGAGGGTACGCCAACCATCCGCTTTATTGTGAAACTTGGTGAGCATGCACCTTATTTTGAGGGGGAAATCGTCTGTGGGACCGAGGCTACGCTCGGCGTCAGCAATCAGTTCGACTAAAATGCGCTGAACCAAAGCACGACTACCTAGCCCCGTCCAGATGTGGTGAGCGTAATGCCTGCTCAGGTGGAGGGATTCACGATGGCCAGTGCCGTAGACGCGCCGGTACTCGCCGATGAGCGTCTCCCAACGCAGCCGCAGATCTTTAGCCTTCTTTTCCCAGTCCGCGTGTAACTGTTCTTGTCTCTTACGTTTCCGCCATTCCCACGGCTCGAAGTACTTAGAAGGAGGCCCAGGTGAGCGGGTGAATAGTTCAGAGGCCCACCGAAGCTCAACAGCGCGGGCTTGAAGGGTCATCGGATGGTCGGGGCCGTAAATCGTGTCGCACATGCTCACTGCCTCGACGGCGGTATCAGCCGCGCTTTGTACATCGTCAGATCGTGCGTAGGAGTCCACTCTTTCAAATAGCCTGACGACTTCCACCTCCTGATCAGGAATCTCTTGCGACCCCACCCCCTGGGCAAGCGCGACTAGGACTGACCGCGTGTTTCTTGTTGGCAAGTTGATTATTGAGGCAGAATCCGATGATGCTTGAGCGGCGGATCGCTCTCGTGCGGCTTGGAGGGACTGGGCGATGCGCCGATGCTGTGCTAGGCAGTAGTCAATGAGGTCGTCAGTGGCTCTACAGGCGTGGAGGTAGTCGCGGAGTTCTTGCTCGGTGAACGGGTATTTTCCTGTTTCGCGGGCAGAGATAGCCGAGCGTGACAAACAGCCAGGACGGCGTTCCATCACGCGCAGCGACAACCATGGCCACGTTGTGCGGAATTCTTGAAGCGCCGCACCGAATTCTTCCCATGTGGTGGCCACCGCGAGGGCGTCGCGTAGCTCCGCTTCCGCCGCTGTGGTGCGCGCGCTCATCGATGATCTCCCCCACGTGTAAGGACGCTGATGCTGGGGCGGGCCTGCCTCGGTGGCCGAGACTGGCCGTTGACGGTAGCAGAGGGTACGCAGGTCAAGCGGGCGTCGGGGTCGGCGTGGGCTGTCTCGTGTCCCCAAGACAGGCAGTGCGCTGGCCTATGCCCTGTCCAGGACAGGTGGAAGACAGCGCCGCCGCCATCGAGGTGTCTTTGGGACACGGTGGACGGGTGGCGCGGGGGCCTTCTGGCACCTGGCGGACGCGGCGGACGCGGCGGACGCGGCGGACAGTGTTCGTGTTGCGTTGTAGCGGGGCTGGATGTTCAGTGATGGCGTGTGCTTGATGACCTCAAGAGGTGACACATAATGCGGAGGCTCGGTTATGACTGGCCACAAGCTGTCTGACTGCACGCCGCTCTGGGTATGGAACATGTCCTGAAGGTTGTCGTGTGCGTGACTATGCCGGAAAACCTCTCATCGCCGTAATTGATCGATTACGATGGGTAATTCTTCTTCTGCGTGTTTATGAGGTTGTGAGATGACCCCTGACATACCGTCGTTTAATGTGGATGCGCTATTCGCCGGGCTTGGCCGTGCCTTGTTTTACGGCGCCAGGGCGTCCCAGTTGCTGCAATACACTTCCGAGATTGTCGATCTACTCTATCCCCGTGAAGCGTATCCGTGGATGAATGATCACGACCGGGCGTTATCGGCGGAGAGGCTTATCCGCCAGGCTATTGCCGTCATCGGTGGGTTATCCGGTGATGCGTTGGCGGCCATGTTGTGTTTATCGCCAGGGCTGGTGGGCCGCCCGCTTGCTGATCGTCGTCGTATCGCTGCGAGCTTGTTTCACCGGCAGCCACGCACGTTTTGCCGGGGCCGGTATCAAAAAGACCTCCTCTACGATCTGGCCGTCGTGATTTACCGCATCCAAACCACAGGAGACTCAGCGGATCCTCCGACTCTTCACGCCTAGCAATCACCCCCCTTTTCTTTCTAGGCTGCGTTTTTCAACGATGTGCACACGCGTGCTCTGTCGGCGTGCGGTAAACCAGCAGCATCCCCTTGGACAATCGGGCGTTGCTCTCCTCCTTGCCCCTCCTTGCCAAGGGCGAGATGCGTCCCCGAGCCGGTGCCGGGCTGGTCGCATCGGTACGGGGCTGTGACCTGGCGTTACGCCATGTTTACGCCCGCAATCCTGCCCTGGTCCGGTCGCGATCCGGCTGGACTCTGGGCGGTCTTTTCGCCGCATTGGCCCCATATTGGGGTTGTTTTTTCCCGCCTGTCACCAGCGCGGCCAGCAAGCCTAAGAAGGGTGGTCAACCCGGCCCGCAAACCACAATGAAGGGTTCCAACATGAACGTACTGATTGACGCTGTGCTGTATTTCTTGTGGTGGATCATTATTCACCTCATACCGCAGGCATCGAAGTTCACCCCACAGGTGTCCAATTTCTTGTCAGGGTTGCGGTGAGAGCCATGGGGGATATCGAGCTTTCAGCTGTGACTGCCCTGGTGGGCGTGGTATCGGGTGCGCTGCTTGTGTGGCTGCTCATCGGCGACTACTACAAGATCAGCCCCACCGAGCGAGAAAAAGAGCTGTGGAAACAGGTAGCCGAGCTACAAGCGCTCCTGCGCGTACCGCCCCTGTTTTGGCACATCTGGGACCGCTACCTGCAGGAACGTAGCCCTAGCAAAAACAACGACAGCGACGGTCGAGGTAAACACGCCGCCCCCGACACACCCGAGGCACCCGACGATACTACGCCTCCACGGGGAGAACGGGGCTAAAAGCCATGGAACTGCTTTTTAGGATCCTGGTGCGGTGGCTGCTGATAGTCGGCGCCGCCCGGCTGATGTATGAGCTGATCACTCCCATCACTCCTGGCTTTGTCCTCGTGCTCGCCTCTCTCCTAGGGATACGCCTCATATTTGTCCACAGGCGGCGAATCTAAAAACCGTTGGATGCCCGTGCTTGACAGTCATCTACGTCCAATCGCCCGTAGAAAGGAGGACACGTTTACCCATGTCAGATACGTGGATCGTTGTCACCACCTGGTGCCTAATCCTCGTCGTGGGCCTCACAGTGCGGGGGTGGCAATCGTGGCGCTGGCACCGCGCCCTGGTGGCATTGTCGCTGCGCCTACCCCACGGCCTGTCCATTGAGGACATTGCCGCGTGGTTGGGCACCGTCCATTCCCACACCACGGTCTCCCGGTGGCGCCTCGTGGCTGGTCCGCCGATCGTGCTGAAGGTATCGGCGACCCGCCACGGCATCCGGCATCTACTGCTGGTCCCGGAGGTGATGCGCGCGGGTGTGCTGGCCGGATTGCAGGCGTCCTTCCCCGGTATCCGCGCCGAGGACGCCCCCGAGGCGAAGCCGGGTAAGCCACGGCTGGCGGTGGAGGTACGACTATCCACGGTTCGCCGCCCCCTAGCGATCGAGCGGGCCACCGCCACTACTACGGCGTTTCTCGCTTCGCTGCAACCCCTGCATGGGAGTGAGGAAATCCGGGTGCAGTGGATTCTGTCCGGCGCGGCCACGCCCCCGATCATCCGCACCCCCCGCCGCACTCGTGATAGCGGGTTGCCGTGGTGGGTCGATAACCAGGCCCCGCCGGATGCCGACGATATCCGCGCCCAACGGGCCAAGCACAACCACCTGCTGCTGCACGCCTGCGCGCGCATCGGTATCACCGCCGCCACCCGTAAGCGCGCCCGCGCGCTGCTCGGGCGGGTGTTCGGGCCGCTGCGGATGATGAACGCGCCCGGTGTACGGGTGGGCCGCCGCTGGTGGATACCCGCACGGCTGGCCGCGTGGCGGTTGCGGCGTATCGCGTGGCCGTTCGGACACTGGCCCCTGTTACTTAACACCCGCGAGGCGGCCGGGTTTATTGGGCTGCCTGCTGGGGATGCCTATATTCCGGGGCTTATTCCCAGCGGCTGCCGCCAATTAGCGCCCTCACCGGCTATGGGTAGCACGGGCGTCGTCATCGCGACTAGTAATTACCCCGGCATGAGTCGGCCCCTGGCGTTGCTGCCGGAGGACCGGCTGCAGCACATGTCGATACACGGCCCCACCGGCGTCGGCAAATCCAACCTGCTCGCGAACATGATCTGCCAAGACATCACAGCAGGTTACCCGCTCCTGCTCCTAGACCCCGGTGATGACCTGGTGCGTGATGTCCTGGCCCGCATCCCGGAGCACCGCCGCGATGACGTGGTGATCCTGGACCCCACCGACATTGAACGGCCTATCGGCTTCAACATCCTCCGCGTTGGCCACGGGGTACACGCCCGCGAACTAGCCGTAGACACGATCATTCATATCTTCGCGGACCTGTTCAAATCGTCGTGGGGACCCCGCACCGCCGACGTCCTGCGCGCCTCATTACTCACCTTGACCAGCACGACAGCCCGTGACGGGTCCGCGTTCACGTTATGCGAGCTACCCGAGCTACTCACCAACACGGCGTTTCGCCGCAGCGTCACCAAAAAAGCAACCCTGGCCGGTGGGATGCGGGAGTTTTGGGCCTGGTACGACAACCTGTCCGACGCCGAACGCGCCCAGGCCACCGCCCCCGTCCTGAATAAGTTGCGCGCATTCACGTTGAAGACACCGCTGCGACTCATCCTCGGGCAGTCCGACGGTGGCCTGGACCTGACCGACATTTTCACCAAAAACCGCATCGTCCTCGTGCCCCTGTCCAAGGGCGTCATCGGTGGGGAAACCGCCCAACTCCTCGGCGCATTATTGTTGGCGTCGTTCTGGCAAACCACCCTAGGCCGCGTGAGCGTCCCCCACCAGGCGCGTAAACCCGCCTGGCTGTATGTGGACGAGTTCCAGGACGTGCTGCGCTTACCGTTGGATTTAGCGGACATGCTGGCTCAAGCGCGCAAACTCGGCGTCGGTCTCATCCTGGCCCACCAACATTTAGGGCAACTACCCGAGGGCGTGAAAACCGCTATCCGTAACACCACCCGCACCCATGTCACGTTTCAAGCCGACTACGACGACGCCCACAAACTCGCCCACTCCTACACACCCCTCACACCGGAAGAGATCACCGCCCTAGCCGCCTACGAAATCGCCCTCCGCCCCTGCGTCGCCAACCACGTCCTGCCACCCGTCACCGGCACCACCACGCCCCTGCCCGACCCCACCAGCGACCCCGCCGCTATAGCGGAGGCGAGTCGTGCCCGCTACGGCATGGACCGATCCGACATCGAAGCCGCGCTCACCGCCCGCGTCCACGCAGGCCACCAGGCCACCCGCATCGGGCGCACCACCGCCCCCCGGCCACACGGCAGCGACCCCCAACCCGAAGACAACGACGAGGAAGGGAACGAGCAATGACCCACCTTCCTACCCCCCGTGCGATCGTCAGCGTCCTCTACCTAGTCGCCGGTGTGCCGTGTCCGGTCGCTGCACCGCTCGCCCACCCGCTCGCGTCGCGTCACCGCCGCCGTACCCCCAGCTCACCCCCGCTAGTCGGCGGGTTAACGACACAGACTCTCTCCCCTACAGGGGAGACCCCTTCATGACCGGCCAACCTGCCGCCCCGGCCCTCATCCCTGCCCGCTCGTCTCCTGCCCGTGTGCGCCTGCGGCATGTCGAACACATCGCTCAACAACTCTCGTTACGCGACACACAGATCATGGACACCATCGGTCGGCTACGACTGGCCACCGGAGCACACCTAGAGCGCCTGCACTTTGCGGACCTGAGCCCGGCAAGCAGAGCCAGGACTCGCCGCCGCGTCCTACACCGCCTCGTGTCCTGGCGCGTCCTGGCCACGTTGCCCCGGCGCGTCGGCGGCATCCACGCAGGCTCCACCGGACTCATCTACGCCCTGGACACCGCAGGGGCCTGGCTGATGCGGCTTCACGCCGCCGCTACAGGCAGCACGGCCCCCCGCCGCCCCCACCAGCCCGGCACCGCCCTAATCGCCCACACCCTCGCCGTCACCGAGCTATACGTACAACTCACAGAACACGCCCGCACGGACGGTTTCCGGGTAGCCGCATTCGATGCCGAACCCGCCTGCTGGTGGCCCGACGACACCGGCGGGCACCTCAAACCCGACGCCCACACCCTCCTCGCCACCGACCGCTACCAAGACTGCTGGTGGATCGAAATCGACCAAGCCACCGAAACCCTGCCCCGGCTCCGGAAAAAACTTCAGACCTATCTGGACTTTGCTCGCAGGGGTGGTATCGGACCCGCAGACGTCCTGCCACGCGTGCTGATCACCACACCCACAAAGCAGCGCCGCGCCGCCGTCGCTGGAATCATCACCGGCCTACCCCCACCCGCCGAACAACTCTTCCACGCGGTGCTGCACGAGGCCGCCGCCGACCTACTCATCCACACCCTCACCCAACCCTGATCACAAAGGAGAGAACGCCATGCAACCGCTGACCCGCGACCAACTCCGGTCACTACCATCCGTCGTGAACTTGATGACCGCCGCCTGTGCGTTAGGCATCGGACGCACCAAGGCATACCAACTCGCCCAATGCGGCCAGTTCCCCTGCCGCGTCCTGCGCGTCGGACGCTCCTACCACGTCCCCACCGCAGGACTCCTCGAACTCCTCGGTATCAGTCACCTGCACGAGCACACCCCGGTCATTGAGCAGACATCAATAACCAGGCAGTAATGATCACGGTAATTCCCTTAATCTCACACGGACACGGCACACGGGTTCGCGTCCGAATTTAAGCCCGACAATGTTCGGTGAGAAAAGTTGTCGAACCGTCGAGGGGAAAAACGGCACATGCACGACGCGGCACGCTCTTCGCCGCCGAACACAACGCCTAACAATTACCCCCGAAATCTCTCGCCCCACCCGCTACACCGCGCGGCACTCACCCACCTTGGGAGCGCGCGGGTCCCATACCGATCTTGTGCGTCAATTTGGTGTCCCCCGGAATCTTGTTCACCACCCGAGCCCCACAGCGCACCATAGCCATCCAAAAGTGATCGCCGCACTGACCAGCATCGAAACCAACCTGCTGCTCTGCGTAACCACCCATGCTGACGCATCCAAGAAAGAAGAAACAGTCGTGCGACCGCTGACCTTTCGACCAATCCCACTGTTCTCCCCACCCGTCGTGGACCTCAGGACCCCCCGCTCGCGCCCTCGGCATCGAGCGCACCAAGGCTTACCTAACGACAGGGCCTGGGCGCTGTTTACGGTGGCCACGTTCGAGGCCGCTACCGAGCGGCTGCTGCGGGGAGCCGGGTCATGAATCAGCTACCCCGCAACACCATCTTGTGCGGGGACGCCACCGAACGACTACGCCAGCTGCCGATGGCATCGGTTGACTGCGTGATTACCTCGCCGCCGTATTACCAGCTGCGCGACTACGGGATGCCCGGGCAAATCGGGCTTGAGCCAACCATCTCTGAGTGGGTCACCACCCTGCGCACGGTGCTCGCCCAAGTGGCCCGGGTGCTGAAACCAACCGGCGCGTTGTGGCTCAACTTAGATGACAGCTTCAGCCGCCATCCCCGCTCCGGTGCGCTAGCCAAAAGCATGGTCCTAGCCCCAGAACGGCTAGCGCTAGCGCTGACCCAAGACGGCTGGTTGATCCGCAACAAGGTCATCTGGGCCAAGACCAACCCGATGCCCAACTCGGTCACCGACCGACTGAGCTTGACCTACGAGATCGTGTATTTCCTGGTGCGCTCACCCAGGTACTTCTTCGATCTGGACGCCATCCGGGAGCCACACCGCTCCAAACCGCAGCCGCGACAAGCGATGACCAGACCACCATCCCGCACGGACCAAGCGAGGCCGCTGGCTATAACGCGAAACGCCGTCAGCCCGGCTGGGTATCATCCAGCGGGCAAAAACCCCGGCGATGTCTGGGCGCTGCCCACCGAAGGCTACCGCGGGCATTCCTCCCCCTTTCCTGAGGAACTGGTCCGCCGCCCCCTGCTGGCGACCTGCCCGCAAGTCGTCTGTACGGCATGCCAACGGCCATGGCAGCGGCAACCCAGCCACCGCCGACATAACAACGCTCACCAGCGCCCCGGCCCCCTAGCGCCATGCGGGTGCAATGCGCCCACCATGCCCGGTGTGGTACTTGACCCGTTTTTCGGCACCGGCACCGTCGCAGTGGTGGCCCAACGCCATAGCCGGGACTGGGTAGGAATCGAACTGAATCCGACCTACATCCACGTGGCAAAGAACCGGCTCGGACTGACTCCACCTGAACGAACCATCCCATGACACCTCACCAGCCGAGGACATCCGCGACCCGCAAGCACGGTCAGGCCAGCCAGATACTCACATTCGCCGAGGAGAATAAAGCGACGGATCGGCGGGGAAACAACAACCAAGCAGCGAGAGTCAAAACTATTTCTTTCACTCCCTCCCTGCCAGAGCACAGCGCACACAGGCCACCTGGGGAAACACCAACCGCACCAAACCGCAGAAACGCCCAGCAAATAATGCCACACGGGTGGGTGGCAGCGCCGCGCCGCTTGCCGCCCACCGCAGGCCCTACAGACTTATGGAAAGCAGGGATCTCATGACGTCGAACGACACAGGCGAGATGAACGAAACGATAAACCGCGCCCAGGCCCCAGCTTCTGGCCTGCGCTATGGCACGATCCTGGCCGATCCACCCTGGGACATTCACCAACGCGGCAACTACGGCGCCATCCGCCACTACCCCCTCATGAGCGTACAAGCCATCTGCAACCTACGAGTAGACCGGCTCGCCGCTACCAATGCACACCTGTGGCTATGGGTCACCAACGCCGCCATCCACGCCGGACACCAGGTCATGCAAGCGTGGGGATTCACCTACCGCAGCTGCCTCACCTGGATCAAACCCCGACTCGGCCTCGGCCACTACCTACGCAACCAAACCGAACACCTACTACTAGGCACACGCGGCAACGCCCCCATCCTCTTTCGCGCCCAAGGCACCTGGCTCTACGCCCCCCAACAAGAACACAGCCACAAACCCGAAGAACAATACGCCATCATCCACCGCTGCTCACCCGGCCCCTACCTCGAACTATTCGCCCGCCACAAACACCCCGGCTGGCACGTATGGGGAAACCACATCACCTGCGACACAGCACTATAAACAGAGAGTCACCGCATCCACAGTTAGAAAAAGCAGCCGGGTCGTCATGGATCAGTTGGCTGTAGTAGGCAGGTCATCACGCTAGGCGATCGGTGCCGCCGGTGAGATGCTCAGCGAGTCCGGCGACTCGTGGCGCTGCGTCGATTCAGATTGGCGCTGAATATCTCCGATTGCCACGCCATCCTCAACCTGTTTCGCGCGGTACATTGCCTTGTCGGCGCTGTGAAGGAGTCTCCGCAGGCTCGCCTGCTCGCCAGGTGTGCGGATGACACCGCCGATGCTCGCGGTAACCATCATCTCAATACCGTCTATCACAATGGGCTCGTTAATCTGGCGTGCGACGTGGAGGAGGATAGCTTCTAGCAACGCGTGAGGATCTTCATACGACGCTGGCATGGCCATGCACAAAGCAAATTCATCACCACCCAGTCGAGCAACAACACCAAGGGGCGATATCAGAACGTCAAGTCGATGAGCGACCTCCATAAGAACCCGGTCGCCAATTGCATGCCCGTGTGTATCGTTGATGGGTTTAAAAGCATCCAGGTCGATTATCGCTACTGCTACTGGCGTGGATGCGTCACCGAGTATTAATGCGCTCTGCTCGTAAAAGCAATCACGGTTGCGTAACCCAGTCAACGAGTCGTGCATACAATCATGTATCGCTGCGGCGAGCAAACAATGTAGCGTGCGTATTTTGCGGACCGTGAGCAGCGCGATAGCTACTGTACTGAAGAAACAGGTTGTTATTACCGCGAGTACAACCGTCATGACGCTCATGACGCATTCAACGATTCCAAGTCAACTTTCACATGTGGGGTCGAAGCTAATTCGACGCAACCGGAAGGGGGCGGTACCGAAATATGATGTGAGCAAGGAGAAATCCTGCAACGGGACCATTTGTCTGCGTCGAGTTCCTGGGGAAAGTCACACGCGCAATCCTTAGAACGGTTTATTTTGGGTGTCTCGGATTTAAGACTGGACATTTCAAACCTCACAGTTAATTAGCGACTGCTCTCCGTGAGGTGCACGCTAGATCCTGTTGCGTCAGAGTTTGTTGACAGTCGGCAACTAATAAGCAGTGCCAGGGGTAGCGCCGATACGGCCGGCTATCCGCCGCAAATTCGTGCTTACTGCACGCCGGTGTGTCCGGTCGAGCAATGTAGTAACAACACTGCGTACGCGCGGGTTATTGTGGGTGCGTTGACGGGCGGTCTGTTCAGCGCGAAGCAACGCCGATAACGCGTCGGCTTCTTTCCCGCGTTCTTGCGCCAGGCCGCAGCTCAACTCGGTCCAGTAGGCGGCGCGACGTGACGCCGAGTCGATAACCGACAGATCAACCGATTGAGCAATCTCCACAGTTTTGCCGCCCTTGCCGGATTCCACAGCAAGGGACATAAGCCAAATACCGGTGTTCGCGGGGCCGAAATAGGTTTGCCACTTGTCCCCAGTCGGGGCGGGATCACCGACACGTGCAGCTATGTCACACGCTTCAGCTACCGCTGTATCTCTCTGGCCTCCTGCATGGAGAACTTCAGCGGCCCACGCCATCGTGAGCAGCAACGTCCCATAAACTCGATACGGCTCGGGATCACTGTCAAGATGCGAACGCAGCGCATCAACAGCGTTCTCGGCAAGGCGCAACGCCCCACCATATCCAGGCCCCAAAGCCGAGACTTGAGCGCGGGTAAAATCAGCGAACCCAATAGCCGCCGGATTACCCAGTTGCCCAGCCGCCACATGGCATTGCTGCGCCGCTGTCCAAGCCAGATCACTAAACCCCGCTCCACGTAGCCAAAACGATGCAGCCGACGACACCTCGACCATCAATTCCAGCGCCCTCTGCACGCTGTCACCACGGACTATCTGCATATGCAAGTCCGTCAGAAGATCCGGCAGCAACCGCACAATCAGACGGTAATCACAACAACGTCGCGCGTTCCACAACCGCCCCGCCCGCCGCTCAATACTATTCAGCGGTACTAAACCACCAGCATCGTCCACATAGCCAAAGGTCAAACCTTGCAAGACATGCCGTAAAGCTGGCACCGACGCCAACGTGTGCTGCTGCCCTGCTCCGACCGGCGGCAATGGCTGCCCCACCAAATCGGCGATACTGCACGATAACGCCTCCGCTACAGAACTCAAATGAGATCGTCGCTCAAGATGCCGCTCTCCCCGCTCCACACGCGACAAGAAAGACTTCGACAGACCAGATCGACCAGCCACCACATCAAGACTCAGCCCTTGAACTCGCCGAAGGCGACGAAGGTTCGCACCCACCTGGCGGCTTAACTCATCCACACAATCAAACGTACGCCGAGAAATTTAATGTTTCCAAAGCTTTCCGACCGCGACAAGGCGATCTTGACTGACCTGGAACGCACCCGTGTACTCACCGGAGCCCAACTCCAACGACTCCTCGGTCGTCCCGCTATACCGTGTTGGGTACGTGCGACGTCTCAGCAGCTGGGGCTACGGGGAGCGCGTGCCGCTGGGCTCAGCCCAGTACAAGGATCAGCGCGTGGTCGCGCTTATAGGGCAGGGTGTCATTAGGCAGGGCCTCGGTCAGCTAATCCTGAGTGAAGACGGATGCCACATCCTAATGACTCCTGGGCGACCGTATCGCTTGATCACTACTACCATAGATGCATGAATGAACCCGTAGAGAAGCCGCAGGTCACGGACAGGGGTGGACCGAACGTGTCAGCATGAGAACCAGGCCCTGCTGGTCGAGGGACCTGAGATCACGGTCCGTGCCGTCGGTACCCGTCGCGTGACGGATGATCCTCGATGAACTCCACTACGATCATCACTGGGTTGACGCCGTGCAAGCTATGGAGCTGGTCTGCAACGTCTACGGCGCGGACTACCTACATGTTCCGGGCGCCACTCACCGAAGATCACGGGGCTACGACCACTCCACCGGGTCGCAGGGCTCCACGATCCCTCGATAGCTCTGAAAATTACTGTGTTAGCGGGACTCAGTTGAGATGCTTTGTGGAGCTTAGTCGTTACCGTACTCGGGCTCAGAATAAAGATCTTCCTCGTCGCCCTCGACGAAGAACGTGGTGGGGAGCCCGGCGCGCTCAATGAGCTCATAGCCATCTAGAACCAGTTGGCAAGTCTGGCAACTGAAGTAGTCCGCGTCAACGGTGAGCTTCACAAGCAGCTCGAAATCATCTTCGCTGATCTGATGCCGCTCCACCTGCGTGTTTGTTACCTCTTCTCCCTCCAAGATCCCTTCTGACTGGCACGCGGGGCACGTCTCGATGCACTGGTGACTAAGTCCCGCGCTCCGATCAAGTCCGGGTCTCCACTCGGCGGCAACCTTCGCTGACAAGGTGCCTTCGCGATGCTGAGAAAGGCGTTGCTTGGCTCTTTCGATCAGAGTCTCGACTAGGTGTTCGACGTTCTTTTCGTTCTGAGCAAGGTGATTTTCGACAACGCCTAGACGGTCCAGTCCGACAAGATCTTCTACCTCTTTGTCTAATGCGGTGACGAGAACGGCGGCTTGTGCCCAGAATTTCGGCCACCACACATTCTGCGGGATGACCGTAAAGCCTGCACCGCCGCTGTGCAAGTACTCGTTGCGCGCGTTAGTAATGTTCATCGCTTCGGTCAGATTGAACGGTCGGAACGCCTTCTGGCATCTCGTGAACAGAGTCTTAGCCCGCACGGAAGTGAATCGGGCATCGCCCTTAATAAGCCCGCTAGCGATGAGCAAATTCGTGCCGTCCTCGGTCGGCTCAGCGACCAGAAGTGGGGAGACGCGGGCTAGTGCGGCCTTCGCCAACAGTTCGAGTGCGAGGGATGCCCAGAGTGACTGCTCGTCGAACGACCTGGCCCCGTCCTCGTCCATGGCGCGGTTGATGAACAGCTTGGCCTTGACCCATAGAGCCTCGTGGTCGTACGGCGCGGTCATGACGCCCCGGCCTTCAGGTAGAAACTGACTCGCTGGACTTCGCGGTGAGGGTCGTCGATCACCGACGCCCTAGCGTGGAGGGCCTTCCGGTTGTCAACGACTAGAATCTTACCCGGCTCGTCCCACGAGTGTTCGATCACAGACTCGATCGCAGCTTCGAAGTAACGCACAGTCTCCCTTGCCCGGGCGTCGCAAGGCACCATGCACCCGGGATCATATCGAAAGCGCGAGTCCGAGTAAGCCGTGCTGAAGAAACTGTTTTTTCCGTTCGCCACAAGGAAGACGCCATGCCTCATTTTATCTAGTGGAACGGACGCGGAGAGGTTACGTCTTATTCTCCAGAGCCGCGTGGGGGTGTCACTCGTCCCCTCACAGGCAAGTACTACCACATCAGGGGGTTTCGCCAGATGGGCACCATCGGTGTGAAGCGGCTGGTCACCCTTGCCGTATTTGGCACTGAGCGAGTTTGCCTGAGCATCGCCACGGCTGAGCGGACGCAGCGTCGTGACGGTTGGGTCGCCTCTACGGACTGGAACCTCAGTCAATCCGAGGGATTGGGCCTCGCGTCGAATCTGAGCGATCGACCCGCTTCCTGCCACCCAACCTTCTTTCTGGGACATGGCGACCAATGTCTCCAGCATCATGACATGTCCTACTTTGTGCCACACCAGAAGTTCGACGACAGAGGGCGCACGCTCTCGTCGCAACGACCACAACCTGTTAAGTGTCCGGACATCGGCATGACCGGACGCTATCACCACCCGAAGAGCGCGTCTCAGGGGACAGTGCGGTCAGTCAAGAGCGCTGTCCGAGGTGGCTTGACGCTGGCAGCAGGGCACCACCGCTCTCCTTGATCGTGACTTGAACCTGAACAAGCAACCGTAGCCGAGCCTGATCATGGTCTGCGGTTCGCGCAATGACACGGTTGTCATGACAAGCCGCAGGTCAAGGACGGTGGTGGACCTAACGCTCCCCGCTGGCGAGGACGGCTCAGTCTGGGCTGAGGGCCTGCGGTGGCAGGACACCGTGTTCCCCGGCACCTCCGGGCACTGCGGCGCGGTCCGCGCCCGCAAGCGCCGCCTCGCCCCCGGGCGAGCCCCGGTTCGCCGGGTCGATCACCGGAACCGCGCTGAGCGTGCCGCACCCAGTCCTCTGCGGCTGGCCACCACCTACCTAACGGATTCCGGCGCGGCCATCGGGCGTGAGCCGCCCCGAATGCTCCCGGAGGCCGGCCGGCACACGGGGGGCGGTCATGGTGACATGGTGAGGAGGGGTAACACTCGATGGCCCGTGACGGTGGTTACACCCCTGGCACGGCTAGACATGATCACCCAACCGCTAATTCCGCAGCATTGGCTGCGCGATGGCGCTGCGCGCCACCCTGGACCTGCGAGTCTCGGCGGCCCTCCGGGCAGCGCTACGGGCAGGCCAGAGCCTGCCCTCCACAACGCGCAGCGCCCCCGGACACCACAGTTGAGCTAGACTGATCAACACATCCACCCGTTTACGCAGGTCACCAGCCTCGCGGCGGACTGATCAAGACCACCACGGAAACAGCAGTAGACCCGACAAAACTATGGCCAAATATACACGGTAGCAGGTGACCAAACTGGCATCCAAGCTCGTTCCAGGGTTCTTTTCAATAGAAGACGTTGAGCTTGGCGACGACCCACGGATGGGATGGATCGGGCACCTAGTCAAATCAGGAATCTGGCCTCGACAAGAAGATTGGTCTCGAGAAGTCGTCGGACTTACACGGGATATCCGGCAGGCAGGAAACAGCCTCGGCCCCGAGGGGGAACACGCAAAAAGAGAGCGCGACAAAAGAGCATCGGCACTAAAAAATCTGCTTCGCTCCTATGACCCGATCTATGTGCTCAGTCACATGGCACAGCGCGCGATGTTCGATAAAGGAAGCTCACGCGACTGGTATGCCGTCCACGGAATACATGCCCTAGTTGAATATACGGTCGGACTTGCCTATGCTGGTTCAGTCAATCATAAGGAAAGAAAAGACCCGCCGGCCGCCAAGATTCAAGAAGCCTTCGACTTGGTGGCCGAAATATTTGCTCTCGACTGGTTTCTGGAACGGTACAGTATAGATCGATCTCAACCACTAGCAATTAGGCACGCCCGAAACCTGTTGAAGATGGAAAAACTTCTCGATCGCCATCAGGGCTACATCGCACACCTTTCAATTATCCTAAAAAGGACATTTGTTCGGATTGAGAATGAAGTAATTTCGACGCTGGGGTGGAATCCGGCCGCGCTCCCAGAGATCTGTTTTGCAGTCGCAGGCATCCTGCAACAACGGCAAGATGCCTTTCATCCGTCAGTCAGGCGAGCTCTTACACGCGCGAAGGTTCGAGGGCCAGAAGCGTTTCAACAGGCTAATAGGGTGTTCCTGAAAGAACACAACGAATGGTCCCAGACACTCTTTAATGTTAGTGTGCAGGAGCTTGCACACACCCTAAATTGGCCCCAAGAAGTCACGAGTAGAGCATTGAACGATCTCGCTCTAAAGCCAGGCTCTCAGCCAGACTTTACGCTGCCGACTCAAGATAACCTTGCTCGCCTTTACAGTCTACTACCGTTGGATGACAACCACTATTTTATTTGGTCCCCCGGTTCTGTTGTGCAAGAATCACACGCCTGGTTCATTGATCTATTGCAAAAGCGAAACCTGGACGAGCTACGCACCAAGTATCTAGCAGCTCGTGACACAGCTACGGAAGGATTAACGATAGAGTCGCTCGCATCCATTTTCGGCACAAACAGAGTCTTTGGCAATGCCTACTACTCCGCCGGGGGCCGACCAGACGTGGACTGTGTCGTAAAAGTACCTCGCGACGCCCTCATAGTCGAGTGTAAGGCTCATCTCCTGACCGCATCCGGCAGACGCGGCGCACCGAAACGCATATCCACTAAGCTCGATGAGCTAGTAACGAAACCTTCCCGGCAGGCAGCCCGTTTCGCGGATCATCTATATAAAGGTGGCGCTATCTTCGACTGTAATGGTCGCAAGCTATCGATTCCTATCGATTACGAATCCCTAATGCCTAGAATGGTAGTTACTTATGAGCGAGTCGATCCTCTTGTTTCGTCTGCGACTGTGCTGGGTGCAGATAGCAATAAAGAGTCAGCGTGGGTTCTTCCGTTGAGCGACCTTTTGGTTGTAGCCGACTTGCTTCGATCACCGTCGGTATTCTGGTACTATTCGGTTGCTCGTTGGCAGCAATCGCAAGAGCAACGATTGTCCGTGCCTGCCGAAGGGGATATTCTGGGGCTTTTTCTCAGCAGCAAAGATACGTTTCAATCACTTACGGAGCGACTTAAAACAGAGCCAGCAGTCCACATCGGTCCTTTCGCCCAAGAGATAAACAATTACTATACAGGTAGTCACGCGATGCTGGGCGCTCCTCGTAAAAAGCCAGCTATCACAGTCCCTCCGCTTGTCCTGGATTCTCTCGATCGGATGCTACAGACAGATGACGATCATTGGAAGGAGGCTGTCGCAGCAGTGATGTTGGAGCCCAACAAGACTTGGGCTAAACTACGATCTGTCCAGCGCAAATTTCGCTCAGTTAAGCAGCCTCGACGAGCTAGGATCATGACTGCGAATAGTAGTCTCGCAATTTGGATCGATCGCAAGCAGGATGGATCCTTTCAGGTTGACGTTGGCGTTAATTCCTTGTCGGGTAAATAGCTAATAGTAAATTAGGGCCTCCGAGAATACTCGTGTCATGAGTAGGAGTAAAGGATACTGTCGGCACCGCTGGGCCACCCGGCGGGTAGCGGGGGGCCTACCTCGGTAGAGGGCCCGTTGCGGGGACTCCTATCCCCGCCACTCCGGACCGACCCGAACCCAGGGCAGGCCCTGAGGCACTAACTCTCGGCTAGGGCACATGCTACATCCGGCGGTCGCGTTGCCGTTTCAATGCACCAACTGTGCTGAGCCACTCGCTGGCGGTCCAATGTGGAGTGATCGTGCCCAGTCCGCCATAGAAGCCGCAGCACAGACCAGCCCACGATGACGACGACTACCGCGACGACGAGCACGGCCAGCGCTCCAGCCCTTATGATCCATTTCGACATTGCGGTCACCGGCGGGCGATGCGCAGGATGCGGGTGAAGGAGTGAAGCCCACTCCCGGCGGGCAGACCCCGAAGGGCCACACCCTCATCTTCTATGCGGCACCGCCTCCAGAAGCTCCTGCATCCGACTCCTCTCGGGAGCACCCCGGGGTCGGACCGGGTAGACCGCTACACCGTGCCTAGCCAATACCTGGGTCAGGTGTCCGCAGGCTCGATCGAAGCCTGCGGCAGCAGCACCACGCGCTTGCGGGCGGCCGGTGCGGAGTCAGCGGTGGCCTGCGCCGATCTTGATGAGCACAAGGGAAAAGCGGCTGCCCCGGGTCCCTGCGGTCGGGTAGGTGCGGCGCATTGCTGCGCCGCACCGCTGGAGGAGCGGCGCTACTGTTCCGGTTTCCTGCTGCCTTTCAGCTGCCGGCATTCGGTCGGGTAGGAGGAGCGCATTGCTGCGCTCCTCCCCCCTAAGAACCGTGCGTGCCACTCATCGCGGCAACGGCTCAAGCAGATCCTTAAGGCGTTTCGCTGACTGGTTCTGACCGTTCTGCCGATTCCAAGGAAGCTCGTTTCCGGCAGAAAGAGTGGATCAGGCGGGTGTCCGGCGGCGAGCCAACTTTCACTGTGGAGATCCAGCCTTTCCCGATCCCCATCATCGTGGTCCGCAGCCATCGTTCCCATTCAAGGATGGAATCCGGTGGCTCGTTGGCATACAAGAGCATTCCTCCGCACGTTGCGCATCGGCCCTGCTGAGCCCACAGCAGCCGAAGGGCTGGCGCGCTCAGCAGCGTGCGTTGTTGCTTCCTGCGACGGTCCGCCCAATAGTGGGTGAGGTTCGGGTCGTCCGGAGACGCCGTTCCCGCGACCATCTTATGCCGCCGGATCTTGGTCCAGGAGAAATACGGAAGATAACGACCGCTGTCGCGGTCTCCGAACACCCACCGATTCTCCCGGGCCTTGTTGAACTTGCCGAAATAGCGCGTGACGATCCACCGTTTCGGCTTGTTCCGATGTGAACGGACCGCCCAACGGTAGAGCAGTCGCCACAGGTAGTGATCCAGCCCGTCGAAGACGTGGCTGGACACCACCGTCCGGTAATAAGCAGCCCAGCCCCGGATGATCGGGGACAGGGTGATGATGACCTCCGATGCGTTCGACCCACGCAGAGCACGAACCTCGGTCCGTAGCCGTTCCCGAAACCGCCTGACACTGGCGACGCTGGGAGTGATACGCAACTTGTTTCCATACCGCCGTATCGTGAACCCCAGAAAATCGATTCCCTCCGAGAGGTGCGCGATTCGAGTCTTTTCCTCGTTGAAGACCAGACCCCGAGGTTCCAGCCATTGAGACAGTCGTTGCTTTACCTGCTCAACCTCGTCTCGGCTGTGACACAACGCTACGGCGTCGTCGGCGTATCTCCCCAGGACCGGAGAGCTCGACCTCGTTCTCGCCGCTTCTCTCTGGTTCTGTTGATACAGCACTCCCGCCGCCCGCTCCATCCCATGCAATGCGATGTTCAATAGCAATGGGCTAATCACGCCACCTTGCGGTGTTCCCTCCACCGTGGGCGTGAAGTGACCTTTCTCGACCACACCCGCCGTCAACCATTTCTTGACCAGTTCCCGCGCGGGGAAATAGCCGATCAAGTCGAGCAGCAGGTCATGGTTGATTCGGTCAAATGCCGATTTCAAATCCGCGTCAAGAACCCATAACCGTGTCAACTGCGCTCGACACGCGGTTCGGAAAATAGCCTCGATCGCGTCATGGCATCCCCGACCCGGTCGAAACCCGTACGATCGAGGTTCAAACCGGGCTTCCCACTCAGGCTCCAACGCGTTACGCACACGAGCTTGCTGCGCGCGATCAGCGATAACAGGAATCCCGAGCGGGCGCCGCTTCCCATTCGCCTTAGGGATAAACACTCTTTTCACGGGCCGGGCCCGCCACGTGGTGCCGGACCGCTGGATCTCGTCCACCAACTCGGCTTTCTCTCGGGAGGATGTGATGACCTTCCCGTCGAGCCCAGCCGTCGCTCGGCCATCATTGACCTCGGTGACCCGCCGAACACTCACCAGAGCGTTCGACCGGCTCCGTAACATCAACTTCTGCAAACTGCGGACTCGCTTGTAGTCACCAGCCCGCGTCGCCGCGAAGATCCGTTGGCGCAGACGCCGTACGTCCTCATCGACCGACCGCCACGACACCGCGTCCCAGTCGACAAGGCCACCTTCCGGTCCGTTCACTACGGTCTCCCCCTCGAGGGTGGCCGCCGTGTCCAACTTGCCCGTCAGTTCCAGCACCACACTTCCCGTCATCATTCGCAGATCCACCCGGCGCACGTCAGCGCCCTTTCGGGCCGGGCCACCAGGACCCGTATCCGGCCGGTTATACGACCGCACCGCGGGGAGACACGGTCATCCACGATCGCTTTCCCGTCGCCTTTCGACATACCGGCCTCCGCTTCTCGCGCCATCCTGTCCCCGCTGAGGACTTCAACTCTCCTTACGGTCGGCCTACCGAGCCACACACGGCCCGGACCTCAACGGGATTGCCACATTCCCCAGACAGGAGAACCGATCGGGGTGGGCGCCCCCTCGACCCCGGGGTGGTGGTGTCCTCCCGGCTGACAAGAAGTATCCAGCCGGCACCTGCGGCTTCCCAACCGCCAACCCTACACTCTCGCCTACCACGTCCCATTCACGAGAGGATCTCTCACGAGGCATTACCAGGGGTTCACTCACGTTCGCCCGTCCGACCATTCCCTTCGCCCGTCTTTCCCCCGAATGGAACAGGGGACCTTCGGCTTTACCCCCGGGCTTCGCACCCCGCCGTTACCAGCGACGCACGCCGGGACAGGGACAGGCCCATGGACACTGGCCTGGGATCACACCTTCGAACTCACTCGACCTCCACCTTGGTAGATCCACTCACTGTCTGGGACTTCGTGTCGCACCTTCTTAGACCATCCTGTTCCCGCCAGGGAATTGGGCCTTCCTCACGGTCGGATGACCAGCGATTGGTGGACCCTGACGGGTTCCCGTGTTCCGCACGCGCGAGAGACGACCGGGTCGGGCGCCCCCTCTACCCCGAGACGGTGGTGTCCACACGGCTGCCAGGGGCTCTACAGCCGCCACCTGCCGCTTCCCAGCGGCCAGTCCTCCACCCCAGCACCACATCCCATCCCCGGGGCCATCTGTGACGAGGCATCATCAGGGGTTTACTCACGTTCGCCCTTCCGGTTCTTTCCCTGACCTGTAGCACCCGGATGGAGCGGGCACCCTTGGGGGTGAACCCTGAGCTTCAGACCCCGCGATTACTCGCGACGCCCGTCAGGGCGGGAACAGGCCTCTTGGACACTGGCCCGAAATCACATCCTCGACATTTAATCAAGCCTCCAATCGATGTGACTCACTCAACGCGTGCGACTTCACGTCGCACGCCCCTCGATCAGAACCGGGGGCTCCGCACCCAGACCGGTGAGCGTGTGAAGCTGATCCGCCCGGCCACGAGGGATGATGAGGCTGCCCAGGCATGGGCGGCAGATCGGAGCGGGGCCACGGCACACCGGTGTGTCCCGGCTTCCGGCCCCTCTCAGGTACTCAGGCTGCGGCCGTGTCAGTGGCGGTGGTCACACCTCTGAGCACTCAGGGTGGGTCCATGGCCGGTGGGCGGCGCGAGTGGCGGCCCGATCTGTCTGGCACAAAACTGGCACGACCCGTGCGACCCGGGTCGCAAAACCTGGTCTGAGCTGCGGTAACGCTGATGAGCGATACTGGGTTCGAACCAGTGACCTCTTCGGTGTGAACCGCCGCCGCTGCGCTTGGCATCGACCTCACCCAAGGCATACGAACTAGCCCAACCAGCCAGTGCCCCTGCCGGGTGTTGCGCGCGTCGGACGCTCCTGCCACGTCCCCACCGCTGGACTGCTGGGCGGTTACGCACCTGGCAGACACCCAGGGCGAAGACGACACGCAGCCCCACCCCTGATCCTCAGGGTGCCGGATCGGACCGTCGTGGCTGCCACACTCTGGGGCTCCGTCCGCTAACGCCAGGCTAACGAACGATCACGAGGCCAGATCATCTTCCTGATGATCTGGCCTCTGAGCTGCGGTAACACCGTCGGGACGACAGGATTTGAACCTGCGACCCCTTGACCCCCAGTCAAGTGCGCTACCAAGCTGCGCCACGTCCCGGCCACGCCCTCTCAGGCGCCTGCACAGCCTAGCGCAGTCGCTACCGGGTTTAGCGGAGTACCACCGCCTCGTTGAGCAGCCGATGCAGCGCCTCCGCGGAGGGCACGCCCTCCAGTCGCCGCTCGTCGACGACGAGAGTGGGCACAGTGGTGATCTCCAGCTCCCGCGCTCGGCGAAGCGCCTGCTGGTGTGTCTGGGCGTAGCGACCAGAGTCCAGCGCTGCGCGGAAATCATCGGCCTCGAGCCCGAGTTCCCTGGCGACGTCTGTCAGGACCTCCGGTCGCCCGATGTCGCGCTGCGTGACGAAGAAGGCCCGGAATATTCGCTCGGTGTAACGCTGCCCAAGGCCGCGCTCCGCGGCGTAGGCAAAGCCCTCGAAGGCGAGCCGGCTGTAGGGCTGCGGCGACACCTGGGGCAGCACGATCGGGACGCCCATGCGCTCAGCCATCGGGTAGACCACCTGTTGCCACGTCGACCGCAGGTCATCGCCCTCGGGCCGCAGCGTCGGTGTGGGCTCCGGTCGCAGCTCGAAGGGTCGCCAGGCGATCTGCACGTCACGGCCCTCGACGGCGTCCGCGAGCGGTTGCTCAGTGAGGTAACAGAACGGGCAGACGAAGTCTGAGAACACCTCGATCGTGGTGAGCACACCGCACCCTTCAGTCGTGTCCTGGTGGTACGTCCACCTTGCCTCCCTCGCGCACACCGGTCCTCAAGTCGTGACCGACGTCTCGCACCCCGAGGTCATCAGGCGCGAGGAGCAGGGCGGTCGCGCTAGCGCGACCGCTGCTCCCGGACCCGGACGGAGATGCGCACCGGGCTGCCGGTGAAGCCGAACGTTTCCCGAAGCCGCCGCTCCAGGAAACGGCGGTACCCGGCCTCGAGGAAACCGGTGGTGAACAGCACAAAGGTGGGCGGCCGGATGCTGGCCTGGGTGGCGAAGAGCACCTTGGGTGCCCGGCCACCGCGCACCGGCGGTGGCGTCGCCGCGATCACCTCGGACAGCCACGCGTTGAGCTGCCCGGTGGGCACTCGCCGATCCCAGGATCCCAGGGCGGTGCGCAGGAACGGGGCGAGCTTGCCGACCGATCGTCCGGTGTGCGCCGAGATGTTCACCCGCTCCGCCCAGCGCACCCGGGCCAGATCGCGGTCCAGTTCCCGAGTCAGCTCGCGGCGCCGGTCGTCGCCAACCAGGTCCCACTTGTTGAACACCAGCACCAGCGCTCGCCCGGACTCCGTGACCGAAGTGATCACTCGCTGGTCCTGCTCGGTGATCGGCTCGCTGGCGTCGATGAGGACTACCACCACCTCAGCGGCCTCGATCGCCGCCCGAGTGCGCAGCGAGGCAAAGTACTCGGTGCCACTCGCGGTTCGCACCCGCTTACGCAGGCCAGCGGTGTCCACGAACCGCCACATCTCGCCGTCGAGCCCCACCAGCGAGTCCACCGGATCTACCGTGGTGCCAGCGACCTCGTGCACCACCGACCGCTGCTCCCCCACCAACCGATTGAGCAGGCTCGACTTGCCCACATTGGGCTTGCCGACCAGCGCGACCCGGCGCGGGCCACCGGCGCGGGCGGCGACGTCCCGCGGCGCCGACGGCAACACCTCCAGCACTGCGTCGAGCAGATCGCCGGTGCCGCGACCGTGCAACCCGCTCACCGGGTGTGGCTCGCCTAACCCCAACGACCACAGTGCCGCGGTGTCGGCGACCGCCCGCTCGTCGTCCACCTTGGTCGCAGCCAGCACCACCGGAGTGGACGAGCGGCGCAGCACCCGAGCGACCGCCTCCTCCGCCGTGGTCGCTCCCACCGTGGCGTTGACCACCAGCAGCACCGCGTCCGCGGTGCGCATCGCGAGCTCCGCCTGCCCGGCCACCGCGGCCTGCAGACCGCGCGCGTCGGGCTGCCACCCTCCGGTGTCCACCACGGTGAACCGGCGCCCATTCCACAACGCGTCGTAGGCCACCCGGTCCCTGGTCACCCCCGGCACGTCCTGCACCACCGCCTCGCGGCGCCCCAGGATCCGGTTGACCAGCGTGGACTTGCCGACGTTAGGTCGGCCCACCACAGCGAGCACCGGCTGCTCAAGCGCCACATCCGCCCCGGCCTCGACCCCCTCAGCCGCATCCAGCACCGCCCATTCGGCCTCGTCGGACCAGATCCCGTCGCCAGGCGCCAGACTGCTCATCACGCTCTCCTCGGTCGCGCCGCACCTGGCCGGCCCAGGCAGCGGATCCCATCCAGCTCGGTGACTAGCGCGGCCAGCCGATTACGCATCTCGTCGGTGGCGGCGACCAGTACCGCTCGTCCCTTGCCCGGGGGCACCGCGAAAGGCTCGCCGACCAGGACATCAACGTGCGGCCGGAACCGTCGGTTGCTGCCCGGAGGTCGGCGGGTCCCGCGGATCGCCACCGGCAGCATCCTCGCTCCCCCGGTCCGGGCCAGCCAGGCGGCACCCTGCTCCGCGTTGGCCACCTCGCCCTCGCCGCGGGTGCCTTCCGGGAATACCACCACCACCCCGCCGTGACGCAGTAGCCGGACAGCCGCGAGCAACGGCGCGCGGTCGACCTCGCCGCGGCGCACCGCCAACTGCCCGATCCGGGGCAATACCCAGCCCAGCGGCCCGCGGAACATCTCCTGCTTGATCAGGAACGAACTGCGCCGTCCCACCAGCCCATAGACCAGCGGGCCGTTAACCATCGCACTGTGATTGGCCACCACCACGATGGGACCGGTCGTGGGAATCCGCTCCCGGTGCCGGACCCGCAGGCGGTAACTGACGTAGAAGCACCAGGTTCCGATCCAGCGCGTGAAGCCCTGCAACCACGGCCAGGTACCCGATGGCAGCCCAGATGTCATGTCCGGCCCCGAGTTGCCAGTACAACCAGCCCGCGCGCAACGGCTAGCTCGTGCAGCTTATCCAGCACGGCATCGACGTCCAGCGCGGTGGTATCCAGCTCGACGGCGTCGTCGGCGGCGCACATCGGCGACGTCGCCCGGCTGGAGTCGAACCGGTCACGGCGCTCAACGGCGCGGAGGACCTCTGCCACCTCATCGACACCATCCTGGGCCGCGCGGCGCGCCGCCCGCTGCGCCGCTGTCGCGGTGAGAAAGACCTTCAATGGAGCGTCAGGTACCACCAGGGTCCCGATATCACGTCCTTCTACCACGATTCCACCGCCGGCAGCGGTGGCGTCGGAGATGATCCGACGCTGCTGAGTGACGAGCAGTTCACGCACCCGCAACACCGCGGAGACCGGACTGACCGCGGTAGTCACCGCCGGGCCACGGATCTCCCGGGACACGTCCTCGCCGTCCAACAGCACGCGGGAGAGATCAGGGTCCGTGCCCACCTCGATGTGACACCGCGCCACCACCGCAGACACCGCAGCGGGCTCGGCGGGGTCAACACCCGCGCGCAGGACACCGAGCGCGGCGGCTCGATACATCGCACCGGTATCCAGGTACTGCGCGCCCAGCGACGCCGCCAGCCGGCGGGCCACGGTGGACTTCCCGGTGCCAGCAGGCCCGTCCACCGCCACTACGCCCCGCAATCCGTCACCTTGCCGCACCCGGCTGACCTCCCAACTCACTACCGGACCATTCTGCCCAGTCGCAGCTTTCGTCAGCCGAGCCGTGGCCCAGGCAAGCGGCTACCGACCGACCGCGCGGTTGAGGGCGCCTACCTCGGGACGGGACAGCACCCGAACCGTGCCGGGGCGCTGCTCCCCGAGGCGGACATCGGCGATCGCGGTACGCACCAACCGCAGCACCGGGTGCCCAACCTCCGCGAGCAGCCGGCGCACGATGTGCTTGCGCCCCTCGTGTAGCACCACCTCAACCAGGGCCTTGCCGGGCAGAGCCTGCACGACACGGAATCCCTCGACTTCCACCGGGCCGTCGTCGAACTCCACTCCGGCGCGCAAGGTCCGGCCCAACGACCGAGGTACCGGACCGGGCACCTCGGCGAGGTAAGTCTTGAGTACTCGATAGGAAGGGTGCATCAGCCGGTGCGCAAGCTCCCCGTCGTTGGTGAGCAGCAGCAGACCCTCAGTGTCCGCGTCAAGGCGGCCGACGTGAAACAGGCGCTGGACCCGGTCGGCCACGTAGTCACCGACACAGGGCCGGCCGCGGTCGTCAGACATCGTGGAGTGCACGCCGCGGGGCTTGTTCAGCGCCAGGTGCTCGACATCGGAACGCAGTTCTAACCGCATGCCATCGACATGGATGACCGCACGCTCGGGATCGACCCGCACCCCCATCTCGCGCACCACGACCCCGTCCACCTGGACCCGGCCACGGGCGATCATTTCCTCGGCGGCACGCCGGGAGGCTACCCCGGCCTGAGCGAGCACCTTGTGCAGCCGGGGCAGCGTAGACACCACATCAGACTGCGTCACTGCTTCAGATTGGGACATCGGTTCAGAGTGGGACATCGTCGATAGTGTCGATGTCGGGCAGCAG
>CAWGJH010000024.1:0-412595 GCA_963822695.1 uncultured Actinomycetota bacterium
GGGTCAAGGGGTCGCAGGTTCAAATCCTGTCGTCCCGACGGTCGTCGTTGCAGGTGGGAGGAGATGAGATCCGCTTGGGGCCACCTTCTTTTGAGGGTCTGAGTGACTAACTGAGAGCCTGTTGCAAAGGGTCACGCTAATTGTTGATCTTGTCCTTCAGGTGCCGACGCTACGGCGCGGGGTCCGCCCCATCGAGAAGGAAGCGGCTTACTGGCTGTAGCTGGTTACTCCTCCAGTACCAGGAGCCCCCTCTCACGCCCGGCACGACACGCCACCGTGACCAAATCGCCACCAGCTGTCACCCCGAGTGAACACCACCAACAGCATTTGCCAACAGGCTCTGAGTGACTATGGGCGCGGGGGTCGATCGGTGGGCTCTGCCTGGACACTTCGGTGGGCGCCGTGTCCTGCCCAGCGGCCTGTCGAGTCAAGGCCACATCCGGCTTCGAGACCAAGGGCTATGCTGACGACGTGAACACCGGATGATCTGTTGTTCTTGTGCTCTCTGGCGGCGCCTTTCTCTACAACGTCATTTCAATCTTGCGCCTGCGTTTTTTAATTAAGCGTTATTATACCCACAGAATCAATTTAGAGAAGCCGGAACAGGCAGAGTTGTTCATCAAGGATTTCTTGTCTCGGTATCCCTCGGACGACGTGGGAGCCAATGGGTGACCGAGACTGGAGTTCCTGCACGGCGTTCTGTGCGCGGACAAGACGGTGCGGAAGTGTCGTCACAAAACTCGATCAATGCTGGACTCGGAGGCGTTGGCGGAGGAACCGGTATAGTGGCGATCGCCCAGCACGTGGGTGTGAACACTGTACTCGGACAGGTCCTCATCTATGCAGCTCCGGTGGTATCTGTGGTCGCGGGTGCTGTGCTGTACCAACTGAAGCTTCGGGCGGGCTGGTACAATGAAAGATCGCAGGTGAAGAGTGCTCGCAAGACCCTAGAAAAGCAACTCAAAAATCCTCGCACCTCGGAAGAACACAAAGCCAGGATTCGCACGATGCTGGAGAAGCTTGATCACTCCGCGGCGGCCGCTGAACTTGCACGTATCAAATTCCTTGGGCGCTCCAGTCGCTGACCGTCGGCTGTAATCTTCTGGTGTGCCGCCCTCTCTGACGTTCGAAGTGGTTAACTGCGTGTTTTATGGATTCAGCTGCTGGGAAGATCCAGTTCATCGCGACCGCTCCGCGAGCGCACTGTGGTGGCTGGCGCGCGACAGGGGTGTGGTCTCAGCGTTGGACGTTGCAGTAGTCGCGTCCGGGACAGGTCCGACTCCTTAGTTACCATGGGTACGGATTCAGCTGGGGGTAGGGAAGATTCGGTTCATTGCGGTAGCGCATTGTTCCATCACTGGTCGGATCTGTTTGCGGTAGACTGTTTCGGTGACTGCTGTGCCGCTGTGGCCGACGAGTCGGGCGATGTCTTCGAGGGCTACGCCGGAGGCGGAGAGCAGGGACACGAAGCTGTGTCGCAATCTCGCGTGGTGTCCACTCCTCCGGGATGAGGCCGGCTGCCTCGACTACCTTGCGGAACGCGCGTCGTACGTTGTGTGCGTCGAGCTCGGTGCCGGCTGTGGAGGCGAACACCAGGTTGTGCTCCTGCCACTTCTGACCGGCGCGTTTCCTGGCCGCGTCCTGGTCAACGCGGTGGGTTTGCAACGCGGTGACGCACCGCGTCGGCAGTGCCAGCATGCGGCGTGACTTCCTGGTTTTGGTGTCGCCGCCTGCCCGTGCCGAGCGCCATACCGCGATGGAGGGCAGTACTTCCGGCTGAGCGTCGGGTTGCCCGACCAGGTCCACGTGGTCCCAGGTGAGGGCGCGTAGTTCCTTCGTGCGGGCGCCGAGGAGCAGGGACAGCACGATGTAGGCGCACAAGGGGGATACCTCGGCGGCGGTGAGTACCGCTTCGGCCTGTTCGAGCGTGAGGGCCTTTGACGGTCGGCCTGGCTGCCCGGTCAGGATCTCACAGAGCATGACCACGTTCCGCTTCACTTTGTCCCTCGCTTGCGCGTGCCGGACTGACCGATTCAGGATGGAGTGGAGTAGTCACAGCGTGCGCGTGCTGAGTGTCTTGGCCATTTTGGTTAGCCCAAAATCGCATCGGGACTAGCTCCTGGCGGTTCCGGACCCGGCTGCGGATCTTGGCTGGTTGTGAGCCTCAGTGAGTATGGATCGGTTGAGCCGGGTGCGAACCTGTGAGGGCGGCTCGACATACTTCTGGCAGCGTGGCGGTTGTGGCCAGCTTCCGATTCTCTTACAACATCTTCGGCATCGGCTCGGGCGAGGACTTCGCCGAGACGTGCCGGCGCGGCGAGCGTCACGGCTATGACACGGTGTTCGCCGCGGATCATCTGGGCGTCGCCTCGCCGTTCCCGGCGTTGGTCGCCGCCGCCTCGGCCACCCAGCGCTTGCGGGTCGGCACGCTGGTGCTCAACACGCCGTTCTGGAACCCGACGCTGCTGGCCCGCGAGGTCGCCACCACCGACGTGCTCACCGGTGGACGGCTGGAGTTGGGCCTGGGCGCGGGCCACATGAAATGGGAGTTCGACCAAGCGGGCATCGACTGGGAGCCCTTCGGTGCCAGAACCCAGCGGCTGCGGGCGACGATCGAGCAGCTGCGCCGGGAGTTCGCCACCGACGGCTACGCCCAACAGAAGCCGTTGCGCGACGAGTTCGGTATCCCGGTGCTGCGGCCCGTGCAGCGGCGCGGCTTTGGCGGCCACGGGCCGCCGTTGATCGTGGGCGGTATCGGAGACCGCGTGCTGCGCATTGCCGCCGAGCATGCCGACATCATCAGCATCGCCGGAGCCCTCCAGATCACGGGACAGCCCCCTGGGACGATGCGCATCGCCACCGACGCTGAGACCGACGAGCGAGTGCGCTATGCCAGCGAGTGCGCTGGCGACCGCGCCGGGCGCATCGAATGGCACGCCCTGATCCACGCGGTTGTGCAGACCGACGACCGCTGGGCCACCGCCGCAGCGCTGGCGCGGCGATTCGGCAACCTAATGTCCACCGACGAGATCTTGGCGACCCCGTTTGTCCTCATCGGCACGATCGAACAGATGGCCGAGCAGATCCTCCGAAACCGCGAGCGCTACGGCTTCACCTACTACACCGTCCACGGCCCCTACGCCGACACGTTCGCCCCGGTCATCGAGCGCGTGCACACCATCAGCGACTGACCACACCGCCCCGCTCACCGATCGGCCAGCGGGACGGTCGGGTGGTCGTGATGAGCCGGCAGGAATCCGCTGGCTGCCCCTGCGTCAGCGCAGAACCAGACCATCTCGACCAGCAGCAGGTCGCGTCCGATCACCGGTCGTCACCTGAACGTTTCGTCGAACAGGTCGAGCATCGCCCGCCACGACCGCTCCGCTGAGATCCGGTCGAACCGGAGCCCGGGGACATCGATGCGATCGACCTGGGGATGGGTGAAGCTGTGCTGCGCGCCGCCATAGAGGTTCATACGCCAGTCCACATTGGCCGCGCGCATCTGCTCTTCGAACATCAGCCGCTCCCCGACCGAGATCAACGGGTCCTCGGCGCCGATGCACACGAGCACCTTGCCGGTGATATTGCCCGAATCCAGCGGCCGAGGGGTCGCCAACCGCGGGTGGAACCCGACCACGACCGCGAGGGCGGTGCCGGCACGGGCCAGTTCCAAGACTAGGTGGCCGCCGAAGCAGTAACCGATCGCGGCGACCTGTGTGGTGTCCGTACGAGGCTGCGCGAGAAGGACGTCCAGGCCCGCCCGGGCCAGGCTACGGGTGCGCTCCGGGTCGCGCCACAGGGCGTCGAGCCGTGCCATCATGGCCTCCCGGTCGGGCACGGACTTGCCGCCGCCCTGATAGTCGAGCGCGAACGCCACGTAACCCAGCTCGGCGAGTTGATCCGCCCGGGAGCGCTGATGGTCATCAAGCCCCGGACCCTCGTGAGCGATGAGAACCGCGGGATGCCGGCTTTCGCCATCAGGTAAGGCAAGCCGGCCCACCATCGTCCTGCCATCGGCCTCGTACTCGATTTCGGTCGTCGTCGTCATGGCCGACGGTGTACCACGGACTCTCCAGGCAGAACCCCGTCGTTCGCCAGCCGCGAAGACCCTCGATGCCCGCAAGCGGATCCGCCTACGAGACAAGCACCTGTCCGTCGAGGCGCGTCACCGGCGGCCGCCCGACCGAGATGTGCGCGCTTGTGTAGACCGGGGGCATCGGCGACTGTGGACGCATGGAGATCAGCAGCACGCGCTACAGGATTAGCTCGGAACCGGACTGGTATGAGTCGTATGCGATCTCGCTGGGAATCCGGGTGGGGGACCTGGTGTTCGTGTCCGGTCAGGCCGCAGTCGACGAGCACGGGCAGACCGTTGGCGGGGACGACTTCGACGCACAGGCCCGGCAGGTGTTCGCCAACCTGGCGACCGTGCTCGGCAACGCTGGGACTGGCCTGGAGCACGTCGTCAAGGTGACGATCTTCGTCACGGACATGGCAGTGATCGACCGGGTCGTGCAGCTGCGCAGGGAGTTCTTCACCCCGCCGTACCCAGCCGACACGATCGCGCAGGTCGCGTCGTTGGCGGACCCGACCTGGCAGATCGAGATCGAGGCGATCGCCGTCGTGCCCGAGGCGACGATGCCCAGCCGGTGACGTGGCGTCTGGCTGATCCCTCGCCGCCCTGTTCGAGATCACCTTCGTGGTGCTACTCACGCCCAGCGAGGGGTTCACCGGCCTGCTCCCCAACCTCGGAGTGGTCGTGTGCAGCGCCATCAACGTGTTCTGCTGTTCAAGACCCTCAAACGTGCTGCCGGTCGGCACCGCCCACGACGCCTGGACCGGTATCGGCTCCGTCGGGGTCGTCGTCGGCATGGCGCTTTCGGTGACCCGGTGACCGCCGTGCGTATCGGCTGCATCGTGCTGATCGTCGCAGGCGTCTTCGGTCGGTGCCTGGCTGGGAGCGGATCGACATGTGCCGCACGGGGTCCGCTGTGCGGGAAGAGTTTAGCTGTCTGGCCGGGGATCGCTGTGCAGTACGGCCATGAGCAACTCGTCATGCCACTGACCATCCCAGCGGATCGCTTCGCGCAGCCGACCCTCATGGCTGAAGCCGCATTTCTCATAGACCCGCTGGGCCCGAGGGTTGAAGTCATAGACACCGAGGCTTACCCGGTACAAGCCAACGGTGCCCAACGCGAAGTCGACGACGAGCCGGGTGATCTCGGTTCCGTAACCCTGACCGAACAGGTGCGGCCCGGCGAGCCAGACACGATAGCTGGCTGATTCGTTGTCCGGGTCAAACTCGTTGAGGACTGCCTCGCCCAAGAATGCGCC
Organism: uncultured Actinomycetota bacterium; assembly: GCA_963822695.1. Taxonomy (GTDB): domain Bacteria; phylum Actinomycetota; class Actinomycetes; order Mycobacteriales; family Pseudonocardiaceae. The sequence continues at coordinate 5,335 of CAWGJH010000024.1, forward strand.
GTCCGCTGCCCGGACGGCGGCCCAATCTGCTCGGTCATGGTGCTCCTGTCTGGTGGCAAGCCCAGTCTCGATAGTGGGTCGGTCGAACATCGCACGGTTGTCGATGAGGCGGTTGACCTCTGGATTCGCCAGCGCCGCAAGATAGTCCTCCAGGACGACCGGAGTAAGGGGTTCCAGTCGTACCCGGTGCCCCAGGGCGTTCCAAGATCGTCTTGGCTGTGGGGGTCGGTTTGGTGAGCGAAGATTGGTGAGCTTCGGCGTGTCGCGCCGGTGGGCGAACGAAGCTCCGGTAGCACGAGCGGTCCTTCCCAAGACTTCTCGTGACCACCGGAGCTTCGTTGCTGGTTCATCCTGTCATTGCTGAGTCCTACGCGAGCGCGCTCGGTGCGGGGACGTGTGATCATGATCTGTCTGGTGTTGCGGTCGAGGGGCCTGAGCTGCTGCGACGGTTCGTGCTGTTTCCGACGGACGCTCAGAGCAGGGCCGGGATCACCCAGTGGCGGTGGTGCTGACGCTGTGTGCGGCGGCGGTGCTGGTCGGGATGTGCTCGTTCACCGCGATCGCTGGCTGGGTCGCTAACGTACCTACCGAGCTGTTGGCTCGGCTCTACACTGGGCCCGCCGGGCCTCCGTCGAAGACCACTTTGTGGCGGGTGCTCACCGGAGCTGACCCGGCTGCGGTGGACGCCGCGGTCGGGGCCTGACTGGTCGAGCACGCCGCCACACGAGCCGCCGAGCATGCTGGCGGTACCGCCGATGCGCGCGAGGACCGGGACGAGCCGGCGCTGGTCGCGATCGCGGTGGACGGCAAGACCGTGCGCGGAGCGGTCGATGCCCGCGGCAATCAGGTGCACTTGCTGGCCGCGGCGACCCACCAGGACTGCCTGGTCCTGGGCCAGGTCGACGTCGGCGCGAAGACCAACGAAATTCCTCTGTTCGCCCCTCTCCTGGAGACCCTCGCGGCCGCCGGAATCGACCTGGCCACCACGGTGATCACCGCGGACGCACTACACAGCCAGCGCTCCCACGCCCAGTACCTGCACGAACACGGCGCAGAGTTCGTCTTGACCGTCAAACAAAACCAACCAACCCTCTACGCCGCCCTCGACGCACTGCCCTGGGCAGCCACCCCGATCGCAGCACGTCACGTCGACACCGGCCACGGCCGGGTCACCACCCGCACCATCCAGACCCTGCCCGCGCCAGCGGATCTGCCCTTCCCGCACGTCAACCAGGTCTGGCTAATCGAACGCTACGTCACCGACACCGCCGGCACATCACGCTCCGCGCTCGGCGTGACCAGCCTGACCACGGCCCACGCCACCCCCGAGAACATCGCCACCTACGTCCGCGAGCACTGGGGGATCGAGTCGCTGCACTGGCTACGCGACACCGTCTACCGCGAGGACGACTCCACCGCCCGCACCCGCTCCGGCCCCCGGGTCATGGCCGCACTGCGCAACCTCGCCATCGGCGCATACCACCTGCTCGGACGCCGCGACATCACCGAAGCCACCCGCTGGGCCACCCGCGTCATGGACCGACCATTCAAGATCCTCAACCTTATACCATGATCTTGGAACGCCCGTGCCCGGTGCCCGGTCAGGACGGGCTGGTTCCGAAACACGTCGGCTGTGATCACGAAATCACTCATCATATAAAGTTCAGGGCTGGCCTTGCGATGATGTCCGCACCCCGTAGCGGGATCGTCTGTCGGGCGGGAGATCAGGGCCCGCCAGAGCCCGACACCGACTCGTCTGGTCGCGATTGATGGATGCGGGGGTGCCGGAAAGTCCACGTTGGCATAAGCACTCGCCGTCTGTGGGGTTTCAGAAGTCGGCCGCTTACGCTGAGCAGCGGCTTCACGTCGCCCGTTCATATTCGTTGATCAAGCTACCCAGAACCGGGCGATGCTTGATCCGTTCATGGCTGAGGTCTGCCACGGGATGGGTTGGGTGGGGCGGGCGAAGGTCGCGGGCACGGTGCGGCCGTCAACCGTTGTCATGCCGAACGTACTCGGCGAGCACCACACGCAAGTACCGCTGACTGAAGATCAACATGTGGTCGGTGAGTTCGGTTCTGACCGTGTGGACGAACCGCTCGGCGACACAGTTCGCCTGCGGGCAACGAGGAGGAATCCTGACCACGCGGATGCCACATCGGTCAGGACCGCATCGAACGATGCGGTGACCTGGCTGGCCCGGTCGCAGATGAGGAACCGGAACTGGGTGAGGTGATCGTCGAGGTTCATCACGAGGTTGCGGATCTGCTGGGTGGTCAATCGGCTGTCGGGGTTGGTGGTCGTGCCGGGCAGGTGCACGGATTGGTTGGCGACCTGCAGGACGAAGAACACGGAGATGCGCTTGAGTGTGACTGTGCAGTCTACGGGGAAGAAGTCGCAGGCCAGCATCGTCGATGCCTGAGTGCGTAGGAACTGTCGCCAGGTCGTGTCGGTGTCCCGGACCGGTGCCGGCGGTATCCCCAACCGCTGGAGAATGCGGCGGATCGTCGAGGCTCCCACGCGGTGACCGAGTTTGAGCAGCTCGCCCTGGATTCTCTGGTATCACCAGTTCTGATTCTCCCGGGCCATGCGCTTGATCAGCACGACCACCGTGTCCTGGATGGGTGGACGCCCGAGACGGTGGGGATAGGTCCATTTTGTGGCGACCAGGCTGCGATGCCAGCGCAGGATCGTGCCCGGCGTGACCACGCGATGCCCCCGCAGCATCCTGGGCAGAGCCCGGACCAACGCAGCGAACATTGCTCGATCCCGTCCAGCCCAGCCGGGGCTTGGGGTTGGCTCTGCGCAGCACAGCGACGTCGTGACGCAGCACCAGGAGTTCGACGTCCTTGGACGCCGATGAGCGGCCGAGTAACAACAGCAGGTTCAGCAGCCGCAGGAAGATCGATTAAAGGAGACGCAACCACACGGCACACGATCATGCCCTGACGGCCGAGTCCCAGCTCAAAGGCACAGGCCGACTTCTGGAACCCCACAACGATGATCGATGTTCACGCAGCACATGAGGAGCGCAGGTCAAAACACTGCATCGAGTTTCCGAGCCACACAGGACCGACTCTTGCGTGTCATGACCGAGCAACCGCCATCACGAGTTCAACTTCAGTAATGCCAAAGAGTCCGTGTCGGCTCTCTTGACTGGTTCTCCCAGTCGTGTCGAGAAATAGTCAGCTAGTCCAGGTCACTTGGAGTACATCCACCCGACGCCGATCTTCCACGATTAAATATGTGATCATGCCACGTGGATTGAATAGTAGCACTCGAACAGCACCGTCGGGGTTTTCCTTATTGATGGGATCGCCGTTCCACGGGGTCAGCGTGAGCACGGCCATCGCTTCAGCCAGCGCGGTCAGCACCACGGCGGGCAGGGCACGGATCTGCTCACGAGCCTCGGGGTCAACGTCGATTGTGTAGGCCACCTACAGGCCGAGCTCCGCCTTGACGTGGTCCCACGGCACGCTTCCAGCGGGCGGCTCGCCGGTGCGTAACGTGTGCTCAGCCTTGGCCAGCATCCGGCGGTAGGCATCGGGGCCGTGCGCGGTGATCATCCAGGCAACCCGCTGCCACGCGGCGAGGGTCTTGTTCAACTGGTCAAGGCTGTACGACGCACCGGCGGCTTCCAATGCCCGCCGGTACTGGCGGTCGAACTCGCCCTGCTCCTCAGGGACCAGCGCCGCACGAATCTCAGCTGGTGAGGCGTCGGCGAACGGCGGCCGCGTGGTGGCTGCGACGGTCATAACCCGATATGATAGTCACCCGTCCCGCTGGCGCTATCGCCCTACGCTGGCTCACGGTGTGCCAAGACCAGCGTGTTCAGTGCCGCCCGAGGTAGGTCAAGATCGTCTATTTCACACCCGGGCCGGGCTCTGTGACCAGTCGCAGGACCAGTTGGTGCAAGGGCGGTGCAGTCGGCCTGTTGGGGGCTGTGGGGTTCCAGAAGTCGGCCACCTACGTTGAGCAGCAGTTTCACGCCGTCGTTCATACTCGTTGATCAAGCCACCTAGAATCGTGTGGACGCTTGATCCGTTCATGGCTGAGGTCAGCCATGGGGTGGGTCGGGTGAGGCGGGTGGGGCGGGCGAAGTTCGCGGGCAGGGTGGGGGCGTCGACCGTTGTAGTGCCGAACGTACTGCGCGAGTACCACACGCAGGTGCCGCTGACTGAAGATCAACATGCGGTCGGTGAGCTCGGCTCTGATCGTGTGGACGAACCGTTCAGCGACACAGTTCGCCCGTGGGCAACGCGGAGGAATCTTGACCACGCGGATGCCCATGTCGGCGAGGACAGCGTCGAACGATGCGGCGAACTGACCGGCTCGATCTCGGATGAGGAACCGGAACTGGGTGACGCGATCGCCAAGATCTATCACCAGGTTTCGGACCTGTTGGGTGGTCCACCTGCCGTCCGGGTTCGTGGTCGTACCCAGTAGGCGCATGGCCCTGTTGCCGACCTCCAAGACGAAGAACACGTAGATCCGCTGGAGCGTCACCGCGCAGTCCACGTGGAAGAAGTCGCAGGCCAACATCGTCGACGCCTGCGCGCGCAGAAACTGCCGCCAGGTCGTGTCGGTGCACCGGACCGGCGCCGGAGGTATCCGCAACCGCTGCAGGACGCGGCGGATCATCGATGCCCCCACGCGGTGACCGAGCTTGAACAACTTGCCCTGGATTCTCTGGTATCCCCAGCGGTGGTTCTCCCGGGCCATGCGTTCGATCAACGCGGCCATAGCGTCCTCGAGGGGCGGACGTCCGAGATGGTAGGGATACGTCCACTTCGTGGCGACCAGGCGACGATGCCAACGCAGGATCGTGCCCGGCATGACCAATCGATGCATCCACAGCATCTGCGGCAGCCTCCGGACGAGCGCGGCGAACATCGCTCGGTCCGCCCAGTCCAGGTGGGGCTTCGGGTTGGCTCTGCGCAGCACGGCGACTTCGTGACGCAGCACCAGGAGTTCGATGTGCTTGGATTCCGACGAGCGGCCGAGCAACAACAACAGATTCACAAGTTGGAGGAAGATCAGGTAGAGTAGGCGCAAGGACATCGCTCACGAGCATGCCCTCACGACCGAGCGCACCGATCACACAAGTCAGAGGTGCAGGCCGACTTCTGGAACCTACACCCGGCGCAAGATGCTCATCTGGTGGCGCAGCACCAGGATCTCCGCAGTCTTGGACGCCTCTGATCGCATGAGGAGCGCAAACCAGGCGCTGAGCTGACAGAACATCAGGTATACAAGTCGTAACGTTACGCACACAGATCATGCCGAACCGAACCCGACACGCATCACCCCAGGTCAGCACAGTGGCCGAGTATCAGGCACCCACAAGGTGCCACTGGTTCCAAATCAAGGTTCGTCCAGGAGCTCGCGCTGGCAGTCTGCGCCTACCTCTCCATGATCGAGTCTGTTCTCGGCCACTGAACGCCGCTGAGTACGACATTGATCCCACCATCCAGCGATGTTGCAGGTCACAGCTGCGGATAACCGGTTCGGCACCCACAGGTCATCCCGCCCACTGCACCTCAAGCACGTCCACCTGTTGTTGATCTTCCAGCACCAGATAGGTCACCAGACCGTTGCCCTCGGGGCCGAAGACCAGCTGCCGGAGCGCGCCACTCGGGTTGGTGTCGTTGAGTGGCTTGCCGTTCCACGGCACCAGCTTCATCACGCTCAGTGCCTCAGCGAAGCCGAGCAGCGCGGCGTGGGGCAGCGCGTCGATCTGCGCCATAGCCACATCGTTGGGCTTAATCCGGTACACCTACTGGCTGGCCAACCGGGCCTGGATGCGGGCTTCCATCTCCTCCATCGGTACCATCCCGGGAGGTGGTGGCCCACCGGCCAGCCTTCGCTGCGCCTCAGCCAGCACTGCCCGCCACCGATCGTGACCGTTCGCGTTGGCAGACCAAGCGACCCGCCGCCAGAGTTCCAGGAACTTCTCCAACTCATCGAGCCGCAGCGTCGTCCTGGCCACGTCCAGCGCCCGCTGGTAATGCCGATCGAACTCGGGCACGTCCTCCGGCAGGATCGCCTCCCGCAGCTGCGCCGGGGAGGCGTCAGCAAACGGGACCTTGGTCGTGGCTGCCACGGTCATGTCGACCCGATAGCCGCACGCGCAGTGAAGTGGCGGGGCGATACGACGATGCGCTTGCCGAAAACCTCATCCGTGCAGATCTGGAAGCGTGCTCGTTGGTCGTGGAGAGTGCCGCCGAGGTGATTGCACCGTTGTATGTCGAGGGGGTCTGGTGCGTTCACGGATAATGGGTTCGGCCAGGCTGAGCTGATGTGTCGTCGCCCCGCTCGCGCGACAGCGCTGGCGCAGCACTGTGGCACGGTGGAGCAGGAGCGAAATGGGAGCGGGGATTATCCCCGTGATTACCTGAACTGCGGTCAGCTGGAGTCAACAGAGCCGTCGTATGCAGGGGATTCTCTGTTTTCGCTGGTCAGGGAATTGTGGGAACGTTGCTGGGGGAGAAGTGGCAACTTCTCGTCAGGTCAAGGGGTCGCAGTCCCTGCTCCGCTGCGATCAAGCTGTGGTAACTCAGTCTACTGGCATGAGGGCGGTGGTTGGGCCTTACCCGGGCTTTCAGGTGAGTTTTCGGTTCCGGCTGGTGGGATGTGGGGTGTCGCTGCTAGTGATCATGAGGGGGAACCTCGCCCTCGCTGGCCTCGGGCTTTCTGGCTGAACGTCTTCACGTCGTTGGCGGTTGGGTTTGAGTGTGTCTTTTTGATCTTCATGGCCCAGGGGCTGCCCGATGCGCGGGCCAGCTTACGAGCCCTCGTCCCAGGTCAAGCCCGGTGTCGCGCCCACCGTCTGAGCCCAAGCATGGCTAAACGCCACAAACGCAGCCGGGGCTGGGGATGGTCACTGGTCGCCTACGGCTCCCCGGACCACTTCGGCCTCATCAACCTCGAAGGAACCGTCCTCGCCCCCAGGCCCAACCGGCCCTGGCGGGGCTCCGAACACCGCCGGTGAAGAACGTCGGTGAGTCGTGTGCGGGAGAACCGCACGCATGGATCGACGCGGCGGGGCTGGAAACGGGACCTTACCCGTCACCGCGCCAGCCCCCGACCCGACCAAGCTCTTGTGGCGCAGCGTGAATACCTCAACACGCGCCCCAACTCCGCGCCCGCCGCCAACGGATCAGTCAACGGAGGCCGGACACCGCGCAACAGGCTCACCACGTTAGTGACCTTCTCGGCCAACTCTGGCTCCGTCGTGTCCTCGCCGACGGTCACCCACAGCACCCCGTCGAGGAACTGCTCTCTGACCTCCTGGCAGTGTACCAGCAACCGCGCCATCATCGTTTTACCGAACCCCCCAGCATCCCAGAGCCCGGTCGTCATCCCCACCGCGTCCGCGCCCGGCCGGGTCACCGCCGCCATCAGGTCCTCCATCACTCCCGGGCGGGCGACCTCATTCCCGAGCAACAGGCCGAGTGCCTCGTCGAGGTCGTGGCGGTTGTCGGGCTTTGGCAGCAGAAGAAACCGGTACCAGTGCAACTGGCCTACCGCCGCCGCTGCCTCCGCATTCTCCAGGACATCGTCTCGCGATCGTTTCAGCCAGCATGCGCGCATCTGCAAGGACGTGCAGGTCCAGCGCGATGGCGGGATCACGCTCGGCCCGATATCCCGCATGGCCCGTTGACGTTGCCTTCTACGGCGCCGAGGCGGTAAGCATGGTGAGCTTGGTGGTTTGGCGCCACGATCATGGCGGTCGCTGACGAGGCGTCCGCCGCTGCGGTCGGCGATCTTGTGGGGTTGTGAGTACCGGTCGGCATCCGATCCTTGGGCTGCGAGGAGGGTACCCGCGTGAAACTGATCGTCTGCAGTAACAGCGCACCGCGCTGGCAGAACGGTGTCGGGTTGCTGCCCCGTTCCCCAGGCGGCCTGGTGCCGCTGCTGGTGACGCTGCTTGAGGAGTTCGGTGGCGACTGGATCTGTACCGCGCCGGCCGGCGTGCCGGACCGCGACGGCGAACCGGTGCGGCTACCTGGTGAGGTCACCCTGCACCAGGTCCGCCTGCCCGAACCCGTGCTGGAACAGCACTACCTGACCATCGGGGTACGGCTGATGCTGTGGCTGTTCCATTACCTGCTCGACACTTCGCGGGAACCGGCTTTCGACAGCGAGTTCGCCCGCGCCTGGGCAGGGTACGAGGCGGTGAACCGGGCTTACGCCGGCCGGCTGGCCGGCGTGGCGGCCAACTCGGTCGATGAGTTGATCCTGATCAATGACTACCACCTGTTCCTGCTGCCCGAACTCCTGTCCGGCCCGGTCGAACGGCGCGGCCGGCTGGCTTTCTTCCACGGTCTACCGTGGTGCGAGCCGGACTACTACGGCATCCTGCCGGCCGCCATCCGGGACCGGATCCTGGTCAGCCTGCTGTGCTGCGATGTGGTGGGCTTCCATGACAGCCGGTGGGCTGCGGCGTTCCTGTCCTGCTGCGCGCGCTTCCTGCCCGGCTGCCGGGTCAGCGAGCGAGAGGTGGCCTACCAGGGCCACGAGACGCGTATCGCGGTGGCACCGTTCCCATTGGACATCGACGCGCTACGGCGGATGGACACCGAGTCGAGCACCGACCGATGGCGTGAGCGGATGGCCGTGCTCGGCGCCGGGCGTCGGGTGGTGGCCCGGGCTGACCGGCTGGATTTGTGGAAGAACCAGCCGCGCGGGTTCGCCGCCTACCGGGCACTGCTGGACCGCGAGCCGGACCTGTCTGGCCAGTGGTGGTTCTGCGCGGTGGCCACCCCACCGAGCCGTACCACCGAGCGCAGTCGGGAACATCAGCGGCTGTGCGAGGCCATGGTGGCCGACATCAACGACCGGTTCGCCACACCCGACCGCCCGGCGGTGTCGCTGGTGTACCCGGACGCGGCTAGCTCCCGTAACTGCGTTACCGCGGCTCTGTCCGGCGCTGAGGTCACCCTGGTCAACCCCACGATCGACGGAATGAACCTGGTGGCTAAGGAGGCGCTGTTCCTGGCCGAGCGCGCGCCATTGCTGCTGTCGGTCAATGCCGGTGCCTACGAGCACCTTGCGGGCCATGTCATGCCGGTACAGCCGTACGATGTGACAGCCACCGCCACGGCGCTCCGGGAGGCGATGGGTGGCACCGGTAGCGCGCCGTGTGGTTTCCCTGGCGGGCGCGCTGAGCTGCGTCACCTACTCGCCGGGCAGGGTGCTGCTGGCTGGCTGGCCCAGTTGGCCGACTCCGACCCGAGGCAGAGCCAACGATGACCCACGGTACGGCCGGACCGCGCAGTCCGGCGCGCGACCTGGTACTGGCACACCTGCGGCAGCGGGGCACGCTGCCCGACCCGGTGTCGCTGCCGGTCGGCATCCCCGGTGTGACGGTGCGCCAGGACGGCCGGCTCGCGGTCAACGGGTACCTCGCCGCCGCCGAGCCGCGCCGGCTGTCGGATCTGCTCCGGGCCGGTGGCCACAACCCGGTGTACCTGGCCGACCGGGCTGCTGTCGCGGTCAGCCGTCGGCACGGGTACGACCCGTTGCTGTACTGGGCCGTGCGGCACTTCCTGCCGCCGCGGCAGCTCGACACCGAGCGGTGCGTACCGGCCGGCGGGCCGGACGGCAGCCTGCCGCATGGTCCTGGGTATCTGCTGGCCGACCTCGTCGTGTACCAGCCGGGCGTCCTACCGGGCGGCGAGCCGTATCGGTCAACCGGACACTGGAACCTGCCTGGTCAGCTCGAGGTGTTTCAGACCTTGACCGGTCGCGTCGCCATGCTGGTCGCCGGTCACACCGTGAGCGGAAAACCCTTTGTCTACCAACAGGTCTGCGGTCCTGGCGAGATGATGGCGGTCCCATTCGGCATCTGGCACACCAGCTATGCGCTCGACGGACCGGCCGCGGTGTTCAACGTGACCACCGACCTCGGCACCGGGGAGGCGGGACGACCCGCTGCCCTTCCGCACGGTGGGCAGTCGCACGGCACCGGTAGCCGGGACGGGAAGTACCGGCGGGCCGAGCCGCTCGCGATCACCGCCCGGTGGCATGGTGCCCGGCTGGAGCACGTGGGTAGCCCGGCGGCGTTGCGAGCCTGGGGCCAGCCGGCCGGCGCGCCACGGACCGACTGGCTGGCCGGTTGGCTGGCCTGCGGCGAGTCGCTAGCTGACCTGCACCTGTATGGCGCACCCACACGGCTGACCGCTCTGGTGCAGGCGGCGCGCGAGGCTTACCACCAGGACTGGCCGGTACACGACGGTTTCCACCCCGCATGAGCCGAGGAGCAGCCGAATGGCACGGTCGAAGTCGGGCCGGTGCGGGTCGGGGCCGGCCGAGCCAGGGCGGATCGTCAACGACGCTATCGCTGCGGCCACCAGCTGGGGTGCAGCACACCTGGAGGTGATCCTGCTCCGCCATGGGCAGCCGAAACCGGACGCACGTCGGCGCGCCGACGAACGGCTCGACCCGCCGCTGAGCGAACTGGGCCGCCGGCAGGCCGAGGCGACCGGGACGCTGTTGTCGACCGAGCCGGTGACCGCAGTGTATACCAGCGATCTGGACCGCGCGGCGCAGACCGCGCGAATCGTGGCGGACGCGCTCGGCCTGTCCTCGCGGCCGGTCCCGCAGTTGCGGGAGATCGAGTTGGGCGGGGCGGTGACGGCCGCCGGAGCTGGACTGGACGCAGCCGGCTGGCATCGGGCTGCGGCCGAGTTCGCCACCGGCGGTCGGTGGGACACGCTGGTACCGGCCGAACCCGGGCCGCGGTTCCGGGACCGGGTCCGGGCCGCGATCGGGGCGATCGCGGCCCGGCACGGTACCGATCGGACCAACGGCACCACGGTGATCGCCTGCCACAACGGGGTGATCAACGCGCACCTGGCCGACGTGCTGGGACTCGACCGTGACTACGCGCTACGCCCGGCACACGCCTCGCTGACCCGCTGCTGGTATGCCGCTGGCCGGTGGACGGTGTACAGCGTCAACGAGACCGCCCACCTGGCCGCTGAACTCCGCACGAGCTGACCCGCCGCGAGGCACCCGGCGGCGACTCGTCAGTCTCCTGTACCGTGCCAAACTCGATGGATGGCCGGGGACCACGTGTTTTTCTGGCCGAGCTAGGCAGCTTGTCGGTTGATCATGTCTCTGAGGAGTTGATGATGCCGGATCGGGGTGTTGAGCCGGGTCACCGTGGTGGGTGGTGGGTGTTGTCGAGGCTTGTCGGCTAGCCGTGTGGAGGAGGACGACGGTCGGGATATCGTCAGGAGCTGGTGCTCGGCATGATCGTGCTGGTGTGATCCTGGTGTGTTTGTCTGAGCCAGGAGCAGGAGCGAAACAGGAGCCGTGACTGTTCCGGGACCTACCCGAACTGCTGTTAACTGTCGCCACCGGACCCGTCATGTGCAGGGGATTCTCTATTTCCGCAGGTCAGCGGATTGTGTAAATGACCCTGGGGGTCAAGGGGTCGCAGGTTCAAATCCTGTCGTCCCGACCAGCGTTGAGCAGGGAGTATGCCGATAGGGGCATACTCCCTGCTCGTGCTTCTGGGGTGCTGTGGTCGCAGGGTGGTCGCCTGTTGTCCTTGGTCTTGTTTTAGGTGATGGGTGTGATGGCTTCGGCGGTGGCCAATGCGGCGGCGATGGCGTCGACGGCCTGATGGGCGACCTGGGGTGTCAGGTGGCTGTAGAGATTGACCGTGGTGGACAGTGTGGAGTGGCGCAGGGTTTTGGACGCGACAGCCAGTGGCACGTTGGAAGTGATCATGAGGGTTGCCGCCAGGTGGCGCAGGTCGTGCACTCGGCTCCGGGGTAATCCGGCGTGGGCGGTGAGCTGGTGGAAGCGGCGGAGCACGGAGTCTGGTCGCAGGGGTCTCCCGTCGAGGCGGGAGAAGACGAATCGTTGCTGAGGGTGGTCTTGTTGGCGGTCGGCTTGGCGTTGGAATGCGGCGGTCACTCGGTCCGATAGGCCGATCCAGGCGAGGCTGGTCTTGGTCTTCGGTGTGGTCAGTACCGGGGTGATGTTGTTGACGTTGGACAGGGTATGGCGGACGAACAGCACCCGCTGGTCGAGGTGCACATCGGCCCAGTGCAGGGCCCAGTGCCTCCCCCTTGCGCATCCCGGTTCCGATGAGTACCTCGAATAGGTCGGCGAGTGGGTCGTCAACCTGGTGGCAGTGTCGCAGGAATGTGCAGGCCTGGGCGGGGGTCCAGCAGACCCGCTCGGGGGTGGGTGGTCGCGGGATGGTCGCGTACCGCGCTGCGTTGTGTGGTAGCCGTCGTTGGCGCAGGGCATCGGTCAGCGCGCTGGACAGGGTGGCCACACAGCGGCGCAGTGTCACGCGGCCGCGTCCGGCGTCGAGTTGGTGGCTGATGAATGTGGCGATGTGCTGGTGGTTAAGTGTGTCCAGTCACACGGCGCCGAGGGGCGGGATGAGGTCTTTGGTGACGTAGTCGCGGTAGCGGGTGAGGGTGGTGGGTTTCAGTGCGGGGGATTTCTCGGCCAGCCAGCTGGTCAGGTAGGCGGCTACGGTCTGCTGGTCGTCGAGGTGGATCCCGGTGCGTTCCCCGTGGAGGACCTGGGCCAGCGCGGTCTGGGCAGCGGTCTTGGTGGCGAACCCGCCCCGGCGCATCGTTTTCCGCTGGGTCCTCAGCGAGGGCAGGTCGACGGCGAAGCCCCAGGTCCCGTGCCGGGTGTTGGCCAGGGTGGGGCAGCGGGTGCCCAGTTGCCTGCCGTCGGGACCGCGGCAGGCGCAGTGCCGATAGACCCGGCCGCGGTGCGGAGTCGAGCTCATGAGGGGGCCTCCAGAGAGTAGGCAAAGCACCCACCCTGCACCGGGCAGCGACCACCCTGCGACCACCCATCGCATCCGTGCTGGCCAGAAAGCCGTCACTTGTCGCTATGTCCGCTCGTCGAGCACCCGAGGGTAAGCGGGTGCTCGGTCGGTGGTCACTTCGCTGGGGTGTGGACCGTGATCGAGGGCGCGGGTGAAAAACCGGCGGGTGGCGGCCAGATCCCGTTTCTCGGCGACCAGCACGTTAATGACCTGGCCGAACTGGTCGATCGCACGGTACAGATAGACCCTGTGGGTGCCGAAAACCTCCGTCTGCGTCGATGACCTGCTGTGCAGGTGAGGGCCACGTGGCCGGAGGGGGTCCGGCAGGATGTCCGCCGTGGTCTTCTCGCTGGTGTATCTACTGGCACGCCGACTGTTTGAACTGCTGGTGCTCTGTGCTCGGACCGACGCGAGCAAGGGTGTCGAGATCCTGGTGCTCCGTCCTGAGGTCAGCGTGCTCCGCCGCCAGGTCACCCGTCCGCGGCCGCGCCCAGTCAACCGGGCCGTGCTGGCCGCCAGCTCCCGCGAGTTCGCGCCCTGGCGGAGGACGATCGGCATGTGAGCGAGACAGCTGACGACGTCATGGTCGCGTTGGGTGCGTTCCTCAACGACGCCGCCGGCACCTACGGCTACGCCCTGACCGGCGTGCAGCTGACCCGCCGCCAGGTGCAAGGCGCGCTTGACTTCGGGGGACCTGGCTGGGCGGACACCCCGATCGAGATGACCACGCCGCCGCTGGACGCGGCCGGGCGCAGCGAGACCTTCCACGCCTGGCCGCAGTCGGTTGTGCTGGAGCGCCTCAGCGACGGTGGGCTCGTCGCCCAGCAGATCGGCCACCAGTGGCTGCTACTGGTGTTCCATGAGTGGGAGGACGAGTTCCGGCCGCGTCTCGCCAAGGCGCGCGGCATACCCGTTGACGAGGTCCGCGCCCCCGTGCTCGGCGACCTACGGCTCATGCGCAACGACATCGTCCACCACCGCGGCCGCGCCACCGAACGCAACAGCGGGCGATGTGCACAGCTGCGCTGGTTCCAGGCCGGCGACATCATGCTGATCGACCGTCGAATGGTCTGGGAGGTCATGGACGCATTCGGGCTGACCTTTCCCGCACCCGAGGAGGGCCGCCCGTACTTCTCCTATCGTGCGCGATTCTGAGACCCGTATAGATCGCCCCAGGCCTTCTGACCTGTGGGTGTGCCGCCCGCTCAACCCCGCGGCGATGCGCTCTGCGCCGTAGACTCCGCGACGGTCGCGCTTACCCCCCGACGTGACGTTGCCGTCGAGTTGGAGGGCAGCTGTCCATGCCACAGCCGTTCCAAGTGCAAACCGCTGGGTGCGGGGCGTAACGCCGAGTTGCTCTGGCAGCTCCTGCCGCCGCTCACCTTCACCTCCCGCGACTTGGTCATCACCGCAGTGCTCGAACCGCACGACCGGGTCGGGGGCGACGGTTTCGACTACGCCGTCGATGAGCAGGTGGCGTTCTGCGGTCTCTTCGACGCCGTTGGTCACGACCTCCAAGCCGGTCTGACCACCGCCGTTGCCTTCGCCGCGATTCGCAACGCCCGCCGTAGCGGCGAGCGCGACTTCAGTGTGATCGCGCGCCGCGCCGACGCCGAGATCATCGCCCACGGTCCGGGTGCCCGCTTTGTCACTGCGGTCCTGGCCCGTCTGGACACCAGCACCGGTAAGCTGAGCTACCTCGTTGCCGGGCATCCCCCGCCATTGCTATTGCGCGCGAACAGGACCGTGAAAGCACTTCAGTATGGTCGTCGGGTACCTCTGGGCGTGTCCGGCCGCGACGTCGCAGTCGTACACGAACAACTCGAGCCGGGCGACCGGTTGTTGCTCTACACCGACGGCATCACCGAAGCCCGCGATTCCCGTGGTCGGTCTTTCGGCACCGACTGGCTGATCGACTTCGCCGAACGCAGCGGCGCCGATGGCCTGCCGGCGTCGGAGACCCTGCGCCGGCTGGCCCACGACGTTCTCGAGCACCAAGGAGGTCTGCTCCAGGATGACGCCACTCTCCTCATGGTCAACTGGCGACCGGTCAACCCCCGCGTCGTGCCGCTTCCTGTGACTGAATGACCCTGTTCGCTGGGACACCGGGGCTGGTGCGCTGCGGTGGAAACCACTCCGGAGAGGACCTACAGCGGGGCCAGCACGGAGGGCAGCACCTCCGACAGGCTCCCGTACTCGACGGAAGGGAGTGTCCGGAGCGCACGCACAGTTTGCTCGCCGGAGGGGAACCGCCACCGTACGCGCGTGCCCCAGTTCGGGATCTGTCCCGCGACGCCGTGGTCCAGCGGCTGGTCGTTCACCGGTGACAGGGCGTGTGTGCCTACCTCACCTTGCTGTCAGTACCGTGGCGAGTCCTTGGCAGTCGGCGACTGTGACGGTGAGGGCGGGATGGCGCAGGGTGCCGGTTGGCTCGATGCCGGGGACGGGTTCGCGGAAGGTGATGCACAGGCCGCAGGCACCGTTGGTGGCCATGGTCAGCCCTCGGTCGGCGAGGGAGAGGTGTGCCGGTCCCGCGGTCTTGAGGAAGCCGAATGGTCCGGTAACGGTGGTTGACATCACGTTGGTGAGGGCTGTTCGTAGTTTCCAGGGTCCGAATCGGACGGCAAGCTCGCCGTCGCGTACGTGGACTGTCGTGGTGGCCGGGGTGATGCCGAAGGGCAGGCCGGCGAGCCGGTAGGGGGTGGTGAACCAGAAGGAGAAGGTTTGCGTCGTCATCAGGGTATTAACTACCACATGACGTCAACTTTACTTAGTAACCTGGTATGGCAGCACGCATCTGTGGAGCGAGCCTGTTTGCTCGAACGGGCTCATCGGGCCGGGTTGTGTTGGCGGATGGTGAGGCGATCGAGTGGGTGTGGTTTGACTCCGGAGGGCACCAGGACCAGGTCGTTGATCTCCAATTGTGGCCGCGCAGCGGCCGGGGTTGGTGTGCCGGTCCGCGACGCCCGCACCAGTTCGTGTAGCCGTTGTCCGCATCGACGGTAGAATCGCAGCTGAGCGCGGCGTCCAAATAACAGCCAGCCCAGCCGGAGGATGGGTCCGACGGTGGGCGATCGTTGGGATTGGCAGGAGGCGACGAACTCGACCTGACCGCTGTTCAGGTGCTTGATGACCTCATAGGTCACCTTACCGCGTTCGAGATGGTGCTCGAGGGTCTGGTAGGCCCACCCCCACACCTTCTCGTGATGGTGTCGGGTTTCGTTGATGAGGGCGGTGATGCGCACCCCCATGTAGAACCGCAGCCCAGAGAAGCGGCCCTCGAGCAGCAGATTGCGGCCTAGCAGCGGATCTTGACGATGATAGACCGCGCGAATGAGCTCCGGGGGGGTGAACTCGTAGTCCCGGACCAGGTCGCGGGCGGTCTCCCACACCCCGCCGGGCTCGGGCGGGCCGGGTCGCTCGCGGCCGACGAGGCTGCGGTGCACATCGAAGTTCCAGCTGGGCGGCCTTACCTCGCTGGGGTCGTAGTTGACTTCACGATTGCGCAGCGCGGCCAGCGCCGTGACGTAATCGATGTTGCCCAACAGCCGGTCGCGCACGGTGGGTCACTCATGCCTGCGTAGCGAGTCACCGATCAACCAGAGTGTGGGCGGCCATAACCCGGTGAACAGCGCCCGCCGCTCAGCGTTGCCCCGTTCGTCTTGATCCACCGTCTTGGCTCGGATCCACAGGCCAAGACACAGCGCGACCGACCCGAGGGACATGATCTCGAGGTGCCCGCTGCGCAGTCCGGCGCGATGCAACACCTGACCGACCATCCGCGCCTCCACACTGCTGTTTGCCGGCTCGCCGACCGGGGAACATGCCCAGTGTCCCCGTATCCCCCCGCAAGCGCGACACAGGAGAGCCCGGTGTCTCTGTGATTGCCCGCTGGTCGAGGATCCTGGCGCGCTGGACGCTGGGTGTTGTGCTCGTCTCGTGGCGCTACCTGTGGGCGACCACCCCGTTGCATCGGTCCGTCGAGGCCGGCGACGCTACTGATCTCCCGCCGCCGCTGCCTGATCAGCTGGTGGACGACCGTAGCCAACCCCTGGAAAGTGGCGTCGGCCCGCTGTTCCGCCGGCTGTTCTCGGTGGAGATCCAGGGCTCATCGTGGACTGCGGCGGAGCTGATCGCCACGGTTGCCTCCGACCTCAATCAGGCCGTGCCCGCCGAGGTCACCGCGGTCGAGACGATCTCCGGGGTTCCCGGCGAGCTCACGATCGGCGACGAGGCCGTGGTGCGTATACCGGGTCCCTGGGATGGCCCGGTCCGAGTGGTGCACCGGACCGGCACATCATTTCGCCTCGCCACCTTGACCGGACACCTGGAGGCTGGACAGATCGAGTTCCGGGCCCGGTCACAGGGCTCTCAGCTGCGGTTTGAGATCGAGGCGTGGGCGCGGCCGAGCAGTTGGGTTATCCACTTGCTCTACAGTTATCTTCAGCTGGCTAAGGAGATCCAGCTGAACATGTGGGTGCGATTTTGCCTGAACGCCGCAAACCGCGCGGGCGGGCGGGCTCGAGGTGGCGTGACGATCCGCACCCGGGTGGTCGATCAACCACTGCGGGCGAGTCGATAGCGGCCGCCGGTCTGGCCACCATTCCCGGGGTTGGCCAGACCACCGCTGAGGTCATCATCGCCGAGACTGGCGCTGACATCGCGTTGACTCCGAGTTGATGGTCTCACGGTGACCGGGCCGCCCGAGCGCAGCTCACCGAACCCGTTATATAACCGAGACATCGCCCGGTTTACGGCACCCCTAGCAGGGTAAGTAATGATGTCCAATTTCTCATGATCGGAACTCCATGACATTTAACCCGCTCGAACAACGCGGTATCCCGCTGGACAAGCAGCTGCGTAGCTGGCGGGAGCTCGATGTCGAGCCCGTCGATCCGGATTACAGTGACCCGTACACCAAGTGTCGGATCATCACGATGAACGGGATCGAGATCGAGTCGCTGCTGTTCAGCCACAACTTCGCCCGGGTCTGCCCGGACCTGGAGGTCAAGCACAAGCTGGCCGAGGTCCGCTACATCGAGCAGCAACAGCAGAAAGTGGTGAACTGGTTGTTGCCCGGTTCGTCATCGCCGCTGGAGACGACGATCTCCTACGAGCAGGTCGCGGTCAACCTGACGGCGTGAATCGCCCGGATGGAACCTGACCCCTACTTGACGCAGTGCTACGAGTTCAGCGTACTGGAAGACTTCGACCACCTGTACCGCTACGCCAATCTGTACGAGATGTTGCAGCACTGTAAGACGGAGAAGATCGTCGACCAGCTCACCGAGGTGATGCCGGGCCGGCC
Organism: uncultured Actinomycetota bacterium; assembly: GCA_963822695.1. GTDB lineage: Bacteria > Actinomycetota > Actinomycetes > Mycobacteriales > Pseudonocardiaceae. Next base: position 23,454 of record CAWGJH010000024.1, read on the forward strand.
CACCCGCTACCACCACCGGCACCCGATCGACAACGTCCGCGAGCCGTATGACAGCAGCGCTGCGGCCCCGATCTCGAAGCTGCACGCCTTGACGGTCTTGTCCGCCGAGCAGCAGACGATGAACTTCTACCTCAACACCGGCCCGCAGTACATGGAGCCGATCGCGCGCCAGCTCTACCAGGAGATCGCGATGGTCGAGGAGGAGCACGTCACGCACTACGAGTCGCTGCTCGACCCGGGCGAGACCTGGTGGGAGCGGCTGGTCAACCACGAGTACAACGAGTGCTACCTCTACTACTCCTTCATGCAGCAGGAGTCCGACCGCAAGGTCAAGGCGATCTGGGAGTTGCACCTGAACGTGGAGCTCGAGCATCTGTCCGTGGCGTGCGATCTGATGCGCCGCCACGACGGGCGCGACCCCGCCGAGGTGCTCGCACCGGAACTGCCGAACGTGCTGACCTTCGAGCCCAACAAGGCCTACCTACGTGACCTGCTCGATACCCAAGTGGACCTGACGACGCTAGGCACTGGCTTCGTCCACGAGGCGCACGAGCGGTTCCAGAAAATGCAGGACGCCCTGATGGGCGGCGAAGATCCGGCCAGCGACCGCGTCATCGACGAACACAACGCGGTATTCGACACCGACTACCGCGTCGAGACCGAAGGCCCGCACCCGCGACCCGAGTTACGCCAGCGCAAGACCAGTAATGCGTGAGAGGAAACCATGACAACAACACAGACACCACACACAGACGGGGTGGACGCGGCACGCGACGTCGTCGAGTTCCTGATCGGCCAGCACATGCAGATCCGGGATTTGTTCACCGAGGTGCAGACGTCCACCGGGCAGGCACGCCGGAACGCGTTCGATCGGCTGGTGAAGCTGCTCGCGGTGCACGAGACTGCCGAGGAACAGCTGATCCACCCGCTGGTGCGGGCCGGGGTGGACGGCGGCGGGGACATCGTCGCCGACCGACTCGCCGAGGAACGGGCGGCCAAGGAGCTTGCAAGACTTGAAGACCTCGGGCCGGACGCCGTCGAGTTCCCCGCGCTGCTCGCCGAGCTGCGGACCAGCGTGCTGAGGCATGCGCACAATGAGGAGGCCTACGAGTTCCGCTACCTGCGCCGGGAAATCGCGGCAGCGCAGCTGCAGCCCCTGCTAGATGATCTATTCCAAGGGGTTGGTCAGTGGTCGTAGGTCAGCAGTGAGCGTTTGATGGGCTGGCCGGTGTGGTCGTTGTGCCAGATCGCGGTGGTCAAGGCGAGGATGCGTTGCAGAACGCGGACCAGGACGCCGTTGGGGGTTTTGCCGCCGTGACCTTCGAGATTGAGTTGGCCCTTGTAGGTGTCGAAGATTGATTCGATGGTTTGGCGTAGGGGTTTGAAAAACCGGCTGCCTGCTCGGTCGGGTTCGCCCTTGCGGGCTGGTCGTAGCAGGGTCAGGCCTGCTTCGGTGAGGGTGGTCTCGAACTCGGCGCCGAAATAGTTCTTGTCCCCGATGATGATCTGGCCGGGTCGGGGCGCGCTCAGCGTTGGGTCGGTGTGGAGGATGTCGAGCAGGACCGTGCGTTCATCGGCTTTGGCGCCGGTCAGCGCGAATCCCACGGGCAGGCCGTGCAGGGTGGCGAGCATGTGTAGGCGTAGTCCCCAGAAGTAGCGGGAGTGGCTGGCGCAGTAGCCGTACTCGGCCCATCCGGCCAACTCGCTGCGGCGCACGGTCTCGCGGGAGCGGGCGCATTCCACGGGGGTGGAGTCGATGACCCAGACGTCATCGGTCCACAGGGTGGTGTCGCGGGCCAGCATCCCGATCAGCCAGCTGATCGTGGTGGCCAGATTGCGCAGCCGCTTGTTGTAGCCGGGCTGCTGCGGAAGATACGGGAACAAATGCCGCAGGCCAGCGGTGGCGAACCGCAGCCAGCGGGACTCGCTGGTGAACCCCAGCAACGCCTGCATCACCGCCAACGTCACCAGCTCCGCATCCGAGATCTGCGGGCTGAAACCGATCGCTGGGCGCCACGGCGTGCGCTGCGGCGCGCTCCGCAACAGGTCATCGGTCGTGACGTAGAGTGCGATCGCGAGGGTGTCCAGATCGGCGTCCACGAGGGCCTCCGGGTTCGACGTTGGGTGAGAACGCCGATCTTGGACACCCTTCGCGTATCAACCAATCACGACACGCCAGACCTCACTTGGAATAGATCACTAGGCATGGTCCGGGCGGCCGAGGCGGCCGCCCCTACGCATCCACATCCGGGGGTGGAATCCGCGACCGCCAACACCGTTGCTGGTCCTCTGGTGTCGCTGTTCGACCGGACGAAGGACATGGTCAGGACGAACCTCGGACGATGACGGACGTGTCGAGCAGTGCCCAGCGCACCCTGACTAATCGCCAGGGCCACCCGGTCTTTGATAACCAGAACCAGCGCACCGTCGGTGCCCGCGGGCCCGCCACTTTGGAGAATTACCAGTTTTTGGAAAAGATCAGTCAATTCGACCGTGAGCGGATCCCGGAACGGGTGGTGCACGCTCGTGGTTTCCTGGCCTACGGGATGTTCACCGCGACCGGCCGGTGGGGTGACGAGCCGATCGAGCGCTATACCCGGGCGAAGCTGTTCTCGGCCGAGGGCAAGCAGACCGACGTGGCGCTGCGGTTCTCGACGGTGATCGGCGGGCGGGACTCCTCGGAGGCGGCCCGTGACCGCGCGGGTTCGCGGTGAAGTTCTACACCCGAGGAGGGCAATTGGGACCTCGTGGGCAACAACCTCGGAGTGTTCTTCATCCGCGATGCCATCAAGTTCCCGGACGTGATCCACTCCCTCAAGCCCGATCCCGTGACGTTCCGCCAGGAGCCGGCCCGGATCTTCGATTTCATGTCGCAGACGCCGGAGTCGATGCACATGCTGGTGAACCTGTTCAGCCCCCGTGGCATCCCCGCCGACTACCGTCACCAGCAGGGATTCGGCGTCAACACCTACAAATGGGTCAACGCCGATGGTGAGACGAAGCTCGTCAAGTACCACTGGACCCCGTCCTGCGGGGTGGCCAGCCTGACCGAGGCGGACGCCGCCGCGATTCAGGCCAATGAGCTGGGGCACGCGTCGAAGGACCTCTACGACGCCATCGAGCGCGGCGATTACCCCGAGTGGGACCTGTTGGTGCAGATGATGGACGACCACGACCACCCGGAGCTGGACTTCGATCCACTGGACGACACCAAGGTGTGGCCCGAGGAGCTCTTCGAGCCGAAGAAGGTCGGCACCCTGCAGCTGAACCGCAACGTCGAGAACTTCTTCGCGGAGAACGAGCAGATCAGCTTCGGCACCGGCGTGCTGGTCGACGGGCTGGACTTCTCCGACGACAAGATGCTCATCGGGCGCACCTTCTCCTACAGCGACACCCAGCGCTACCGGGTGGGCCCCAACTACCTGCAACTGCCGGTCAACTCCCCGAAGAACGCCACGGTCGCCACCAACCAGCGCGACGGGCAGATGACCTACTTTGTCGATACCGGCGGGGAGAACCCGCACGTCAACTACGAACCGTCGACCATGGGCGGGCTGGACGAGGCCGACTACCCCACCCGTGATGAGCAGGGACCCGTGATTCAGGGCCGGGTGACCCGGGCGCGGATCCCGCGCACCAACGACTACCAGCAGGCCGGCGAGCGATTCCGGCTGATGGAGGACTGGGAGCGCGACGACCTGGTGCACAACTTCGTCGCCCTCATCGGGCAGGCCACCCCTGAGGTACAGGGGCGGATGGTGTGGCACTTCTTCATGGTCGAAGACGAGCTGGGCCAGCGGGTCGGAGACGGTCTGGGGATCAGCGCCGACGACGTCCGCGACCTCCCGCCGCTGCCGACCCAGCAACTGTCGGAGGAGGAGGAGGAGCAGAAGCGGCTGGAGAACCTCGGAAAGAACGGTCCGCAGGACGTGACCGGCAAGACCATGACGCATTGCGTGCCCAACGCCACCGGCAAGTCGCATAGTACTGAGGAATGAGCAGGCGGCGGGACCGATAATCTCATTGGTCCCGCCGCCTTGCTGATTGCCTATCGGGTCACGTCACTGCCGGCCCGGCCTGGTCGCTGCCGGACATCCTCCGCAGAAACTCATGGCACTGAGCAGCCCGTTGCGAGTCCTGCTTCATCACGTCTCGGAAGAAATTCGCGATGTCGGTCAGGCCGGCGTTCTCCGCGTCACGGACGTACTGGCCGTAGTCGTGCCCCGCTTTCAGCGAATGGTACTGCACCGAGATCAAGTCGAATGTCACGTCGTCGAAACCGGTCTCGCCGGTTGCCATAGGCCCTCCAAGTGTCGCGTCCAGTGGTGACAACCAGACCTACTCCGGTCAGCCGGCGACTACACCAGTCAGAGCCGATCACCTTGTGGACTATGCGCCCCAAAGCACTGCTTCGTCACGGATGAGGCGTGTTGGTGCTGTAGGTGCCGAAAAGTCCATCCGTGCTAGTCAGGCTGCGGAGCCGTGTGCCACGACGAGTGGCCCGCACGGTTCTGAGGGGGTGTGCGACGTGAAGTCGCACGCGTTGAGTGAGTCACATCGATTGGAGGCTTGATTAAATGTCGAGGATGTGATTTCGGGCCAGTGTCCAAGAGGCCTGTTCCCGCCCTGACGGGCGTCGCGAGTAATCGCGGGGTCTGAAGCTCAGGGTTCACGCCCAAGGGTGCCCGCTCCATCCGGGTGCTACAGGTCAGGGAAAGAACCGGAAGGGCGAACGTGAGTAAACCCCTGATGATGCCTCGTCACAGATGGCCCCGGGGATGGGATGTGGTGCTGGGGTGGAGGACTGGCCGCTGGGAAGCGGCAGGTGGCGGCTGTAGAGCCCCTGGCAGCCGTGTGGACACCACCGTTCCGGGGTAGAGGGGGCGGTGCGACGCGAGGTCGCAGGTAGTGAGTGAGCTTACCGTTGGGAGGTTCGACTGTGTCGAAGGTGTAGCTCTGGGTCAGTGTCCGTGAGACCTGTTCCCACCTCGGCGTGCTTCGCTGGTAACGGCGGGGTGCGAAGCCCGAGGGAAACGTCGAAGGGTTCCCGTTCCGTCCGGGGGCTACGGGCAAGGGAAAGATCGGACGGGTTAATCGTGTGAATCTCTGTTGATGTCTCGTCACTACTTCCCTCGCGGACGGGTTGTGGCAGCGAGGGTGAAGGGCTGGCCGCTGGGAAGCGGCAGGCGCCGACCGGTGATGCCCTGCCGGTCGGGAGGACACCGCCGCCCCGGGATAGAGGAGAGGCCCACCCCGATCGTGTCTCATACCTGCGGAACGCGGTAATCCCGTTGAGGTCCAGGGGTATGTGCCCTGGTAGGCCGGCTGTGAGGAGAGCTGAAGTCCTCAGCGGGGGAAGGATGACGCAACAAGCTAAGGCCGGGACGCCGAAAGGCACCGGGAAGAGGCTCCTCGCTGTAACAAGTGGGTTCGGTCCCGGCGTGGCGGGTTGGCTGGCGGGCTGCGGTCTCCTTGACTGTCACCATCAGTGATGGTCGTGACAGTCAGTGATGACTGTGAGGGTTCGGAGGCAGGGTACGTTATGGACGAGCTGGGGTTGTTCACCGCGGCGTTGGGGTTGAGTGCGCCGTGGCGGGTCACGCGGACCGAGTTCGACGGGGAGCGGCTGGACCTGTATCTGGACTTCCCTCGTGGTGCCCGGTTCGCCTGCCCGGTGAAGGACTGCGCCGAGGGTGCCTGTGTGGTGCACGACACGGCGGACAAGACGTGGCGGCACATGGACTTCTTCCAATACAAGGCGTTCTTGGATGCCTGACTTCCCCGGAGGTGAAAGCCCGAGACGGGGACCAGAGCAGGTCAGTGTGTCCTGGAGGCGTCCAGGGTCGGGTTTCACGATGCTGTTCGAGGCACTGGCGTTGACCTTCGCGGCGGCCATGCCGGTGGCCAAGGTCGCGGCGCTGACCCGGGAGCACGACACCAGGATCTGGCGGGTGCTCGAGCACCACGTCCGAGCCGCCCGTGACCAGGAGGACTTCTCGGCGGTGACCACGGTCGGCATGGACGAGACCTCGGCACGAAAAGGCCAGGACTACGTGAGCATCTTCGCCGACATGACGCGGGGGCGGGTGCTGTTCGCCACCGACGGGCGACGCTCGGACACGGTGGCCCGTTTCGCTACTGACCTGGCTGAGCACGGCGGCGATCCGGCGAGCGTCACCGACACTAGCTCGGATATGAGCACGCGTTCATCTCCGGGATCGCCGAGCACCTGCCCAACGCGACGATGACCTTCGACAAGTTCCACATAGCCGCCAAACTCAGCGAAGCGGTCGATGCGGTACGCCGCACCGAGGTCAAGATCCGCATGGAGCTCAAGCGCAGCGCTGGATGTGGCTAAAGAACCACTGGAACCCTCGACGAAGCAACAGGGCGAGCTCCGCCGGACTGATGCGCCCTCGGCCAAGCTGGCGACCGCCCGGGCACTGCGCTGGCGCGAGGACTTCCAAGCCTTCTACGACCAGGACCCCAGCTACGCGCCCGAGTACCTCCGACGCTGGTGCTCCGGCGCGAAACGCTCCCGCCTGCAACCCATCAAAGACTTCGTGGCCCTCGTGGAGAAGCACTGGGAGGGCATCATCGCCTGGCACGCCAACGATCTGAGCAACGGCCTGCTCGAAGGCATCAACTCCCTCGTCCAAGCAGCGAAAGCCCGCGCCCGAGGCTACCGGAACAAGAACAAGATGATCACCATCATCTACCTCACCGCCGCCAAACTCCCCCTGCCCACCCTCACCAACCCCAAACCCGCATACATGACCTGACCCCACCTCACTCTCAGTAACCCACTTGAAACAGCGAAGAGCCCGGGAAGACCGGCACCGGGTGACCGCGGCCTCCGTGTGGTGGTGTCGGATAACCGCCCGGATACGAACCCCTCGTGGTTCGGCTCGAAAGAGCGCTGACGTGCGTCGGGTGAGCCCGCGAAGACTCGATGATCAACGACACCGGAACTGAGGGATATGTTGGACGCCACGGCCACCTCGACTGCGACCACGGTCGCGGATGAGCGTGGTGTGGTGAACGGACCTGAGGGCGATCTCCTTGACTGGGATGCTGTGGATTGGCGCCAGGTCGAGGCGGACGTGGGGCGTCTGCGGCAGCGCATCTTCGCGGCATCGAAGGTGGGGGACCTGACAAAGGTCCGGAATTTGCAGAAATTGATGCTGCGTTCCCGCGCTAATGCACTGGTGAGTGTGCGGCGGGTGACGGAGATCAACGCTGGTCGTCGGACGGCGGGTGTCAACGGCGTGGTGGTGAGCGGTTCCCGGTCGAAGGCTGAGTGGGTCGACTGGGCGCAGGGTCGCTGCCGGTCGTGGACGGCCAAGCCCGTCAGGCGAGTGTATGTGCTCAAGGCAGGCGGACAGCGGCGTCCCCTCGGTATTCCCGTGATCGGCGACAGGGTGTTACAGGCCCGGGTGTTGAGCGCGCTGGAGCCGGAGTGGGAAGCACGGTTCGAACCGAAGTCTTATGGGTTTCGGCCGGGCCGTGGCTGTCATGACGCGATCGAGGCCATCTTCAACACCGTCAGCGGAAAGAATCCGCACCGGCGGTGGGTTCTTGATGCGGATTTGGCGGCGGCGTTTGATCGGCTCGATCATGACCATATCCTCGGCCAGATCGGCAGGTCCGCGAGGAAACTGGTCAGAAAATGGTTGAAGGCGGGCGAGGTCGAGCATGAATTGTTCAGGCCGACGGAGGAGGGAACTGCGTAGGGTGGCGTGATTAGTCCGTGCTGCTGAATGTGGCCTTGCATGGTATGGAGCAGGCTGCTGGGGTCCATTACCGCACGGTCGGTGTTCATGCTGATCGGGTGGTGCCGGGTAGCCCGTGCTGGTGAGGTACGCAGATGATCTTGTGGTGATGTGCGAGAGCCTCGAACAGGTCGGTCAAGTGAAGACACGGCTGGCCGCGTGGTTAGCACCTAGGGGGCTTGCCTTCAACGAGGATAAGACGCGAGTCGTCCGCCTTGCCTGTTAACTGAACTAACGACGGCGTTTGGGCAGGCAGTGGACGGTGCGGCGAGGGTGCCCGCTAGCTTGCCGGCGTGATCATCGATGGGGATCTTGGGCGGGATGTGGCGGGGCTTGTCGTGCCCAGGGTCGGCAAGCTGGTTGAGGTGGGGGACCTGCCGGGTGAGCGGTATCGGTTGGTGGATGCGGCCGGTGTCGTTGTCGAACCAGTCAGCGTGTTCTTCCGCGAGTTGCTGGCGTCGGGCCGGTAACGGGGACGGTGCGGTAGTATGGGATGGATTTGTTGCGGTGGTGGCGATTCCTTGCCGCCGTTGATGTGGTGTGGGACCGGGCGAGTCGGATCGAGGCGCGGGACTTCAGTTGCTGGATCCAGGAGACTGTCAAGGCTCGTCGAACCGCGACCGGTGGGTCGGTGGGGAGGAAGGCCGATGGGCACGGCGAACCCGGTGACGGGGAAGTCGTCGGCGGGTTCGCGGTATGCGGTGACGACCGTCGCGCATAGCGAAACCGTGTTGCGCACGTTCTATGAGTTCCATCTCGAAGCCGGGACCGGGCCGATCGTCAACCCGTTCCCGCTGGACCGGTCGCGGCGTTCGGGCCGGGCGAACGCACATCACAATCCGATGAACGAGTTCCGTCGAGACCGGGTGGGTCGTTACCGGCCGCGGGTTCCGCAGCGCATTCCGCGGGGTATTCCGGATGAGAGGTTCGATGAGATCTTCGCGGAGTTGCCCTCGGATCGGGACCGGGCGTTGGTGGCGTTCTGGGTGTCTACCGGGGTCCGTGCCTCGGAGTTGCTGGGGATGCGTGTCGCCGATGTGGATCCCGGCCAGCAGGTGATCACCGTGGTGCGTAAGGGAACGCGGGCCCTCCAGCAGGTCCCCGCGTCTTCGGACGCGTTTGTGCACCTGCGGATCTATCAGCAGGGGATGCGAGGTCTAGTGCCGGCCGGGCGCACGCAGCCATTGTGGTGGACGTTGCGGCGGCCGTATCGGCCGTTGACGTATCACGCGGCGCACCGCATGTTCGAGCGGGTCAACGCGTCCCTGGGGGCGGACTGGACGCTGCATGACCTGCGGCACAGCGCTGCCCGAAGGATGGCCCGTGACCCCGAGTTGCCGCTGACTGTCGTGCAAGCCGTCATGGGGCACGCCGCGCTGACTACGACGCAGCTGTATCTGGCCCCGGACCGGGACGAGGTCGTGGAGCAGGTCCTGGCTCACCACGCTCGGCAAGCCGAGCGACGCGACCAGCCACCGTCGTCGCCGACTGGCCCGGGCTATGACCCGGAATCGTTTCCGCAGGGAGCGCTCGGGTTTGTTCCGGCCGCGGCTGGTCCAGCGGCGACCACGTCGGATCCCGGATGAGATGTTCAATGAGTTGTTTACTCAGTTGCGGTCGCATCGGGACCGTGCCTTGGTCGCATTCTGGATCTCCACGGGAGCCCGGGCGTCGGAGTTGCTGGGCGTGTTGTGTTCCGGAGCCGATCCCGGCCAGCAGCTGATCACGGTCATCCGTAAGGGGTCGCGGGCGTTGCAGCAGCTACCGGCCTCCCCTGACGCCTTCGTGTGGTTGCGGCTGTATCAGCAGCAGATGTTCGGCTTGGTCTCGGCCGGTCCGGACGATCCATTGTGGTGGACGCTTCGGCGTCCGTTCAGGCCGTTGGTCTATCACGCGGCGCGGGCGATGTTCGTCCGCGCTAATGTTGTCCTCGGAGCGAACTGGTCCCTTCATGATCTGCGGCATTCGGCTGCCTATCGGATGGCCCGTGACCCGCGGATGCCGATAACAGACGTACAGTGGGTGCTTGGTCACGCGCATTTGTCCACCACTCAGACCTATGTGACGGCCACGGCTGAAGACGTTGTGGAAAGCGTTCTTGCCCACCATCAGCGGCAGGCCGCCGGGCAGGCGTCGCGTGTCGAGGAGCCGCCGACGCGATACCGGGCGTGCACGTTGGATGTGCTGTTCGGCAGGAATCCCGGTGAGAATCAATGAACACGCTAGACCGCATGACCGCTGAGGTCGGGCGGAGGAGCGCGGAAGCGACCCGGGTGTGGGAACGTTTCCCGCCCCGAATGGTCCCAGACCGCTGGGACGGGGCCTGTCAAGACCGGGAGATGCTGCTGGGACGGCTGTTGGCTCCGCCCTTCGCGCCGGATAACGTCAGTGTCCGGGAGAAACGAAGGCTCAGCCTGGTCAGGCTCCTGGGCTGGCTCGGGGCGCAACCGGGCCAGACCTGGCAGCAGCGGTGGATCTCCAGCGGGGCCGGTGCCGAGGGGACGGCAGACTGGCGTCAGTTGCCGCTGCGGTGGCTAAGGGATACCGGCCAAGTGCCCAGGGGCAACACCAATGCTGTGAACGGGCTTGGAGGCAGTCTGGCGCAACTGATCTGCGCGGATGTCATCCGTCCTGGCATCGCCTGGCTGCTTGCCACAGCCACGCCCCAGAATCTGGCCGTCGAGATGGCCCGTTCCCGCGACGTGGACGGCTTCGCCGCGGTGACCGGCATCGCCCAGGCCAGCCCGGTCGGCCCGATCACCACGAGGAACGCCCTCACCCGGATCGCCGTCATCATGGCGGCCAAGGGCGGTGTGATCGGCGACATCACGGCCGGCGACTGCCTGGAGATCATGGAAATCAGCCGAGGAGTCCGCGACCCAGAGGGTAAAGAAGGCGCAGGCCCGTATTTCTACCAGCTGCTGCACGCGATAGGCGTTTTCCCGCCCGATGCCCCGTCAACAGTGCGCATGTTCCACCGGAACTTCCAGGGGCAGCTGACTGTCGAGCAACTGATCGACCGTTACGATCTGGCCTGCCGGCCAGTCCGCGACGTGCTCGTTGACTATCTGCGTGAGCGCCAGCCCAGTCTCGACTACGCCACTTTGAGAAGCCTGTCTTACATGCTGGGCCTGCGATTCTGGAAGGATCTGGAGAACCACCACCCCGACATCGACTCGCTCCGGCTTGCCCCTGACATCGCGGTCGCGTGGAAACAGCGCCTCCAGACCAAGACAATCACGTTGACGAACGCCTCCGGGGAGGCCATCGAGACGGTCTCGCCACGGGTGAAGACGGCGGACTGCCTGATGGCGGTCCGGGCCTTCTATCTCGACATCACCCAGTGGGCGCTGGAGGATCCGGCCCGCTGGGGACCGTGGGCGGTGCCGTGCCCGATCCGGACCACCGAGATCCAGGCGGGCAAGGCCATCGCCCGCCGCAAATCCCGCATGGACCAGCGGACCCGGGAGCGGCTGCCCATCCTTCCCGCGCTGATCGCCACCGCCGATCAGGCCCGTAAGGACACCGCCGCGCGCCTGGACGCCGCCAAGGAAGCCAGCCTGGGCAAGAATTCACGGCTGGAAGCCAGACACGCGCCGATCGGCGCTGAAGTCCTTCAGCGCCCGAGTCTGGGCCGAGGATCCCACCACAGGCAAACGACGAGACTGCTCCGCGAGGAGGAACGGGCGTTCTGGGCATGGGCTGCCGTGGAGGTACTCCGTGAGAACGGCATCCGCATCGAGGAGCTGACCGAGCTATCCCACCACAGCCTTGTCCAATACCGGCTGCCGACAACCGGCGAGACCATCCCTTTGCTGCAGATCGCCCTGTCCAAGACCGACGCCGAACGCCTCCTTGTCGTCGGCCCGGAACTCGCCGATGTCCTGGCCATGATCTTGCTCAGAGTCCGTGACCAGGACGGCTCCGTCCCGCTCGTAGTCGCCTACGACTCCGGCGAGAAGGTCTGGAATCCGCCGATGCCCCTATTGTTCCAACGCCGGGTCGGCATGGAGAACCGGCCGATCAGCGATGACACCATCCGCGACCTCATCAATGAGACCATGGCCCGAGCTAACATAACCGACGCGAACCGGACCCCGCTCACCCTCTCCCCGCACGACCTCCGCAGAATCTTCGTCACCGATGCCGTGATGAACGGCATGCCACCCCATATCGCCCAGCTGATCTGCGGACATCGCGACATCAACACCACGATGGGATACAAGGCCGTCTACCCCGAGGAGGCCATCAACGGCCACCGCGCGTTCATCGCCCGACGCCGGGAACTCCGCCCCAGCGAGGAATACCGCACTCCCACCGATCAGGAGTGGGAGGAGTTCCTCGGCCACTTCGAACGTCGCCGAGTCGCCCTCGGCGACTGCGGACGCGCATACGGAACCAACTGTATTCATGAGCACAGTTGCGTGCGCTGTTCCCTCCTTCGGCCCGACCCAACCCAGCGACCCAGGCTGCGGGAGATCCACGACAACCTCACCGACCGGATCAACGAGGCCCAGCAGCAACGTTGGCTCGGCGAGGTCGAAGGACTCAAGGTCAACCTCACCGCCGTCAACGCCAAACTCGCTCAACTCGACGGGCTCGCCGCCCGCCACGCGACCGCCGTTCAGCTGGGCATGCCGTCCTTCGCTGAAGCCTCAGGCCGCACCGTCACCGCTCCCACCACCCTGCCCACCAGCGACGATGACCGATAAGCCATCCAGAAAATAAGATCATCTCTTAGTTCAGAGAAGCGATTCCCCCGGGCTACCCGGCGAAGCCCGGTTCGAGCCCCGATCCTATGGGTTTCGGCCGGGTCGCGGTTGCCAGGACGCGATCGAGGCTATCTTCAACACGTTACGCGGTAAGACCGCACGACGGTTGTGGATCCTGGACGCGGACCTGGAAGCGGCGTTCGACCGGCTCGATCACGACCACCTACTCGGTCAGCTCGATCGTTTCCCGCGCGGGGACTGATCCGTGGTTGGCTCAAGGCAGGGGTGTTTGAGCCGGGTAAGGGGTTCGCCCCCACCGAGCAGGGCAGCCCACAAGGCGGAGTCATTAGTCCCCTGTTGTTGAACGTCGCATTGCACGGCCTGGAACAGGCCGCCGGAGTCCGCTATCTCACCACCGGCGTGGACGCCGGGGATGTACGGCGGGACAGCCCGGTGATGATCAGGTACGCCGACGATATGCTCGCCCTATGCCACACTCGGCAGCAGGCCGAGCAGATCAAGGCACAGCTAGCCGAATGGCTGCAACCTCGGGGCTTGGCCTTCAACGAGGCCAAGACACACATCATCGGCGCCAGCCGGGGATGTGACTTCCTGGGGTTTAGCATCCGACGCTACCCCAACGGCAAGCTGCTGATCAAACCAAGCACGGCGGCCCAAAGACGGGTCCGGGAACGGCTCGCGGCCGAGGTCCGCTCACTGCGCGGGAACAACGCGGTGGCCCTCATCGCCCGCCTCAACCCCAAAATCCGGGGCTGGGCCGCCTACTACCGGCACGTGGTGTCCGGCGAGGTGTTCAATACCCTGGACGCCTACGTATTCAACCTCACCTACCGGTGGGCGTTACGCGGACACCGCAACAAACCGAAACGGTGGATCGTTGACCACCACTACGGCGCATTCCACCCCACCAGGAACGACCGATGGGTATTCGGCGACCGCCACAGCGGCTCCTACCTCGTCAAGTTCTCCTGGACACGGATCGTCCGCCACCAGATGGTCAAAGGCGGGGCCTCACCCCACGACCCCGCCCTGACCAACTACTGGAACACCCGGCGCGGCAGAAACCCACCCCCACTGGGCCGGTCCACGCTACGGCTACTCCAAGCCCAGCACGGCCGCTGCCCACTCTGCGGGGACTACCTCCTGCTCGCCGACCACCAGCCCACATCCCCCACCGAATGGGAACAATGGCTGACCGCCACCCGCAAAGCGATCACCAAACAGGCGATCACCACAGCGGAAAGCGATAAACCGGACGATCACAAACCCCGTCTCATACACACCCACTGCCAAAAGCGCCACACCAACGCCCACGGCAACAGTCCCGAACAGCCTCAACCGCCCGCCTTGCCCTCGCGGCTTGCTTGAGCCGTGTGCGGCGACGAGTCGCATGCACGGTTCTTAGGGGGGTGCGGCGCAGCAATGCGCCGCACCTACCCGACGCCGGAAAACGGCACCCCTATCCGACTCGTACGTGACCACGACGCCCCGCTCCAGCATCATCATCTCTTCGACCTCGCGGAAGCTGAGCGGGAAGCGGTGATACAGCCACACACAGTGACTGATGATCTCCGCCGGATACCGGAACCCCTTGTATGACGGCGCAACGGCGGCCACGAACCCAGCTCCTCCCCACCGAGATCAACTCGCCGCCGATCATCCCCCACCAGGCAACCCACCAAGTTGACAATGCCGACGAAACTCTTCCTCGCGGCGTCGCCGTTGCCCGGGATGTTGTCGCACGACATCCCGGGCAACGGCGGCAGATCGCGCCGGCGCCGGCGGATCAGCGCCTTCGTGATCAGCCCGAACGTCGTCTTCGGGGCAGTTCCCGGCTGCGGGTCGTGTACGACGTCGGGGAAGCTCACGTCAAACTCGCCGGTGACGGCGTGGAAGTTGTAGCCGTCCTCGGTAACCGTCAATGACACGATCCGCGTTTGCTCGTCGGCCAGCTTCTCGATAACCGCCTCCGGATCGTCCGGCGCGAACAGGTACTGCACGATCGAGCCGATGACCCTGGGCTCAAGAGACCCGTCTGGACGTTTGACTACCAGGGTGTAGAGGCAATCCTGCGCCTCCATCGCGTCCTTCATCCTGCGATCGGATGGCAGCACGCCGACACCGCAGATACCCCAGTCCAGCGCCTTGCCCCCGCACATGAGACGGTCCAGATACATGGCCTGATGCGACCGGTGGAACCCGCCCACGCCGAAGTGCACGATGCCCGTGCGCACACGGTCACGCTCATAGGTCGGTGTCGACACCGGCGCACTGAGCGACGACAACGATTTCGCGTTGAGCGGCTGCATGTGAGGCCCTTTCAGCAGTGCTGCCTCGCCACGGTGAACTCACGCGCTTCCGCGTACCGGACCCGAACCGCCTCGACGACGTCGCTGTCGTAGGTCTCGACTCCCGCACGCGCCCACGGCGGTGGTTCCGCGTTCCCGCTCACGGCCCATGCGGCCTGTCGAGCGGCCCCGTCTGCGACGTACTCCCCCGGGGGCGGCACCAGCACCGGGCGGCCCAGCACGGTGGGGGCGATCCGCCGGACCGCGCGGGACCGGGCGCCACCACCGATGAGGAACACCCGCTCGACCTGGGCGCCAGCCGCGACCAGGGCATCGATGCCATCCGCCATACCGCACAGCAGCCCCTCGACCGCCGCGCGTGCGAGGTGTGCCGCGGTCGCGGTCGCCAGACGCAGCCCGTGTACGGCGCCGGTGGCGTCCGGTCGGTCAGGGGTCCGTTCGCCCTCGAGATAGGGCACGACCACGAGGCCGTCGGCGCCCGGCGGGGCCGAGAGCGCGAGCCTGGACAATTCTTCGTGGTCGACGCGGAGCATCGTGGCGACGGCGTCGAGGACCCGGGCCGCGTTCAACGTGGCCACCAGTGGGAGGAACCGGCCGGTGGCATCGGCGAATCCGGCCACCGTGCCGGACGGATCGGCGGCAGGGGTGTCGGTCACGGAGCAGGCCACGCCGGAGGTGCCGATAGAGACGACCACGTCACCGGGGCGCGTATCAAGTCCGAGCGCAGCGGCGGCATTGTCGCCGGTGCCCGGGCCCAGCAGGGGCCCGCTGGCCATGGTGCCTGCCGGATTGGAGGGGCCGAGCACCTGCGGCACGGCGGCGTCGTGGCCTAGCGCCCGCGACAGGAGGTCCCTGCGGTAGGAACCGCTGGCGGCGGACCAGTAGCCGGTCCCGCTGGCGTCCCCGCGGTCGGTCCGCAGTCCCTCCAGGGACGGATCGGTGCTGAGGCGCCAGGTCAGCCAGTCGTGCGGCAGGCAGACCGCCGCCGTCCGGGCGGCCGCTGCCGGTTCGTTCTGGGCGAGCCAGCGCAGCTTGGTCACGGTGAAGGACGCGACAGGAACAGTGCCCACCGCCTCCGCCCATGCCCGGCGTCCCGCCGCGCCACCCCCCAGCTCGCTGATCAGATCGAGGGCAGCGTCGGCGGACCGAGTGTCGTTCCACAACAGAGCCGGCCGCACCACCGCGCCAGCCTCATCGAGGCACACCATCCCGTGCTGCTGCGCACCCACTGCCACTGCGGCCACATCGGTCAGGCCGCCGGCCCCGTCCAGCGCCGTCTGCAGCGCCATCCACCAGGCGTCGGGATGCACCTCGGTGCCCTCCGGGTGCGCGCTGCGTCCGTGACGGACTAACTTGCCGGTTTCCGCGTCCCGGATTACGACTTTGCACGACTGCGTTGACGAGTTGACGCCAGCAACGATTGTCATGAGGATCCGCTCTGCTGCTACTCCGCTCGCGCGAGGGGGCCTGCGGCCGGCAATGGAGGAGTGTCCGAGCGCTTCGACCGGTTCCGGCCATACGCCGTGACCTGGTCGCGCGTCGGAGAGTCGGCGCCCCGCCGCGAGCACGTGATCGCGGCAGCCAGGGCAGCCTCGTTGATGACAGTAGCCAGCGTCTTGGGGCTGAGGGCCGCCAAGGCGGATCGATTCGGGGCTCCGAGGAGCTCGTTGCGTTCCTTCGCGGCGAGCAGGCCGGCGGTGGAAGCGTCTCCTGCGCCGACCGTGTCGACCAACTCGACGTGTGGCGACGGGCGATTGATCTCCTGACCTTGGTGCCCCACCGCGAGTGCGCCCGCTTCGCGCAGTGTGACGATCACGATCTTGGTCCAAGCGCCTGTCAGCGGCGCGCAACGTGCGACGTTGACTCGTCGGGCGCCAGCCACGCGAGGTCCTCGGCAGAGACCTTGACCACGTCCGCCAGTCCGACCTGTCGTTCGACGCGGCGCCGTGCCGCGGTCTGATCGTCTTCGAAGGCACGTTTGGGTCCAGGCAAATCGTCACCTGGCCGCGGGCACGCTCCGAGCGCAGCAGTTCGGTGACCACGCTCGCGGCTGGTTCGATGCACAGGGCCAGCGATCCGGAATGCAACGCGACGACCTCGGCCGGTAGGGCGGCGGGTAGCTGCCCGGACTCCCATTGCCAGTCCGCGGTTCCCTTGGTGTAAAACGCGTAAGAGGCCACTCCCGTCCCATCGAGGGACACCACGGCCGGCGTGCTGAGTTCGGCTGCGGTCACCGCATACCGTAGGTCCACACCATTGTCGATCAGATGCGCTTGGAGCAAGCGGCCGAACGTGTCCTGCGAAACCCGATCGATCAGCGCGACGGGGATCCCGAGACGCGACAGGCCGACCGCCACATTCGCCGGGTTGCCACCAGGGTGAGCCTGGAACAGCTCGTCGCCCTCATCCACCAGGTCGATGAGGGCCTCACCCCATACCGCGATCACAGCGCTCCTCGCAGGGGAAGTTGACAGATTAGGCATGAATGGCCGCCGCTGCGCGCCCCTCACTCTCCACTGGGTAGCCGCTTCGCTGTGGTCACCGAGAAGAAGTGCCCCTTGCCGGGACGAATACGCAGGTGGACCCGCTCGCCCTTGGCGGGCGGACAGTTCGGGTCGACCCGGGCGATGACCTGTCCGTTCCCGGTGGCGCCACCACCGGGCAGATCGGAGTGCGACCCGTGGAGGAACACGTCCGAGCCCAGTTCTTCGTCGACGGCGACGGTGACGGGAAAGGCGTCGGGGTCGTCCTCTCCCATACTCACTGTCGACGGACTCCGGGCGGAAGCCGACGATAATGCGGTCCGCGCCCTCCTCGGCCAGCGCGGTCAGGGTCGCGGTCGCCAGGTGGACGCGTGCCTGCCCGAGTACCGCGTCCGTTCCGTTGAGCTTGAACTCCGCGATGTTCATCCCGGGAGAACCGATGAAACCGGCGACGAAAACGCTGGGAGGCTGTTGGTAGAGCTGCAGCGGCGTGTCACATTGCGCGAGGACGCTGTCCTTGAGCACGGTGACCCGGTCGCTCATGGTCATGGCTTCGACCTGATCGGGGGTGACGTAGACCGTGGTCGTGCTCAGTCGGCGCTGCAGGGCGGTGATCTGGGTGCGGGTCTGGACCCGCAGCTTGGCGTCGAGGTTGGACAGCGGTTCGTCCATGAGGAACACCTGGGGGGAGCGGACGATCGCCCGGCCCATGGCGACCTGCTGGCGCTGACCGCTGGACAGTGCCTTGGGCTTGCGGTCGAGATAGGGTCCCAGGTCGAGGATCTTGACAGCCTCGGCGACCCGGGCCGAGATCTCTTCCTTTCTCCTGCCGGCGATCTTCAACGCTAAGCCCATGTTCTCCGCCACCGTCATGTGGGGTAGAGCGCGTAGCTCTGGAACACCATCGCGATATCGCGGTCCTTGGGCTTCAGATGCGTGACGTCTCTGTCACCGATGCGGATCTGGCCGTTATTGACCTCTTCGAGGCCGGCGAGCATGCGCAGGCTCGTCGACTTGCCGCATCCGGAGGGCCCGACCAGGACCAGGAACTCCCCGTCGGTGATCTCGAGGTCGAGTGCGTTGACCGTGGGCCGCCCGGCGCCCGGGTAGATGCGACTTGTTTTGTCGTAGGTGAGGGAGGCCATCGAGTCTCCTTGAGTCAGCGAGAGGGGCGGACCGGTTGTCAGGTCTGGGGATGGACCACGACCTTGATCGACCGCTGGTCGCGTCGGCCGGCCGTCAGCGCCTCTTCCGTCTGGTCGAGCCGGTAGGTACCGGTGACCAGACGATCGAGGTTGATCCGTCCCGACGCGATGAGCGCGATTGCCCTGGGCCAGGTTCCGGCGTAGCGGAACGTGCCTGTGAGCTCGAGCTCTCGCTCCTGGATCACGGACAGCGGCAGCAGGATCTCGTCGCCACCCATGCCGACGAGCACCGCGCGACCAGCGCGGTCGAGCGCGCGGATCGCCTCGCCGATCGCTGGGGGGTGCCCGGAGCACTCGAGAAGCACCTCGGGTGAGCAGTGGAGGTCGGTGACACTCGCCTCGCGCGCGTCGATGACCATCGTGGCTCCCAGTTCCGTCGCGAGTGTGAGCCGTACCGGGTTAACGTCGGATACGACGACCTCAGTTGCTCCGAAGGCAAGTGCTGCCTGAACGCTGAGGAGCCCGATCGGTCCCGCGCCGGTGATGAGAACTCGGGAGCCAGCGGTGACCCGGGCCTTCATACATGCCCAGATGCCGACCGAGAGGGGCTCGAGCAGGGCGGCGGCGTCATCGCCCACGCTGTCGGGCACCGGGTGGGCGAAGGCCTCGTGCACGACGACGTACTCGGCGAACGCGCCGTCAACGGGCGGGGTCCCGAAGAAGCGCATGTTCGGGCAGAGGTTGTACCGCCCGGCCAGACACTGTCCGCAGGTCAGGTCCGGAACTCCGGGCTCGATGGATACGCGTTCGCCGACGACCAGCCTCGTGACACCGGGCCCAAGATCCGTCACCTCGCCCGCAGCCTCATGACCCAACACGAGTGGGGCCTCGACGACGAAACGCCCGATGCGCCCGTGCTCGTAGTAGTGGGTGTCGGACCCGCACACCCCGACGGCGCGGACCCGGACGACGACCTCCCCGGGGCCGGCCCGGGGGAGGGGACGCTCCTCGATGACGACGTTCCCCGGTTCGCGGAGTACGGCCGCTCTCATCTGTAGCTCCTATCCTGTAGCGAGCGGGCGGGACGGCGCTCCGCGGGCCACGTCGGCCCGCGGAGCGGACCTCGGCAAGGAATGAGCGCATCATCCAGACTGCGATCGGTAGGTTCATCGAGGTATACAGGGTGGTCTCCAGGGGTGCGTGCACCACCGGCTTGACTTGGGACCCTCGCGAGGGCTCACATCGAGCTAGTAACGGGCAGGCCAGGGGCTGCCCGATGCGCGGGCCAGCTTACGAGCCCTCGCCCCAGGTCAAGCCGGTGGTGCACGCACCATTTGGCATCAAGCAGCATGATGAGCAGTCAGACGTTGTCCAGCAGCCCGGCTGCCTGGTCAAACAGGTAGATGGGCAGCAAACCCCGTAGTGATTCAAAACGGTTTCGCTGGCTCTGGTCTGTGCTTTGTGGGTGGTTAGCCGGTTTTGCGGTGTTCGTTGATGATGTCTGTATGGCTCTGTTGCCTGATTCTGTGACGTGCTGATCGCGTCCTACGATGGTGATGTGTGGTGGTGGATGATGCGTGGTGTGGCCGTGGTATCGGTGCTTCACAATGGTTTCACTGGCTGGCCTGGGCTTCGTTGGGTGAGCTGGCGGGGCGGTACTCGTTGATGAGGCCGGTCACGGCGTGGTGGCATTTGATCCGGGGTGGGGGAGGGGAGTGACTGTGGAGTCGTCGTGGGGGGCGAGTTGGTGGCGGCCTTGGTGCGGGCGGTGGTTGTTGAAATGGTGTGCGTAGTCGCGGAGGATCTTCGCGGTGTGACCACGGCCGAGGAGCAGGATCTGGTCGGTGCACTCTTCGCGTATGGACCGGATGAAGCGTTCTGCGTGTGGGTTGCAGTGGGGACTGCGCGGGGGGATCTTCGCCACGGTGATGGCTTCGCTGGTGAAAACCGCGTTGAACGCAGTGGTGAGCTTGGTGTCACGGTCTTGGATCAGGAATCGGAAGTGGCTGGCGTGGTCGCCGATCTCCCACAGCAACTGCCGGGCCTGCTGGGTGACCCTGGCGGCGGTGGGGTGGGCGGTCACCCCGAGGATGTGCACCTCTCGGGTGCTCACCTCCATGGATAAACAGTGTGGAGAGGCGCGTGCGCGTGATCGTGTCCACCTGGAAGAAGTCCGTGGCCAACAGTCCGCTGGCTTGAGCTGTGAGGAACGAGCGCCACTGACCGCGGGCCGTGTGGCGCTGTGGTGGGGGTCCCAGACCGGCGCAGCGCAGCACTTTGCGCACGGTGGCGGCGCTGACCCGGTGCCCGAGGCGCCGCAGCTCGCCCTGCACGCGGCGGAATCCCCAGCCGGGATTTTCCGCGCCGAGCCGTGTGATGAGCTCGCGCGGTTCCTCGGTGAGGGGTGGGCGTCCTGGGGATGGCGACTGGGTCCACTTCCGCTTGGCTAAACGCTGGTGCCAGGCCAGCAGGGTGCGGGGAGAGACGATCCGAGGGCAGCGCAGCGCGCGGGGGAGCAGCCGGGCGAGGGCGGCGAGCAGTGCCCGGTCGGCCAGCCGGGGCGGGGTGTGGTGATCTGATGGCGCAGCACTGTTACCTCGTGACGCAAGATCAATATCTCGATGTCTTTGGCGGCAGAGGATCGCGCCAACAACACCAGCCACGCGAAGATGCGGGTGGTGGTCAGAGAGAGCATCCGCACCAGCACGAGCCCTCATCATGCCGGGCTGCGCCCCGAGCACTTGGTGCCAGGGTCAGGACCGGTGAAGCCCTTCTGGAGTACTACGGGCTGGCCCGTTCGACGGTGGTGACGATATGCAGCAGGAGTTTGTCAACACGGCCAGCGGGGATGCTCTGAGGTGTCCATCGCTACCAGGAGCAGGAGCGAAACAGGAGCAGCGACTGTTCCGGGACCTATCCGAACTGCTGTCAACTGCCGGCGACGGACCGTCATTTGCAGGGGGTTCTCTATTTCTGCAGGTCAGCAGATTGTGTAGATAACCCTGGGGGTCAAGGGGTCGCAGGTTCAAATCCTGTCGTCCCGACGGCCAGGAGAGGGGCCGCTGACTTGGTAAAGCCACAGGTCAGCGGGCCTTTTTCATCCTGTGTGATGATCGGTGGCTGATTTAGACTGCATCGGTTTGGGACCATCTGTGGGCCATGTGTGGACACCGTGAGGTGTTCGAGAGCAGCACGGCTGCGTTTGAGACGAGTCCAGCCGAGCTAAACCGCAGGCGCTCGCTGCCCCGCACCCCGGGAGGTCCCCGGGATCGCCCGACTGGTGGAACCGCAGGCACGAAGGCCCCCGCTTGAAGACGGAGATACACCCGTGCCGTGTTCGTCTCGCCACCACACCGACGTGGAGTACCTGCGCAGCCGTATCAGTGCTCTGGCGGCAGAGTCGTGACAAGGAAGCTGACCTGGCGCGCGATCGCCACCGCGTGGTCGGCGAACAGCACGCAGTAGCGGGCCGCTTTCTGATAGACCCAGTCCAGGTGTTCGTAGAGGTCTTTGCCCTACAAGACGGCTTTCTCGTAGTCGTCATAGGACGGTCGGATTCCCCGACGACGAAGCGCCGCAGCGACCTTCTGAACGTAGGCCCTCTGCTCACCCGCAAATGATAGAGCTACGTCGTAGGCAAAGTCGCCGACACGGACATTTGAGTTCACGAGGGCACGATCGCCGGCGGTTTCCGGCTTGACGTCACGGGCGTTCACGCAGACATGCGTACGTTGGTCGGGGTTACGTCGATGTGAAACTCCAGACCGAGCCGCTGAGCGAGTCGCGCCAGCGTGGCCAGCGTGGCCAGCGTGGGCGACCGATCACCGCTCTCCAGCCGCGCAACGTAGGGCTGCGATACCCCGAGCTTGGCACCCAGCTCTGCGTGCGACAGCCCGTGCTCGACCCGGTAGCGCACCACCCGGCTCGCAACTTCCCGTGCCACGGCCGTGCGGTCCCATTCCGCTCGTACCGCAGGGTTCTTGAGCGCCTCAGTCTTCACCTCATCAGCGCTGGTCAGGTCAGAGAGCTTCATGTCTGGTCCTCCTCGATCAGGTCGAGCCGAGCCTGCGCTGCGGTGAGCATCGCCACGCTGGATGTCGAGGCGGCCAAGGATGCGCGGGCCGCATTGCGGTCGCTGACCGGGGAGCAGGGTCTGGCCTCGGTCAGCCTGCACCGGGTGGTGGATTTCCTGTGGTACCAGCTGCCCACCAAGTGGATGTGCGAGCTGGCTGAGAAGCTGCGGATCGCGGCGGCATTGGGTCGGCTGTTCGAGCTGGTCGGCATGCCCCGCTACGCCGCGGTGTGTACCTCGGTGACCACCACCGAGACCCTGCATACCTACGAGCAGCAGAGTCACTCGGCGGGGCTGAGCGCCTACCGCCGGGCGCTGGCGGCCAGCGGAGTGCAACCCACCGGCCGAGAGTTGCTGGCCGGTGGTACTCCCACGTGGTGGCAGGTCGTGGCCCCCACCCTGGTGCCCGCCGACGCGACCGAGGCCGCCGCCGAGATCGCCCTGTTGATGATGCTGGGCGGCCACCGGCTGGACTACGACCAGCGCAACCACCAGGTCGCTGAAGTCTTAGCCGGTGAAGGCTGGCGCAACGCCACCACCGGCGAACCCATCGCCGCGAACCAGATTGGCTGGCTGCTCACTGAGCTGTCCCGCCGGCTACACCTACTTGGCTTCGCCGAACGTCGGCGCCTTGGCACCGCGCAGACACTCACCCCTGTCGGAACAGCCGCCGCCTACACCGCGCTACGTCACTATGCGCTATCACCACGAACCAGCACGTAAACACAATCGCGCCCGCCGGCACAGGCAGGCAGCAGCAGTCTCACCCGCGCTCCTTGATGCGGCTGGTCACCGTGGGACCGCGACGGCGAGTCGTCGGCAACGCGGCGGCCGGATGCGGGACAATGGCAGCCGTGGGGACACCGAGCGAGGGACTGGAGCGGCTGCGGGCCGCAGCCAAGTCCGGTGAGCTGCGCGCGCTTTGTCAGCGGTGGCACGTCAACCTGCTCACGGTGTTCGGCAGTGCTGGCCGGGGTGAGCCGGATCCGGGTGACCTCGACATCGGAATCCTGACCGAGCGTGGCGCTGATTTCGGCCTCTTCGAGTTTGTCACCGACGTGATCGAATTCGTGGGGCTTGAGCAGGTGGATGTGGCCCACCTCAACGCCGCCGGGCCGTTGCTGCGAGAACGTGCCCTGATCGGCTCGATCATTCTCCATGAGAGCGAGCCTGGAATGTGGGCCCGTGCGTCTACCGCTGCCGTCATGGAGCGGCTGGACACCGAGTGGCTGCGCCGGCTGAGCCTGGAACTACTGGCCGGATGACGCCCCGCCGGCTTGACCCAGCTCTCATCCAGGAACGGCTGCGCGAGATTCAGCTGCTGCTTGCGGACCTCATCGAAGTCGGCGAGGTGGACGCCGAGCGGCTGCGGCGCGACCGACTGACCCGGCATGTCGTCGAGCGAGTGCTCAGCCAGATCGTTGAACTCGCCGGGTCGATCAACGCCCACATCGTGGCATCATTGCTTGGCCGCTCGCCGGGCAGCTACGCCGACTCATTCGACGAGGTCGCGCGAGCCGGGGTTCTCGAATGGGACCTCGCCGCCACGCTGCGCTCGTCCGCCGGCATGCGCAACGTGCTTGTGCACGACTACCTCGAAGTCGACCATGGCAAGGTGTCCGCAGCCATCCCGCTCGCACTGAATCAGTACGGCCAGTATGTGCGCCACGTCGCGCGCTGGCTACGCAGCCACCCCGCAGTCGCCTCGGACCAGGGCATAAACGAGGGTCAGCCATAGAGGCAGCGGAGGACCGTGCGGATGACAGTAAATCCAGTACAACCTGGAGCCAGGCGTGGCGCTGCCGGCCAGCGCGGCTACCATCAGCGCGGGGCCACGATGACCGGGACCACGATGACTACGGTTGCCGTGGGCCGGTACCGTGCACGGTGAGTCGTGGACAACCGGGAGGCAACCTGTGACGGCCATTGCGCCCCAGCCGATCGCCACGCGCCCGCGTCCGGTGCGTCCCTCGGTCAAGGGGTCAGCCCTGCTCGGGCTGCTCCAGACCACCGATCACAAAGTGATCGGCATGCTCTACCTGGTCACCTCCATGGCGTTCTTCTTCGTCGGCGGCAGCATGGCCATGCTGATCCGCGCTGAGCTGGCTCGGCCGGGCCTGCAGTTCCTGTCCACCGAGCAGTACAACCAGCTGTTCACCATGCATGGCACCATCATGCTGCTGTTGTACGCCACTCCGATCCTGTTCGCGTTCGCCAATCTGATATTGCCGCTGCAGATCGGCTCGCCGGATGTGGCCTTTCCCCGGCTCAACGCCTTCTCCTATTGGGCGTTTTTGTTCGGCGGTCTCATTGTGCTGTCCGGGTTCCTGACGCCGGGCGGTGCGGCGGATTTTGGCTGGTTCGCCTACACCCCGCTGTCCGACGCGGTGCACTCCCCAGGAGCGGGCGCCGATCTGTGGATCATGGGTCTGGTCCTCGCCGGACTGGGAACCATTCTGGGCGCGGTCAACATGATCACCACTGTGGTCTGCCTGCGCGCGCCGGGGATGACGATGTTCCGGATGCCGATCTTCACCTGGAACATCTTTGTCACGTCGCTTCTCGTGCTGCTGGCCTTCCCGATCCTCACCGCGGCGCTACTCGGGCTGGAGGCCGACCGGCGGCTCGGGGCGCATGTGTTCGACCCGGCCAACGGTGGCGCGATTCTCTGGCAGCATCTGTTCTGGTTCTTCGGCCATCCCGAGGTCTACATCGTCGCGCTACCATTCTTCGGCATCGTGTCGGAGATCTTCCCGGTGTTCAGCCGCAAGCCACTGTTCGGTTACAAGGCCTTGATCTTCGCCACCTTGACGATCGCTGCGCTGTCCGTGGTGGTGTGGGCGCACCACATGTACGCCACGGGTGCGGTGCTGTTGCCATTCTTCTCGTTCACCACGTTCCTCATCGCGGTCCCCACCGGTATCAAGTTCTTCAACTGGATCGGCACCATGTGGCGCGGCCAGCTCACGTTCGAGACCCCGATGCTGTTCTCGATCGGCTTTCTCATCACGTTCCTGCTCGGTGGCCTGACCGGGGTGCTGCTGGCCGCTCCGGCGATCGACTTCCATGTCAGTGACACCTACTTCGTGGTGGCGCACTTCCACTACGTCCTCTACGGCACGATCGTGTTCGCCACCTTTGCCGGGATCTACTTCTGGTTTCCGAAGATCACCGGCCGGATGCTCGACGACGCGCTGGGCAAGTTCCACTTCTGGGCCACGTTCGTCGGGTTCCACCTGACGTTCCTGGTGCAGCACTGGCTGGGTGCCGAAGGCATGCCCCGCCGCTACGCCGACTACCTGCCCAGTGACGGGTTCACCACGCTGAACATGGTGTCCTCGATCGGCGCCTTCGTGCTCGGTGCTTCCACGCTGCCGTTCCTGTGGAACGTGTTCCGCAGTTACCGCTACGGTGAGGTGGTCACCGTTGATGATCCGTGGGGTTATGGCAACTCACTGGAATGGGCCACCTCGTGCCCACCCCCGCGGCACAACTTCACCGAGCTGCCCCGGATCCGTTCGGAGCGACCAGCCTTCGAGCTGCACTACCCGCACATGATGGATCGGATACGGGTTGAGGCGCACGTTGGTGTTCGTGGGCATTCGGCGGCGCCAAGCGAGCAGGTAGCCTCCGTGGTGCAGCAAGGCGCTACTCCGGGTGCAGAAGACCCACGGCACAAGTGATCGGCAACCCGCGAACAACCCTGCTGGTGACGGTCACTGGGCGGGACAAGCCCGGGGTCGTGTCGGTGATCTTTTCCGCGCTCACCAGGCACGGGGTGGACATCCTGGACGTCGAGCAGGTGGTCATCCAGGGCCGGATCATTCTCGGCGTGTTGGTGAGGACCACGGCTGATCCGGAGGATCTGCAGGAGGCCGCTGAGCAGGCCATGGCCAGCATCGGAATGCAGGTGGAGGTCGTGGTCGGCGCCGATGCGGTCGGCGCGAGTGTCCGTGGGTCCACGCACGTCGTGTTGGTGCTGGGCCGGCCGGTCACGGCTCGCGCTTTCACCGAGACGACCCGCGCGTTGGCCACGTTGAACATCAACATTGATGCCATCCGGCGGATCGCGGACTACCCGGTTACTGGGCTTGAGCTGCTCGTGTCCGTGCCCAGCAACAATGATCCCGAGGCCGCCGACGCCGCACTGCGCTCCACGCTAGTCAGGCTCGCCGCGCACGGTGAGGTCGACCTCGCCGTCGAGCGGGTGGGTATCGCCCGCCGGGCCAAGCGTCTGGTGGTCTTCGATGTCGACTCGACCCTGGTGCAGGGCGAGGCGATCGAGATGCTGGCTGAACGCGCCGGCTGTGGGGTCGAGGTGCGGGCGGTCACCGAGGCCGCGATGCGCGGGGAGCTGGACTTCACGCAGTCGCTGCGTCGCCGGGTCGCCCTGCTGGCGGGTCTTCCCGCCAGCGTGCTCACCGAGGTGACCAACGCAGTGGAGCTCACGCCTGGGGCGCGTACAACGGTACGGACCCTCAAGCGGTTGGGGTTCCGCTGCGGAGCCGTATCGGGCGGTTTCACCCAGATCGTGCGACCAGTCGCCCAAGATTTAGGACTGGACTTCTGCATCGCCAACGAGTTGGAGATTCACGACGGGAAACTCACCGGCCGGGTCGTCGGCTCGGTGGTGGATCGGTCCGGAAAGGCCGACGCGCTGCGCCGGGCGGCGGAGCACTTCGGGGTCCCGCTGGCCCAGTGCGTCGCGGTCGGGGACGGCGCGAACGACATCGACATGCTCACCACCGCCGGCTTGGGGGTCGCGTTCAATGCCAAACCTGCGCTGCGGGAAGTCGCGGACACCGCGATCACCCAGCCGTTCCTGGATGTCGTGCTGTTCGTGCTGGGCGTGACCCGTGACGAGGTGGAGGCTGCCGACGCTGCCGAGGGAATGCTGCGCAGAGTGCCTTTGTGAGTGCGTAACAGCTGTTACGCACTCACAAGGCGGGCTAGCGCTGCCCGCGCTACGGCAGGGTCGGTGGTGGGCCAGAACGGCGGTAGCGAGGCACGCAGGAAAGCACCGTAGCGTGCCGTGGCCAGCCTGGGGTCCAGGATCGCCACCATGCCGCGGTCCCCGGTCGAGCGCAACAGCCGGCCGGCGCCCTGTGCGAGCAGCAGTGCCGCGTGCGTGGCCGCCACCGCGAGGAACCCGTTGCCACCGTGGGCGGCTACCGCGCGTTGCCGCGCTGAGCTCAGCGGGTCGTCCGGGCGGGGAAACGGGATGCGGTCGACCACCACCAGAGACAGCGACCGGCCGGGCACGTCGACGCCCTGCCATAGCGACAAGGTGCCGAACAGGCAGGTCGGTTCGTCCTGCGCGAACTGCTGCACCAGCAGGCCGGTCGCGTCGTCACCCTGGCACAGGATGGGTATGTCCAGTTGGGATCGCAGCACCTCGGTGGCCTGCTTGGCGGCCCGCATCGAGGAGAACAGACCGAGGGTGCGCCCGCCTGCCGCGGTGACCAGCGTGGCGAGCTCGTCGAGGTAGGCAGGCGCTAGCCCGTCTCGGCCGGGTGGGGGTAGGTGTGCGGCGGTGTAGAGGATCCCGGCTCGGCGGTGCTCGAACGGGGAGCCCACATCGAGACCAGCCCAGGCTGGACCGGTGTCGGCGGTTGGTGGCGGAGACGGTTCGGCGGTTGGTGCCAGGGACGGTCGCTGCCGGGGTAGGCCCCACTGCGAGGCCAGCGCGTCGAACGTCCCACCCAAGGTGAGGGTGGCCGAGGTGAGCACCACCGTTCGTTTCGCGAACAGTCGCTGCTGCAGCAGGTCGGCGACGCGCAGCGGCGCAACCCTCAGCACTCGCCCGCGTACGGTCTCCTCCGCCAGCCAGACCACGTCGTGCCGATCGGCTTCGCTGTCGGGGAAGGCGGCCAGCACCCGGGCGGCAGCCGAGTACACCTGCTCCAGTGCGGCCAGCGCGAGCCGGCGACGGGCGGCGTCGTCGTCGGGGTTCTCCCGGCGCTCGGTCCCCAGCGCGGTGGTGCAGCGGTGCGCCGCGTCGCGCACCGCGGTGAGCCCGCCGGCCAGCGCAGCGTTTAGGGTGTCCCACCGCTGCGCACCGGCGTCGCTGAGCAGCAGCGCCAGCCCGTCGCCGGCTGCGGCGAGCTCGTCTGCGATCTGCTGGTCGATCAGCCGGCCGCAGCGCCGGGACGCGGTCTCGACCATCGACGCGGTGAGCTCCTCGGTGGCCGCGTTGGTGACCCGGTTGACCAGATCGTGCGCCTCGTCGATGACCACAATGTCATGGTCGGGGAGCACCGGGTGATCGCCCATCGCGTCGATCGCCAGCAGCGCATGGTTGGTGACCACCACCTCGGCACGTCCGGCCCGTGCCCGGGCCTGCTCGGCGAAGCAGTCCATGCCGACGGGGCAGCGGGACAGGCCCAGGCACTCCCGGGCGCTGACCGACACCTGCCGCCAGGCCCGGTCGGTCACGCCGGGCACCAGCTCGTCACGGTCCCCGGTGGTGGTCTGCGAGGACCATTCGTGCAGCCGGGTGATCTGGCGGCCCAGCGTCGACGTCGGTGCCGCAGAGACGGCCGCAGCCGCGTCGAAGAGATCCTCCCCCTCGTCGGGTGGCCCGGTGTGCAGCCGGTGCAGGCACAGGTAGTTGCGCCGCCCCTTGAGGATCGCGAAGCTCGGGGTACTGCCCAGCAGCGGCTTCAGCGCACCGGCCAGCCGAGGCAGGTCACGGTCCACAAGTTGGCGCTGCAGCGCGATGGTCGCGGTGGAGACCACCACGGTGGTAGCCGCGGCGACGGCGTGCCGGATCGCCGGGACCAGGTAGGCCAGCGACTTGCCGGTACCGGTGCCGGCCTGCACCGCGAGGTGCTCGCCGGTGCGGATCGCCCGGTCCACCGCCTCTGCCATCACAATCTGCCCAGCACGCTCGCTACCCCCTACGGCATGCACCGCCGCAGCGAGCAGCGCCCCAACGTCGGGCACGGTGGTGAGGGCCGGCACGGCGGGTCACGCTACAGCCTTGTGCTCGCCGATAGGGAGCCATGTCGGGCTAACGGAAGGGCTAACGGAAGATGGTCAGGAGGGCGGGCTCGCCAGGGGAGAGGCGCAGGCCGTCCCAGGGGAGGGTGCTCAGGGCTGTTGTGACGCGCTCACGTCCTTCTTGCAGGGTCGGGGGCGGGCCGGTGGGCTGGCCTTCGCGCAGCAGCGGGACCGGCAGCACCCGGTCGTGCTCGTCGAGCTCTGGTTGCTGGTCCCGCCGGAACACCACCTCCTCGATCGCGGTACCGCTGGGGGTGTACCGGCGCAACGCGCTCTTGGCGCCACCCCGGGAGACCTTGGATGTGCTGCGCTTGGCCACCGGCTGCCCGTCCACCTCGACCAGCTTGTAGACCATCCCTGCGGTCGGCACGCCCGAACCGGTCACCACCGAGGTGCCCACCCCGTAGGAGTCCACCGGTTCGGCACGCAGCGCCGCGATCGAGTACTCGTCCAGGTCCCCGGAGACCACGATGTGCACGTTCGGCGCCCCCAGCCGGTCGAGTTGCTCGCGAGCCTGCCGGGCGAGCTTCCCGAGATTCCCTGAGTCGATCCGGATCGCCCGCAGCCCCGGACCGGCGACCTCGATCGCGGTAGCGATGCCCTGGGTGATGTCGTAGGTGTCCACCAGCAAGGTGGTGTCGGTGCCCAGCGCCTTGACCTGCGCGGCGAAGGCGTCCGCCTCGCGCTGGTGCAGCAGGCTGAACGCGTGCGCCGCAGTGCCGGTGGTGGGAATGCCGTAGCGCTGCCCTGCGGCCAGATTGGACGTCGCGCTGAAACCTCCCAGGTAAGCCGCACGGGCGGCTGCCACCGCAGCCTCCTCGTGGGTGCGACGGCTGCCCATCTCGACCAACGGCCGCTCCCCTGCGGCACTGGCCATCCTCGCTGCCGCGGCGGCCACCGCGCTGTCGTGATTGAGGACCGAGAGCACCAGCGTTTCCAGAATCACCGCCTCGGCGAAGCTGCCGGTCACCGTCAGGACCGGGGAGCTGGGGAAGTACAGCTCACCCTCGGGGTAGCTGTCGATGTCGCCGCGGAACTGGTAGCCGGCCAACCAGTCCAGAGTGCGAGCGTCCAGCATGCGGTGCAGGAACGCCAACTGCTCGTCGCCGAACCGGAATCGGGCCACCGCGTCGAGCAGCCGGGGGACACCGGCGACGATGCCGTAGCGGTGGCCGCGCAGTCCCCGGGTGAAAACCTCGAACGTGCAGTGCCGAGACGCTGAACCGTCAGCCAGCGCACTGGCGAGCATCGTCAACTCGTACTGGTCGGTGAGCAGTGCGGTGCTGTTCGGTGTGCACAGGGGCATCTGGAGAGCTTATGGCTGGTCTTTGGTGAGAACATGGGTTCATGACCACACCCGTCGAACTGGAACAGACCCAGGTCGACCCAGCGGTGAACGAGGTCGGAACCGAGGACCGGCCTTGGCTGACGATCGTCTGGAACGACCCGGTGAACCTGATGTCCTACGTCACTTACGTGTTCCAGAAGCTTTTCGGATACAGCCGCGACGAAGCCACCAAGTTGATGCTCGACGTGCACCACAAGGGCCGGGCCGTGGTGACCAGGGGTTCTCGCGACAAGGTGGAGATCGACGTCGCGAAGCTGCATGGCGCCGGGCTCTGGGCGACCATGCAGCGGGACGCGTGAACGGCTGGCGGCGTCGCGGCGGACTGGTGGTAGCTGCCCTGTCCGAGCGGGAGGCGGGGCTGCTCCGCGGCCTGGTCGGACAGGTCCGCGACATGCTCGCGGCGCGGACCGCGGCGACTCCGCAGGACGAACTGGCCGAGCTCACCGGCATCACCGTTGGCCCCACCACCGCTCCCGCCGACCAGGTGCTGGCCCGGCTGTTACCCGATTTTCACCGCGAGGACGCCACGCTGTCCGGCGGCCTGCGAGCGCTGCACGAGCCCGAGCTGGTGGCCGTCAAGGACGGGGTGGCCAGCGTCGTGCTGGACACCTGCCCGGCACGGGGCGGGCGAGTGCGTCTGTCCGACGAGCAGGCGCAGGCGTGGCTCTCCGCGCTCAACGACGTCCGCTTGGCCCTGGGCACTGTGCTCGAGGTCACCGAGGACATGCCCGACGAACTCCCCCCCGAGGACCCCCGCGCGGTGCACCTGGCGGTGTACCACTGGCTGACCTGGGTGCAAGAGTCCCTCATCCAGGCCTTGGCCGGCACGTAGAATGAGACCGGCACGTAGGATAAGAATGTGCTGACGATCCGCCACGACCTCGTCGACGCGATGGTGGCGCATGCTCGGCGGGACCATCCGGACGAGGCGTGCGGCGTGCTCGCGGGGCCGGTAGGCTCCGACCGGCCGGAGCGGTTCATCGAGATGACCAATGCCGAGCGCTCTCCGACGTTCTACCGGTTCGACTCTGGCGAGCACCTGCAGGTGTGGAGAGCCATGGACGGCGCGAACGAGGAACCGGTGGTGATCTACCACTCGCACACGATGACCGAGGCGTACCCGTCCGCCACCGATATCGCTATCGCCGGGGAGCCGGACGCG
Organism: uncultured Actinomycetota bacterium; assembly: GCA_963822695.1. GTDB lineage: Bacteria > Actinomycetota > Actinomycetes > Mycobacteriales > Pseudonocardiaceae. Next base: position 55,480 of record CAWGJH010000024.1, read on the forward strand.
CATTACGTGCTGATCTCCACCCGCGATCCGGACACTCACGAGCTGCGCTCTTACCGCATCATCGACGGCAAGGTCACCGAGGAGCCGGTCGAGGTTGTCGAGTCATACATGTTCTCCCATACCGGTGCCGACGACATTCCCGACGCGCCCTGATTCGCGCGCCGTCCTCGGAATGCCCGGGGTTGGTTGTGCGTACAGGTACTGGTGAGCCGACCGCACCCAGAGGAGGATCCGACCATGGCCGTCACCGTGTCCGTTCCCACCATCCTGCGCACCCACACCGGGGGCGAGAAGTCTGTGAAGGCCTCCGGCGCCACGATTGCTGAAGTGATCGAGGATCTGGAGACCCGGCACTCGGGGATCAAGGGCCGGCTGGTGAAGGATGGATCGCTGCACCGTTTCATCAACGTCTACGTCAACGACGAGGATGTGCGCTTCGTGGGAGGCCTGGGCGCCACGGTGCACGACGGTGACAACGTGACAATCCTGCCAGCCGTCGCTGGCGGTTCCGCTGCTCGGGCGACCGAAGGGAGCAGCAATGGCCCGATACGACTCGCTGCTCGACGCGTTGGGTGATACCCCGCTCGTGGGGCTGCCCCATCTCTCACCCTCACCCGACGTGCGGTTATGGGCCAAGCTGGAGGACCGCAACCCCACTGGCTCGGTGAAGGACCGCCCGGCGTTGGCGATGATCAAGGATGCCGAGCGCTCCGGCCGGCTCACCAAGGGCTGCACCATCCTGGAGCCGACCTCGGGCAATACTGGGATCTCGCTGGCGATGGCGGCGAAACTCAAGGGCTACCGGCTGGTCTGCGTGATGCCGGAGAACACCTCGATCGAGCGGCGGCAGCTCCTCGAGGCGTATGGCGCGGAGATCATTTTCTCACCGGCGGCGGGCGGCTCCAACCAGGCGGTGGTGCGGGCCAAAGAACTGGCCGCGGCGCATCCTGACTGGGTCATGCTCTACCAGTACGGCAACCCGGCCAACCCCGCGGTGCATTACCGTACGACCGGCCCGGAGATCCTGCGTGATCTGCCCTCAGTGACTCATTTCGTCGCTGGGCTGGGCACTGCTGGCACGCTGGTCGGGGTGGGGCGCTACCTGCGGGAGCACAAGCCCGATGTGCAGATCATCGCCGCGGAACCGCGCTACGGGGAGTTGGTCTACGGTCTGCGCAACCTCGACGAGGGATTCGTGCCCGAGCTTTACGACCCGGAGGTGCTCACCGGCCGGTTCTCCGTCGGCTCCTTCGACGCGTTGCGTCGTACCCGCGAGCTGCTGGAAACGGAGGGCATCTTCGCTGGCATCTCCACCGGTGGGATCCTGCACGCCGCGCTGGCCGTCGCCGAGAAGGCCGCCGGCACCGGGGAGCCGGCCGACATCGTCATCGTGGTCTGTGACGCCGGTTGGAAATACCTCTCCACCGGCGCTTACTCAGGAAACCTTGAGGAAGCAGCCGCCCGCCTAGACGGCCAGTTGTGGGCGTAGGCCCCGTGAGTGGCGATGTCAGTGAGCGGTCGTATCGCCACTCACGGGTTATCCACAGGTAAGGTTTCCCCTGACGGCGCTAGCCACAGGAGGCTCTCAGGGAGCGAGGGTAGGGTCGGTTAACGTGCCGGCCGTGCGCTCTGTAGGACAGGCCCGTTCGCGGGTGCTTCCATCGCGGCCCGGGCAGGCCGCGATGATTATTGCCGCGTTCACCGGCGTGTTGTATCTCACCGAGGCGGTGGACACGGTGCTCGGCGGCGCGCTGGACGCAGACGGAATCCGGCCGCGACGCCTCGACGGGCTGGAAGGAATCCTGTGGGCCCCGCTGCTGCATCACGGCTGGCAGCATCTGGCGGCCAACACGGTTCCGGTGTTGGTATTCGGGTTCTTCGCGCTGGCCGGCGGCGTCGGCCAATTCGTTGCGGTGACCGCCACGATCTGGCTGGTCGGTGGCCTGGGGACGTGGCTGATGGGAAGCGACGGCGTGCACCTCGGCGCCTCGATCCTGATCTTCGGCTGGCTGGTGTTCCTGTTTGCCCGAGGCTTCTTCGCCCGCAGCGCGGCGCAGATCCTGCTGGCGGTGGCGCTGTTCGTGGTCTGGGGCGGTGTGCTGTGGGGCGTGTTGCCGGGCGCTTCCGGAATCTCGTGGCAAGGGCACCTGTCTGGAGCACTGGGTGGGCTGATCGCCGCCCAGTTGGTCGCCCGGGCCGATCGATCCGGTACCGCTGATCGACCTTGGGTCAACAACTCATGACCGGTCCAGACGCCCCCATTGGTGTCTTCGACTCCGGCGTCGGCGGGCTCACCGTCGCGCGCGCGATCACCGACCAGTTACCGCGCGAGCGGCTGCACTACGTTGGCGATACCGCACACGGCCCGTACGGTCCGTTGCCTATTGCGCAGATCCGCGCGCACGCGCTGGAGGTGGCCGATGAGCTGGTGGAAAGCGGGGTGAAACTGCTGGTCATCGCCTGCAACACGGCTTCCGCAGCCTGCCTGGCAGACGCTAGGGAGCGCTACTGTATCCCCGTGGTGGAGGTGGTGCGCCCGGCGGTGCGGCGGGCCGTCGCCGCCACCCACTCCGGCCGGATCGGGGTGATCGGGACTCAGGCCACCATCCGGTCCCTGGCCTACCATGACGCCTTCGCTGCGGCCCCGCATGTCGAGGTGACCGGGGTGGCCTGCCCGCGATTCGTGGATTTCGTCGAGCGCGGGATGACGTCGGGACGCCAGATGCTTGGCCTGGCGCAGTCTTACCTTGAGCCGCTGCAGCGGGCCGGTGTGGACACCCTCGTACTGGCTTGCACGCATTACCCTCTGCTGACCGGGGTGCTGCACATCGTCATGGGCGACGGGGTGACCCTGGTGTCCAGTGCGGAGGAGACCGCCAAGGATGTGCTGCGGGTGCTCACCGAGGCTGAGTTGCTGCGTGCCGAGCCTGAGGAGCCTGAGCACCTGGTCACCGCCACCGGCGATCCGGTGTCCTTCGCCCGGCTGGCCCGCCGTTTCCTGGGACCGTCGCTGGCGGCGCCCACACTGACTGGAGGGGTGAGATGCAGCTGACGGTGCTCGGCTGCTCCGGCAGTGTCCCTGCTCCGGAGTCCTCCGCGTCTGGTTATCTGGTCCGAACTGGGGAGACCAGCGTGGTGCTCGATCTGGGCAACGGGGCCTTCGGCGCGCTGCAGCGCTACCTCGACCCGTTCACCCTCGACGGGTTGGCCCTGTCCCACCTGCACCCGGATCACTGTGCCGATATCTCGGCGCTGACCGTCTACCGCCGCTACCACCCGCACCCACCACCGTGCGATGCGCTGCCGCTGTACGGGCCGCCAGACACCGCCGAGCGTCTGGCGGCCTCGTACGCGCCCAATGCCGATGAGCGCAACCTGACTGACCTGTCCGACGTCTACGAATTCCGGTCCTACCGCGAGACGGCCCGGATCGGCCCGTTCGAAATGCGCGCCGCCCGCGTTGAGCACCTCTGCGAGGCCTACGCGCTGCGGATCAGCCACGCGGGGCGGGCGCTGGTCTACTCCGGAGATACCGGCCCTTGCCCGCAGCTCGCCGAGTTGGCCACCGGTGCGGACATCTTGCTCGCCGAGGCGTCCTGGCCGGACCGGCCGGGCAACCCGCCCGGAGTACACCTGTCCGGCAGGGAAGCCGGCGAGGCCGCCGCGGCGGCGAGGGTCGGCCGGCTGTTGATCACCCACGTACCCCCGTGGACCGATGCCGAGCAGGTGCTCACCGAGGCCAAGGCGGCCTTCGACGGGCCCACCGAGTTGGTCCGCCCCGGTGCCCGCTACGAGATCTGACTGCGCAGCTGTGGGTAGGCTGGCGCGGTGGCACGAGCGGACGGTAGGACCGACGAGGCGCTTCGAGAGGTGTGCATCACCCGCGGTTACCAGCAGTGGCCCGCAGGGTCGGTGCTGGTCGAGTGCGGCCAAACCCGGGTGCTCTGCGCGGCCAGCGTGGTCGAGGGTGTACCGCGCTGGCGCAAGGGTTCCGGGCGGGGCTGGCTCACCGCGGAGTACGCGATGCTGCCGTCCTCGACACACACCCGCAGCGAGCGAGAGTCGGTCAAGGGCCGCCTCGGGGGCCGGACTCACGAGATCAGCAGGATGATCGGACGCGCCCTGCGAGCGTGCATCGACCTGACTGCGCTGGGGGAGAACACCATCTCGCTGGACTGCGACGTCATCCAGGCCGACGGCGGCACCCGCACCGCGGCGATCACCGGTGGTTACGTGGCGCTGGCCGATGCGGTGACCTGGTTGCGGTCGGCCGGTCGGTTGCGTCATCCACATCCGCTGTCGTGCTCCATCGCCGCAGTGAGCGTCGGTGTGGTGGATGGCCGGGTGCGGCTGGATCTCCCCTACGAGGAGGATTCCCGCGCCGAGGTCAACATGAATGTGGTGGCCACTGATACCGGCATGCTGGTGGAGCTACAGGGCACCGGGGAGGGCGCCACCTTCGCGCGGTCCACTCTGGACCAGATGCTGGACCTGGCGCTCAAGGGCTGCCAGGAGTTGACCGCGCTCCAAACCACCGCGCTGGCCAAGCCCTACCCCGGCGAATTGCCCCGGTCATGAGCCCAGCTCGGTTGCTGCTGGCGACACGGAACAAAGCGAAGCTGCTCGAGCTGCGGCGCATCCTGGCCTCGTCGGACATCAGCGGGGTGCGGGTGTTCGGGCTCGACGACGTGCCGCCGTTCCTGGAGGTCCCGGAGACCGCCGCCACCTTCGAGGGCAATGCGCTGGCCAAGGCCCGGGATGCGGTGGCGGCTACTGGCCTGGCCACGGTCGCCGACGACTCGGGACTGGAGGTGGATGCGCTGGGCGGCATGCCCGGGGTGCTCTCGGCCAGGTGGGCCGGCCGCCACGGCGACGATGCCGCGAACCTGCAGCTGGTGCTCGATCAGCTGGCGGACGTCCCGGAAGATCGTCGTGGCGCGGCATTCGTCTGCGCCGCTGCGCTGGTCGTACCGTTAGGGGTCCAGACTGTAGGGAACCAGACCGTGGTGCGCGGACACTGGCGTGGCACCCTGACCCGGGCGGCTCGCGGCAGTAACGGCTTCGGGTACGACCCGATCTTCATCCCGGACGGTGATTGGCGCACCTCCGCCGAGTTGGACCCGACCGAGAAGGATGCCGTGTCGCACCGAGGCCGGGCACTGCGCGCACTGCTGCCTGCGCTGCGCGAATTTCTGTCGAGCCAACGTCTTCCCACGCAGCCCTGACCTCAGCCCACGACCTGCACGACTTGGCCCACCGACAGCCTGTCGAAGAACGTGGCTGCGGCGTTGTGTCCCAGGTGGACGCATCCGTGTGATGCCCTGCTGAGGCTGCCCTCGTGGAATGCGATGCCGGTGTTGGTGAAGAACACCGAGTAGGGCATCGGGGCGTTGTGGAACTGCGAGCTGCGGTGGTTCCGGTCTTTCCACTGCACCCGGAACAGGCCAGAGGGGGTGGGGTGACCCGGCATGCCGGACGTGATCGGGGTCGGACCGTAGGTGACCTGGCCACCGGTCAGCAGCCAGGCTTGCTGGCGGCTGAGGCTGATACAGGCCGCTGCGGCCGCCCCGCACGGCGCAGCGGCCGACTGGACGGCGGCTGCCACCGCCGGAGTCAGCACTGCGCACCCGGCGGCGATGGTGAGCGATATCCAGGCATGACGAAAGAAACGCCGCACAGAGACCCCCTCGGTAACTGAGGCATAAGCGTACAGCTCCGGGGGGCCTGTCCCCAGTGTCTTATTCACACCGTGTCTCGTTCACACCGTGTCTTGTTCCCGAGGCCTACTTCGTGATCCGATTCACGGGTGAACAGCTACGTTTCCCAGCCCAGCCCAGACGCCGACGCGCCGCAGGTCGCCGCCAAGGCCGACCTGCCCTGGTTTGATGACCTGCCGATCGGCATGGACGCCGTCAAGCTGGGGCAGGGCGTCGAGTTGCACCCGCAGTGCGAGCCGGTGGCGCCACTGGTGGGGGTGTGGCGCGGCGAGGGTCTGGCCCAGTACCCATCGCTGCTTGGCGAGTTTCGCTACGGTCAGCAGATCACCTTCGCCCACGACGGCAGGCCGTTTTTGGTCTACGAGGCGCGTGCGTGGCTGCTGAACCCATCCGGCGAGGTGCTGCGGCCCGCCGCTCGTGAGGTCGGGTGGTGGCGGGTGGACGAGGACGAGACCATCGAGGTGGTCCTCGCGCATATGTTTGGCATCTGCGAGATTTACTACGGTGGGCGCACTGGGGAGACGGCGTGGGAGCTTGAATCCGACACCATCTCGCGGACCGACACGGCCCGTGAGACGACTGCGGCGGCCCGGCTGTACGGCATCGTCGAGAACGGCGACCTGGCTTACGCCGAGGAGCGAGCCCTGCGCGGTCTACCCCTGCAGCCGCATCTCTCAGCACAGCTGAAACGCATCGCCGGCTAGCGGTCCTTAGTGATGGAGGATTGATCACCACGCTATGACGCTCGCCACGCGCTCCGCCCGCGCCAACCGGGCCGCCGGCATCTTTCCGTGAACACCCACCACCGCACCGGGTCGCCATCGGGCCTGGTGCGCTACGGGCAGCCGGCCGGCCGGTGGGTGCTCCTGGCCACCGTGCTCGGTTCCGGCCTCGCCTTCATCGACGCCACGGTGGTCAACATCGCCCTGCCACGCATCGGGACCGACCTGCACGCGGACGCTGCCGGTCTGCAATGGACCGTCAACGGCTACACACTCAGCCTCGCATCACTCATCCTGCTTGGTGGGTCGCTGGGTGACCGCTTCGGCCGTCGGCGGATCTTCATCATCGGGGTCTGCTGGTTCGCGACGGCCTCGCTGCTGTGCGGGCTGGCACCCAACATCGACACCCTCGCCGCCGCACGAATCCTGCAGGGCGTCGGCGGCGCGCTGCTCACGCCAGGGGCCCTGGCCATCCTTGAAGCATCCTTCCATCCCGACGATCGGGCCACGGCGATCGGCGCGTGGTCGGGCCTGGGGGGCATCGCCGGAGCGCTCGGCCCGTTCCTTGGCGGATGGCTGGTCCAAGTCGGCAACTGGCGGTTCATCTTCCTGATCAATGTCCCGCTGGCTGCGGTCGTCGCGCTGGTAGCGCGACGCCACGTCCCGGAGTCAAGCAACCCCACCGCGGTCCCTCGCCTGGATGTCGCGGGCGTCCTCACCGGCGCCGTCGGGCTCGGCGGACTCACCTACGGATTCACCGCCTGGCCCACCCTCGGGCTCGCCAGCCCCCTTGTGCTCGCCGCGCTGGCGACCGGTGTCGCCGGCATGCTTGGATTCGTCCTTATCGAACGGCACTCGCGCCACCCCATGCTGCCGTTGGAAGTGTTCGCCGCCACGGCGTTCACCGGCGCTAACCTTGTCACCTTCGCCGTCTACGCTGCCCTCGGCGGCGTGTTTTTCCTCGTCGTACTCAACCTCCAGGTCGTCGCCGGATTCACCCCCCTCGCCGCCGGGATCGCCCTGCTGCCCATCACGGTGCTGATGCTCCTGCTCTCCGCCCGCGCCGGAGCACTCGCCCAGCGCATCGGACCACGGATCCCCATGACCCTCGGTCCCCTCGTCTGCGCGGGCGCGCTGCTCCTGCTCGCCCGCATCGGCCCAGACGCCTCCTACCCGCGAATCGTGCTACCCGCCGTTGCGCTGCTCGGTCTCGGTCTGTCCCTGACCGTCGCACCGCTGACCGCCACCGCGCTCGGCTCCCTCGACGACAGCCACGCCGGCCTCGCCAGCGGCGTCAACAACGCCGTCGCCCGTGCCGCCGGCCTCCTCGCCGTCGCGGTGCTACCCCTGGCCGCCGGCCTCGGGACCGGCAGCCTCACCGACCCCGCCGCCCTTGAACCCACCTACCGACGCGCGATGCTGCTCTGCGCGGGCCTCTTACTCGCTGGCGCGGTCACCGCCGTCATCACCATCCCCAGCAGAATCGCTGACCGGGCACCGGACGCCGCCCCAGCACCGGCATTGGCACCGGCGGTGGAACACAGTCCAGTCCGGGTCTACTGCGCCATCGCCGGCCCCCCGCTGCACCCCTCCAGATGATGGTCAGCAGCACCGGCTTGATACCGGCCCAACCTGGAGGCGCCTCCACTCTGCTGCCCTCCAGCAGACACACCTCGGTTGCCTCTCTTACAGAGAGCTACTGTTGGTGTGACAACAACGATTCGGGTGGTGGGCCTATTGTGCGGTTCGAGCAGAGAAAATTACAAAGAGCTACTTTTTGCTGGTGGCATAGACGCCCGAGTGGTGGCCCTCATGAACGCTATCGTCGTTATGTGACGAGCCTTGATCAGACCGCGCTGGGCGAGGAACTGATGACGACCATGGCCGCGTTGCGGCGTTTGGTGCGTCGGAGGTTGCGGGCGGTGGTGGCTGGGCCGCCGTTACGGGGTGCGCAGGTGGAGTTGCTGGAGGTGATCGAGAAGCAGCCGGGTATCGGGATCGCGCCGGCAGGGCGTGCCTTGCATCTGGCGGCGAACTCGGTGAGCACATTGGTCAACCAGCTCATCGACCTGGGGATGCTGGTGCGCCAGACCGATCCCGACGACCGTCGCGCCGCGCGGTTGTGGCTAACCGAGACGGCTACCCAGCGATTGGCGGCGTGGCGTCAGGCCCGCATCGACTTCCTCGCGGGCGGCGTGTCGGGGCTGCCCGTCGCCGATCGTGAGGCTCTGGCCCGGGCGTTGCCTGCGCTACGCGCACTGCTGGTCGCTCTCGACGCTAGCGAGGGGCGATGACTGCTACGCTCTAGCTCCGTCCGGGCGGAGCCGCAGCAGCCACGCAGTGTCACACCGACGTCGAGTGTGCCCAGTGCACGCAGCCGTACGATTGCCTGGTCAACTCAGCGAGCGTCCGAATGCTGGCGCCCTTTTCGTCCTTTGTCTTCAGGCCCGACGCGAGCTTGTCCCGGGCGACGTCGCTGATCCGTCTGCTCTGATGAAAGCCCAAGTTCGCGGACGCCGCGCACCATGCCGACCGGATCGAAGTGTGCATGGCGGCACCGCTTCCGACGATCAGCGGGGGCGAGTCGAACGGGTCTCTGATGCGGGCATTAGCCGGCGCCGACGGCGTGATAGTGACGGTGCCATGGTCCTGACTGATCATACAGAGAGTAACAATGATCATCGCAGACTGATCCAAATGGGCCTTAGGTCGCGGCAACGTGGTGGTCCCATCCCGATGGCACGCGACAGGCCAAGCGGATTCGCTAGCGTGACCGCGCATTGCTCGCAGACAGAGGGGGTTCGGCCTGACATGACGGGCTACCTGGAAGCAATCGATACGGCACAGAAGTTCGCTCCGATCTGGCCGCAGCCCCGACCTGCGACCCGTCACCGATGATCCCCGCCGCGGTGGAACCCACCGCTGGTGAACGGTGACAGCGCTCGAGGACCAACCCCCTACCACCACAGCGCGGAACTCGGCCACTGTTGCGGGTTGGGGACTGGTCAGTAGGGTCACCGGGTTGTTGCGGGTGGTGGTGATCGGGGCGGTGCTGGGCCCGACTTATTTCGCGAATGCCTTCCAGACCGGCTACGTCGTCCTGCACCTGGTGTTCATGTCGGTTGCCGGGCCGGTGCTGGCGATGGTGTTGGTGCCTGGCGTGGTCCGTGCGGTGGGTGCTGGTGGTGGGGTGCGGGCTCGGGAGGTGCTGGGTGGGGTGAGTGGGTGGCTGCTCGCTGTCTCGGTTGTGGTGGTTGCGTTGCTGATGGTTTTTTCGCCGGTGGTGGCCTGGACGTTGACCTTTGGGATTCCGGATCCGGTTGCCCGGGCGCGGGGTGTGTGGTTGTCCACGTTGTTGGTCCTGCTTGTCGCGCCCCAGGTTCTGTTGTATGTGTTGGCGCATCTGGGGATGGCTGCTCAGCAGGCTCGGGGGCGTTTCGCGCTGGCGGTGGGTGCGCCAGCGGTGGAGAACGTTGTCTTGATTGTGACGGTGGTGGTGGCCGGTTGGTATTACGGGACGGGCTTGGATGTGGGGCGGGTGCCGGTTGATCTGGTGGTCGTGCTGGGGGTGGGGAGCACGGTGGCTGTGGGGTTGCATGCGGTGTTGCAGTTGTGTGGTACCGCGCGGGTGGGTTTGTTGACGTGGCCGTCGATGCGGTGGCGGCATGATGCTGAGGTTCGTGTGGTCAGTCGCCGGTTGGTGCGTTCGGTGGGGGTGGCGGCGTGGCCGGCGGCGGCGATGTATGTGTTGCTCGCGCTGGCTGGTTCGGTGCCCGGTGGTGTGTTCGTGGTGCAGTTGTCGTATTCGGTGTTTTATTCGTTGTCTTATGTCAGTGCTCGTGCGGTGTCGATGGCTGCGTTGCCTGGGTTGGCGCATGCCGCTCATCGTGAGGATGGGGTGACGTTTGGTTCGGCGTGGCGGCAGGGTTTGTCGTACGCGGTCATCGCCAGTGTGCCGTTGTTGGTGTTGCTCGCGGTGAATTCTGGACCTACCGCGAACATTCTGGCCAATGGTGAGCTGCGTCATGCGGCTTTGATCGGGCCTCTGGCCACCTGTTTGGGGGTGGTGGCGGTGGCTCAGCTGGTGGGTGGGGTGCATGATCTTGGTCGTCAGGCGTTGTTCGCGCGGTTGGATGATCGTGTTCCGCGCCGGGCGAGTGAGGTGGCTTTTGGTGTGATACTCCTCGCCGCGGTCGTGGCCTTGTGGTTGCCGGCTGATGGGTCGCGCCTGGTCTGGTTGGTGGGGGCGCTTCTGGTGAGTGAGTGTGCCGCTGCGGGGACGGTGTTGACCCGGTTGCGTCGGGTGATGCGGCCTGAGCGGTTTCTGGACCCCCGAGCGTTGGCTGGTGCGGTGGTGGCCACTGTCGCGATGGTGCCGGTGGCTGCCGCGATGTGGTGGTGTGCCCAGGTCAGTGGTGGTGATCAGCTCCATGGCGGCGGTCGGCTCGCCGACCTCGCACTGCTGCCCCTGGGTGGTGTTGTGGCGCTTGGCGTCTACGTCCTGGTGCTCCGTGTCGCGGTGCGACGGATAGGTGGTGGGTCATAATCCTCAACGGCAGGCACCTCGGTCGCCCGCAGTGAGTACTCCGTATCTTCCCGACCTATCCTGGCGGAGATCCCACATCGCGAGGAGGGTCGGTGAGCGAGGTCTGGTTGGGCGACATCCGGCTGCGCAACCGGCTGGTCGCCTCCTCTAGCCTGCTCGGCTATGGTGCCCCCGACCCCGGTGTGGTGCCCTACGGGATGAGCCCGATCTCTCGGTTCGTGCCGCTGGAGCGCTTCGGTGCGGTCACCACCCGCACCCTGACCGTGCAACCCCGCGACGGGCATTTCACCAACCGCACCGACTGGCCGTTGCATGCCCTGCCCAGCCTGCTACACAGTTACGCCACGGTGCTGCGCCGCGTCGACAGTGGCTGGATTAACGCCTTCGGCTGGTGCAACGTCGGGATCGAGGCTTACCTGCGCGACTACTATCCGCGCACTCGTGGCCAGAACACCATCATCTCGGTGGGCGGCTTTTGCGTGGAGGACTTCGTCGCCCTCATGGACGCGGTCAACGCAGCGGTGCCCGCGGGTGAGATCGCAGCAGTGGAGTTCAACGTCTCCTGCCCGAATGTCAATCATGACTTCGAACCGGTCCTGGAGGGGGTGCTCACCGATGCGGTGCCCGCGAGCAAGCACCCGGTGATCCTCAAGCTGTCACCGGACCGGGACTACGTCGGGCACGCCTGCCGCGCTGCCGCCGCCGGAGTCTCGGCCCTCACCGCGATCAACACCGTGCGAGCGCTGCGCCTGGATCCAAGGACCGGGGTGCCGTGGCTGGCCAACCGCTACGGTGGGTTGTCCGGGCGGGTGGTGAAGCCAATCGGGCTGCGGGTGGTTGCGGAGCTACGCGATGCGGGGGTCACCCTGCCGGTGATCGCGACCGGCGGGATCCGCAGCTTCGACGACTGCCGGGAGTACTTCTGGGCCGGCGCGGACGCGGTCAGCCTGGGCAGCGCGAGCTGGCTGGCGTCCTACCCAGGCTATGCGCTGTCCCCGCTGTGGGGCTGGCGGATCCGATCGCTGCTGCGGAAAGTGGAGGCCTACGGCCTCCCCGTGAGTGGCAAACAGTGTTATAGCACCCAATGGCACTCACGAGGCAGCCGTTAGGCTGCCAGGCTGATGGCCGATCCCTCCACTTACCGCCCGGCGCCGGGGACGATCCCTGACGCGCCGGGGGTGTACCGCTTCCGTGACGAGCACCGCCGGGTGATCTACGTCGGCAAGGCGAAGAGCCTGCGAAGCCGGCTGAATTCTTATTTTGCTGGCCTGTTCGGGCTGCACCCGCGCACCCGGCAAATGGTTACCACGGCGGCTTCGGTGGAGTGGACGGTGGTCAGCACCGAAGTCGAGGCGCTGCAGCTGGAATACAACTGGATCAAGGAATTCGACCCCCGGTTCAACGTCCGGTATCGCGATGACAAGTCGTATCCAGTGCTGGCCGTGACGCTGAACGAAGAGTATCCCCGGCTGCACGTCTACCGCGGGCCCCGTCGACGGGGAGTCCGGTACTTCGGGCCATACGCACACGCTTGGGCGATCCGGGAGACGCTCGACCTGCTCACCCGGGTGTTTCCAGCCCGGGTGTGCTCGGGCGGCGTATTCAAGCGACACGGCCAGATCGGTCGGCCATGCCTGCTAGGCTATATCGATAAGTGTTCGGCGCCTTGTGTCGGTAATGTCACCGCCGAGGAACATCGCGCCATTGTCGAGGATTTCTGCGATTTCCTGTCCGGCCGGACCGACAAGATGATCCGCCGGCTGGAGCGGGAGATGGAGGCGGCCGCAGCCAAGCTGGAGTTCGAGCGCGCCGCGCGGCTGCGCGACCACCTGGGGGCGCTGCGCCGGGCGATGGAGAAACAGGCGGTGGTGTTCGGTGACGGCACCGACGCGGACGTGATCGCCTTTGCCTGCGATGAGCTCGAGGTGGCGGTGCAGGTGTTTCACGTCCGTGGTGGACGGGTCCGTGGCCAGCGGGGGTGGGTGATCGAGAAGGTCGAGCAGGTCGATCTGGTCGGCCAGTTCCTGACCCAGTTCTACGGTGAGCAGGCCGCGTTGGCCGGGGCTGCCGACGACGCCACCCAGCCGGTGCCCCGGGAGGTGCTGGTCCCCGAGCTACCCGAGGACGCCGACACGCTGACCGAGTGGCTTTGCGAGCTACGTGGCGCGCGAGTGCAGCTACGGGTGCCGCAGCGAGGCGACAAGCGCGCGCTGGCCGACACTGTGGCGCGCAACGCCGCGGAGATCTTCGCGCAGCACAAGCTGCGCCGTGCGGGCGACCTGACCGCCCGCGCCGCGGCGCTGCAGGAGATTCACGAGCACCTGGGGTTGGACACTGCCCCGCTGCGCATCGAGTGCATCGATGTCAGCCACGTGCAGGGTAACGATGTGGTGGCCTCGTTGGTGGTCTTCGAGGACGGGTTGCCGCGCAAGTCGGACTACCGGCGTTTCGCGATCCGAGATGCCGCCGGCGAAGGGCGCTCCGACGACGTGGCGAGCATCGCTGAGGTGGTCCGCCGACGCTTTGTCCGCTATCTGCAGGACACTGAGCTGGACTCGCAGACCGGCAGGCCGGGACTGGATCCCGATACTGGGCGTCCCCGCAAGTTCGCCTACCCGCCGAACCTGCTCGTTGTTGACGGTGGCCCGGCGCAGGTGGCCGCGGCGGCCGAGGCGCTGTTCGAGCTCGGCGTGGCTGACGTGGCGATCGCCGGGCTGGCCAAGCGACTGGAGGAGGTCTGGTTACCCGGTGAGACCGACCCGGTGGTCCTGCCGCGCACCAGCGAGGGTCTCTACCTGCTGCAGCGGGTGCGGGACGAAGCGCACCGGTTCGCGATCAGCTACCACCGGCAGAAGCGGTCGGCGCGGATGACCAGCTCCGCGTTGGACGACGTCGCCGGGCTCGGGCAGACCCGGCGCACCGCGCTGCTCAAGCACTTCGGCTCGGTGCGTCGCATCCGGCAGGCCAGCGTGCACGAGCTCACTGAGGTACCTGGGGTCGGCCCGAGTACCGCCCGGGCGGTGCTCGCCGCCCTGGGTAGCGCCGGTGAGCCGGGTAGCGCCGGTGAGCCGGGTAGCGACGAGAACAACGGAGTTGTGCCGTGACCGAGGTTCAGGGCGGTATCGAGGTCTCCGTGGTCTCCGGGCTGTCCGGAGCCGGTCGTAGCACGGCGGCCAAGGTGCTGGAGGACCTGGGCTGGTTCGTGGTCAACAACCTGCCGCCCGAACTGATCGCCACCATGGTCGAGCTCGGCGCCCGTTCGCGGGGCGTGGTAACCCGGGTCGCGGTGGTCATGGACGTGCGCAGCCGGGCGTTCACCGACGACCTCGCCGCCGTGATCAAAGATCTGGACGCTCGCGGCTACCGGCCCAAGGTACTGTATCTGGAAGCCACCGACGCGGTGCTGATCCGTCGCTTCGAGCAGGTTCGGCGTAGCCACCCGCTGCAGGGTGATAGTCGGCTGGCCGACGGGATCGCAGCGGAGCGGGCGCTGCTCGCTCCGCTGCGCGACGAGGCTGACCTGGTGCTGGACACCACCGGCCTGTCGGTGCACCAACTCCGGGCCAAGATCGAGCACGCGTTCGGTGGCGAATCCGGCACCCGCACCCGGATCACCGTGGTGTCCTTCGGCTACAAGTACGGGCTGCCGATGGACTCCGACCTCGTGATCGACGTGCGGTTCCTGCCCAACCCATTCTGGATCCCGGAACTGCGCGAGTTCACCGGTCTGGACGTCGACGTCCGCAACTACGTGTTATCCCAGGAAGGCGCTGAGGAGTTCCTGGACCGATACCTCGAGCTGCTGCGATTGATCAGCGGTGGTTACCGGCGGGAGGGTAAGCGCTACCTCACCATCGCGGTGGGGTGCACCGGTGGTAAACACCGCAGCGTGGTCGTTTCCGAAGCACTAGCCGCCCGGCTCGGCGGGGAGGACAGGATCGACGAGAAGATCACTGTCAAGGTTGTGCACCGGGACGTGGGTCGCGAGTGACCCGCGCTTTCAAGGCTGTCGCGCTGGGCGGTGGCCACGGACTGTATGCCACGTTGCTGGCGTTGCGGGCTATCACCGAGGATGTCACCGCGGTGGTCACGGTGGCCGATGATGGTGGCTCGTCCGGGAGGTTGCGCCGTGAGCTGGGTGTGCTCCCACCGGGGGACCTGCGGATGGCGCTGACCGCCCTCGCGGCTGACGACGGTCGCGGGGCGCTCTGGCGGCAGGTGGTCCAGCATCGCTTTGGTGGTACTGGCGCGCTGGCTGGGCACGCTGTGGGCAACCTGGTGATGGCGGGGTTGCTGGAGGTACTCGGTGATCCGGTGGCGATGCTGGACGAGATGTGCGGGCTGCTTGGGGTGACCGGGCGGGTACTGCCGATGACCGCCGAGCCGCTCGATATCGAGGCCGACGTGGCTGGTTTGGATGGTGACCCGGACACTCTGCGGCGGATCCGGGGTCAGGTGGCGGTGGCCACCACGCCGGGTCGGGTGTATCGGGTGTGGCTGCGACCCGAGCGACCGCAGGCCTGCGCCGAGGCAGTTCGCGCGGTCGGTGAGGCCGACCTCGTGGTGCTCGGGCCGGGCTCGTGGTTCACCAGTGTGCTACCGCACTTGCTGGTCCCTGACCTGGCCACCGCGCTGGCCACCACCGGGGCCCGCCGGGTACTGGTGCTCAACCTTGCCCCGCAGCCGGGCGAGACTGCCGGGTTCTCCCCAGAGCAGCACGTGACCGTGCTGTGTGATCACGCACCGCCTGAGTTCACCGTGCACGCGGTCCTCGCCGATGTCGACACTGTCCCGGTGCCCGCCCGCTTGCACCGGTGCGCAGCGGCGCTGAGCGGGCGCGCGTACCTTGACCGGGTCGCCGCGGACGGGTCCATCGATCGCCACGATCCGGTGGTACTGGCCGCGGCGCTGCGTCGGATACTGGTAGATGAGCCGTGACTGATCGTCGCGCCCGCGCGACCAATGCCAAACGTCGCGCCCGCACGACCGAGGTCAACCGTCGGGCCCGCCCGACCGCGATGAATGGTCGGACCTGCAAGGGGAGGAGAAGCGCCGGTGGCCATGACCTCCGCCGTCAAGGACGAGCTGAGCCGGCTGCGGGTAACCAAGACGTGCTGCCGCCGGGCGGAGGTCTCCTCGCTGCTGCGTTTCGCCGGGGGACTGCACATCATCGCGGGGCGCGTCGTGGTAGAGGCCGAGCTGGACACCGGCTCCACCGCCCGCCGGCTGCGTCGAGAGGTGCATGAGCTGTACGGGCACAACTCCGATGTGCATCTGATCACGGCCGGTGGCCTGCGCAAAGGTACCTGCTACGTGGTGCGGGTGGTCCGCGACGGGGAGGGGCTGGCCCGCCAGACCGGGCTACTGGATCTGCGCGGCCGTCCGGTGCGCGGGTTGCCCCCGCAGGTCGTCTCGGGCGGTCTCTGCGATGCTGAGGCCTCCTGGCGCGGTGCGTTCCTCGCGCACGGGTCGCTCACCGAGCCTGGCCGCTCGGCCGCGCTGGAGGTGACCTGCCCAGGGCCTGAGGCGGCGCTGGCCCTGGTCGGAGCGGCTCGCCGGCTGGGTATCGCAGCCAAGGCCCGCGAGGTCCGGGGCGCCGATCGGGTGGTGATCAGGGACGGCGACGCCATCGGGGCGCTGCTCACCCGGCTCGGCGCGCACGACTCGGTGCTGGCCTGGGAAGAACGCCGGGTGCGCCGCGAGGTGCGCGCCACCGCCAACCGGCTGGCCAATTTCGATGACGCCAACCTGCGCCGATCCGCGCGCGCGGCAGTGGCGTCGGCGGCGCGGGTGAGCCGGGCTCTGGAGGTGCTCGGTGGGGACATCCCGGGACATCTGCTCACTGCGGGCCGGCTGCGGCTGGAGCACCGGCAGGCCTCGTTGGAGGAATTGGGTCAGCTCGCCGACCCGCCGCTGACCAAGGACGCGGTAGCGGGCCGGATCCGCCGGCTGCTGGCGATGGCCGACCGCAAGGCCGAGGAGCTCGGGGTGCCGGATACCGAATCCGCGGTCACCCCCGACATGCTGGACGCGTGACGCCGCGAACACCCCTGCGGCTCCCTCTCCCGGGGGTCCTGCGCGATGGGTAGCGGCCGCTAGGGTGACGCCCAGAAGAGTCAGGAAACGCCAGCCGTGGCAGCCGGTCTGGGTGTGGAGAGAGAACTGTGTAGTGAAGGAGATGGCATCGTGACCGTTCGGGTAGGGATCAACGGATTCGGCCGCATCGGGCGCAACTTCTGGCGCGCCGTGCAGGCCGGTGGCCACGACATCGAGGTGGTGGCGTTCAACGACCTCGGAGACGTCGCGACCATGGCGCACCTGCTCAAGTACGACAGTGTGTTGGGCCGGTTGCGGGAGGACGTGCGCGTCACCGACGACGGCATCGCGGTAGGTGGCAAGACCATCAAGGTGCTCGCTGAGCGGGACCCGGGCACGCTGCCCTGGGGCGCCCTGGGCGTCGATGTGGTGCTGGAGTCGACCGGCTTCTTCACCACGGCGAAGGACGCCCGAAAGCATGTCGATTCCGGCGGCGCGAAGAAGGTGATCATCTCCGCGCCGGCCAAGGGCGAGGACCTCACCGTGGTACTCGGGGTCAACGACTCCAAGCTGGACGGTTCCCAGACGGTGATCTCCTGCGCCTCGTGCACCACCAACTGCCTGGGCCCGATGGCCAAGGTGCTCAACGACGCGTTAGGCATTGAGCAGGGCCTGATGACCACGATCCACGCCTACACCCAGGACCAGAACCTGCAGGATGCCCCGCACAAGGACCTGCGCCGGGCTCGAGCCGCCGCGATCAACATCGTGCCGACCTCCACTGGAGCCGCCAAAGCCATCGGGTTGGTGCTGCCGGAACTCAATGGAAAGCTGGACGGCTACGCGCTGCGGGTGCCGATCCCCACGGGATCGATCACCGATCTGTCCGCCGCGGTCACCCGGGAGACCAGTGTCGAGGAGGTCAACGAGGCCTTCCGGGCCGCCGCTGAGGGCCCGCTGAAGGGCATCCTGCGCTACAGTGACGAGCCGATCGTGTCCTCGGACATCATCACCGATCCCGCCTCCTGCATCTTCGACTCGCCGCTGACCAAGGTGATCGGCAACCAGGTCAAGATCGTCGGCTGGTACGACAACGAATGGGGCTACTCCAATCGGCTGGCTGATCTGATTGTCATGGTGGGCTCGCAGCTGTGAGGACGCTCGACGACCTGCTCGCCGGTGGCGTGTCGGGTCGGACCGTGCTGGTCCGAGCCGACTTCAACGTGCCCCTGGATGGAGCGAGGATCACCGATGACGGCCGGATTCGTGCCTCACTGCCCACCCTGCGAGCGCTGACCGGTGCGGGGGCTCGGGTGGTGGTGACCGCCCACCTGGGCCGCCCCCCCCAGAATCGGACACCAGGGGCGCTCGACCCGGCGTACTCACTCGCCCCTGTCGCCGCCCGGCTCGGCGAACTGCTGGGTACCCCGGTGGTGGCGGCGACTGATGTCGTCGGCGATTCGGCTCGGGCCGTGGTGGCCGGCCTGACCGACGGTGCGGTCGCGTTGCTGGAAAACGTCCGTTTCGATCCGCGGGAGACCGCCAAGGACGCTGCCCAGCGGGGCGCGCTGGCTGACGAGCTCGCCGCCTTGGTGGGTCCGGACGGCGCGTTCGTCTCCGACGGGTTCGGCGTGGTGCATCGCGTGCAGGCCTCGGTCGTCAACGTCGCCCAGCGGTTGCCCAGTTATGCCGGCATTCTGGTGCTCGCCGAGCTGACCACCCTGCGGCGGCTCACCGAGGCGCCGGAGCGTCCCTACGCCGTGGTGCTGGGCGGGTCGAAAGTGTCCGACAAACTCGCCGTGATCGAGGCGCTGCTGCCGAAGGTGGACACCTTGCTCGTCGGCGGTGGGATGTGCTTCACCTTCCTGGCCGCCCAGGGCCACCCGGTTGGCGCATCGCTGCTGGAACTGGACATGGTCAACGTGTGCGCCCAGCTACTGAAAGCCTCCGGCGACACCATCCAGTTGCCGCGTGACGTGGTCATCGCCGATGAGTTCGCCGCGCACGCGACCACCCGCACGGTGGCGGCCGGGGACATCCCGGACGGGTGGATGGGTCTGGACATCGGCCCGGACACGGTGCGCGACTTCGCTGCGGCGCTGGCTGGAGCTGCCACCGTATTCTGGAACGGCCCCATGGGCGTGTTCGAGCTTGCCCCGTTCGCGGCGGGCACTCGCGGCGTCGCGGAGGTCATCGCCGGGTTGGGCGCGTTCAGCGTCGTCGGCGGTGGCGACTCGGCGGCCGCGGTGCGGCTGCTGGGCCTGCCCGAGGACGGGTTCTCGCACATCTCCACCGGCGGCGGCGCGTCTCTGGAGTTTCTTGAGGGCAAGACGTTGCCCGGCGTCGCGGTGCTGGATACTTAGGCGGTGGCCCGCCAACCGTTGATCGCCGGCAACTGGAAGATGAACCTCCACCACCTTGAGGCCATCGCTCTGGTTCAGAAGCTTGCCTTCGCCCTGCCGGAAAAATACTTCGCCAAGGTCGAGGTGGCGGTGCTGGCGCCGTTCACCGCGTTGCGCAGCGTGCAGGCCCTCGTCGAGGGCGACAAGCTGCTGATTCGCTACGGCGCGCAGGATCTGTCCCCGAAGGACTCTGGGGCCTACACCGGCGACGTGTCGGGAGTGATGCTGGCCAAGTTGGACTGCAGCTACGTCATTGTCGGGCACTCCGAGCGGCGCGAACACCACGCCGAGGATGACGGGGTCGTGGCCAGCAAGGTGCGGGCTGCGCTGCGCAACGGGTTGGTCCCGATCCTGTGCGTGGGTGAGGGTCTGGAGGTCCGCGAGGCTGGCGGGCACCTGGCGCACAGCACCGAGCAACTGCGTGCCGCGCTGAAGGGCCTGTCCGCCGAGCAGGTCCGTACCGTCGTGGTGGCCTACGAGCCGATCTGGGCGATCGGTACCGGGCGGGTCGCTACTCCGGCCGATGCGCAGGAGGTCTGCTGCGCGTTGCGGGAGGCGCTGGCGGCCAAGTACGGTGCCGAGGTCGCCGACGACGTCCGGGTGCTCTACGGTGGGTCGGTCACATCGAGCAACGTCGCCGACTTGGTCGCCGAGCCCGACATCGACGGCGCGCTGGTGGGCGGTGCTAGCCTAGACGCCGACGAGTTCGCGAAGCTCTGTGCGCTGGCTGCGGGCGGCCCCCTACCGTGACGGGGAAGCCGTCGCGGTGAGGAGTCTGTGCCGTCATCGGTTTCTGGACGGAGTAATCTTGCGAAGCGGTCGTCGTCCGACGAGGGTGTGATGAAGTTCTTCCTGCAGATCCTGCTCCTGGTCACCAGCATCGCGCTGATTCTGTTGATCTTGCTGCATCGAAGTCGTGGCGGAGGGCTGTCCAGCTTGTTCGGCGGTGGCGTTCAATCAAGCCTGTCCGGGTCCAGCGTCGTGGAGAAGAATTTGGACCGGCTGACGTTGTTCGTCAGCTCGGTGTGGGTGATTTCCATCGTGGGGATCGGACTTCTGATCAAGATTGGCTGAGCAGCCCCGGGTGGTGTCCCGGGCGGTTCCGCGAGGTAAGGGCGATCAATGGCCAGTGGCAATGCGATCCGCGGCACGCGGGTCGGAGCGGGTCCCATGGGGGAGTCCGAGCGGGGCGAAACTGCACCCCGCCGTCGGGTGTCCTACTGGTGCGCGAACGGGCACGAGTCTCGACCTTCGTTCGCGGTCGAGGCCGAGGAACCCGACGTGTGGGACTGCCCACGGTGCGGTTTTCCGGCTGGGCGCAACGAGCAGCGGCCACCCAATGCGCCGCGCAACGAGCCATACAAGACGCACCTCGCCTACGTGAAGGAGCGTCGCTCCGACGCCGACGGCGAGGCCATCCTCGCGGAGGCACTGGCCAGGCTGAAGGAATCCCGCGAACCCTGACGTTGTGGAGCCGCTGCGGTCCGGATGCGGGCATCAGGAATTGAGTGGCTTTTCCCAGGCGGCTGGTTGATGAAGGACGCCATCGGGGAGGTCGCCTGACGTCACTGCTTCTGGGCTTTTGTCGGCCCGTCGCCTCTCACGTCCAGTGCTCCAGATAAGGCCAGCAACCCCCAGGAACAAGCAGACCGACCCTATGATAAGCAGGATGGTCGCTAACGTGAGCGTCTGGATGATAGCTCCCATGTGGTTAATCCTCTCGTGCTCCTGAGGGCACACCTCCGGTCGTCACCTGGGGAGAGGTCTGTACCCTTCGTCATCACTGTAGCTCGATCGGGGAGATAACTCTAGTCTTACGGGTGGCAGTGATGTCCTCTTGTTACCTTAAGTAGTTTTCTGCGATGAGATTTGCCGCAATCTTCTCGTCAACCACTGGACCCCTCACGTTCACACGCGGGGTCTGCCACAAATACGTAGCGAGATTCGAATATGCTCGCGACGCCCCACTCCATGATGACGAGGAGCGCGCGAGGATGACCCGCTGGACGCTGCCGCCCGGGGAGATCCCGTCGGCCTGGTTCAACGTTGCTCCGTACCTGCCGACTCCGCTGCAGGCGCCGCTGCACCCCGTGACCCGGGAACCACTAGGTCCGGATGACTTGGCACCGCTGTTTCCGGCGGCGCTCATCGAGCAGGAGATGACGACCGCACCCTGGATCGACGTGCCGGGTGAGGTGCTCACCATTCTGCGGCTGTGGCGGCCCACCCCGCTAGTGCGCGCGACCCGATTGGAGCGGGCGCTGGGCACCCCGGCCAGGATCTACTTCAAAGACGAGTCTGGCTCCCCGGCGGGCAGCCACAAGCCGAACACCGCCGTGGCGCAGGCGTTCTACAACGCCCGAGAGGGCCTACACAGGCTGACCACCGAGACCGGCGCTGGCCAGTGGGGGACCGCGCTAGCGTTCGCGTGTGCCCAGTTCGACCTGGAGTGCCAGGTGTACATGGTCCGGGCCAGCTTCGAGCAGAAGCCATACCGGCGGGTGATCATGGAGACCTGGGGTGGCTCTGTGGTGCCCTCGCCGGTCGATCAGCCCGACCACCCCGGCTCATTGGGCACCGCGATCTCCGACGCGGTGCGTGAGGCCATGAGCCACGGGGATACCCACTACTCGCTCGGTTCCGTGCTCAACCACGTCCTGCTGCACCAGACAGTGATCGGACTTGAGGCTCGGGAGCAACTTGCCCTGGCTGGAGAGCGGCTGCCTGACGTGGTGATCGCTCCCTGCGGTGGCGGGTCCAACCTGGGCGGGATCTGTTTCCC
The DNA here is from genome assembly GCA_963822695.1 of uncultured Actinomycetota bacterium. Taxonomy (GTDB): domain Bacteria; phylum Actinomycetota; class Actinomycetes; order Mycobacteriales; family Pseudonocardiaceae. Next base: position 77,685 of record CAWGJH010000024.1, read on the forward strand.
ATTTGTGCCGGAGGCCGGGGTGCGACTGCTCGCCGTCGAGCCGCTGTCCTGCCCCACCCTGACCCAAGGCCGGTTCGGCTACGACTTCGGGGACTCTGCGGGGCTCACGCCGCTGCTGCCGATGTACACCCTGGGCCACGACTTCGTGCCACCGAGCATCCATGCAGGCGGACTGCGCTACCACGGGGATAGCCCGTTGATCTCGGCACTTGTCCGGGACGGCCGGATGGAAGCGGTGGCCTACCCGCAGGGCAAGGTCTTCGAGGCGGCCGTGCAATTCGCCCATGTCGAGGGCAAGGTGGCCGCCCCGGAGGCCGCTCACGCGATCCGCGCCGTCATTGACGAGGCCCTCGCCGCCAAGGAGACCGGGGAAGAGAAGGTCATCCTGTTCAATTACTGCGGCCACGGGTTGCTCGACCTGTCCGCCTATGACGACTACCTCCATGGCCGGCTGCCTGACGAAGGCAAGCAGGTTGGTGAGGTTGGAGACGGGTAGCAGCGTGGAGGCGGAGTTGGCGAGGTGGGTGCAAGCGTAGACGTACGGCTTGGCCCGCAGCCGCAGCCGAGCAGCGGTGCCGAACACGACCGGGGTGAGCAGCACCACCGTGGCATCCAGACTGAGCACGGCGGTGGTGACCGCGGCGCCGGCGAAGACCACGGTGAGTAGCCGACGCGGGCGGCCGCCGGAGACGCTGGCCAGCCGGTCGCCGAGCCAACGGAAGGTGCCCTGGGTGTCGGCGCGGTGGGCGAACATCAGCACGGCGGCCAGGAAGCCGACGGTGGGCCCCAGCTGGCGTACCTGGGCCAGCGCGTCGGCCGGCCCGACGACACCGAGCGCGAGGGCAAGCACCGCGACGGTCGCCTCGGGCAGACCGCGGGGCTGGACCATGGCGAAGGCCAGCACCGCGGCCAGCAGCACCAGCGCGATGCCCTCGGCCGCCGCACAGGTCACCGGGTGAGCACCACAGACACCCTCACCCCGGCCCTGTCCCGGGCTCCGGTGAGGCGGCCGCCCAGGGCTCTGCGGTCGGGACGAGGGTCGTGGGGCCGGTCTCGGGCACCGCGAAGAAAAACAGCAGCAGGGCAATACACGCGATCCCGGCCAGGATGAGGAAGGTCAAGTCATAACCGCCGAGGACGATGATCGCACCGGCCAGCGTCGTGCTGAGCGCCGCGCCGATGCCCTGCATCGTGGTGGCCGCCCCCAGCGCGACGTTGTAGCGCGCCCGGTGCCGCGGGTCAGGTCGGCGACCATCACCGGGAACACGGCGCCGAAAATGCCCGCACCGACCCCGTCGAGGACCTGTACCCCGACTCGCGGCCCTGGATCACGAACCGATGCAGATGCTCACCGCTCCACCCGAACGCGGCCTGCAGGATGGCGTGCAGCCCGGCGATCGTGGTGTCGGCCGGGATCAGCAGGCGACGCCAGATCACCTGAGGCGCCGTATGTCCCCGCCAGCCCAGCCCAGTGCGAGGTGTTCGATGAGCTGGCCGAGCGTCTGGCGCTGGCTGACGCCGCCCTCGCCCGTGCCACCACCGGTGACCATGCCGCTGGTGACGGTGCCGCTGATGAGGGCCAGGACCGGCGGTGAGCGCTCCGAGTGAGCCGGCCACCAGCGCCGCTGATCTCGCGGAGCGGGCCCTGGTGGGGGCGCTGTTGTGGGATTCCGGGCGGGTCCGTGACGTGCGGGACTGGTTGCGGCCCGGTGACTTGACTCATTGGAAGGCCCGGTCGATCTACCAGACCCTCACCGGTCTGCATCGCGAGGGCCGGAGCGTGCCCGTCACCGAGCTGCCCGCCGTGATCGCCGCCGGGACCTAGCACGACACTCGCCAGGGCGCGATCACCGCGGTGGACCTGCACACCTCCATGCGGGCCACCCCGGCCACCCCGGCGGCCAGCCCGAACTTCCCCGCCCCCTTAGTCCGCAGCAACCCCATGTCGTGTATGCCCGCCGGGTGTTGGAGGCCGCCGCCCGGCACATGGTCGCGGTCGCTGGCTCCCGGATCCAGCAGGCCGCTGAGCACTCCCGGGAGCACCCCGCCCTGGGTGCGAGCGCTCTCCAGGCCGCCCTGGCCCAGACCCAGCAGCGCCTGCACGACCTGCGGGAGCGGCTCCGCCACTCCCAGGGATCCCCGGGTTCGCTGATCACCGCCGCGCTCGGGGGCCTGGTCCAGGACACCCCGGAGTTCCAGGACCTCGGGATCCGGCCTGGTCTGCTCGGGCCGCCGGTGAGTACCCGGGCGGTGATCGAGGCCGAGCGCGAGGTCCTCGCCGCCTGTCTGAGCGACCCCGCTGTCCGGGCCGAGTTGCTGGGTTGGCTGACCCCGGAGGACTTCTCTCGACCCGAGCACGCCGCTACCTGGGCCGCCGTCGGTGCCCTGACCGAGGCCGCGACCCCCCTCGATTATGTGACCCTCGCCTGGGAATGCGAACGGCACAACCCCGCCCACGACAGCCCCGATCCTGGTCGCGGACACCACCCCGATCACCGACGTCCGCTGTGAGCTTCGGGTGGTCATGCTCGTCGCCGGCATCGGGACCCTGATCCTGACCGCGCTGCTGCTCTCGGCTGCGGTGCGCGGTGCGCTGCGGCCGCTGGACCGGCTCACCGCGCTGGCCGGGCGGATCACCTCCGGCGACCGAGGCCGCCGGTTGCGTCCGGACCGGGCCGACACCGAACTCGGCCGCGCCGCGACCGCGTTCGACGGCATGCTCGATGCCCTGGAAGCCACCAGGCCGAGCTCACCATCACCGACACCGGCCCCGGGGTGCACGACCACGAACGGGAACGGATCTTTCACCGCCTGGTCCGGCTCTCCGACGCCCGGGACCGTGACTCCGGCGGCGCCGGGCTCGGACTATACCCATCGCGCTGGGTCTATCCCGCGCACACCACGGCGACCTCACCTGCCTCCCCGCCGAACACGGCGCGGCCTTCCAACTCACCCTGCCCATCACGCAGTCTGGCACCAACCGGACCTGACAGCCCGCCGCCGGCTCGGCGCCGACGATCGGTGCTCAATTCCGGGGGAGAGAGGACCAGCTCTGACAGTCCCTGAATCGGTTGTATTCGGGACGCCGATACCTCTGTCAATGTCCAAACCCGCGTGCACGGGTGAGCCATCCGCGCCGCACTGTCCACTCTCGACACCCGCCGACACCCGCATCGCCATCAACAACCTCGCCATCAACAACCTCGCCATCAACAACCTCGCCATCAACAACCTCGCCCTCCAAGCACTCATCGCCGCCTTCACCATCAACAAAACCATCGTCGATGAAACCTTCGCCCGCGCCGCCATCACCGAAGTCACCACAGAATGAACACAACAGCGCCACCCTGACGACCACCCCGCCACCCTGACGACCAAGCCCCGCCCGGCACCCCACCGGCGGGGCTTCTTCACACCCAGACCATCCACACCCTCAACGACGGGGTAGTATGCCAACCGGTGCATATGAGGCTTGCGAGGGAGGTCGGGATGACGCAATACAGCAAAGGGACCGTGCTCACTTGCGGGCATGAGGGATGTGGCTGTCGAGTTCGCATCGATGAGGAATGCCACTGCCCGTCCGGTGACCAAACGTACACCTGCGCCTGCGGGGAACCCATGGTTGAGGTGGGTAAAGCCAGCGATACGAGAGCCGGTACCGAGTAGCTATAGCGGTGTCGCCGCAGGGTAGCCCGCTAGCTGCGGTATCGCGAACGGTAGCGCTATTCGGGAGCAGGTGGCAACGACGACGCTCCCTGCCCCAGCGTATCGAGCAGCAGGATCCACACCGGCGTGGTCGCGCCGGTGTCGGCCGCTCCAGTACCCTTCGATCAGGCGCCGACGACCCGGACTGGCCAGGCGGCTTTACGCATACGTTCTAGGTTGCGGTCGAGGCTGGCGAGCTCGATCGCGGTAGGGGCCGCCGTTGCCGGTGGTCCCCCGCGCGGATCCCAGCGTGCGGGTATTACCGCACTGGGTTCCTGTCTTGGGTTCTGGCGTTGAACCGCGTGTCGGGGAGTGGGTGTCTCAGGCGGGTGGGTGGTAGCCATCGAGTCGCGATGCGGTTCATCCGCGTTCAGGTGAGCCGTGTGCGTTGGCTGCGACGCCGTAGCGCCTTGTACTAGTGCCGGGTCAGCTGGGTGCGGAAGGCCGTGACCAGGTCGGTGTTGCCGGGGGCGGTGTAGGAGGCGAGGTGTCCAGACACCATGCTTCGTAACCACTGCCCCTGCTCCGGGATGGGTTGATGTCGGCGTCGCTTGAGTTCTTCGTTGACCTCGGTAAGCTTGGCCCGCATTCGCTTCGAGGTGGTCTTGCGCTTGAGCCAGAACCGTCCTGTCGTCGTTAGCCCGCGCAGGTGCGTGAAGCCGGGGAAGTCGAACGTCTCCGGTTTCCGGTCGTCCCGGGCCTTCCGATGCCGGGCGGCGTGCCGCCCGAGCTCGATGAGCCTGGTCTTGTCCGGATGTAACTCCAATCCAAACTTCGTGAACGGTTCGCGAAGGTCGGCGAGGAATCGCGGCGCGTTGTCCTGGTACTTGAAACCCATGGTGAAAACGTTAGCGAACCGTACGGCTATCACGTCGCCGCCCGCACACCGATTCCTCTACCACTGGACCCACAAGTGGAAGACGTGATGTAGGTACACGTTCGCGAGCGGCGGTGATGCCGACGCCGCCTGTGGCGCGCCCTCGGTCTCTGACCATTCGCCCCTCTCGGTGACACCCGCGCTCAACCACTTATCGATCAAGCGCAGGACCCTGCTGTCCGCGATCTGGTGCCCGAGGAATTCCTCCCGCCAGCGATGATCCAGATTGGAGGAGAACTCGCGGATGTCCGCGTCGAGCACCCAGTTCACCCTCTTCCGCCTGATCCCAACCGGCAGCGCGTCCCACGCTTGATGCGGGCCGCATCCCGGCCGAAATCTATAGGAAAATCCCAGGAAATCCGTCTCGTAGATCGCGTTGAGCACCTCGACCACAGCCCGCTGGACAATTTTTGTCCTCCAGCGAGGCGATACCGAGCGGTTTCTGCCGCCCGTCGGCCTTCGGTATGTACGCTCGCCGCGATGGCTTCGCCTGGTAAGCGCCGCTGTGGACTCATCCATGCAGATCCCGGAAATTTTCATCCAGGCCCTGCCGGTAGTCCTGCCACGTCACCCCGTCCACCCCCGCCGCGGCTTTCGGGCGGATAGCCCAGAAAGCCGCCCGCAGGTGAGGCAGGTCGATGTGGTGCAGCAGCGCGGTGAACCGCGCTTCCTTATCCCTTCGCGCGACTTCGCGCACACGATCCAGCCCGCGTGGCACGGCTGATCCGGCTCTGAGTCCGGGCCGTGTCGAGCTGCTCGTGTTTCCCTCGGCCAGCCCCCGTTCCTCCACCACCTCCGCAGCCGCGCACGCGGCGTTGTTCGGCGGCTTCGTAGGTACTACGGGGCTGTCAGACTTCCCACGATCGTTCATCTCAGGATTACCGCCTCAGCGTTGCCTGAGCGGCCTGCCCGGACATCACCCGGACGGGCGGTCATGGGATCTCCCGGTTCTCGCGCATGGAGACTCCGTACACGCACAGGTTCTTCGACCGCGTGGAGTTCCCACGGCGACTCGCGCATAACGCCGCCGGGGATGTGGCCTTCCATTCTAGACAACGACGTCGGCACCCCACATTCGTTGATTTCGCGGCTCAATAGCTGGCCTGCACGTACCCCTGTCAACGCTTCGCCAACGCCCTCACAGACGCCGACGCATGACTCGGGGCCATCGTGGGTCGCTACTCCTTCGATGTAGAGCGTTCTCATCTCCTTCTCCATGCCGGTTTATCCCGGCGCTCTGCCCATTCACGGTATGAGGAGTTGCTGGCCGTGTCTCAGGACAGCCACTCTCATCCTGGGTGCCGTTCAGTCACATGAACAGATAAACAGGCCTATTTGGCTCACTTGTCCACAATGCTGAGACGAGACATGCGCAATCGTCAGGCTTTGTCCACGTCAGTAACCTTCCTGAAAAAAGTCCTGTCGAGACAAGCGTGAGAACGATTGATACTGGGGGCAGCTCGCACCTAAGTTTGTTCGGGTTCAGCGGGTGAGGAGTTCTGGGGGAAGCTTTGCGGCGGCGGCCCGGTCCAGCAGCCACAACGTGCGGCGGCGACCTGTCGCGCCCGCGGCAGGCACCTGCACTTCCCCGGCGCCGCGTAGTGCCATCATCACCGCTGCGGCCTTCTCCGGTCCAGAGGCGATCAACCACACCTCGGCGGCACACCGGATGGCCGGCAGGGTCATGGTGATCCGGGTGGGTGGCGGTTTGGGACTGCCTCGTACCCCGGCCACCCCGCGCTCGGTCTCGTAGATCGCGGGTGAGCCGGGGAACACCGAGGCGACGTGGCCCTCCTCGCCGATGCCGAGACAGCAGATATCAAACGACGGCGCCGGGCCGCGGTCCTCCGGTCGCCGCTGGCTCAGCAGCAGGTCTTCGTAGGCCTGGGCGGCGGCGTCCGGGTCGTCCCCCCAGGGACCGTCCGAGGTCCCCATCGGGTAGATCCGGGCGGGGTCCACATCGACGTGGTCAAGGAGTGCCTCGCGGGCCTGGGTCTCGTTGCGCTCCGGGTGGCCACTGGGGAGGAAACGCTCATCGCCCCAGTAGATATCCAACTGTCGCCAGTCCACCGCCGTAGCTGCCTGGGTGCTCGCCAGCGCATGGAGCACCGCGATCCCGATGCCTCCCCCGGTCAGCACTAGCGATGCGGATCCCGAGGCGGTCTGGACGTCCACGATTCGGGTCACCAGCCGGGCGGCCGCAGCCGCGGCGAGCACCTCCGCGGTGGCGTGCACCACCACATCGGGGTGGCTCACGGATCGCCCCGGGCCTCGCCGGATCGAGAGCCCTTTGCCGCGTCGCCGCGACGGCCATTCACCACCTCGGTCACTGCCTGCAGCGCGGCATGGTAGATCTCGTCAGGATCCAACCTGCGCAGCTCCTCGGCGAGACACTCGCGCACTGGGCGCCGTCTCAACGGCACCTGGCGGGCTGGTTGGCCCGGCTGGCGCAGGGTGCCCACCTTCCCGGCGGGCCGGATCAACTCCACCGGGCCGGACCGACGTTCCAGGGCCGCCGAGCTGATCCCGCCACCGGGAGAGCTGGTGCGGCGCCGGACCGGGACGTGCAGGCGAGACCGCAGCCAGCCGGCGAGCAGGTCGGCAGACGGATTGTCCGCAGCGCCGGTCACGGTGACCGCCTCGACATCCTCGTACGGCGGCAGGTCCAGAGCTGCGGCGAGGAGCGCGCGCCACGGGGTGATCCGGGACCACGCCAGGTCGGTGTCCCCGTCGGTGTAGGAGGTGCGGCGGCTCTCAAGTGCCTTGATTGGCTGGCGGGCCGCAGCGGTGTCGGTGATCCGGCGCTGCGCCAGCCTCCCGATAGGGTCTTGCGCGGGGATCGCGGGAGCCGTTCCCGGCCACCACGCCACGACCGGGCAGTCCGGGAGCAGCAGCGGTATCACCACGCTGTCCCCGTGGTCGGCCAGCGGGCCATACAGCCGCAGCACGAGCACCTCGGAAGCGCCGGCGTCACCACCGACGCGGATCTGGGCGTCCAGCCGGGTCCCGGCCCGCTTGAGGCCTCGGGCCACCACGAGCACCCGGCAGGGATGCTCCTTGCTGGCTTCGTTGGCGGCCTCGATCGACTGCTCCACCTGCGCGGAATCATCGGTGACGATCACTAACGTGAGTACCCGACCCAGCGCCACCGCGCCGCCGCGCTCCCGAATGTCGATCAGCGCGTGGTTCACCGCCGACGTGGTGGTGGAAGGCAGATCGACGATCATTGTTCTCCTCCGGGCACGACCCGTGCCACATTACCGGTTTTATCCCGGATGGTGCGGAAGTAATCCGCACCATCGCGAAGGTCGATGATGGGGTCGGGGTAGTCAAGGCGGGTTCGGTGATGTCCTGGAGTCTCACCACCCCGTGGCAGGTGCGGTGAGGGCTGGCCGGAGCACATTTCTTCGGGGTTAGGCAGCGGTTCGCTCGCGACTGGTGGCACGGTGATCCGGCCAGGCGACGTGAGCGGGCCGCGGGTGTCCGCTGCGGCCCAACGCGGGTGGAACAACGGGATCGTCACACTCATCGCACTGGCCTGCCGGTGGTTCTCACTCAGACGTCTCCTGGTGCTGGAGGTGGTGATGCTCGGCGGTGCCGATGATGTTGCGGACCATGCCGCCGAAGACAATGCCGTGGAAGGGGGCGATGGCCTTCCAGTACAGGTGTCCGGCCAGCCCATGGGGTTTGAAGAGCGCCCGCTGCCGGTAGCGTGCGCCGCCGTCACCGTCAGGGATGGCCTCAAGTTCGAGCCAGGCGCGGCCGGGCAGCAGCATCTCGGCGCGCAGACGCAGCAGCCGGGGCCGGTCGAGGTACTCGACGCGCCACCAGTCCAGGGCTTCGCCAACGTGCAGCCGGCGGGGGTCGCGGCGGCCGCGGCGCAACCCGACGCCGCCGGCGAGCCGGTCGATCCAGCCGCGCACCGACCACGCCAGCGGAAAGGAATACCAACCGTGCTCGCCACCGATGGCTTCGATGACCTCCCACAGGGTATGGGGGTCGGCGGCGCAGTGCTGCTCGCGGATGTCCTGGTAGAGGGAGCCGCCGGACCAGTCAGGGTCGGTGGACAGTGGATCCGATGGGGCTCCCGGCCAGGACGCGTCCGACCAGCGGGTGGGTACCTCGGCGTGGCGGATGTGCAGCAGCGCGAGCTCGACGGCGTGCTCGTAGTGGATCAGGCCGCTGTCGGGGTCAGGGATGTAGCCGGCGATGTCGTGATCATGACAGACGACTTCGTGCACCAGCGACTCGATCAACGGGATGGCGATGCTGCGAGGCACCGGGGTGACCAGGTTCACCCATTGCGCCGACAGCCACGGGGTCAGCACCGGCACCGACAGCACCACGCGGCGGGGCAGCCCGGCCACGACCGCGTAGCGGCGCATCATCTCCAGGTAGGTGAGCACATCGGGGCCACCGATGTCGAAGGCGCGGTTGATGTCAGGTGGCAGCGCGGCGGCGTGAGTCAGGTAGTGCAGCACGTCGCGGACTGCGATGGGCTGGATGCGGTTGTGTACCCAGCGTGGCGTGACCATCGCCGGGAGCCGCTCGGTGAGGTAGCGCAGGATTTCGAAGCTCGCCGACCCGGACCCCAGGATCACCGCGGCCCGCAGCACGATGGCCGGCACATCGGAGTCGAGCAGGATCTGCCCGACCTCGGCGCGTGAGGCCAGGTGGTCGGACAGGTGCTCGCCGTCGGGCGTGATCCCGCCCAGGTACACGAGGCGGGCCACCCCCGCGGCGCGGGCCGCGTCGGCGATCACGTGGGCGGCGGCGCGGTCAACGTCGACGAAGTCCCGCCGATTGAGCGAATGCACCAGGTAGTAGACGACGTCCTGGCCGGCCATCGCATCCCGAACGCTGCGGGGGTCGGTGACGTCCCCGGTGACGATCTCGACCCGATCTCGCCAGGACACCTCGGTCAACTTGCCGGGGGTGCGGGCAACTGCACGCACCTGATGGCCGGCGACCAGCAGGGCGGGCACGAGCCGGCCACCAATGTAGCCGGTGGCGCCGAACACTACGCATCGCATGTCAGCACATCGATCCCGCGCCGCACTTCGTCGTCGCCGATCAGCTCGTCCATCCGGGCCACGCCGTGATCATGGCCGCCTCCAGGTGCGTCCGGTCATGGCGATCATCCGGTCCGCGGACGGCGGTCCCCAGGTGCCCGCGGGATACGGCTCGGGCCTACCTTGTTCCGCCCAGTGTTCGAGTACGGGGTCCAGGATCGCCCAGGCCAGTTCCACCTCGGCGTTGACGGGGAACAGTGACGGTTCGCCGAGCAGCACGTCCAGCAGCAGCCGCTCGTAGGCCTCGGGCGAGGACTCGGTGAACGCGGTGCCGTAGCGGAAGTCCATCGTGACGTCACGGACCTCCATCGTGGTGCCGGGCACTTTGGAGCCGAACCGGATCGTGACGCCCTCATCCGGCTGGATCAGAATAACCAGGGCGTTTTGTCCAAGTTCCTCGGTCATGGTCGTCTCGAAGGGCAGGTGCGGGGCTCGTTTGAAGATCACCGCGATCTCGGTGACCCGCCGGCCCAGCCGCTTTCCGGTGCGCAGGAAGAACGGCACCCCGGCCCACCGCCGGTTGTCCACGTGCAGGGTGATCGCGGCGAAGGTCTCGGTGGTGGAGTCGTGAAAACCGGGCTCCTCGAGCACCCCGACGACCTTGGTGCCGCCCTGCCAGCCGGCGGTGTACTGGCCGCGCGCGGTGGTCTCATCCAACGGTTCCACGGTTTTGGTGGCGGAGAGCGCCTTGATTTTCTCGCCGCGTAGCGATGCGGGGGAAAAGGACAGCGGTTCCTCCATCGCGGTGAGGGCGAGCAACTGGAGCAGGTGGTTCTGGATCACGTCCCGGGCCGCGCCGATGCCGTCGTAGTAGCCGGCGCGACCGGCCAGCCCGATGTCCTCGGCCATGGTGATCTGCACATGGTCCACGTAGTTGCTGTTCCAGATCGGGTCGTAGAGCTGGTTGGCGAAACGCAGCGCGAGAATGTTCTGGACGGTCTCCTTACCGAGGTAGTGATCGATGCGGAACACCGACTCCTCGGGGAACACGTCGTTGACGATCTCATTGAGTTCCCGGGCGCTGCGCAGGTCGTGCCCGAACGGCTTCTCAATGACCACGCGGCGCCACTGGTCCCCATGCCGCGCCGCCAGCCCGGTGCGGGCGAGTTGCTTGAGGACCACCGGGAACATCGTGGGCGGGATGGACAGATAGAAGGCGTGGTTGCCGCCGGTACCCCGTTCCTTATCGAGATCTGAGACCACGGCCGCGAGGTCGTCGAAGGCCGCGTCGTCATCGAAGCTACCGGGCACGAACCGGATGCCCTCAGCCAGCCGGGCCCAGACCTCCTCCCGGAACGGGGTCCGGGCATGCTCCCGGACCGCGTCGTGGACCAGCTCGGCGAAGTTCTCATCGGCCCAATCCCGACGAGCGAACCCCACCAACGCGAAACCGGGCGGCAGCAGCCCACGGTTAGCCAGATCGTAAATCGCCGGCATCAGTTTCTTGCGGGACAGGTCCCCGGTCACCCCAAAGACCACCACACCACACGGGCCAGCGATCCGCGGCAGCCGTTTGTCCCGACTGTCCCGCAGCGGGTTCACCCACCCACCCGTGGTCCTGCTTTCTGTGCTCACTTGGGTTCCTGACTCACTTGGGTGACTCACTTGGGCTCCGGTAGCGCGTGTACCAGCGCAACCAGCCCGGCTGCCCGGTCGAGTAGGTGCAACCGCAACACGGGGCGGCCGTGCGCGGCGAGCACGTTCGCGTCACCCAAGGCCTGCGCCTGCTGCAGCTCGCCAAGGGTGAACCCGGTCCCCGGCACCGGGATATCCGTGTCTACCGCACCGGTGAGCTGCAGGAACGCCCCGTTTTGGTGGCCGCCCTTGTGGTACTGGCCGGTTGAGTGCAGGTAGCGAGGGCCCCACCCGAAGGTGGTCTGCAGCTGGGTGCGACGGGCCAATTCCGTACGAAGCACCGCGGCGGAGGCGTCGGCGATGCGATCCAGATACGCCTGCACCGCGAGGTAGCCATGCTGGGGGGTGGCGGTGACCAGTGCCCGCAGCGCGTCGCGCAGCGTGGCAACGCCAGCCGGCAGCCAGTCCCCGACGGGGTACACGGCGACGTCACCGTCGACGAACGCGGGTGGCGGCCCGTCGGCACCCGTGAGCTGTTCGCGGGCGGCGGCTTTCGCTGCTTCCACGTCGGGTTGGTCGAAGGGGTTGATCCCCAGCAACCGACCGACCACCGCGATGGCGTGCTCCCAGAGCAGTATCTGCTTACCCAGAGTGCCGCTGACAGCCACTGCGGATGCCACCACACCCGGACCGATCGCGACGGGGATAGTGTCTGCTCCGGCGTCGGCGAAGCCCGGCGCGGCTGGGTTCTGCACCACCACCGGCAGCAGGCCGGTGCCCTCCTTGCCGGTGGACTCGGCGATGAGTTGCTCGGCCCAGTCGGCGAAGCCGAGGATCCCCGAACCGGTGTCGGCGAGCACGACCTTCTCGGCACCGGCGGCATGCCCGGAAGCCAGCGCGGCGGCCAGCCGCAGTGCTGGGTTCGCCGGGTCGTCGGCGGCCAGCAGCGGGGCCTGCTGCGCCGCGTCGTGGAGCAGGTTCGCCACATCCGCCCCGGCCAGCCCGGCCGGGACCAGACCGAAGGCGGTCAGCGCCGAGTAACGTCCGCCCACGTTCGGGTCGGCGGTGATCACCGCCCGGTAGCCCTCCGCCTCCGCGATCCGCTGCAGCGGCGATCCCGGATCGGTCACCACCACCAGGTGCGCCGCCGGGTCCAGCCCAGCTGCGGCGAACGCGGCGGTGAACACCCGCCGGTGGCTGTCGGTCTCCACCGTGGAGCCCGATTTGGACGACACCACGAGCACGGTGCGCCCGAGGTCCCCGGCTAGCGCGTCGGCCACCTGACCGGGGTCGGTGGTGTCCAGCACCGTCAACGGCACCCCCGCGGTGGCGCAGATCACCTCTGGGGCGAGCGACGAGCCACCCATCCCGGCCAGTACAACGCGGTCGATGCCCTCGGAGCGCAGGTCGGTCCGCAACGCCTCGATAGTGGACAGCAGTGGCCGGGAGGTCTGGGGAAGCGTCACCCAGGCGAGCCGCCGGGCGGCCTCCGGCTGCGCCCGCGGACCCCACAGTGTCGGATCCTGGTTGGCCAACGCGGAGGCCACCTGTTCGGCGACGAGTTTGTCCACCCACGCCTGGGCCGCGCCCGCCACACTGGGGGAGCGGATGTCAACGGTGAGCTGCGAGCTCAACGGGAGCTGTGACTGCGAGGGGAGCTGCGACATCAATGGTCAGCTCCTCGACTGCGGGGCGGCCTTGGCGAGCTGTCCGGCTACTGTCTCGCCGAGCTCGGCCCAGGATGCGTCGAACTTCTCCACGCCCTCGCGCTCGAGCACGCTGAACACGTCATCGAGATCGATCCCCACCGCGGCCAACTCGTCGAAGGTGCGCTGGGCCTGCTCGGAGGTGCCCGACACCTGGTCGTCGGGCACTTCACCGTGGTCGGCCAGGGCGAGCAGGGTGTTTTCCGGCATCGTGTTGACCACTCCCGGTGCGATCAGTTCGGTGACGTACTTGGTGTCCGGATAGGCGGGGTTCTTCACCCCGGTGGACGCCCAGAGTGGCCGCTGCGGCCGCGCCCCGGCCTCCTCCAGCCGAGCCCACCGCTGCGTCGCGAACTCCTGCTGGTAGGCCGCGTACGCCAGCCGGGCGTTGGCCACGGCGGCCTGCCCGCGCAGCGCCAGGGCCTGCTCGGTGCCGATCGCCTCCAGCCGCTTGTCCACCTCAGTGTCCACCCGGGAGACGAAGAACGAGGCCACGGAGGCGATCGTGGCCAGCTCGTGCCCGTTAGCCTTGGCCCGCTCCAGACCGGTGAAGAAGGCCGCCATCACTTCACGGTGGCGCTGCACCGAGAAGACCAAGGTGACATTGACGCTGATCCCGTCGGCCAGCGCGCCGGTAATGGCCGGCAGGCCCTCCACCGTCGCCGGTATCTTGATCAGCAGATTGGGTCGATCGACCACCTTCCACAGTTCCGCGGCCTGGGCGAGGCTGGCTTCGGTGTGATGCGCCAGCTGGGGATCGACCTCCAGCGACACCCGGCCGTCCACCCCGCCGGTGGTCTCCCAGGTTCCGCTGAACACATCGCAGGCCAGTTGGACGTCGGCGACGATGATCTCGCGCACGGCCTCCTCCACCGAGGCGCCGCGTGCGGCCAGCGCGCGCACCTGCTCGGCGTAATCCTCAGCATGGACGACTGCATGGGCGAAGATCGTCGGGTTGCTGGTCACTCCTACCACGTGCTTGTCGGTGATCAAGCTGGCCAGGTTGCCCGAGTTGATCCGCTGCCGGGACAGGTCGTCCAGCCAGATCGACACACCCGCCTCTGATAGGGCCTGGAGAGTATCGGTGCTGTTCACGAGGGTTTCCTTTCACCCCGCAGAGGGGTCAGTGCTTGATGCGCTTGGCACGTTCCAGGCTTCGACGGGCCGCGTCGGCTACCGCATCACCGGTGAAGCCGAACTCCCGGTACAGGGTCTGCCAGTCGGCCGAGGCACCGAAATGCTCCAGTGAGACCACCTCGCCGTGATCGCCGACGAAGCGGTGCCACGGCATCGCGATGCCGGCCTCGATCGCCACCCGAGCTTTCACCGACGGAGGGAGTATCTGGTCGTGGTAGGCCTCGCCCTGATCGTCGAACCACTCCACGCACGGCATCGACACCACCCGAGTTTTGATGCCCTCGGCCGCCAGCGTCTGCTGGGCAGCGACGGCGAACTGCACTTCGGAGCCGGTGGCGATCAGCAGCACGTCGGGCAGCCCACCGCCGGCCTCGGACGCGGTGTCGGACAGCACGTAACCGCCACGGGCGACACCCGCTGCGTCGGTGCCTTCCAGCACAGGCACGTTCTGCCGGGTCAGGGCCAACCCGGTAGGCCGGGTGCCCTTCTCCAGCAGCGCCTTCCACGCCGCTGCGGTCTCGTTGGCGTCCGCGGGCCGGATCACATCCAGCCCGGGGATGGCCCGCAGCGCGGCCAGGTGCTCGACCGGCTGGTGAGTGGGCCCGTCCTCGCCGAGGCCGATGGAGTCGTGGGTCCAGACGTAGATGGTCGGCGCCTGCATCAGCGCGGCCAGCCGCACCGCCGGGCGCATGTAGTCACTGAAGATCAGGAACGTGCCGCCGTAGGGCCGGGTCGGCCCGTGCAGCACGATCCCGTTGAGGATTGCGCCCATGGCATGCTCGCGCACCCCGAAGTGCAGCGTGCGCCCGTAAGGGTGCGCGGTCCACATCTTCGTGGAGGTCTTCTCAGGACCGAACGAGTCGGCGCCCTTGATCGTGGTGAGGTTGCTTTCACCGAGGTCGGCAGAGCCACCCCATAGCTCCGGGAGCACCTCCCCGATTGCCGACAGCACCTCCCCGGACGCCTTGCGAGTTGCCACACCCTTCGCGTCCGGCTCCCATGTGGGCAGCTTCTCCGCCCAACCGGGGGGTAGCTCCCGGCGGATCAAGCGATCGAACAGCGCGGCTCCGGACGCGTTGGCCTGCCGCCAGGAGTCGAAAGAGCTCTGCCACCGCGCATGCGCGGCCTGGCCGCGGGCCACCACCTGCCGGGTGTGCTCGAGCACTTCGGCCTCCACGATGAAAGAGCTCTGTGGGTCGAAGCCCAGCGCCTCCTTCACTGCGGCCACCTCGTCGGCGCCCAGCGCGGAGCCATGCGCGGCCCCGGTGTTCATCTTGTTCGGCGCCGGGTAGCCGATCACGGTGCGCAGCACGATCAGCGAGGGGCGGCCGGTCTCGGCCTTGGCCGCCTCCAGCGCGTCGAGGATACCCACCACGTCCTCGCCGCCGTTGACGGTCTGCACGTGCCACCCGTAGGCCTCATAGCGCGCCGCGGTGTCCTCCGACAGCGCGATCTTGGTGTCGTCCTCGATGGAGATCTCGTTGGCGTCGTAGATCACCACAAGGTTGCCGAGCTCCTGAGTGCCGGCCAGCGAGCTGGCCTCCGAGGTGACGCCCTCCTGGATGTCACCGTCGGAGGCGATGACGTAGATGTGGTGGTCGAAGGTGCTCTCGCCCGGCGCGGCGTCGGGGTCGAACAGGCCGCGCTCCCGGCGAGCCGCCATGGCCATCCCGACCGCGGCGGCCAGGCCCTGGCCGAGCGGCCCGGTGGTGATCTCCACGCCGACGGTGTGCCGGTACTCGGGGTGGCCCGGGGTCTTGGAACCCCAGGTGCGCAGCTGCTCGATATCCTCCAACTCCAGCCCGTAGCCACACAGGAACAGCTGTAGGTACAGTGTCAGGCTGGAATGGCCGGCGGACAGCACGAATCGGTCCCGGCCGGTCCAGGCTGGATCGGTGGGGTCGTGCCGCAACACCCGCTGGAAGAGTGCGTACGCCAGCGGGGCAAGGCTCATGGCGGTGCCCGGATGGCCGTTGCCGACCCGCTGCACAGCGTCAGCGGCGAGCACCCGGATGGTATCGACCGCTCTGGTGTCCAGATCGGTCCAGTCGTCGGGCACCCGGGGGGTGGTGAGCTGGGTCAGATCGTCGGTGACGGACACGCTCGTGCTCCTGACTGTGCTCGGTCCAGCGGCCCGCGGCGCGGATGGCCTAGCGGGCCGATACTCTGCGATTCCACCCTAGCGAGGTGGCGCCGCTGGCGTGGACTCCTCGATCAGATGCCCCCACCGGGGGTGACGCACGCCACGTGACTACCATCCTGGATAAAGCATTACCCGCCCGGGCCGCTACTCATTCCAGTTGCTGTCCGTGACTCGTCATCAGGAGGGGCGAGGAGTGAAGTGAGTCGAGCACCCCAGCCCTTGCGATCACGGCCTTCCGGAGCGCAGTGAGCAGCGTCGTCCACGCTCCCGCACTACCGCGTACCGGGCGCCGGGGCGGTGTGCTACGCGGCTACCTCGCCTTGACCAAGCCACGAGTGATCGAGTTACTGCTGGTCACCACCATACCGGCGATGTTGCTCGCCGCCCGTGGGGTGCCTTCGCTGTGGCTGATCCTGGCCACCCTGCTGGGTGGCAGCATGGCCGCAGGCAGCGCGAATGCGCTGAACTGCGTCGCCGATGTCGATATCGACGCCGAAATGCACCGGACTCGAGCCCGGCCACTGGTCACCCACGAGGTGCCCATCCACCATGCGCTGATCTTCGGGATCGCACTCGGGGTGGCCGCTTTCGGCTGGTTGTGGGCAACCACCACTATGCTCTCAGCACTGTTGGCGGTGGCGACGATTCTGTTTTACGTCTTCGTTTACACGTTGCTGCTTAAGCGCCGCACGGCGCAGAACATCATTTGGGGCGGCGCCGCTGGGTGCATGCCGGTGGTGATCGGCTGGTCGGCCGTCGCCGGCACGGTGAGTTGGCCGGCGCTGGTGATGTTCGGGGTGATCTTCTTCTGGACGCCACCGCACACCTGGGCGCTGGCGATGAAGTTCCGCGAAGACTACCAGCGAGTTGGCGTGCCGATGCTGCCCGCGGTTGCCTCTCCGGTCTATGTGACACGCCAGATCGTGGTCTTCAGCTGGCTGATGGTGGTCTGGAGCCTGCTGCTGATGCCGGCCACGAGCTGGGTCTATGCCACGGTAGCGGTCATTGCGGGCGGTTGGTTCGTGGTGATGGCGCACCGGCTACACGCTGCGGCGCGGCGCGGCGCGGTCATCAAACCCATGCGGCTGTTCCACCTGTCCAACACCTATCTGGCGCTGGTGTTCGTGGCGATCGCTGTCGACTCGGTGCTGGGCTGGACGCCCCTGGCGGTGGCATCCGGGTGGGCGTCCTAGCCACCGCCGGGAGATCACTAGGTGTGGGAGGTCAGAGCCTCGTAGGTGATGCGGGTACCGTCGCGCAGGGTGGTGGTTGCTTTCCACCCCAGCGTGTCGGCCGCACGGGTACAGTCGAGCGCGACCCGACGTACCTCACCCGTCCGTGGCGGGGCGAAGCGCGGTTCGATGTGGCGGCCGACGGCTGCACTGACCGCATCGAGGAGGTCGAGCACGCTGGTCTCGATCCCGGTCCCGATGTTGAACACGCCCTCGCTGTCGTAGTGGATTGCGGCGAGGAACGCATCGACGATGTCGCCTACGAAGACGTAATCGCGGGTCTGTTCGCCGTCGCCGTAGATGGTCGGTTGGTCGTCGTGCGCAGCCTGGTCGCAGAAGATTGCCACCACGCCCGCCTCGCCGTGCGGGTCTTGGCGTGGCCCGTAGACGTTGCCGAGCCGCAGTGCGACGTGGGTGCTACCGTAGAGTCTGTTGAACAGCGCGAGATACTGTTCGGCACAGTACTTTGACACCCCGTAGGGTGCCTCGGTCCCAGGCGGTAGACCTTCCAAGGTCGGCAAGACCACGCCATCGCCATACATCGCGCCGCCAGTGCTGGCGAAGACGACCCTGGCGTTGGCCTTGGCTGCTGCGGTCAGTACGTTGACGGTTCCAATGACGTTGGTCTCGGCGTCGGCGGCCGGATCGGCCATGGAGTGACGCACGCTGATCTGTGCCGCGAGGTGGCAGATCACCTCCGGGGTGAATGTGGTGATCAGGTTGGTAACGGCCTGGGCGTCAGTGACGCTGACTTGATGTAGCGTCACCGTGTCCAGGTCGAGGAGTTCAACGTGCCCGGCGGACAGGTCGTCGATTACCATCACCTCGTCGCCACGAGCCAGGAATGTATCCACAAGATGGGATCCGATGAAACCGGCACCGCCGGTCACAACAATACGCATGTCGCCGCACTCTACTCCTGCGCGTCGGCTGCGCGGCGGACGCCTGCTCAACCCGCTTTTATCCTGACGATCTTTATATCAGCTAATGGTAATGGCGTGCGGACAACTACTAATACGGCAGCCGCAGTGTGTGATCTCGGTCGGCGTGTCGTGACCATTGAGGCGGCCATCGTGTGATCAGCTTCGGGTGTGATGACCCTGCGGGACAACGTGGTGGCCCCGTCGCCGACGACGACCAATGATCCACTTGATCGGTGTCGGGTGGGGTTTAAGGACATGTTCGCGCTGGTCGCGGGCCGCTTCGCGCAAGCGGAATCCCGTCGCCGGGCCAGGATGTACCTGCTGGGGTTGCTCTCGGGGGTGGAGCGGAAGAACTCCTGGATGCTCGCTGAGCAGGCCGGGGACCTGACCCCGGATGGGATGCAGCGGCTGCTGAACTTCTACTCCTGGGACGCCGATGCGGTGCGTGATGACCCGCGCGGGTATGTGTTGAAGATGAGACCGGTTTCCTGAAGAAAGTCCGCTGGGGTGCAACGCCAGTACTCCGGGACGGCCGGGCGGATCGAGAATTGCCAGCTTGGGGTGTTCTCGACCTACGTGTCGGGTGAAGGTCGGGCGTTGATCGACCGTGAACTGTATTTGCCGGAGTCTTGGACCGCCAACCCCGATCGGCTCCTCCGCCGGTGGTCTTCCGTATAACTGGCTGGATACCGGGCCTGGTGCCCGGACCCGACAGGGTGCTGACGTGGGCAGGTGTGCCTTTGAAGTCACAAGCAACGTCAGCGCTAGAACCGAAAGTGCACCACAGCGTCTCGTCCTGGGGAAGGTAGTGCTGACCTGTGGGTTGGTGCTGGCGGGCCGGGTCGAGGGCGGCGCTCCTCCGGGCCAGGGTTGGTTGATCGAGGTGTATTGGTTGAACCCGGGTTAACCGCGGTGGGAGGTCGTCGGCGAGTTGCTCGTGAGGTGTCCGAAACCGCGCGGGTGTCCACGGTCTGGTCAGTGGTTTCTGCGCCACTTCGCCTCATGAGTGGGCGCTGGGGCCGCTCAGGTTTCTCCCCGCAGTGCAGCGCTCACGGGAGCGAAACACTCCCGCTATAACGGCGCCGTAAAGTTCGGCGGCTGGGTTCCTCGAACAGCCGTGGAGCGCAACTACCTGGGCGAGAGGCAAGAAAATGAGTGGAAACACCGTCCGTTTGCGGGCGATCAAGGACGTCGAGGCCTCTGTGCCCCCCGCCGTCAGCTTCACAGACACCGAGACGCCCGGCGAGGTTTTCGGCGAGAACGTTTTCAGCAAGATCGTGATGCAAAAAAGCCTGCCCAAGTCGGTCTACACGTCGGTCACAGCGACCATCGAGCGCGGAGCGCCTCTCGATCCTATGGTCGCCGACGCCGTGGCGTCCGCGATGAAGGACTGGGCGCTGCAGAAGGGCGCGACCCACTACGCGCACGTCTTCTACCCGCTGACCGGTCTGACCGCTGAGAAGCACGACAGCTTCCTCGAGCCCGTCTCCGACGGTTCGGCGCTCGCCGAGTTCGGCGGCAAGTCGCTGATCCAGGGCGAGCCGGACGCGTCCAGCTTCCCGAGCGGCGGGCTGCGCAATACGTTCGAGGCCCGCGGGTACACCGGGTGGGATGTGACGAGCCCGGCGTACATACTCGAGAACCCGAACGGCAACACGCTGTGCATCCCCACGGTCTTCGTGTCCATGACCGGCGAGGCGCTCGACCACAAGACCCCGCTGCTGCGTTCGCAGCAGGCGATGGCCACCCAGGCCGAGCGCATCCTGACACTGTTCGGTCACGAAGATGCCGGTCACATCGTGTCGTTCTGCGGTCCCGAACAAGAGTATTTCCTGATCGATCGGCACTTCTTCCTGGCCCGCCCCGACCCGCTGAACTCCGGTCGCACACTGTTCGGCGCCAAGCCTCCGAAGGGCCAAGAGTTCGACGACCACTACTTCGGCGCCATCCCCGAGCGCGTGCTCGGCTTCATGATGGATACCGAGCGTGAGCTGTTCAAGCTAGGGATCCCCGCCAAGACCCGGCACAATGAGGTCGCACCCGGGCAGTTGGAGATCGCGCCGGTGTTCAAGCGCGGCAACGTCGCGGCCGACCATCAGCAGCTGCTGATGACGACCTTCAAGACCATCGCGAAGAAGCACGGCATGGAGTGCCTGTTTCACGAGAAGCCGTTCGACGGGATCAACGGCTCTGGCAAGCACGTCAACTTCTCACTCGGAAACGCCGATCTGGGTAGCCTGCTCGTTCCTGGCGACACCCCCCACCACAACGCGCAGTTCGGCCTGTGACGAGGATGCGTACAGGATCCTGAGCACTCCTGGTCAAGCGGTCTCGGGCGTTGATGATCAGGCTCTCCGGGTGCTGGGAAGAGCCGGGCGATGGCAGCGGCCAGAACGTGTCACTGCCATGTCCGCTGCGGATGGCGTTTGCCCAGCTCGGGTTCCGTGCTGTCGCACAGAATAGGCCACCGGTCATCACAGATTCTGGCTTCCGACATATCCGTCGCGACTGCTGTCCACGCCCCCGATCAGCCGCGACTCAGGATCGGGTTCCGATCCTCGTCACAGGCCGAGTGCAGCAACGTCCGCGCCGATCCCGTAGCGGGCCAGCTCCGCCAGCCGCTGCGGCGTCACCGTCGCATCGATCCGCACCCGCGAGAGTCCCGACCCGATGATCTCCGCGACCCGGTGCAGCGCCTTGAGCATCTGCGGGCTCGACGCCCGCGCAGGACCCGTCTGCCACCGCTCCAGCTCCGACACCCGGCTCCCCGGCGCTACCACCAGCAACGCGTCCAGCGCCCACCGCTGCTGCTCGGTCAACGCCGCGTACAGGGTGTCCCACAACCGGCGCGTCGTCTCCTCGCGCACTCGGGCGACCAACCACGCCAGCGTGCTCACCCCAGGCAGCAGAACATCGCGCTCTCGCAGCCACGCCACCGCATCAACGAAAATCGCCTTCGGGCCGTCCCCGGTCACCCACGCACGGGTGTCCACCCAGACCGCGAGCTGCGCCTCTACCTCGGCGAAGTCCTTCAGCCCCAGCACGCGCTGGATCTCACCGGCATGCTCACGGTGCGTCGGCTCACGCTGGGCGTAGCGCTTCACACACGACGGATCAGCGATCCGCAACTGCTCGGCGAGATAATCGATGACCTCAGTCGGGACGCCCTCCAACGGATCGGGCAGGAACCTCCCGATATAGCGCGCTGTGGTCAGTTGAAGACTGAAGCCCAGCCGGTTGTGATCACCACGGCGCCGAAACGCCAGTTTCCGGTCGCCATCGTCGAGGAAGAAAAACCTTTCGAGTTCCTCCCTCGACGGAGAACCGCGATAGCGACCGAACACCGCCGCTTCTTGATCAGTAAGAAACTCCACCGGCACGGCCACACCGTAGGACCCCACGAACCACGCAGAAACCAGGGCGGCCGTCACATACGTTCACGACCCGGCCCACTTGCCCCTGGATTCGATCTTGTCCGTTACTGAGGACTTCCGGACAACCCGACCCGGAGGCCACGAACCCGCCGAGACACCCCGCACCCTGGGCAAACCCCGCCAGAGACGGCGATCAACATGCCAGCCACATCGGAACCGGAACGTACGTCAAGCCCCCCGCACACCCCCGCGTCACACCACTACTGACCTGCGCGAACAGCCTCTAACGTACGTTCCGATTCCGATGCTGGCCCTGCCCCGACCCTAACCAGCACCCCACATCCACCCACGCCAGGGTGGACTACCGCCACCGGTGACCCATCCCAGCAGCGGAAACCCACCCTATGATCCACGCATGGCGGGTTTTGGGCTTACCTTGGCTGCACCCCTAACAGCCGAGCGGTACTATCGGGGCACGCCTTCTCGCGTTCCGTGCGACAGCTGCAGATCAGGCTCACGTCGCCTCCATGCCGGACACCGAATGGCCAGTAAAACGGGACACCCGCCAAACTTATCCCGGAGCAACCACAAACCTCCGGTTCTGATGTCACTTATCTTCTAACGACAATTCAGCAGCGAATCACTTGCGTTCGTCTTCCTGATCCCCACCTGACGGCGCTCCCGCCGCCTTTTCCACATCGCTCACCACGACGGTCATCAACCAACGCAGCATGTGGCGGTTTGATACCGTCCCCCGCAGGACGGCACCGAATGGGCAACAATCCTTCATCTCTCGCACAGCGCCACATCAAGAAACTCGGCCTACACCGAACTCCTCTCTGTGTTCGTGACACACGCGGTTTGAAGCCTCCCCCCCCGCAGGGCGACTCCGAAGGGCCAACCTTCATCTTCCACGCAGCACCGCTTCAAGAAGCTCTACCTACATCGAACTCCTCTCCACGTTCGTGACACACCCCAGTCGAAACACCGTCTACCGCCGGATTTCGTTCCGAATCACTCCGACCCCCGTGAAGTCCCAGAGTTCGCGCGAACCGAAGGGTCCTCACGATGAACCCTGGGGTCTTCACATTCTATGGGCCATTTCGACCCTTGGGTTCGTGGGGACTCGGGGGGTCTTGCTCCTCGGCTGTGGTCACGAGGAGCGCTCTGGCGTTGTCGGCATAGCGGATCGCGGTCTTGGGGTCGAGACCGAACACCGCGGCCAGGTGTAGTGGATCGGGTCCGTGGGTGAGGGCTTCCTCGAGTTGCCGGTCGACGCGCAGCCGTTCCAGGGTCGCGGCTTGGCCACGTAGTTCCTGTTTGCCCCACAGGGTGGCGACGGGGCCGGTGCCCATCGCGGTCTGCTGATTGATGATCAGATGCGGGTTAGCGGTGTGGGGCCAGCGGGTGCGCCGGTGGTCGAGCCATTCGAGCAGGATCTGGTGGGTGAGCTCGTCAATCGGGCGGGTCCGTCCGGCGAGGGTGAGCCGCCGGTTCCCCAGGTCGACGTCGTCGAGCTGGGAGGTGATGATGGCGGCCTTGCGGGCGGCGTGGACAGCTGCCAGGACCAGGACGAGGCGGGCGACGGGGGTGGTGGCGGTCTGCACGGCTTGGTCAACATCGCTCTGGTCAAGCGGTTGGGTGATGCCGTAGGGGTGCTGACCGACCTTGATGCCCCGGGTCGGATCGTGGAAGACCACGCGGGTCTTGCGGCAGAAGGCGAACAGGCGGCGCAGCCCGACCAGGACGTTGCAGCGGTGGGATCCGTGCAGGCCGTCGAGGACGGCCAGGATGTCGTCGCGGGTGACTTCCCGCAGATGGTCATAACGGGCCGACCAGTTCAGCAGGAACGGGCGGACGTGATTCATGTAGTTCTGGACCGAGGCGAGGTCGCGGGGTTTGGAGCGGGGCCCGCCGTCGTGCATGATCCGTAGCCAGGCTTCGACATCGACGCGGATGCCCCGGGCGAGCCCGTCGAGCTTGCGTTGCTGCCAGTCCTCGAAGGCGGCCCGGCGGTCGTCGAGCAGGACACCCATTTCCTCTAGCCCCAGTTTCCGGGCTAGTTGGATCTTGAGTGTGGTTTCTGCTGGTCATGGATGGTGTTGGTGTTCGTTGGGTGTATGACCTAAGTGCGGGGCGCCCAGCGGTGTAGGTCGAAGATCTCGGCGAGGTGGTCTTGGGTGGGGGTGGTCTCGGTGAGCATGCGGCGGGCTTTGGGGCGTCCGCCGGTGGAGGGGTAGATCAGCACTGTTTCCTGGATGCCGGCGAGGGTGTCGAGTAGTTCGCGGACGGAGAGGTGCAGGCCGTGCTGGTGGGCTTGGCGGCGCATCAGGTGGGCGATCTGCAGGGCTAGGACGCAGGTGAAGGTGTGGACGCGGATGTTGTGGTCGGTCCAGTGGTGCATGGGGCTGAAGGAGACCACGTGGGGGTCTTTGAGTTGGCGGAAGCCGAACTCGGCTTCGGATTGGGAACGGTAGCCGGTCACCACCTCGGTGAGGGGCCATTGATCGCGGTTGGTGATCAGGACACGTTTGCCGAAGATCTCTTCTTCCAGATTGGCGCGGGCTTGGTCGTCAACGTGGAAGGTGAGCCGGTGCTCGGCTGGGGTGTCGCCAGTCAATTCCCAGTTGATGACGCGTGTGACCCAGGGATCGCGGGTGATCTGGTTGATCTCGGCTTCGACCTTCGCTGGTGGGCGGCGGGTCTTGCCGCGGGCAAGGGTGTCAGCTAACTCCGCGAGCCTGGCGCTCGCGCTGGCCAGGGTCTGATCGAAACCGCAGGACTGGGCTTGGTGCAGGGTGGGTGAGTGGGTGAGCACGACGCGGCGCTGAGTGCCGTAGACCTCGCGGCGGGTCTCCAGTGCGCTGAGGCCACCGAAGCGCGTCTCGTCGAGCGGGTGCCGGTTGGTGGCGGGCAGCGCGAGCAGGTCGGGACAGTCCGAGGGGGGCACTGAGCCCACGAAACCCAGCCCGGTGGCGGCCAGGTGGGCGAAATTGGCGACCGAGTTCTGCCCGGCGTCGAAGACCACCGTCACCTCGCCCGGCCCGCCCTGGGCACCGAGGGCGGCGTGGCGGGCGATCAGCTGGTCGATCATGGTGGCGAACTGGGTGACGTCGGGACGGTTGCCGGGATAGGCGTGCGACACCAGCGGAACGCCGCCGTCACGGGTGACCACAAGACCCAGCCCGACCAGCCGTAGATCCGTGCGTTTCTGCTTGGCTTTGCCCCGCTGGGCGATCGGCGCCTTGGCGTTGGTGGTGTCGATGTAGGTGGCGAAGTTGGTCATATCCAGCGCCAACGCCGACACATCCAACTCGAATACATTGATCATGCGCAGCGCCAGCCGGTGGGCGATCTCGGCCAATTCGGTCTCGGGGACCGCGTGCATCGCGTCCCAGAACCGGCGATGATCGGCCACCGCGGCACTGACCTTGGTGAAGCGCTCCGCGGCGGTGGTCCTCCACCAGTCCGCGAAGGCCCGCTTGGAACACGGGTCCACCACCCGATTGCACGCGGCCAGCGCCAGATAGGTACCCACGCTCGCGCCGGCATCGGCACGGCGCGCCCCGACCACCTCATCGACCACGCCGACCACGCCCAGCCGGTCCATCATCCCCCACACCGCCGCCACGTCCCCGAACCCGCGGTGACGAGTCCGTTCCGGCAGCGACGCGGCGTCCTTGCTGGCCATCGCGGCGGCGATGTCCTCGGCCGAGCCGAGGTAACGCTCGGAGACCATCTTCGGTCGCCCGTCCACCCGTGCCATCTCCCGCAGGTAGTAGTACGGCTTCCCGTTGATCGTCTTCTTGTACAGGCTAGCCACACTTTAGGTCATACACGATTACAAGATCGGGTACGCTCCGACACGCTGTACCCGTGCAGGTCAGACCCACATGCATGCCGAGATCAAGTCGTCAAGATCCAACTAGCCCGGAAACTGGGGCTAGGACTTCGGCGACCCGTCCGGTGCCGATCTCGCGGGCGCGCATGGCCGGGAACAACTCCGACCAGCGGACCACCTCACCGGCGGTGTGGCCGGACAGCACGATGGTCAACCCCCGGCGGACCGCGAAGCGGACGCCGCGCCGCCAGCCGCGGGCCTCGCCTCGCTGGTAAGCCAGGTAGATCGCCCAGGTCAACCAGGGGTTGGTGAGGTCAACGCCGGTGGACTCATCAAAACGAGTGAAGTCCCGGTGGGCCTCGAACAGCCTTGGCTGGACCCACCGGGACGGCGGCCGTGCGGCCGGGGCCGGCGGCTTGGGTGGAATACCGCGCCGCCTGCCGTACTCGCGGGCTGGAGACTCGGGCCGCCGGAGCTTCATCCGGTCGAAGAACAGCTGGTGATAGCGCAGCGGCCGGCCCGATTCCACGACGCTGACCGCGCCCCGGGGCAGCCCGTCCACGGTCTTGGACTCATACGCGGCCTGCTGCCAACACAACCGGCAATATCGCCTCTTCAACGCCAGGACTCGCCCGCACCCGGCGCACTCACCGTCGCCGCCGGGATAACAGTGTCGGAGCATGGTGCACGACGAACAACGACGGGCTCCCACCACTGCCCAGGCCAGGCAGTCCACGCAGCTGCCGACGCCGGGAAGGACCTTGTGTGGGGGCATGTCAGACCGGCGGCAGCGAGCGTCCGTCCCGGCGTTGGGGCGTCACCGGCGGTCCGCCCGACGAGGAAGACGCGGCCGCCGCGGGCTGATCATGTTGTTCGTCGAGTCGCGTCACCTTGTCCGGTTCGGGGATGAGCAGTTCCTCGACGCCGCAGCCGAGCACGACGCAGATGACGTCGAGGTCGACCAGCTTGACGCTGGCCGGGTCACCCGACCACAACCCGGACATCTTCCCGGCGGACACGACCAGGCCGCGCTCGGCGAACATACGCTGGCACTCGCTGGCCTTCCAGATGCCGCGGTGCGCGGCCGCCAGCCGGAGGTTCCATCTCATGGGAGCAATCCCTTCAAACGAGCGGCGCAGCGTTGCTGACCTGCGATCCAGGCGTCCTCGATGTGCGTGCCGGGGACGTGAACGTAGGTCAGGGTTGTGGCGATCCAGGCGTGGCCGAGGGTCGCTTGGATAGCGATCAAATCCATGCCACCCAGGTAGAGCTCGGAAGCGCAGAAATGCCGCGGAACATGGGGCGTGACAACGTCGGGCCAGTCCGGAAGATGAGTCCGCGCGGCAACGGCCAACGCCGCCCGCAGCGTTTCGTCACCGACCCGGGACGCGGTGCCGTCGGTGTTCTTACGTTCCGAGGGCAACAGCGCGACGCCGGGCCGGGTGTGGTCGTCACCGAACCGCGCCCACACATCCTGGACGAACCAGCGCAGCGTCGCCCCGGCGTCGTTGATCAGCGGCACCATGCGCTCGCGCGGCCCCGATCCCCGGGCGCCCTTGCCATGACGGACATGCAGCTTGCCAAAGCGGCCCAAACCCCACTTGATGTCACCCAGGTCGAGCTTGCACGCCTCGTTGACCCGCAGCCCGACCTCGGCCATCAGCCGGCACGCGGCGTAATTGCGCGCGGCCGGGGCGAACTGACGACACGTCGCCAACTCTTCCCGCCACCCGGCGAACAGCCGGTCCACCTGGCCGGCCGTGGGCGGGATCCGCAGCCTGGACCACTGCCGGCCCCGGGGCCGGTTCATCTCATCGATCGGGCACTCCACGACCCGACCGGTCATCTGATGGATCTCGACCTTGTGCCTCAGCTCCAGAAACAAGAAAAAGGTCTTCAAGGCCTGCGCCCGCGACAGCCGGGTCCCCTTGGCGGTGTCACGCAGCGCCTTGCCGAAATACACATCGGCGTCAGCCGGCTCCATCTCCCACAACGCTCGCCCGAACCACGCCCGGATCTGCTCCAGCTGCACGACGTCCGAGGCGATGGTGGAGTCGGCCAGGCCCGCGGCCGCCCGGGCCAGGACGAACCCGGCCAGCACGTCGGTCTCCAAAGCCGCCAGATCATCCGGCGTCACCGGCGCACGAGCCACCCGCAGATCTCGTACCACAGCCAGACTCAACCCGGGCCCCCTCGGCTTCACCCAACCAGCAAGAAGAACGGCCCAGACGATAGACCTTCAGAAAAACCGAGACAGCCTCAGATGCCAGAACCAGCCCAGATCGCCGGAAAACGCCCAGGTCCTGGGGTTATGGAGACCACAGAGGACTCAGGGAACTCTGGGGTTATTTCTTAGTCGTTCAGCTGGTGGCAGGGCGGGGGTCGATGCGGATGTTGGTTACCCGACAGGGCTGACCTAAGTTACTCAGTAGTCACTTTGGGGCTCAGGTCAGCTATGGGAGCGCCTATGGAGAATGACCATGAAGCGGGTGCCTGATTTGTCAACTCGGGCTATTGATGTCGGGCGCGAGAATCTGCTGGACTAAGACATGGCCATGCCAACCGTGAAAGGCGACCCGCCAGCTGAGGACCCGCCGGCTGAGCGCTCAATCCCCGCAGCCACGCTTGGGTCGCTGATCGACAGGTCCGGCAGGAGGTGGACCCTCCTGGGCACCATGTTGCTTGTCCTCGCGGCGTTGGCGGTGTGGACTGTCCGCAGCGATCCGGTGGCCATCGTGGCGGTACTGTTTGCGATTTCCGCAATCTTGGGCAAAGTTCCAAAGATCATGCAAGCGCGTGTCCTCTACTACGGTGTTGAGCGCAGAGATATTGACAGTCGTCGGCGGAATTTGTTGAGCGCAGGCAGAACGTCCCTGGAAACGCAGGAACATGTTGTGGAGCGACGGTCGAACGACAGTGGGCCCGCACCACGAAAGTTGCAGTAGTGTGGGTGTCGCGCTGATCGCCGGGGTGCCGGGGTGCCGGGGTACAGAGGGTTTTGGACCGGGATCCGGCGGTAGCGTCTGTTTGCGCAGTTCACGGCTTTGCTGGAGTTACGCGGCCTAGCCGAGGCGCCCGTCATACTGCAGGCTGGATAACAGGCCCACCAGCAAAAACAGGCTCTGGCGCCGGATCCCGGTCCAAAACCCTCTGTACCCCGAAGCCAAGAAACGTAACCATATCCGCCAACTCGAAGCACTGGGCTACAACGGGTATGAGCGGGATACGGTGAGAAGGGGCCGTTAGATGCGTGACCTGGGCGAATCCGGCAGCGTTCTAGCGGTAGTGTCGCTGGCCAGCGGCCGGTGCAAAGGCTGTTGACCAGACCATCTGAAGATCCACGGCCCCTTCTCACCGTATCCCGCTCATACCCGTTTATGAACCTTGTGGTGGTGTGGCGAAATACTCGGTGAGCATCTCGGTCGGCCATGCGGGTTGCCGCACGGTGCCCCGTGGCCCGAACTGGCAGAACCAGGGTTTGATGTCGAGTATGGGGGTGCCGTGGACGGCGTCGAGCTCCTCGACGTGTAAGTCGAGGGCATCGACCTTGATCAGACGGCAGCGGGAGACGCCCAGCCAGTTCAGGCGGCGCATGTTGCGATGGCCGAAGATGCCGACTTCGGGCCAGTCCGGGTTGTCTCGTGGGCGGCGTGCGCCGAGGTTGAGGTCGGTCTGGTCGGTGAGGTGGAAGCGGTAGACGATTTCCAGGTGGGAGAAGGCATCCAGTCCCGCGGTGGCATCGGCGTTGAATCGGCCGCTGTCGATTCGGATGATGGAGCGGGTGCCGCCCCAGTAATCATCGGTCGGTTCGATGCGCCCACCGATCACCTGTGCGATGGGCTCGACCTCAAACGACTGGCCTGCCATCTCCTGAATCTCCCTTCCCGGGGTTGTGGCGGGTGTCTGGCGTCATAGTGACCCAGTGTTCAGGTAAGCACAGGCGCGTGCGTCGAGTTCGACGGCCGCCGGGACACCCCGATGGCGGAAGGCCGACAATGCGGCGCGCATGTCAACCACGGTCTGGCGGGCGCGTGCTGAGTTGATGCCGTCCATGGCGTCCAGCGCGGTGGACCAGGTGGAGCATGCCTGGTCGATCTCGCCTTGGCGTGCCTGCACGGCACCGAGGTATCCGAGGGTCACGACGTGCGTGCGGGTGAACGTCGTTGCCTTGCGGGTGCGCGCGCTGCGGCGGAACTGCGTGAGGGCGCCGGAGAGGTCTCCGGTATCGCGCAGCGTGCACGCGGTCTCGTGCGCCAGGCTTGCCTCGCCGAAGAAGAACACCCGTGATGGCTCATCATCGCCGGTGGTCGCTGAGGCTAGGTCGTCTTCCGCTGTGATCAGCGCCTGGGCGGCAGCCGAGCGCTGACCTGCCCCGCCGAGTGCCCGCGCATAGATGACGCCGAACAATGCGCGTTCACGCGGGCTGGCCATGCAGTACCGCTTGCTCTCCATCGACGCGGCGGCCAGATCCAAGCCCTGCCGGAAGTGGCCTAAGTCCACAGCCTGATGGGCCATGGCCCGGAGGACATGACCCGCCATGGGCGGGTCGTCAGCCTCTGCCGCGAGCTTGACCGCTACCGAAAAGTAATGCTGGGCAATGGAGTGCTCCGCGTTGTCGAAGGCCATCCAACCCGAAAGATAGGCGAGTTCGCTGGCCACGGAGAACATATCCCTGCGCACTCGCTTGTCGGTATAGCTTCCCCCGAGGTAAGTCGCGACATCCGAAGTCAGATACTGGACCAGAGCCATGCGGGCGTGCCCGCCTCCGCGCCGCTGGTCAACCCGCGAGAAGATAGATGCCATCTCGCGAACGCTCTCAAGATCACCACGGCCGACGCGCCGGGAATGAGCGATAGCGCGGGTGGTGCCGCGCGCCGCCATCTGCCTCCACCATGGTTCGTCCGGCACTGCAAGCGCGGCCACGAAGTAAGCAGCGGCCGCAAGGACGCGCCTACGCTCCATATCGAGGTCAACTTTCCCCAGATCAGTCAGGGTGATCAGGGTATCCGCGTGCCAGTCCAACGCCGCGCGTGAGGACAGGAGTTCGACTGTGCGCCCGAGCTCGTCAAGGGTGACGGTTCGGCCCAGGCGGCGGGACAGGGCTTCACAGAGGACTCCCGATGGGATGTCCTCGATCTGCCACGGTTCATCGATCCCGTCCTTTGTTTCTGGTGATACCAGTAACTCCTCGATAGGCGATTCGAAATACCTTTCCAAAAGGCGTGCCGTGGCGGGACGCAACTGGTCTGATGTGCACTGGCCAGCGGCAAGCCTCTGCACGTGTCGAATACTCACCGTACCAACTTCGTTGTTTTGCCGGGCGAATACTGCCAACTGCTCGGAGAATTCTTCCAAAGTAAGTCTGCGTTCCCGGATGCGCTGCGCCAGCACCGTTCGTGCTGGGTATGTTCTGGGCATTGCACCCCCTCTCATGTACGCACGCCGACTACGACTGGCCACTTAATGTAGTTCTCGCTAGTTACAGGACCCTGCAATTGCCCCTCCCGGTCGACGCTCGCGGGGGTATTCTCATCGGAATCATTGGCACTGTCCTCTCGCTAGGCTGGCCGGCATGCCGGTTACGCGAAGATCGTAGCTGACCCCAAGACCGTCAACGACCGGCTACAAGAGCACGCCACGACCAGGCGCGCCGCACAAGTCAGTCGCGGACGCCGGCTCACCACCAGCGACACAGATAACGACGCGCTGATGTGACCGATCGTCCGCGCGGACGTCCGCATCGCCTGAACACCCAACGCGCAGGCGCGCGAGTCACGGACGTCCGCGCGGACAACCCACCGCTGTCTTACCATTGTCAACTCAGAGTGACCGGAGCGCCTGGCCAGATGGCGCCTGTTCAGTGCAGGTGACTGAGGGAGTTCCTCAGGGAGGTACTGAGGGAGGCAAGGGAGTTCTCCCTGCCGGGTCCCTCCCCATGCCTCCCTGGCGTGACCAGGGAATACCACTGGGCAGGGACCTCGCAAGCGCGTCCCGCGACGCTTCCATTTACCTCCCGGATACGGGCGCCGACACCCTGGGACACACCTCCCTCCCTGGAGGCACTCAACTACTCACGGTAATTCCGGATGACGTTGGCGGTGCGGAGGGGTCTGATGCCCCTATGGATGTCGGCTTGGGCGGCGAGTTTGGCGGTGGTGACGGGGTGGTAGCCGAGGGCGTCGGCGGGGTCTGATGCCCCTATGGATGTCAAGCCGTTGGGCACTGCGGTTCGGGTGGGGGCCGGGAACCCTGTCGGCGACCGTCGCGTGTCGTCCGGTCTTGGCGGTGTTCGTGCTCTAGGAGGACCTGGATTGCGGCTTTGTCGCGGTTGGGGAAGGCTCGCCCACCGGGAACGGATACGCCGTTGATCAGGGCGGTCCATCGTGTGGTGCGGGTACCGCTATAGGTGGGTCTGAACGCTGCCGACTGTCACGCCCTCGATGGTGACCAACCATGCGCCGCTGGTGGGGTAGTCGCTGGCGCGGATCAGGTCGCGCCGATCGTCGGTGGCCCACATGCCGCCAGCGGAGAGGGCCGTGCGTGGCGGTTCACGCTGGCGTTGCGCGGAACACGGGGAGGGTCCGTCAACGCCGTGGTTGACGGTCGGAGCGTTCGTCTGCTCGTGTCGCGTGGGTTCAGGTGGTGGCTCAAGCGCGGTGTCGCCGTCGTTGGTGAGGTTCGCGCGGCGGAGGAGGCGTTGGTAGCGTTGTTGGGCGGCTTGCCTGCTGACGGGCGGGTCTTGAACGGCCCTGATCGTGGTCCACGATGCGCCGGCCGCTCGTTCTCGGGGTAGCGCCAGATACGCCGGAAACCTGCCATCAGTGTGTGTTGTGGCTGGTCAGTGGTCTGTGGGTAGCAGGTTGAGGGCTTTGGCGCGGTCTTCGGCGGGGGGCGGGTGTAGGTGCGGACGGTGTCGAGGCGGGCGTGGCCGAGCATCTCGGCGACGGTGACCAGGTCGGTGCCGCCGCGAACGAGAGTGGTGGCGAAAGTGTGCCGCCCGGTGTGCGCGGTGATGGCCTCGTCGAGTCCGGCGGTGGTGGCAATGGCGCGGAAGATGCTGCTGGCGCCGCGGGTGCTCAGCCGGCCGCCACGGCGGTTGAGCAGCAGCGCGGGTGGTCTGGGCACCGGGCCAGTCGGGGCGTTCGTCGAGCCAGACTGCAGGTCGGTGCGCAGCTGGGGGTGGACGGGCAGCTCGCGCAGCGTGCCGCCTTTGCCTGCACCCGCAGTGTCCCCTTGCGGGCTGAGAGGCGTACGTCGTCAACGTCGAGGCCGACGGCCTCGGCGATGCGCAGGCCGGCGTTCTAGAACGGCAGCAGCGCTAGCACCCGGTCCCGGGGTGCGGGATGGTCTTGGATGGCGCGCAGCCACCGCAGCGCAGCCTTGGCATCCAGCGCCCGTGGCGCCTGGGTGGGGAGATCCAAACGGTCGGCGGCTGCCGATCCAGGGGTGCAGCCAAGATACGGACAGAAGCCGCCATCAGTGGATCATGGAGTGAGTTTCTGCTGCTCGGATGAGGTGTCAGCTCTCGTGGTCAAGGCCGCGGTCGAAGCCGAGCACAGAGCGGCCGTACCCACCTGAACAGCGGAAATCCCCATTCAAGATCGGCTGATGGCGGCTTCTGTCCGTATCTTGGCTGCACCCCTACCGCAGCCGCATGCACCGGACTCAGGCTCGTCCAGGGTGTGGATGACGCTGGCCTGGGGGGCGTCAGCCTTGACGGTGTAGACCTCCCACGGCTCAGCGCCGGGGCCGTGCACCCATACCTTGTCTTGCAGGGCGTCACAGACAGCTGATGTTTTTCTACGACCTTGGTCAACCAACTAAACACCTAGAGCCGATCCGGTCGCGGCATGGACCTGTCCGGTGCGTGCTCGACCACGTCCCGGTGGTCCGTGCACCGTGGGCTGGTCAAGACTCGCGCCCTCGATGGGCACCGACTTCAGGGGTGGCTACGGTGAGGGCGAAGTTGGCGTAGCCGGGCGACGTTTGGGCGAGCCACGTTGCACAATCGTTGAGCTGTCGGACGCGATGAATCCTCTCAAGGTCAGACACCCAGCGACGCGAGGACTGGACGCGGAGCATCTTAGGATCACTCCTCGCTTCTTTCGGCGGGTTTCAACGCAGACCCTTGCGCCTTGATTGGTGGACTGTCAAGATAGAGAGGTGTGGAAGCAGGAGGGCATATCAGTGCGTCGTGCTCACCGAAGCGGTGGGCTGCTGCCGCCGCTGGTGGGTGAGCCGTTGTCGGCTGGTCAGGCAGTGGAGTTGTCGCGGCTGTGCAAGGCCATGGGTGACCCGGTCCGGCTGCGCCTGTTGTCGCTGATCGCCTCTCATGAGGGCGGGAGAAGCCTGGGTGTGCGAGGTGACCGGCGTGTTCGAGCTGACCGCGCCAACAATCAGCCACCACCTCAAGGTGCTGCGCGAGGCCGGGCTGATCTCCGGGCAACGGCGCGGCACCTGGGTCTACTACCGGGTGCATCCCCAGGCGCTGGGCCGGCTGTCCGCCGTGCTGGTGCCGGATGCCGCGGCGGTGGGCACGTGAGCAACGACCACCTCACCATTACCGCGACGGACTCCGACTCTGGAGTTGTCGCCAAGCTGTCCACCCTGGACCGGTTCCTCCCGGTCTGGATCATCGCGGCCATGGCGCTGGGACTACTGGGTGGCGGCTGGTGCCGGGTTTGGGTCGGGCGCTGGACGTGATCTCGGTGGACGGCCTCGCTGCCGATCGCGCTCGGGCTGCTGATCATGATGTATCCGGTGCTGGCGAAGGTCCGCTACGACCGGCTCGACACCGTCGCCCGCACCGCCGCCTACTGATCCCCTCGCTGGTGCTGAACTGGCTTGTGGGGCCGGCGTTGATGTGCGCGTTGGCCTGGTTGATGCTGCCTGATCTGCCCGCCTACCGCACTGGACTGATCATCGTCGGGCTCGCCCGCTCCATCGCCATGGTCATCATCTGGAACGACCTCGCCTGCGGCGACCGCGAAGCCGCCGCCGTACTGGTCGCGCTGAACTCGGTGTTCCAGGTCATCGCGTTCGCCGGGCTGGGCTGGTTCTACCTGCATCTGCTGCCCGGCTGGCTCGGCCTACCCCAAGCTGATCTGAATGTCTCGGCCTGGCGGATCGCTACCTCAGTGCTGATCTTCCTCGGATCCCGCTGGTCGCCGGCTATCTGACC
Source organism: uncultured Actinomycetota bacterium (assembly GCA_963822695.1). Classification (GTDB taxonomy): domain Bacteria; phylum Actinomycetota; class Actinomycetes; order Mycobacteriales; family Pseudonocardiaceae. The sequence goes on from CAWGJH010000024.1 coordinate 112,451, forward strand.
CGCCGGTTCGGGGAACGCGCCAAAGGCCGCGCGTGGTACGAGGAGCGGTTCTTGCCGAGGATCGGGCCGTTCGCGCTCTACGGGTTGTTGTTCACCATCGTCATCCTGTTCGCCCTGCAAGGCCAGGCCATCACCAGCCGGCCACTGGATGTGGCTCGGATTGCGGTGCCGTTGCTGGTCTACTTCGCGCTGATTGGCCGGCTCCTTCGCCCTGGGCAAGGCGATGGCCTGAGCTACGAGCGCACCACCACGTTGGCGTTCACCGCTGCGGGCAACAACTTCGAACTGGCCATCCCGTCGCCATCGCCACCTTCGGTTCACCTCCGGCCAGGCACTGGCCGGCGTGGTGGGTCCACTCATCGAGGTCCCGGTCCTGGTCCGCCTGGTCGACGTCTCCCTCGCCGCACGGCGTCGCTGGGTCGCCAGCGACGACGACACAGCGCTCCGGCTCGATCCTGACCCTTCTCCGCCCCTGTGGAGTCACCCATGACCGCCACGCCCGCCGAACCACACGCCCTTTCTGGCACCGCCGTCCTGGCCCATGCCGCGACCGGCCCGCCACGACGTTCGTCGGCGTGGTCTCCGCCGAGACCGTCGAGCGCTACGTGTTCGGGTCGAGCCGAGACAAGTGAAAGCGGCAATCAATGGATCTTGTGGGAACGTCGCCTGGTGGGGAATCCGTGGGCAGAGGGTGGCGATGTGGTCTGGCTGGTCAGCGGTCGATGGTGATGAGGTTGAGGGCGTCTGCTTTGTCTTTTTCGGTGGGCAGGCTGTAGCGCCGGGTTGTCTTCAGGCGGGCTGGGCGAGCTGCTCGGCGACGATGACCAGGTCGGTGTGGCCGCGGATGAGTGTTGTGGCCAGGGTGTGACAGAGAATGTGAGCGGTGGGTTGGTCGTCGAGTGCGGCGTTGTGGGCGATGGTGTGGATGATGCCGCTGGCGGCCCGGCGGTGAGCCGCCCGCCCTTGGTGTTGAGGAAAGCGCCCGGTTGGTCTCGGCGTGGGGCCAGTGGGGACGTTTTTTAGCCACTGGTCGAGCTCGGCGCGGAGTTTTTTGTGGATCTGGACGGTGCGGGGTTTCGCCTTCCCCCAGATTCGCAGCTGGGCTTTGCGGGCGGAGCGGTGCATCGGTGGCACGAGCCCGACGAGTGGCTGATGCGGCACCGGCGTAGTAGGGGATCAGCGCGATCGCGCGATCGCGCCTGGGACAGGTGTGCTTCCACCGCGCGCAGCCAGCGGTCCGGGCGGGCCGTCGAGCGCGCGGGGGGCGACCTCCGGTAGCAGCAGTAGCGAACTAAAAACCACGTTTCGGGCCGGCGGACCGGAGTCATGATCACGTCGTTGATGGTAAAACCCAGCATGCTGCGGCCGGCACCGCCGCGACGACCATCTCAGTCGGTCCCGTCGCGACGGCGCTGGCGAGCCTCGGCCACGTTCGCGCCGCTGAACGTGAACAAGCGATCCAGGGCTCGTCGTCGATCTCCGCTGGGAACTCCCACAGCCGCTCACGCTGCGCATCTGACAGGTATCGTACGGAGAGCTGCTCGAGACCACCGCTACTGCGGGGCCCACCCACCCGACGATCACGTTGTTTTTCAGTCCGCTAGCGCCGACGCTGCCGCCCGCTCGCCCGCTGGCTCCTGACCGGGATCTCCAGCGGGAAGCTCAACTCCGGGCTCAACGTCGTGGAGAAGTGCAAGACGGTGGGTGCGACTACATCCACTTCGGCAAACGCGGTGTTCGGCCTCCAACCGGCGCGAAGAACAAGAACTGTCCAGCGGCTGCGCCGACAAATCTTCGCGCCATCCTGACTTTGGCTTCATCAATACCCTCATGATCCAAGACCAGATGACCGAACCCGAATGGGCCGACAGCCTCGGCGAGGCAGATCAGCGCGGACTTACCCCACTGTTCACCGTGAACATGACCCCCTACGGAGAAGTACTACTACGACCCGACCACCGCCTGGAGCCTCGCACCACCACACCACCCGTCCAGCCCGAAGCGGCACAGGACACCGACCAACCCGGTGGTGGGGCGACGACTCAACCGCGAAACACCCTCACCCTCGCTCACGCGGACACCAGCTCAACACAAGGCCCGCCAGCTCGCCCGACACCGTGGCGCAGTCACCCGCACCACGCCTACCTCAAAGAGGTGTTCCGGGATTCCGCGCGCTGAGCTCGACATCAAGGTGGCCCGCCAGCCGAAGAAGCTGCCCCATGTCCCCACCGAAGCCGAGATCCGCCGCTACTACGACACCGTGTGGACCGCGCGGCGCACCGGCGACATCGTCCTGATCAAGGACACTGCTCTACACCGGGGTCCAAGTCGCCGAACGCGGTCCGCATCCGCCGCGACGACGTGGACCTCGACGCCTGCCGCATCCGCATCACCCGAAGGCAAGGGCCGCAAAGACCGCTACGTCCCGTTCCCCGACTCCTTCAAACAAGCTCGCCGGCCCTGCACCTCGACGCCACCCAAACCAAGGGCGCCACGTTCCTGTTCGAATCCAACTGGAAAAAGCCCTACTCCACCCGCGGGGTCCGCGCGCATGCGAGCCCGCCCCGCCACCAAAGCCGGACTGAACGACCACATGCCCCCGCACCGGCTCCGGCACTTCCTGTTCACCTGGCCCACGGCATCGACGACGCCACATCCAGCCCTACTCCGGCCACGCCTCCCGCACCAGCCTGGAGATCTACAGCCGCCTCGCCCTCACCGACGCCCAAACCAGCTACAAAGCGCATCAACCAGTTCCCCCTGTAAATCTCAACGAGACCCAATCCCAAACTTGATCACATGGCACCAGGTCGTAGGAACCTTCACGACACCCCGACTCGGCCTCGACTACCGCCCGCGGATCGCCGACCTACCCGACACCAAACTCTGGCGCGCCGACCTGAGCGCGGACTACGGAGCACTGAACGAGACCGCCCGCGGCCGCCTCGACCTGGACCGGTGCGCCGGCATGGGCCGCACCTCCGGTCGCGGCTTCCATCCACACCGGCACCGTGCCCGCCCACGACATGCTGCGCGTGCTCGCCCGCGGCGGGAACCTCAACGGGCTCGGCGAAGCCATCGCCACCTACGGACGCATCGCCAAAACCCTGCACGTGCTCGCCCTGATCGACAGCGAACCCTATGGCCGCGAGATCAAGGGCATGCGCAACCTGCAGGAAGGCCGCCACAGCGTGGCCCGCCACCTCTTTCACGGCCGCCACGGCGAGCTCTATCAGGCCTACAGGGAAGGCATGGAAGACCAGCTCAGCGCCCTGGGCCTGGTTTTGAACTGTGTCACGCTCTGGAACACGGTCTACCTCGACGCCGCGCTGACCCAGCTGCGTGCCGAGGGCTACCCCGTGCGCGACGAGGACGTCGAACACCTCTCGGCCTACCAGTGGCGCCACATCAACGTCCACGGCCACTACAACTTCATTCTCCCCGACCTGGCCGGACGCCGTCGCCGCTTACGTGATCCCGACATGGCCTCCGACGACGCGCCCGGCTGACCGCCGAGGCATCCCGATCCACCAGCAGCTACCACGTCACCAGAGACCTAAAACTGTCGAGAAACTCCCGTTGACCGACACTCGAAATCGATCAGCATTTGTTGATCTTCAAAGATATCTGGCGGTAAACCTTGGGTGCGCATCACCGCCGCGCCGTCTCAGTCAGGGAACCCCAAACGGACACCCACCCCCTCACGACCCGGCACCACCAGGCACGTCCACAACCTGGGACTTCACTGACCAGGCCAGTCTCACATGAATGGTACGGAAAATTTCTCATTGAGCGGGGCCTATCCGTTACACTCTCGATCATGGCAGAGCACTTCGTGGGCTATGCCCGGTGCAGTACAGATGATCAAGACCTCACCGCGCAGCGGGAACGCCTACGCGAACTCGGCGTGGCGGACAAAAGAATCTATCTCGATCACGGACTGACCGGAACCACCCGCGCCCGTCCCGGTCTGGATCAAGCCCTCGCCGCGGTACGGGCCGGTGACACCCTGGTCGTGGCCAAACTCGACCGCTTAGCCCGCAGCGTCCCCGACGCCCGCGCGATCGGCGATGACCTCGCCGCCCGTGGGGTCAGACTCTCCCTCGGCGGGCAGGTCTACGACCCCACCGACCCGATGGGCAAAATGTTCTTTACCATCCTCGCTGTCTTCGCGGAATTCGAGGTCGACCTGCTGCGGATGAGGACCAGGGAAGGCATGGCCATAGCACGGGCCAAGGGCCGCCTGCGCGGCCGCCAACCCAAACTATCCGCCAAGCAGCAAGCCGAACTGCGCCGCATGCGCCACTCCGGTGACTACTCGATCACCGACCTCGCCGAGCTGTTCTCCATCAGCAGGCCGACGGTGTACCGCACCCTCCGAAGAGACACCCCAGAGCACGCCAAACAGCGCTGAAGATTCGCCACCAGAAAGCTCTGAAAATCACCACGACAACCAGCACCTCCCGACCGTGCCACACGACTGGCTCGCCGACCACGGCTGGCAGATCACCCCCACACCACACCTGACACCCGAACACCCACTGTGACCAGCAGTAGAACGGCTTAGCGTGACTTTTCGCTCCGATGTTCCTCAAGGGCCGAGTTCGGCGTCACCCGCCCCACCATCTACCGCCACCTCACCAAGCCAACAGCGACAACACCCTCCTCAACGACCCGACCAGAACCAAAAGCTACCCGTCAGTAAGTTTGCCCCTGGGCGTAGCTACCCAAGCGCTGGGCCTCCAAGGTCATCAGCCGCGAGATCAACCTGGCGCCGTGACACGATCACCAGAATCCTGGCCACACTCCGCACCCAACCAGGGGAAACCCTCGCTAACGCCGGATTTCGTTCCAAAACCCTCTGCACCCCGAAGCCGAGCGGCAGTTCGCCGCTGGTGAACACCTTGATCAGGAGGATCCGAAGGGGAATAGCGCGACAATGAAATTGGCACTCGACCCGTCGTCAACATTACGAAAGACAACCCATCCCTTCTTGACAGGGATAGTAACTCCGTGCCACGCTTCCACGTTGAACTTATAAAGCTCTGTTGACCCGGATTTCACACCGAAGCTGCACCTCTTTCCGGAATCATTTTTACCCATGAAGACTCCATCGGCCGGGACGGGATAGGTGACGTAAGGAGCCGTCCATGTACCTTTACCAATTGGCGTGGAGATGATGCCGTCGAGTGACCCAGCGAAAGCCGCTCCCCGGTTGACGGTGAGCGGGCCGTTGGCGATGAGATCCCCTTTGCCGACATCTGGGCCGGCCTTGGCAGTGAGGGCACCATAGACGGTGATCTGACCGCCGCCACGCGGGAGGCTGATGCCGGCCTGGTCCTTGAACGCCAGGGTGCTGTTGACATCGATGTCGCTGCCAACAGCAGTGGGGTGCTCCAGGATGGCGGCCTTCAGGGTCTTGCTGGACTCGATGATCACGTCGCTCTTGATACTGAGCGCGGTTGGTTTGCCATCCGAGTCGAGTCCTTCGAGGCTGTTGGCGAATCCGATGTGACCGGCATTGCTGGTACGGGCGATTCTTTGGACCCTGAGGGTTCTTTCGGCGTCGATGGTGACGTCGCCGTTGGCGGTGAGGTCGTTGGCGGTGAAGGTCATTCCCGGCCACATTTTCATGTGGTTGCCCACGAGAATACCGTCCACGGGGACTCTCGCATTGATATAGTCCGTTTTGATGGTCTTTTTCGCAGCGAGGGTGATGCTGTCGTTGGCAGTGACGGGGCCATTGGTGGTCAGGTTATTGACGGTGACATCGGGGTCCTTCACCTCCACGGAGGTGGTGAGGTAGTAGTCTTGGCCGCCGAACGAGGCTTTGAGGATGAAGTCCGTGTGCTGTTTCAGGGGTGCGTCGGCGGGCGTGGTCCAGGTGCCGCCGCTGACGGTCACCGGCGTGTTGACGCCTGCGGCGTTGCGGTAGTACATGGTGTATATGGCGTTGGCGGTCCCCTCCCAGTCGAGCTTCGCGGTGGTGTCGCGGTTGATCACCGTGGTCGCGGCTCGGAGGCTGTGGAAGACGAACGAGTCGTCACGCTTGGATACCTCGCCGCGGCCGGTCCGGACGGCCCAGTCGTTGTCGTTTCCGGTGCGTGAGGTCTCTTCCTGGAAGGCGACTTCGACCGGTCCGATCCCGGTGTTGACCTCGATGCCCCACAGTTCCAGTTTGATCTGCCAGGTGCCGTCGAAGACCGCTGTTTCTTGGTAGGGCGGCAGGCAGGTGAAGATCACCTGGTTCGGGTCGCGGCTGTCCTTGTCGATGCGCCAGTCCCGGCGGTCGCCGGTGACGGTGAGTTCGTAGCGGATCAGGTCGGGTTCGGCGGTCAGGGCGCCGGCTTGGCTGCCGGTGGGGATCTTGACGGTGAACTCGCGGGCGTGTACTGGCGTGGTGGGGCTCACGCCCTCGCCCTTGCCGTAGAGGAACGTGAGCTTGGCGTATTCGGGTTGGGCGAAAGTCGAGATCCGCAACGGGCTGGGGTCGGGGGTCATCCTGGGTCTGATCAGCATGTCCGCGGCCGGGGTCGCGGTCGTCTCGGTCGTCATCTGTGCCTTCTTTTTGTCATCGGGGCGGGGTGCTGGCGCTTGGTCACGGGGCGGTCATCCGGCTGGTTCCGGCGCGCGTGGTGAGCTGCTCGGTTCCGGTGGCCGTCTGTTCGGACAGGCGGACGGTCTGTTCGAGCGGGGTGCTGATCTCGACTGTGACGGAGACCTCCCAGGTGCCGTCGAAGACTGCGGTCTCCTCGGGGACGAGGTCCAGGACGGTGACGGCGGGATCGGTGGTGTCGGCGTGGATCCGCCAGTGCCTGCCTCGCTCGCGGTCCGGCGGCGCCGCCAGCTTGGTCCGCAGGAAGACTGGCTCGTCGCGGGGTATCGCCGCGCCGACCTCGACGGGGAGGGCGAGGCTGATCTGCGAGCAGCGCACCGGCCAGGCCGTGCGGCCATCAGGATCCTCACCCACGGCGAAGTGCACCGTGGTCAGCGGTATGACTCCTGAGGTCGCCACCGGGGAGACCGTTACTTGGTAGGGCAGCAGCAGTCCGGGCTCCGGGTTGCTCACCGCGCCGCCCCTTCCTCAGCCGCTCCGTCGTCTGAGGATTGTGACCGGCCGCGGGGCAGGAGCTGCAGGTATCCGGCGCGGGCCGCCGGGACTGGAGCGTCGGGGTGTGACAGGTCGTCGGCGAGCCGGATCACGAGTTCGTCCCAGCCGGGCTGGTCGCTGTCCTCGATCGTGAAGGGTTCGGCCCAGGTCCAGTCGCCGTGCCAGGCCGCGGGCCGGGGCATGACCACCCCAGCTTCCGGCACGGGGGCACCGTCCCGTGCCTCCTGCTGTTCTTCCACAGTCTCGATGTAGTCCGGGGCCAGCAGGGGATTGAGCCGGAAGGAGGCACGGATCCGGGCCATCGCCTGGTGTGTCGTATCGGCATCTAGCCTCAGCTCCGTCACCGGCAGGATGTCCGTCGTCGCGTGAACCGCCGTGTGCGGGCAGAAGAGCAGCGTCAGATGGTGCGTGACGGGACGGTCGTCGGGGCGGGCCGGCAGGACAAGTTCGCCACCGATCGGCGCCACGTAAGGGCTGCGAGTGGACGGCCAGACCGCGCGCAGCGTGTCATAGCGTATTGATTCATCGGGCGCGTTGCCGGCGAAGTAGCCGATGAGGCCGTCCGAGAGCCGGTCGGGGTCGCCGAGCTTGACGGTCCATCCGTAATCCGGATAGGCGTCCTCGGGCGGGTGCAGGATCTTCTCCCAGTCCGAGTCGGTGAGCGGCCGTCCTTGGAGGTCGATGCCCAGATCGGCCCGGACCAGGGCGACGGGGCGTCCGATGAGGCGGGCGATCGAGCGGTCTTCGGTGGGCGCGGGGTCGTCGATGTGGTCGAACGCCTCGTCGATGCTCTCCATCAGGGCGCCCAGAGCGTTCGGACCCGGGCCGGGTGCCTCGGGGCCGAGGCCGATCATCCCGAGGGCGAAGCCTGCGATGTCCGGGTAGGCGTCGCGGAACGCGGTATCTCTGGGATGCCGCAACGGCGCGTGCGGCAGCGGGTTCCAGGCGATGATCTCAGTGTTCGAGGAGTCGTGGACCACTCGCAGCTCACCGAGCGGACTACCGTCCGGCGCGTAGACCAGCAGGGTCGCATCGAGGTCGTTGACCAGCAGCCAGCCCGCGACCGGGGTGTCCGCTGGTAGCGCTGTGCTGGACAGCACGCCCTCACCGCTGTGGCGTACCGCGTCCAGGCGCACCCGGGCCGGGGACAGCAGCCGCGGCGGCATCTGGACGAAGCGCTGTTGCCCGGGGGGTGGGTTCCCGAACAGGTAGGCGTCGGGGGTGACGCTGTCCGCGCGGATGAGCGGGAACTGGATCGGCTGGGTCTGGTCGGGCCGCACTAGGCGCAGCTCCCGGCCGAACCGGTCGATGACCGTCAGCTCGATGAAGTAGAACTGCCCGGCCCGCACCGGTTGGAAGCGCCGCATTCGCCGGTCTTCCGCACCATCGGGGACGTGGTTGGTCTCACCGGCCGCGTCGAGGATCTCGGGATCGGTCGTGGCCTGGGCCATGCCGTCGAACTGGACGAGCCAGTCGTTGAAGCCGTCCAGGGTCTGCGACAGGATGTCCAGTTCGACCAGCTCGCTGCGCAGGGTGTTCAGGCGGTTGGCGACCTCCGGGGGTGCGTACTGGGCTTGGCGTCTGGCTTGTTCGCGCAGCACGTACTGGGTGGAGGGAGTGATGAACGCTCTGTTGCCGAACGCGGTCCAGCGCATCCCGCCCTCCCCGTCGCCTCGCGCGGCACCGTTGCCGCTCCACTGGTAGCGGCGCTCGTTATCGTCGAAGTCCCAGTACGGGACGCCTTGCTCATTCGCGTACGGTGTCGCGCAGTATTTGGCCTCCCATTGGATGTAGAGCGGCAGCCACGGCTGACGCCACACGCGGGTGTACTCGGGCCAGGGGCCGGTGCTGTTCGAACCCGGATCGGCGACAATGGTGTGCAGTGCTGTCGGTCCGGAACCCGATCCGCTCGCTGGTGTGCGGAACGCCTGATGGAAGAGGGCGAACTCGGCGACCAGGGCCGTACAGACTTCCGGAAGGCCGGTCATGGACGGCGGGAGCAGCGGCGTATCCGAGGGCGTGAGGGGCGCGCCGTTGATCCGGACTTCGCTCAGCAGCCGTGACGGGACCCGGCACGGCAGCGGATCGTCCTCGTCGCGGGTGAGCGGTTGGCCGTTGCCGAGGCCTGACACGGCGATGACCGGGTCGGCCGGCCGGTAGAACGTCTGGCGCACCGAACGCTTGAGCTCCAGCTCGGCTGGAAGGCCTTCGCGCGTCGCGTGCTCCTCGACGGCCCGCTCGAACGCTTCGGGGGTGGTGCCGTGGGGGATGCGGTCGCGCAGCGTTGTGATCGTGGCCTGTCCGGCTTCCACCGCGGCGGTGACGACGCGGATCTCGGCGTCCCATTCGGCTTTGTCGAACTCGAAGTTGCGTGGGCGGCGCCGCTCGGGAAGGTTGCTCATCCACCACAGGCTCCACAGCCGCCATTGGTCGTTGGTCAGGCGCGGCAGTTCCGCGTCGTACGCGGCTTGATCGGCGTTGAGCTGCTCCAGCCAGGCCGGTTGTTCCGGCGGCGGGGCCTGGGGATCGACGCCGTCGTGGGGCCGGTTGACGACGTGCCAGGTGTAGCCGCCGTCGTGGCCGCTGAACCAGGAGCGGCGGGTGATCTCGTCTAGGGTGACGCGGCCGTCCGGGTCGTCGAGGTCTTCGGGGTCGCCGTGGAACAGGGCTCTGAGGAGGTCACCGTCCCGGCGTGAGGACTGGCGGTTGACTAGGGCCGTTGCGGCGTCGGCGGTGCTGTGGCCGACGGCGACTTTGACGTCCCGTCCGTCGCGGTCTGAGACCGGGTGCCCGCCCTCGCGGTCCCAGGGGATGCCGATCGATGTGCCCGCGTAGCGGGTGCGGACGAGATCGCCTGACGGGGTGTCCGCGGGTAGGAGCCAGCCCAGCGCCGAGGCGACGTTCGCCGGGTCGTTCGGGTCGGCGTCGGGCGGGAGCAGGCCGGGGATCTGGCGGGCCCGGGTCAGGATGTCGGCGTCGTCTTCGCTGTACCAGCCGATCACGCAGTAGCTGACGGTGGCCGGCGGGGGATAGTTGTCATTCTCCTTGAGGTCTTCCAGCGTGTCGTGGAAGCAGAAGACGTTCTCGTGGTAAGAGGCGAACGCGGCGAAGGCCGGCAGGCCGTTGCCAATCGCGGTCAAGAACGGCTCGCGCCGCGTCGGCTCGGTCCACGGCCCGTCGGTGAGTGGATGGACGCGACCGATGTAGTCCAGTTTCGGGGCGTCTCTGGGCGCGGTCGGGTCCAGGAACGGGGTGAACGCCATCGGGCCGCCGGGGCCGTCGGCTTTCTCCAGGTAGTCGCTGTGCACCAGGAAGCCGGCCGCCTTGCGGGTGCCGCGCATGTCGGCGTACCGGATCACCAGCCAGCGGTTGGGGACCAGCGGGAAGTGGCTCTCGCCGGTCTGCGAGTCGATGCGTCCGGCGGTCAGTGCCTCAGGGAGCTGCCATTGGACGTGGATGCCCTCCCCGGGGCTGCCCTCAGAGTGGTGCACCGTGGGCTCGGCGCTGTTCTTGTATCTGGAGTCGAGCATCATGCCGTACTGCGGACTCCACCGCCGGAACTCGTCGAAGAGGTTCACGGCCCTGGTGACCAGGAGCGAGTGGATCTCGATCGGCACGATCACATCGGTGTCGCTCACAGTGACTCCTCGTCGTCCATCCGGTCGGGGGTGGTCAGGCGCTGCTCGATCGGCGCCTGGATGAGTTGCAGGGCGAAGGCGCCCGGTGAGAGGTCTGTCTCACCCAGCTGCGTGCACAGGGCGTCGACCAGTCCGCCGGTGCCGAGCAGGTTCAGGACGTCGGCGGTCGCTCCCGGCCGGGCCTCGCGCAGGTAGCTGCTGACGATGTCGCCGGTGGCCGGGAAGTCGTAGCCGAGCGAGAACCCCAGGTTGGGGCCGGGAGTCAGGTCACGGGGGTTGATCTTCGCGGTGCGGGAGAGGCCGAAGTGGATGCCCTGGCCGGGCTCGCGGATCGTGACTTCGTCGGGAACATCGTCGAACAGGACGAGCACCGTGTCCGGGGCCGGGTGGTCGCGTCGCAGCTCGTTGACGATGTCGCCGCCCTTGGTAGCGAGGAGGTCGAACACCGGCCAGGCCCGCATCAGTTCGGAGCGGATCAGCAGTCCGGCCTTCGGGTTCACCATGGCGCGGGCGCTGGTCACGCTGGCGGTCAGGACACCGTCAACGTCGGCGTCCAGCGAGGTGTGCACGCCGACGTCGAGGGCTCCGTTGATCAGGGCCTGGATCCACGCCTGGTCGACGCGGAACATGCGCAGCGACTCTGCGGGCAGCATCGCCGGATGCGGCACCAGGTAGCAGAAGGGGACGTTGTTCAGCAGGGCGAGTTCGTCGATCCAGTGCGGCACGTCGGGGGTGCGCAGGTCCGCGGTGGTGCGCAGAACGGCGTGGCGGCGCGAATCGGCCAGCAGTCCGCGCGCCGTGGCACGACTGAGGCGGGAGCGTCGGGACGCGGGCGCGATCTCGTCCTCGGGGACCAGTGGAGCGGCCAGCGCCTCGCACAGGGAGCGGCCGAAGCCCGGCGTGGCGAGTTCACGCAGGGTCTGGCCGGTCACGGTGTCGGGATCGGCCGAGGCGAGCGTGGGCTCACTGCCCATCGCCATCATGCGGACCGCCTTGTTGGCGAGTTCCCGGCGGGCGCGCGTCACTTCGGCGCAGTAGTCGGGGGCGCTCAGGGCCAGGGTGCGGCCCAGCGTCCAGGCGGCGGCGTAGGAGACGTCGAACAGGCCGTGCTCGGGTTCGTAGATCAGGGCGTGGTCGGCTGTCGTGTACTGCCTTGTGTGCTCGGTATCGCTGAAGCCGGGGACATCGGGCGCGGTGATCGGCGTGAACGGTCCGCGATACCAGCCATAGGTGGACTCGCCGGACAGGACGCGGTAGGGCACGGCCGCGTACCCGCGGCGCAGGCGGTCTTTGGCGTAGTGCACGGCGGCGGCATCGGAGGTGCTGGGGCCAGCCGCCGTCGCGGGGGTCGGATACAGGCGCAGCGCGAGGCCCTCCGGATCGTCGCGGCCGGGCTCAACCAGGTTGGTCAGCAGGCTCGCCACGTCGAGGTGGCCCTCGGGGTCGTTGGTGAAGCCCCAGGCCCGCAGGACGCATAGACGCACCGCGCGGTATCGGGTCAGCTGGCCCGGCCCCAGGCGGTTGAGGAAGCCCTCCAGGGACACCAGGTGCGCGGCGTAGGCGCCTGGCTCGCGGGGGAACCTGTTCGCGGTCAGAACCGCGTACTCGCCCTCGGTCAGGATCTCGCCGTCGTCGCGGCGCTGCGGCGCGGTGAGGACGTCCCGGACGTGCGCGAGGTAGTGCAGTTCGTTCTCCCGTGGCACCACCGCGGTGAACAGGTCCGCCGGGATGTCGATCATCTGGCATCGGCTGGCCTCGATCGTCGGGTCGATTCCCTGGTCGGAAAGCTCAGGGCCGAGAATGCCGGGGCCGGGCTGGCGAAGTTCGGCCACCGTCCGGGTCGTGCTCTGCCCGGTCGCTTCGGGGTCATCGGGGATCTCACCCTCGCCGAACACCAGCAGCGCCAGCCACGGTGCACGCCCCAGATCGGCGCGAGCCCGGAGCTCCCGCTCCCAGGGCAGGAACGAGCGGTTCAGCGTGATGTGCGGCAGAACACTGCCATAGGCCCCGCTCGCGCCCTCGGCCGGGTAGAACGCGTGCACCGAGGACTCGTCCAGGATGAAGCGCGCGGCACGGATCTCGAACTTTTGCACCGCGGTGGGCAGCTTGTCATCGGCATCGACCGGTTGGCCGTTCTCGGTCAGGGTGTGTTCGGCACGGACGGTGTAGACGGCGGCGGTCGCCCTCGGCTGGATGCTGTCCAGGAACGTGATGTGCAGGTCGGGTTCGGCCCTGGGCATCGGGTCACCTCGCAGTCGTGGTCAGGGGCGCATCGGTGAACGTCGAGTCGGCGATGAGCGCGTACTCGGTCAGCGGCCCGTCGCTGTCGGGGGCAAGGCCGAAGGCGGCCAGTGCGGCGTGGACGCCACCGCGGCACTCGGCGCGGGAGGCGATGCCGGTCGTCGGATCCGTGATCGCGGCGATGCTCCTGTCGTTTTCTTCCGGGGCGGGTCCGTCCGCGTTGGCGTCGCGCAGCGGAATCCCGCACGGGTCAAGACGGACGGCTTTCAGTGCCTCGGAGGTCACCGGGTCGAGTTGCCCGTACCTCCTCGGCGGTGGCACCTCGCAGCGGACCCCGACCAGGCAGGAGACGACGCCGTCCTGGGTCAGGGCGTCACCGGGCCGGGACAGGGGCTTGCCCCACAGCGCCCGCGGCAGGTCACGGACCAGCGGCTCGACCTTCCATCCCGCGGCCTTCGCCTCGAAGTCGGGGTCGCCGAAACGCTCGATGACGACCTTGTGCTCGGCGACCAGCCCGGTGCGGTGCATGGGCCTGATGTCAACCAGGTCCGCGGTGCCGCCATCCAGGGTCTTGCCGTCGAGGATGATCCGCGACGCGGGCAGGGCGGCCTCGGTGCTGAACGTGAAGCCGACCATCGAGACGAGAAGGGGTTCCCCGGCGGCGGCGCGCGCCGCCGTCTCCGCGGGATCGACGTCCACGAGCAGGCCGCGCTGCGGCACGATCGCCAGCGGTGCCGGGAGCTGCATGCGGAACTCGTCCCAGCCAATCGACGGTGCGGTGTCCCGGCCGGAACCGAAGCTGATGGTGAAGGAGATGAACCAGACCTTCACCTTGACCCAGCCGCCGATCGGCGGACCCCACAGCTCCAGCTCCACCCCGACGGACAGCGATACCCGAACTCTGATGAACAGCACCTTGACGGTGGCGGCCACCCCGATGCTCATGCCCATCGACAGCTCGAAGTAAAAGGGCTTCCACTGGACGAGCACGTCCACCCAGGCGGTGAACCAGGCCTGGAGCTGGATGCCGTGGCCCTTGTCGTAGGTAGCGGACAGCTCACCACCGGCCATGAACATCCCGTCGGTCAGCGCCGCGTACATCTGACTACGGATCATCACCGAACCTCGTGCCCACTGCCATCCCACACGCGGCGGCGTCGGGTAGTACTTGGGCACCGGGAACTTCTTGTGGTAGCCGCCTATCGTGAAGACGAATCCCTTGCCGCCGCCTTGGGACACGCGGTTCTCGCCCCAGATGTAGAACGACAAGCCACCAGACAGTTCGGCCGCCGGGTCGAGGATGTAGGAGCCGGGGGCGATGACGACGTCCATGAAGAACAGCTTCTGGGCACCTTGATAACCGATGGCCAGGTCGGCAACGACGCGGGCCAGCGGGGCTTTGGCGGCCTTGCTGCGCGGCAGGTCCAGCGTGGCCCGGCCCAGCAGCATGACGTTCCAGGTTTGACCGCCTTCGACCAGGAGCAGGACCCTGGCGTGCAGGAAGCGGAACGAGGTGAACTCCAGACCGCCAGCTCCCCAATACTGGTCCGCCTTCGGGGTGATCCAGCCACCCTCGCCGGCGAGGTCTTCCAGTACCTTCTCCGGTGACGTCTCCGGCGCGCCGGCCAGCCGCCGCACGAGGGGGAAGGTGCCGACGTCGTCGATCGTCGGCATCCGGACGGTGCTGTTGACGCCGAAGCCCAGGGATATCGCCACGACGGTGAACGGCGGGGGCCCGAACAGGCCGCGCTCCCCGGTCGCGGCGATCTCGCCGAACAGGAACATCGACGACCAGCCATCCAGGGATTCGGCGTAGGAGCCCATGGCCTGGAGGGCGAAGAAACCGGTCTCCACGGTGATCAGCCCGGTGATCTGCTCCTTGAGACCGGGCGCGACCTCCGATCCAGTGCGGCGTTCCAGCATGCCGGAGATCTTCAACGGAGGCTTGTCCAGCACCACCCCGGCACCGCGCAGCGCAGAGGAAACCGTGAACTGCGGACTGATGCCGATACCGAGCCCGAACAGCGCCAGCTGCACCGGTCCCACGGTGAGGATCGCGTCGAAGGACACGAACAGGCTACCGTCCTTGTAGCTCAGGCCAGCACTGCGGAAACGCACCGGCCCGAAGACCTTGTCGATCTCCCCGGACGAGGCATCACCGGCCCGGCGCTCGCGTCCAACAACGACGGACTGTCCGGCGGCAAGAGCTTGCCCCAGGTTGCCCAAACGGAGCACCAGCGGCGGCATCTCCTCCCCGTCGGCCGTGACGATCACCCAGGCCAGGGCCCCACGGACGAGTTCCTCGTCCAGGAAGCGCGGCAATTGCCGGGGATCGGCGGTGTCAACGTCGGCGAGCACTGCGTTGACCGCCTCGACACGGCCCGCGCTCCACACCGCGGAGGCATAGGCGAACTCGACGCCCGTCAAGACGAGGTCACGGTCGATGGTGATGGACTCACCGACCAGCGGGAGATCCGAGGCCCTGGCGATGACCCGGCCGCGGCTGGCCACCGCGAAGCGCCGCGGCGAGTTCGGCGTGGCCTCGACAGGCTGGGCGGCCAGTACCCAGCCCAGGTGACTGGTCGTCCCGGTGAGCACCAGCAGGCCATTGCTGAAGTCGTAGTGCAGCGCCGCCGTGAACAGCTGCGGCGTCAGCATCTCCGGCAGTGTGGACAGGTCCAGGCCCAGGGCGGCCGCGACGTCCTTCGCCGACACGCCGTCCGGATCCTCCCACACGGCCGTCACCGCGACCGGCGGCGGGCCCGGTACCGCAGGGATGATGAACAGCATCGACAAGCCGCCTGGCAGGCCCACGGCGATGCTCGGGAACCAGGGTTTGATCGACAGGGGGCTGAAGCCGATGTCGAAGCCCAGCCCTGGCAGCGCGATCATGATCCCGCCGATGTCGAAGTCCGCGTCGAAGACGAGACTGAAGCCGCTGCCGCGCCCCGGATCCCGCAGGCCAGCTCAGGCCGATCTTCGGCAGCTTCAGCGGCCCGAAGTCCAGCAAGGGCAGCTCCTTCCAGCTCACGGTGGGTGTGCCGGTCGGCACCGGCCAAGGGATTCCCCAGTCCAGCGACGGAAGACTCGGCAGCCGCCAGCTCACGTCCAAGCTGGCCCCGGAGGGCGCGCCCCTCCGGAAGCCGGGCCACCAGACGCCGAGATCCACCGCCAGCTTCGTAAGCCAGACGTTGAGGCGACCAACCAGATCACCGCTCAGGCCGAGCGGCCCGATGCGGCGATGCTCAGGCCGTTCAGTCCGAAGTCAAGGCTGGGTATCAGATCACCGATGAACGGCAGGTCGCCCAGCGAGGCGCTCAGACCCTCGAGACCGAGCAGCGCGGCGAACCCCCACGGACTGCTCCAGTCAAGATCGGCGAGCCCGGCGAAGACCAGACGCAGCTGGCCGATCTCGACGATGAGGCCGAAGTCGCCGAGCTTGAGATCGAAGCGCAGGCTCAGGGCCGCAGAGCCGGAGTGAAGATATCGGGGAACTCGGGCAGCGTCAGACCGAGCAGGTCGAATAGCTCCGGGACTCCGAGGCCGGGCGTTCCCCGCCACCAGCCGCTCGACAAGCCAGGACCAGGCAGGCCGGGGAATCCCGGCACGTCCGGGAGACCGGGACCGGTAGGACGTGAAGATGATCTCACGTCCCGACAGAAACAGGACAGTGACGGGAGCTTCGACTTCACGCTGACGCCGCCGACATCCGGCAGCGCGAAGTCGAAGCCCAGTCCCGGGAGCTTGAGCTTGAGCCATTCGAGGTCGAACAAGGCGTCGAAGCCGAGACCGAGCGAACCACCGCCACCGCTCGAAGACCATGACCAAGACACGCCGAAACCGGACAGGTCAAACGACCCCACAGAGACCCCTGAAAAGCCGGGCATCGGAGACGTGTCCGAGGGAATCCCGGGAGCTTGCAGACGAACCATCCACACCCGTGGCCCCTCGGCGGAAGCACGAACGCGGCCCCGACCCACAGCCCGGCTTCCAGATCGTGGTCCGGCATCAGCGGCCACTCGCCCGCGTCGTCGTCGCCAGCCACCGCGGCGGCAACGACGGCGTTGAACGCGGCTCCCTGCTCCGCGGTAACGGTGCCGCGGGCGATCACCGCGAGCTGCACGCCGCGGACGCCGATCGCTTCTCCGCCCAGCAGTTCGTCAACGATGTAGGGGAGCTCGGGCAGGTAGGCTGCAGTGTCCTTGATGCCGATAAGGGCGGCCACCGGCACGGCCGCCGTCGGCCTCGCGAACGTCAACCGGAGGTGCTCGGTCCGCGCCGTGATCACCACGCTGCCGACGGTCAGGTCAATCCGCCGCGAGCTCCGCGAGCTCGCCGATGAAAGCCCGGGGCGCCTCGGTCAGGTCCAGCGCCCAAGCGGCCGCAGCCGCGACGAGCTCGATGACACCCTGGATATGCGCCGTCACCCCAGTCACGATCTCATTCACGTCCTGCGAATCGGCCAGGAACTCGGACTACTCCCATGTTGAGATCGCCGAGCGCAGCCTCGCCGATCACCGTGAGGCGATCGCGGATGAGCCGGTGACGCCCAGGGCGAACTCTTCACCGTTTCCCAGCAGATCGAAGAGCTCGGTGAGATCCCAGAGGTCCGACAAAAGACGCATTCCTCCCCCCGGGTGGGAAGCCGGCGAGCAGATCAGACACGGATACCGGCATGAGCGATCCCCCAGGGGCATGAGCGAAACCAGGTTACGAACTTAGGATCGATACTCAACACTCGTGCGACATGGTCACTATGGGCGAATCAATACTTAATCCGACGGGTGAAATGCTCGACAAAGCCTTGACAGCGGCCGGATAGCGTGGTTCGGCACGGACCCGGCCTTGAAGAAGCAGTCGAACGAGAAGTCCCGGTAGTGTCACCATCTACTGTGGCTGGGGTTCGGGTCCAGCCGAGATACGTGGAGAAGCGGCAAACAGTGGATCATGGAGGGCCGTTGCTCTGCCTGTCCTGGCTGTTACGACTTCCGAGATGATGTCATCTCGGAACCGCACTCCCAGGTGTGGCTTCCGATATGACGCTCGTCAGCGCCACAGGACGCCTGATCGACTTCCGAGATCACGAATAAGATCACCGATCAGATGGCGGACGCCTTCCTCAAGGGGTACCAGACTGGCGAGCTCGCTTATTCAACTGTCGCCAGATCTCGTGTGATCACCGGGAGTGTAGCGACTCCAGGTGACCCCATTTGGGCGGCGATCTTGGCTGTGGTGACGGGGCGGTAGCTCAGGGCGTCGGCGACGACGGGTGCTGGCATGTCCAGGAGGTGCTGGCGGATCGCGGTTGTGCGGGCGGTGCGGGTGGGGACGCTGATCTTATGGACGAGCGCGGCCAGGGTTGTGGGGTGCGTGGGCTGTCTGGCGCGGCGGCCGGGGAACAGCCATCGGGAGTTGGTGTTGGTGGCGGTGTTCATGTTGTCTCGCTCGTTGATCAGGGAGGAGGAGTTGCGCGAAGGGGGTGGGGATCGGTGAGGTGGTTCGCCGAGGCGCAGCATGATCTGGTCCCCGTCCTAGATGACGTCGTCGAGGGTGAGCCGGACGATCCGGCTGACCCGCTGGGCGTAGAGCAGGACGATCACTGCGGCGACCCGGGCGCGCAGTGGGAGTTCGTGATCGGTGAGCAGGTGGCCGAGCAGGGCCATGCGGTCGGGGGGGGGGAGAGGAGCGCCGTGGGTGGTGAGGGGTGCTGGTAGCCGCGGTTGTCGGGTGAGCTTGCTGGCCATGGCCCAGATCAAGAATCCTCTTAGGCGCCTGCGCCAGTGCTCGGCGTGTTCCGGTGTGCCCGGTATCGATGTCGGCCTGCTCTCAGGTCGCAGGGTGCGCTGGCGTGCCGCGAGCCAGTCGAGGAAGGCGGTGGCCTGGGTGATCTGTTCGCCGGCGAATTGTCGGCTGGAGGGGGTGATCGGTGTGTTCGCGGCGCGGGTACGGAGTCTGGACAGGATGTCCCAGGTGGCGAAGCGCTGGATGAGCTGGGGGGGCGGGGTCGGTGATCGTGTCGAGATGGGCGATGAGCCAGCGCTTGAGCAAGCAGATCTGCTTGTCGAGGCGGGGCAGGACGCTCGCGAGCCATGAACAGCTCACGCAGGTGCGCGGCGGCCCGCCAGGGTTGCAGGGTGTGAAACGCCTCGTGGGTCAACGCGATTTGGCCTCGACCGAGTGCGCGCATCAGGGTTTCGGCAGATTCGGTCTTGCCTGGCGGGTGTAGAGCCAGGTCAGGATCGACAGCGGGCGCTCGGCGGCGAGCAGCGAGTTCGCCAGCGGCGCCAGTTCAGGGCGGATCTCCCCGGATGCGCCGCCGAGGAGTTCGCGAAGCCGGTCGCGCAGGGTGCGGCGGGTAACAACCTGCTGCGGTGCGGTTTGCCTTCCTCGGTGCAGCGGCTGCACCGAAACGATGTGGTGAACCCCGCGCAGTCCGAACAGATCGCGGCCTGATCACCAGCGCGCAGCCCGGGAAGCACCCGGTCGGCTCCGCACGCTGGGCAACGCCCTCGAAGACGCGGCGCCCGGTCCGCGCAGGTGCGACAAACGGAGCCATCCGGCCAGCTGCCAGCCTTGTTCTTGCATCGGCCGCACCGGCAGCATTCCACGAGGCACCAGCGTTCGTACTGCTCGTCGCTGGCGTAGTCGCGGCTCATTCGTCCGGCAGGATCCGGGCGGGCCGGGGCTGCGGCTTCGCCACCGTCGAGGGTGCCGGCCGGTCGTCGGTGGCGGTCTTGCGGACGCCGGCGTTCTCGGCGGTGGTAGCGACCATATCGGCCGGGGTGCAGTCGAGAAGGTCGCAGAACGCGGAGAGGACCTGCAGCGACAATCGCTCCGGGGTGCCCGAGACCAGGCGGTGGACTTGGGATGCGGATAGTTCGATGCCGCGCTCGCGCAACAGCGGAACCAGTTCGGTGGCGGTGAACATCCCCCGGGTGGCCATCACCTCCCGCAGCCTCCAGGAGTAGCCGACCTTCCGTTTCACGCCCTTGTCTCCTGTGCTTGTAGCGCCTCGGCGACGGCGGCGTCGAGGTGGCGGCGCCACTACAGCAGCGAGTGGCGCTGGACGCGTTGCTGGTGGTGGCGCCGGGTAGCCGGGTCTCGGAGCTGGAACGGTGGCGCAGTGGGCCGGTGCGAGCCTCGGCCCGCAGATGGTCAAGGCGCTGCACCGGGTGGAGGAGATCCTCGGTCGGGGTTGTCGGGGGTGAGCATCGATGCGGCGGTGACGCCGCGGCGGCTGGCTGAGCTGGCCCGCTACGGGATGGGCGCGGACGTGGCGCAGCTCAAGCGCCACGGTGAGGCGCGGCGGATGGCCACGCTGGTGGCGACCGTGGTCCAGTTGGAGGCCACGGCCACCGATGACGCCCTGGATCTGCTGGATCTGTTCATGACCACCGAGCTGATCGGCAAGGCCCACCAGGACACCGACAAGCAGACGATCAAAGCACATCCCAGGCTGGCCGGTGCCGCAGCGATGCTGGTGGTCGTGGTGGAGGTGCTGCTGGAGGCCAGCACCTGGGGCACCGAGGACGAGGTGCGGCTATCGCAGGTGTGGGAGGCGATCGAGGCCCGGATCCCCCGCGCGCAGGTGCGGACGGCGGCGGCCACGGTGTCGGGGAGGGTGCCACCACCGGAGGCGATACCCGAGGGGGACTGGCGGGCGGAACTGGCCAAGCGGATCGCCGCCGTCGCTGGTACCCCAACTTCACCCACATCACCGGTCACCAGAAGCTCGCCGCATAGCCTCCCCCAGTTTTCCCGCTCTCCCTGGTGGCGGCCTTCGCGTCACGCCGAGAGGTGACCAGAATGTCCAGCACGACACTGTCCTGGTCCACCGCCCGCCACAGGTAGCGGGTCTTGCCACGGATCGTGATGAACACCTCGTCCAGATGCCACTTGTCACCAGGCCGGTGCCGTCGGCGGCGCAGCCCGTTCGCGTAGGTCTGACCGAACGTGCGGCACCACGCCCGGATCGTCTCATAGGTGACCACGACACCACGGGCCATCATCATCTCCTCGACCTCACGGAGACTGAGCGGGAAGCGGTGATACAGCCACACACAGTGACTAATGATCTTCACCGGAAACCGGAACCCCTTGTACGACGGCACAACGTCGGCCATCAACCTAGCCCCTCCCCACCGAGATCACCCCACCGATCATCCCAGCCGCAGACGGCCTCACCAAGTTGACAATGCCCCGAGCACCCCAAGCCTGCCCCCGAGCACACCTGTCGATCTTGAAACGACCGTGCTGTCATGCCGCTGACAGGAGGCACCACGGCCTGTATTTCCTACTTCTTCGCTCGAGTGCCTACGGTACTTCAGATCAAAGAGCTGCTTTGGGTGGGCGCTGGGGCCGGATTGCGGTAGTTGGGTGTTGTGTGAGGTCACTCCGCGAGGAGCGCCTGTCTTGCTGCCTCCAGGGCTGCTCGCTCTTTATCGCTTACTTCGGGGAGATGCAGGTTGAGCTGATCGATGGTGTGCACGAGGATGCCCCCGACAAGGGCGCGCATGGCGTATTTGTGGTCGGCTGGGACGATGGACCAGGGAGCCCATGGGGTCGATGTGGCCGTGATGGCTTGTTCGTAAGCCTGTTGGTAGTCGTCAAAGTAGGCCCGTTCTGCGAGGTCGGCGGTGGAGAACTTCCAGTATTTGGCTGGGTTGTCGAGTCGTTCGAGTAGTCGTTTCTTTTGCTCTTTTTTGGAGATGTGGAGGAAGAGCTTGACGATGCAGGTGCCTTCGCGCTGTAGGTGGTGCTCGAAGGCGTTGATGTCTTCGTAGCGCTGGTCCCAGAATTCCTGGCTCGATGCTGCTTGGGGTGGAAGGTGGCGTGGAGGGGTGAAGGTTTGGGGATGGACCCGGGTGATAAGCACATCCTCGTAGTAGGAGCGGTTGAAAATTCCGATCCGTCCGCGTTTGGGGAGGGCCTTGACGCAACGCCAGAGGAAGTCGTGGCTGAGTTCTTCGGTGGAAGGCGCCTTGAAGGAGACGACCTCGCAGCCCTGAGGGTTGACGCCAGACATGACGTGTTTGATTGTACCGTCTTTACCTCCCGCGTCAGGTGCTTGAAAGATGACGAGGAGTGCGTAGGTGTTGGCTGCCCAGAGCAACTCCTGCGCCGAGGCGAGCTCTTCCCGGAATGCCTCCAGATCGTGGTTGGCGATGTCTCGCGGACTCGATTTACCCGTGGGACCGAGCCAGTTGGCCCTCGTGTCACTTGTGCTGCGGTTGGCGAGATCCGCGGGTTGGCCAGGGTGGACGATGAGCTCGTCGATGATCCGCTTGTGCAGTTTCATGTCGCGACCTCCAGGTTGATCTCCCCGCAGGCCATCAACTCGGGTACGAGATCGACGTAGGCGTTGTTACTCACGGTGTCAGCGGTTTTCCTCAACCGAGGTTGGGGATGGCGAGGGGACGATGCTCCCACACAGCCCGGGCGCAGCACCGCCGCGCCCGGCAGCGCCAGCGCCACCCGAGTCCCCGCTCGACCACAGTCAACGCCTACGTCAACTACCTCACCACCATCATCGACACCTACCGCTGAAAACCCACCCACCCGCACACCAATGACTGGACATGCCCGGCAAGCTGGGATTCACCCGCGGGATTACTGTGGGCGGCAGAGGAACAACCACCGGACGGAAGGGCAGTTGGATGCACCGCAGAGACTTCGTGGAGTACGTGGGCGAGCTGCGGGAGCCTGAGCGCCACCCTCGTCTAACGCCGTGAGGGGGACAACGCCATGAGCAAACATGAGAAGAAAGACCCGCAAGACAAGTACCGGGGCAAGGCATGAGCCTGGCGTATTCCCCTACAAGGATCGCGGCGGAAGGCACGAGAAGCCGGACACGGACGATAAGGACCAAAAGGGTGGCAAGGACAACACGAAGTGACGGTTATGGCTCCACCGTCGTGGGCTGAGCTAGTGGATGAGCTGAGTGCCGAGGGGACGCTGAGCCAGCCGTGGCGGTCGGCATTTCTGGCGGTGCCTCGGGAGGTGTTCATTCCCGAGGTGATCTGGCGTTACGACGGTGAGGATCTTCTGGTGCCACTGCGCCGCGCGGAGGATTCCCAGGAGTGGCTGCGCCGGGCCTACGGGCCCGGATACGTGATTACCCAGGTTGATGACGGTATCCCGGCCGGTCCCGACGGGTGGGGTTGGATGGTGACCAGTTCGGCGTCATGCCCGGACATTGTTGCGCTGATGCTGGCGGCCGGGCAGGTCGAGCCGGGAATGCGGGTGCTGGAGATCGGCACCGGCACCGGCTACACCGCCGCGCTGCTCGCCCACTACCTCGGCGCCAGCAACGTGACCACGATCGAGGTCGATCCCGTGCTGGCGGCGCAGGCGCGAACCGCGCTAGCCACCGCCGGCTACGGTGAGGTGACCGTGATGACCGGTGACGGGGCGCACGGGCACCCCCAGGGTGCACCGTTTGATCGGGTGCTGTCCACCGTCGCCGCGCCCCGAGTGCCCTATGAATGGGTAGCGCAGACTCGGCCCGGTGGGTTGGTCGTCACCCCGTGGGGCAGCGCCTACAAGCACGCCGGGCTGCTGTCACTGACCGTGAGTGCCGACGGTACAGCTACCGGAGGACTGGTCAACACCACCATCTCCTTCATGGAACTGCGCGAGCAGCGCATTCCCTGGCCCGAGATCACCGAGGTGGTGCGCGACACCGACATCCCCGAGGTGAGCGACACCGACCTGCACGCCTCGGATGTCTGCAACGACGACGCGCCTGTCGCGATCGCCCTTCAGGTACCCGATTGCCACCGCGAGTTCGTCCCCGCCACCGATGATGACGACCGCTGGTATGTATGGTTTCTCGCCGCCGACACCCGGTCCTGGGCTCGATTTGACTACCAGCCCGAAGTTCAGCGCTGGCCGGTGTCCCAATTCGGGCACCGCCGGCTCTGGGGCGAGATCACCGCCGCCTACCACCACTGGGAACACCTCGGCCGGCCCGCCGCCACGAGCTGGCGATTCACCATCACCCCCCATCACCAGCACGTCGAACTCACCAGCGCAGGGCGGTAGGCAGACGGATGGCTCTTCGCTGTTTCAAGTGGGTTACTCAGGGTGAGGTGGGGTCAGGTCATGTATGCGGGTTTGGGGTTGGTGAGGGTGGGCAGGGGGAGTTTGGCGGCGGTGAGGTAGATGATGGTGATCATTTTGTTTTTGTTCCGGTAGCCTCGGGCGCGGGCTTTGGCTGCTTGGACGAGGGCGTTGATTCCTTCGAGCAGGCCGTTGGCCAGGTGGCTGGTGTGCCAGGCGAGGACGGGTGTCCCAGTGCTTCTCCACGAGGGCCACGAAGTCTTTGATGGGCTGCAGGCGGGAGCGTTTCGCGCCGGAGCACCAGCGCCGCGGGTACTCGGCCGCGTAGCTGGGGTCCTGGTCGTAGAAGGCCTGGAAGTCCTCGCGCCACCGCAGGGCTCGGGCGGTCGCAAGCTTGGCCGAGGGCCGCATCAGCTGGTGCAGCTCGCCTTTCTGCTTGGCCGAGAGGTTCGCGTGGTTTTTCAGCCGCAGCCAGCGGGTGTGCTTGAGTTCGGGGCGGGTGGTGACCTCGGCCCGGCGTACCGCGTCGATGGCCTCGCTGAGCTTGGCGGCCAGGTGGAACCGGTCGAAGGTCATCGACGCGTTCGGCAGATGCTCAGCGATCCCGCGGAGGAACGCCGTACTCATATCCGAGCTGGTGTCGGTGACGCTCTCCGGGTCGCCGCCGTGCTCAGCCAGGTCAGTAGCGAAGTGGGCCACCGTGGCCGCGTCACGCCCCTCGGTGGCGAAGCGCACCCGCCCCCGCACCATGTCGGCGAAGATGCTGACGTAGTCCTGGCCTTTGCGTGCGGAGATCTCGTCCATGCCGACCTTGGTCACCGCCGAGAAGTCCTCCTGGTCACGGGCGGCTCGGACGTGGTGCTCCAGACCCGCCAGATCCTGGTGTCATGCTCCCGAGTCATCGCCGCGACCTTCGCCACCGGCATCGCCGCCGCGAAGGTCAACGCCAGCGCCTGGCAACAGCATCGTGAACCCCGACCCCGGACGCGCCCAGGACACACTGACCTGCCGCACCCCATGCTCGGGACAGCACACCCGGGGCAGGCAGGCATGCAGCAACGCCTTGTACTGGAAGAAATCCATATGCCGCCACGTCTTGTCCGCCGTGTCGTGCACCGGACAGGCACCCTGCGCGCAGTCCTTGGCCGGACAGGCAAACCGGGCACCACGCGGGAAGTCCAGATACAGATCCAACCGCTCCCCGTCGAACTCGGTACGCCTCACCCGCCTCCGACTGGTGCCGAAAAATCAACGGATATGGGCTGTTGTGCCTGGTCATGTCCGGGGTGTCGGTAACAACCGAACCACGAGCACCGCTCGATCGTTCAGTTTGCTGAACACGGCTGGGGGCATTGTCTCTCCGTGACCATCGTGGTGCGGGTGAAGGCCTGGCAGCGGGAGCGTCGGGTCTTGGCGCGGGTATCGCGGGCGGCGTGGCGGTTCGAACAGGCCGAACGCGAGCGGGCATGGGCACTGGCCTCAGCCCGCGCGGGAGGAGTGTCGATCCGCACCTTGGCGGCTGTGGTGGGCTTGTCGCCCACGCGGGTGCCCCAGCTGGTCACTGGCGCTGATCTGGACGCTCTCGACGCGGCGCTGGGTGAAGCTACGGGCGGCGGGCTGGCCTGCCCCGGAGGACCCGGACACGAGCGAAGACACCGAGCTCGACGGTCGCGACCTCATCGAGCTCGACATCGCTGCGGTGCGTCCGGACCGTCGCGCTGAGCAGCGGCGCCGAGCCGCCGAGCAGGCAGAACGACACCGACGTGGCGAGATCGACCAGCGGCCCGGCTACAGCGACAACACCAGTCCCAGCCTCGGTCGCGGACCTCCTGCTCAGATGGATCGACAACCGCAACAACATGAACACCGCCACCAACCCGAACTCACGCTGGCTCTTCCCCGGCCGCCGCGCAGGCCAACCAATGAACGCCGACCGCCTCGGCGCCCTGATCAACGAACTCGGGATCCCCACCACCGCCGGGCGCAGCGTCGCAATCCGCCAGCACGTCCTCGAGATGCCAGCCGCCATAGTCGCGGACGCCCTCGGCTACCACCCCGTCACCACCGCCAAACTCGCCGCCCAAGCCGGCGACACCTGGAGCCGATACGCCCCCGGTGATCACTCACGATCACCCAGAACTGGCGACAGTTGAATACGCGAGCCCACCAGACTCACGGGCCTGATCCATCTGAGGCTGACCCCCAGCCCACAGCGACCAACTTGACAGCACCGAACGAACGGCCCTCAAGATCACCCCATTGCCGGTTTTACCCGTATCTTGGCCGTACCCGATCACCACCTGTCCGACCGAGCCCGTCCTCTCAACGCGACACTCCCCATCGCCGTCCCTCGATAGGGTGCATCTGCACGTGCGTGGGAGAAGTACTCCGCACACGCAGATGCACGTGTCTATGCACGTGCATCTGCGTGAAGGGGGAGTCGCTCAGGCGGCCTCGCGCGACAGCCACCCTCCATGTGGGTGAAGCGACGGTTATGCCCCGCAGTCGTCGAGTCGTTACCCTCCGCCGCTATGCAGACACTCACAAGAACCACATCAGCCACATGGAACACACTGGTCCCAGATCTCTGCTTAACCGGCCCCCAGCGCTGCCGCAGCGTGCTGGGTCACATCAACAGCTTGGCTGAGGATGGGGAATGGCACTGCCAGCTGCCGGACGGTCACGAGGGCCTCTGCCAAGCACCGGAGGGCACGACATGGTGAGCCCCGGCCTTGTTCCCGGTGTTGCGCGGACTTTGACCTACCAGGTACAGCCAGGAGATCTGGTCAACACCTTGTTTCCTGGGGCGTCGGAGTTCGCTCGGAAGCCCGCGGTGTTGGCGACCGGTATCTTGGTGGCGTTGTGCGAGTGGCCGGCGATGGATGCGCTGCGTCAGGTCATCGGTGACGATGAGGACAGCTTGGGTACCGGGATCTCCATTTCCCATCAGGCGCCAGTGTGCGTCGGGACGAAGCTGACTGTCACCGCGCGGTGTGTCAGCGTGACGGGTCGGGCTAGCCGGTGGGACGTTGCTGCCTATGACGGGACGCGGACCGTAGCGTGTGGCTGGGTGGAGTTCGCGGTGGTGCGGACGGCGGCATTCCTTGAGCGGCACAGGCTCACGCCGGCCAGCGGTCAGACTCTGCGGGGTGTGAGGCACCAGCAGACCCAGGTCTACGCTCAGGATCACCGTGACCGAGCGGTTGCCCGCCGCACGGCGAGCCCCAGCCCGATGGTCCGGATGTAGCGGGGGAGCCCGGCAGCTATGGCAGCGGGACCACCGCGACCAGGAAGAGCAGACGTATCAGGCGCCCAGCGGGTGGAAGCCTGCGGGGAGCTCCAGCCGGTGCGCGCTCATGAACCCGGTGTCAGCGAGCACCTCCCGGGTGGGGCCGTCAGCGACGATCTGCCCGTGGTCGATCACCAGCGCGCGCGGGCACAGTTCCAGTGCGTAGGGCAGATCGTGAGTGACCAGCAGCGTCGTCATCCCGAGTCGCTTGATCAGATCCGCGAGCTCCCGCCGGGCCGCCGGGTCGAGGTTGGCGGTCGGCTCGTCGAGCACCAGTATTTCGGGATGCATCGCCAGCACCGTGGCCACTGCGGCGCGCCGCCGCTCGCCCAGGGACAGCTTGTGCGGTGGGCGGTCAGCGGCATCCGCCAAGCCAACGTAGGACAGCGCCTCGGTGACCCGAGTCTCCAGGGCAGCGCCGGACAATCCCAGATGGGCCGGCCCGAACGCCACGTCGCGCCCCACCGTAGGGGTGAACAGCTGATCATCGGGATCCTGGAAGACCACGCCAACCCGCCTGCGGACCTCGGGCAGGGTGCGCTGGCGGATCTGCACACCGCCGATGAACACCGACCCGGCCGATGGCGTGAGAACCCCGTTGAGCTGAAGCACCAGTGAGGTCTTGCCGGCGCCGTTCGGGCCGAGCAGGGCGACCCGCTCACCGGGTTCGATGTGCATCGAGACCCCGGACAGCGCACGGCGTCCATCCGGGTAGGTGAAGTCCAGATCCCGCACCTCGATCGCGGTGACACCGCCAGCGGGCCGGGAGCCGACGAACCGCCCACGACGGATCTGTGGCCCCACTGCGGGCTCGCGGGTGGCCCGGCGGGCCCGCCGCGAACCTGCGGCGGGCCCGCCGCTGTGCGGGGTCAGCGAGATCGGCGTGCCCACCTTGGACTCGTAGCCGGGTAATTGGACCCGGTAGGCGCACAGGTCACAGTTCATCCGCACGTCGCCGGCCCGCGCCTCCCGGTAGCGTTCCAGCACCAGTCGGGCCAGCCGTGGGTCGGGACCCAGGTGCCCGGCGTCGCGGACCTCGACCTCGGGGTGGTCCCGTGCCCAACTCGCCGCCTCGGTGTAGATCCGGCTCAGCAGCACCCCGGGGAACAGGAAGAACGGGGCGAGGACCGCAGTCCCGGCCCCGAGCAGCCGCAGCCGCTCCAGCGTCTCGGGGACCGATGGGGTGGCGACGGAGACGAACCCGGGTTCGACGGTGCCCAGCCCGCGCCCATCGGCGAGCAATCGGCTGACCTTCCACAGGTCCGCGCAGGCGTCTGGGTCGCTGCACCCTCGCCCGATCAGCGCCACTCCCAGCTTCTCCGGGTCGGTATCACCGGCCGCGTCCCGGATCCGGTCTGCGGCAACCTCCAGTACGTGCGGCTCGATGCCCAGGTCGCGGGCCATGCTGAAGTGCACTCCCGGGTGCCGGCTCCGGGCCCGGGCCAGTGCCGCGGGACCATCATTCTTCAGGTGCCCGGCGGCCAGCAGCACCAGCGGCACGCTCACGATCTCGGTGGCGCCGCGGGCGACTAGCTCGTCGATGGCCTCATCCACGGTCGGGGAAGCCAGCTCGATGAAGCCGAACCCGGTCAGCAGGTCACCTGCGGCGGCGCGGATCGTCCTGGCCAGTGCCCAGAACTCCGCCACCCCGTCGGCATCCCGGCTGCCGTGTCCGACCACCAGCACCGCGGGACTGACGGCGCGCCCCGGTGAGCAGGTCTCGGAACTGATGGCTCGACCCGGCGAGCAGGTCTCGCTGGTTGTCATGATGCCAGCACCGTCCCGATCGCGGCCAGCGCCGGTACGGCCAGCGTGCCAGCCCACGCCACCCGAGACGCCGCTGCACCGGTCAGCGCGGTCGGCAACGCCCCGGTGTACCCGCGGGATACCATCGCCAGATACACCCGCTCGCCACGCACGAAGGAGCGGATGACCAGCGTGCCGAGTCCAGCCGTCACGTCGCGGACCTGCCAGAGCCAGCGCGGGTTCCCACCTCGGCAGACCGCGGCGATACGCATCCTGGCCAGCTCGACGGCCAGCACCTCGGTGTAGCGCACCATGAACGCCGCGACCGCGGTGAACACCCGCGGCACCCGCAACCGCTCCAGCCCCGTGATGATCTCCGGCAGCGGCGTGGTCGCGGCCAGGATCCCGGTGGGGAGCAGCCCGAACGTCGCCTTGAGCGCGATCATCGCCGCAGCGTGCAACCCGGGTACCGACAGCCCGACCCCGAGGACCGTCAACTGCGGTGGCCCACCGAGAACCGGCAGCGCTAGTACGAACAGGAGGAACGGCACCTCCACCAGCAGCCTGCGGCCCAGCGTCAACGGCGGCAGCCGGGCCAGCGCGGTGACTGCGGCGAGCAGCAGCAGATACCACAGGTAGGGCCAGTACACGCCGGCCGGAGTGGCCGCGACGGCAAGCACGAACAGCGCGGTGGCGGCCACCTTGCACTGCGGCGCCAGCCGGTGCACCGGGGTGTCGGCGGGGACGAGCAGGGGTTGGTGCGCCGTACTCATGACGCGACCGCGGGGGAGACGAGACCGTCAAGGATGTGCACAGCTCACCGTGCCCGACGTGACGTCCAGGGCCGCCACGTCACCGATCACAGTGGTCAGCGGTGCGGGCAGCCGCGCGGACGGCGGCTCGGCCAGGGTGCCACGGACGGTGCGTTGCTGCGGACGGCTCGCGGCGCTGACCGCCGCGACTGGGGTGTCGTCGGGCATCCCGCCCACCCGCAACGCGGCGATCACCCGGTGCAGCACCGCACGGCCGGTGAGGAGCACCACGGTGCCACCCAGGCGGGCCACGGCGTCCCAGTCGACCTCGTCGACGTTGTCGTTGCCAGCGACCACGGTGAGCGTGCGGGACAGCTGACGGACCATTACCGGGATCCCGGCCGCGGCCGGCGCGGCCACCGCGGCGGACACCCCGGGTACCACGTCGACGTCCACCCCGGCGCGGGCCAGTGCTATCGCCTCCTCGCCGCCGCGGGACACCACGAACGGGTCACCGGCCTTGAGCCGCACCACGCACGCCCCGGTCCGGCCCAGCTCGACGAGCAGTGTGTTGATCTCGTGCTGTGGCGGAGCCGGAGTGGCGTCCTGTTTGCCCACGCAGTGCCGGATCGCGGTGGGGCCGAGCGCCAGGATGCCGGCCATCGAAGCGCGGTCGTAGACGACATGCTCGGCTCGGGCCAGCAGCGCGGCACCGCGCCGGGTGATCAGCTGCGGGTCACCGGGTCCGGCGCCCACCAGATGAACGGTCACAACGCCGCCCCCGCCCTTGGAGTTGAGAGGGCGCAGCGACATGCGTCGGCGGTCATGGCTACTGTGCACCGAGTGACCTGGCGGTCACCAGCCAGGTGCCGAGCCGGCTGGTGCCCGCGGCGCCGACAATCACCACGGTGCGCATCCCGGCTCTGGCTGGATTCAGCGTAGCCAGCGTGGTGAGCTCGATGCGCTCGCCTTCTCGCCCCGCGTCGGTGACCAGCCCGACCGGGGTGTCACCGGGCCGATACTCGGCGAGGACGTCGCGGGCCCGATGCAGCTGCCATGACCGCCCTCGCGAGCGCGGGTTGTACAGCGCGAGTACTAGATCGGCGGCGGCCACCGCGCGCAGCCGCGCCTCCACCGCGGCCCAGGGGGCGAGCAGATCAGACAGGGTCAGGCAGGCGAAGTCGCGCGCCAGGGGGGCTCCCAGCAGCGCGCCCGCCGCGATGGCCGCCGTGATGCCGGGCACCACCCGCACCGACGGGCGCCGCGCCGGCGGCAGCGTGGCGGCGGTAGTCAACGCCAACGAGGCCATCCCGTAGATACCGGCGTCACCAGAGGACACCAGCGCGACGCGCGCACCGCCGGCCGCCGCGCGTACCGCGTCCTCAGCGCGCTGCTGCTCGGCGCCGATCCCGCTGAGCACCACGCTCTGGTGGGGGCCGGTGAGGTCGGCACAGGCCGTCAGGTACGCGTGGTATCCGAGGACGACCTGCGCGTCCCGGACGGCGTCCTCAGCTGCCCGGGTCCGGTGTGCCGAACCTCCCGGTCCTAGCCCGACGACGGTGAGCAGGCCGGTCACGGGCGCCTGCGCTTGGCACTGGGAATGGGCCGTCCAGTGGTGCTACCCGGCAGCGAGCGGCGGCGGCAGCCGTGCGAGTAGGTGGGGTCGTAAAGCTGGCTGCGGGCTCCTGTGTCGGATAGCGCTGCGCCGGACAG
Source organism: uncultured Actinomycetota bacterium (assembly GCA_963822695.1). GTDB lineage: Bacteria > Actinomycetota > Actinomycetes > Mycobacteriales > Pseudonocardiaceae. The sequence goes on from CAWGJH010000024.1 coordinate 144,002, forward strand.
TGCGGGTCCCACCAGAACCAACGCGGCGGTGCGGATCCCGGAGGTGGTCAACGCATCGGCGAGGCTGTCCACCGTGGTGGTGATCACCCTTTCGTCCGGCCAGCTGGCTTTCGCAACGACGACAGCGGGGGTGTGCGGTGGGTAGCTGGTCAGCAGCTCCTCACGCATCGAGGCTGGCCGGGCCGCGGACAGGTAGATGGCCATTGTGGTGCCGTGGCGAGCGAAGCTGGCGACGCTCTCCCCGGCCGGCATCGACGCTGCGGCCCGGCCGCCGCCGAGTCGGGTGAGCACGGCGCTTTGCGCCACCCCCGGTGCGGTGAGCTCCACCCCGGCGGCGGCTGCGGCGGCGGCGAGCGAGCCGACCCCGGGCACGATCTCGAAGAGCCGGTCATGCCGCGTGCACCAGGTGATCTGCTCGGTCAGCGCGGAGTACAGCGAGACGTCCCCGGAGTGCAGCCGCACAATCGCGGCGTCCGGGTGTGCCGTGTACACCGCGAGCACATCCTCCAATGTCATTCCCGCCGAGTCGTGCAGCTCGGCACCGTCGCGGCAGTGCTCCAACACCGCGGCAGGCACCAGCGACGATGCCCAGACCACCACGTCCGCGACCGCGAGCCGGTGCGCGCCACGCAGGGTAAGCAAATCCGGTGCGCCGGGCCCAGCGCCCACGAACGAGATCAACCGGCTGGAGCGGGGTAACGCGCTGGCGCTCACTGCCCGGACAGGGTGAGGCAGGCGATCCGAGCACCCGCCTGGCCTGCCTCGCCCGGACCTGTTGAGGTCTGCATCGCTTCGTGCACCACGATCGAGCCGGGTACCCGGTCGGTGAGGACGAAGGGCACTGTGGTGCGCGACGTGCCAGCGCCCGCGGTGTCAGTGCGCACGTCCAGCCAGATCTCGTTGCGCGGGTTGGCGTACTCGGGGTTGGTCGAGGGCGCTTGGGGAGTCGCTGCGGGATCCTCGTGATTCTGGAAGTGCGGCCCGGCCGCCGCGCCGGTGGCACCACACGCCTTGGTGTGCGCGTGCACCGCGTAGCCCCGGTTGGGCAGCAATCCGGAGACCGTCAACTCCGCCGTAGTGGACCCGTCCGACGACGGGATGAGGGCGGCCGTGAGAGCAGCCCCGACCGGGGCCAGGTCTGGGTTGTAGGTGATAGCTTTCGAAGTGGAGCTCGGCGTCGTGAGCGTGCCGCTGCCAAACAGAGAGACCGTGTGCGCCGCGCGTGGGTTACTGGCGGATGGCGTGGGCATGCTGAGCCCTCGGTACGCGCAGCCTACCGAAGTGGCGGCCAGGGCGGTGCCGGCCACGATGAGCGCAAGCCGCCGCCCCGCAGTGCGAGGTTTGCCTCCCCCGGAGAGTCCCCTCATGGGGCTAGCATAATCGATGAGCATGCGCCCGGCGAGACGAAATTATTACTCGGGGTCGCTCTCCATGGCGAGTACGAAGTTCTGCACGTAGCGCAGCGCCAAATCCTGGCGATCGGCGGGATGGGGCGCCCAGGCAAGCGCGTCCCCCGCGAGGCGCAGTAACTGCTCCTCGCTGAGTCTGGAGACGATCAGCCGGGCGAGCTCATCTCCGTCGAGGTCCGGACGCAGGCGTCGGGCGAGCACATACTGGGTGGCCAGCTCGTCATCACGATCTTCGAGGCTCATCCGCGGTCCTCCGTTCGGCCTACCACCCTCGGTAGCAGCACCCCCACCACCTTCGGTAGCAGCACCCCGCCCCCTTCGGTACAGCACCATTGTGGCGGCAAGCTGTACGCGTGCCGAGGGGCGGAAAGGAGACGACATGACGCCGGCCCAGCATCCGATCGAGGTCGAGTCATACCGGATCCTCCGGTCCCGGGTGGACACCGCGAGGCTGCCGCCGGGTACCCGTGCGGTGACCGAGCGGGTGATTCACGCCAGCGCGGACCTCGATTACGCCACCGACCTGGTCTGCGACGAGGACGCGCTGCAGGCGGGCCAGCGGGCGCTGGCTAGTGGGGCACCGTTGGTGGTTGATGTTCGGATGCTCGCCGCTGGCATCACCTCGCGGCAGTGTGTGGTCGCGCTCGACCTGGCGCCGACGTCGACACTGGGGCCGACACTGGGGCCGACGCGCACCGCAGTGGGGATCCAGGTGGCTGCTGCCGGGCACCCCCAGGGCGCGGTGTGGGCGGTGGGCAACGCGCCGACGGCGCTGCGCGAACTGATCCGCCTCGCTGCGGACGGTGTGCTGCGCCCGGCCCTGGTGATCGGGCTGCCGGTAGGCTTCGTCGACGCCGCGCAAGCCAAAGCGGCGCTCCGAGACTCGGGGTTGCCTGCGCTGTCCAACCGCAGCGCCAAGGGCGGTACTGCGGTCGCTGCGGCAGCGGTCAACGCGCTGCTGTCCTGGAAGCCGGTCCCGTGAAGCCATACCTAGTGGGGCTGGATCTGACCGGGCGCCGGGTCGTCGTGGTCGGCGCGGGTACGGTCGCGCAACGGCGGCTGCCGCGACTGATCGCCGCCGGCGCCGACGTGCTGCTTCTCGCCCCCGACGCTACCCCGGCCGTCGAGGCGATGGCCACGGCGGGGGAGCTGCGCTGGGACGTCCGGGGCTACACCGACGGTGACCTCGAGGGCGCCTGGTATGCCCTGGCCTGCAGCTCCGAGCCTGCGGTCAATGCCGCAGTGGCCGCCGAGGCGCAGCGGCGGCGCGTGTTCTGCGTGCGGGCCGACGATGCGACCGGGGGCAGCGCCGTCACCGCAGCCACCGGGGAACACGAGGGGTTGCTCATCGGCGTGCTCGCCGGGCGCCGCCCGCGCCGCTCCGCCGCCGTCCGGGATGCGCTCCTCGACGCCCTCCGCACCGGGGTGGTGGACGACGCACCGGACGCTGAAGAGCACATCACGACGCCGGGGGTGGCGCTGGTCGGCGCGGGGCCTGGGGACCCCGATCTGATCACCGTACGCGGGCGGCGGTTGCTGGCCCGAGCCGACGTGGTGCTGGCCGACCGGCTCGCGCCTCGGGAGCTGCTCGACGAGCTCGGTGCGCACGTCACCGTGATCGACGCCGCGAAGGTGCCCTACGGCCGGGCGATGGCCCAGGAACAGATCAACGCACAGCTGATCGAGCACGCCCGGGCCGGCCGGTTCGTGGTACGGCTCAAGGGCGGCGACCCCTACGTCTTTGGCCGTGGCTTTGAAGAAGTGCTGGCCTGCGTGGCTGCCGGGGTGCCGGTGACCGTGGTCCCCGGCATCACCAGCGCCATCTCGGTACCGGCGGCGGCGGGGATCCCGGTGACGCACCGCGGCGTGACCCATGAGCTCGTCGTCGTGTCCGGGCATGTGGCCCCGGGCGATCCCGCCTCGCTGGTGGACTGGCCGGCGCTGGGGCGGCTGCGCGGCACCCTGGTGTTGCTCATGGCGGTGCAGCGGATCGGCGTGTTCGCCGACGTCCTGATCACTCATGGTCGGCCGCCGGACACCCCGGTCGCCGTGATCGCCAACGGCACCCTGCAAGGCCAGCGTGTGGTGCGCTCCACGCTGCGCGAGGTGGCCACTGATGTAGCCAGTGGGGAGATCCGCCCGCCCGCGATTGTGATCATCGGGCCGGTGGTGGCACTGGGTGGCCGGTGAGGGCGTCGCGGATGACCGTACATCACCATCAACGAACCCCAGCACTACCTGTGGCGGGCTGTCGAACAGGACGGGAATGTCCTGGGCATTCTGTCGCGTCCCGGTGTAACGCGAAGGCCGCTATCAGGTTCTACACCTGGGCACCAAACATTTTTTGATGCGTCGAGGACCCTCAGCTCGCCGGCGGATCGGGGGTAACAGTGCTAGCCTCGTGAACGCTGATACCAGGAATGACAAAGGGCGTTTCGATGTGCGGAATCACTGGTTGGATCTCGTTCGATCGGGACCTGACTCGACATCAGGCGGACCTCGACGCGATGACAGCGACTATGGCCTGCCGGGGTCCGGACGCTGAGGGTAGTTGGCTTGATCAGTATGCGGCGCTGGGTCACCGCAGGCTGGCGGTGATCGATATTGAGGGTGGCGCGCAGCCCATGTCGGTGCATACCGACGATGGCACGGTGACGATCATCTACAGCGGGGAGACGTATAACTTCACCGAACTCCGCGGTGAGCTGCGCGGTCGGGGCCACCGGTTCCGGACCCGGAGCGATACCGAGGTGGTGCTGTGCGGCTACCTGGAGTGGGGCGAGGCGGTCGCTGAGCGGCTCAACGGCATGTACGCCTTGGCTATATGGGATGCCAGGGTCGAGAAGCTTGTCATGATCCGTGATCGGATGGGGATCAAGCCGTTCTACTTGTCGCCTACAGCTGATGGGGTGTTGTTCGGTTCGGAGCCCAAGGCGATCCTGGCTAACCCGCTGGCGGAGCGCGTGGTTGACCTGGAGGGCTTGCGTGAACTGTTCAGCTTTACCAAGACTCCTGGTCAGGCGGTGTGGTGTGGGATGCGTGAAGTGCTGCCGGGCACCGTGGTCACCGTTGATCGCGCTGGGATACGGGAGCACCGCTACTGGACGCTGCAGACCCGCGCGCACACCGATGACCAGCAAACCAGCATTGGCACTGTCCGCTCGTTGCTCGAGGATATTGTGGCCCGCCAGTTGGTCGCCGATGTTCCGCGCTGCGTGCTGCTCTCCGGGGGGCTGGACTCCAGCGTGATCACCGCGCTGGCCGCCGCGCAGCTCGCCGAGCGCGGCGAGCAGGTCCGCAGCTTCGCGGTGGACTTCCTCGGGCAGACCGAGACCTTCACCCCCGATGCCATGCACGCCACCCCGGACACCCCCTACGCGCACGAGGTGGCCACCCACGTCAGCGCGCGGCACCAGGACATCGTGCTCGACCACACCACACTGGTCAACCCGGCGGTGCGCCGCGCGGTGGTCACCGCCCGGGACCTCCCGGCCAGCCTGGGAGACCTGGACGCCTCACTGTATCTGCTGTTCAAGGCCATCCGCAGGCACTCCACGGTCGCCCTGTCCGGGGAATCCGCCGACGAAATCTTCGGTGGTTACCAGTGGTTCCACCAGCCCGAGGTGCAGGCCGCAGACACCTTTCCGTGGATCGCGGCCTATCTGGCCAGCCCCCACACTCAGGCATCCGATCTGCTCGACGCCGACCTCACCACCGCACTTGATCTGCCCGGCTACATCCGTGACCGCTACGCCGACGCGGTCGCCGAGGTCGAGCCGGCCGACGGCGAGACCGAGCACGAGCAGCGGATGCGGGTGATCTGCTATCTGCACCTGACCCGGTTCGTCCAGCTACTGCTGGACCGCAAGGACCGGATCAGCATGGCCGTCGGCCTGGAGGTCCGGGTGCCGTTTTGCGACCACCGACTGGTTGAGTACGTCTACAACACCCCATGGTCGCTGAAGACCTATGACGGCCGGGAGAAAAGCCTGCTTCGCGCCGCGGCCGCCGACCTGCTACCCCAGCCGGTGCTGCAGCGGGTGAAAAGCCCCTACCCGTCCACCCAAGACCCGCTCTACACCGAGGCCCTGCAACAGCAGGCCAAGGAACTACTCACGACAGACGACCCAGTGTTCGGTCTGGTCAACCGCCGCTGGATAGACAACGCCGCGCAGCGAAACCCAGTGACCATGCCCACCGACGTCCGCAACGGCATCGAGCGGGCGCTCGATCTAAGTACCTGGCTGGACATCTACCACCCCCAGCTCCGACTACCCTGACCGAAGGGCCTCGGGCTCGCCCCGCAGCGCCGGGTCCGCCCTGGCCGTCCCCACCCCGGCCTGGCGAACGTTCCTCACCACCCTCACCCACTGACCACAGCGTTGCAGCGCCGCACCGAGATCGAGAACATTCGCGACGCCAAACACGAGGCTGGAGATCACTTCACGTCGCTACTCGCGGAATCGGGACTAACCAGGCCCGATGGTCTTTAGCGTGAACAACGCCGCCAGGTCCGCCAGTAGCTTCTGGCCCGTCCCGCCACCGCTGGAGTTGTGCTGGACACGGCGCCGCCGCCGGGGAGCGACTACGCCGTGTCCCTCATCGTGCGCGGCCTACTTCTTGTTCGCCTTCTTGGCCTTCTTGCTCTTCTTCGCCATGGCTCCTCCCTCCCACCAAGTCAACTAATAATTGACGAAGTCAACCTACCATTGACTCCTGGGCTGTCAAGCTAGACTTGACCGCATGGCTAGGTCGAGTCGTAAGCGGGTGCAGCAGGCCCTTGATGCCGTCCTCACCGCCGCTGATCCGATGACCACCCTCCAGGCCGCGCGCAGCCTGCGGGAGGCCGCCGAGGACCTCGAAACTGCGGCGGTCCACGACCTGCGCCGCACCGGGATCACTTGGACCCAGATCGGCGCACTGTATGGCATGACCAAACAGGGCGCCCAGCAACGCTTCGGCACTGATGTCCAGCCGCCTGTCCCGCGCCGCCGAAACCGGCGACCCAGCCAGCGAGACACCGCTTCGGGAGGGGACGCCGGTAGCAACGGAACCACCAGCACCGCTACGTCGTCCAGTGTCCTGAACACTGCTGGCAAGCTCGGCGGGTGAGAGTCACCAACGAGCGAATTGAGGCGGACCGGCGGGAGCGGCGAGCGTTGGCGCGGGTTTCTGTGCGACATCTCGTGAGTTCCGCCTCGTCAGCAGTCTCTCGCAGTCACCGCGTTGTTCCTGATCACCGTAACAAAATTGGTAGTGGGCCAGTCCAGTGAGGATGACGGAACTTCAGGATTCCCGAGAGATCCTCGCGATCGTGTCGGAGGGGTGAGGGCACCAGGAACCAGTTCAATGTCAAGAGTTGCTCACGAATTGCCTTGTTGCCGTGTTCAAGGAAACCTCGCTGCAACTTGGGCATGGAACCACGGGCCAGCTCCGGCTGTCTCACGTCAAGCTTCACATCACCGCAGACGTCAACCAGTTAACGGCTAGCGCCGATCGGGTAGGTGATCGACATCATAGCGAGTTTCGAAAACACGCGCTTCTTCGCTGCGCCTGGTGCGCCTGGTGCGCCTGGTGCGCCATAGTGGCCTCCCCGTAGCTTCCAGCGAAACGACAACGTTCTGCGGCTTGGAATCAGTCTGTGGTTAGCGCGCTCGAGAGCCGAGGCGACGGGCTGGCGGTGAGGGTCAGGGTGTGCAGCGCCGGAACCCGCCCTCAGCGTCGATGACCTGGCCGGTGATAGTCGTAGCCTGAGGTGAGAGCAGCAACGCGACGACTTCAGCAGCCTCGGCCGGGGTGTTCCACCGGCCGCGGGGCATGTGACGAGCGACGAACGAGTCTTGTTCCGGGCTGGCCCAGCCGGTATCCGTGGGCCCGGGATTGACGCAGGTGACCGTGATGTCGTGCTCGGCCAGCGCGTCGGCGAGAGTTGCGGTGATCTGATGCAGCGTCGCCGGGTCGGCCTCGGCGTGGGCGAGGCGGGCGCTCTGGCCGCCCACCGCACCGGCCGCACGGCCGCCATCCGCCAGCACCTTCTGGAAATGCCAGCGCCATCCACCCAGCCCATGCTCACATGAGCCAGACCTGGCGAGAGTGGCGATCGAACAACAACCACAGCGGCCTACCCGTCAGTAAGTTTGCCCCTGGGCGTAGCTACCCAAGCACTGGGCCAGGCAGCTTCGGCCTCACTGCGGCGCATCGCCGGCCACCATCACGGCGACAGCGTGAAATCCGGCCGTGTCGTCTCCAGCAGCTCAGCCATTTCGTTGTGGACACCCTCAAGGTCCTCGAGGCAATGGTGCTGAGCCTCGACACGCTGTCGAAGCGCGAGGAGATCTGCGGCCAGCAGCTCGGCCAGGTCCTCCTCAGCCAACTTTCTCCTTGCGTTCTCCCAGGCGTTGTTCGATCGGGTGCGGCGGTTGACCCGTGAGGTGGAAAGCACGCACGACGGTGCTCGGGTCATCCAGCCACACTGTCTGGGTGTCGCTGGTCATCGTCATGGCGAAGCGGGTGAGGTCGGGTTTGTCGTGTTCGTACCACCAGTCGTAGGCGGCGACGGCTTCGTCCCAGAGTCGGCGGTGGCCGAGTTGGTGGACGAGGAGTAGGTGAGGTGAGGTGAGGTGGGCATCCAGCCGTGCCCATGACTGGGTGGTGATGTCGTCCAGTTCCAGGATGTGGTGGTCGGCGCCGTACTTGTTGAGTTCGACGGTGAGGGCGCAGCGGGGTACCTGGAGTCCGATGGAGAACCCGGCTTGATCACTGTTGATCATGTGGAAGAAGTCCCATCCGTGCACGTCGGTGGTGGTGAGCTCGGCACGCTGAATTTGGGCGTCGGTGGGTTCGTAGAAGCGGCGTCGGTGGGCGCGGAGTCGCATGAACGCCAGGTCTCCGTGGAAGTGGCCGGTGGCGCTGTGATCGGTGCTCACGTGCAGGGTGAGCATGACGCCGTTGCAGTAGTCGGTTCCCCAGGGTGTGACGATGAGGCCGCCGGGCCGGGTTTGCGCCAGCCACGTCGTGGGGACGGTGTCGCGGACTGCGGCGGTGGCCATTACTCGGTCGTAGGGTGCTGCGTCCGGGTAGCCTTCCGTGCCGTCTCCGGTGATCACCAGTGGTGAGTATCCGGCGGCATTCAGCGCTGTTCGGGCACCCTCGGCGATCACTGGATCGATTTCGACGCTGACCACCTGGCCGTGTATGCCGACGCGTCGGCATAATAGTGCGGCGTTCCACCCGGTGCCGGTGCCGATCTCTAGGACCGAATGTCCAGGGTGTAGGTCGAGGGCATCGAGCATGTCGGCCACGATGGAGGGTTTGCTACACGAGCTGGACGGTGACCAGCCGGTGTCACCGGCTGCGGTGTGGCCCTCATCAACTTGAGTGATCACGGGCTCGTTCGCCGCGACCAGCTCCCGCCAGCGTTGCGGATCATCGCGTTTGGACACGGTGGTGAACCCCGACCGCGAGTGAGTAGTGCCGATATCAACCCAGATGGTCTCGGGAATAAACGGGTCACGGGGCACCTGCGCGATCAACTCACGCCAATCCGTCCGGGCCGTCACCACGATTCTCCCTTAGTTGTCCTTTTTCGGATCGTCCTGCTTCGGCGGCTCATCTTTCTGGTGCCTACCGTGCCCGTAGCCTGGGGGTTCTCCGTCTTGTCTGGCTGGTAGATACCTTGGCCGTCGCGGTCACCGTCGTGTCTGTTCGGTTTGATATCCTTGCTCATCGCATCCCCCTTGATAGTCGCTACTGAGCACTGTGGCTATACCATGATGCAAGCATCTACGCCAGAGAGCCGTCGTTACGAAAGTCGGCACCAAGCGTTAACTGACGCCATTTCCGCTGCTCAGCGCCTCAAAAATTGATCACCTGCCGTTCGAGATGCCCACACAGCCGGCCCCAGTCATAAAAGGCGTCAACGGCCACCGGCTCGTCGATGGCGACCACGCCCGCCTGATGCGACAGCACCTGGCGCACGGTCGCCTTGGCCCGAAACCGCGGCCAGTAGCGTCCCACCGGAACATCAAGGTTCAGCTTTCCCTGATCCACCAGGTGAAGTGCACAAAGGGCCACGAACGGCTTCGACACCGAGTAGGGCTGGACGATGCTGTCACGAGACCATTGTCCGGGACCCGCCGAACCGCCCCACAGATCCGCGATCCACCGGCCGTCGTGCCAGGCAGCCACCGCCGAACCCGCCCCACCATGCGCACCGAGCGCCTCCTCGAACGCCTCACGCACCGGCCCAAACCCGGCCTCGACCTCTCCACCGATCTCCACGCAGAGCATTGCGCATCCGCCGAGCCGATCACGTACGGGTTCTGGGTCGCTGCCGTTGTCGGATGCAACCTGGTCGGTACCCGGTTAGCCGGCAACCGATTCCCGGCGTAGGGTGGTGCTCACGGCTTGGGCCCAGGTAGGCAGTGCTGGTGGAATTCAACGCACTGGACCTCGACGTGCTCCGAGCGCGCCGGACGATGAAGTGGTCCCGATACCCGGCCGATGTGTTACCCGCCTGGGTTGCGGAGATGGACTTCCCGCTGGCTCCGGCGTTGCTCAAGGCCGCTCGGAGGGTACTTGACGCGCACGACCTGGGTTACCCAGAACCGGCGGGTCTTGCCGAGGCGTTCGCCACATGGGCCGCCCGGTACCAAAGCTGGCGGCCCGATCCAGCGCTGGCCTGCCCGGTCGCCGACGTGATGGCCGGGCTGGAGGCTGCCCTGCGGGTGCTCACCAAACCGGGCGACGGCGTCGTGCTGCTCACCCCCTCGTACCCACCGTTCTTCACGCTGCTCAAGCAGTTGGGCCGGGTTGCGGTGCCGTGGCCGCTGCTGGACCGACCTCAGGGGTGGGCACCTGATCTGCAGCGGCTGGACGACGCGCTGCGTGACGGTGCCCGCGGGATGCTGCTGTGCCACCCACACAACCCCACTGGCCGGGTGCTCACCGGCGACGAGTTGGCTGCTGTCTCGAGGATCGTCGACGCGCGGGGCGCCCATGTGATCTCCGACGAGGTGCACGCCCCATTACTGGCCACCGGCGTCAGCTTTGTCCCGTACGCCGCGAGCGGGCCTGCGGCCGGCGCCCACTCGGTGACTGTCACCAGCATCTCCAAGGGGTGGAACGTTCCGGGGCTGAAGTGCGCGCTGCTGCAGGCGCAGCCGGCTACCGCGGAGGTCACCGCTGCGGTGCCGCGGTATGAGCGGGTGCGCGCGTCGGTGCTCGGGGTGGCCGCCAGCATCGCGGCCTGGACCGACGACGGCGGCTGGATTGAGGAGTTGCGGGTCCATCTGGACCGGACCCGCGCCGAGCTCTCCCAGTGGGTCCGGCGCACTCCTGGTGTGCGGGCGCATCCCGGTCAGGCCGGCTACCTGGCCTGGCTGGATCTGCGCGATGCCGGCCTGGGCGACGACCCGGCGGCGGTGCTGCTCGACCGCGGACGTCTCGCGGTAAGCCCGGGACGCGATTTCGCCCTGCCTGTCGAGCAGGGCAACGGACGGATCCGGCTTAACCACGGCACCTCGTTGCCCCTGCTGCGGGAGGCGCTGCGCCGCATTGACAGCACAATTGACGGTCGTCACTCACCGTGATGGCTGGTAGCTCCCCAAGATTGGCCTCGTCCGTGAGATCTGGGCGCCCCAGTTGATGGAGCTCACTGTCGCCTTAACGTGACGTCGGGCGCTAGTGTGGGTCACACCGGCATTGTCTTTCGGGTGAACGCAGCGGAGCAGCCGACCAGCTAGCGCCGCAGGGTGACCCGCGCAACCTGTGCGCTGGATCCGCACACCGCCGAGGCCTGCACGATTTCGCTCGACGCAAACGGGGCTCTCGTGCTCCGTGATGCGTTGACCGAGTGGCTTGGATGAGCGAGGCCCCCAGTGACGAGGCCCCAGTGACCTGGTACCTGCGATCCATGGATGACCACGACACGCACCAGGGCGAGCTGGGCGCCGATGGCACCGTGACCTCCTCGTGCGGCCTGAAGTTCGAGCCGAGACCGCTCCCGCTCGGTCGCGTCAGCCTGCGCGGTTACCCGCCCGACCCTGACCAGATATGCCCGGTGTGCGACCTCCGTCGGAAAGAAGGTGCCCGGTGATCCGTCCCTGAGCGGGTGCACCGACCTCCCGTGCCGACATCAAGCACCCGCCATGGACCCGACTGCGGCGGTAGGTGACGATAGGACCGTGGATGATGAGAAAGAGTTCCCCACCGAATCAATCGAGTCGTTCGAGTCGTCGGGCAGTCCGGGCGTCCGGATCAGTGCCTTGAACGGGTCGACGATCATTGTGCGGACCGACCCGGCGACTCGGCTCGCCACCCTGGACTGGGAAGATCCCGATGGCGTGTTGGTCGCGAGCCGAGTCCTCGGCGGGGAAGACCTCCAGCTGCTTGTCGATGCCCTGGCGGCCGCGTCAGAACGATCCCAGACGTCTGACGGCCCGGTGGTAATTGATGTTTCACAGGTGATCGGTCGGGACTGAGGTAGTGCCCCGCCCGCTCCGCTACCCGTGGGCCGACTCCTCCGAGGTCCCGATACGCTGCGGACTCCGCGATCCGGCCGTCTGAGGAGTCCCCGAAGTATGATCACCAGGTTGTCGACGCTGTTCCTGCGCACCTTGCGCGAGGATCCGGCGGACGCCGAGGTGCCCAGTCACAAGCTGCTGGTGCGCGCCGGATACGTCCGCCGGGTGGCCCCAGGGATCTACTCGTGGCTGCCGCTGGGCTTGCGGGTGCTGCGCAACATCGAGGCCGTGGTGCGCCAGGAGATGGACGCGATCGGCGGGCAGGAGATCCAGTTCCCCGCGTTGTTGCCTCGGGAGCCCTACCAGGCCACCGGTCGATGGACCGAGTACGGCGCGAACCTGTTCCGGCTGCACGACCGCAAGGGTGGCGACTACCTGCTCGGCCCCACCCACGAGGAGCTGTTCACCCTCACCGTCAAGGGCGAATTCAGTTCCTACAAGGACTATCCGGTGATTCTCTACCAGGTGCAGACCAAGTACCGGGACGAGGAACGCCCCCGCGCCGGGATCCTGCGTGGCCGGGAGTTCCTGATGAAGGACTCCTACTCCTTCGACCTCTCGGACGAGGGGCTGGCGCAGTCCTACCGGGCGCACCGCGAGGCTTACATCAAGATCTTCGATCGGCTCGGGTTGCGCTACGTGATCGTGTCGGCGCACTCCGGCGCGATGGGCGGCTCAACCAGCGAGGAGTTCCTCGCTGAAGCTGAGACGGGGGAGGACACCTTCGTCCGCAGCACCGAGTCCGGGTACGCAGCCAACGTGGAGGCGGTGACCACCCCGGTGCCCCCGGAGCTGCCGATCGACGGGCTACCGCCGGCCCGCGTGCTACATACCCCGGGTACCCCGACCATCGACACGCTGGTGGAACACCTCAATGGTGCGGGTCTGGGCCGTACCTTCAGCGCCTCGGGCACCCTGAAGAACGTCATGGTCAAGACCCGGCAACCCGGCGCGCGGCACTGGGAACTGCTTGGCATCGGGCTCCCCGGCGACCGTGAGGTCGACATGAAACGGCTGGAGGCCTCGCTGGCCCCAGCCGAGGTGGCGCTACTCGACGACGCGGATTTCGCCGCGCACCCCTTCCTGATCAAGGGCTACATCGGGCCGGGCGCGCTGGGCGCACATGGGGTGCGCTACCTCGTCGATCCTCGGGTGGTTCGGGGCACCGCGTGGGCCACCGGCGCCGACCGTCCCGACCACCACGTCGTCAACCTGCTGTGCGGGCGCGATTTCACCCCCGGCGGCACCATTGAGGCTGCGGAGGTGCGCGCCGGGGACCCCTCACCCGACGGGGTCGGCACCCTGGTCGCCGCCCGCGGTATCGAGATCGGGCACATCTTCCAGCTCGGTCGCAAGTACACCGACGCCTTCGCGTTGGACGCGCTCGGCCCCGACGGCAAGCCGATCCGGGTCACTATGGGTTCCTACGGTATCGGGATTTCTCGGCTGGTCGCCGCGATCGCTGAGCAGAGTCACGATGCGCACGGGCTGATCTGGCCGCGCGAGATCGCCCCGGCCGACGTCCACCTGGTGATCGCGGGTAAGGACGGCACGATCGGTGCCGCCGGCGAGCGGCTGGCCGCTGAGCTGGCTGCCACCGGCCTGCGGGTGATCCTCGATGACCGCCCGGCCACTCCTGGTGTGAAGTTTGTCGACGCCGAGTTGCTCGGCGTGCCGACCATCCTTGTGGTGGGGCGCGGCCTGGCGTCGGGTGTCGTGGAGGTCAAGGACCGGGCTACGGGGGAACGCACCGAGGTGCCGGTGGACGGCGTGGTGGCGCACCTGCAGGAGCTGTGTAGCAAGTAGGCGTCAGCCTAGCAAGCGGGCGTCAGCCGGCCAGGAAGCTCAGCCGGACCGTGCGGACCGGGTTGTCGCGGTTGGTGTCCACCAGGCAGATCGATTGCCAGGTGCCCAGTGTGAGGTGCCCGCCGAGCACCGGCACGCTGGCGTAAGGCGGCAGTAGCGCGGGCAGCAGGTGGTCCCTGCCGTGCCCGGGGGAACCGTGCCGATGGCGCCACCGGTCGTCGGCGGGCAGCAACTCGCGCAGTGCGGCGAGCAGGTCGGTCTCGCTGCCAGCGCCGGTCTCGATCACGGCAAGGCCGGCGGTCGCGTGCGGCACCCAGACATGCAGCAGACCATCACCCGTAGTGACTCGGCGGAGGAAGGCGTGGCAGTCCTTGGTGATGTCATAGACCTGTTCCCGCGAGCCGGTCTGGATGCGAATTTGCTCGGTGTGCACGGCCGTACGGTAGTCGCTTGCCCCGATGGGTGGATCCAGGCGCTCAGCGTCTCTTCATGAGGGTGCTCCGGGAAACGGCACCGTCGCCGGGTTTGTGCCTGCGGTTGCCCGCCAGCGGGTCGCTCGCACGGCCGCTCCGGTAAGCGCGTCCAGCGCGGCACCGCGCAGGCCCGGATCAGCTGGGCTGCGCTCGACCACCGAGCGCCACGCCGCAGCTGCGTCGGTTTCCGCGGTGATCGCCAGCCGGAGGGCTGAAGCGGCATCGGTGACCGGTTCTGGGGTGAGGTAGCCCGGTTCGGGCGGTACTGGCGGCGCGCCCGCGTCGATCAGCACGCGCTCAGTGGCGTCGCGCCGAGCCTGATGCGCTGTCGCGGCCTGGTCGAGCTGACTGTCCAACGCATCCGAGACAAAGGCCCCCACCACCCCATAAACCCAGATCGCGGCATGTTCAGCCGCCAAGGCGCTCTGCAAGGCATCCACCGGCACCTGGCTCCCGCTCATGACAGCAGCGCTGCGTGGCTCGCGCAACAGGCCGCTATTGACGCCAGCAGCGCCGCGCGGTACCCAGGCAGGGTCATGACCAGTTCGGCTGCCTCGTCGTGCGCCGCGCGGGCTGCCTGAGCCAGAGTTCCTTGCGCGCCGGCCAGAGCGGGATTGGAAGGCTCGGGATTGAAAGGCAGGGGCGCAACCGGCGGGGAGACGCTGCTGGACGCTGGCCCGGGCCGGACCCGGCGCAGTTCGGCCCGCAGCATCGTGGCATGCGCCATCCGGTCCGTGGCGAGCGCTCTGGCCGCTGTGGCCAACACTGGGCCGGCGTGGGCCGCCAGCTGGGCCACACCCGCCGCCAAGGCCGCGTCAGCCTCGGCGCGCCGGGCTGGTGCCTCCAGCGGATCGGGCCCTTCGGGTGTGCGTGCCGGTAGGGTGCATCCGGTCAGCGCCGCCGGGCCGGCCAGGAGGAGCGTGGCTCCGGCGGCCAGCACGCGGCGACGGTTGGGGCTGGCTCCGGACACGGTCGCCCATCTTGCCAGGACCCCGTTTTGCTGGGGACCTGCACTGTGATCCACTCGACGCGGGCTGGTCCTGCGACGCGATACCCTAGGTAATCTCGACCGGAGTACGCCGTGCTGAGTCGTCGCCCGCATCGCCACATCGTAGACAGACAGTCACTTCTAGTGAGGAGGCCACGGTGACCGCGCAGCCCGCGAACCCCGGCTCAGCAACCGAGTCGGTGGTGCGCGACGCGGTGGCCGGCACCGGGTTCGAGCTTGAGAGCCTGGAGGAGGTGCGCGCAGGCCAGCGCTGGCTGATCCGGGTAATCATCGACTCGGACGTCGGCGTCGGGTTGGACGACATCGCCACGGTGAGCCGTGCGGTGTCGCTGGCCCTGGACCAGCGCGATGAGCTGATCGCTGGGCCCTACACCCTCGAGGTGACTTCGCCTGGGGTGGACCGGCCGCTGACCCAGCCACGGCACTGGCGGCGGAACCGGCTGCGGCTGGTCCGGGCTGCCCTGGTAGCCGGCGGGGAGTTGGTCGGCCGGATCGGTGACTGCGATGACGAGGGCGTCACGCTGCTGGTGTCGGGAGCCCTGTGCCGGATGCGCTACGCGGAGCTGCGTCGCGCGGTGGTGGAAGTGGAATTTCGCCAACCGCCTGCCACCGAGCTCGCTGCGCTCGACGGTGCGAGACAGCAGGATTTGGAGGAACGGTGAACGTCGATATCGCCGCACTGCGCGCCATCGAGCGGGATAAGGACATCTCCTTCGAGACGGTTCTCGAGGCCATTGAGACGGCGCTGCTCACCGCGTACAAGCACACCGACGGCCACCAACCGAACGTGCGCATCGACGTTGACCGTAAGACCGGCCTGGTCCGGGTGCTGGCGCAGGAGCTCGACGATGACGGCAACGTCTGTCAGGAGTGGGACGACACCCCCGAAGGGTTCGGCCGGATCGCGGCCACCACAGCCCGCCAGGTCATCCTGCAGCGGCTGCGCGATGCCGAGCACGAGCGCACCTTCGGTGAGTTCTCGGCCAAGGAGGGCGAGATTGTCGCCGGGGTCGTGCAGCGCGACGCCCGGGCCAACGCCCGTGGTGTGGTGGTGGTCCAGATCGGTGAGACCGAGGGCGTGATCCCGCCGGTGGAGCAGGTGCCGAGGGAGACCTACCGGCACGGCGAGCGGATCAAGTGTTACGTCGTGGGGGTATCCCGGGGACTGCGCGGACCGCAGATCACCTTGTCCCGCACGCATCCCAATCTGGTCCGCCGGCTGTTCGCGCTGGAGGTTCCCGAGATTGCCGACGGAACCGTGGAGATCCCCGCGGTGGCCAGGGAGGCGGGGCATCGCTCGAAGATCGCCGTCCGGTCGACTGTCGCGGGAGTTAACGGCAAGGGCGCCTGCATCGGACCGATGGGCCAGCGGGTCCGCAACGTGATGAGTGAGCTGGGTGGCGAGAAGATCGACATCATCGACTACGCAGAGGACCCGGCGACGTTCGTGGGCAATGCGCTGTCCCCGGCGAAGGTCGTCTCGGTGCAGGTGATCGATGCCCGAGCCAAAACGGCCCGGGTCGTCGTCCCCGATTTCCAGCTGTCGCTGGCGATCGGTAAGGAGGGTCAGAACGCCAGGTTGGCCGCCCGGTTGACCGGATGGAAGATCGACATTCGAAGCGACGCCGACCCGATCGCGTCACCGTCGGCCAGCGCTCTGCGCACCGAGGTACCGGTGACCAATGCCGGTTCGCCGCCCGCTGCTGGGACGCGCTAGAATCATGATGGCCCGCCGTCGGGGGAAGGTCTATGCCTGCCCGGACGAAGTTCAGCGCTGCCGCCGCGAGCGGCCCGCCGAGCCAGTCCGGACCTGCGTAGGTTGCCGGACCAGGGCGGCGGCTTCCGGATTGTTGCGTGTGGTGGCGGTGGACGGGATCTTGGTCCCGGACCCGCAGCGTCGGTATCCCGGTCGGGGTGCGTGGGTGCACCCCGGTGCTGGATGTCTGCGTCTCGCCGAGCGGCGCCGGGCCTTCCCGCGAGCGTTGCGTTCCGCGGGTGCCCTCGACGCCGCTGCGGTGCACGCCTTTCTCACGTAGCCGTTCGGAGATGTTGTGAGGTCCTCGGTTCGCTGGGGACGTACCCGATGCCCGGGACCTCCCCGGCACGCGGTCAACGCAGAGAGCAGGTCGATTCCGAAATGTACCCGCAGTCGTGAAGCTCTGACAGCGATGGACATGCACTAGTAACGGGGTCGAGCGGGATTGCCGCCGGCTCCAGCAGTGAGGAGAGCAGTGGCAGGCAAGGCCCGCGTACACGAGCTCGCGAAAGAGCTCGGTGTGACTAGTAAAGACGTACTCAAGAAACTCGCCGACCTCGGTGAGTATGTGAAGTCTGCCTCCTCAACGGTGGAGGCACCGGTCGTCCGCAAGCTTCGTGACTCGTTTCCCCCGGGTGGTTCCTCTGGTGGAGGCAAGCAGTCCCACGCTAACGGCGCATCGGCCAGCGGTCGCGTGAGCAGTGGGATCCCCAGTAGCGGCCCCGGTGGCCCTACGGCCGGTGGGACCACTGCTAAGCCCGGTCCTGTGCCTTCTTCGCCCGCCCGTCGAGGAGAATCCGCACCTGGCAGTGCCTCTTCGGGGGTTGCTCCAGGGATCGCTCCGCCAGGGATCTCTCCTCTGGGGGTCCCGCAGCGCACGACACCAGCGGAGCGCCGGGTAGTTCCGGGGCCTCCGGCCGTCGGTGAGCCCCCATCCGTCGGTGACCGCCCGGCCGTTGACCGCCCGGCTGCGGCCGATAACCCTAGTCCGCCGGTGTCCTACCCGCCTGCGGCGGAGCATCGGACGGCTCCGCACAGTCCGCCAGCCGAGCAGCGCCCGGGCACCCGGCCCGACGATGGCAGTGCCCTTGCTGCCCCTGCTGCTGCTCCGGGAGCAACTCCCGGACACCCCCGCCCGCGGTTGCCGAAGCCGGGTCCACGGTCACCACGGGTTGGCAACAACCCCTTCGGCATCGGTGGTTCTGCGCCGCCACGTTCGTCGGGGCAGCGGCCCGGCCCGTCCGCGAGTCCAGCCGGGCCGAGCAACATGCCGCCCCGTCCAGGCGGGGGTAACCGCCCAGCCTCCAGCCGCAGCGGCCCGCCCGGCAGCGGCGGACCGCGACCGAATCCCGGCATGATGCCGCCGCGGCCGCCCAGCCCGGGGACCGGGCCGAGCCGCCCGGGGCGTCCCGGTGCCGGTGATGGTGCTCGCGGCGGGCCTGGAGGTCCGGGCGGTGGTCGCGGTGGGCCCGGTGGCCGCAGCGGTGGTGGCGGTTTCCGCGGCGGTGGTGGTGGCGGGGCTCCCGGTGGCTCCGGGGGTGCTGGCGCTCCCGCTGGCGGTGGCGGCTTCCGGGGAGGACCAGCGCGTCCTGGTGCCGGCGGTCGGGGCCGTGGCGGGGGCGCGGCCGGTGCTTTCGGCCGTCCTGGTGGTCCCGCGCGCAAGGGCCGCAAGTCCAAGCGGCAGAAGCGCCAGGAGTTCGACAACATGCAGGCGCCGTCGGTCGGTGGCGTCCGGCTGCCACGCGGCACCGGCGAGACCGTCCGGCTGCGTCGTGGCTCCTCACTCACCGACTTCGCCGAGAAGATCGACGCCAACCCGGCCGCTCTGGTGCAGGCGTTGTTCCATCTGGGCGAGATGGTGACGGCGACCCAGTCCGTCTCTGACGACGTGCTGGAGCTGCTCGGCCAGGAGATGAACTACAAGATCCAGGTCGTCAGCCCCGAGGATGAGGATCGCGAGCTGCTGGAGTCCTTCGACCTGTCCTATGGCGAGGATTCCGGCGGCGAGGAGGACCTCGCGTCCCGACCACCGGTGGTCACCGTCATGGGTCACGTGGACCACGGCAAGACCCGCCTGCTGGACACCATCCGCAAGGCCAACGTGATGGGTGGCGAGGCCGGTGGGATCACCCAGCACATCGGCGCTTACCAGGTCGCCACCGAGCTGGAGAGCCTGGAGCGGCTGATCACCTTCATCGACACCCCGGGCCACGAGGCGTTCACCGCCATGCGGGCGCGCGGTGCGCGCTCGACCGACATCGCGGTGTTGGTGGTGGCCGCCGACGACGGCGTCATGCCACAGACGGTGGAGGCGATCAATCACGCGACGGCGGCTGGTGTGCCGGTCGTGGTCGCGGTGAACAAGATTGATAAAGAGAACGCGGACCCGACCCGGATCCGCGGCCAGCTCACCGAGTACGGGCTGGTGCCTGAGGAGTACGGCGGCGACACCATGTTCGTCGATATCTCCGCCAAGGACGGTACCAACATCGACTCCTTACTGGAGGCGATCCTGCTTACCGCGGATGCCTCGCTGGACCTGCGGGCCAACCCGGAGATGGAGGCCCAGGGGGTGGCGATCGAGGCGCATCTGGATCGCGGTCGCGGGCCGGTGGCCACCGTGCTGGTGCAGCGGGGCACGCTCCGGATCGGTGATTCGGTGGTCGCCGGCGACGCCTACGGTCGGGTCCGCAGGATGGTCGATGAGCACGGTGATGACATCATCGAGGCGCTGCCTTCGCGCCCGGTGCAGGTCATCGGGTTCACCTCGGTACCAGGTGCCGGCGATAACTTCCTTGTCGTCGATGAGGACCGCATCGCCCGTCAGATTGCTGATCGCAGGCGCACCCGGGAGCGCAACGCCGATCTCGCCTCCCGCCGCCGCCGGGTCAGCCTGGAGGACCTGGACCGGGCGCTCAAGGAGACCAGCGAGCTCAACTTGATCCTCAAGGGCGATAACTCCGGCACCGTGGAGGCGCTGGAGGATGCCCTACTGAAGATCGACGTCGGCGACGAGGTAGAGCTGCGGGTGATTTCCCGGGGTGTCGGTGGCATCACCGAGAGCGATATCAACCTCGCCATCGCGGACAACACCATCGTGCTCGGGTTCAACGTTCGGGCCGACGGTAAGGCCACCGCCCTGGCCAACCGCGAGGGTGTGGAGATCCGCTATTACTCGGTGATCTACCAGGCGATCGACGAGATCGAGCAGGCCCTCAAGGGCATGCTCAAGCCGGAGTACGAGGAGGTGGCACTCGGCCGTGCCGAGGTCCGCGAGGTGTTCCGGTCCTCGAAGGTTGGCACCATCGCCGGCTGCATGGTCACCTCGGGGGAGATCCGGCGCAATGCCAAGGCCCGGCTGCTTCGGGACAACGTGGTTGTCCGCGAAGACTTCACGGTCTCATCACTGCGCCGGTTCAAGGATGACGCATCGTCGGTCCGTGAGGGCTTCGAATGCGGCCTCACGCTCTCGTCCTACCAAGATCTCCGGGTGGGTGACGAGATCGAGACATACGAGCTGCGCGAGAAGCCCCGCACGTGATCAGCTCTGGGGTTGGTGGCCTTCACGGGCCACCAACCCCAGAGCTGGTGGTCTTCATGAGCTACCAACCTTTGGTGGTGAGCGGTGTACGTCGGCGCTGTGGAGCTGGATGTCCTGTTCGGTGATGTTCATTCCCTGAAGCAGAAGCGCTCGCTGGTTCGGCCCGTGGTCGCGGAGCTTCGGCGGCGTTTCGAGGTTGCGGTGGCCGAGGCCGGGCATGCGGACCTGCACCGCCGGTCGCTGATCGGGGTGGCCGCCGTTGCTGCTGACGCTTATCACGTGCGCGAGGTGCTCGAGGCGTGTGAGCGGCTGGTGGCGCAACGACCCGAGCTGGCGCTGCTGGCTGCCCGGCACCGGCTGCTCGGCCCGGACGACGGCTAAGGGCTTGTTGGAGGGCCCGAAGAGTGTTGGAGACGAACATCCCGAGAATGTCGGGAAAATGCTGAGGAGAATGCTGCGATGGCCGACCCCCCACGGGCCCGCCGGCTCGCCAAACGAATCGCCCAGATCGTCGCGTCGGGACTGGAGCACGAGGTCAAAGATCCCCGACTGACGATGGTGACGATCACTGACGCGAAGGTCACCGGGGACCTTCGGGACGCGACGGTCTACTACACGGTGCTCGGAGAGACCGTCGACACGCCACCGGACACCGCCGGGGCGGCTGCCGCGCTAGCTAGCGCGACCGGCGTGTTGCGGTCCCTCGTTGGGCGTGGAACAGGCGTCCGGTTCACTCCCACCCTGACCTTTCGCTGCGACGACGTCCTGGACGGAGTGCGCCGGATCGACGAGTTGCTGGCCCGGGCGCACGACGCCGATGCCGAGGTCGCCCGCATTGCGGCGAGCGCGTCCCCCGCCGGTGAGCCTGACCCGTACCGTCCGCCCCGGGACACCGCTGCGGATGATGACTGACCGCGCCCGGAACCTGAGAGATCGGCAACAGTGGCACCGGGAACTGAGGGTCGCCGCGGAACTCGTCGGCAGCGCGACAGATGTCACGCTGGTGGCCCACGTGCACCCCGACGCCGACGCGCTGGGCAGCGCGCTGGCTCTTGGCCTGGCACTTCACCAGCGCGGCTGCACGGTGCGGGTGAGTTTTGGCGAGCCGGCGGAGACGCCGGAATCGTTGCGTGGGCTCGACGTTGCCGATCTCATCGTGCCGTCAGGCCAGGTACCTGCGCGGCCGAAACTGCTCGTTGCCTTGGACACGGCGAGCCGAAGTCGGCTGGGCTGCCTCTCCGACCGGGTGGATACCGCCAGTGCCGTGCTCGTGATTGACCACCACGCCACCAACGACCGATTCGGTACCCACCATCTGGTGGATCCTGGCGCGGAGGCCACCGCAGTGCTCGTGCTCGAGCTGCTTGACGCGCTCGAGGCACCGCTGGACGAGCCGGTAGCGCGCTGCCTCTACGCCGGCCTGGTCACCGACACCAGTTGTTTTCGCCGGGCCGACCCGAGTACCCACGCGGTCGCCGCCCGGCTGCTGGCCGCGGGAGTCGATCCGAACGCCACCACCCGGGAGTTGCTGGACACCCACCCCTTCGGCTGGTTGGCCATGCTGGGAGCGGTGCTCAGCCGTGCGCAACTCGAGCCCGCATCGGCACGGGGCCTGGGACTGGTGCACACCACGGTGCGGCTGGCCGACGTGGCGGGCCTGCGTAGCGAGGAGGTCGAGAGCGTGGTGGATCTTGTGCGGACCACCTCCGAGGCTGAGGTCGCCGCAGTGCTCAAGGAGACCGGCCCGGACCGGTGGTCGGTATCGCTGCGCGCCAAGCAGCGCCTCGACGTCTCGGCCGCCGCAGCCGAGCTCGGCGGTGGTGGCCACCGCCTCGCTGCCGGTTTCGCCGTCAATGGCACCGCCGATGACGTCATGGGTGTCCTGCGCACTGCCCTGCACCGGGCACCCATGATCTGAGAGCACAATCGAAGTCCCATCGCGGGAGTTCAATAGGGTCAGGCTCCTACCAGAGAAGATGAGAGTGGTAGTGCCCAGCTACGTGAGTTCCGCGCTGGCGCTTGGCGGTCTGGTGGTGGTGGACAAGCCCGCCGGGATGACCTCGCATGACGTGGTCGCCCAGCTGCGCCGGTTGCTGCGCATCCGCCGGATCGGGCACGCTGGCACCTTGGATCCGATGGCCACCGGTGTACTCATCTGTGGCGTGCAGCGTGCCACTAAGTTGCTCGGGCATCTCCCGTTGGAGCCCAAGGTCTACCGGGGCACGGTGCGGCTCGGCATGTCTACCAGCACCGACGATGCCGAGGGTGAGCGCATCGGCGGTGCCGACGCGTCCGCTGTGGACGAGCGGGAGATCCTCGCGGCCATCGCGGGTCTGCGTGGCACCATCGAGCAGATACCCAGCACGGTGAGCGCGGTCAAGATTGACGGCCGGCGGGCCTACGCGCTGGCTCGCGCCGGTGAGCAGGTGCTGTTGACCTCCCGCCCGGTGATCGTGTACCGGTTCGAGCTCCTCGCGCTGCGCCGTGGCGACGCCGTGACCGACCTCGACGTGCTGGTGGAGTGCAGCGGCGGTACCTACGTCCGAGCGCTGGCCAGGGACCTCGGCGCTGCGCTGGGGGTCGGGGGACACCTCACCGCCCTGCGCCGCACCCGGGTGGGCCCCTTCGGGCTGGATGTCGCCCGCACTCTCGACGAACTGGCGGGTGAGCCGGGACTCTGCGCTGAGCTGGACAAGGTGGTGGCGACCACGTTCGGCCGCCGCGCCGTGGACCCCCAGCAGGTCCGGGTACTGGCTCATGGTGGGTCGTTGCCGGCGGTCGGGCTGGCCGGAACGCACGCCGCGATCGACCCGCAAGGGCACGCCATCGCGCTGATCACTGAGCGTGATGGACAGGCCCGTCCGGTCCTGGTGTTGCGTCCCGCGAGCAAGTGACCAGTTAGCCTCGTCATCCGTGCAGCGCTGGCGTGGAATAGAGGCCATCCCGAACGGGTGGGGCCGTAGCGTGGTCACCATCGGTGTGTTCGACGGGATGCACCGCGGCCACGTCCAACTGGTGGGGCAGGCCGTGCGGCGCGCTCGGGAGATGGCAGTTCCGGGGGTACTGATGACCTTTGACCCGCACCCCTCGGAGGTGGTCCGCCCCGGCAGCCATCCGGCCCAGCTCACGACCCTTCGCCGTCGGGCCGAGCTGGTCGAGCAGCTTGGGGTGGAGGTGTTCTTGGTACTGCCGTTCACTGTCGAGCTATCCCGGATGCCGGCCGACGAGTTCGTCCATGAGGTGCTCGTCGAGCGCCTGCACGTGGCGGAGGTGGTGGTGGGCGACAACTTCACCTTCGGGCATAAAGCGGCCGGAAACATCGAGCTGCTGCGCGCCTTGGGTCGGCGGTTCGGCTTCGCCGCCGAGGGCGTGGGGCTGCTCTCCCAAGGTGAGCTGACGTTCTCCTCCACCTACATCCGCTCCTGCATTGACGCCGGTGACGTGGCAGCCGCTGGTATCGCGTTGGGCCGCCCACACCGGGTGGAGGGGATCGTGGTCCGCGGCGACCAGCGTGGCCGCCGCTTGGGCTACCCGACGGCGAACCTGTCAACCCCGAGACACGCCGCGATCCCCGCCGACGGTGTGTACGCGTGCCGCTTCGTGCACCGTCGCCGGGAACTGGCGGCGGCAGTCTCGATCGGCACCAACCCGACGTTCTCCGGACGGGAACGCGTGGTAGAGGCGTTCGTGCTGGATCTGGACGAGGACTTCTACGGCGAGCGGGTGGCCCTGGATTTCATCGAGCGGCTGCGCGGCATGTACCGCTTCGACACCCCTGAGCAACTCGTCGCCCAGATCGACGACGACGTGGCGCGTACCCGCACGGTGGTCGACCGAACCAGGTGAGCGATCACGGTTCGCTGTTCTCAGTGTCGGTGATCGTGTTTGGGGTCGCGTTCGGCGCCCTGGCAGGATGCGAGTATGGGGCACGGAAGGGGAGTCCGGTGGACGAGCAGCTCACCGTCGCGCGCAACGTCGCCCTGCAGCGGGAGTGGTACGGGGAGCCGCTCGGCGATCGGGTGCGGCGACTCGTGGTCGCCTTCGATGTCTCCCAGGCGCAGTTGGCCGAGGTCCTCGGGCTGAGCGCGCCGATGCTCAGCCAGTTGATGAGCGGGCGCCGAGCGAAGATCGGCAATCCCGCGGTGCTGGCTCGAATGGTGATGCTGGAGCGCCGAGTGCTCACCCCTGAGGTTGCCTCCGGTGACCCAGCCGCGATTCGCACCGCGCTGGAGCAGGTCCGCGACTCCCGGCCCACCGTCAGTCGGGACACGGTGCCGGTCGAGAAGCACGGTGACGAGGTGCTCATCCCGGCGTTGCGCGCGTTAGCCCCTCCGTCCGAACTGGCTGCTGCGGCCCACCTGCTGCGGGAGAGGTTCCCGTTGCTTGCCGGATTGCTTCGGCGCGCCGCTGGCCCCGACCAGGAAATCGGGGCCGAAGTCGATCCGGGGGTCGAAGAAGTCGATCCGGGGGTCGAATAGGCCAGCAGCGGTGTAAGTCTGATCCTGGGCGATCGAGGGCTGTACCGGACCCCTGCGGGTGGGCTGGTAGCCTCAGACGAGGTCCGGCTGTGGTCCGTGGCGGTCGGCTCCACTCACAGCTGCCGCGTGGTTGCGCGGCTCGCACGGTACGAGATGACAGGAGAAGATCGACCCGTGGCGCTGTCCACCGCACAAAAGAGTGAGATCCTGGCCGAATATGGGCAGCGGGGGGGGGACACCGGATCCCCTGAGGCACAAGTGGCCCTGCTGACCAAGCGGATCTCAGGCCTTACCGAGCACCTCAAGCAGCACAAACACGACCATCACTCCCGGCGCGGCCTGCTACTCATGGTCGGCCGTCGCCGTAACTTGTTGAACTACCTCGCCAAGGTCAACATCGCGCGCTACCGATCCCTGATCGAGCGCCTCGGCCTGCGGCGCTGACCCCACGCCGCTTGACACCCCAAGCCAGCACCGATACACACCACACATCACCTCACGAGTCGCCTCATCACCGTTGTCGGGACCGTCGTCCGCCGGTCCTCGGTAGTGGCTCCCGAGAGCAGGTCACATGCTCCGGGGGCTTCGATCGAAGACCGGTCTGTCGTCCTCGCTCCCGTGCTGACGGTGCCGCCGGTGGCCCGTGTCGTGAGAAGGAGATAAATTGACCGACCTCACGACAAGCACCTCCACCCAGGTGCATGACGCAATCGCGGTACTGGACAACGGCGTCTTCGGTACCCGCACAGTACGATTCGAGACCGGCCGGCTGGCTCGGCAGGCCGCAGGAGCTGTCGTCGCTCACCTCGACGACGAGACGATGCTGCTGTCTGCCACCACGGCATCCAAACAGCCCAAGGATCAGTTCGACTTCTTCCCGCTGACCGTCAACGTCGAGGAGCGGATGTACGCCGCCGGGCGCATCCCCGGCTCCTTCTTCCGCCGTGAGGGCCGCCCGTCCACGGACGCGATTCTCACCTGCCGGCTGATCGATCGCCCGCTGCGGCCCTGCTTTGTGGACGGGCTGCGCAACGAAGTCCAGGTCGTCATCACCGTGCTCAGCCTCAATCCGGCTGACCCCTACGACGTGCTCGCGATCAATGCCGCGTCAGCATCCACTCAGCTGTCCGGTCTGCCGTTCTCCGGCCCGATCGGCGCTACCCGGGTGGCCTTGGTCAGTCACGAAGGCGGCAGCCAGTGGGTTGCCTTCCCTACTTATGAGCAGATCGGCCGCGCGGTATTCGACATGGTCGTCGCGGGCCGGGTGGTCGGTGACGGCCCCACCAGCGATGTGGCGATCATGATGGTCGAGGCCGAGGCCACCGAGGCCACCATTGAGCTGATTGCCGGTGGCGCCCAGGCGCCGACCGAGGAGGTGGTGGCCGCCGGACTGGAGGCCGCCAAGCCGTTCATCCGTACCCTATGCAGGGCTCAGCAGGAGCTGGCTGCGGCGGCCGGTAGCCCGGAGCTGGAGTTTCCCACCTTCCCCGCTTACCAACCTGATGTCCTGGATGCCGTCCGCGAGACGGTGGCCGACGAGCTGGCGCGGGTCCTGGTCATCGCAGGCAAGCAGGAACGGGAGAACCGGCTCGACGAGCTCAAGGCCGGTGCTCTGCAGCAGCTGGCCGAGCGCTTCGCGGGCCGGGAGAAAGAGATCGGTGCCGCGTTCCGAGCCGCGACCAAATCAGCGGTACGCCAGCGCATCCTGCGTGACAAGGTTCGCATTGACGGCCGCGGTATCACCGATATCCGGCCGCTCTCGGCTGAGGTCGAGATGATTCCCCGGGCGCACGGTTCGGCGCTGTTCGAACGCGGCGAGACTCAGATCCTCGGCGTCACCACACTGAACATGCTGCGCATGGAGCAGCAGATCGACTCACTGGGCCCCGAGACCACCAAGCGCTACCTGCACCACTACAATTTTCCGCCGTTCTCCACCGGTGAGACTGGTCGGGTAGGCTCGCCCAAGCGGCGCGAGATCGGTCATGGTGCGCTGGCTGAGCGGGCGCTGGTCCCGGTGCTGCCCAGCCGCGAGGAGTTCCCCTACGCGATTCGCCAGGTCTCCGAGGCGCTGGGTTCCAACGGCTCCACCTCGATGGGCTCGGTCTGCGCATCCACGATGTCCATGTTCAACGCGGGAGTTCCGCTCAAGGCGCCCGTGGCGGGTATCGCGATGGGTCTGGTGTCAGGTGAGGTTGATGGTAAGGACACTTTTGTCGCGCTCACCGACATTTTGGGCGCCGAGGATGCCTTTGGCGACATGGACTTCAAGGTCGCTGGCACCCACGCGTTCGTGACCGCATTGCAGCTGGACACCAAGTTGGCCGGAATTCCGTCAGACATCCTGGCCGGGGCACTGTCCCAGGCTCGGGATGCTCGGCTGACCATCCTCGAGGTGATGGCGCAGGCCATTGACGGGCCGGATGAGATGAGCCCGTACGCCCCGCGCGTCACCGCTATCAAGATCCCGGTCAACAAGATCGGCGAGGTGATCGGCCCGAAGGGCAAGATGATCAACTCAATCACCGACGAGACCGGTGCGGACATCTCCATTGAGGACGACGGCACGATCTACGTCGGCGCCAACGACGGCCCGTCCGCCGAGGCCGCTATCGACCGGATCAACGCCATCGCCAACCCGCAGCTGCCCAAGGTCGGCGAGCGGTTCCTCGGCACCGTGGTGAAAACTGCGGCCTTCGGCGCCTTCGTCTCGCTGGTACCCGGCAAGGATGGTCTGGTGCACATCTCCAAGCTGGGCAACGGCAAGCGCATCGGCAAGGTTGAAGACGTGGTGAAGGTCGGCGACAAGTTGCGCGTCGAGGTGGCCGACATCGACAGTCGCGGCAAGATCAGCCTGGTGCCGGTCAGCGAGGACACCACCACTGATGCCTCCGGTGTCGCCCTTGCCACGGACACCGCTGAGGTCCCGGCCGGCACGTGACCCCACGGCAGCACCCCCAGAGTGGGATGCTTCAGGGCGGTATGCGTCAGGACGGCACGCTCCAACGCAGTGTGTTGCCCTCCGGGCTGCGGGTGGTGACCGAGCAGCTTCCTGGTTCGCGCTCGGCCCTGGTCGGGATGTGGGTGGCGGTAGGCTCGCGGGACGAGCCTGCCGCGGTGGCCGGCGCTGCGCACTACCTGGAGCACCTGCTGTTCAAGGGCACCGCACGGCGCTCCGCGGTGGCGATCGCCCAGGAGATCGACGCGGTGGGCGGTGAGCTCAATGCGTTCACCACCAAGGAGCACACCTGCTATCACGCGCACGTGCTCGACTCCGACCTTGAGCTCGCCGTCGATCTGGTGTGCGACGTGCTGGGTGATGCCCGGCTCGAGGAGTCCGACGTGGACCTGGAGCGCGGCGTGGTGCTCGAGGAGATCGCGATGCGGGACGACGACCCGGAGGATCTGGTGCATGACGAGTTCTGCGCCGCATTGTTCGGGTCGCATCCCCTGGGTCGCCCGGTGCTGGGCACTGAGGAATCGGTCACCGGGATGAGCCGCGAGGCGCTGCACCGCTTCTACCGGCGGTGCTACACGCCGGAGCGGATGGTGCTGACGGTGACCGGCAACGTCGCGCACGGCGCGGTACTGGACGCGGTGGCCCACAGTTTCGGACACCACTTGACCAGTTGCGCGCAACCCGTGCACCCGCGCCGCGGCCGGGCCACGGTCACCGACCGGCGCGCATTGGCCTTGTGCCCCGACTCGTCCGAGCAGGCCCACCTCATGCTGGGGGTGCAGGCCATCGACCGGCACGACGACCGGCGCTACGTGCTCGGCGTGCTCAACGCCGCGCTGGGTGGTGGGCTGAGTTCCCGGTTGTTCCAGCAAGTCCGAGAGCAGCGCGGGCTAGCCTATTCGGTGTATTCCGCAGTGGACTGTTACGCCGACACCGGCAGCCTGTCGATCTACGCCGGTTGCTCCCCCGGCCGGCTGGGTGAAGTGGCGGTGGTGGTCGGTGACGTGCTGGCTGACCTGGCCCGGGACGGCCTGTCCGATGCCGAGCTGGCTCGTGGCAAGGGGCAGCTGCGGGGCGGACTGGTGCTGGACCTGGAAGATGCTGGTTCTCGGATGACGCGGATCGGCACCGCGGAACTCAATCACGGCGAGCACCACACCGTCGAACACGAGCTACAACGGATTGACGCGGTGACCGCGGAGCAGGTCGGTGAGCTCGCCCGCGAGTTGCTGCGCCGACCGGTCACCGCCGCCGTGGTGGGCCCCTACGCTGATGCGGAGGATCTGCCCGACGAGATAGCGGAGTTGATCGCATGACCCCCGCTGAGCAGATGCGCTCCGCTGAGCACGAGTCCGGGGCCAGGGACCGCTCGGAGGAGAATCCGATCCGGGTCGGGGTGCTCGGGGCTCGCGGTCGGGTGGGCACGGAGGTGTGCAAGGCCGTAGACGCCGCTGCGGATATGGAACTCGTCGCGATGGTCGATGCGGGTGACTGGATGTTCAACGTCGCTGACGCGGGCACCGAGGTGGTCGTTGACTTCACTCATCCCGACGTGGTGATGGACAACGTGCGCTTCTGTGTGGACCAGGGCATCCACGCCGTGGTGGGCACCACCGGCTTCACCGAGGCCCGGCTGACCCAGGTCCGCGAGTGGCTTGCGCCCAAGCCCGACCTGGGGGTGCTGATCGCCCCTAACTTTGCCATCGGGGCGATCCTGTCGATGCGGTTCGCTGCGATGGCCGCCCGATTCTACGAATCGGTGGAGATCGTAGAACTGCATCACTCACGCAAAGCCGACGCTCCGTCCGGCACTGCGGCCCGCACTGCGGAACTCATAGCGGCTGCCCGCGCACAGGCCGGAATGGGCCTGCCTCCAGATGCCACCACCCGTGCCCTACCCGGGGCCCGGGGCGCCGACATCGACGGGGTGCGAGTGCATGCGGTGCGGTTGACCGGGCTCGTTGCGCACCAGGAGGTGTTGCTGGGCACCCAGGGTGAGACGTTGACGATCCGCCACGACACGCTCGACCGCTCGTCATTCATGCCCGGTGTCCTGCTCGCCGTCCGCGCGGTCCCCAACCGCCCCGGATTAACCGTAGGCCTAGAACCCCTCCTCGAGTTGTAGCCCCCAATCGCCATGGCGCTCTCCGGTGCTGCCGGAGGTCAGGTGAGCACGAGGTCGAGCGGGCCGGTGAGGCGCACCTCGCGCAGTGGCCAGCCGCAGGCGTCGAGGATGCGCACGGTGCCGTCGGAGTCCCAACCGGCGCGCCGGTAAAAGCCCAGCGAGGCCGGGTCCCCGGCGAACACCCAGACGATTCCACGGGTGGCGCCGGCATCGCGCAGCATCGTTGCGGCCGTGGCGAGCAGTCGCCCGCCGTGGCCTCGGCGTCCCCATCTCGGTTCCACCAGCAGCGTGCTCACCAGCATGGTGTGCGACGCGTCGGACGGCACCGTGCCGTCGGCGTCAGCCACGTCGTCCTCGGGTGCCGGACCGGCCACCACGAACCCGACCGGATCGTCGCCCTCAGTAGCGATCAGCACCGTGGCTCCACCTTTGACGGTCTCAGCCCAGGCTTGCCCTACCTGCGGTGCGTCCAGCCCATCAAGGGTTCCGGGCGGTAACAGCTGGGAGTAGGCGGCCTGCCAGATCGCACGATGCAGGGCGGCCAGCGTGGGAGCATCCTCAAGGGTCGCGACGCGCACCCGAGCCAGTGCCATGCCCCTCACGGTATCGAGAATCCCAGCACCTCTGGCGCCGGCTGCGCGGGAATTGTCGGTGCTGGATAGGCTGGTCCCACACCGGTCAGGATGGTGCCCCGGTGACCAGTGCGTCGCCCGAGCCGGTGCGGGCCCGCACCCGCAGCGCGACATCGCCCTCGGCGGGCGGTCCGCTGACCGGCAGGTCGCTGCGCGCGCGCCCGGAGCCGGAGCTGACGTCCAACTCGGCAAGTACGCCGGAGTGGATCCCTACCCGCAGCTGCCCCGAACCGGTAGTGAGTTCGAGGCCGCCCGCGCAGGCGTTAACCACAGTCAGATCACCGCTGCCGGTGCGCGCGCTGATGTCGTGCTTGACAGCGCCAAGCCGGACGTCGCCGGAACCGGTCTGCACGGTACCGCTGCCCTCAGCGCCCTCGACGCTGATCACGTCGACCTGCCCCGAGCCGGTCCGCACCTGCAGCCGGCCCAGTACCGTTCCAAGCCGCACATCGCCCGAGCCGGTGCGGACCTCAGCCGCGCCGGTGCAGCGCTGCGCCCGGACTTGCCCGGAGCCGGTCGCGGCATCGAAGCTGGCGGTCACTCCGGTGACGGCGACGTCCGCGGAGCCGCTGCGAGCGCTGATCGACGAGCCCGACGGCGCATTCACCTGGATTATCAGCGGCACAGTGCGCAGCGGGTACTCCCGCGGAGTGCATACGGTGAGCCGCTGCCCGGTGAAGTCGATCACCGTGCGGCGCACCGCCTCGGCAGCCAGTTCACCCGGTGGGGTCGTCCCGGTCTGTTCGCCCAGCCAGGTCAGCAGGCCGCCGATCCCTACCTTCCACGGCGGCTGGCTGGTCGGATCGGGGCGGATCTGCACGGCTACCCCATGGGGGGCGGCGCCTTCCTCCAGCGTGATGTCCAACCGCCCACCATCGAGCTCGACCCAGATGTCGATCGGTCCTTCGCAGGTGAAGTCCTGCTGCCGGACCACCGATGCGTTGGTGTCGTCGTGTTCCACGATTCCTCCTCAACGAGAGCAGGTGGTTTAGCCCTGGACCCAGCCCTGAACCCGGTTGCGGCGATGACCCGGGACCCACTGCTCGTTCCACGGCTCACCGCGCAGCGCGCCCGCAACGGCCTGCGAGACCCAGGTGTTCAGTGACACGCCCTGCTCGGCGGCGGCACGCTCAGCCTGGGCCTTGAGCTGGTCGATCAGCCGCAGGGTCATCCGCCTGATGTCGCCGCCGGCGTCGCCGAAGGGGGCTGAACCGGGCTCGGAGAGCGGTGGCGGTCCATCGGCACGCGAGCCGGTGGCATGGGGTCCGGTGGCATGGGGTCCGGTGGCATGATGAGGTCCAGTAGCACCGGGTCCAGTAGCACCGGGTCCGGTGTCGGATGGCGAGCTCACCGCGACCCTCACATCACGGCCGTCGAGGCGCACCTCCACCACCCGGTCGTCCAACGCCGCGGTGACCTCCGCGGCGAGGTCGGACAGTGCATTCATGATGGCCAGGCGAGCGGCGGGTTCCAGTGCAACGCCCAGTACAGCTGCGGTGTGCCGGGTCTGCTCATCGCCTGCGGATGCGGCGGCGGTGAGGTCTTCGCGCAGCTGGCTGATGTACGGAGTGAGATCCATGGCGTCAAGCGTGGCGTCATAGATGACGTCAGTCAAGGCGCCACTGATGTCGCAGTAAGCTGCGGCGCCCGGAGCCGGGCACGTGTGAGAGGAACCCGTGTGAGAGGAAGTGGTGCGCCGTGGGCCAATCTGACGGAGTTGACGCCGCCGTGAGCGGCACCGAGGTGAGCACCGTGCCGTTGCGGGTCCAACTCGTTGCCAAGACCGAGTTTTTCCCGCCCGCCGATGTACCGTGGCTCACCGATGCCGACGGCGGGCAGGCACTCGCCGAGTTCGCCGGCCGGGCCTGCTATCAATCGTGGCGCAAGCCCAACCCGATGACCGCTACGAATGCCGGCTATCTGAGACATATCCTCGAGGTCGGTCACCTGTCCGTGCTAGAACATGGCACGGTCAGCTTCTACCTCACCGGCGTGTCGCGGTCGTTGACCCACGAGCTGATCCGGCACCGGCACTTCTCCTACTCGCAGCTGTCCCAGCGCTACGTCCCCGAGCGGACTGCCGCCATGGTCGAGCCGGCCGTCATCGCCGGCGACCCCGAGCTACACCAGCTGTTCCACGCGGCGGCCCGAGCCAGCCAGCAGGCCTACAATGAGCTGCTCGCCGGGTTGGAGAAGCGCTTCGCCGATGAGCCGAACGCCACGCTGCGCCGTAAGCAGGCCCGCCAGGCGGCTCGCTCGGTACTGCCCAATGCCACTGAGACCCGTATCGTGGTCACTGGCAATTACCGGGCCTGGCGGCACTTCATCGCGATGCGGGCCACCGAGCACGCCGACGTGGAGATCCGCGCGCTGGCGCTGCAGTGCCTGCGCCAGCTGCACAAGGCAGCACCCAACGTGTTCCGTGACTTCGAGATCTGCACGCTGCCCGACGGTACCGAAATCGCCTCCAGCCCGTTCGTGTCAGAGGGCTGAGTAACGAAAGGGGTGACGTGAGGAGTGGGAGAGAACACGCTTGCGGCCAGCGAGCGGCATGAGTTGTGCAATCTGATGGATCAGCTGGGTCCAGACGCCCTGACGCTCTGCACGGGGTGGACAACCCGTGACTTGGCGGCGCATCTGGTGGTCCGGGAGGGCCGACCGGTCGCCGCTGCGGGCATCTTGCTACCGCCGCTGGCTCGACTTACTGCTCGGGTACAGCGCAGCACTGCCGCGCGGCCCTGGCCGGAGCTCGTTGAGCTGGTTCGCAATGGGCCGCCCCGGTGGTCGCTGATGAGCCTGGGATCGATGGGCGAGAAGATCAACGGGGTTGAGTTCTTCGTCCACCACGAGGACGTGCGGCGGGTCGGGCGGGGGTGGGAACGGCGAGCAGCAGACCCGCACCGTGCCGAGGCGCTCTGGGCAGTGCTGTCCCGGCTTGCCCGGCTGTGCTACCGGCACTCGCCGGTCGGTGTCGTGCTACGCCGCCCGGACGGCACGGAACACGTCGCTCAGCATGGCCGGCGTAGTGTCACCGTCGTCGGTTCGCCCGAGGAACTGACGCTGCACGCCTACGGTCGTGCCGAGGCGATGGTCGAGGTTGAGGGCGACGAGATGGACGTCCAGCGCCTCCAGGACAGTCGGCGGGGATTCTAGTTCAGTACCGCTGAGGTGTCCCCACAGGTGTTCTGGTGAGCAACGGTAGCGTCCCCATATGAGTACTGCGCCGATGTGTGAGTCCGAACGGCCCTTCGGTCGGGTGCTCACCGCGATGGTTACCCCGTTCGCCGCCGACGGTGAGCTGGATCTGGACACCGCTGGAAAGCTCGCCCACCAGTTGGTGGAGCGGGGTTGCGATGGGCTGGTGGTGAACGGCACCACCGGCGAGTCGCCGACCACCACGGACGTCGAGAAGATGGACCTGGTGCGCGCGGTGGTGCAGGCGGTAGGGGATCGGGCTGCCGTGGTGGCCGGTGCCGGAACCTACGACACCGCGCACAGTGTGCAACTGGCCCGGCAGGCAGCGCAGGCCGGCGCGCACGGCCTGCTGGTGGTGACCCCCTACTACTCCCGTCCACCGCAGGCCGGGCTGGTCGCGCACTTCA
The DNA here is from genome assembly GCA_963822695.1 of uncultured Actinomycetota bacterium. Lineage (GTDB taxonomy): Bacteria > Actinomycetota > Actinomycetes > Mycobacteriales > Pseudonocardiaceae. The sequence goes on from CAWGJH010000024.1 coordinate 178,315, forward strand.
CTGCGGTCGCTGACGCTACCGACCTGCCGGTGATGCTCTACGACATCCCGCCGCGCTCTGTGGTGCCGATCACGAGGGAGAGCCTCTACCGGTTAGCCGAACACCCACGGATCGTCGCGGTCAAGGACGCCACAGGGGACCTTGGCGCTGGCGCGGAGATCATCGCCAGCACCGACCTGGCCTACTACTGCGGGGATGACGCGCTCAACCTGCCGTGGCTGTCGGTGGGCGCGGTGGGGTTCGTCAGCGTCATCGGCAATGTCGTGCCCGACCGGCTGCGGACCATGATCACCGCGTTCGATGCCGGCAAGATGTGCATGGCACGGGAGTTGCACGCCTCCACACTCGGCTTGATCCGAACCTTCTGCGTGGCTGGCGGGGTGGCCTTCGGCAAGGCAGCGCTGCGGCTGACTGGGCTCGATGTCGGTGAACCCCGGCTGCCGCAGGTCGCCGCCGAGCCCGACCAGGTCGCCGCGATCGCCTTGGCGCTAGCCGAGGCCGGGGTCCTCGCGTGAGCGCTGTGCCTACCGGCACCCCGCTGCCCGTGCCGGGCCTTCCCACCACCGCACCACCGCCGTTGCCCGACGGTGGCCTGCGCGTGGTCGCCCTCGGCGGCATTGGAGAGATTGGCCGCAACATGACCGTCTTCGAGCACGCCAAGGCGCTGCTCGTGGTGGACTGCGGGGTGTTGTTCCCCGAGGACGACGCGCCCGGGGTCGATCTGATCCTGCCGGACTTCCGGGCGATCGAGCGCCGGCTGGACGACATCGAGGCACTGGTGCTCACCCACGGGCACGAGGACCACATCGGGGCGGTGCCGTTCCTGCTCAAGCTACGTCCCGACCTGCCGGTGGTGGGTTCTGAGTTCACCCTCGCCCTGCTCCGGGAGAAGTGTCGCGAGCACCACCAGAAACCGCAGCTGGTGCAGGTCACGGAGGGCACTCGACATTGCTGCGGGCCGTTCGACTGCGAGTTCTTCGCGGTGAATCACTCCATACCCGACGCGCTGGCGGTGGCTATCCGCACCCCGGCTGGACTGGTGCTGCATACCGGCGACGTCAAGCTGGACCAGCTACCACTCGATGGGCGGCTGACCGATCTCGCCGGGTTCTCCAGGCTCGGCGACGAGGGGGTGGACCTGCTCCTGATCGACTCCACCAACGCCGAGGTGCCCGGTTTCGTCACCTCGGAACGGGACATCGGCCCGGTGCTGGACTCGGTGATCGGCAAGGCCACCCAGCGGGTCATCGTGGCCTGCTTCGCCAGCCATGTGCACCGGGTGCAGCAGGTCCTGGATGTCTCCGCGGCGCACCGACGCAAGGTGGCGTTGGTGGGCAGGTCGATGGTGCGCAACATGGGCGTTGCGGCCGATCTTGGGCTGCTCCGGGTCCCGCCGGGTCTGCTGGTGGATCTCGACGAGGCGATGTCGATGCCTGAGCACCGGGTGCTGTTCGTCTCCACCGGCTCGCAGGGCGAACCGCTGTCGGCGCTGTCCCGGATGGCCCGCGGCGAGCACCGGCAGATCCGGATCCGTTCCGGGGACACCGTCGTGTTGGCCAGCTCGCTTATCCCGGGCAACGAGACTTCGGTGTTCCGGGTGGTCAACGGGCTGACCCGGCTGGGCGCCGCAGTGGTGCACCAGGGCACCGCAAAGGTCCATGTGTCCGGGCATGCGCCGGCCGGAGAGTTACTGTTCCTCTATAACGCGGTCCGCCCGTCCAACGTCATGCCGGTGCACGGCGAGTGGCGGCACCTGCGGGCCAACTCCGCCCTGGCGGTCCGCACCGGGGTACCCGAGGAAAGGGTGGTGATCGCCGAGGACGGGGTGGTCGTGGATCTGGTGGACGGCCGGGCGGAGATCACCGGCCGGGTCGAGGTAGGGCAGGTCTACGTGGACGGGCTGTCGGTCGGTGACGTGGGGGACTCCACCCTGTCCGACCGGCTCATCCTCGGTGAAGGTGGCTTCATCGCGATCACCGTGGTGATCGTGTCGGCGACCGGCCGGGCGGTGGCGCCACCGACGATCTCGGGCCGGGGGTTCTCCGACGACCCCAAGGCTCTCGACGGCGTTGTGCCGCTGGTGGAGATGGAATTGGCCCGCACCGAAGCGGAGGGGATCACCGACCCGCACCGGATCGCCCAGGCGGTGCGGCGCGTGGTGGGCCGGTGGGTCTCCGATACCTACCGGCGTCGGCCGATGATCGTGCCTACGGTGCTGCCCGTCGGCTGAGGTTCCCCGGTAGTGCGGCCCCTGGGGTGGTGTTTGCTGCCGGGAAGGAAGGGGTGGATGGGCTAGCGTGTGGGACATGGCAGGGCGGAGTTCCACGAAGACCACGACGGTGCGGTCCCGGAGTTCGGGAACCAAGCCACGCCTGCGGTCGACCCCCCGGCGGCCAGTATCCCGACGGGTGCCCAGCAGAGGGTCGAGCCGCATCCTCCGCCGGGGTCTCGTCAGCGCATGGTCGCTGCTGGCCCGCGGTGTCGGGGGACTTGCCAGAGCGCTGGGGCGGGCCCGTGAGCTTGAGCCTGCGCACCGCCGGGATGGCCTCGCGCTGTGTGTGGTCGCCCTCGCTGTGGTCGCCGCCGCCGCGTTGTGGTGGACCGCCGGGGGACCCGTCGGTGCTGGCCTCCAACACACGCTGCGTGCCTTGTTCGGCACCGTGTCGATGGGATTGCCGGTGGTGCTCGCCGGCGTCGGAGTGACCCTGATGCGTACTGAGCCCGATGTGGCGGCGCGGCCCCGCCGCACCGTGGGCACCTTGCTGCTGACGTTGGGGACGCTTGGTCTGTGGCATCTCGCGGTTGGCGCGCCTGCGGACGGGGTGGGACGGTCCCGGGCTGCTGGCGTGGTCGGTTTCCTGGTCGCAGACCCGTTGGTTGACGGATTCACCGTCTGGGTGGCGGCGCCTCTGCTGGCGCTGCTCGCCGGTTACGGGCTGCTGGTGCTGACGGGGACCCCAGTTCGAGCAGTGCCCGAACGTATCCGCCGGCTGTGCGGAGCGCTGTCGGATCAGGATCCCGATGCCGCCGATGCCGATGCCACGGTAACCGGCGCTGATCCGGCCACCGCCCGGCTGCGCCGCCCCGCGCGGCGTCGGCAGGCCACTCAGACCGCGAAGATCGCTGAGGAGGACGCGCAGGGTGCTACCGTCGCGTCATCGGCTTCTCCATCGGCGCAGCCGAAGCCCGCTGCGCCGATGGAGAAGCCGATGGAGGTGCCGGCCGACAGCAAGCCCGGTCCAGGCACATCCACGCACCGGGTGGTCGAGGGTGACTATCAGCTGCCTCCGCCCGATCTGCTCCTCAGGGGCGACCCGCCGAAAACTCACAGCAAAGCCAACGACGCGATGATCGAGGCAATCACCGGGGTGCTCGACCAGTTCTCGGTGGACGCCCAGGTCACCGGGTTCGCCCGAGGACCGACCGTCACCCGCTACGAGGTGGAGGTGGGTCTCGGGGTCAAGGTGGAAAAGATTACTCAGCTGACCCGTAATATCGCCTACGCGGTGGCCACCGACAACGTGCGGTTGCTAGCCCCGATCCCGGGCAAGTCCGCGGTGGGGATCGAGGTCCCCAACAGCGATCGGGAGATGGTCCGGCTGGGTGACGTGCTGTGCTCCCCGACGTCCCGCCGCGACCAGCATCCCATGGTGATCGGGCTGGGTAAGGACATTGAGGGTCACTTCGTCACCGCGAACCTGACCAAGATGCCGCACCTGCTGGTGGCCGGTTCCACTGGCTCGGGCAAGTCGAGCTTCGTGAACTCGATGCTCGTTTCGCTGCTCACCCGGGCCACCCCCGACGAGGTCCGGATGATCCTGATCGACCCGAAGATGGTGGAGCTCACCCCCTACGAGGGCATCCCGCACCTGATCACACCGATCATCACCCAGCCGAAGAAGGCGGCCGCGGCGCTGGCCTGGCTGGTGGAGGAGATGGAGCAGCGCTACCAAGACATGCAGGCCGCCCGGGTGCGGCATATCGACGACTTCAACAGCAAGGTGCGCAGCGGCGAGATCGTGGCGCCGCCAGGGTCGCAGCGGGAATACCGCCCTTATCCGTACATCATGGCCATCGTCGATGAGTTGGCTGACCTGATGATGACCGCCCCGCGCGACGTCGAGGACGCCGTCGTCCGCATCACGCAGAAGGCCCGGGCGGCCGGGATCCATCTCGTGCTGGCCACTCAGCGCCCCAGTGTCGACGTGGTTACCGGACTGATCAAGACCAACGTGCCCTCCCGACTGGCCTTCGCCACGTCCTCGCTCACTGACAGCCGGGTGATCCTGGACCAACCCGGCGCGGAGAAGCTGATCGGTATGGGCGACGGGCTCTACTTGCCGATGGGCGCGTCCAAGCCGGTACGGATCCAGGGCGCCTACGTCGGCGACGCCGAGATCGCCAAGGTCGTTGCCTACACCAAGGAGCAGGCCACTCCGGAGTACACCGACGGGGTCACCGCGTCCAAGCCGGGTGAGCACAAGGAGGTCGACCCGGACATCGGCGACGATCTCGATGTGCTGTTGCAGGCCGCCGAGCTTGTGGTGACGTCGCAGTTCGGCTCGACCTCGATGCTGCAGCGCAAGCTGCGTGTCGGCTTTGCCAAGGCGGGCCGGCTGATGGACCTGCTGGAGAGCCGGGGTGTGGTGGGCCCCTCAGAGGGATCCAAGGCCCGCGAGGTCCTGGCCAAACCCGAGGAGCTTGACGGGCTGCTGTACTCGATTCGTGGCAGTGACGCTGGGGGAGACGAGGGAGATTGAGCTGGCCGTACAGTAAAACTCTTCAGCTCAGCTAAGGAGCAGGCAGTTCGAGGAGCATGCGGGTGTTGCCCAGGGTGTTGGGTTTGACGTAGGGCAGATCGAGGAACTCCGCGACCCCCTCGTCGTGCGAGCGGCGTATCTCGTCGTAGACCTCCGCAGGCACTGGGGTCCCTTGGATGGGCTGGAACCCGTGCCGGGAGAAGAAGCGCTCCTCGAAGGTCAGCACGAACAGGCGGCGCAACCCCAGCATCCGTCCCTGCTCCACCAGTTGCGCGACCAGTGCATGGCCCACCCCCTGGCCTACGGCGTCCGGGTGCACGGCCAGGGTACGGATCTCGGCCAGGTCTTCCCAGAGTACGTGCAGCGCGCCGCAGCCCATCACCGCGCCGTTTCGTTCGGCCACCCAGAACTCCTGGACGTCCTCGTAGAGAGTCACGAGCTGTTTGGTCAGCAGCACCACTCCGGCGTAGCAGTCCACCAGTTCCTTGATCCGGCGGACGTCCTCGACCCTCGCCCGCCGCACAGTGATCGAAGGAGGCACAGGCCAGAACCTATCGACCCACGCGAAACGGTGTATCAGGAAGCCGGGAAATCAACTCTGTTGTAGTGCATGGCCTGAGTCGAACTTCGGATGGCGACATGTTATGAAACCTACGATCAATGCCCCGATTGAAGCGGCAGCGGCGGCGCTGGCTACCGCGGCGGCCGCACCGATGACCGCCAGTGGCGAGGAGACCCTGACACTGGTCTGGGACCTGGCGCGGATAGCCCGCCACCTCGGCGAGCTCACTGCGGCTGCCCGGGACCGCTGGGCGGCCTGGGGGACGGTCACACCGCATCTGCAGCAGGCCGAGGCCCTCGCCGCCGACGCCACACGATGCCTTAGCCACGCGGCTGGCACCTACGCCTTCAACGCCACCCAGCCTGACACGGCCATCGTCCCACTAGCCGCGACCGACAGCGCGCGACCGGCAGCCTGAGTAGGGAAGAAGGCCATCGCCAGCGCCCACCGTTGGCTGGGTAGAAACATCGAGATCTTGTGCATCAACCAGAATCCTTCATTTGATCAGACCCCCGGAGGTGCGGTGTGACCAGCCTTGTCCCGTTCAATATTGATCTCACTGCGCACGAAGGCACACGCCTCGCCGCCGTCCTGGACGCCCTCGGCCCGCACTGGGACCCCACTGAGATCTACACCAGCGAATCCGAAGCGCGTCGAATGCTTTACACCCACCTTGACCCCGACCAGCAAGCCGCATACGACGGGCTCATCGCCGCCGGTGTGCTACCCGACACCCTCGGAGCGAGAGAATGATGCTCGACCCGCAAGCAGACCTCGGCCGCCGCGCGTGGCTCCCCTGCCGCTACTGCGGTGACAACACCGCGCTATACCTCCTTGATTCCGACGTCAACATGGTCTGGGTGCAGTGCGGTAACTGCCGACGCCGCTGGTGGCACGACACCGGTGTCGGCTGCGGCAGGCGCCCGGAACACCTGCACGACGTCGCCTGACACGTGCCTCGGGCGGGTCCTCAACGACGACCTCGCCAACGACCACTGAACCGCTTCGAGCGGGGGAGCACGACGAGGGCGAACTAGCGGCCGACGGGCGGCGAGTTGGACCGGATCGCGGCGCTGGGCGTGCGCATGACCTGCGAGCACCGGGTCGAGGATCTCGCGGCCGAGCGGCAGGAGGGCGGCTTCGACGCGGTCTTCGTCGCGGTCGGCGGACACCTGTCCAAGCGTGTCGATATCCCGGCCCGGGATGCCGGGCGGATCGTGGACGCGGTGTCGTTCCTGCGCAGCGTCGCCTCTGGCGAGCGACCGGTGATCGGGCGTCGGGTGGCGGCAACACGGCGATGGACGCCGCCCGGGTGGCCCGTCGGATGGGTGCGGAAGAGGCGCTGATCGTCTATCGCCGTACGCGCGCGCAGATGCCGGCCCATGTCGAGGAGGCCGAAGACGCCGAGCGGGAGGGAGTGCGGATCAACTGGCTGCGGACGATCACGGCGTTGGACGGGCCGGAGCTGCGGGTCGAGCTGGATGGCACGGTGGTCGTGTCCGCGTCGCTGAGGACGGGATGTCCCGGCGTGTTCGCCGGCGGGGACATGGTGCCGGGCGAGCGCACCGTGACGGTCGGTGTGGGACACGGCAAGAAGGCCGCCCGCCATATCGACGCGTGGCTGCGCGGCGCGGCGGCCACGAGCCGGCCGAAGCACGACCTGGCGACGTTCGACATGCTGAGCCTGTGGTTCTTCGGCGATGCCGCGCGCCGGCAGCAGCCTGAGCTGGCGCCTGAGGAGCGCGTCGCGGGCTTCGGTGAGGTGACCGGTGGCCTGTCCGTCGAGGAGGCGACCTACAAGGCGGGCCGGTGCCTGTCGTGCGGCAACTGCACCGAGTGCGACGGCTGCCTGGGCGCGTGCCCGGAGGATGCGGTGATCAAGCTCGGGGTCGGCACCGCTACCGGTTCGACTACGACCGGTGCACGGGCTGCGGGGCATGCTTCGAGCAGTGCCCGGTGCACTCGATCGAGATGTTCCCGGAGCCCGGGTGATGCGCGCGACGGTTGATGGCAACGATGCGGCGGCGTCGGTCGCCTAACACCTCAACGAGGCCTGCTGCATCTACCCGATCACGCCGTCCTCGCCGATGGCCGAATTGGCGGACGAGTGGTCGAGCAAGCGGCGGCCCAACGTGTGGGGCACCGTGCCCACCGTTGTGGAGATGCAGAGCGAGGGCGGGGTGGCGGGGGCGCTGCACGGCGCGTTGCAGGGCGGGGCGCTGTCGACCACGTTCACGGCTTCTCAGGGCTTGCTGCTGATGATCCCGAACATGTACAAGATCGCCGGTGAGCTGACTGCTGCCGTGATGCATGTGGCTGCCCGGTCACTGGCCGCGCAAGGACTGTCGATCTTCGGCGACCACTCCGACGTGATGGCGGTGCGGCAGACCGGTTTCGCGATGCTCGCCTCGGCGTCGGTCCAGGAGGCCCACGACCTGGCGCTGGTGGCGCAGGCCGTCACGCTGGCGACGCGCGTGCCGTTCGTGCACTTCTTGGACGGGTTCCGCACCTCGCACGAGCTGAACACGATCGAGATGCTCTCCGACGAAGACCTGCGGGCGCTGGTGCCCGAGGGACTGGTCCATGCGCACCGCGCCCGGGCGCTGTCCCCGCAGCGGCCGTTCATCCGGGGCACGGCGCAGAACCCTGACGTCTACTTCCAGGCTCGTGAGACGGTGAACCCGTTCTACGCCCACATCCCGGACGTCGTCGAGGACGCGATGGCCCGCCTCGGCGAGCGCACCGGCCGCCGCCTGCACATCGTGGACTACACCGGGCACCCCGACGCCGAACGCGTGCTGGTCATCATGGGCTCGGGCGGGGAGACCGCCCGGGAAACCGTGGCGTCGCTCAACGCGCGGGGTGAGCGGGTTGGCGTGGCACAGGTGCGGATGTACCGGCCGTTCCCGGCCCGGCGCTGGTCAACGCACTGCCGGCGAGCGTGCGACGGATCGCGGTGCTGGACCGGACCAAGGAGCCCGGCTCGATCGGCGAGCCGCTGTTTCTGGACGTGGTCGCGGCGCTGACCGAATCGCACGAGGACGGTGTGCGGGTCCTGCCCAGGGTGTCCGGCGGTCGTTACGGGCTGTCGTCGAAGGAGTTCACCCCGGGCATGGTGGCCGGGGTGTTTGAGGAGCTCGCGAGCGAGCGGCCACGGCGTCACTTCACTGTCGGCATCACCGACGACGTCTCGGGGACGAGCCTGACCTATGACGCGTCGCTGGACATCGATCCGCCCAACACGGTCCGCGCGGTCTTCTTCGGGCTGGGGGCGGACGGGACGGTCGGCGCGAACAAGAACACGATCAAGATCCTGGGGTCCGAGGAACACCTGCACGCCCAGGGCTACTTCGTGTACGACTCGAAGAAGTCGGGCGCGCAGACCGTGTCGCACTTGCGCTTCGGCCCGCAGCCGATCCGGGCGCCGTACCTCGTGCAGCACGCGAGCTTCGTCGGCTGCCACCAGTTCGGACTGCTCGAGCAGGTCGAACGTGCTCGCCCCGGGTGCCGGCACCCGGGGCGATGCTGCTGCTCGACTGCCGGCACCCGCCGGACACGGTCTGGGAGGCGCTGTCGCGGCCCGTCCAGGAGCAGATCCTGGCCGCTGGTGCCCGCGCACGCGCCGGAGTTAATCCGCACGGTCACCGCGGAGATGATGGCCGGCCGCGGCGACGACCTGCCGGTCAGCGCACTGCCTGCTCTACGCCGAGGACTACACCGGATGTGGGCTGTGCGTCGAGGCCTGCCCGGCCGTGGCCCCGGGCGACCCGGTCCGCAAGGCGATCGATCTCGCCCAGCGCGAGCCGCTGCTCACCGCCGCGCGTGAGCGCATCGCGTTCTTCGAGACGCTGGGTGAGCGACCGGTCCCGGGTCAACTTCGGCACGGTGCGCGGCACCCAGTTCCTGGAGCCGCTGTTCGAGTTCTCCTCAGCGTGTGCCGGCTGCGGCGAGACGCCCTAACTCAAGCTGCTCTCGCAGCTGTTCAGCGACCGGGCGATGGTTGCCAACGCGACCGGGTGCTCGTCGATCTACGGCGGGAACCTGCCCACCACGCCGTGGACGACCGGCGCCGACGGCCGCGGCCCGGCATGGTCGAACTCCCTCTTTGAGGACAACGCCGAGTTCGGGCTCGGCTTCCGCCTGGCCGCCGACGGGCAGACCGAACTGGCGCGCCGGCGGCTTGCCGAGCTCCGTGACGCGGTGGGTGCCGAGCTGGTGGACGGCATCCTGCAGGCACCACAACTGCGGGAGTCGGAGCTACGCGCGCAGCGCGAACGGGTGTCGGAACTGATGCGGCGGCTCGACGGGCTCCTGGATCGTCCCGCCGCGACCGACCTGGTCAGTGTCGTGGATCACCTGGTCCGGCGCAGCGTGTGGATCGTCGGCGGCGACGCCTACGGCCACTGCATCGCGCACGGCATCGAGATGCGAAACGGGCTCGACCAGCAGTACCGCGCCGTGGCCAGCGGGTATTGGCCACTCATCCGCTATGACCCGATCGCGCGCGCAGCCGGCGGCAACCCGTTCCTGCTCGACTCGCCGCGGCCACGCATCCCGGCTGGCCGACTACACCGACCGCGAGCTGCGCTACCGCTCGCTCGCGAACACCAATCCGGCCGAGGCGGAACGGTTGCACGGCCTGGCCGAGCAGGCGGTCGCTCAGCGCTGGGACGTCTACGAGGAGATGGCGACCCGCGGCGCGCACCAGTTCCCGGCCGACGGCCGCAAGGATCGGTGATGAAGTTGTTGACCGACTACATGGGTCTCGCGCTGCGCAACCCGCTCGTCGCGTCCGCGTCCCCGCTGTCGAGGACCGTGGATGGCGTGCGGCGCCTTGCCGACGCCAGCGCCTACGGCCCCTGACGACCGTGCCGCCCGTGCGGCGGTTTGTTTGTGGCCTCGCCACAAATGCGAGCATTGCGATTTGATCGGCACGGTGGAGAATGCGTTCTCGCCCCCGACCAGCTTCCGGGCCCGCCGGCTGGCCAAATAAGGTCGCGGCCGGAGCCGAGTTCGTGCAGACTCAGTTCGTCTTCGACCTCGGCATCTTCGAGCGGTTCATGGCCGACGTCCGCGACCTGGGTATAGACCACAAGGGTGGGGTCATGGCGGGGGTGGGGCCGGTGCAGTCACTGCGCGTGCTGGAGTGCATGCGGATCTGCGTCGAGATCACCCAGCGCATCCATCGGGAGCTGGGCACCTTTCCCGCCAATAAATTGATCATAAACCCAGACTGTGGGCTGCGCCACCTTCCCGCTCATGTTGCCAGATCGAAGCTGTCAGCGATGGTAAAAGGTACCGTGGCGGTCCGCCGCACCCTGCCGGAACCGACCGTCGAGCAAGGAGCATGATCCGATGACCCAGCTGGAGACCATTGAGTACCTGTTCACCTCCGAGTCGGTGACCGAAGGCCATCCCGACAAGATGGCCGACCAGATCTCCGATGCGGTGCTGGATGCGGCGCTGAGGATGGACCCGAACTCGCGGGTGGCGTGCGAGACCCTGATCACCACCGGGATGGTCGTGCTGGCGGGGGAGATCACCACACCGGAGGTACTGGACTACACCCAGATCGTGCGCGATACGATCTGCCAGATCGGCTACGACAACGGAGGCTTCGGCTTCGACGGGCACAGCTGCGCGGTGATGACCGCCCTGGACAAGCAGTCGCCGGACATCGCTCAGGGTGTCGATATGGCGGCTGAGCGGCGCGGAAAGCTGTCCGAGGACGAACTGGACAGTGCCGGTGCAGGTGACCAGGGGATGATGTTCGGGTACGCCACGAACGAGACCCCCGAGCTGATGCCGATGCCGATCGCGCTAGCCCACCGGTTGTCTAGGCGGCTGGCGCGGGTGCGCAAGGACGGCACACTGCCCTACCTGCGACCTGACGGTAAGACTCAGGTAACCGTCCGCTACCGGGATGGCGTGCCGATCGGGGTGGCGAAGGTCCTGATCTCCACCCAGCACGCCGAAGAGGCCACCGTGGAGCAGATCCGGGCGGACTTGTGGGAGCACGTGGTGCTCGCCGAGCTGCCCGCCGACTTTTACAACGAAGGCGAGTTGGCGCGCAACCTGTTCATCAACCCGACCGGTCGGTTCGTGATCGGCGGACCGGTCGGTGATGCTGGACTGACCGGCCGGAAGATCATCGTTGACACCTACGGCGGGTTCGCCCGGCACGGTGGCGGCGCGTTCTCCGGTAAGGATCCGTCCAAGGTGGACCGCTCCGCGGCATACGCGGCCCGTTACGTGGCTAAGAACGTCGTGGCCGCTGGCCTGGCCAACCGGGTCGAGATACAGGTGGCCTATGCGATCGGGGTGGCCCGGCCGCTGTCGTTGCTGGTGGAGACCTTCGGCACCGAGCAGGTGCCCCGCACGACCATCGAGAAGCTGGTGAGTAAGCACTTCGACCTGCGCCCGGCGGCCTTCCGTAGCTACCTGAGGCTGCACCGGCCGATCTATGCTAAGACCGCCGCCTACGGCCACTTCGGACGCAACGATCCCGACTTCACCTGGGAGCGGACCGACAAGGCGGCGGAACTGCGCGAGTCCGCCGGGTTGCCCGCCAGCGCGCAGCCGGCAATCGTCTGACGGGTCTCAGGGAGGCTATGGTGGGCATCATCGTCACGGGGTCGATCGCTACCGACTACCTGATGGTCTTCCCGGGACGGTTTGCTGAGCAGATCGTGCCTGATCAGCTGGCAAACCTCTCGCTGTCCTTCCTGGTGGAAGACCTGGCGATTCGCCGTGGCGGCGCGGCCGCCAACATCGCGTTCAACCTAGGCTGCCTGGGACTGGGGCCGGTGCTGGTGGGCGCGGTGGGTGCCGACTTCGCTGAGTACGGGCAATGGCTGTCGGCACATGGGGTGGACACCAGCGCGGTGCGGGTCTCGCAGACCAAGCACACTGCCCGGTTCCTGTGCACCACCGACTCCGACCAGAACCAGATCGCGTCGTTCTACGCCGGCGCGATGAGCGAGTCCCGCGAGATCGAGCTGGCGCCGATCGTGGACTGCTTGGGCGGAACGGACCTCGTAGTGGTAGGTCCGAGCGACCCGGCGGCCATGCTTCGGCACACCCAGGAGTGCCGGGATCTCGGCTATCCGTTCGCCGCGGACCCGTCCCAGCAGCTCTCCGCACTCGACGGAGACCAGATCAAGCAACTGGTCGACGGCGCGACCTACTTGTTCACCAACACCTACGAGCGAGGCCTGCTCGAACGCAAGACTGGCTGGGGTGACGAGGACATCCTGGCGCGGGTGGACGTCTCGGTGATGACCCGGGGAGCCAAGGGGGTGACCGTGCAACGGCCGGGACAGCCGGTGATCTCGGTGACACCACCGCAGGAACGCCGCAAGGCGGATCCCACGGGGGTGGGTGACGCGTTCCGGGCCGGCTTCCTGGCCGGGGTTGCCTGGGGCGTGGGTGACGAGCGGGCCGCCCAGCTTGGCTGCATGCTGGCCACCTTGGTGATCGAATCGGTCGGCACCCAGGAGCATGAGTTCGAGCCCGAGACGTTCATGGAGCGGTTTAGCGACGCGTATGGACCCGACAGCGCGGCCGAGGTGGCCGACCACCTGCGCGCGTGAGCACCAATTTCACCGACAGTGTCCAACTTCACTAGGGAGTGCGTTTTCGATGACTGTGGCGCCGGTCGCTGCGAAAAGGCTACAGAACCGTGATGGTATTGATTTCGCCGTTGCCGATCTAGGTCTGGCTGATTTCGGTCGTCATGAGATCCGGTTGGCGCAGCATGAGATGCCGGGTTTGATGGCGCTGCGGCGGGAGTATACGGATGTTTTCCCGCTGCGGGGAGCGCGGATTTCGGGGTCGTTGCATATGACGGTGCAGACGGCGGTGCTGATCGAGACTCTGGTCAGCCTCGGCGCTGAGGTCCGGTGGGCATCGTGCAACATTTTCTCCACCCAGGATCATGCTGCGGCGGCAGTGGTGGTGGGTCCGCATGGTAGTGCGGAACAGCTGCGGGGAGTGCCGTGTTTCGCCTGGAAGGGTGAGACGCTGGAGGAGTACTGGTGGTGCACCGAGCAGATGCTGACCTGGCCTGATGGAGCCGGGCCGAACATGATCCTGGATGACGGGGGAGACGCCACCCTGCTGGTGCACAAGGGGGTGGCGTTCGAGAATGCCGGGCTGGTGCCCGCCGCGGATGAGGACGACTCGGATGAGTGGAAGGTGTTCCTGGAGGTGTTGCGGACCTCGTTGGTCGCTGCGCCGGGGAAGTGGACGGCGATCGGGGAGGGTATCCGCGGGGTGACCGAGGAGACCACCACTGGGGTGCACCGATTGTATCAGTTGGCTGCGGCGGGGGAGCTGTTGTTCCCGGCGATCAACGTCAATGATTCGGTGACGAAGTCGAAGTTCGACAACAAATATGGGTGCCGGCATTCGCTGGTGGATGGGATCAACCGGGCGGTGGATGTGTTGCTGGCCGGGAAGCTGTGTCTGGTGTGTGGATATGGGGATGTCGGCAAGGGGTGCGCGGAGGCACTGCAAGGTCAAGGTGCTCGGGTGGTGGTGGCCGAGGTGGACCCGATCTGCGCGCTGCAGGCGATGATGAATGGTTTCACCGTGGACACCCTGGACAACCTGGTCGACCGCGCGGACGTCATCATCACCGCCACCGGAAACAAGAACATCGTGACGGTCGAGCATATGGCGCGGATGAAGCACCAGACGATCCTGGGCAATATCGGGCATTTCGACAACGAGATCGACATAACCGGGTTGGAGCGCCGGTCCGGGGCCCGCCGGTTGGTGATCAAGCCACAGGTGGACGAGTGGACGTTCCCGGACGGGCATTCGATCATCGTGTTGTCCGAGGGGCGGCTGCTGAATCTAGGAAACGCCACTGGGCACCCGAGCTTTGTGATGTCGAACTCATTTTCCAACCAGGTGATCGCCCAGGTCGAGCTGTTCACCAAGCACCAGGAATACGACCGGGAGGTCTATACCCTACCCAAGGCGCTCGATGAGAAGGTCGCCCGGATCCACGTCGAGGCCCTCGGTGGTCAGCTCACCAAGCTGACCAAGGAGCAGGCCGAATACATCAACGTGGACGTCGAGGGTCCCTACAAGCCACCGCAGTACCGGTATTGAGCCGCGACTCACGGCAGGAGCCCATCGACGGTCGAAGCGCTCCGGCTTGCTCCGCCAGCCATGTAAAATCGTTCATACCGGTTGTGATCAGAGATCTCATGCGGGCAGTGTTGCGCGCAGGTGATCGGCAACCGGCTCGAACAGGTGGGGCAACATCCGTTCGGCCGTGGCCCACGGGTACCAGCCGACCTCAGAGTGCTCGTCGGAGTCCCCGACCCTCACCGCCGTACCGTTAACCGGGTCAGCAGTGATGTAGACCATGATCAAAACAGATCTCCGAGCACGGGCCACACGGACCCGGCACACCCATCGACCAGAAGTTCTCAGCCATACCCAGCCGCTGGATGCGCTCGCCCGGGATCCCAACCGCAGTGCGCCAGATGTGCTCGGCACTCGTCGTCGTCGGTGTAGACAGTGACCCACAGCTTGGACTCCGGCAGGCCCAGACCACCGTCAGCGACGCCTGGTCAGAAACTCCCAGGCGTAGGGGATGGCTTTCTCCTTGAAATAAGAGTAATCCCCGAAGGAGAAGTTACCGAACATCTGGAAGAACGAGCCGCGCCGGCTGGTCTTGCCGACTTCCTCGATGTCAACGGTGCGCACGCATTTCTGCAGACTGGTTCGCCCGAGGAAAGGGCGCAGGGACCTCACCGAGGAAGTACGGCTTGAACGGAGCCATACCCGCATTGATCAGTAGCAACGTCTGGTCGTCCGCGATCAGCGATGCCGACGGGACCACAGCGTGTTTCTGCTGCTCGAAGAACCGGAGCGCACGGCTACTGATCTCTGCCGACTGCATGGGTTGCCTTCCAAAGGGTTCGGTCGTTCGAACACCAGCCACGCCCGCAGTCAAGCCCATAGGAAGCCGGGGCGCAACGCTGGTACATCGTGATCTACCCATGGTAGGCGTGGTGACCCAGCCGTTTTTCACGGGTGACGTGGAGCGCACGCACGGTGCTCGCGCTCCTGCGGCGAGTCGTCTACTAGGCTGTGCTCGCCGCGTTCGGGCTGCCCCGCGAGCCCGACCCGGCGGTGCGCCGTCGGCAAATCCGGCGCACCCTGGAGCGTGCCGCTCAGCTCAGATGCCAACGGAGATCGCCGAGTTGGCCAGTGGTATCGCCACCTGAGGTGGTGCGGCTCGCCGAGTGGGGCAAGCCTAACCTGCGTGGCGATGCCTTCACGGCGGCGATCTGGCCACCCGAGCCGTCGTCGCCGGCGCCGTCGTCGTGGAGCTCAGCGGTTCGTAACACTTGCGGACTTGGGGAGGCACAGTGAGCAGGAGGCGTATGCGAGGCCGCGAGCAGCGTCAACGTCGCATGCGGCGGGAGCAAGTGAACCGGGAGCCAGCGTTGGGTGATCCCACATCTGAGTGGATGGACGTCGGCGGCCGGCGAATGTTCGTCGTGGGTTTCACCCCGGGCGGCGCCCCTTATGGCTGCTACGAGGATGAGTTCGACGAGGAGAGCTGGTGACGTGGAAGGCGCTGGGGTTCGGCCCGTTCCTCCCATGCCGATGAGTGGATATGCGGCGTTCGTGGCGGACTGCTCGCCAGGCGCAGGTCCGTCACCCTGCTAGCGCATGCCGCGACGCAGGATTTTGCTGGGGTTGGCGAGCGAGGCGGCTCCGCTCGTGGGTCGCGTTCTACGGTGTGTGGTGTGGATGACGATCTTCGTTCGACGGAGGCGGCAGGGCTTGCGGAAGAGGTGGCGAGCCTTCGCGCGCTGATCGCGCGCCTGCAGGCGGAGAACGCACGGTTGTTGCGCCTGCTGGAGTTGACACCGAAGCAGGCGGCCCCGCCCGGCCCGGTGCAGACGGGTTTCTTCGAAGCGCCACCCGGTCCGGTCGATCGACAGTCGCCACCAGAGGTGAAAGTCGACTTCTTCGGAACTCTGTTCGCCGCCCGCAGGGACATCTACGCCGTTCGGTGGGAGAACGCGCGCACCGGGTATGGCTGGCTGGTTGCCGGTGGTCCGGGGTGGGTGGCGTAGGGGCGTGCGGCACGAGGAGCGCGACTACCTGCCGCTGACCAGGGAGGTTCTTCATGCGCACCTGTCCGGCGAGACGCACATCGGGTTGTATCCGCTGCTGGACGGTGATCTGTGCAGCTGGCTGGCAGCTGACTTCGACGGGCAGGCCGCCATGCTGGACTAGCGTATGTGAAGGCCGCCCGGGCGTGGTCGGTCCCGACAGCGTTGGAAGTGTCACGGTCGGGGGTTGGCGCGCACGTCTGGGTGTTCTTCGCCGCGCCCGTGCCAGCGGTGGCCGCTCGGCGGCTGGGCACCGCGTTGCTGCGGGAGGCGATGGCAGTGCGTGGGCACATGGATCTGGCCAGCTATGACCGGCTGTTTCCGTCGCAGGATGTATTGCCGACCGGGGGAGTGGGGAATCTGATCGCCGCTCCGCTGCACGGCAAGGCCCGCCGGGACGGGGTGACGGTGTTCCTCGATCTGGCCACGATGGAACCGTGCGACGACCAGTGGACGTTCCTGTCCTCGCTGGGCTGGATGAGTCCCGGGGAGGTCAGCCGGATCGCGCGTCGGACCGGACAGGTAGTCGTGGGTACCGGTGTGGACCGGTTCAGCGCGCCGGTCTCGACCCGGATTCGCGCTGCGGCGCCCCCGGTCCTGCACGCCCGTCTCACGGCTGGGATCCGGGTGGAGTCGGGTGAGTTGACCCCGGCGTTGCATGCGACGATGAAACACGCGGCGTCGATGCCGAACCCGTTCTTCTCCGAGCGCCAGCGGCTACGCATGTCACCTGGGACACGCCACGGTTTCTGCGGAGCTACGACGAAACCCTCGATGGCGGGCTCATCCTGCCCCGCGGCCTGATCGACACGGTCGCCTCGCTGGTCGAGCAGGCCGGCAGTCGCCTTGACCTGGCCGACGAACGGGCATCCGGCCAGCCCCAGGAGTCCACGTTCACAGCCACGTTGACCGGACCACAGCTGGACGCCGTGGATGGCTTGCGCGGTCACGACCTGGGCGTGCTGGTCGCCCCGCCCGGCGCGGGCAAGACCGTGATCGCGTGCGCGATGATCGCCAAGCACGCGACGTCAACGCTCGTGCTCCTCGACCGCAAAGCCCTTGCCGACCAGGGGCGAACCCGAATCAGTGAGCTGCTGGGTGTCAAGGCGGGGCAACTCGGTGGCGGCCGCACGAAAACCCATGGCGTGATCGACATCGCGATGCTGCAAACCCTGGCCCGTAAGGACGACATCGCCGCACTCACCGGCGGCTACGGGCTGGTGGTCGCGGACGATGTCCGCACCACCCAGGTGATCACCGACGTGACGGCGGCGCTGGAACGCCGCAGGCACTGCCTCGTGCTCACGCAGTGGACGGCTCACGTCGAGCGATTCGCCGAGGAACTCCGGCGACGTGGGCACGATCCGGTCGTCCTACGGGGAGGGATGGGCGCCACAGCCCGGCGCACCGCCCTTGCTCGCCTGCAACCAGCCCCGGACGCCTCCCCGCTGCTGGTCGTGGCCACCGGCCCGTTCGCCGGCGAGGGATTCGACTGCCCGGTCCTGGATGCCCTGTTCCTCGCGGCACCGATCGCCTTCAAGGGACGCCTCGTACAGTACGTGGGGCGAGTCCTGCGCCCGCATCCGGGAAAGACCACCGCAGAGGTACACGACTACCACGACATCGACACCGGAGTCCTCGCCTCCTCCCTGCCCAAACGCGCGCCGGGCTACATCAGCCTCGGCTTTCCCGACCCCCGCACATCGGCATCACGGCATTGAGCACATCGCTCATATCGCCAGGTCGGCAGCTGGCTGACCGGCTGCCAGGACGACCAATTCCGCTCACGTCTGCGATGACCATTGTTTTTCTGCTCTGGGCGGAAGTAGGTGCGCTCTGCGACGCGTGCTCGTCAGGATTGGCTAGTGGACGTCGTTGATCTGCTCCCCAACCTGCGGATGCTGCGTTTCCCGGTCGGTCAGGCATACCTGTGGCGCGACCCAGATTCGTTGACCCTCATCGACACCGGACTCGCCGGGTCCGGACCGGACATCACGCGAGCGATCATCGGGTTCGGGCTCGCGCCTACCGATCTAGACCGGGTGGTGCTCACCCACTTTCACGAAGATCACGCCGGAGCGGCAGCCGAGGTCGGCGACTGGGGCAAGGTCACCGTCATGGCCCACCGCCGTGAGGCTCCGATCATCCGCGGTCAGGTCCCCGGCCCGCCGTCGGTGCTCACCGACGACGAACGCGAGCTCCACGCGGCCATCGTCGGTGACGGACTACCCCCGGCACCTCCAGCGCGGGTTGACCGCGAACTTGAAGACGGCGACGTGCTGGCCTTTGGAAGCGGCGCACACGTGCTCGCCGTCCCCGGGCACACTGACGGCAGTATCGCGCTCTATCTACCGCACTCCGGGGTGCTGTTCACCGGCGACAACATCGCGGCCGGGAGAAACGGTCAGGTCATCCTCGGGCCGTTCAACCTCAACCGCTACGAAGCCGCCAGGTCCTTTCGGCGACTGGCCGCCCTGGACAGCACCAGCGCGGTGTTCGGCCATGGCGAGCCCATCCTCACCGACGCGGCCACCGTGCTACGTGAAGCCACCAGTCGACTTCCCAGCGACCATGAATAGCCTGCATGATCAAGCTGCTAGAGGACGACGGGTGGTACCTCGTCCGGTTTCGAGGCAGCCGATGAAGCAGGCCCGCTCCACCGCGTGGTCTCGAGATGGTTCAGACCGGTGAGGTTCCACAGCATCGCGGTGCCGTCGGTGCTGGCAGTGGCCAACGTGTTGCTGTCGGGGGTGAACTGGCGAGCTGGCACGGCCGGACGCTAGGCGCGTCACCGGTGACGGTCGTCAAGCGAGGTCGGCGGCTGAGAGGGCGATCGCCGCGATCAGTAGTTCGTTGGTGCGGAGCCAGTGACCGTTCAAGTGGGTCAGCGTTTTGCCGGTGATAGTGGATCCGTCCACCAACAGGTGGGCGGAGAAGGTGCCGTGCGCAGGATCGATCGTGCCGGGATTGATCGTGACGTGAGCGTCCTCGAACCCTAGCCAGCGGCGGGTCAGCGGGAACCACGCCTTATACACCGTCTCCTTGGCGCAAAACAAGATGCGGCCCCAGCATGTTACACTATCTGCGGCGGCCAGCTCAGACAGGTTGTTCTGCTCCTCGTCCAGGGCGATTGCGTTTAAGACACCTGATGGCAGTGGTTGGTGCGGTTCAGCATCGATTCCCAGCGTGCGCAGGTCGCAACTGCGGGCAACGGCCGCGGCCCGGTAACCACCGCAGTGGGTCATGCTGCCCACGACGCCTGGTGGCCACTGCGGCTCCCCGCGCTCGCCGGGCAGCACCGGCACCGGTGGCAGGCCGAGCTGGCGTAGTGCCTGCCGGGCGCAGTGGCGGACGGTGCGGAACTCGCGGCGCCGCTTGTCCACGGCGCGGCTGATCACTTCCGCTTCGCCGGGGTAGAGCACCGCGTCGGGTGGGTCGTCGAACGCCTCGGCGCTGGCCACCGTATCGGGCAGGATCTTCTCGATCAACTTGGCTGCCGCATAAAGACTCCTGCCGTATGGAAAACCCCTCGACCGTGGCCGCATGGGAGATCACCGGCAACCCTACTGGTGCGGGCTGATCACGTGATCTGTGGCGACACTGTCAGTCGCTCGGCGGCGGGCAAGCAACAAGCCTGATCTCCCGGTGCGTCTGGTGAACGTTGTCGGCGACCACAGTGCGGCGCCGGTGTCCTGGCACGTGTGGGGATTTCATCAAGCACATCGAGGAATGGCTGCGCCGCTGAGCTGGGGATCGCCAGTGTCGCGATGCCGACGCCTCTTATCACCCGCGCGGAGTGTCGGGGCAGCGGAGCTGAGCTATATCTGGTGGACGGCCTCATCAATGACGCTGGCAAGCTGGTCGCTGTTTCGGTCACTGAACGAAAAGTCTATCAGGACGTCTCCACGTTGAAGGAGCCCTACCGGTTGGAGGGCAAGAAGACGATGGCTTACGAACTCGCCGAGCAGCTTGGCTGGCGGACCCCTGACGTGATTATGTACCCGAACGGATGCGGTATATGCGACCGAGGGCACCGCGGTTGCGGTCACTGATGAGGAATTGCTCGCGGCGCAGAGCGAGTTGGCTCATGCTGAGGGCGCGTTCGTGTGCCCGGAGGGCGCAGCCTGCTTCACCGCCGTCGGGCAGTTGCGAGAGGGCGGTTGGCTAGCCGGGCACATTCCTTATTCCGTCGGTGAGGAGGACGGGTGGGTGGTAGGGCGGTGCGGACCAGCGCGCACCTCGACGGCACCGCAGCCGGAGACGGGGCCTCGCTGATGGTTAGGCCTCGCTGGCCTGGATATCCGCCGCGAGCTCTTTCAGCTTTGACGAGTGCTCGCGGGCATGGTGATTGCAGAACAGCAGTTCGCCACCGGAAGGCAACACTGCCCGGACGCGCGCGGCGGCGCTGCACCGGTCGCACCGGTCGCAAGCTGTCAACTCAGGGCGGGCAAGTGTGCTGGTCATGGCTTTTCCCTCCGTCCGGGCCCGGTCAGTGCGACCAGACCGGGTCGAACCGGCTGCGGTACTCACGGGATCCACCCGTCAGCTCTGATATCGGATCCCAGGGTCCTACTGTTGCAGACGAACGCGGTCCAGGATGTGTTCCCGAGGTGGCCTCGCGTGTCTGGAGCTAGTACCGCACCCCGTGCGCTAGCGCGCAAGGGTGAGGCAGGATCGGGTGCACGGTGGCAGGAGGACGGACATGGTCGATGTGGGGGCGCTCGCTTCGGGCCTGGCGGCAAGCGGCGTTGTCGGGGTGACCATCACGTGGGCGGACAATAACGGGATACCGCGCTCCAGAACAGTGCCGATCGCGTCGCTACCCCAGGTGGCCAAGCGCGGGGTCGGAGTCTCGACGCTGTTCGCGGTGTTCGACACCCACGACGCGATCACCTTCGCCCATCAGGGTCTGGCTACCCCGTCCGGCGACGTCCGACTGGTGCCGGACCTGCGTGGGCTGACTCGGCTCGCCGGGCAGCCCGCGCTGGCGTGGGCACCCGGGCGGCAGATCGCGGTGGACGGTTCGCCCTGGCCATACGACCAGCGTGGGGTGCTCGAAGCTCAGGTCGAGGCAGCCGCTGCCGAGGGGCTGGAGGTCACAGCGGGCTATGAGATGGAGTTCGTGCTCACTCAGGCTGATGACCTCGGCGGTTCTGATGGGGAACCGCGGCTCGCGTACCACGCCCCCGCCTACAGCCCGCACGCCCTGCTGGCAGTGGACGAGTTCGTGGCCGACCTGCTGGCCGACCTGGCGGCCAACGGTGTGCCGGTCCATCAACTGCACGCCGAGTACGGGCTGGCTCAGGTGGAACTCAGCATCGCCGCAGCTGACCCGATCACCGCCGCTGACCGGCAGTTGCTGGCCCGCCAGACCATCCACGCCGCGGCCAGGGCGCACGGCCTGCGGGCCTGCTTCGCTCCGCTGTTCACGGCTGCGGGCGTGGGCAACGGCTGGCACCTGCACACCTCGGTCTGGCGCGGCGGACGCAACCTGCTGGCCAGCAGCGCAACGGCTGTTGACCGCCCTGGCCCCGACGGCGCGGGCTGGCTGGGCGGGCTGCTCCGCGAACTCCGTGCGTTGGCCGCGATCACCGCGCCGAGCGTGCCGTCACTGGCCCGGCTGCGCCCCGGCTACTTCGCTAGCGCCTACCAGTTCTGGGGAGTGGAGAACCGTGAAGCGCCGCTGCGCTATGTCCTCGGTTCGGAGCTGCTCGGCGCCGACCACGCCAATGTCGAACTCAAGGTTTCCGATGCCTCCGCCAACCCGTACCTGGCGCTGGCCGCAGTGATCGCGGCCGGCGTGGCGGGGCTGCGTGACGGCGCCGACCCTGGCGAACCGATTCAGGCCGATCCTGGTAGGTGGAGTGAGCGGGACCGCGCGACCCGTGGCCTCACCCGCCTGCCGACCACGCCTGCCGAGCAGGAGGAGGCGCTTACCGGCTCCAAGCTGCTCACCGCGATGCTCGGCGAGCAACTGCTCGGCGCGTTCCTCGCGGTGCGCCGATCCGACGCGGCCTGGGCGGCCGACCGATCGCTGGACGATGTCGTGGCCGCGCACCGCTGGCGGTATTAAACCCCGTCCCGGGTGTCGTGGGACCACACCTGCAGGAGTGCCTCGGGGAGGCCCCACCAGCCCAGCGGGGTGAGCCGCTCACGCTCGTCCACGGCACCGAGCATCCGCCATTGCTCCACGACGGTAACGAACCACCCCTCCAGCACGTCGATGTCATCGTCGTCGTCCGCACCTACGACGAACCGGGCGAGGTCCTCGGCGGAGGCGGGAGTCCCGGGACCGCCGCGCGCCAGCGCCGCGACCGCCTCCAGCCACTCGTCGTGATCGAGAGCGGTCGAGGAGAGCTGGTCGACCGGGATGTCCTCAGGTGGCTCGTCCACCGGGCTGATCACACCCGCAGCCAACTGTAGCCATAGCTGCCCGTCGTCGGAGTCCAGATTGCTCGGATCCACCCCACCACCGGTGCGGAGGAGGTCGGCTGGCCATCCCCCACGCGCCAAGGCGGCACGCAGGTCCCGGCAGGCAGCGTGTAGCTCCGCGTCCGGGCGAGGGCGTTCACCCACTTCATCGAGGATGTCCTGGAACTCGTCGAGAGCGGCTTGCTCAGCGGCGTCCCACTCGGCGAAGAAGTCGTCATCCGCTTCGTCGAGCAGCTCGTCCATGGGCACCCGGCCATCCGGCAACGGGGAGGTCATCCAGCGTTCCTGCAGCTCTCGGTACTTTCGGGTGGCTACCGGGTCGTCAGCGAGCAGCCGGTCGGGGTCGATGTCTCCCGCAGTGAGGCGTTCCTCAAGGTGCGTGACGAGCAGCTTATGCAATTCGTGCGCGAGCGGCGTGCGTGCTGGCTCGTCCTCCCACACGTGCAGCCCGATGATCGTGGTCGGCTCGGTCCCGGTTGCCTCGAGCCAGCCGTGCACCTCGCCGACTGTGGCTGTGCCCTCGGCGATCCGTCTGAGGACGGACTCGGCGGACTCCCAGAACCCGGCCGAGAACGGGTTCTGCGCCGCGAGCAGCTCGCGGCGCAGCCCGGGCATGGCAGCCACCGCCTCCACCGCGGGCACGCTGAGCATCAGACGGGACACATCACGCCGGGTGAGCTCAGCCGCTGGGCGGTGTGCCTGCGCCAGCAGCCGTCCTCCGTCAATTGTCACGCTCCGATGCTAGGGCGCGGGCCAGTTCGCCCCCGTCGAGGGTCGTGGATCAGATGCGGCGCTGGGGAAACCGTGGCTCGGGGTAGCGTTGTTCGGGTGGCGAGCCGGGTGGCGAGCATGGTGGAGCGGGCTCACACGATCGCGGAGGAAGTACTCTTTCCAGCGGCCCTTGAGGTCGACGCGCAGGGAGTGATCCCGAGTAGTCATTTCGACCTGCTAGCCGCACAGGGCTTTTACGGTCTCGCGGGCGACCCCGAGCACGGTGGCGTCGAGGTCGATCTCCCGTCACTGGTCGGCATCCTCGAGACGTTGTCGGGCGGGTGCCTCACCACGACGTTCACCTGGATCCAGCACCACAGCGTGGTGCGAGGCCTCACCGGTACGACGAACGCAGACCTGCGGAAGAAGTATCTCGGCGCGGCGATCCGGGGCGAGCTGCGCGGTGGGGTGGCCTTCGCTGGCGCGATTCCGCAGCCTCCGCGTCTGTGGGCGACGGCCATCAACGGCGGCTGGTTGGTGAGTGGCGAGGCTCCGTTCGTCACCGGGTGGGGCATCATCGACATGCTGCAGATCTCGGCGCGCAATACGGCGCTCACGGCGGGGGAGCCCACCGGCACCATCGTCACCGGGTTGGTCGATGCCGCAGCCGGCGCTGGCATCACCGTCGAGGAGTTGCACATGGTCGCCGCCCAAGGCAGCAACACGGTCCGGCTGCGCTTCGAGGACTATGTCCTGCCGGCCGAGAAGGTCGCCGCTGAGGTCTCGCACCGTGACTTCCTCGCCAACCGCCGCCTGAGCTCGCGGCTGAACGGCTGCCTTGCGATGGGAGTCGCCGGGCGGTGCATCCGGATGCTCAGCGAGGCCGGACGACCCGGGATCGCAGAGCTGCTGCATGCGGAGCACGGCGTGATCCGCAACCGTCTCGACGGTGGGCTCGGGGACCCAGAGACGCTGCCGGCGGCCCGGGCCGCCGCCTCCGAGCTTGCCTACCGCTGTGCCGGCGCACTCGTGGTAGCGGTGGGCAGTTCGGGGATCCTCGCGGGGCAGCATGCGCAGCGGCTGGTCCGGGAGGCGACGTTCACCCTGGTGGCCGCCGGCAGGCCGGAAATCAAGGACAACCTGCTGAGCGTGTTCGGTCGGGTCCATGGGTAAGCTCACACGGCGAAGGAGTCCGGTCGCACAGTGTCATTACTGGGTGATCATCTGAGTGATCGTTACTGGGTGGCAAAACACCTGGGTAAGGGAGCTGGGATGAAACGTGTGCCTGCGCTGTCCGTCGGGCTGTCGCTCGTAGCGGTGGCGTCCTTGGCGCTGGCGTGCACATCTGCCGTGGGCATCACCGCGCAGCCTGGAGTCCACGGACCCGTCGGCCCAGTCCCAGCAGGGTTGGGACGGTTCTATAGCCAGGGCCTGTCCTGGGGCGGCTGCTCCTCGTTCGCCAAGACCCCGAGTGATCAGAAGACCTATGCCGACCGCGACCTGCAGTGCGCATACCTCACCGTGCCCTTGGATTACGCCAATCCGAACGGCCGAACCATCAAGGTTGGCCTGCTCCGCCACCCCGCATCGGACCCAGCGCAGCGTATCGGCTCCTTGGTGATCAACCCGGGTGGTCCCGGCGGGTCCGGCATGAGCACCGCGGCCAGCCTCGCCGACACGATCATGAGCAATGACGTGGGGCGACGTTTTGACCTGGTGGGCTTCGACCCGCGCGGTGTCGGCTCGAGTGAACCACAGATTGTCTGCCGCAGCGCCGAAGAGCGCGACCGTGAACGCCTGATGAACCTCAACGTCGACACCTCACCGGAGGGTGTGGTGAAGACCGAAGCCCAGGAAAAGGCCGACGACGACGGATGCGTCAAAGGCACCGGGAAAGATGTACTCGCAAACATCGGCACCCGCGAGGTGGTCCGCGACATGGATGTCATGCGGTCGGCCCTCGGTGATGAAAAGCTGACTTACCTCGGTTATTCTTACGGTACGCGGATCGGTACCAGCTACGCTGAAGCCTTTCCCAAGAATGTCCGCGCAATGATCCTCGACGGCGCTGTCGATGAAGCGCAGGATCCGGCTGTCCAGCTCGTCGACCAGGGTCGGGGATTTGAGAAAGCTTTTGACATGTTCGCGGCGTGGTGCGCGGTTCGTACTGATTGCGCCTTGGGGCCGGACAAGAGTCAGGCTGTGAGCAAATTCCAGGCCCTTGTCCGGCCGTTGATCAACCAACCGGTTGGGGTGTCCGACGGGCGCAAGCTGTCTTACACCGACGCCACCATCGGCACCGTTCAGGCCCTGTACTTGTCCGACCTCTGGCCAGTGCTGAACCGCGGTCTGGGGGAACTCGCCCAGGGTCACGGGAACGCTCTCATGCGCCTTGCCGATAACTACTACGGACGGTCCCAAGACGGTACCTACTCCACCGAGATGGATGTCTTCCAGGCCGTCCTCTGCGTTGACAACCCGCCGATCAAAGATCGGAACGTGGCCCGCGATATCGACGCTCAATACCGGAAGGCCGCCCCATTCCTCGACACGGGACAGCCACCCTCAACTGCCCTCGATAACTGTGCTTTCTGGCCCGTACCATCTACCAGCGCACCTCACCACCCCCAGGCCCCCGGGTTGCCGCCAGTGATGGTGATCTCCACGACGCAGGATCCCGCCACGCCCTACCAGGCCGGTGTCAACCTTGCCCACGACCTCAATGCCCGCCTGCTGACTTACGAAGGCACTCAACACACCGCCTTCATGCAAGGAAACAGCTGCGTCGATCGCGCCGGGATCAGCTACCTCACCAGCCTGAAGCTTCCGGCCGAGGGAACCAGGTGCCAAACCACGAGTTGAGCGCTGCCTGAGCACTCGGTGGCGCTGCGGCGCCACCGAGTGATGACGTGACGGTCTTCGTTCTGCGCTCCGCAGCACACCGTCGCTGTTCGCATGTTGCGCTTCGTGTGCCTCACCCACATAATGGATTGAGCCAAGGCAGCAGCTGCGGAAGTGAGCCCGGCCCCTCTCCGGACGGTTTGGGACCGGGTTTTGCGTTTCTGCGGAGCGCTGAGGAGGCGCGAACCGCTGCAACGCGCTCGATACCGTGATTCTGGCAACGACCAGTATCCGAGCTGGTGAACTGCGGGAAGGTGTCGAGCAGGCCAGTCACGCGCTCGTGCTCGTCCAACAAGTGGGATCGAGGCGGGTCCGAGCGAGATTGAGGCCGCTGGTTGAGGCTTTGGCAAGTCGCAACGACAGTACCTGTCGTGAGCTTGCTCGGGCGGTTCACACCGTCGCCGCGATGTGAGAAGTGGCGCCCACCGAGAGGTCAGACATCGCGCCATCCTCACCGATACAGCCAATGATCGCTCCAGCAACCGCATCACAGCGGGCATTTCCAGGAACCGCTGCTCGGTGCTTCCTGGAAGGTGGCTGCGTTGGAGCACCTGGGCGTTGGCGTCGTAGTTCTGATCACCGACCTCGAAGGTCAGCGACAGGGACGTTCCGTGTGACACCGTGCGGCTTCGGTGGGGAGGAGGGCCGTCGTCGCGGCCAATGTGGGGGTGGACAAAGTGGTCTTCGTCAGGGGGGTGTGGGCTGGGTTACTCGTGGACGAGGTTGTCGGGTCAGCTCGTCGTCTGGGGGGAGATCTGATTGTCCGCGTCGGTGGGCGTGGCCGGGGGAGTGCTGGCGGAGGTCTGGGGTGCTGTGGGTGTCTTCGCTGAGGGTCGTTTGGTGCCTCGTGGTCGGGTTGGTTGTGGTACGTCGAGTCCGGCGCGGTGTAGTTCCGCCGCGGTCCATCCGGCCGTGCGTGCTTCCTCGAAGGTCGCGCGGGCTCGTTGGGCGATGTCCTCGGCGCGGGTTTGAGCGTGCAGGACTGCTTGCTCGGCGGTGTGATACTCATACAAGAGTGCGCCGAGTTTTTCGACGACGGCGATCCGGTCATTGAGTAGTGATCGTGCGGCGTTGACGGCTTTGCGTTTGGCGTCTCGCTCGGACATGCCCACTCCCACGGGACTCCCTGCCTCTCGTTGTGTCGTGGCCACAGCCCAGGTCTACTCCGCCCTTCCCGGTCCGCGGCGAGTGGATCCTGGTGTTGAGGTAGGCGGCTTTCACCCTTGTTGAGCGCAGAAAAGATGACAGTGGATGCGCAGAAAATATGTCAGTGGATTTCGCTTTTCGAATTCGTGTTTGGGGGCCGGGTGTTGGGAGGGCGCGGAGGTCAGCCAGTTGGCGATGTCGGCGACGGTGGGATCCATGTGTTGCGCGGGCTCGCGTCGGCCTGATCGCGGTGATCGCCCAATATTTTGATGTGGTCTGAGCGCCTGGCGGGCTACGATTAGGACCGGCCACCCGGGGTGAGGCCACCTCTTGCAAGCAGAATTGTCGGCGGATTGGTGTTGTGAGCAGTGTGGAGCGTTCCGGAAGAAGCCCTGGAGTTGAGGCGCGAGCCCGGCGGCGAGGCGGTGTTCTCCTTTCATGGTCGGCTGGACCTGGTTGTCCGTGGCCCGGCGGCGTTGGTCGCCGGGGTAGTGGAGTATTTCTGGCCCCAGGTACTTCCAGCGGTGACTGACTCGGCGGCGATCACGGTGGAGGTGCTGGTCGGGGGGATGACTGCCACGGTGCTCGCTGCGTTGCCCAGCTGGCCTGTCAGGCTGTACCGCTCTTCGGATGGGCCCATTGACGACTGGAATGAGGGGATTGGGTATACGACCCCGTGGGGTCTGGATCGGTTGATCGTCAACCCGCACACCGGGAGCCAGATCGCCATGGTAGGCCACCACGTGTGGGTGATGAGCCCGAATCTTCAGCGAGGTGTTCGGGACGCCATCCGTGTGATCAAGCAGCTGGTCGTGACCGCATTCGAGGCCCAGGGCGCGGTCGTGATGCACGCTGCTGCGTTCGCGGTCGAGGGTAGTGTAGTCGCGCTGGTCGGCGGCAAGGGATCGGGTAAGACCACCACCGTGCTGGCCGCCGTTGCCGACGGCGCCACGTTGATCAGCAACGACCGGTTGTTCGCATGGCCGATGCGCGGTCAGACCATGGTGGTGGGGTGGACGGACCCTATCCGCGTGCTCGGTCGTTCACCAGGGGCGCCGAAGCGGATGATCTCGCTGATCGAGCATGCCCACCATGACCGCACCCGGGTGGTCGAGCAGCCCTTGCCGCTGGCTGCGGTAGTCGTGCCCGATGTGCATCCCGGCCCCTCGGCACCCGTGTGCGTCGAGCTTGACGCGGCCACCGGGGCGGCTGCGGTCCGCGCGGAGATCTTGCCGCAGCGGGTGCGGTGGCTCGGTCTAGAACCCGATCCCCACCCATCTCCTGTTTCGCCGATGGCGCCGCGCTATCTGCGGGTCTCCTACGCCTATCACGACGCCCACCCGGCCGCCGTAGCACTTCGCGACAGGCTGCGCGACCACGCTAGGCCACACACCGCTGCTCGTCTGACCGAGTGTGAACGCGGCGATACTTGTTGAGTGTGGATTTTCTGTCCGTGGGTAGACGGATTTAGTGTCGGTGAGTTGCTGATTGGTGTCGCGGATGGCTGAGGACGAGAAGGTCGCTGGTGGTTTCCACCGGGCGGGGTTCTTTCTCCTGAGTGACGGCTTCGTCGAGTGCGGTGAAGCCTTGCGTGGTTTCTTCCTCGGTGAGGTGTTCGAAGGTTGATATTGCGCGCAAGCGCAGTCGTTGAGCATGTTCGGCCAGACTGTTGGCTAGCCGTACGGACACGGCCTGAAGCGCCTGTTGTTCAAGCCCCACTTCGCCGAAGACCGTCAGGACGTCGGCCAGGGCGGGAAACATCTGTTGTTCGATCTCGGCGGCTCGGGGGAAGTAGTGTTGCCAGGTGAGGGTGGGCATGCGGTCGGAAAAGACGCTGCGGATCAAGACCCGCCCGTTGGGACGCAGTACCCGAGCGATCTCGGCTGCGGCTTGTTCCTGGTCTGGCACGTGGTGCCAGACCAGGAACAACAGCACCACCTCGCAGCTGCGGTTTGGCAATGGGATGTGGTGGGCTGAGCCGTCGAGGTAGGTCACCGCGCTGTGGCGCGCGGAATGTTCGGCGATCTGGCGCATTCGCCGGGACGGTTCCACCCCGTAGACCGGGCCGGCGAACGTGTCGGCCAGCGCGGGGGTGAATCGTCCGATGCCACAGCCCAGGTCCAGCACGGTCAGCGGGCGCCGCGACGGGCAGTGCGCAGCGAAGGTTCGCATCCAGGAAGTGAGGGTGCTGGTGGCCAGCTCTCGCCCCCGTGCGTACACGGTGTGCTGGCGCTGGTCGTAGTCCACGCTGCGCATGACATTCATCATCATGGCCGATGCCGTCGATCGCCGCTTGACATCGGGAGTCCGCCTGAGAGGCCTGTAACGCCGCGGCGTTACAGGCGGAGTGCCAGGCGAAGATCGCCTGGCTGGTGTCGACGCGCTGGAAAAATCGGTCTCCCGCGATATTCGCGCGGGTGAGGTCGGTCACCGGGTACGTGATCACGCCCGTCGGTGTGGGGGGTCGAGGAGTTCGGTGGCGGTGGTGATCGCGGTGAGGCCGGGTTTGGTGTAGCGGGCGGCGGTGCGGATGGATCGCCAGTGTCCTTTGGCCATGATGAGGGTGGCGTCGGTGCCGGCGTCGCCGAGGTGGGTGGCGGCGCTGTGGCGCAGGGTGCAGGCTCAGCCCGGTGTGGGCCTTGATCAGGACGCGGGCGCGGTCGTAGCCCAGGCGGATGCGGCCGGTGTCGGGGCAGATGTCACGGCTGGCGGTGCCCGCGCGGCGCGCCGGGCCAGGGCGGCGGTCGGAGCAGAACAGTGGGCCGGTGTGGCGGCCTTTGAGGTAGCGGGGCAGCAGGAGCGCGGTGCCTCGGCCCCAGACGATCCAGTCGGTGTTGCCGCCTTTGGTGGTGACGCGGGCGCGACGGGAGACCGACCAAAACCGTGGGAGGTCAACTTGTTACCGCTGCTCCCCGCAGCCGTAGTCCCGCCCGTGGTGGCCCTGGCATCCGGTCCGCCGCAGCCCTCCAGGGGCGTGGTCCGTGCCCGGTGATCCTCCGCACCTGGCAGCTCCGGAGGATCACCGGGCGCTCGAAAAGTTGACCTCCCACGGTTTTGGTCGGTCTCGCATCAGTCCCCAACCGCACGATGAGGTGTGCCAGGAGCATGTGAACGATCCGCTGAGGTCACTGTTCCGACATGGTCCATGTCGGACATTCGTGGCACACTGCCCACCGTCAGTGCCTTTGAGCACGGTGTGATGCGGGGAACGAGGCGGGGAGGCACCGGGGTTTGGGGGAAGTTTCCCCACTGCCTTCCCGGCTCTATTTCCCCACTTAACCAGCAACAATGACATATGGGGAAGCGCGATTATGTGCCTGGGCACTAGCTAAGTACCCCTGAACCCCAGGGTTGGCCCGCGGTCCGCCGACTCCTTCCCCGCGTCCCCACGACCGCACTTGACTACTTATAGTGACAACAGGAACCCGCCACCCGGCACTGATCCCGGCTCTCGGGGTGGTCGGAAACGGTGATATGCGGGCTGAACGTCACCGCTGCGGCGGTCCTGCTGGCCGCCGATGGCGGAGGTCGGGTTCCGGCGGGTAGCCTCGCCGTCGGCGACGATGGACACGGGTGGTCGCAGCGGCAACGGCGGCGCCGTTGCGCACGGGACGTAACCAGGGGGCACGATGGCGATATCAGAGTTCGTCAAGCGCAAGCTGGCGATGGCCTACTACCGCTTCGACCACGACAAAGACGGGGTCGTCACCGAAAGTGACTTCGTGCACCTCGGCCAGGAGGTGGCGCGGTTGCGTGGCGTCGAGCCAGGCAGCGTCGAGGCGGACCAGATCGTCGAGGCCCACCGGGGGTGGTGGGACGCCTATTTCAAGGGCGGAGACGCCGACGGTGACGGCCAGGTGACCCTTGAGGAGTACCTCGCCTTCGTCGGGGCCTGGGTCGGCAGCGATCCCGAAGCCCTCCCGCGCGCCATTCAGGGCAATCAACTGGTCTTCGACACGATCGACGGGAACGGCAACGGGAAGCTCAGCCTCGACGAGTTCTCGCTCTACCTTCGGGCCTACGGCCTGGAGGATGATCACGCCACCAGGGCGTTCAGTTACCTCGACCTCGACGGAGACGGCTACATCTCCCGGGCTGAGTTCGCCAAGAACATGAGCGAGTACTACATCTCCGAAGAGCGCCCCTCGGCGAGCGAGTGGTTCTTCGGCGGTCACTGATCTCCGGACGCCCAGGGAACTAAGGAGGCTTCGCCTCGGACCGCCGAGGTGGTGGCTGGGTTGGTGGGTGACGTGGCGGCTGGGTGAGGGCAGGGTGGCGGGGTTGAGCTGCCACTGTGCTGGGGATGCGTCATGGCAACCCGTGTCGTGACCGTGAATGACATCCTTGATGGTGATGTCGGTCTGGAGCTTGAGTGCTTCGACCGGATCTACCTCAACGGTTGGGTACCGACTCTGCAGGTGCCCGGCCAGGTGGTCAGTTTCCTGACCCAGCATCTGGGGTTCCCGATCCCGTCTCCGGCGATCTTGGAGAGCGGGAAAAACTGGGGGAGGCTACGCAGCCAGGGCCAGTGGACCAGGCGTGTTGGTGAACTCGGCGTACCAGCGAGTGGACCCTGATGCGGATCTACAGCTGCTAGACCCCGCCCTCCGGCACTGACCCCCGCTCAGCGTTGCACCAGCCAACGGTCTGCCTCCCCCAGTTTTTCCCGCTCTCCCCGTAGACAGCAATATCCTGCCATGCAGCCTCGAGTTCCTGCAACTGGCTGTTGAGGGCGCGCTGCATCGCTGCTTGTCGTCTCGTCCGCGACTCCAGCACTCGCTCAGTGAGCGAAGACCCGATGAGTACGCCCACCAAGAAAGTGACCGCCAGGACGGCTAGGATAAAAGTCATATTCGTTACTCCTCCTTAGTAGACGGACGTGTCACGCGGCGCCGTTTGACGCGTGGGTATTTCGGTTGTTGTGCCAGCTGTCGGCGTGTCTGCGCGTGGAATGCTGGCGGCGCTGTGCGGCAATGGGAAAATCATGGTCGTGCAACGTTTCGATGTAGGTACGCGGAATCGAGCCCCAACGCTCGGCGCTGACCTGCATTGGAGTGCCCAACGGAGCCAGATAGTCGGGCTGCGGGCGCTTTGACACCCAGGCAACGTCTGCATCGTTGGCGTCATTGAGGAACAAATCTCGAACGCCGTCAGGCACTATCCAGTGGATACCCTCTCCAGGATCGACGACCCGATATTGGGAAATCTTGGAGGGGGTTTCATGAAACTCGCGGGTGGTTTCGAAGAACTCGAGCGCCGAAACACCATGCGGCAACATGAACGCCGCAATGTAGACAAGGTGAGCGATGCGCTCGGGGCGTTGCTCAGCGACGGTGCTGACCACGATGCCGCCCATGTACCAGCCGACGAGGACCACGGGTTCCGCGGCGGCGTCGAGGGCAGCCAGCACCTTGTCGGCGTAGGCCTGCAGCGTGATGTCCCCGATGGGGCGGCGATCCTCGCCGTAGCCGGGCAGGTCCGCTGCGATGACGTTGTGCCCTGCTGCCTGCAGCCGCGGGACGAGACGTTCCCAGCACCAAGCGCCATGCCAGGAGCCATGCACAAGAATGAACGTGGTCACGGGTCTGATACTGGTGACGCGGCGCGTGCCGGTCGTCGTCGTCGGATACGTTCAGTCCGTGTTCGCGGACACGGTCCCGCTTGGCGACACGTCTACCGCGTGCTGCGCTCCAACCCGGTCCGGTCGAGGACGAGGATGCGGCCCCGGGCGAGGGTGAGCACTCCGCGGGCTTCCAGTGCCCGCAGGATGCGGTTGGCGGTGGCGCGGGTGGTGCCGGCGAGGTTGGCGATGTCGTCCTGGGTGAGGTGGATCTCCGCGCGGCTGCCGTCGCCGCCGTAGATCCGGGCCAGGTTGACCAACCGGCGGCGGACTCGCTGCTCGACCGGCAGGTACATCGCGTCGAGCACCATCGCCGACAGCCGCCGCACGTAACCGGCCATCGTGGTGAGGAGGAACCGGTCCAACTCGGGGTGCTGCTCGCGCAACTCGAACAGCACCGAACGGCGCAGCGCCAGGGTCCGGGTCGGTTCCAGTGCCACGACGGTGGCCGTGCGACGCGCATCCGGGTCGATCAGTGCGAGCTCACCGAAGAACTGCCCGGCCCCGAGCAGGGACAGGGTCGCCACGTCCCCGAGCGGGGTGGTGACCCGTACCGCGAGCCGCCCGGACAGTATCAAATGCAGGCTATCCCCCGGATCACCCTCGTGGCAGACCACCTCATGGCGGCGGAACCGGCGCAGTTCGCCCGCCGCGAGCAACCGGCCGCGCTCGGCCTCGCCGAGGCCGGCTAGCAGCGGGAAGTCGATCCGGGTCACCAGAGCTCCGTCACCGCGCCAGCTCGTGCAGCACGCGGACCGGGACCGGCTCGCGCTTGCCCTTGACCGGCACCGACCCGTGGCAGCTCACCCGGGCAGCGGCACCGAGCGCCGCGCAGGTGTCGGGGCCGAGTACCACCTGGCCCGGCTGGGCCAGGCTCTGGAGCCGGGCGGCCAGGTTCGTGGTGTCCCCGATCGCGGTGTAGTTGCGCATCTGCGCGGCGCCGATGTTGCCAACCAGCGCGGGCCCGGTGTTGATTCCGACCCGGAAGCGCGGCCAGTCGGCCCGCCCGGCAGCCGCCTCCTCGACGGCAACGTGGAGTGCGAGGCCAGCGCGGGCCGCCCGCAGCGGATGATCGGGTTGGCGGACCGGAGCGCCCCAGATCGCCATCACCGCGTCGCCGACGAACTGCACGACGGTGCCGCCCGCATTGAGGATGACCGGAACGACCGCGCCATAGTAGGTGTTGAGCATGGTCACTACCCGGTCCGGGGAGGTGACCTCGGCAAACGCGGTGAAGCCGCGCAGGTCGGCCATCAGCACGGTCACCTCGACGATCGCGCCACCCAACCCCGCCTGCTCCGGGTCGGCGAGCAGCGCGGTGGCCACCGAGGGCGACATGTAGCTGCGGAACAGGCCATCGAGCTGGTGGTAGAGCCGGGCGTTCTCCAGCGCGATCGAGGTCTGGCTGGCGAACGAGCGCAGCAGCGCGATGTCGGCATCGGCGAAGCCGCCATCCGGTCGGTGTGCCTCGATCACCCCTGCGGCTCGGCCCTTCACCATCAGGGGTAGCGCGAGGGTGGTGGCGTCAGCCGCAGGCTCCAGTGTGGCGGCCACGTGCCGGGCGAGCTGGCCCGCCGCGCCGTCAGCGAAGCTGAGCTCACCGGCGCGGATGAGGCCCAGCCGAAACCGGTCGCGGGGGAAGGCCTCGGTGATGGCCGCCATCACCCGCGTCAGCAAGACGTCCTCGTCCTGGATGACGCTGGCTTCCCGGCCCACGGCGACCAGCCCGCCGAGCTTGCGCACTTGCTCGCGCTCGGCGCCGAGCGCTTCCGCGCCACGGTTGAGGACAGCGACCTGCTGCTCGGACAGGTCGAACCTCGCAGCGAGCCCGGCGGAGACGGCGCCCGGCGGCACCTGCTCACCGCGCTCGCGGCGCTGCAGGACGTCCACCATTGCCTCCAAGGCGGCGGCGTAGTCGCGGCGCAGATCGGCGATGGTCTGCTGGGTGGCAAGTGAATCGAACAGCCCTCTGGCCGAGCCCTGCCGGTGGAACTGGATGTGCGCGCCGTAGGCGATCAGGCAGAACGCCAGCGTCAGCAGCACGTGCCACAGCCACCACGAAGCGTGCCAGCCCGGTGCGAACGTCACCACCAGCGATGCCTCGGCGAACAGCACGAACGCGGTGAACACTGACATCACGACCACCGACCGACGCCGGCGATAGATCGGCAGGTAGCCCACCGCCGCCAAGGCGAACAGCACGCAACCGACCAGAGCCGCGACCTGCGCCACGCGGTCGGCCAGCGCCGGGTCCACAAGCCGGTCGGGCAGCCGGAGCAGGATCACCGCCGCGCAGGCCACCATCAGCGCCCAGACCACAACCGTCACCGGCCGGCGTAGTGACCGAAGTCGGGCGGTTCTACCCGGGGTGAACTCGACCGAGGAGGCCAACGCCAGCAGCCCGGCCACCAGCAGGCCGACCCGGGTGGGCAGCATGAAGTCCGCGTTGGACGTAGCCACCAGCACTCCGGGTGTAACCAGTGCGTGCAGCCCCCAGAAGCCAGCCGTAACCACGAACACCAGCGACACCAACCACAGCCGGGCGTCGTCCCGAGCGCGAGCCGCCCGGCCTATCAGCCCACCCAACACCACGCTGACTGCGGCTGCGGCCAAGACGAGAACAAAATGGGCTACCGGATTGTCCCAGGCCAGGTCGATCTCGGGTCGGGCCAGCAGCAGCCACAACGACAGCAGGGGCAGCGCCAGGTGCCCCAGCCACGTCGCAGCCCGCAACCCGGATCCGCCGCGCAGTGCGGTGACGCCAGGAGTATGCGACCGCGGCCCAGCGTCGGAACCGTCCCGGGATTGCTGCGCACGAGACGTCACGACCCACCCCTCGCCCAGTCACACCCGGAGTCAGCCTGCTCACCCAGGGTCCGCGCTGGAAGCAACACCGTCCAGTGGAACACATCCGCGTAGCAGCAGAAGCCGCGCCAGACACAACGCACATCGAGTGGGTGACGGCCAGTCCCAGCGGCACCGTCAACTTGGGGGCTGCCTGGTGGGGCCCAGCTCACGGCACGGTGGCCGGTACGGCAGGCCGGGCAGGTATTGGTCCCACTCACTCTTCGGGTAGCAGCATTAGCGGACTAAAAACCACCGTTTCGGGTCAACAGACCGGAGTCGTGGCCGGGTTATCGAGGCAAAACCCCAGCATCCGCAGTCCGCGAAGCCCCAACGACCAGCCCAGTCGGTCCCATCGCAACGGCGCCGGCGGGCCTCGGCCACGTTGCGGCGCCGCTGAGCGCAACGAAGCCGTCTGAGCCTCATCGTTGATCTCTGCTGGAACCCCGACACCTGCTCACCCCGCACATCCGACAGGAACCGGACTGGCACCCGCCAACCCTACGATCCCCACCATGGGGCCACTCACCCAACATCGCGATGGTTTTTAGTCCGCTAATGCTGCTACCCGATGTTGCGGGGTGTCGAGTCGGTGTTGTGACGCACGAGGGATACTGCGGATACAGCACGCTGCTGAAAGTTCGCGGGAGCTGCTTGGGCTAGCCGCTGCACCATGTGACGGTGCCCTATGGCGCTTTGCAGGGTGAGCTGAGGGCCGAGTACGTCACCTTGCTGGCGCAGGTTGGTAATCATTCGCTCGCAGTAGCGGAGAGCTGGTAGATCAAAGTTCGAGGGGTCCTGCATGGCGCGCATCACCTGTTCGTGTTCATCTGGGTTTAGTACATCAAAGAGCGGCACGACGGCAGCGGCCGTGAAGGCAGTGCTTAGCTTGGACAATAACTCGCGGCGACTCGCGGACGGATCGAGCTGCTGCATCCACATCACAATCACCTGCACCAATTCAGTGAAGTCTATGTTCTTGTAACCGCTTCGCGAGCGGGGCGGCCATTCGCGACAGAACCAGTGGCGACAGGACGCTCCATTCGTCTCGGTCGTTCTGCTCCGACGCTCCTGATTCGCTGCCTAGTCTAGGCTCGCCGGGAAGGGCAGCCAGTGTTTCAGCCGCAGTATCCAAACCTAGGCCACTGCCTGCTGTATCAAGATGCCGGAAGTCAGGCAAGTCAACGAGCAGGTCACTGACAGCGCACTCATAGATCTGTGCCAGCTTGCTCAGGTTGTCGAATGAAGGGGCATGCCCGGTGCTGCTCGGCCACTGCTCCCAATACGAAAACGACTTGAAGGTCTTCAGCTCATCGGGCCAGCGCTGATTCCATGCATCAGCGGCCTGGCGTTGGCTCCAGCCATGGGCGTAGCGGAGCGCCACCCGTGCATTGACCCGGTAGCGCTGCTGGAGCGCCGCTGCCACCTCGACCCATGACGCGCCTGAGGCGCGCAACGAACGCACCAGCCGCTCACGCTGCTGCTTCAGACTGCGTAGCTCACCCATAGCACTTCCCTGACGTCGTGCAGCCTCACTCTGTAGGCGGCTTTCGCACGTGGCAGATGGACGTTACCCGCTGCGTACGGCCCACCCAACTCAGTGCGGAACTCCCCAAGCAGTCCGGACATTCGGTGATCGAGAAATGGCGATTGCTCAGAGTGGGTTGCCACCAGAGGAGCGGGCACCGTACCCGGACATGGCCCCAGGGCCGGGCTGAGCGCTGGCCTGGTGTGCGTCCTTCACCGGGACGCCGCAGCGCGACGCTAGGCAGGGCCTACGGGGGCAACCACAGTGGAAGCCCGCCGAGGTCCACCTGAAGCTCGGTTGCACGAAGCCGTGCCCGAAGTGTGTGCTTGCCATCTACAATTACTTGTATGCCGCAACTAACTGGTGTTGTCCGTGTGACCGTCGTGGCGGAGCGCACCGTGCTGGCCACCCGGGAAGGACGCTGTTCGTGACCGGTACTGCGGCGGCGCCGCGGTACCGCAGCTTGCCGGGATCCACTCCCGGGGTGTTCACGCACCGGCAGATTCAGACGATCTTCGGCGGGCTGATGCTGGGGATCATGCTAGCAGCGCTGGACCAGACGATCGTGTCAACGTCGATCCGCACCATCGCCGATGACCTGCACGGGTTGAACCTGCAGGCCTGGGCGACCACCGCCTACCTGATCACCGCGACGATCTCCACCCCGCTGTATGGCAAGCTGTCTGACCTCTACGGGCGCAAGCCCTACTTCCTCACCGCTATCTCGGTCTTCGTCGTCGGGTCGGTGTTGTGCACGATCTCCACGTCGATGTATGAGCTGGCTGCCTTCCGGGCCTTGCAGGGGCTGGGAGCCGGTGGGTTGATGTCGCTGGCGCTCGCGATCATCGGTGACATCGTGCCGCCGCGGGAGCGGGCCCATTACCAGGGTTACATCCTGGCGGTGTTCGGCACCGCGAGCGTGATCGGCCCGCTGGTGGGCGGTGCGTTCGCCGGGGCCAACTCGATCCTGGGGATCGCCGGGTGGCGGTGGGTGTTCCTGGTCAACGTCCCGATCGCCGCAGCCGCACTGTTCGTCGTGGCCAGGGTGCTCAACCTCCCGCACACCCGGCGCGAACACCGTATCGACTGGCCGGGTGTGGTGGCACTGACCGTCGGGGTGGTACCGGTTCTTCTGGTGGCCGAGCAAGGCCGGGACTGGGGTTGGGATTCGGCCCCAGCGATAGGTTGTTACGCCTTAGCCGCAGCCGGCCTCATCGGGTTTGTCGTCGCCGAACGATGGATCGGCGACGACGCGTTGCTCCCGCTGCGACTGTTCCGCAATAGCGTGTTCAGTGTGACGTCGGCCGCGTGCCTGATCATCGGTATGGGCATGTTCGGCGGCCTCGTGCTCATCCCGCTGTACCTGCAGATCGTCACAGGAGCCTCACCCACGGAGGCCGGCCTGCTGCTGCTGCCGCTGATGGCCGGGATCATCGTTAGCTCGGTGGTGTCCGGGCGGCTGATCTCCCGCACCGGCCGGTACAAGATCTTTCCGGTGCTGGGCGCTGCGTTGCTGACCGCTTCGCTGCTGCTGCTGGGCCTCCGTCTGGGAGTCAACACCTCGCTGGCGGAGGTCGACATCTACCTGGCGCTGTTCGGCCTCGGGCTGGGCGGCTGCCTGCAGATACTGATCATGGCTGCGCAGAATGCGGTGCCGGCCCGGGACATGGGAGTAGCCACCGCCTCGGCCACGTTCTTCCGGCAGATGGGAGGCACCTTGGGCGTCGCGGTGTTCCTGTCGATCCTGTTCTCCACCGCCGGAAGTAAGATCGTCAACGCGTTCGGCACCATCGTTCGCACGCCGGCATTCCAGTCCGCGCTCGCCGACCCGGCCGTCCGCGCCAACCCCGCCAACAATGTCGTCCGGCAGATCGTCCGGGCCGGCGGGGTCAGCGGATCTGGTGGCAATGCCGGCGGCGTGCTGCAGGACTCCTCATTCCTGCAGCACATCGACCCCCGACTGGCTCGGCCGTTCCTGGTGGGCTTCTCCGAGGCGATGGATGGGGTGTTCCTCGTCGCGGCCGGGGTGATGCTCCTCGCCTTCGTGCTCATGCTTTTCCTGGAGGAGGTTCCGCTGCGCAACCAATCCGGCATCGAAGCCCTCGCGGCCGAACTCGCGGCCGAGGTGAGTGACGGCGGCCTCCAGCGGGAGGACGACAAGCATGGTCACCGCTGAGATCGACGGCGGTGTGCTCACCGGGAGGCGAGTTCGGCCGCGGTGGACCGGACCTCGCGCTCGCTGGCGCCGGTGGCCACCAGCTGGCGGTACCGGTTGAGCAGCCGGGGCGCGTGGAAAGCGAGTACGGCGACGAGAGCGCCGTCGGCGAAGTAGCCCGCCACGGTGCCCTTGATCACGCCAGGGTCGTGCAGCACCTCGACGGACGTGGCCAGATCGCAGCGCCCGAGAAGTTGCAGTGTCAGCCCGTACTGGTCGGACCAGAAGTACGGCATGACGTCGGCGTGGCGGGTGATCTGCTTCCCGGCGATTCGCTGGGCGACGACCGCGGCCTGCTCGGTGGCCGAGGTCCAGTGCTCGATGCGCGGTCGGTCTCCGACCCTAGGGTGCCGCCAGGCTGCGACGTCGCCAACCGCATAGACGTTGCCGGTGCCCTCCACCAGACCGGTGGCGTCGCAGAGCAGCCCGCCTTCGGTGGGCACCCCGAGCCCCGCGAGCCACCCGCTGTCGATCATGGTGCCCACTCCGACCACGCCGCAATCGGCCCGCACGGTGCTCCCGTCGGCCAGCCGGACGGCGATCCCGCCGTGGCCGTTGTTGCTCATTGTCGGGCTCGTGTCCAGAAAGCCTTCCAGCCGCACCCCGCAGCGCACCGTGACCCCATGGTCGGTCTGCAACCGCGCGCACAGCTGGCCCATCTGCTCGCCGAGAACCCGGGCGAAGGGCACCGGCAGCGCCTCCAGCATGGTCACCTCCAGGCCGGCCATGCGGGCGGTGGCGGCGACCTCGGCACCGATGAAGCCGGCTCCGACCACCAACACTGAGCGGGCCCGAGAGAGTGAGCCCCGCAGCCCCCGGCAGTCCTCCAGGGTGCGCAGTACGTGCAGCTCCGGATGGTCGGGCTGGCCGGGTAGCCGCCGTGGCCGTACCCCGGTTGCCACGACCAGCGCATCGTAGTGAAGCCGGGTGCTGTCGTTGAGCTCGACGGCAGCGTGGTCGACGCCGACCGCGGTGGTGCCCAGGTGCAACGAGACATCGAGGTCGGCCAGCTCACCGTGGTGGAGCACGGCCCGTTGCTCGGGCCACTGCCCGGCGAGGATCTGCTTGGACAGCGGGGGCCGGTCGTAGGGTTCATGCGGTTCGTCCCCGACGAGGCTGATCCGGCCGGGAAATCCCGCTGCGCGCAGGAACTCAACGGTACGCAGGCCGCCCAGCCCAGCGCCGACGACGACGACGTGCTCCATGCGCTCGTCAGCTCACGAGCAGCTGGTGCTGGCCGGTCCAGAGTTCCCGGCGTTCCTCCTCGGTCAGGCCTCCCCACACCCCGTACGGTTCCCGCGCGGCCAGCGCGTAGCGGCGGCACTGCTCCAGAACTGGGCAGTGCTGGCAAATCGCCTTGGCCCGGTCGGCCCGGCGAGATCGCGCTGAGCCTCGTTCGCCATCCGGGTGGAAGAAGACGCTGCTGTTCAGCCCCTGACAGGAGCCCTTAAGCTGCCA
Source organism: uncultured Actinomycetota bacterium (assembly GCA_963822695.1). Taxonomy (GTDB): domain Bacteria; phylum Actinomycetota; class Actinomycetes; order Mycobacteriales; family Pseudonocardiaceae. The sequence continues at coordinate 219,639 of CAWGJH010000024.1, forward strand.
GTCCCACTCGTGAGCGACCGGTTTCGGAAGCCGTCGGGTGTCCGCCATCTCCAACACTGTCCTCGCTGGTCGCTCGGTCCTGAGACTGTTCATCGATTGATACCCATCACGCTGGGGGAGCAAACCTGACCTGGCTGTACCCCATCCGAAGTGTCCGTCTCTGGTGCACGGTCTGTCAACCCCTGATGCACGGTGTGCCAACCATCGGGCATAATGAACGAGCGAGCTGGGACCGATACCGGTGCAGCCGAGGTCGACTGTGAGCGTCTTTGCGGCGCAGGAGCTTCTCCGCGGGACTGCGGGGTGGCCACGCATCAGCGGCCACCATCTCCAGGAGAGGACTATTCCCGCGTGCCTTCGAACCACCCAGCCCCCGGGCAGCCATGCGGTTTTCGCGAGCTCGGAGTGCCAGGGGACCTGCTCACCGTGCTGGCCCGGCAGGGTATTACCACAGCATTTCCGATCCAGGCCGCAACGCTGCCAGACGCACTTGCCGGTCGTGATGTGCTTGGCTGCGGCCGAACCGGGAGTGGCAAGACACTTGCCTTCGCGATCCCGACGATCACCGCACTGGCCCGCTCCGGGCTACGTCGCTCCGCCGGTCACCCACGCGCTCTGGTGCTGGTGCCCACCCGGGAACTGGCCAACCAGGTTGCCGACACCTTCGCCTCGCTAGCCGCCGGGTTCGGGCAGCGGATCACCACCGTCTACGGCGGTGTCGGCCAGGGGCGGCAGGTGTCCGCACTGCGTGGCGGGATCGACGTCCTCATTGCCTGTCCCGGCCGCTTGGAGGACCTGCTCGGACAGGGCCACGTGCACCTCGACGCGGTCGAGGTGACGGTGCTGGACGAGGCCGACCACATGGCTGACCTGGGTTTCCTGCCTGCGGTGCGCAGGCTGCTGGACCGCACCCCGCCCGGCACCCAGCGGCTGTTGTTCTCAGCTACCTTGGACAGCGCCGTGGACGTATTGGTACGCCGCTACCTGTCCGATCCGGTGGTGCACTCGGTCAACCCGCCGGTGGTGCCGGTATCCAGGATGGAGCATCACGTCTTCACCGTGGAGCACGCCGACAAGCCCTCGGTAGTCCGCGAGCTCGCCTCCGGCCAGCGCCGCAGCCTGCTGTTCACCCGCACCAAACACGCCGCGATGAAGCTCGCCAAACAGCTGACCGTCGCCGGGCTGCCCGCCGTGGAGCTGCATGGCAACCTCTCGCAGAACGCCAGAGCACGGAATCTCGCCGCGTTCAGTGCGGGTAGCGCGCGGGTGCTGGTGGCTACCGACATCGCCGCGCGCGGCATCCACGTCGATGAGATCGGTCTGGTAGTGCATGTGGACCCCCCTGCCGAGTGCAAGGCATACCTGCACCGCTCCGGGCGTACCGCCAGAGCCGGCGCTGAGGGCGTCGTGGTCACCCTGTCCACCCCAGAGCAGGTCAGGGAGGTGCGGACGCTGACCCGGCTGGCCGGCATCAGGCCGGTGATGGCGCGGGTGCGTCCTGGCGCCGAGCAGATCGCCGCGCTCACTGGCCCGCCGGTCTCGCTTGTCCTCCCACCGGCCCCCGCTGCCGCGCAGGCGCCGTCGCGGCGCCGCCAGGGCGGCGTTGCCGAGGTCTCCCGGCGCAGGCCCCGGCGGCCCACTCGGCGCCGTCCCACCCGTCGCGCTGCCTGACTGGAGGTATGGTCGCAACGTCCACGCGCACCGCGCCGAACCACCCGACCAGGCCGCGTCGTCGGTGGTGGCGACGGTTGCTGCTGGTCATGTTGCTCGGGATGATGCTCTTCGGATCCGTGGTGGTCGTCTCGGTGGTGGGCGTGTTGCGGGCGCCGGGTACCGACAGCGTGGCCGCGCGATTGGCTGAGTGGGGCCGTGATCACGGGCTGGACGGGCTGATCACCTGGTTGGAGAAACGGCAGTACGAGCGTCATCAGCCCCCGACCGGTGGCGTGCCGGTGGGAGGAATCCCGCGGATCGGGGCGGTGCCGGCGACACCCGCTGATCCGCACGCCAAGACCGGCTTGTCGCACCTGCCGGCGCCGCCGCCGCTGCACCCGCCGTTGGGCATCACGCCCTTACCCGGGGAAGGCCAGTGGGAAACCGTGGTGACGGTGCACGGCCAGCCAGCGGTCCAGGTGGCTCACGTTCGCCCGGACCGCGAGCACACGTCCTTTCTGGTCGGTGTGATGTGGATTGATCCCACCCTGGTCCGTGGACAGCTACACCCGGGTTTCCAGGACCCCGGCGGAATCTGGCAGGCCGGAACGTCACTGACCCCAGCCGAGCAACGCACCGTGGTCGCTGCGTTCAACGGTGGATTCCGCCTCAACGGTGCCAGCCACGGCGGTTACTACAGCGACGGCCGCACCGCGCGGCCGCTGGTTGACGGCGCCGCCAGCCTCGTTCTGCGCACCGATGGCACGGCCACCGTGGGAGCCTGGAATCGCGAGGTCCGAATGGACCCGGACGTGGCCAGCGTCCGGCAGAACCTCGTCCCGCTGGTCGACGCCGGACAGGTCAACCCGACCTGCCAGAGCGGCGGCACCGCCCAGTGGGGCAGCACCGTCGGCCAGGTTGCGTTCATCCACCGCTCGGGTTTCGGGGTCACCGCCAATGGTGGCGAGGTGTATGTCGGCGGACCCGCCCTCTCGGTGTGCAGCCTGGGACAGATCCTGCAGGCCAGCGGTGTGATGCGCGGTATGGAGTTGGATATCAACCCCACCTGGGTCAGCGGCGCCTACTTCCATCCCGCACCGGACGGCCCACCGCAAGCCTTCCCGCTCTTCCCCGGCGAGAAAGTAGCCGCTGAGCACTACCTCAGCCCTTCCAGCCGCGACTGGTACGCCTTCTACACCCGCCAGTGAAACAGCCGACACCCTCCCTCACGTACCCTGCGGATTCACTCGGGGGCGCCACGGCTGGTGCGGCGGCCCAGCGGCTTGGAGGGCTGCGTCGAGGAGGTGATGGTCGGGCGAGAGCTGGCACACCGGGTCCGTTCGTGCGGCGTCCCCGGTGAGCTGGAAGGCCTGGCAACGGCAACCGCCGAAGTCGATCTCCTTGCGCGGGCAGCTGCGGCACGGCTCCGACATCCATTCGTAGCCACGAAACCGGGTGAATGCGGGGGAGTGGCGCCAGATTGCGCTCAGGGAGCACTCGCGCACGTTGTCGATGCTGAGTCCGACGATCTGCGCTGCCGCCGGGCAGGGCAGCACCCGCCCGTCAGGTGCGACGACGATGTGCCGCTGCCCCCAGCCGTGCGTGCACGGCTTCGGGTAAGGCTCGTGATAGTCGGCGACGACATACAGGATCTCGAGGGTGTCGCCATAGACCGCCCGCGCCTGCGCGAGGACCTGCTCGGCCGCGAGGACCTGGTCACGTGTCGGCAGCAACGCGGACCGGTTGAGCAGTCCCCAGCCGTAGTACTGCGTGTGCGCGAGCTCAAGCCGATCCGCACCGAGCGCCGCGGCGAGATCGGTGATCGGCCCGATTCGGCCGATGTTTCCGCGATGCAGCACGACGTTGATCGTCAGCGGCAGTTTCAGCGCCGTGACCGCGCGGGCAGCGGCCATCTTGCGGCCAAAGACGCGGGCCCCCGCCACCTCGTCGGCTGCCATGCGGTCAGCGTCTTGCATGCTGAGTTGGACGTGGTCGAGCCCGGCTCGCGCTAGCTCGCTCGCTCGCCGCTCGTCGAGCCCCACCCCGCTGGTCACCAAATTGACGTAGAACCCCAGGTCGCGGGCCCGCACGACGAGCGGGGTGAGGTCAGGCCGGGCCAGTGGCTCACCTCCGGTGAGGTGAACTTGGAGCACGCCTAGTTGCCGAGCTTCGTCCAGCACGCGGCACCACTCGTGCAGCGCCAACTCCGCCGCTTCCGGAACAGCAACGGGATTGGAACAGTACGGGCAGTGCAGCGGGCACTTGTAGGTCAGCTCGGCGAGCAGGCCCAGTGGCCTATCCACGGTTGGCCACCAGCAGATTCTGCGTGATCAGGTCCCGCAGCAGGGACATGACGTCCTCGACCGCGACGTCGTCGTACGCCTCACCGACTGCCTGTACCACCTCCGCCACGCTGTGACAGCCGTCGCATTGCCGGATGACGGCCGCCGCTGTCTCATTCAGGATAAGTACACCCTCGGGGAACAGCAGGACCGTCTCACCGCTGAGCGGGTCGGTCCCGGTGCGCACCCCGCGGCGCAGCTGTGGTCGGTCGGTGAGCGACAACGTTGCCGTCATCGACGCTCTTGCAGGGAATGCTCGATTGCGTCGAGCATGCTCCACAGCACGTCAGTCTTAAACTCGAGGGCGCGCACCGCAGCGTCCTGGTCCTGCCGTGACGTACAGTGTGATAACACGATGTCCAGCGCATCAGCGCATTCTTCCCGAGCTCGGCCGATGCGGGAGTCAAAATACTTCAACGCGTCGTGATCAAGCCACGAGTAGTGTCGTTTCAATGCGGCTGTCCGTGTGGCCATCGCCTGTGGGGCGAACAGCTCAGTCAATGATGACGCGACGCTCTCGACCCATGGCCGTGTCCGCGCAAAGGTGACGTAGGAATCGACCGCGAAGCGCACTCCCGGTAACACGTGCCGCTCGTCGGTGACCTCTGCCCGGCTTAAGCCGACCGCCTCCGCCAACATCAGCCACCGGGCGCAGCCGCCGTCACCGTCCGCGGTGCCGTCATGGTATGTGATTCGCGGCAGCCACCGCCGGCGGATCTCTGGCAGCGGGCAGTTCGCGACGATGGCGGCGTCCTTCTGCGGCAAGCTTCGCTGGTAATACCACCGGTTGGCCACCCACGCCCGCAGATGAGACGGATCGAGCTCACCGGCGTCCATCCGCTGATGAAAGGGATGCTTGTCCCAATAGCTGCACTCGGCAGCACGCAGCATACCTTCGAACTCGGCACGATCTAACGCCAGCCGGTTTTCTCCCATTTCCCCCCCTGCTCTACAGCTCGTATTCGGCACCGTCCTGCGCAACGCTTGCACCAGCGTTGGCGAGGCACGTTCGTTCCGGCGCGTCTTCGAAGAGAATCGGATTGGTGTTGTTGAGGTGGGTGTACACGATGTGCGCATCGGTCAGCGGGCGCAGCAGCCGCAGGCTCCCCTCCACACCGTTGACAGGCAGGTGGCCCATCGATCGAGCTGTTGCGGTGCCGCGCCGGTGCTGGCGCAGCTCGTCATCGGTCCAGAACGTACCATCCACCAAGACCAAATGTGCCCCGCTGAGCTGCTGGAGAAGGCTTTCATCAAGCGCCGCTACTGAGGGCAGAAACACTGCGGAGCGAGCGGTGCGCTCGTCGGTGATCCGGTAACCGACGACCACGCCGGAGGTCGGACCCGTGCCGCGAGCGTAACGGGGCAACCGACCGCTGGTGGCATCGAACGCCTCACACCAGAGCGGCGAGGCCGCACCGTGACGATAGTGCAGCGCGAATCGCTCACCTGGACGAACTTCGTGCCAGCGCACCACCGTATAGCTTTCCAACGTCGGCAGCAACCCACACTGGGAAAGCAGGAGTCGCACCGCCGCGGTGCCGTACACGTGCAGCTCACTGGCCTGACGAAGCGAGAGCAAACCCAGCGTATGGTCGAGCTCGGCATCAGTGAGAAACACGCCATGTATGGGTGCCGTGGAATCGTCAGGTCCAGGCCAGAGGGACGCGCACTCGCGCAGCGCACCATCGAGCTCTGGGCCAGCATTGCCGAGAAACCACTCGCCGCCACCATCGCCGACGGCGATGGTGGACGAGCGTCGCGACGTCACGGGGCGTGAACCCGACCGTACGGCGGCACACACCGGGCACCCACAGTTCCATTGCGGTACTCCACCGCCGGCTGCGGAACCCAGGATACGAACGAGCATCTCAGCTGAGCTGGTTGACTCTAGCGACGGCCTGCGTACATCGTGACTTCCATGGGAGTTTCCAGCCGCTCCCAGGTTGGCGCTACCCATTGTCAACGTGTTCCGGGCGCGCTGTGACTCACATTCCCGGAACTCAACTTCCCACGCCACCCGCTGGCAGCGCGCCCTTGCCGATCGTCATCAACGATCATATTCGACCTCCGCTAGCCCCGAAGAACCGTCATGAATGCGTTATTAAAAATCGCGCAAGTGAACTCTATGGTGACAGAGCGCATCCACTGATGTCAAGGATCACACGGTCTGCGTCTGGAATCTTGGTGTCGGCGGCACCACGGTCTTCAGGATTGCCGCGCTGAGCTAGTTCTTTCGGGTGGAGGTTGAACGATCGAGCCCACAGGCGGAGGCTGTCTCTATGGCCTCGCCCAACGCACCACCCCGGTTTGAGCTCCCCAAGGATCACCCTGGCTTCAGCGACCCGGCATATCGCGAGCGCCGGGCCCGGATCGCCGAGGTCGGCGCCGCCTACCGCCGCGGCGATCCGATCCCGGACGTCACCTACAGCGTCCAGGAGGACGAGGTCTGGCGGGTGGTGTCCACCGAACTCGCCAGCAAGCACCGGGAGTACGCCTGTGCCGAGTATCTCACCGGCGCAGACCGACTCGTCCTTCCTACGGAGCGTGTTCCGCAGCTACGGGAGGTCGACGAGCGGATCTACGGCCTCACCGGCTTCCACGTCAACCCGGTGCCCGGCCTCGTGCCGACCCGGACCTTCTACGGGTCGCTCGCGGAGCGGACGTTCCTCTCCACGCAGTACGTGCGCCATCACTCGGTGCCCTTCTACACACCGGAGCCGGATATCATCCACGAGATCATCGGGCACGCCAATATGCTGGCCAGCCCGGTGTTCGCCGAGCTCTACGAACTGGCTGGGCAGGCATCGCTGCGCGCCACGACCGGCGTCTCGCTTGACGTCTTCAGCCGCGTCTTCTGGTTCACCCTCGAGTTCGGCGTGGTCCACGAGAACGGCGCGCTCAAGGCCTACGGTGCCGGCCTCCTGTCGTCCTACGGTGAGATCGAGGCGTTCCGCAATGCAGAGATCCGGGGGTGGGATCTTCGCGCCATGGCGACCCAGCAGTATGACATCACGCACTACCAGCCGGTGCTGTTCGCGGCCACGTCGTGTGAGCAGATGTTCTCAGACCTCCACGCGTTCTTCCTCTCCTACGACGACGGGGCGTGCACCCGGTTGCTCGCCCATCCGTGAGTTGAGCGCCTTATCTGCACCACGGAGGGTCTACTCACGTGGTGTGGCGGGCCATGGTGCGTAGCACGTACTGAAGAATTCCGCCGTTGCGGAAGTATTCGGCCTCGCCGGGGGTGTCGATTCGTAGCACGGCGTTGAACTCCACCGGATCTGCCCCTGTTGGATCTGCTCCTGTTGGATCTGCCCCTGGGCGGGTGGCCTTGAGGTACATGGTAGCTGGGATGGAGCCACCGTTGAGCGCGGTAACGCCGGAGATGTCGAAGGTCTCGGTGCCATCCAGACCCAGCGACAACGCCGACTCTCCGGGCAGGAACTGCAGCGGGAGCACGCCCATGCCGATCAGGTTGGAGCGGTGAATCCGCTCGAAGGACTCGGCAAGCACCGCGCGGACTCCGAGTAGCCGGGTGCCCTTGGCCGCCCAGTCTCGCGAGGAACCCGAGCCGTATTCCTTGCCGCCCAGGATTAGTAGCGGGATGCCGGCCTGCGCATAGCGCTGTGCGGCGTCGTAGATCGGCACCGGGTCGGCGCCGGGAGATGCGGTGAAGTCGCGGGTGTAGCCGCCGGTGACGTCCTTGAGTAGCAGGTTGCGCAGCCGGCTGTTGGCAAACGTGCCACGGATCATCACCTCGTGATTGCCCCGGCGAGATCCATAGGAGTTGAAGTACTTGCGCTCGACCCCCCGTTCGGCGAGGTAGCGGCCCGCGGGGGAGTCCGCCCTGATCGCCCCGGCGGGAGAGATGTGATCAGTGGTCACCGAATCCCCCAGCAGCGCCAGCACCCGAGCACCCGAGATGTCGGCCACCGGCGCTGGTTGCGCTGTCATCCCCTCGAAATACGGGGGCTTACGAACGTAGGTCGACTCCGGATCCCAGGTGAAGGTCTCGCCTTCCGGCGTCGGCAGTGACTGCCAGCGAACGTCACCGGCGAAGACATCGGCGTAGTCCTTGGTGAACATCTCCTGGCTGATCGCGAACTCGATCACCTTCTGGACCTCCCCCGGCGAGGGCCAGATATCAGCCAGAAAGACCGGGTTGCCGTCGGGGTCGTGCCCCAGCGGCTCGCTGGCGAAGTCGATGTCCATCGTTCCGGCCAGCGCATAGGCGATCACTAATGGTGGTGAGGCGAGGTAGTTCATCGTGACATCCGGGTTGATCCGGCCCTCAAAGTTGCGGTTGCCGGACAGCACGCTGACCACCGCGAGGTCGCCGTCATGGATGGCCTGCGAGACCCCCTCGGGCAGCGGACCCGAGTTACCGATGCACGTGGTGCAGCCATAGCCGACCAGGTGATAGCCGAGCTTCTCCAAGTACGGCCACAGCCCAGCCTTCTCGTAGTAGTCGGTGACCACCTGGGAACCGGGTGCCATCGACGTCTTCACCCATGGCTTGACGGTCAGACCCAGCTCGACGGCGTTGCGGGCCAGCAGCGCCGCACCAATCATCACCGACGGGTTGGACGTGTTGGTGCACGAGGTGATCGAAGCAATCACCACGGCACCATGGTCGATCTCATACCTAGTGCCTTCGGCGAGCCGCACTGGTGTCGGGGAGCTCGAACGGCCCTGCGCGCCGGCTGCGGTCGAGAGCGCCCGGCGAGGCTTACCCGCGCCATTGTCGCTGCTCACCGCGCTCGCATCGCTGGCCGGAAAGGACTGAACGCCCGCCTGGTCCACTGCGGACTCCGCAGCACCGGCGTAGCTGACCAGCGCCTGCCGGAACGCCGCCTTGGCGTCGGACAGCGAGATCCGGTCCTGCGGGCGCTTGGGCCCGGCGATGGAGGGGACCACGGTGGACAGATCCAGCTCAAGGTATTCGGAGTAGGTGGCCTCCCGGCGCGGGTCGTGCCAGAGATCCTGCTCCTTGGCGTACGCCTCGACCAAAGCGAGTTGCGCGGCGGGACGGCCAGTGAGCTCCAGGTAGCGGATGGTCTCCTCGTCGATCGGGAAGATCGCGCACGTCGAGCCGAACTCCGGGCTCATGTTGCCGATGGTGGCGCGGTTGGCCAGCGGCACCGCCGCCACACCCGCACCGTAAAACTCGACGAACTTCCCGACCACGCCGTGCTGGCGAAGCATCTCCGTCAGGGTGAGCACGACATCGGTGGCGGTCGCCCCCGGCGGGATGGATCCGGTGAGCTTGCAGCCGACCACCTGCGGGATGAGCATCGACACCGGCTGACCGAGCATGGCGGCCTCGGCCTCGATGCCACCCACGCCCCACCCCAGCACACCGAGCCCGTTGACCATCGTGGTGTGGCTGTCGGTGCCCACCACGGTGTCCGGATAGGCCTGACCGTTGCGGACCATCACGGTGCGGGCCAGGTGCTCAATGTTGACCTGATGCACGATCCCGGTCCCCGGTGGGACCACCGTTAACTCACCGAAAGCGTCCTGCCCCCAGCGCAGGAACTGGTAACGCTCCCGGTTCCGCTGGTACTCCAGGTCGACATTGCGCTCGAGGGCGTCCGAGCGGCCGTACACGTCGGCGATCACGGAGTGGTCGATGACCAGCTCAGCCGGAGCCAGCGGATTGACCGTCCGCGGGTCACCACCCAGCGCCATGATCGCCTCGCGCATCGTGGCCAGATCGACCAGGCAGGGCACCCCGGTGAAATCCTGCATGATGACCCGGGCTGGGGTGAACTGGATCTCGATAGACGGCTGCGCCTGTGCGTCCCAGCAGGCGAGCGCCCCGATGTGGGCGGCCGTGACGTGCGCACCAACAGCGTCTGACTCCCAGCGCAACAGATTTTCCAGCAACACCTTCAGGCTGTACGGCAGGGCACGCCACTGGGTGCCGAGCCGCCGCTCCAACTCGGCCAACCGGAACACCTCGTAACGGGCGGTCCCGACGGACAACGTGCCACGGGTACCAAAGCTGTCGGCACTCGCTGCTGCGTGGGTCACTGGCTCCTCCATTGGAGAGGGCTAGGCTGGTGCCCTCCACCTGACTCTACGTCTGGCCGTCTGCTGGCGGGATCGGCGGGCGAAGCCTTAACGGCGGGGTAAAGCGCTTGAGCGATCGCCGTAATCCGCTGTACGGAGTCCGGGACCTCATATCAGGGAGTGACCCATACCCTGAGGGCGGTATCTGTCACGAGACCAAGCCGGAGGCGGCAGACCATGCGGGTGCCCTTGACCATCGCCGACTTCCTTGCCCGCGGCGAGACGGCGTTCGCCCAGTCTGTCGCGGTCGTGGACGAATCCGTCCAACCGGCCCCACCGGTACCGACATCAACCTACCGGGAGTTGGGGGGCAGGGTCCGCGCCTGGCAGGCCGGTCTGGACGCGCTCAGGGTGGGTGCGGGGGAGCGGGTGGCCGTGGTCAGCCACAACTGCGCCCGGCTGCTCGAGCTGCTGTATGCGGTCCCGGCCAGCGGCCGCATCTGCGTGCCGGTGAACTTCCGGCTCCGCTCCGAGGAGGTGAATTACATCGTTTCACACAGCGGCTCGTCGGTGCTGCTGGTCAACCCGGAACTCGACGAAGCCCTCAAAGCAGTGGCTGCGCCGCACCGTTTCGTGCTCGGCGGCGAGACCGAGGAGCAGGTGATGCGCTTCGACACCGAGCCGCGCCCGTGGGCCGAGCCAGACGAGGACGCCACGGCGACGATCAACTATACCTCGGGCACCACCGCGCGACCCAAGGGAGTGCAGCTGACCCACCGCAACATCTGGATCAACGCGGTCACCTTCGCACTGCATACCCGCGCCTGGGAGCGCGACGTCTACCTGCACACCCTGCCGATGTTCCACTGCAATGGCTGGGGAATGCCCTTTGGGCTCGCCGGGCTGGGAGCCAAGCAGATCGCGCTACGCAAGGTGGACGGTGCCGAGATTCTGCGGCGGGTCGCCGAGCACGGCGTGACGTTGATGTGCGGCGCCCCCACAGTGTGGCACGCGGTACTGGAGGCAGCCGCACGTTGGGACGGCGAGATCCCCGGGCGAGGGCGGGTGCGGCTGGTCTGCGCGGGTGCGCCACCCCCGACCAGAGTGATTCAACGGGTCGACGAGGAACTTGGTTGGGAATTCATGCAGATCTACGGACTCACCGAGACCGCACCACTGCTGACCTTCAACCGCGGCGCGCCGGCCGATGACGATCTGCCCGCCGCTGACCGCGCCCGCAGGCTGTCCCGGGCTGGTGCCCCCGCGTTGGGCGTGCAGCTGCGCATCTCCCAGTCCGGTGAGGTGCTAGCCCGCTCCAACGTCGTGATGGCCGGCTACTGGGACAGCCCACAGGCCAGCAGCGATGTGCTCGCGGACGGCTGGTTTCACACCGGTGACGGCGGGTCGGTGGATGAGCAGGGCTACCTGTCTATCACTGACCGGAAGAAGGATGTGATCATCACCGGCGGTGAGAACGTTTCTTCCATTGAGGTGGAGGACTGCCTGTTCAGCCACCCGGCGGTGGCCGAGGTGGCGGTGATCGGTGTGCCCTCCGACCGCTGGGGTGAGACGGTCAAGGCGCTCGTCGTGATGGCTGCGGGGGAGCAGGCCACCGAGGACGAGATCATCACCTACTGCAAGAAGCGGCTGGCCGGCTACAAGGCGCCGACGTCGGTGGAGTTTCGCGAGGCGATTCCGCGCACCGCCACCGGGAAGATCCAGAAGTTCAAGCTGCGCCAAGAGTACTGGGAGGGCCCGGAGCGCCAGGTGAACTGATCTCTCCGCCGCCTGTACCCGAGAGGCGCCGGCCCGGCAATTGACCAGTCGGCAGGCGCCCGCTCTCGCCTGTGATCAATGAACCCCTCGACGATCGATGAACCCCTCTGGACTCGGATCGATTACAGAAAGTGATAAACCAGTCTCGCGTGTAACACGTGTGGTTGATGTTGTGAAAGTTGCGCAGGAGAGTCTTGGTGTCTCTGAGGGGCACATGGCACAGTGCATCCGCAGGCTTACAGAGGGGCACATCTGGAGGGACCCCATCTGGAGGGACACGGGGGAAGGAGTGAGGTGTGAGCGTCCGGACTCGGCGTCACCTCGCCGGCCGAGCGTTGGTCCCAGCGTTGCTCACGGTGCTGGCGCTGGTGGGACGCCCCGCTATGGGGGAAGCGTTGCCGCCACCCCCGCCCAATCCCAGCGACGATGACCTCAAGTCCGGTCAGGCTCACGTCGATGTCACCGCGACCCGGGTCGGGCAGCTGGCCAACCAGGTCGCCCAGGCCGACGCTGCCCTGCTGGCCCTTCAGTCCCAGGTTGAGCTCAGGCACGAACAAGCCAACAAGGCGCTGATCGACCAGCAAACCGCGGACACCGCCGCAGCTGCCGCGACGCTCGCGGCAGATAACGCCCGCGCGGAGGCCGACGAGGCCGCTGCGCAGATCGTGGTGGCGCATCGGGATCTCGACCAATTCGCTGCCGCGAGTTTCCGGCAAGGCAGCACGGTCGGATCACTATCGGCCTTCCTCGGGTCGACCAGTCCGAAGGACATGCTCGCCAGGGCCGAGTTGCTGGATGCAGTGGGAGGTGCTCAGCTGCACGCGGTGGAGAACATGCGGCGAGCCCGCGTCGATGCAGCCAACAAGGATTCCCAAACTCGGGCGGCCCTTGCGGCAGCTCAGGCCGCCGAACAGGCTGCCGCCGACGCCAAGACCGCACTTGAGGGCGCCTATCGGGTGGCCATCGACACGGAGACAGCGCAATCCGCACAATCCAAAGCTCTGCAGGAACATAAGGCGGACCTTGAGCGCCAGCTCTACGAGGCGCAGAACGCCGTTGCCGGGTTGCGCGGGCAGCGGCAGCGCTACGAGGAGTGGCGCGCGGAACGGGATCGCGAACAGGCTGCCGCCGCTGCGGCGGCCGCAGCGGCCGAGCGAAGTACCCCGGCTACTAGTGGTGGGTCTCGGCTCGTCGCTGGGGGCGTCCAGTCAGTGATCAATCGGGCGATGGCGCAGCTTGGTGTCCGCTACTCGTGGGGCGGCGGAAACGCCCAGGGACCCACGGTCGGTGTTCGGGACGGTGGCGTCGCGGACACCTACGGCGACTACCGCAGGGTCGGCTTCGATTGCTCCGGTCTGATGATCTACGTTTTCTCTCATGCGCTCGGTTATGCGTTACCACACTACAGCGGCTTTCAGTACAATTCCGGCCACAAGGTGCCGCTGGCCCAAAAGCGCCCAGGCGACATGCTTTTTTGGGGCACGGGGGGAGACATCCATCATGTGGCGCTCTATATCGGCGGCGAGCAGATGATTGAGGCCCCATACTCGGGTGCTGCGGTCCGTGTCACGTCGGTGCGCTATACCGAGATCATGCCCTACGCAGTCCGGGTGCTCTGACCTGACGCTTCACCATCATCTTCACAGCCGTCACACTGGCGCGGGGGTTGGGTCTGCCTGGACCCCTGGACAGTGTGATGCCCTAGGAGGACCCGTGAGCGACGCCGATGGCGGAGCGCCCCCGCCAGCATCCGGTCCGTCCAGCCACGCCGGCCGACTAGCGACCCCCGCCAGAGACGCCCAGCTGATCGAGCGGACCGTCTTCGAGATCCAGCGGGTGATCGTGGGGCAAGGTCGCCTGGTCGAGCGGATGCTCGTCGGCCTGCTGGCCCGCGGGCACCTCCTGCTCGAGGGCGTGCCGGGGGTGGCCAAGACCCTCGCTGTGGAGACCATCGCCCGGGTGGTGGGTGGCTCGTTCTCCCGCATTCAGTTCACTCCCGACCTGGTTCCCGCCGACATTCTCGGCACCCGCATCTACCGGCAGGGACGGGAGCAGTTCGACGTTGAGCTGGGGCCGGTGATGGCTAACTTCGTGCTCGCCGACGAGATCAACCGGGCGCCGGCCAAAGTGCAGTCGGCGTTGCTGGAGGTGATGGCCGAACGGCACGTGTCGATCGGCGGCACCACCTACCCGACACCCCAGCCGTTCTTCGTGCTGGCCACCCAGAACCCCATTGAGAACGAAGGTGTCTACCCGCTTCCCGAGGCGCAACGCGACCGGTTCCTGTTCAAGATCCCGGTGGAATACCCCACGGTCGAAGAGGAACGGGAGATCATCTACCGGATGGGCGTGCACCCTCCTGAGCCGCATCAGGTGCTCGATCCCGTCGAGCTGATCAGGCTGCAAGAGGTCGCTGCACGGGTGTTCGTGCACCATGCCTTGGTCAACTACGTGGTGCGGCTGGTACTCGCTACCCGCACGCCCGCCGAGCATGGTCTGTCCGATGTCGCCGGGTGGGTGGCCTACGGCGCCTCCCCCCGAGCCAGCCTGGGCATCGTTGCGGCGGCCCGTGCGTTGGCGTTGATCCGCGGGCGGGACTACGTGCTGCCGCAGGATGTGGTGGACGTCTCGGCCGATGTGCTCCGGCACCGCCTGGTGCTCTCCTACGACGCGCTGGCCGATGGTGTGCCGGTGGAGCACATCGTCACCCGGGTGTTGCAAACCGTGCCGATGCCGCAGGTTTCCGCCCGCCCCCAGGGCGTAGGCCCGGTTGCGGGTGGTCCGGGAACGCCGGCCGGGGTGGCGGGCCAGAGCTGACGAATGATGGCCTCACCGGTGGATGGCCTGCTCGAATGACGGCGCGGGGTGAGCGGGGTGAGCGGCACCATTGGGCGCCGCCGGCGTTGCGCGAGGGGCGCATGGAGGCTGGGCTACGCGCGCTGGAGCTCACGGTGCGGCACCGGCTGGACGGTCTGCTGCAGGGCAATCACCTCGGCTTGGTGCCGGGACCGGGTACTGAGCCGGGCGAGGCCAGGCGGTACCAACCCGGCGACGACGTCCGGCGGATGGACTGGGCAGTCACCGCGCGCACCACTGAACCGCATATCCGGGACACCGTCGCGGATCGTGAGTTGGAGACCTGGCTGGCCGTGGACCTGTCTGCCAGCCTCGACTTCGGTACCGCGGAATGCGACAAGCGGGAGCTTGCGGTGGCCGCCTGCGCCGCCGTGACGCATCTGACCCGGGGCGGCGGGAACCGGGTCGGAGCCGTGGTCAGTACCGGGGCGGACGTGCTGCGGATACCAGCCCGCGGCGGTCAGCCGCATGCCCGCGGGATGATTCGCCGGATCGCCGAGATGCCGCGCGCCGCCGAAGGCATCCGCGGCGACCTAGCTGGGATACTCGAACAGCTGCGCCGCCCACCGCGCCGCCGCGGGTTGGTCGTGGTCATCTCGGACTTCCTCGGTCCACGGCCTGGGGACGTCTTCGACTGGGAGCGGCCGCTGCGCGGGCTGTCTGCCCGGCATGACCTGATCGCGATCGAAGTACTCGACCCGCGTGACCTCGAACTGCCCGACATGGGCACGGTGGTGCTCGCTGATCCGGAGACTGGGCGGCAGCGGGAGGTCGTGACCACGCCGCTGCTGCGCCGCGAGTTCGCCGCCGCAGCGGCCGCTCATCGCGCCGAGGTGGCCGCGACGCTGCGGCGATGCGGTGGGGCGCAGCTGACGCTGCGCACCGACTCCGACTGGGTGTCCGACATGGTGCGCTTTGCGGTCGCTCGCAAGCGCCACTGGTCGGGAGGTGTCGCATGAGCCTCACCGGGTTCACCACTCCGCTGTGGTTCCTGCTACTGGTGGTGGTTGCCGCGCTGGCGGTCGGCTACGTCTGGATGCAGCGCCGGCGCCACCGGCAGGTGTTGCGCTTTGCCAATCTCGCCATGCTGGAGCGGGTCGCGCCCCATCATCAGGGTTGGTGGCGGCACCTGCCGGCGGCACTGCTGCTCGCTGCCCTGGTGCTGCTCACCCTCGCGCTGGCCGGTCCCACCGCGGAGCGGAAGGTGCCGCGCAACCGGGCCACCGTCATGCTGCTGATCGACGTGTCACTGTCCATGCGGGCCACCGACATCGAACCGAGCAGGATAGCGGCGGCCCAGCGGGAGGCGAAGAGGTTTGCCCACGACCTCACCGCGGGGGTGAACCTGGGTCTGGTGTCCTTCGCCGGCTCGGCCACCGTACTGGTCTCGCCGACCACCGAGCGAGCCTCGGTGATCCGGGCCATCGACAATCTCAAGCTTGCCGAGGCCACCGGTACCGGTGAGGCGATCTTCGCTGCACTGTCCTCGATTGAGGCGTTCGGCGCTGTGGTCTCGGATGCCCAAGGACCGCCACCGGCGCGCATTGTGCTGCTCACCGACGGCAAACAGACGGTGCCGACACCCGACGGCGACGACCCCCGTGGCGGGTTCACCGCAGCCCGCGCCGCAGCCGCCGCCAAGGTCCCGATCTCGGCGATCTCCTTCGGCACCGCCTACGGCCAGGTAGAGATCAATGGCGAGCCCCAGCCAGTGCCCGCCGATGACGAGTCGATCCGGCACATTGCACATTTGTCCGGAGGGCAATTCTACGACGCCACTAGCGCCGGTCAGCTCAGCGACGTTGTCAACACCCTGGGCGAGCAGATCGGCTACGAGACCACACGAGCCGACGCGAGCAAGACGTGGCTGATCGCGGGCACCCTCGCCGCGGTACTCGCTGCCGCCGGCGCGTTAGCTATCGGGCAGCGGCTGCCCTGACACATTCCACTCAGATCCGTCCCGAAAGGCGCGCCCATGGCCCGTTCCGTCCTTGTCACCGGGGGTAACCGTGGTATCGGGCTGGCCATCGCCCGTGCCTTCGCCAAACAGGGCGATCGGGTTGCCGTGACACACCGCGGGTCTGGCGTACCCGAGGACGTGCTCGGCGTGCGCTGCGACGTCACCGACGGTGGGGCTGTGGAGGCGGCGTTCGCTGTGGCGGAGCAGGCGCACGGACCGATCGAGGTGCTCGTCTCCAATGCCGGGATCACCGACGACACGTTGCTGCTCAGAATGACCGAGGAACAGTTCTCGCGGGTACTCGACACCAACCTCACCGGCGCCTACCGGGTGGCCAAGCGCGCCGCCAAGAGCATGCTGCGGGCCCGTTGGGGCCGGATGGTGTTCATCTCCTCGGTAGTGGCCCTGTCCGGTGCGCCCGGCCAGGTGAACTATGCGGCCAGCAAAGCCGGGTTGATCGGCATCGCCCGATCCATCGCACGTGAGCTGGGACCCCGCTCGATCACCGCCAACGTGGTCGCGCCCGGCTACGTCGACACCGAGATGACCGCGGACATCAGTCAGGCACGCCGAGAGGAGATCCTGGGTTCGATCCCACTGCGCCGCCAAGCCACCCCCGACGAGGTCGCCGCGGTCGTGACCTTCCTTGCATCGGACCCAGCCGGATACATCACCGGGGCAGTGCTGCCGGTTGACGGCGGCCTGGGCATGGGTCATTGACCGGGGCGGTCAGCGACTGGAAGGAGCGTGGGTCTCGTTGGTTGACGCATTGTTGTTGCTGTCCTTCGGGGGGCCCGAGGGCCCCAGCGAGGTGCGCCCGTTCCTGGAGAACGTCACGCGTGGCCGGGGTGTACCGCCGCAGCGGTTGGATGAGGTGGCCCAGCATTACCTGCACTTCGGGGGAGTGTCGCCGATCAATCGGTGTAATCAGGCACTGATCATCGCGATCGAGTGGGCGTTCGCCACCGTCGGGCTTGACCTGCCGGTGTACTTCGGCAACCGCAACTGGCACCCGATGGTGGAGGACACTGTCGCCGCGATGGCCGCGGACGGGGTGCGCAGCGCGTTGGTGTTCGCCACCTCGGCGTGGGGCGGGTACTCGAGTTGCCGGCAGTACCACGAGGACATCGCACGGGCCCGGCACGCCGTCGGGTCCGGGGCACCGGAACTGATGAAGCTAAGGCACTTCTTCGATCACCCGCTGTTCATCGCGGCGTGCGCCGACGCGTTGTGCGCGGCCCGCGAGCAGGTTGGCCCCGCTGCCCGGGTGGTATTCACGGCGCACTCGGTGCCGCTGGCCGCGGACGCCACCGCCGGGCTCGCCGCACAGGGCGGTCACCGCTACTCCCAGCAGATCACCGCGGCCGCCCGGCTGGTTGCCGCGGCGGCCAGGGTGGACAGCTACGACGTCGTGTGGCAATCCCGGTCCGGGCCCCCGCAGGTGCCTTGGCTGGAGCCAGACGTGCTCGACCACCTCGATGCGCTCCACGCGCAGGGCGTGCCCGGCGTCGTAGTGGCACCCATCGGTTTTGTCTCCGACCACCTTGAGGTCGTCTGGGACCTCGATCACGAGGCCCGGCAGCGGGCGGCCACGCTCGGGATGGACTTCGCGCGAGCCGCCACCCCGGGCACCAACCCTCGCTTCACCCAGATGGTGGTGGAACTCGTCGCCGAGCACGTGCGCGGCGCACCCGCCCGCCGGTGTTCGCAGGTACCGGCAGCCGGTCAGGGTAGCAACGGGATCCCCTGCGCGCCGGGCTGTTGTGCGCCAGCACAGCCGGACAGTACTGGTTAATGGCGCCCCGCGCGCGGAGTCAGTGCCCGCACCGCCTCAGCCACCGCTGAGCGCCGGGCCTCCCGCACCGCGGTGAACAGCGGTCGCAGCGCTGCGGAACGGGCCGCCGCCACTGACGCGGACAGCGCACCGCCGAGATTGTCGGCGTCCGCGACGCGGAGGATGGCCTCCACCTCGTCGGCCTGCTCGAGCACGCGCAACGTGCGGGCCGGTGTGCCGTCGGGCCACGGCGGCCGGATCCGGCGCTCCAGCGCTTCGGCGATCTCGGCACGGACGCCGGGGCGGTGCCGGGCGACATCGAGCTCCACCAACGTCGTCGCCGCCTGGCGAACCGCGCCCCGCAGACCATGCTCAGCATCGGACAACGCGGGTTCGGGGGCCGGGGGTAGCGGGCTGTCGGCGAACACCGTCCAGCTCAGCACGCCCTCCGCGACCACGTCGGGCACCACGGCCAGTTCGGCGCCGGCGAACACAGCGACCTCGCCGCGCTCCAGCGCCGCCGCGGCGAGCGGGCCGTCAGGCGGTAGACCCCGCATGTCTCCAGGAACCGGTAACAACAGCTGGCCGCCGCCAGCCCCGGCTCGTCGAGCAGCAGCCAGCAGGCCGACCACAGAGGTCGGCGGTTCTCCGGGTGCCGGCAGGTCAAGCTGCCGTGCAGTGGCCTCGTCGACGGCCACGACTTCGTGCAGACCTGCCCAGGTATGCAGGCCGTCGATCACAGCGTCAGGGGCGGCGCAGCCGTGCAGCCAGGCCGAGGCCCACACGGTCAATGTCGCGCTGGGGCATGGCACGGAGTAGAAGAGTAGAACACTGCCGGCTGAGCCGGCGATCGGACAGCGGGTGAGCACCATGCACACGCGGCGTGGCTCCGCTGTGAGATTCGGTCACCCGGCTACCGTCGATACCATGTCCCCGAAGGACCTCCAGAGCAGCTCACCGGGTCATAGCGCACGCTACGGGCCGGACGTGCTGCGGCAGCCACGCCGGCGGCGGGAGGTGCCGCAGGTGCCGGCCGAGGCGGGCCTGGTGGTGGAGGACGCCGCGAGTGGGTTCTGTGGCGCGGTGCTTCATTGTGAACGCGATTCGGTGGAGCTTCAGGACGCTCGGGGTCGGGTCCGGATGTTCCCGCTTCGGCGCGCGGCGTTCCTGATCGACGGCGAGCCGGTCACGCTCGTTCGCCCAGTCCAGCTGACCGCCGCGCAGCTGGCCACCACTGGAGTTCCTCGGTCGGCGTCCGGGTCGGTCCGGGTGGCGCGGACGAGGGCCCGGGTCGCCCGGGCCAGCCGGATCTGGGTGGAGGGCAAGCACGACGCTGAGCTCGTGGAACGGGTCTGGGGCCATGATCTGCGGGTGGACGGCGTGGTCGTGGAACCACTCGACGGTGTGGACCACCTGGCCGACCGGGTTGCGGAGTTCGGCCCGGCTCCGGACCGGCGGCTCGGCGTGCTGGTCGATCACCTGGTCGCGGGCAGCAAGGAGAGCCGCCTGGTGGGGGCGGTGCGCACGCCGCACGTGCTGGTGACCGGTCACCCCTATGTCGACATCTGGCAGGCCGTGCGGCCCCCGGTGCTGGGCATCCCACGCTGGCCGGACGTGCCACGTGAGGTGCCGTGGAAGGAGGGCGTATGCCAGGCGCTGGGTTGGGTGAACCGGAGCGGGATTGCGGATCCAGCGGAGGGCTGGATCCGGGTGCTGGGGGCCGTGAGGGGCTTTCGCGATCTTGAACCGGCCCTGCTGGGTGCCGTCGAACAGCTCATCGACTTCGTCACCGCCGGGTCGTAGTGACCCGGCGGTGACGATCACAGCAGACTCCCGCTCGAAGATCTGCCACTATGGACACATGGCCGCTGTGGTGTGGCTCGTTGCCGGGTTTGCGTTGATTGCTGCCGAGGTTCTGTCCGGTGGCTTTGTGTTGATCATGCTCGGGGTGGGTGCGTTGGCAGCCGCGGGGTTCGCGGAGTTGGGCGCCGGGCCATGGCTGGAACTCGTCGTCTTTGCCGGCACCTCACTGGCCCTGACCACGCTGGCCCGCCCGGTGCTCAAGCGCCGACTGCACACCGCCCATGTGCCGACTAACGTCGACGCGTTGGTCGGCGATAAGGCGATCGTGGTCCACACCGTCGACGCGCATGGTGGCAAGATCAAGCTACGCGGGGAGCTGTGGTCGGCGCGTGCGTTCGACGAAACCGAGATACTGGAACCCGGTCGGGCCGTTACGGTGATGACCATCTCCGGTGCTACCGCCGTCGTTTTGGGGGAGCCTTCATGAGCGTTGCCCTGTTCGTGGCCGTGGTGGTCATCTTGCTGGCGATCGTCGTCACAGTCGTCAAGGCTGTGGTGGTGATCCCGCAGGCTTCCGCCGCGGTCGTCGAGCGGCTCGGCCGCTACCGCAGTACGTTTACTCCGGGCCTGAACTTCCTGGTGCCTTTCATTGACCGGATCCGGGACCGGATCGACCTGCGGGAGCAGGTCGTCTCCTTCCCGCCGCAGCCGGTCATCACCAAGGACAACCTGACCGTGTCCATCGACACCGTCGTGTATTTCCAGGTAACCAATCCGAAGGATGCGGTGTACGAGATCTCCAACTACATCGCCGCAGTCGAGCAGTTGGCCACTACCACGCTGCGTAACGTCGTAGGTGGGATGAGTCTGGAGGACACCTTGACCTCCCGGGACTTCATCAACGGTCAGTTGTCGGGAGTGCTCGACGAGGCAACCGGGCGGTGGGGGATCCGGGTCGGCCGGGTAGAGCTCAAGGCGATCGATCCGCCGCTGTCCATCCAGGACTCGATGGAGAAGCAGATGCGCGCGGACCGGGAGAAGCGCGCCACCATCCTCACCGCGGAGGGCCAGCGTGAATCGGCGATCAAGACCGCGGAGGGCCAGAAGCAGGCCGCGATCCTCTCCGCTGAGGGTGCCAAGCAAGCCGCGATCCTCACCGCGGAGGCTGAGCGGCAGTCCCGCATCCTGCGCGCTCAGGGTGAACGGGCCTCGCGTTACCTGCAGGCGCAGGGCCAGGCCAAGGCGATCGAGAAGGTGTTCGCCGCGATCAAGGAGGGTCGGCCGACCCCCGAGTTGCTGGCCTACCAGTACCTTCAGACGCTGCCGCAGATGGCCCAGGGTGACGCGAACAAGGTCTGGATCGTCCCTAGCGACTTCAGCAAGGCCCTTGAGGGGTTTACCAGGATGCTCGGTGCGCCGGGGGATGACGGGGTGTTCCGGTACGAACCAAGCCGGGAACACGTGCCCGCCAGCCGGCCCGAGGAGGACGACGAGGCCGTCGCCGGGTGGTTCGACACCTCCAGCGATCCACATATCGCGGCCTTGGTTCGGGCCGCCGAGGAGGTGGCCCGCAAGGAGGTACCAGGCCCGGAGGTAGGCATGACCCCGTCGTTGAGCCCCCCCTCGCAGCAGCAGGCGACATCGACCCGCCCTCCTGAGGGCGGGGACACATCTCCGTAACGACAGGGTCGCCACCGGCCGTTGATGAATAACTCGGTGGGGACGGCGTCGGCGTGTTCCCGGTCGCCGGAACTCATCGCCCTGCTGGTCACGGGACTCGTGACGAGGTGACCTCTCCCTGGGTAGCCGAGGCAGGGGAGCGCGCCTCGACGATCAAGCCGACCACTCCGATCGCCGCGCCGGCCAGCGAGACCGCGAGCAATGCCGGCGAGGTGGCCCCGGTGAGCGCATCGCCGAGCACCACCACCGCTACCGAGCCAGGCACGACGCCTACGGTACCGGCCAGGTAATGGCGGAACCGTATCGACGAGAGCGCACTGCAGTAATTGAGCACCGCGAACGGCACCGCCGGGATCAGCCTCAATGACGCCACCGGAAGCCAACCACGACGGCGCAACCGCGCATCCACCGCCCGGAGCAGCTTGTGGTCCAGATGGGGCAGCACAGGGCCGCAGGCCAGCCGGCGGACCACACCGAAGGCCAGCACTGCGGACAGCACGGTCGCCACCAGTGACAGAGCCACTCCCAGCACCGGTCCGAAGAGCAGCCCAGCGGCAAGGGTGAACACCGTCCGGGGGACCGGTGCCATGGTCACCAGAGTGTGCCCGAGCAGGAACAGTAGTGGTGCGGCAATGCCCACCGACTGCGCCCAGGTGCGCATCTGGAGTGGGCCAGGCACTGGCAGCACCGCAACAGCGACGAGCACCGCGAGCAACAGAAGCCCTACTAGCAGCAGCCGGGTACGCCGCGCAGACAGTTCGATCACGGCAGTCTCTGGCCTCCCGGGATTACTGTAGGGGACCGGGCCGTGGACGGGTTCAGGCGGGTTTGATGTTGGCGTTGAGGTGGAAGACGTTGTCCGGGTCGTACCTGGCCTTGATCCGGGCCAGCCGCTCGTACTTGGTGGGGCCGTACGATGCCCGCACCCGATCTTCGTCGTTGTCGGTCATGGAGTTCACGTACCCACCTGAGTCTTTGGCGAACGGTCGCAGTGCGTTCCACAACGACCGGACCCAGGCCCGGTCGGCGCTCAGTATCTCGGGGGTGGCGCTGATGCCGGCGATGTTGATGACGTAGCGCGGTGCCCGCCGACCGCCGAAGGCCGTCTCGTCATCGCCGATCGCCGAATACGCTCCGTCCAGGCGGAAAACCAGGCAAAAGCTCATCGGCGAACGCTTAGCCGGCATGTGATCCACGATCACCGAGACCACATCGTCGGTGAGCTCGTCGAGGTAGATCACTTCTTGGTAGCCGAGGAGCCCCCAGGGAGCGGTCTCGTCCAGGGTCCGCTGTAACGCGACAAACGGAATTGGGGTGACGAGCTCAAACAGCGGCGGCAGCGCCTCACGAATGGGCGCAACGAGCCGAGCGTGTTCCTCCGCGGAGGAGAACCCGACCACGATGAGCAGATAGCCAGGGGTGAAGTGGTACTGCGCGGGTACGAATGGTGCGGGCGGGGCGTTGAGCCCGATCGCGATCTGGGCGCCGGCGTCGATGGGCAAGTTGGGTACGACGTCGCGGGCCAGCCGCAGCGCCTGTTCGCCATTGTCCATCCCCCAGAAAAACAGTCCCAGATGCACCTCTGGCCCGACCGGGTGCAGCCGGAACTCGAACGTCGTGACAACGCCAAAGTTGCCACCCCCGCCGCGGACCGCCCAGAAGAGATCGGCGTGCTCGTCAGGCGAGGCATGCACGTAGCGGCCGTCAGCGAGCACCACATCGGCCGAGACCAGATTGTCGATGGTCAATCCCGCCTTGTGGGTCAGCCATCCGGTGCCACCACCGAGTGTCAGGCCACCGACGCCAGTGTGGCTGATCACCCCGGCGGGCACCGCCAAGCCATTTACCTGGGTTGCCGCGTCCAGCTCCGCCACGGTGGTACCGCCGCCCACCTGGGCCAGCCGAGCGCCAGCACAGATCGAGACATGGCGCATCGCGCTGAGATCGATCATCAGTCCGTCGTGACAGACGCCTGCCCCCGAGAACGCATGGCCCCCACCCCGCACCGAGATTTCCAATTCCTGTTCCCGGGCGAAGGTGAGCGCCGCCGCGATGTCGGCTGGTGACAGGCAGTGGGCGATCGCTACCGGGCGGCGATCGATGTCGTTGTTCCACTGGATGCGCATGGTGTCATAGTCGGCCTCCTCCGGCGTGATCACCTTACCGGCCAGCACCGTGCGGAGTGCCTCCAGATGATGGGACGAGACTTGCATCATGAAACAACTCCCAGGCCTCGGGTGAGCACTCGGCACTCGCCGGCGCACCATAAGTGAGAACGGTGATGGGAGGGGCGGCGATGTCCGGAACCACCCCTCCCTAGCCAACGGCACCGCACGCGGTCATCCAGCGGTACCGCCACGACTCATCAACTCCAGTTGGCTCCGCCAGTACCGCCGTTGCCACCCCGGCCGCCGCCGGCGCTGAACAGTGACAGCACGGTACGGGCCGGCAGCAGTTCGACGCGCTGCACGTCGATCTCCACAAAGCTCAGTGCGTCAAACATCAAATCCTCCAGGGAAAGTGGCCCAGGTGACACTGGGCAAAAACACTGGATCGGCGGTATTGCCGATTCGTCTTCCCAATACCCTGCCCAGGTGTACCGTCATGGGCAATCAGTAGCCGCACGTAAATCTGCCAGGTCGGCTACGTAGCCGGGAGTTGTTTTTCGAATACGTAAGCCGGCGGCAACATCGACGTAGATCCTGGACCCCGGGGTACTCTGCTCCGAGTGTGGAAAAATTCCGGGGCGAGACGAAGCTGACGTAGTCGTCGTCGGTGCAGGCCCGACCGGGCTGATGCTGGCCGGTGAACTGGCCTTGGCCGGGGTGGCCGTCGAGGTGATCGAGCGGCAGGCCACACCGAGTGGTCAGTCCCGCGGCGGTGGGGTCAACCCGCGCACGTCGGAAGTGCTGGCGATGCGGGGGCTGCTCCACGCGGTGACCGAGCGCTCCATCCCGAAGGAGTCGGCCGGTGGTCATTTCGCCGGCCTGCCGGTGCCGCTCAACGCCCGCCCCTGGCGCACCCGCTACCCGGATGGCCTCCTCATCCCGCAGGACCGGCTCGAGGAAACTCTCGAGGCTCACCTGCGGGTACTGGCTCACCTGCGGGTACTGGGCGTCGCGGTGCGCCGCAGCACCGAGTTGATCGGCGTGGCCAGCGACCAGGCCGGCACCGGCGTGGCCTTCCCGGGGCGAGCCGGGACGCTGGCCGCAATCAGCGCAGATGTTGAATTGGCTGCGGTGTCGAGGACGGTGCCACAGTCGGTGTCACACATCAGCACGCTCATCCGCACCGGCGGGGATTACTGGACGCTGATGGCCCCGCTCGAGAAGGCCGGTGAGCGCACCGGTCTGTACCGGGTGGTGTTCGGCGGCCCGGAGCAGGAGACGTTGTCCCGCCACGCACCGGTCACCGCGGCGGAGGTGGCGCGGGCGTTGACTGCGGTCCACGGCCCGGAGACCGAGCTGAGGAGGCTGCGGTGGGGCAGCCGGTTCAGCGACGCAACCCGGCAGGTCACCCACTACCGGTGCGGCCGGATTCTGTTCGCCGGCGACGCCGCGCACATTCACTCACCCGTCGGGGAGCAGGGCGTCAACCTCGGCGTACAGGAGCGATGAACTCGGCTGGAAACTGGCCGCACACGTCCAAGGGCGCGCCCCGTCCGGTCTGCTCGACAGTTATCACACCGAGCGGCACCCGGTGGCGGCCCGGGTACTCGCGACCACGCGCGCTCAGGGCGTGCTGATGAGCCCGCCGCCGGACGCCGACGACGTGCGTGCCCTGCGCGAGATCGTCATCGACCTGGCGAGGCTGCCCGACGCGAACCGCTACCTGACCGGGCTGATATCCGGGTTGGACCTGCGCTACGACCTCGGCGACTCCGATCCGCTGGTCGGCGCCCGAATGGTCGACCTGTCACTGGAGACCGACGATGGCCCGACCACTGTCAGCACGCTATTGCGGTCCGGACGCGGGCTGCTCCTGGAGCTTGGCGGGCCCCCGCCGTACCCGATGCCGACGCCCGACGGTGTCAACCGGGTTGTCGATTCGCCCGTCGGCACCGAACTGGGCACATCACCAGGTGCTGACCGCGTGCTGGTCCGACCCGACGGCCACGTCTGCTGGGCAGGCGCGGGCCCGAGCTCATCACCCGAGCCCGCGCTGCGGCGAGATGGTTCGGCACCGCATCGGTCCGATCGGCCTGATCCTCCGCGGTCATCGACGCCCCGAGATTTATTGTCATAATGTCGATTATCGGATCAGGAGCCGGGCCGTTCAGCGGGCCGCGACAGCACCGTCCCTCACGGACACGGGGTTGCGGCCCACGACGCGCAGCAGCTAGTGGTCTCCCGAAACGATTTACCGGGCAACACTATGATGACGGTATGTGCTGTGGATCAGCCTGGGAGTTTCCTGGGCTTGGTTGACCACTGATCGTGATTGGCTTTTCAATAAGATGCGGTTCGGGTTCAGAGCCATGTGGGGCGAACCAAGGAGCATGTACGGGCGCGTCCGGGCACAGTGTCCACTTCCGGGCGACTCGGTCGATGCCTATCGGGTACACTGTCAGGGCACCGTCGGCCTCGATGTGCAGACGTAGGAAATGTTTGAGGTCCTGGTGGTGCTGGGCTGCGTACCCCTCGGTTCCGTGAAGGCCAAAGCAGTTGGTGGCCCAGAGGTAGCCCGACATCCCCACCATTCCCCCGATGCCCCCTATCAGGCCGACCAGGCTGAGGAAAGCGACCAATGACCACACGCCCCGAAGCCCGAAGGCAGACGACAGCCGGGAGGCGGCAATCATGACCCCGGCCACGCCCGCGAGTTGCAGCGTCGAATGGATCATCCCCAGCAGGAATCGGCGGAAGCCGCGAGCGTCGTGGGCGAAGCGCACCATCCCGACCAAGGACACGATCATGAGCAGGATGAGGAGGAAGAACGTCGGGCTCTCCCACACAGCATGACGCAACTCGCCGAGGCCGAGTGAGATGTGGCGGTCTCTGAGATGCAGTCCCAGCATGAACACCACCAGCACCTGGACGGCGCCGAACACACCGGCCAGGGGAAGGTTGTAGGGAGCAAGCAGCCAGATCCGCTTCCTCAGTCGTCTCGATACCGCCGGTGAGGGATAGGTGCCGGCTCTGTGGTAAGCGATGGGTCCGTCCGCTCCGGGGAGCTCCATGCGCTCGGGGAGATTGTGGGTGGGGTGCAAGAAAGCGCCGCCGCCGCCCGAGGCGATGTGTTGGCGAAAGCCATCCTCCTCCTCGTAGCGGGCGTAGTGGTGCTTTCCACTCTTGAGGGACAGCAACAGCCGAGCGCCACTGGGCTGTATGATCTCACGCTCGAGGTACTCCACATCCCGGTCGGAATGGACCTCGGCCCCCTTCCGGCCGCTCTCGACCTCCTTGGCCATGCACAGGATGATGCGGTCCCCGGGCTGTACCTGCTCGAGGGCGACGTCGGCGAAATACCGCAGTTGAGCCTCGTCGATGTAGGAACCGAATTGGATGTCGATACCCCAGAGCCACCAGCCATTCGGGAGCTTGAGCGCGAAGTAGCTCCGGCGCTGGCGCGTTCTCCATCCGCCGATCCAGCGGTTGCGGCAGAAGATGCTGGTGAAGTTGACCAACCCGTCATACCAGTCATGGCTTCCCGGAATGGCGAAGAGCTCAGGAGCTTCGCCCGGGGTGCACGGCAACGCCGCCCGATACGGACCGAGCATGCGGTTCTCGTACTCCACGGCGGTAGGCACCGGGTACACTTGGTCGCCGCCCATGACGAGGATCCGGCCCCGCTCGGTGGTATGGGTCTCGCCGTCCCAGTCGAGTGTAAGTTCGTCGGTGGCCAGGAGCCTGGCCACGGTGTAGGTCGAGTTCCACCCGTCACCGAGGTCGGCCACGTAGTCCAGCCATAGGTCGGCTGCCCCGGAGCGGTCCGGGACCTCCGCTGGCTCAAGCGCCTGCAACTCCCGGCTGTCGGCATAGGAGCTGAAGATGCCAGAGAGCAAAACCCGCACAGCGGTATCGATGAGTTGGTGGGGATCAAGCCAGCGCACCATAGGCCTGCGCACAAACCCGAGTTCGGAGGGAGAGGACGGGCGAGGAAGGCACGGCGGAGACGTGTCGGCGGAACCCGCAGGTGTCTCAGCCATGCGTGACATTCTTGCAGTGGCGGAGTGCAGCGCGGTGACTGCGTCCACGGCCTAGCGGGGCAACGGCACCGGCCCGGCTGGCGGTACGCGGCTCCCGGCTGTGCCGGGCCAGCTGCGGGTCATAGCCGTGAGGACACTGGCGCGACGTCCAGGGCATCCCAAAGAACCGCCTTTCCCCTATGATCCATGGCCGGCCGCCGCTTGAGCACGTGACCCCCAGCGTCAGCCCCCGGCGGCCGACTTGGTCCCACACCATCACAAGGAGAGGTCATGACGGAAGCGCACAACCATGCCGACCGCCCAAGCAGGGGCCGTCGCAAGGCAATACCGGCGACGTGTGGGCTACACCGGGGCCCGATCGGTTTCGCCAACCTCATGGTGAGCATGCAGGACGGGTCGATCGTGTTCGATCCCCATGTCACGGGCGAATGCGTGATCTCCCTCGATGAGGACGGGGCCAAGACGCTGCGCGACCTCCTGACGCAGTGGCTGGGGTGACCTTGTCCCCGCCACGAGCTTGAAGTGTGTGAGGTCCCGCAGGCTGTCCCCAGCCGTCCCCAGGGTCTGACAATAACGAAGCATCAGCGAGGATTCACGATCATTCACCGCCGTGCGGCGGTGGCGCATTGCTGCGCCACCGCCGCACGGTACGCTGTCCGGCATGGCTGGCCCGGAAGTCGCCCGGCTCGTGCGCCGAGTCAACGATCAGGACGAGACCGTCCGTGCGATCAGCGACACCGTGCTCGACGTCAAGGAAACGGTGGATCAGCACACCGAGACGCTGGCGGCGATCCAGGAGACGCTGACCCAGCACGGCGAGACGCTGACCCAGCACGGCGAGACGCTGACCCAGCACGGCGAGACGCTGACCCAGCACGGCAGAATGCTGACCCAGCAGAGCGAGACGCTGACCCAGCACGGCAGGATGCTGACCCAGCAGAGCGAGACGCTGACCCAGCACGGCAGGATGCTGACCCAGCAGAGCGAGACGCTGACCCAGCACGGCAGGATGCTGACCCAGCAGAGCGAGACGCTGACCCAGCACGGCAGGATGCTGACCGAGATCCTTCGACGGCTCAGTAACAACACCACCGACTGATTCTCGATCGAGCGCCGGAGCCCTTTGCCGGATCACGCCTGCTTCACATCGTCGGCCCCTGGTGAGCGTCGTGCGGGGCGCTTACTGAGCGCGCAGCGGCACACCGCGAATCGAGGCGTCCAGCACGGTGACGGTGTGGGTCAGCGTGAGGTGCTCGCCGAGCCGCCGCGCGCTGGCCGCGATCTGCATCAAGCATCCCGGGTTGGCGGTGACCAGCACCGAGGCCCCGGTGGCGAGCACGTTGCGGGCTTTGCGGTCCCCCAGTTCGGTGGCCGGCTCGGGGTTGAGCAGGTTGTAGATCCCCGCCGAACCGCAGCACAGGTCTGCTTCGGCGATCTCCGTCAGCGTCAGGCCGGGAATGGCCCGCAACAACTCCCGAGGCTGGGACCGGACACCTTGGGCGTGTCCGAGATGGCAGGCGTCGTGGTAGGCGATTGTGAGGTCCAGCGGGTGACGCGGCGCTACCGGGCCGAGCTCGACGAGCAGTTCGGAGACGTCGCGGGTGCGCTCCACGAAAGTCTGCGCGCGTGCGGCGTAGTCGGGATCGTCGCGCAGCAGGTGTGCGTATTCCTTCATCGCTGAACCGCAGCCCGCGGCATTGACCACGACATGATCCACTCCAGCGGTCTCGAAGCACTCGATCAGCGCCCGGGCGAAGAAGATCGCCTCGTCCTCGCGGCCCATGTGCTGGGAAAGCGCCCCGCAGCAGCCCTGCCCGCGGGGGATCACGACGTCGCAGCCCTCAGCGGCAAGCACCCGCGCGGTGGCGGCGTTGACCTCGGGGAACAACGCGTCCTGTACGCAGCCGGTGAGCATCCCAACCACTGCGCGGCGCCGTCCTGAGGCGGGCACCCGCTCCGGCAGCGGCTGCCGCCGGGTCAGCGTCGGGGTCAGCGACTCCATCATCCGCAGCGTCGGGGGCAACCGGTCCAGCAGCCCGGTTCGCCGGAGCAGCCGGTCCAGCCCGCTGCGCTGGTAGAGCGCCAGCGGCCCGCGCAACGCCCGCAACCGCCTCGGGTAGGGGAACACCCAAAAGATCGCCTCGCGGAGCAGCCGCTCGCGCCAGGGCCGCTCGTAACGCCGCTCCACCTGCGCGCGGGTGTCAGCGATCAGCGTGCCATAGCGCACGCCGGACGGACAGGCCGTCACGCAGGCCATGCACCCTAGGCAGGCGTCGAAGTGGTCCACCATCGATGCGGACAGCGGCTCACCCTCCAGCCCGGCCTTCATCAGGTGGATGCGTCCGCGTGGAGAGTCCATCTCCTCTCCCCACAGCACGTAGGTGGGGCAGGAGGGCAGGCAGAACCCACAGTGCACGCAGTCCTTGACCAGTTCGAGCTGCGGCGGGTGGTGATCATCGAAGGCACCCGGTCTGGCCTCGCTCATCAGATCCCTCCCACGAACCGACCCGGTGCCAGCCGATATTCCGGGTCGAACTGGTCCTTGAGCCGGCGCATCAACGCTAGCGCGGGCACCGGTCCCCATACATCAAGACCAGCCCTGCGGTGCGGTGGTGCGCAGCGCAGCACCGCGTTGCCGCCGTGCAGGGTCGCGATCCTGCGCAGCTGCGCCAGTTCGGCACCGAGCCGGTCGCCGTCGTCCAGGCTGGCGGTGAGCACTCCGGCCCCGGCCGAGCCGCGCAACGCGCCAGGGGCGGTGGCGAGCAGGTCGGCCAGTCCGGTGGGCTGGCAGGTGACCGTCACGGCGGGTCCCTGCGGTGGATGCGGAGGCCGACCCCACCAGTCCGGTGGCTGCTCAGTCACCGTGGCTGGCGCCCCGACCGCCGCACCGAGCAGGTCCGCGACGGCATCGGCGCGGGCATCGATGCCCCCGGTGACGCCCTCGATGGCGACTGCAACGGTCACCTGATTGCCCGGCGCGCCGCGGTCCACTTCGATGGCTACCGGGTCGTGCTGCGATGCTCGGATCGCGGCGATGGCGGCTGCGGCGCGCTCGGCGTCAGCGGCCGGCACGGTGATCCAACGGTTCGCCTCGGGCAGCGGATGCAGCCGGAACACCGCCTCGGTGATCACACCCAGGGTGCCCAACGACCCGGTGTAGAGCTTGCCCAGGTCATACCCGGCGACGTTTTTCACCACCGTTCCCCCGGAGCGGGTGACGGTGCCGTCAGCGAGGACCACGGTGATACCGATGAGCAGATCGCGCACCGAGCCGTACCGGTAGCGCAGCGGGCCCGACGCGGCGGTAGCGATCGTGCCCCCAACGGTGCTCCCCCTCGGGCCCCCCGGAGGGTCACCGCTGTCCAGCGCCAGTCGCTGCCGGTGCGGCGCCAACGCATCCTGGAGCTCGACCATCCGCAGCCCGGCCTGCACGGTGACGACCAGGTCGCCGGCGACATGCGCGAGCACCGTGTTCATCCGGCTGGTATCCACGATCAGATCCACGTCGGTTGGGGGGACACCCCAGGCCAGCCGGGTACCGGTGCCTCGGGCGACCACCCGCAGCCCCAGCCTGGCCACTGCGCGCAGCACCGCCGAGACCTCCTCGGTACTGCCCGGCCGCGCCACCCAGCGCGCCGGCACCCCATCCACCGTGTCGTCGGTGGTGGCCTCGGCCACATCACCGCAGGCCGCCCGCAGCCCTCCGAGGGTGGAGGTGACCATCAGAACTGCTCGGCCAGGCCTGCGGCTTGCAGCGGGTGCACACCCTTGTGCCTGCCTGGCACTTCACCGCACAAGCGGGGAGTGGGGAACACCTTGCCGGGGTTACACACCCCGGCGGGATCGAAGGCGCAGCGCAACCGCTGCATGGTGTCCAGGTCGTCGTCGGTGAACATCTGCGGCATGTATCGAGCCTTGTCCATCCCCACGCCGTGCTCGCCGGTGATCGAGCCGCCGTAGGCGATGCACAGGTCGAGGATCGCGCTCGAGACCTCCTCCGCAGCCTGCGCCTCGCCGGGTTTGGTCTCGTCGAACAGGACCAGCGGGTGCAGGTTGCCGTCACCGGCGTGGAACACGTTGGCCACCCGCACCCCCGTACCGGCCGACAGCTCGGCAATGCGGTGCAGCACCTCGGGCAGCACCGTTCGGGGAATCACCCCGTCCTGCACGATATAGTCGGGGCTGATCCGGCCCACCGCGGCGAACGCGGACTTGCGACCCTTCCAGAACAGCGCACGCTGGGCAGCGTCCTGGGCTACCCGGATTTCGACCGCGCCCGCGCCGGTGCAGTGCTGGCGTACTGCGGCGAAGGTGTGCTCCACCTCGGCGACCGGACCGTCCAGTTCCACGATGAGCACCGCACCAGCTCCCTCGGGGTAACCGCAGGCCACGGCAGCCTCGGCCGCCTCGATCGCCAGCGCGTCCATCATCTCGATGGCCGCTGGGGTGACGCCGTCGGCGATGATCGCTGACACCGCGGCGCCCGCCTCGTCCACCCCGGGAAAGGCGGCAAGCAGACAGCGCACCGACTCCGGCTCCCGCAGTAGCCGCACCACGATCTTGGTGGCGATCCCGAGGGTTCCCTCGCTGCCGACGAACGCGCCGAGCAAGTCGTACCCGGGCACATCGCGGGTCGTCCCACCCAGCCAAACCAGCTCGCCATCCGGGGTGACGACCTCGACGCCGAGCACGTGATGGGTGGTGAACCCGTACTTGAGGCAGTGCGCCCCGCCGGAGTTCTCCGCGACGTTGCCGCCCACCGAGCAGATCTGCTGGCTGGACGGGTCGGGGGCGAAGTACCAGCCCTGCGGCGCGGCGGCCTTCGTCACGTCGAGGTTGATCACCCCGGGCTCGACGATCGCGCGCTCATTGGCGGGGTCGATCTCCAGGATCCGGCGCATCCTCGAGGTCACGATCAGCACCCCCTCGGCATGCGGCAGCGCACCGCCGGACAGCCCGGTACCCGAGCCACGGGCCACAAAAGGCACCCCTGCGGCGGCGCAGGCCCGGACCACCGCGGCGATCTGCTCGGCGGACTCCGGCAGCACTACCAGGCCCGGCACCACGCGGTACTGAGCCAGTCCATCGCACTCGTAGGTGCGTAGTCGCTGCCGGTCGGTGATCACAGACCCACGCCCAAGCAGCGCGCTGAGCTCCGCCGCCAGCAACCCCAGCCCCGCACCCTCGTGCGTCATCATCGCTCACTCTCCACCCACCTAGCGTCACATGGATGCTTGTGCACGTTCCAGAGTCCCCCGGGATCCCGTCAGGTGGGCTTCAGGTGGTGCGACGTCGATCCCGACCGTACCGTGATCAGTGGCGCCAGCGCAGAATGGCGACGTGGTCTTGATCCGGCACCCGTTCCTGGACGGCCCGTTCCCCCGCGCGTTTGCCCACCGGGGTTGGCATCATGGCGAGTTGGCCGGCATGGAGAACTCGCTGGCCGCGTTCCGCTATGCCGCCGCGGAGGGCTACCACTACCTGGAGACCGACGTCCGGGCCACCCGGGATGGCGTGGTCGTGGTCATTCACGATGCGACGCTGGACCGCACCACCGACGGGTCCGGCGAGGTCGAGAAGTTGGATTGGGCGACGGTAAGAACCGCGCGGGTAGGTGGCCGTGAGCAGGTCTGCCAGCTGGCCGACCTGCTCGAAGAGCTCCCGGATGCCCTGCTCAACATCGACGTCAAGGCGGACTCGGCGGTCGCTCCGGTGCTGGAGCTGCTGCGTCGCACCAATGGATGGCCCCGGGTGTGCCTCGCGGCGTTCTCCGACGCGCGGCTGCGGCGGTTGCGCAGGGCCGCCGGGTCACGGCTGCTGACCTCGATGGGCCCCGCATCGGCGGCAGGGCTGCGGATGCTGTCAGTGTCGCCGTTTCTGCCCACGGTGCGGAGATCCAGAGCAGCACCGGTCCGCGGTGAGTTGGCGCAATTGCCGATGCGTGTAGGCGGCATCCCGGTGATCGACCGCCCGCTACTGCGCTATGCGCATCACCGTGGTCTGGAGGTGCACGTGTGGACGGTGGACCGGGCCGCAGAGATGCACGCCCTCCTCGATCTCGGCGTCAACGGTGTGATCACCGATCGGCCCGACGTGCTGCGCGACGTGCTGCGCTCCCGGCGAGCCTGGCCCGAGACTGACACCCGGCTCCAGTAGAGAGACCCAAGTAGCGACGGAAGGCGGTGCGGGTGAGCGAGCCGACAGTCCAGCCTGCCCCGGGTACCGAGTTAGCTGGGACTAGTCGCCACCGCGATCAACGCGCCTGGTGCTGGTATGACTGGGCGAATTCGGTGTTCCCCACTTCGATCATCACCGTGTTCCTCTCGCTCTACCTCACCACGGTGGCGAGGAACGACGCGTTAGCCGCCGGCCAGACCTGCCCGACCCGCAATGCCTTGGTCGGATGCAACATCTCGCTGTTTGGGCTGCAATTCCCGGCCGGTTCGCTGTTCGACTACCTGCTAGCGTCCGCCACCCTCCTGCAGGTACTGGTACTGCCGCTGACCGGTGCCATCGCCGACCGCACCCAGTGCAAACGGCGAATACTCGGGCTCTTCGCGTTCATCGGGGCGAGCGCCACAGCGCTGCTCGCGCTGGTGAGTGGAACCAACTGGCGGCTCGGTGTCGTGCTGTTCATCGTGGCGACCACCGGCTACTACGCGTCAGTGGTCGTGTACTACTCAGTGCTCCCGGAGATCGCGACGCCCGACGAGCGCGACCGGCTGTCCTCCCGCGGCTGGGCATTCGGTTATCTGGGTGGCGGCATCGCGTTGGCCCTGAATCTGGCGACCTATCTCGGACGCGATACAGTAGGGTTATCCGAGTCGGCGGCGGTACGGGTCTGCTTTGTCACCGCCGCGCTGTGGTGGGCCGCCTTCACCTTCATCCCCTTGGCGCGGATGCGCGGCTACCAGCCTCCGCAGGGCACCGAGCGGGGTCTGTCGGTACTCACCGGGGGTTTCCGCCAGCTGTCCGGCACGCTGCGTAACGCCCGGAGTTACCCGCTGACGCTGGGTTTTCTGGCTGCCTACCTGATCTACGCCGACGGGATCAGCACGGTGTCCACCACCGCCGTCCAGTATGGCGATCTTGAGTTGGGGTTGGCGAGCAGTACACTGATCAGTACGGTCCTGATGGTGCAGTTCGTGGCGTTCGTCGGCGCACTACTGCACGGTTGGGTCGCCGGCCGGTTCGGTGCCAAGCGTACGATCATGGGCAGTTTGGTGATGTGGGCTGGCGTGATCACGGCCGCCTACTTCGTCCAAGCGCACAATGAACTCCAGTTCTACGCCGTGGCCGTCGGCATCGGACTGGTGCTGGGCGGCACCAACGCACTGTCCCGGTCGCTGTTCAGCCAGTTGGTGCCGGCGGGCAGGGAAGCGGAGTACTTCTCGGTCTACAAGATCGGCGAGCGGGCCACCTCCGCTGTGGGGCCGCTGCTGTTCGGCGCCATCGGCGCAGCCACCGGCTCGTTCCGTCCGGCCATCGTGTCCCTGGTGGCGTTCTTCCTCATCGGCTTCGGGCTGCTCTCGCTAGTTCCGGTACGCCGGGCGATCCGGGCGGCGGGCAACCCCGAGCCGGCAGTCGTCTAGAGCCTCGCCCGTGCGGATGGACAACGGTTACACTCGAACGGGTGGTGTAGCGCGCCTTCTGGTGAGGTAACGCATCATATCGCCACTTCGATTCACCCTGTGTGGGGGATGCTCGGTCGTGTCGAGTGGTGAAAGAGGTCACTGCTCCCGGCCTGTCAGCGGCCCGGGGAACGTCGAGGCCTTCTTCGGCGTTACACCCGGTGAACTGGATCCGGGGACCTCTAGGGTCCCCGGCCCGGAGAGAAGGAGACACCATGGCCGACCGCGTTCTTCGTGGCAGCCGGCTCGGCACAGTCAGTTACGAGACCGACCGGGACCATGATCTTGCTCCTCGCCGGTCGGTGGTCTACGCCTGTCCCAAGGGCCACGACTTCACCGTGTCGTTCGCCGACGACGCCGAATCGCCGATGATCTGGGAGTGCCGGCTGCACGGCAACGAATCCAGGCTGTTTGACGGTGCCGCGCCGGAGCCGAAGAAGATCAAGCCGCCACGCACGCACTGGGACATGTTGCTGGAACGCCGCAGCACTACCGAACTCGAAGAGCTGCTCGACGAGCGATTGACCGAGCTGCGCGGTCGTCGCACCCGCTCGGCCTGAGAGAAACCGGCTGTCATCGTCTGCGCACCCCCAGGGCTGCTGCCATCCCTGATATGCCCATCCCCGATATGCCCAGTGCCACCAGGACCCACTCCGGTATGGGGCCGAGCCGGGTGGCCAGTGTAGTACCGGAGCGCAAGGGGACCCGCGCCACCAGCGCGTCCGGCGTGAACAGCGTGGTGTGCTGCTCGACGGTCCCGTCCGGGGCGATCACCGCGCTGACCCCGCTGGTGGCAGCCACCAGCACGGTGCGGCCGTGCTCCACCGCCCGCACCCGGGAGATCGCCTGCTGCTGATAGGTCATCTCGGTGAAGCCGAAGGTGGCGTTGTTCGTGGGCACGACAAGCAGCTGGGCTCCCGAGCGCACGCTTTGCCGCACCAGATCGTCGAACACCACCTCGTAGCACGTGGCTACGCCGACCCTGACCGGCCCGAGGTCCACCGCGCCGGCACCGCTACCCGGCACGAAATTGCTCGCGCGGTCAACGTAGGAGCTGAACAACCGGAAGAAACGTCGGTAAGGCACGTACTCGCCGAAAGGCTGCACCCGACGCTTGTCATGCCGCTCACCTGGACCGGTGCGTGGATCCCACACGATCATGGTGTTGGTGTAGTGCCCGTCGTCAGTGCGCAGGACGGCGCCGACGAGGATAGGCACGCCGATCGCACGGGCCGCCCGATTGATCACCGCCCGGGCATCCGGGTTGCGTAGTGGGTCGATGTCGGAGGAGTTCTCCGGCCAGATCACCAACGCTGGCCGGGGATAACGGCCGGCCGCGACGTCGGCCGCCAGCTGCCTGGTGCGCGTGACGTGGTTGTCCAGTACGGCACGACGCTGGGCGTTGAAGTCCAGCCCAGCCCGGGGCACGTTGCCCTGAACCAGTGCGACGACTGCCTGGCCATCACTTGTGGTCGTCCCCACCAGACCGGTCGCGACGATCCCCGTGATCACCGGGGCTATCGCGAGCAGGGCAGGCACGGCGAGCCACGCCGGCCGGTATCCCCACTGCCGATATCCCCGTGCGGCCCGGCGGGCCAGCTCCCCGGCGCCGAACCCGGTCAGCACCACGGCTGCGGTGAGCAGCGGAGCTCCGCCGGTCGCCGCCACCGGCAGGAACACCCCGGTCGGCTGGCCGAACGCCACCCGCCCCCAGGGGAAACCGCCGAAGGGCCACCGGGCGATCAACGCCTCGGCCGCCACCCACACCCCCACTGCCCACACCGGCGCTGCGGGCATCCGGGACACCACGGCGACTCCAGCACCGGCCAGCGCCAACACCAGCGCCTCGACGGTGGCCAGCGCCAGCCACGGCAGCGGGCCCACGAACTCTCCCGCCCACGACAGCAGCGGCACGAAGAAGCCGAGCCCGAAGGCGAGTCCGTAACCGAACCCGGCGCGAGCCGGCCGCCCGTACAGCCCTACCCACAACACCGCGAAAGCCACCGGAGCGAGCCACCACAATTCCCGTGGCGGGGCGCCGACGTACAGCAGCACGCCGGCACCGGCGGCGGTACCCATCCGTACCAGGATCCAGCCACGCCCGCGGGGGTGGGGCGGCTCCAGGACGGGCCGGTCGTCCGCGGTCACCGTCGGCGCAGCCACGCCACTCAGCCTACGATCTCCCGGTGCGGCTCTCTCAGATCGGCCTACCTCGGCTCACCAGGGCGCCGTGCTGCTCGAAGAGGGTCCGACCGCGGTGCACCGTACGCAGGCACGGAGGCGAACCGACCCCGCAGAGCTCAGCGCTGTCCCAGATCGCGTAGGACGCCGGGGCGCCGGGAACCAGTGAGCCGGCCAGCGAGTCAGTGGCGGCGGCAGCCCGGTACCCGCCGTAGGTGTGCGCCGCGAGGGCCTCTAGAACGCCGATCTCCGAGCCGGAACTGCGGTGTTCCACTGCGGCGCGCACCGTGCCCCACGGGTCGACCGGCGTGACCGGCGCGTCGGAACCGAACGCCAGCACCACACCCGCCGCCTCGAGCACCGCGAAGGGGTTCATCGCGGCAGCTCGAGGCGCCCCCAGCCGCAGCGCGTACATCCCCTCCGCACCGCCCCAGGCAGCGTCGAAAGCCGGCTGCACGCTGGCCACCACACCCCAGGCCGCCAACCGGCGGGCCTGGTCGGGATCCACCATCTCCAGGTGTTCGAGCCGATGTCTGCACTGTCGCAGCGCGGTGGCTCCGACAGCGGCCTCTGCAATCTCGAAGCCGGCTAGCACCGAATCGGTCGCGGCATCCCCGATCACATGGAACCCAGCCTGGGTGCCAGCTAGAGTGCAGGCCCGGACGTGCGCCGAGATCTGCTGCGCGTCGAGGTAGGACGCGCCGCGGGTATTGGGGGCGTCGGCGTAGGGCGTACGCAGCGCGGCGGTCCGCGAGCCGAGCGCCCCGTCACAGAACAGATCACCCGCCAACCCATGCGCCCCGGTGGCGGCGAGCAGTTCGCGGGCCTGTTCGGGCGTGCTGACCGCCTGGCCCCAGTAACCGACCACCTCGACGCCGTAGTCGGCTGCCAGCAGGTCAGCAAGATCGTCAATCCCAGAGATCTCCGGGCCCGCGCACTCATGCACCACAGCGATCCCGCAGGCAGCCGCCCCGGTCAGGAAGGCTCGTTGGGCGGCGCGCCGTTGACTGGGTGTGATCGACTCCCGGGCGGCCCGGCGGGCGTGGTGGTGTGCCTCCCGGGTCAATGGTCCCTCGGCCGCCCAACCGGGCGCGCCGCTCGCCTCCACCGCCCGCTCCAGAAGCGCCGAGGACACCACGGCGCTGTGCCCGTCGATCCGGGACAGGTATACCGGCGCGCCACCCGAGGCCCGGTCCACTTCAGCGCGGGTCGGCGGGCGGCGCTCCGGCCACGATGTCTCATCCCACCCATGCCCCCACAACACGGTGCCCGGGCGGGCCTGCTGCGTGACCCGCCCTAGGCACTGCGCGAGAGTGGCGCAGCCGGTGAGATCAAGTCTGATGGCGAGCAGCCCCGCGGACGTGGCGTGCACATGCGCGTCTACAAAGGCCGGGGTGACCAGCGCGCCACGCAACTCGAGCACTTCGTCCGCATCGCCGAAGCAGCCCCGGCCGGTGATGCCATCCCCCACCCAGGCCACTGTCCCGTCCACGACGGCCAGCGCGGTGGCCCCAGCAACCGACGGAATGCGCCCGTCTAGCAGCAACGTGGTGCTCATGGCTCGGCAGTATTCCAAGCGCGGTATCGCTCAGCGACGCTCGCCGCTTGCGGAGCGGGGGGCCGGCGGCGCGTGGACGACTTCGCCCTCGACCACGGCGCCTGGCACCACGCGCGCCAGAGTGCGCTGTGCTGCTGAGCGCAATACCCGTCGCCGGACCAGTGCGCGGATGGGCGGCACGAGGAGCAGCAGCCCCAGGGCATCGGACACGAAGCCCGGCAGGACGATCAACACCCCGGCTGCGGCGATCAGCATGCCGTCGAGCAGTTCTCGGTGCGGAGGTTTGCGGGTGCGTAGTGCCTCAAGGAACGCGCCCAGCGTGCGCGCCCCCTCGTGCCGCAACAGGGCCGCCCCGAACAGCGACGCGAGAATCAACAGCCCGATGGTGGCCAGGACCCCGATCGCGTGCCCCACCGCGACGAGCACCGTCAACTCGACGATGGCGGCGACGAGCACGATGAGCCGGACTGGCATGGCGCGACGCTCCCTCGGATCAGGTGGATCGAGTGCGGTGCACACTCCATTTATCGTGATAACGCCCCAAGCGGCAACTTCACTCCCGCATGTACTCACAACGCCGAACCCGACAGCAGCTACTTACGCCGGCCCGAGCAGTTGTCGTCGAGTTCGGTGGCAGCGGATCTCGCCACCGTGCCCGGGAGCCCGATTTTCCCGATATGCCTCCATAGTCGGGGTGGAGCGGACGGCATGGGGGCATCCAACGAGGCTGCCAGGTGAAATCGAGGTAACCCATCTGGACGGGGGGCCTTGCCCATCGAACAAGCCACCCTTATCGTGATGTGACTCACGTGCATCACCAACCAGGGTCGGGAGGTGTGCGGCGTGTCCGGGTCATCAGCCGGGACCGCCACCGCCGCGGAACTGTTCGAGCGGCGGGTAGTACCCCTTTACCACCTCGCTGACGATGCTTCAGCGATCGCCACCGCATGCCACGCTATGGCCATTCGCTTCCACCGTGGCGGCACGCTCGTCGTCTTCGGCAACGGGACAGCCAGCACGGACGCGCAGCACGTCGCGGTCGAGTTCGTCCATCCGGTGATCATGGGCAAGCGTGCGTTGCCAGCGATCTCGCTGACCGCTGATGTCGCGACGGTGACCGGTATTGCCGGTACGGAGGGCTTCGACGAGGTCTTCGCCCACCAACTGCGCCACCTCGCCTCCGCCCGGGACATCGCGCTGGGCATCTCCCCCGATGGCAACTGCAGCAACGTGCTGCGGGGGTTGGCCGCCGCCCGCGAGCTGGGCATGCTCACGATCGCGCTCGTCGGCGGCGACGGCGGCCGCATCACGTCGGAGCAGGCCGCCGACCACACCGTGGTCGCCCACTCCGACGACCCGCGAGTGATCAAGGAAGTTCACGTCACCGCGTACCACGTGCTGTGGGAACTGGTTCACGTGTTCTTCCAGCATCCGGACCTGCTAGAGCCGAGGGCCGTCGCATGATCACTCCGGAATGTCATGGTGAGGTGTGCATCACGTGCTCGGACCAGGCCGTCGCGGTCCGCGTCGTCGAGTTACTCCCCGACGACCTAGCTACGGTGGACACCGGGTCCGGTAGGGAAGAAGTGAGCGTTGCATTGGTAACAGTGGAGGTTGGAGACGAGATCCTCGTCCATGCCAAAGAAGCGATCGCGGTCATCGGGCGGCCAGAATGAGCCACGGGATGAACCACGGAACCAACGGCCACGGCGACACCGGACCGGCGGCCCGGTCTGCTGCCCAGTCCCGGTCCGATGCCCAGTCCCGGTCCGATGACCAGTCCCGGTCCGATGACCTAGCGTCGCTGTACCCGTTCCTGTACGCCCACTCTGACAACGTCGGCCATGACAACCTCGGAGCTGGAGATCTCGAGGCGGTCTTGGCCGAGGTGCGCCGTTCCACGGTAGAGAAAGCGCACCAGATCGTGGCGCTCCGGCGGGAGGTCCTGGCTCGCGATAGCCAGCGGCTGGCCGCATGCGCCTCGGCAATGGCGGCGGCGTTCGCCACGGGCGGGCGGCTGTTCGCCATCGGCAACGGGGGAAGCTGCACCGACGCAGCCGACCTCGCTAGCCTGTTCCTGCACCCGGGTCCGGGACGGCGGGCATTGCCTGCCTTCGCGCTCACCGGTGACATCGCGGTGCTGACGGCACTGTCGAACGACGTCTCATTTGATGTCGTCTTCGCCCGCCAGATCGCGGCTTTCGGGCGACGCGGTGACGTCGTCGTCGGGTTGTCCACGTCGGGTAATTCCACCAACCTCGTACGCGCCTTCGAGGAGGCGAGCAGGCGTGGCCTGCTCACCGTCGGTCTGGCGGGCTACGAGGGCGGCGCAATGGCCGAACTGGGCAGCATCGACCATTTGTTCGTGGTTCCTTCTGACTCCGTGCACCGGATCCAGGAGGCCCAGACCACGATCTACCACACGCTGTGGGAGCTCACGCTTGACGAGCTGACAGCAGAAGGCGACATCCGGAACGAGAGAGCGGCCGGAGGTCGCTCGTGGAGTAGGGGATCATGACAAGACCAACTGCACAAGCCACTCCCACCAAGGAAGAAGAAGCCCCGATCCATATTCTGTGGATCAACTGCGGGCTGTCCTGTGATGGTGACTCGGTAGCCCTGACCGCGGCGACCCAGCCCAGCATCGAGGAGATCGCGCTGGGGGCGCTTCCGGGGCTGCCCAAGATCGCGGTGCACTGGCCGCTGATCGACTTCGAATGCGGTCCGGAACAGGGTGCCGACAACTTCATCGAGTGGTGGCACAAGGCTGATCGAGGTGAGCTGGAACCATTCGTGCTCGTCCTCGAGGGCTCCATCCCGAACGAGTCAATCAACGGTGATGGTTACTTCACCGGTTTCGGGAGACACCCCGACACCAACCAGCCGTACACAATCAACGAGTGGATAGACCGGCTGGCGCCCAAGGCGACGATCGTGCTTGCGGCCGGCACCTGCGCCACCTACGGCGGTATCCACGCCATGGCGGGGAACCCCACAGGTGCTATGGGTGTGCCGGATTACCTGGGCTGGGACTGGAAGTCCAAGGCCGGGATCCCGATCGTCTGCGTACCCGGCTGCCCGGTCCACCCGGACAACCTGTCCGAGACGATCCTTTACCTGCTCTACCAGGCTGCTGGCGCGGCGCCGATGATTCCGTTGGACGAGCACCTGCGTCCGCAGTGGCTGTTCGGGGCCACCGTGCACGAGGGTTGTGACCGGGCCGGCTACTACGAGCAAGGCGAGTTCGCCAAGACCTACGACTCGCCGAAGTGCCTGGTCAAGCTCGGCTGTTGGGGCCCGGTGGTGAAGTGCAACGTGCCCAAGCGGGGCTGGATCAATGGTGTGGGTGGCTGCCCGAACGTGGGTGGTATCTGCATCGGTTGCACCATGCCCGGCTTCCCGGACAAATTCATGCCGTTCATGGACGCGCCTCCGGGATCGCTGGTCTCGGGGACCGCAAGTGCGGCCTATGGAACGGTCATTCGGTCGCTGCGCAATATCACGCTCAAGAAGGTCGATGCCGAGCCCAAGTGGCGCAAGAAGGGCCGCTCGCTCGAAACCGGCTACAAGCCCTCCTGGTGACCGCCGACCAGCTGGAGAAAGGCATCTAGACTGATGACAACCACCGCACCAAGGCATGGCAGCGCAGGCGCTGCAAAGGGTCAACTCACCGAGATGGTGTGGGACCCAGTTACCCGAATCGTAGGTAGCCTCGGTATCTACACGAAGATTGATTTTGCGGCCGGCAGGGTTGCCGAGTGTCATAGCACTTCATCGGTTTTCCGCGGGTACTCAATTTTCATGAAGGGCAAGGACCCTCGCGACGCCCACTTCATCACCAGCCGTATCTGTGGGATCTGCGGGGACAACCACGCCACCTGCTCGGTGTACAACCAGAACATGGCGTACGGGGTGGCCCCACCGCACCTCGGTGAATGGGTCATCAACCTGGGCGAAGCGGCCGAGTACATGTTCGACCACAACATCTTCCAGGAGAACCTGGTCGGGGTCGACTACTGCGAGAAGATGGTCGCCGAGACCAACCCCGGCGTACTCGATCTGGCCAACCGCACCCCGGCGCCGCATGCCGAGGCCCATGGGTACCAGTACATCGGCGACATCATGCGGGCGCTCAACCCGCTCTCAGGGGAGTTCTACCGCGAGGCGCTGCAGGTCTCCCGCTACACGCGAGAGATGTTCTGCCTCATGGAGGGTCGCCACGTACACCCCTCCACGCTCTACCCGGGCGGCACCGGCACCGTTGCCACCCACCAGCTGTTCACCGACTACTACACCCGCCTCATGCGGTACGTGGAGTTCTGCAAGCGGATCGTGCCGCTGCACGACGACCTGTTCAATTTCTTCTACGACGCGATGCCTGGTTACGAAGAAGTGGGTAGGCGCCGGGTGCTGCTGGGTTGCTGGGGCGCGCTCAACGACCCAGAGCATTGCGACTTCAACTACCGCAACATGACCAACTGGGGCCGCAAGATGTTCGTCACCCCCGGTGTGGTGGTGGACGGCAAGCTGGTCACCAACGACCTGGTGAAGATCAACCTTGGATTGCGGATCCTGCTCGGCTCCTCGTTCTACGAGGACTGGGACGGCCAGGAGATCTTCGTCAACAAGGACCCGCTGGGTAACCCGGTCGACCGGAAACACCCGTGGAACCAGCACACCATCCCGCGGCCGGCCAAGCGCGACTTCTCCGGCGCCTACAGCTGGACCATGTCACCTCGGTGGTTCGACGGCAAGGACCATCTTGCCCTGGACACCGGCGGCGGTCCGATCGCCCGGCTGTGGGCGACGGCTCTGGCCGGGCTGGTGGATACCGGCACCGTCAAGGCCACTGGCAAGAGCGTGATCATCAACCTGCCAAGGACGATGACGAAGCCCGAGGCCACATTCGAGTGGAACATCCCGTACGACAAGGCTGGCAAGCCGCTGTCCAACGCGATCGAGCGCAACCGGGCCCGGACCTACTTCCAGGCCTACTCCGCCGCGCTTGCACTGCATTTCGTGGAGAAGGCCCTGGCCGAGGTGCGTGCTGGCCGCACCAAGACCTGGGAGCCGTTCAAGGTGCCCAAGGAAGCGATCAGCTGTGGGTGGACCGAGGCGGTCCGGGGCGTGCTGTCGCACCACATGGTGATCCGGGACGGGAAGATTGCCAACTACCACCCGTACCCGCCCACCCCGTGGAACGGCAGCGTCCGCGATATCTACGGAACGCCGGGCCCCTACGAGGACGCCGTGCAGAACACGCCGATCTTCGAGGAGAACCCACCGGCGAACTTCAAGGGCATCGACATCATGCGGGCGGTGCGCAGCTTCGACCCGTGCTTGCCCTGTGGTGTACACATGTATCTGGGAGAAGGCAAGGAATTGCAGCGACTGCACACGCCACACGCGTTCACCACGACTGGCGGCTGAGTCGTGCCCACCAGTAACACA
Source organism: uncultured Actinomycetota bacterium (assembly GCA_963822695.1). Classification (GTDB taxonomy): domain Bacteria; phylum Actinomycetota; class Actinomycetes; order Mycobacteriales; family Pseudonocardiaceae. Next base: position 264,467 of record CAWGJH010000024.1, read on the forward strand.
TCGGATATCCAAGCGGTTGGGGGACGGGTCGAGGCGCTGCTCGCGGAGTTCGCCTCGACCTCCGACCCCGCGGTCGCAGGGCGAGCCGAGGAGCTGGTCGCCCTGCTCGTCGAGTTCTACGGTGCGGGACTGGCCCGCATCATGGAGTTGCTCGACGAGCAGGCCGTCGCTCCCCTGCTCGCTGACAAGGCGGTGGCGGGCCTGCTGGTGCTGCACGACCTGCACCCGCAGAGCACCGAGGAGCGGGTCCTCGCCGCGCTGGAGCGGGTCCGGCCCTACCTCGGCTCGCATTCCGGCGACGTCGAGTACCTCGGGCTGGACCCCGACGGCACCGTGCGGTTGCGGTTGGCGGGCAGCTGTGACGGCTGCCCGTCTTCCGCGCTCACGGTGAAGATGGCCATCGAGAAGGGGATTGAGGACGTCGCTCCGGAGGTCACCAAGGTGGAGGTGGAGGGGGTTGCGCCCGATCCGGCTTCGCGCCTCACCGCGGGAGCGATACCCGATGGGACCACCCTGCTCCCCCTGCACCAGGTGAGCCGGCAGCCGGAGCCACCGGCTGCAACCTGGGTACAGGTCGAGGGGATCGAGGACCTCGGTCAGGGTCAGGTGGCTCCCATGCTGGTCGCCGACACGGCGGCGGTGATCTGCAACGTGGCAGGGAGTCTGTATGCCTACGCCGACCGCTGCTCGGTCTGCGGCTCCGGCCTGACCGGCGCGGAACTGGAGGGGGCTTTGTTGGCCTGCCCCAGTTGCGCGCAGCGTTACGACGTGGTCCGGGCCGGCCGTGGATGGGGCGGGACCGCCGGGGCGGCCCCGCCCACGGCCACGGTGCATCTCGACCCGCTGCCGCTGCTGGCTGAGAATGGCGGGGTCCAGATCGCGGTCCCCGCTCAGGCGGTGTCGTGAAGGGGGGGTTGCGGCGCTTCGTCGGGGGTGCCGCTCCCTCACCACCCCCGACCGGGGGGGTCGAGCGGTGCGAGCTGTGCGCAGAGCCGATCGCCGAGTGGCATGGGCACGTGGTCGACGTCGAAGGCCGCGGTCTGATGTGCACCTGCCGCCCCTGTGCGCTGCTGTTCACCAAAGAGGGTGCGGGGGGTGGACGGTTCCGGGCAGTTCCCGAGCGTTACCGGTACGCCGCCGACGTGCCGCTCGCGGCGTCAACCTGGGACTCGATCGGGATCCCGGTGGCGATGGCGTTCTTCTTCACCAACAGCGCACTCGGACAGACCGTCGCCTTCTACCCGAGTCCAGCAGGGGCAACGGAATCGCTACTGTCGCTGGAGGCCTGGACGGATCTGCTCGCCGCGACTCCGGCTCTGGCCGACCTGCTGCCCGATGTCGAGGCGTTGCTGGTGCACAAGGCAGAAAGTGGGTTCGAGTTTTTCGCGGTCCCGATCGACGCCTGCTACCAGCTCGTCGGTCTGGTCCGCATGCACTGGAAGGGCTTCGACGGGGGCGAGGAAGCCTGGGCAGCAATCCACGAGTTCTTCGCCGGCCTACGGGAACGCAGTGAACGGATGGCGGTTGCCGATGACTGAGCTGTCCTTCACCTGCCTCGACGTGCAGCCCGAGCGCTATGCCGCAGCGCCCACGCTGCTGTTCCGGCTGCAGGTCAACGCGCCTGCCGAGCAGCGGGTGCGAGCCATCGCGCTGCGCTGCCAGATCAGGATCGAACCGCAGCGCCGCGGGTACGGCGAGCAGGAGGCCGAGCGGCTGCTTGAGCTGTTCGGCGAGCGCGGACGCTGGGGCGACACGCTCAAGCCATTCCAGTTCGCCAACACCTCGACGGTGGTCGCCAGCTTCACCGGCAATACTGAAGTCAACGTGACCGTGCCGTGCAGCTACGACATGGAAGTCGCGACGGGCCGGTACTTCCACGGCCTGGAGGATGGCGAGATCCCGTTCATCCTGCTGTTCAGCGGGACAGTATTCAAGGACGGCGAGAAGGCTCTGTGGATCGAGCAGGTGCCCTGGCACACCGAATGCCGGTACCGGATGCCGGTCGAGGTCTGGCGCGAGATGATGGATATCCACTTCCCCGGCAGTGGATGGCTGCGGCTGCGCCGTGACACGATCGACGCCCTGGCCGACTTTCGGGCCACCCGCGCCCTGCCCACCTGGGATGACGCCATTATCGCCGTGCTGGACCAGGCCCGCGAACGCACTGCGGAGGGAGGATGATGACAGCCCCGATGGACGTCGCCCGGAGTGTGGCCGACGCCGTCCTCTACGAGGGTTACCTGCTGTACCCCTACCGGGCTTCGGCGCGCAAGAATCAGGTCCGCTGGCAGTGGGGGGTGCTGGTGCCCCCCGCCTACGCCGCCGCCGGGCACGGTGAGCATGCCACCTCGCATAGCGAGTGCCTGCTGGAGCCCGGCACCGACCCGGTACTGCACATCCGGCTGCGGTTCCTGCAGTTGCAGCACCGCAGCGGTGGTGATGGGTCGGTCCCCGAGTTCGACGAGGCGGTGGAGCACGAGGTCGACTCGGTGCTTTCGGTAGCGGAGTTGTTCAATACCGACCTGCTGGACACCGGGCGGGTGGTTGCGGTCACCGTGCCCGGTGGCACCGAGACCACCGATGGCGTGACCCGGCAGCGTTGGCCGCTGGACGGCGAGATCCGGTTGTCCGCGCGGCGACTGGAGGGGCCATACGGCGTCCTGCAGCTCACCGTCGAGGTCGTCAACACCACGCAGTGGACCGATCCGGAGGCCGCTCGGCACCTGGCGCTGCGGCACTCGCTGATCGCCGCCCACACCGTGCTCGCGGTCACCGATGGGGAGTTCATCTCCTTGATCGACCCACCGGAGTGGGCCAAACCCGCCGCCGAGGGCTGCCACAACGAACGCACCTGGCCGGTGATGGTCGGCGAAGCGGGGCGCCGCGACGTGATCCTGGTCTCGCCGATCATCCTCTACGACTACCCGGTGATCGCGCCGGAGAGTCCCGGCGAGCTGTTCGATGGCACCGAGATCGACGAGATTCTCACGCTGCGCACGATGACGCTCACCGATGAGGAGAAGGCCGAGGCGCGAGCCACTGACGAGCGGGCCCGCAAGCTGATGGACCGCATCGACTCGATGCCCCCCGAGATGCTCGACAAGCTGCATGGTGCGATCCGCTATCTCGGTGAGACCCCCCGCGCCTGCGGCGAGCCCGATCCGATCGAGACGATCACCACCCCCGGCACGCCGTGGTGGGATCCCGGCGCGGATGCCTCGGTGGACCCGGATACCGACAGCGTGCTCATCGCCGGGGTCGAGGTGGCCAAGGGCAGCAGGGTATTGCTCGCGCCGGGGCTGCGCCGGACGGACGCCCAGGACATGTTCCTCGCTGGGCGCACTGCCACCGTCGCCGCGGTGTTGCTCGACGTCGACGGCAACACCCACGTCGCGGTCACTCTCGACGATGATCCGGGTGCCGAGATCTCGGCCGCGCACGGCCGGTTCCGCTACTTCTCCCCCGACGAACTCGCCCCGTTGGGAGGACAGGGATGACGACATTGGTGGTCGGAATCGGCAATATTTTCCACAGTGACGACGCGTTCGGCGTGGAGCTGGCCGGCCGGCTAGCCGCGGAGACGCTGCCCGACGGTGTGCGGGTTGCTGACTACGGGATCCGGGGGATGCACCTGGCCTATGACCTCCTCGAGATGGCCCCAGATACCACGATCCTGCTCGACGCCGTTTCCCGCGGCGGCGAGCCAGGAGATCTCTTTGTGATCGAGATCGGGCTCGGTCACGTGCCCGGCCTCGAGCCGTCCACCGTCGACCCGCACGGGATGAAGACGGGCGCGGTGCTTGCGCTGCTGGACAATCTCGGCGGCAGCGCGGGGCGGACCCTCCTGGTCGGTTGCGAGCCGGCCAGCACCGAGGAAGGTATGGGATTGTCCTCGACTGTCGCCGCAGCGCTCGACAAGGCTGTCGGCGTGGTTATGGATCTGCTCACCGACAAGGAAGGAAGTGACAGGAATGTTCCGTCTGCTGCGTCAACTGCTGTTCTGGGGATCAGCGATCGGTCTGGCCACCGTAGCGGTACAGGTGTCTAAGGACGTCGCTCGTTACAAGCAAATGAGCGAGATGTAATTCTACTCCCACCACGGAGGTAATAGCCCATGTGCCTCGGCATCCCGGGCGAAGTGATCGAGATCCTGCCCGATCAGCCCGACTTAGCCAGGGTTGACGTCAGTGGGGTCAAACGCGCGATCAATATCGGTCTGTTGACCGATGACCCGCCCGTTCCCGGTGACTGGATTCTGATTCATGTCGGTTTCGCATTATCGAAGATCGATGAACAGGAGGCCAAAGCAGCGATGGACTTCCTGATAGGTATCGGGCAGGCCTACGAGGACGAGATCGCCGCTCTGCTCGAGTCGCGGATTGACGAAAGGCAGTGAGCGGTATGCGATTCGTCGATGAATACCGGGACGCCGAGAAGGCTCGTGCGCTGGCCGCCAAGATCGCGGCACTGTGCGAGCCTGGACGGCATTACAAGTTCATGGAAGTCTGCGGTGGACATACACACACCATCTATAAGCACGGACTGGAGGACTACCTTCCAGAGTCGATCAGCCTGGTTCACGGGCCGGGCTGCCCGGTGTGTGTGATCCCAATGGGCCGGGTGGACGACGCGATCGCACTGGCCGAACAGCCGGATGTGATCATGACGTCTTTCGGCGACATGATGCGGGTACCCGGCGGTCGCGGATCGTTCTTCGACTCCTCGGCCGCCGGCACCGACATCCGGATGGTCTATTCCCCGCTCGACGCGCTGAAGATCGCCCGGCAGAACCCGGACAAGCATGTGATCTTTATGGCGATCGGGTTCGAGACCACCGCGCCGTCCACTGCGATGACCGTACTGCGGGCGGCGGCTGAGGGCATCGAGAATTTCTCGATCTTTTGCAACCACGTCACGATCATCCCGGCGATCAAGGCCATCCTGGACTCCCCGGACCTGCGGTTGGACGGGTTTCTCGGCCCTGGCCACGTCTCGACTGTCATCGGCTGCCGGCCATATGAGTTCATCGCCTCGGAGTACGGTAAGCCGCTGGTCACGGCGGGGTTCGAGCCGCTGGACATCCTGCAGTCGGTCTACATGCTGCTCCAGCAGTTAGCCGAGGGGCGCTGTGAGGTGGAGAACCAGTACTCCCGGGTGGTGCCGTGGGACGGCAACACGGTGGCGCTGCGGGCGGTGGGCGAGGTGATGCAGCTACGCCCCTACTTCGAGTGGCGGGGGCTCGGGTTCATCTCGCACTCCGCGTTGCAAGTCCGGGAGCGCTACGCGGCCTTCGACGCGGAGCGGCGCTTCACGCTGCCCGGGGTGAGGGTCGCCGACCCGAAGGCGTGCCAATGCGGCGAGGTGCTCAAGGGCGTCCTCAAACCGTGGGAGTGCAAGGTGTTCGGCACCGCGTGCACGCCCGAGACACCGATCGGCACCTGCATGGTCTCCTCTGAGGGAGCCTGTGCGGCGTACTACAACTTCGGTCGGTTCAACCGCCAGCGGGTCCGGGAAGTCAGTATCGAGGCGAGCAGGGCATGACGCACCAGGACACCACCCAGCAGGCTGACTGGGCGGAGGCGGCCGTCGCCGAGCATGACGCGGGATACCCCGCGCATGCCTCGGCCGGGGCCACGCACTCCAGCCGGGAACAGTTGGTGCTGGAACGCATCGAACGGGCCCGCCGGGCCCGGCCACGGGTGCGCGAGAAGCTCATCACGCTCGCGCACGGTGCTGGTGGCAAGGCCAGCCAGTCTCTGATCGAGGCAATCTTCCTGGACGCCTTCCGCAATCCCTTGCTGGAGCCGCTCGAGGACGCCGCGATCATGACCGCCGGCGATGCGCGGCTGGCCTTCACCACGGACTCCTATGTGGTGTCACCGCTGTTCTTCCCCGGTGGTGACATCGGTGACCTCGCGGTCAACGGCACGGTCAACGACTTGGCCGTGTCCGGGGCGCGGCCGGCCCATCTCTCCGCCGGGTTCATCCTGGAGGAGGGATTCCCGGTCGAGGACCTGCGGCGGATCGTGGCGTCAATGGCCGCGGCCGCCGCCGCGGCCGGGGTCTCGATCGTCACCGGCGACACCAAGGTCGTGCAGCGGGGTAAGGGGGACGGCTGCTACATCACCACGGCCGGGGTCGGTGTGGTCACCGGCAATCTGACTCTGGGCGTGGCCACCGCGCGCCCCGGCGACGCGGTGATCGTCTCAGGCCCGGTGGGCGACCACGGCATCACCATCATGCTGGCGCGCGGCGAGTTGGACATTGACGCTGATCTGGTCTCTGACACCGCTCCGGTGCACGACCTGGTGCGGGGACTGCTCGACGCGGTGGGCCCGGACGTTCGGGCGATGCGCGACGCCACACGTGGTGGGGTCGCGACGATCCTCAACGAGGTGGCCAAGGCTGCGGGCGTGGCCGTGGCGATTGATGAAGACGCCGTCCCGGTGCGGGCGGAAGTCCGTGGCGCCTGCGAGTTGCTGGGCATCGACCCGCTCTACGTCGCCTGTGAGGGACGCGTCGTCGTGATTGTCGACCCCGGTGCGGCCGACGCCGCGGTGGCGGCGTTGCGGGCGCACCCGCTCGGCGCTGGAGCCACCGTGGTCGGCCACGTCGCCGAGGATCCGCCCGGACTGGTCCTGCTCAAGACCGGGTTCGGCGGCACCCGAATCATTGATCTGCTCGTCGGCGACCCGCTACCGCGGATCTGCTGAACACGTCGTGAGGGAGGTCCGCTGAATCGGAGCGAGTTGATCACCGAGATCGTGGCTGACTGGCCCGAACCAGGTGAGCTTGTCTACATCGAGCGCCGGGGCGAGAGGTACGCGGTGCGGCGCCTCGGTGCCGATGGGGTCTTTCCCATGCCGGCACCGGGTGAGTCGCTGCCCGATGCCTGGATTTACTACGGCGGGTGGCAGGCACACCATCGCGACGACATGTCGAAGTTTTTCGATGACCTGTTCGCCGAGATGGAGGCAGCGGCCGGGGGTCATGATCGTTGCCGCTGGTCGGTGGATGACCCCTGGCCGCACGCGCACTAAATCACGCGCACTACATCACGGGCACTGAAGTCGAGGCGCGATGGTCTACCGCATCCGCACGTCGGACCGAACGGCATTCAAGCGCTGCCGCCGAGAATGGGACCTGAGTTCACGTAACCGGCAGAACCTCGAACCGATCCCCGGTACGGGCCCGATCGACCTGACTCAGGCAGTGCGTGATGCGCTTGCGGTGTACTACTTCCCCGGGATGTGGGAGTGGGACAGATCCATCGTGCAGCCTCTGATGCATCAGGCTCTGGACCGTTCGGTGCGCGGCCAGGCGGAGGCCGACGACCAGACCCTGCAGGAGACGCTGGACCGGGGCCATGCGCTGCTCGACGCCTATGCCGCCTGGGCACCGACGGTTGACCGCTTCACGCCGTTGCGCGTTGAGACCGACTTCGAGGTGAACGTTCCCGACCCGGCGACTCCCGGCGCCTACCTCGTGACCCCGGCCGGTGCGGAGATTCGGTATTGCGACCGTATTGACCTGCTTGCCATCGATTCCGAGGACGCCTACTGGGTCATCCAGCACCGGCTGGTCACCGATTCCTGGGCTGATCACGACGTACTCCAGCTGGATGAGCGGACGATCGCGTGGTCCTGGGCGTGGCCACAGTTCTACCTCGGGATGCAGATCACGGGCACGGTGTACAACGAGATCCATGCCGACGCAGCCGAGCTGGACACGAAGGCCCCGCGGCCTGCGGGACACACGCAGGTGCGACACCGCCGGATGTATGCCCGTAGTGGCACCGTCTCTGGCGAACGGTTGGATGCCGAGGGTACCGACACGTTCCGCCGCACCCGGATCCGGCGCGGCGAGGCTGAGCTGGCGGCAGCCGGCGTGGATCTGGCTGCCGAGGCCCGCACCGCCACCAGTGCGAACCTTGAAATCTATCCGAGCCCGGCGCCAGGAGTGTGCGCGCGCTGCGCCTATCGTCCCCCATGCCTGGTACTGAACCAGGGTGGTGAGGTCAGCGCCGAACTGTCGAGATCCTACCGGCACCGCGCGCCGGAGCCCATCCAGGAAGGGCGGCTCGGCGGTGTGACCTGGTCGATGAACCGCGGTGCCGCACCCCCCCGGTGGCCGTCCCGGTCATGACGCCAACCCCATACCGGTATCGCCAACGCCGAACTCGGTATCGTGCCACCACCGGTGCAAGCAGCTGGGGCACTGAAGGAACACGAGCCGCGTCTCATTGGCCAACAGATACCGCCAGTGCACATCGCAGGTGATCCCCACCGCACAGGTCGCGCAGCCGTCATCGCAGCAGCGGGGGCAGGGCAGCCACGCGCGGCGGCCCAGGTCGGCGTCATGGTCGAGCATCGCACACGCCCTCCTCGCAGAGCAGATCGTGTATGGATAGCCTGCGGAGGTGGTCAGTCGGGCTTGGTCGTGACCAGGCTCACCCGTCGCTGTGAGCAAGCCCACTGCCCGCAAGATTCGCATCAAAGAAGCTGTTGTAGGCGTCCAGCGCTCCGCTGCGCAGGTCCTGGTCCTCAGGGTTCCATGAGGCCAGTGGGAGCAAGACCGGTACCGCGTCTCCAGGGCGGCGACGTGACAGCAGATCCAGCACCAGGCGGACAAGCAAGATCGTCTTTCCGGCACCCGGATCCCCAAGGACAACCAGCCGCCCGGTCGGCACCCGGTCGAGCACATCAACAAGGCCATTGTCGGTCCCGGTAAGCCCAGCCGGATCGTTGGCCCAAGTCCCGCCTCGTGGTCCCGGCCAACCGGGGCCGGTGGTGGCAAGCCTGACCAGCGCCGGCCAGTCTGCGACTAAATCCGGGTCCGCTGGATCCCATCGCACCGACATCGGGTAAGGATCGTTGAGTTGACGCAACTCCGCCTCGTCGTTCCACTGGCGCTTGACCGCGACCGCCAAGCGATCCGCGACCCCTGCCAGATCCGGATCACCGACGGGAGCCTTCGCGTGTTGGTCCGGGCCGGACAGCCCCGACACCAACACCGCAAGACATACTGTTACCGCCTCCAAGACAACAAGAGAAAGCCACGGATGCGTTCGCACCAGCTCCAACCAGCCCGGCCACCGGTGCTGGGCCAACGCCGCGTTCGTGGCTAACACCACCAGCAAGGTAACGGGCAGCTGTCCACCAGCGACGGCCGCCAACAGCCGACGTCGCCTCACGAAGCCGCGCGGTAGAGGGTCCGCCCGGGCGATCCTGCCCATGGTGACCTCCGACGGTCGGAAACAGGCTCGGGTGATGTAGCAGACGTCCAGGCGGGTGTTGGGTTCCCCGTGTCGGACACTCAGGATTCTTCGAGCCAGTTCTCCACCGCGAGCCCGGGGACACGGTCAAAATGACGCACATTGCCGGTCGCGACCGTCAGCTCATTCGCGAGTGCAATCGAGGCGATCCGGAGGTCTGGTTCGGCGAGTGGTTGCCCCGCCTGTTCCAGGGTCGCCCGAAGGCCGCCGTAGGTGTGTGCTGCGACCTCATCGAAGGGCAGCCCCACTCCAGCGTCGTGAATGAGGTGTTGGACACGTTCGACGAGCCGGGCGTTGCGACGGCGCGTCGCGCCGTAGATCAGCTCGCCCACCGTGATGGCCGTGGTGAACTGACACTCAGCGGGAGTCGCCGCCAACCGTCGGATGAGATGAAGCGGCGGTGCGGGCTTGAGCACGGCACTGATCACATCCGTGTCCAGGCAGTAACCGGTCACGGTAGTGGGGGAGCCGGTCGGTCGATGGCCTGCTGCCGAGTCTCGACGACCTCCGCCATGTCCTCATCGATTGTGTCCCATTCAGCCAGTGCCCCAGCGACGGCCGCAAAGCCGACGGGCTTGTGATCACTGTGACGGGCCCGCTGAGGCGGTACCAGCGCGACCGTCGGACGTCCTCTGTTGAGGATCACAAAGGACTCCCCACGACTGACCCGCTTGGCAAGCTCAGAGAACCTGCGCTTGGCTTCCGCGACACCCACTTCTTCAACCGACATGTCCTGAGGCCACCTCCGACTCTTTGTGACACCAGGATAGCTGTCGGCAGCCGAGCGACGAGCTACTGGCCGACATCGTTGACCTCGACGTGGCTTGAGCTTCTACAGTCGAGCCATGGCCTCGAACCCGTTGCGATACGAACCCTACGACGCCTCCGTGGGAGTCCCGAATGTGGTGGTGGACGGCTCGCCCAACGCCTCGACGGTCCTGACACTGTCCCATTGGCCCCGGTTGCCAGCACCGAACGGACTCGCCGACGACCTGTCCGCCCAGATGGCGTTCCGCTACCTCGACAGCGGCGCCACGTTGCATGGGAACGCCGAGGTGGTGACCAACAATCACTTCGACCAGGACGGCCTCATCAGCGTGTACGCCCTGAGCCGACCCGATGACGCACTCGCTCGTCGCACCCTGCTCGAAGACGTCGCCGCCGCGGGAGACTTCGCGACCTACCGTGACCGGCGCGCCGCACGCCTGTCGATGGTCATCGCCGCTTTTGCCGATCCCGAACGCTCACCGCTCGCCCCACTCCCTGACGATCACGGTGGAACAGCTACCGCGCTGCTCTATACAGATCTGCTTGGACGGCTCCCGGAACTGGTCGACAAGCTCGACACCTACCGGAATCTGTGGGAGGACGAGGATCGACAACTCACATCCAGCGAGCACATCCTCGCCACCGGGGCTGCGGTGATCGACGAGCACGCCGGGGTGGACCTCGCCGTGGTGACGATCGACGAGACGGTGGGTGCGTTGTCAGGACACCGCTTCACCGGTGGCGGCTGGTTCGACGGCATTCACCCGATGGCGCTGCACAACGCGACCGAACGCTTCGCCGTGCTGCTGATCCGCGGGCGCAGCTACCAATTCACCTACCGCTATGAGACCTGGGTGCAGTACCGCTCCCGCCGACCACGGCCCCGCGTCGACCTCACCGCGTTGGCCGATCGGCTCACCGAGCGCGAGACAGCTGGCGTGACCTGGAGCGCTGACCCGGTCGGTTCCCTGACACCGCAGCTGAGCCCCATTGGCAATAATCGGGAATCCTCGATCCCCGCAGCCGAGGTCGTATCCTGCGTCATCGAGCACCTGACCATGGCCGCTCCCGCCTGGGACCCCTACCCGTGAAACCGCTCGCGCTCCCCAAGCGGTCACGAGGTACGAGAGTGGTGCCAACCATGCCCAACATGTAAATTCTGTGCATGACTGCTTCCCAGCCGCGCGAGCCGTACGGCGATGTTGAGATCACCGTGACCGATGCCCGGAGCAAGCTACCCGAACTGATCGACACTCAGATCCGCGACGGGGGGGTCGTGTACCTCACGCGGTACGGCCGGCGGGTCAGTGCTGTGGTGCCGGCCGAGGTCGCCGAGCGGTTCGAGCGCGGGGAGGACATCTACTGGTCGCGTCGGGCGGCCGAGGTACTGGACCGCAACGAACCGACCGTGTCCTGGGAGGAGGCAATCACCGAACTGGAGATCGGCGACGCCGGAACCGGTGCCCGTAGCAGCCGGTGAACCGATACCAGATCAAGATCACCCGCGACGCCCTGCGCGCCCTGGCGAAGCTGGACAAGCCGGTCCGCCGCCGCGTCCAGGCCGCCATCGAGGCGCTCGGCGAGCAACCCCGGCCGCACGGTGTGATTGCTCTGCAGGGGCTGCCTCGTGCATACCGCATCCGGGTAGGCGACTACCGCGTGAGCTACACGATCGATGCCGGCCGCCTGGTTGTCCTGGGAGTCCGAGCTCAATCCGGTGGCGTGCCTGCGCGGTTACCTCGACGCCGTGGTCTCACCGCACCCGTATGACTTTGAGGCGGTTCGTCCGGTCGTGCAGTTCGACCTTTCCAAGTACAAGTTCGTGGAGGAGATGGACGTGGTGGCCGGTCTCGACAGCCGCCCCAACCTGCTGGCTCTCAAACCGGTGGAGTTTGAGCACCTCATCCGTCAGCTGTTCGAGGGAATCGGTCTGAAGTCCTGGGTGACCCAGGCATCTCGGGACGACGGGGTGGACGCGGTCGCCGTCAACGAAGATCCGATCGTGGGCGGGTTGTGTGTTATCCAGGCCAAGCGGTACAGCAACATCGTCGGTCTGGAGGCGATTCACGCGTTGGCCGGGGTGATGGAGGACAAATCCGCCGCCAAGGGCGTCCTGGTGACTACCTCCTGGGTCGGTAAGGCAAGCAGGGATTTCGCCGCTCGCAACGGCAGGATCGAGATCATCGAGGGCCGTCACCTCAAGGATATGCTCTTTGAACACTTGGACCTGGACGCACTAATCGTCGGCTTGTCAAAGCTGCCGCCCGGCTGGGACCGGAGCGACGTCTCATAGCAGCCCATCGCCGTGCCCCAGCGTCCTTGTAGCGGTTCATGACAGCTCCACGCGCAGTACTCCGCTCGACGCCGAGTTCGGCGCGAGCGCCCAGACTCTGCGCCGCGTGAAGAAGTTGCCTGCGGGTGGCGGTGCTGCGGTTCAGCAGGTCCACGACGGCGAAGTCCAGGACACTTTGGTCTGCGTCAGCGTCGGCAGTCTCGGTGATCGCTCGCAACGGCGTCGTGACCCGGAACCCTTCGCGCTGCTCGATCTCGCTCCGGTCGAGGTCCGCACGGTGCAACGCGATCGCTGTGTTCCGCTGCCGGAAACCCAGTGGCACGGTCAGATGGCCCCGCGAGGGGTTAGCGCTGCTGAGAAGAGCACGGCAACTCGTGACGGTCAGTCTGTCGCGGGGTCCTCGTCGTTGCGGGCGACCGCGCTCACGGCCGAATTCAGGACCGCGCGGAGGGCCTGCTGGGCACGGGCGGAGAGGTCATGCGGGCCGGGTTCGGTGGTGAGCGGGCCGTACTCACCGGCGCCGATCGCGAACTCGACCAGCCCACCCTCGTACACCCGATAGTTGACCTTGGTCTTGCCGTCGATCATGACCGATGCGTAGACCAACACGCCCGAATCGCTCGTCATGGAAGCACTCCTGGTGCGCTCCGTCACCATGCCCGTCGCATGGAGATCGTGGACGGGAAGCATGACACAGGAATGCTGATCGCACAACATTGTGCATCACAGCTTGACAGGTAGGGCATGATGGCGTGATGCCGCCCAAGTCGAAGTTGACCCTACGAGCCCAGTGGCTGGGGCAGAGCCTGCGAGAACTCCGCGACGCGACCGGCATGACGCTGGCGCAAGCCGGCGAGTACCTGCAGCGCGACGCCTCCACGGTGAGCCGGTTCGAGTCCGGCGAGTACCCGATCCGCCGCCCGGACCTGATGGCACTGCTCGACCTGTACGTCGTGTCCGATCGCCGCAAGCGCGACGGCATGCTCCGGCTGGCCGAGGACGTGTGGCAGAAGGGTTGGTGGGACGGCTACGAGCCGGACGTCGAGCGCCAGTTCGTCGACTTCGTGTGGCTGGAGTCCCGCGCGATAGCGATCCGATCTTTCGTCACCTTGGCGGTCACCGGCCTGCTGCAAACCCGGGAGTACGCCGAGGCCATGATCACCGCTGCGGAATGGGAGGCCGAACCCGCGCAGATCGCCCGGTGGGTGCAGTTACGGATGGACCGGCAAGCCGTGCTGCGCCAGGAGGCACCGCCCCAGTTGAGCGTGATCATTGACGAGTTCGCGCTGCGGCGCGAGATCGGTGGGCCGGGCGTGCTGCGCGACCAGCTCGCGCACCTGCTCGCCACCGCTGAGCTGCCGCAGGTGGATCTCCGGGTGCTCCCAGCGAGCCTTGGCGCGCATGCCAGCCCCAACGGGAACTTCTTGGTCTTCACCATCGCGGAACCCGACCTGGACGTCGGCTATACCGAGACCCTGGGCGGTGCGGTCTACGTGGAACCACCGGACTCCGAACGGTTCGTCCGGGTATACGATCGCCTCCTGAACAGCGCGCTCGAGCCAGCGGAGTCCGCCAAGCTCATCCGCACCATTGGAGAGGATCTGTAATGACCCACCCGGGCCAGGTCCTTGGCCCGGACGCTCGGGCCAAGGTCGCCTGGCGGATTAGCAGCTACAGCGACAGCGGCGGCGGAAGCTGTGTCGAGGCCGGTGCCGTGCCCGACCACACCGGCCGGGTCGCGGTGCGGCACAGTCACCACCCGGAAGACCTCGCTCTCGTCGTCGGTCGGCCCACCTGGGCGGCGTTCGTTGGCGGCGTGAAGAACGACGAGCTCGTCCCCTGATCGCCGCAACTCACCGGTGAGTCAGGCGGGCAGGATCGGCACGTCGTAGGCGGCGAACACGCGGTCACTCGTGACGATCGTGAGCCCCTCACATCGCGCCTGCGCGATGAGCAGCCGATCGAACGGATCCCGATGGTGGGGCGGCAGGTCACGCACCGCGACCGCGTGCTCCCCCAGCACCGGCAGTTCGGAGAAGGACTGCAGAGTCAGGTGCTCACGCAGGTCCCCGTCCACCGTGAGCTTGCCGATCGACTGCTTGATCGCGAGTTCCCACAGCGAGGCCACCGAGACGTCGACGGAGTTTCCGGGATCTGTGATCACGGCGACGACCTCCGTCGGCAACCGTTCCGGGCTCTGCAATGACCAGAGCACCACATGGCTGTCAAGCAGCAGCCTCACCGCCAGTCGGCCTCGTCCGGGAAGATCGGCCCGTTCTCCATGAGATCGATCAGGTCCCGATCCGGTTCGTCGAAGTCCGGCGCTATCCAGATCTTGCCTCGCAGCGAACCCAGCTGCCGCGGTGCCGCGGTGCGCTGTAACGGCACCAACCGGGCGATCGGCTTGCCGTGGCGAGCGATGATGATCTCGTCACCGGCCTCGACCTGCTGCAGCAGCTTGGAGAGCTGGGTCTTGGCCTCGTAGACGTTCACCTGCTTTTCCACGCTCCCAGCATACTGGTCAAGTCTGGTCAGACCAACATTGTTAATGATCGGCAGCGCCCGGCGCGACGATGGGCAGGCTGGGTGAGGGGCCGTGCTCGATCAACTCGAGCAGCGCGTCGGTGTCCAGGTGGGTTGAGACCAGGTCGCCGAGTAGGTCCAGCTGGGCGGCCCGCACCGCGGCGAAACTGGTGTCGGGCGCCGGTCGGAAGCCAGGCCGGCCGGCCAGGCAGGCCACTCGACGCAGCAGCGCGCGGCGGAAGGCGTCGTTTTCCAACAACCCGTGCCAGTGGGTGCCCAGCACGTGGCCGCCATCGGAACCCTCATCAGCCCCAGAAACCAGCCCAGCGTCACCGCAGTGCACGACCCGGCCGTGGTGGATTTCGTAGCCGGTGACGGGCTCACCCAATGCGGTCCCAGCCACCCGCCGCAGGTGCTTGCGCTGGTCAAAGACCACCTCAAGATCGAGCAGGCCCAGCCCGGCAACCTCCCCAGCGCCGGATTCGACGTCATCAACGATGCGGCGCGCCAGCATCTGGTAGCCGCCGCAGATGCCCAGCACCGGCCCTCCGGCGCGGGCGTGGTCCGCCACAGCGGCGGCCAGCCCCGTCCGCCGAAGCCAGGACAGGTCAGCCACGGTGGACTTGGAGCCGGGCAACACCACCAGGTCGGCGTCGGCCAGCCGGGAAGGCTCGGTGACGTAGCGGACCGTCACCCCAGGCTCGCAGGCAACGGCGTCGACGTCGGTGCCATTGGAGATCCGCGGCAGCCGCACCGCAGCCACCCGCAGCCACTGGGTGCCGTACGGTGGAGCAGGCCGCCCGACCACCCCGTCGGCCACGTGAGCCAACGAGTCCTCGGCGTCTAACCACAAGGCGTCGCTGAAAGGCAGCACACCATAGTTGCGCCGGCCGGTCAGCGCCTGCAACTGCGCCAGACCCGGGGCCAGCAGATCCGGATCGCCACGGAATTTGTTGATCACGAATCCGGCCACCAGAGCCTGGTCGGCGGGCGACAGCAAGGCCAGGGTGCCGTACAGATGCGCGAGCACGCCCCCTCGGTCGATGTCCCCGACCACCAGCACTGGCAGCCCGGCAGCCCGGGCCAGCCCCATGTTGGCGATGTCGGTGGATCTTAGATTGATCTCAGTGGGCGACCCGGCGCCTTCGCAGATCACCACCTCGTACTCAGCCCGCAACGCGGTCAACGCGCCGACAACAACATCGAGCAGCTCAGCTTTACGGTCCCGGTAGGACGCTGCGGATACCGTGCCATCGGCCTGCCCGAGCACCACAACCTGGGCACACCGGTCACCGCCCGGTTTGAGCAGGACCGGGTTGAGCCGCACCTCGGGCTCGATGCCGCACGCCACGGCCTGCATCGCCTGGGCCCGGCCGATCTCCCCACCGTCCGGGGTCACCACCGAGTTGTTCGACATGTTCTGCGCCTTGAACGGCGCCACCGCTACCCCGCGACGAGCCAGCCACCGGCAGATCCCGGCCACCAGCACGCTCTTACCCGCGTCCGAGGTGGTGCCGGCGACGAGCAGCGCTCCGGGCCTGATTCCGGGCATGATTACGGCAGGGTCACAATCTCCGCCCCATCCGCAGTGACGACCAGGGTGTGCTCGAACTGCGCAGTGCGCAGCTTGTCCTTGGTGGTCACCGTCCATCCGTCCGGCCACATGTCGTAGTCGATCGAACCCAGCGTGATCATCGGCTCGATGGTGAAGGTCATGCCCTCCTCCAGAACGGTGTCCACGCTTGGCTCGTCGTAGTGCAGCACGACCAGCCTGCCATGGAAGGAGCGGCCGATGCCGTGGCCAGTGAAGTCGCGGACCACTCCGTATCCGAAGCGCTTGGCGTATGCCTCGATGACCCGGCCGACCACGTTGAGCTGCCGGCCCGCCCGCACCGCACGGATCCCGCGCATCATCGCCTCGTGGGTGCGCTCGACCAGGAGGCGGTCCTCCTCAGAGACGTTACCGGCGAGAAAGGTGGCGTTGGTATCGCCGTGCACACCGCCGATGAAGGCGGTGACGTCGATGTTGACGATGTCACCGTCCTCGATCACAGTCGAGTCCGGGATCCCGTGGCAGATCACCTCGTTCAGCGAGATGCAGCACGATTTGGGAAAACCCTTGTAACCCAGCGTCGAGGGGTACGCGCCGTGGTCGAGCAGGAACTCGTGCACCACCCGGTCAATGTCATCGGTGGTGACTCCGGGCGCCACAGCTCGGCCGCCCTCGGCGAGCGCCTGCGCGGCAACCCTTCCCGCCACCCGCATCGCATCGATCACCTCGGGGGGCTGGGTCCACGGTTCAGCGCACGGGGTGGGCGCGGTTTTCCCGACGTACTCCGGCCGCTGGATCCCCGGGGGGACTGGACGCATCGGTGTCTGCCGGCCAGGACGCAACGGGGTTCGCACGGGCATGCCCCCACTCTATGCCGATCACAGTGCCAGTCACGGGGGACCCATCATGACGGAGCCAGTGCGGACAGGAAGCGCCCCGAGACGTCCAGGGCCGGGCTGGATGAGCCGGCACCGACAACGAGGGTGGCGAACGCGAGATCACCGCGGAACCCGACGAACCAGCCGTGCGCGGTAGCGTCGTCCTCTGCGGTCCCGGTCTTGCCGTACAACTGGCCCTGGCCCGCCAAGGCTTTCGCGGTGCCCTGGGCCACCGCTTCTCGCATCATCGCCCGCACCGCGTCGGCGACCTCGCGCGGCATCGGTGCCACCGGTCCGAGCGCCATATGAGTCGGCATTCCCCTGATCAGGACCGGGATGGGCAGCTGCCCACCAGCCGCGACCGTCGAGGCCACCAGCGCCATGCCGAACGGGCTGGCGAGCACCCGGCCCTGCCCGAATCCGTTCTCCGCACGCCGAACCATCGACTCCGAGGGGGGAACTTGACCAGTGACGGTCGTGACGCCGGGAATGTCGTAGTCCATTCCGATACCCATCTGGTGCGCCGCGTCGGTCAGCGCGCCAGCCCCCAGACGGGCCGCCAGCTGCGCGAACGTCGTGTTGCAGGAGCGAGCGAACGCGGTGTGCAGTGGCACCGTACCCAGATCGAAGAAGTGGTCATTGGGCACTACCCGCTCCCCGACGGTGGTGGTCGCCGGGCAGGCCACCGGAGAGTCCGGCGTGACCTGCTTGGCCTGCAGCGCGGCCACCGCCGTGACAATCTTGAAAGTGGAGCCCGGCGGATAGCGCCCGGTGAGGGACAGCGAGCCTTGCGCGTCAGCCGCCCTGTTCTGCGCCACCCCGAGGATTTCCCCCGTGGAGGGCTGGATTGCCACGATCATCGCCGGATTGGGCACCGTGTCGACAGCGCGTTGGCCAGCGGTCTGCACGGCGCGGTCGATCGTGGTGGTGAGGGTCGGCACCGGGCGTGGCTGCTGGGCAGCGAGGGTGTCGACCTCGTTGCCCAGCGCAGCCACCGTGACGATGCGCCACCCCGCAGCGTTCTCCCGCTGCTGCTCGACCACTGTGCGGATACCCGGCACCAGCTGAGAGGCGAAGTTCCGGTCCGGTCCGAGTAGCCGCTGCTGGGTGGGGAAGCTCACCCCGGGCAGCCCGTAGATCCGATCCCGCGCAGATTGGTAATCGTGCTCGCGAAGCACTGCCACCGCACTGGGCACTCCCGCCGGAACCGCGCCCGCTCCCGCGATGATCGACTGCTGGGTGAGCTGGGGGTCAAACTGCCCCAGGGCGGCCGCCAGGTGGGCAGCCACCCCTGGCAGGTCCGAGGTCTTGCTGCGGTCCAGCGCGACGGTGACCACAGTTTGCCAGGTGAGCAACGGTGTCCCAGCCCGGTCGACCACCGGGGCCGGGTCGGCCGGCACCTCGCGCAACGTCATCCGTTGCTGCGCGCCGAGCCGCGGATGCAGCACCGCTGGACTCCAGCGCACCGACCAGCCTCGGCCCGCGTTCACGGGGACCAACTCGAAGGCACCCGGGTAACGCCACTGCCGACCCCTACCGAAGTCCCAGACCGCAGAGAAGGACGCCGAGGCGATGTTGTCGCCGGAGCGGACCTCGCCCAGAGTGAGCTGCACGCGCTGCGGCTTCAGTTCACTGCGGACCTGCCGGATCAGCTCAGTGGCGGCGACCGGGTCGTCGGTGAGCCGCCCGGCTCCGGCATCGTCGCCCCGGGCCACCGCGTCCAGGAACGCAGCCGCTGCGTCACGCGGGTCAGCTCCGAAGATCCCGCAGCCGGCCAGCAGCGGTCCCACCAGAGTTCCCGTCAGGACCACCAGCAGGGCGGCTACCAGACATCGTCGGCGCACGGGCGCGAGTATCCCCCTTGACGGTTCAGAACAGCACCGTGGCGAAGCAGCCCACCTGAGTGAAACCGACTCGACGGTATGCAGCACGGGCCGGCAAATTGTAGGCGTTGACGTACAAGCTGGCGATGCGGCCCATCCGCTGTAGCCGGGCCACCACAGCCGCAGTCGCGCCCGCCGCGAGGCCCTGCCCGCGCCAATCCGGGTGCACCCACACCCCCTGGATCTGACCCACCGTAGACGACATCGCCCCGATCTCGGCCTTGAACACCACCTCACCGGCCTCGAACCGAGCGAATGCCCGACCCGCCGCGATCAACTCCGCGACCCGGGCCCGGTAGCCGGCACCACCGTCGGACAGCCGAGGATCGACCCCCACCTCCTCGGTGAACATCGCCACCGCAGCCGGGAGGTAGCGGTCCAACTCGTCGGAACGCACCGACCGTACCAGCGGGTCGTCGGGCACCAAGGGCTGCCCGGCAAGCATCATCAGCGGCTGGTTCGGACGCTCCTCGCGGGCCGGCCCCCAGCTTTCGCACAGCTCCGACCATAGCCCAAGCACCTGATCCGCCGGCCCCACCATCGACGAGCAGGATCTAACCCGCCGCGCCGCCCGCTCGGCGAAGGCCCGGATCGCCGACCGTCCCCCGCACAGCGGGACGAGATTGGCGCCAGAGAAGCACAACCCCTCCAGTGCCCCGCCGCGCCCCCCCTGTGGGCTACTGGCAAAGCCCCACAGCTCCCCGCCGAGCCGCCACGGATCCAGCCCGCTGCCTTCGATCCGCGCGGCCACCATGCAGGACATCACCGGGTCAGTGGCCAGCGCCACACGGACGCAGCGCGCGTCACGATCATCCAACAGGCGCGCGCCCGCGTGCTTGAGCACACCACCTAGCGTGCCAGAACAGCGGGTGAGCGCCACTCGAGGCCCCCGTCTTGAGGAACCCCGTCGCTAGGAACCCTCCGCCAAGCGGAAGGCCTCCTCGATAAGCGTCTCGACGATCTGAGCCTCAGGCACAGTCTTGATCACCTTGCCGCGGACGAAGATCTGGCCCTTGCCGTTGCCCGATGCCACCCCGAGGTCGGCTTCGCGGGCCTCCCCGGGCCCGTTGACCACGCAGCCCATCACGGCCACCCGCAGCGGCACGTCCATGCCTTCCAGTCCTGCGGTCACCTCGTCAGCGAGCTTGTAGACATCGACCTGGGCTCGCCCGCAGGACGGGCAGGATACGATCTCCAGCCGGCGGGTCCGCAGGTTCAGCGACTCCAAGATCTGAAGTCCGACCTTGACCTCCTCGACCGGCGGCGCGGACAGCGAGACCCGGATGGTGTCCCCGATGCCCTGGCTGAGCAACGCCCCGAACGCGGTGGCCGACTTGATGGTGCCCTGAAACGCTGGGCCCGCCTCGGTGACCCCGAGGTGCAATGGGTAGTCACACTGTGCTGCAAGCTGCTCGTAGGCCCGCACCATGACTACCGGGTCATGGTGCTTCACCGAAATCTTGATGTCGTGGAAGTCGTGTTCGGCGAACAGACTCGCCTCCCACAGCGCAGACTCGACTAGTGCCTCCGAGGTCGCCTTGCCGTACTTGGCCAGGATCTTGGGGTCTAGGGACCCGGCGTTGACGCCGATCCGGATCGGAATGCCCGCGTCCTTCGCGACATTGGCGATCTCGGCCACCCGGTCGTCGAATTTCTTGATGTTGCCGGGATTGACCCGCACGGCGGCACAACCAGCATCAATAGCGGCGAAGACGTACTTGGGCTGGAAATGGATATCAGCGATCACCGGGATCCGTGACTTACGCGCGATAGCCGGCAGCGCCTCGGCGTCGTCGGCGCTGGGGACAGCCACTCGCACGATGTCACAACCCGCCGTGGTGAGCTCGGCGATCTGCTGCAGAGTGGCGTCGACATTGGCGGTGAGCGTGGTGGTCATCGACTGCACGGACACCGGGTGCTCGCTGCCGACACCCACGGCACCGACCTGTAGCTGGCGGGTCTTACGCCGCTCAGCAAGCACCGGTGGCGGCACGGCCGGCATGCCAATCATCATGGGAAGCCTCGTCATTGCGGCAAGCGAATGGGATTGACAATGTCGGCCGTAATGGTCAATAAGCTCACCCCAATGAAGACGATCACGACCGCGTAGGTTAGCGGCATCAGCCGGTTGTAGTCCACCGGGGGGGCCTTGGGCCGGCCGGTGGCCCGACGAACGGCGTTACGGACGCCTTCGTAGACGTTGACCGCGATATGCCCGCCGTCCAACGGAAGCAGCGGCAGCAGATTGAATACCCCAACGAACAAGTTCAGTGCCGAGAGCAGAAACAGGAAGAACCACCACGCGCCGAAACCTGCGGCATCCCCACCGAGCACGCTGGCCCCGACCACGCTGATCGGTGAGTCCGGTCGGTTCTCCCCGGCGATCCGATCAAGCAGCGCCGGAATCCTCTGCGGGAACTGCTGGAGCCCCTGCCAGGTGTTGGCGAACATGGTACCGGTGAAGGTCACGGTCTTGCCCACCGCGGCCACCGGACCGAAGTGCAGCGTCACGGGGCTCGGGCGCTGCGGCGCCACCCCGATCGCGCCGACCAGCTTGTTGCCCTGGCCACCCAGCGCCGAGATCGGGACCCGGGCGACGTCGATCTGCACGGTGCGCTGCTGCCCGGCATGCTCAAGCCGGAACTCGGTCGGACCGAAGCGGTTCTGAATGGCCTTGCCCAGCTCATCGAAGTCGTGCACTGGGGTACCCGCCACCGCCAGCACCCGATCACCTGACCGTAGGCCGGCGTCCCTGGCCGGCGCCGGGGAGCCCGGCTGGCACGAACCGTCGGCCCGCACCTCGATGCAGGGGCTGACCGCAGACACCACCGCGGGAGTCGGCGCCCGGTCGAGGTTTGGCAGGCCGGTCGACACCGCCATCGCGTAGATCAGCACGATGCCCACGGCGAAGTGGGTCAGCGAGCCCGCGGAGAGCACCACCACCCGCTGCCAGGTGGGAAAACGGAAGAACGCCCGCTTGCGGTCGTCCGGGTCAGGCAACTCGTCCAGCGCGGTCATCCCGACGATATCGCAAAAGCCACCGGCCGGGATCAATTTGAGGCCGTACTCGGTCTCCCCCCGGTGGAAGGAGAACAGGGTGGGGCCGAAACCGATGAAGTAGCGGCGCACCTTCATCCCGAATGCCTTTGCGCTGTACATGTGGCCAGCCTCGTGCAGCGCGATGGAGATCCCGATGCCCACCGCGAACAGCACTACACCCAGCACGAACGTCACGCTCTGCTCCTCACTGTGGGCTCCTATTAGCCCGGGCGAGTCGACCGCCCAACAGCTCCGTGGCCCTGTTCCGAGCCCAGTCCTCGGCGGCCAGCACGTCCTCCACCGTAGTCGGGTCGGCCCGCCACCCTTGCGCCTCGCCCAGTACGGCCGCCACCGCCTCGACGATCCCACGGAAGGAAATGCGGCGCTCAAGGAAGGCGGCCACCGCCTCCTCGTTGGCCGCGTTGAACACCGCGGGAACGCACCCACCGGCGACACCTGCCACCTTGGCCAGCTCGATGGCGGGGAAGGTCTCGGCGTCCACCGGTTCGAAGGTCCAGGCTGTTGGACTGCCGAAGTCGCAGGCCGAGGCCGCGTCAGCAACGCGGTCCGGCCAGCCAAGCGCCAGCGCGATCGGCAGCCGCATATCTGGCGGGCTGGCCTGGGCGATCGTCGAACCATCGGTGAAGGTGACCATCGAGTGGATCACCGACTGTGGGTGCACCACGACATCGATGCGATCGTAGGGGACACCGAACAGCAGGTGCGTCTCGAGCAGCTCCAAGCCCTTGTTCATCAGAGTGGCCGAGTTCACCGTCACCACCGGCCCCATCCGCCAGGTCGGGTGCGCCAGGGCCTGCTCGGCGGTGACCCCGTCCAGCTCCTCCGGGCGGCACCCGCGGAAGGGCCCTCCGGAGGCGGTGAGCACCAACCGGGAGACCTCCGCACGGCTGCCGGCGCGCAGGCACTGGGCGAGTGCCGAGTGCTCGGAGTCCACCGGCACGATCTGGCCGGGTGCGGCGGCCCTGGTGACCAGGGTGCCCCCAGCCACCAGAGATTCCTTGTTGGCCAAGGCCAGGATAGCGCCGCTGCGCAGCGCGGCCAGCGTCGGCGCTAGGCCCCGGGAACCGGTCACGCCGTTGAGCACCACGTCGGCGGGCTGAGTCGCGACCAACTCGACCACCGCCTCGGGACCAACCAGGATCCGGGGCATCCGGTAGCCGCCCCGGTCGTACCCGCGTCGCTGCGCCTCGGCGAACAGCGCCAGCTGCAGATCCTGCACGGCCCGGCCGCGGGCGACCGCGACGGCGCTGGCCCCGGTCTGCAGCACCTGCGCAGCCAGGGCTTGCGGATCAGCCCCGCCGGCGGCCAGTCCGACCACGCGGAAACGCTGCGGGTTGCGGTGCACCACGTCCAGCGCCTGTACGCCGATCGACCCGGTGCTGCCCAGCAGCAGTACCGAGCGTGGCCGATGCGGTAGGTCCATCCAGGCCATTGTTCCCGATGGCTAATGCCGTCACCTGCGCAAGGTAGCCCACCATGGAGCACACTGGCCTGAAAGCACGCGGACGGAGGGAGAGCATGGGATCCCCCCAGCTGGACCCGGACAGGGAACCGTCAGCCGACTGGGGCTGGCACGGCACCTTCCCCCGGGCCGGCCCTATCGCGGGGTGGGTTACCGCCTTCGCGTTGTTCGCGATGCTCATCGGGAACCAACGCAGCCATGTTGAGGACGTCTACCTGATCGGCCTCGGCACACTGCTTGTGGTGATGCTGATCGCTAGCCATCTGAAGGCCCGCAAAGCCAGGCGGCGCTGAGAGCAGGGAGCCAGCCAGCACCCGCTTGGAACCACTAGCGAACGTCAGGTGCCCGTCAGGACGTCGGCGAGGATGAACCGGATGGGGCGTTCGAGCTGGTCGTAGGTGCAGGAACGCGGTTCGCGGTCGGCCCGCCAGCGAACGAACTGGGTGGCGTGCCGGAACCGCACGCCTTCCAGGTAGTCGTAGCGAACCTCGACGACGCGCTCAGGACGCAGCGGTGTGAAGGAGAGGTCTTTGCCGGCGTTCCAGCGGCTGGTTTCGGAATTGCGCGGAGTGCGCTCCCCTTCCTCCTGCCGCGCCCAGGCCCACGGGTGATCGTCGAACGTGGTGACAAGCGGCTGCAACTCGGTGAACAATTCCCGGCGCCGAGCCATCGGGAACGCCCCGACCACGCCCACCGACACGAGGACGCCTCGGTCGTCGTAGAGGCCGAGCAGCAACGAGCCGACAGCATCCGGACCAGACTTGTACGCTCGGTAGCCAGCGACGACACAATCAGCGGTACGCTCGTGCTTGATCTTGGTCATCACTCGCTTGCCGGGCTGGTAGCGCAGGTCCAGCCGCTTGGCGATGAGCCCGTCGAGCCCAGCGCCTTCGAACTGGTCGAACCAGTGGCGGGCGAGGTCGTGGTCTTGCGTCGCCGGCGTGATGTACACCGGTGCGGCGGCGCTGGCCAGCGCATCTTCCAACGCCGCGCGTCGCTCGGCGAATGATCTCCGGGTGAGGTCGTCGCCGCCGAGTGCAAGCAGGTCGAACGTGACGAAACTGGCCGGGGTCTGCTCGGATAGAAGCGTGACCCGGCTGGCGGCAGGGTGGATGCGCTGTTGCAACGCCTCAAAGTCGAGGGTGTTGCGTTCCTGATCGACGATGACGATCTCGCCGTCGATCACCGCGCGGGGTGGGAAGTTCGCCAGGACGGCGGCGACGGTCTCGGGGAAGTAGCGGGTCATCGGACGTTCGTTGCGGCTGCCAATCTCGACTTCGGCACCGTCGCGAAAGATGATGGCTCTGAAGCCGTCCCATTTCGGTTCATAGTGCTGACCAGCGGGGATCTCGAGCGCAGGCCTGGCCAACATCGGCGCCACAGGCGGCATGACGGGGAGACGCACGAGAACAGGATCTCATGGTGATCGTGCGCCGGGAGCTGTCCGAGGACCGCATCCCTGGGCGGGCAGGTATTCCGCTGGTCAGAGCAGCGGTGACGCTGCGAGTTGGCCGCAGGCGGCGGCGATCTCGCGGCCGCGGGTGTCCCGGACAGTGCAGGCCACTCCGGCGGCCTGGACCCGGTCGACGAACTCCCGCTGCGTGGGCAGCGGACTGGCGTCCCACTCGCTGCCCGGGGTGGGGTTGAGCGGGATGAGATTCACGTGCACCAGGGCACCGAGGCATTCGCGCAGTAGCCGGCCGAGCAGGTCGGCCCGCCAGGGCTGGTCGTTGACGTCCCGGATCAGCGCGTACTCGATGGACACCCGGCGCCCCGTGGTGTCCGCGTAATGCCGCGAGGCGTCGAGCACCTCGGCCACCTTCCACCGGCGGTTCACCGGAACGAGGGTGTCCCGCAGTTCGTCGTCCGGGGCATGCAATGACACCGCGAGGGTGATCTGCAGTCCTTCGGCGGCCAGCCGCCGGATCGCCGGCACCAGGCCCACGGTGGACACCGTCACGGACCGCTGGGACAGCCCCAACCCGTCAGGCGCGGAGTGGGTGATCCGGTGGACGGCGGAGATCACCCGGTGGTAGTTAGCCAGCGGCTCGCCCATGCCCATGAACACGACGTTGGACAGCCGGCCAGCTCCGCCGGCCAGCTCGCCATCGCGCATCGCGGCCGCAGCCGCGCGCACCTGATCGACGATCTCCGCGGTGGACAGGTTACGAGTCAACCCACCCTGCCCGGTGGCGCAGAACGGGCACGCCATCCCACAGCCGGCCTGGCTGGAGATACAGACCGTGGCCCGGTCCGGGTAGCGCATCAGCACGCTTTCGGTGAGGGCGCCGTCGGCGGCACGCCACAGCGTCTTTCGGGTTGCGCCATCCTCACAGCAGATGTGCCGCATCGGGGTGGCCAGTTCCGGCAGCAGTGCCGCGACAAGCCGGGCCCGGCGTGCTGCGGGTAGATCGGTCATCGCGGCTGGATCGGTGCTCAGCCGCACGAAGTAGTGCCGGGCCAGTTGGTCGGCGCGAAATGCCGGTTCGCCCAGCTCCGTCACCACAGCACGGCGTTGGTCACGGTCGAGGTCGGCGAGGTGCCGAGGTGGCATGCCCCGGCGTGGGGCCTCGAATACCAGGGGCAGCGCAGTCATCGCGCTTTCCAGTGTCCCACGGTGAGGACGGTGGGCTCGCGGCGCAGGTGCACACGGTAGCGGACGGGGATAGTCAGCCCCCGGGTCTGGGCGATCGCCCGCGCTGCCACCTCAGGAGTGAACTCGATACGCAGCGCATCCTCCAGATCACCGCGATCACGGAAACGCCAGACGGTGTCCACCCGACGGCAGTCGAAGCCCTGGGCGGCAAAGAACGCCTCGACCGCGGCAGGTCGGTAGCGGGGCGCCGCCGCGCACAACCACTCGCCATAGGGGGCGTGGGTGCCGTCCAAGTCGATCACGACCATACTCCCGCCGGGGCGCAGCACTCGTCGCGCCTCGGCCAGCCCGCGTTCGCAGCCCGGGCCGAAGAAGTAGGCAATGCGGGCATGCACCAGATCGGCACTGGAGTCAGGCAGCGGCAGCCGTTGGGCGCAACCGGCGAGCACCCGGACGCCTGCCAGGTCGCGAACCCGCCGGCGGGCACGGATCACCAGCGGAGGGTGTGGCTCCACCCCGGCCACGCTGCGGGCCCGCTCGGCGAATCGAGGCAGGTGAAACCCGTCCCCGCAGCCGACATCAACAATGTCGGCGCCATACCAGTTGACCCGGTCGGCCAATGCCGCCCACAGCGCCCCGTCGGCATCGACCGCCTGATTTTCCCGCTCGTAGACCTCGGGCCAGTTCCAGATGTTGGGACTGGCCAGCACGGCCGGGTCAGTCACCGGTCCATTGTGCCCGCGCGCGCGGCACCAGCCGCAATGGAATAGTGTCTCTGGGTGATCGAGGACACGTCGTTCGTCCCAGGGTTGGTGTGCTGGATCGATGTATCGAGCACTGATCCGGCTGGGAGCCAGGACTTTTATGCTGGGTTGTTCGGCTGGACATACCAGTTCGACCCGGGCTCAGACCGCAGGCACTACACCATCGCGCTGCGTGAGGGCCGGCCGGTGGCCGGTCTCGCGGGCATGCCGGCGCAGGCAGGGCAACCAGTGGCCTGGAGGCTGTATCTCACGAGCGCCAACATCATGCACACC
Source organism: uncultured Actinomycetota bacterium (assembly GCA_963822695.1). Taxonomy (GTDB): domain Bacteria; phylum Actinomycetota; class Actinomycetes; order Mycobacteriales; family Pseudonocardiaceae. The sequence goes on from CAWGJH010000024.1 coordinate 291,793, forward strand.
GCTGAGGTGTTCACTGAGTGGGGCGGTCAGGTGCTCTATGGGCCGGCGGATGCGCCCGGACGGGGCAGCGTGCTCATCGGGGCGGACCTGACCGGCGGTGTGATCGGCTTCTGGGAACCCGGGCCGCCGTGGATGTTCCACACCACCGAGCCCGGGTCGCTGATCTGGGCCGAGTTGAACACCTGGGATGGCGCGCTGGCCGACGAGTTCTACGCGAAACTGTTTGGCTACCACCAGCAGCAGATCGGTGATGGTTACGATGTGGACTACACCACCTGGTCACGTGGTGGGCCAACGATGTTGGCCAGGCTTCAGATGAACGAAGATTGGGCCCCCGGAATCCCCGCGCACTGGATGCTTCACTTCGCGGTGGACCCGGAGGCCGGCACGGATGCCGCCGTCAACCGGGTCCTTGAGCTGGGCGGCCGAGTGGACGTTTATCCCTACGACACCGAGTTGGGCCGGATCGCGCGGGTTGCCGACCCCTCTGGGGCCACTTTCGCGCTGATCGACCCCACCACGCGGCTCGTGCCGCCACCGACCTGTATTGCTGACGAAGCCGGCTATTTGTAGAACTGACCCGTCGGAGCAGTGAGAGACCGGGGTCAGCTGCCGACCGGGACGAGCAGGCTCAGCAGCAGCCAGGACACAACCGCCGAGGGCAGAAGTGAGTCGATCCGGTCCATCAACCCACCGTGGCCGGGCAGCACGGTACCCATGTCTTTCACGCCGAGATCACGCTTGATCAGTGATTCGACCAGATCACCTCCGGTCGCAGTGAGCACGATCGCCGCACCGAACAGCACTCCTTGCCACAGCTGGCCATCCAACAGAAAGGTCATCGACAGAGCGCCCGCAGCAGTCCCGGCCACCAGCGATCCGATGAAGCCCTCCCAGGATTTCTTCGGACTGATCGAAGGCGCCATCAGGTGCCGCCCACCCAGCACGCCCGTGGCATAGCCCCCCACGTCCGAAGCCACCCCAGCGAGCATCAGGCACAAGGCTCGCGCCGCACCGTCGGTAGGAACCACCAGCAACGTTGCGAAAGCGGCGAATCCAGCCACGTAGGCCGTGCTGAACACCGACGCGCTGACGTCGCGGACGTAGCCTGCCGCGCCCCTGGGGAAACGCCACACCAGGCAGACCAGCGCAGTGATCACAAACGCGACGAGTATTCCGTCCCGACCGAAAGGCCAGGCTAGCCACACCATCGCTTGCCCGCCGACCAGGACCGGCGGCAGCGAGACCCGGATTCCGGCCCGGCGCAATGCCCCGGCCAGCTCCCAGCTGGACACTGCCACCGCGACGGCCACTATCCCGATGAATACCTGCCGCACAGTGAACAGCGCCACCAGGATCCCGGCGCCCATCAGGAGCCCGACGGCGATCGCGGCCCACAGGTTCCGGCCTGCCCGCCGGCTGCAGGGGCGCTCAGCTGGGTGCACAACGGAAGTGGGACGCTCGGGCAATCCGCTGACAGACACTCAGACCTCGAGCAGTTCGGATTCCTTGTGCTTGACGAGCTCGTCGATCTGCCCCACATACCGGTGGGTGATGACCTCGAGTTCCTTCTCTGCCCGTGTTACGTCGTCCTCACCAGCCTCGCCGTCACGAGAGATACGGGTGAGCTGTTCCTTGGCCTTGCGACGGATGTTGCGAATGGATACCTTGGCGTCCTCTCCCTTGGTATGCGCCACCTTGACCAGATCTCGGCGGCGTTCCTGCGACAGCTGCGGGATGACTACCCGGATGGTTATCCCGTCATTGGTGGGGTTGACGCCTAGGTCGGAGTCCCGGATCGCCTTCTCCATCGGCCTGAGCTGGCTGGGGTCGTAGGGCTTGATCACGGCCATCCGGGCCTCCGGAACCGTCACGCTGGCCAGTTGGATCAATGGGGTGGCCGAGCCGTAGTAGTCCACGACGATCTTGGAGAACATCGCGGGACTGGCACGACCGGTACGCACCGTGGCGAGATCCTCCTTGGCCACCGACACGGCCTTCTCCATTTTCTCCTCGGCGTCGAGGAGGGTATCGTCGATCACGGCTGCTCCTTATCTAGCCCGATGATCTAGCCTGATGCCGAAGAGCTGACCAGAGTTCCGATAGGCTCACCACGCACCGCACGAGCGATATTGCCCTCGGTAAGCAGATTGAACACAATGATCGGCAACTTGTTGTCCATGCACAGGCTAAAAGCGGTCGCGTCCGCCACTTTGAGTCCGCGCTCAAGCACCTCGCGATGGGTGATGTGGGTGAACATCGTGGCCGAGGGATCGGTCTTGGGGTCGGCGGTGTAGACCCCGTCGACCGCCTTGCCCATCAGCAGGACCTCGCAACCGATCTCCAGCGCCCGCTGGGCACCGGTGGTGTCGGTGGAGAAGTAGGGCATCCCCACGCCAGCCCCGAAGATCACCACCCGGCCCTTCTCCAGGTGCCGGATGGCCCGGCGCGGGATGTAGGGCTCGGCGACCTGACCCATCGTGATGGCCGTCTGCACGCGGGTGTCGATCTTGTGCTCACGCTCCAGGAAGTCCTGCAGGGCCAGGCAATTCATCACGGTGCCGAGCATTCCCATGTAGTCACCACGGGAACGTTCCATGCCGCCCTGCTGGAGCTCTTCACCGCGAAAGAAGTTCCCCCCGCCGATCACCACGGCCATCTGCATCCCGCTGGCGACCACCTCGGCGATCTGCCGCGCGACAGCCTTCACCACCTCGGGGTCTACCCCGACTCCCCCGCCGCCGAACATCTCCCCGCCGAGCTTGAGGAGCACTCTGCGGTATCCGGGACCCACCAGCCGGTCGGCGTTCATCAGCGTGTCAGGCCTGGCCGACCTCGAAGCGGGCGAACCGCCGCACAGTCACCCCAGCCTCGTCCAGAAGAGCCTTGACGGTCTTCTTGGAATCCTGCACGGAAGACTGCTCCAGCAGCACGGCGTCCTTGAAGAAGCCGTTGAGGCGGCCTTCGACGATCTTCGGCAGTGCCTGCTCGGGCTTGCCTTCCTGGCGAGCGGTCTCCTGCGCGATGCGCCGTTCATCGGCCAGCACGCCAGCCGGCACGTCGTCCCGAGTGACATAGCGCGGCTTCATGGCGGCCACCTGCATCGCCACCGCACGCGCGGCCTCCGGCGAACCACCGTCATACTCGACCAGCACGCCCACCGCAGGTGGAAGGTCGGAGGCACGGCGGTGCAGGTAGGTGGCCACCTCGCCGTCGAAGGACACCACCCGGCGCAGTTGCAGCTTCTCGCCGATCTTAGCCGAGAAAGCCTGCACTGCGTCCTCGACCGTGCCACCGTCCACCTGTGCCCTGGCGAGTGCTTCGGCGTCAGCGGGCCGGGTCCGGACCGCCGCAACGACGATCTTGCTGGCGAGTTCCTGGAAGTCGGCGCCCTTGGCCACAAAGTCGGTCTCGCAGTTGAGCTCGATCATCACGCCGCCCTCGGCGGCCACCAGTCCATTGGCGGTGGTGCGCTCGGCCCGCTTGCCGACGTCCTTTGCGCCCTTGATGCGTAGCAGTTCAACCGCCCGGTCGAAGTCGCCACCGGATTCTTCTAAGGCCTTCTTGCAGTCCATCATCCCGGAACCAGTCAGGTCCCGGATCCGCTTGACATCGGCGGCGGAGTAATTCGCCATCGTGGATTTACCGTCCTGGAGTTCGTTGTCGGATCGGGAGGGAGTGTGGAACCGACCTGTTAGGTCTGCGACACGCCGTTGGTGGCGACCATGGGTTCGGCCAGCGGCGTGGCTTCCCGCTCCGCAGTGTTGGCGGAAGCAGTACCGCTCGAGGCAGTGCCGCCAGACGCAGTGCCGCCAGAGACGGGGTCACCAGAGACCATCAGCTCCTGCTCCCATTCGGCCAGCGGTTCGTCGACCCCGGTGCCGGCACCGACATTGGGTTTGTCCGAGCCGTCGGCTCCGGCGGAACGTCCGGTCCGTGACATCAATCCGTCGGCGGTGGCGTCGGCCACCACGCGGGTGAGCAGTGCCGCGGAGCGGATCGCATCGTCATTGCCCGGGATGGGGTAGTCGACCTCGTCGGGGTCGCAGTTGGTGTCCAGGATGGCCACAACGGGGATGCCCAGCTTGCGGGCCTCACCAACGGCAATCTGCTCCTTCTTGGTGTCCACTATCCACACCGCACTGGGAACGCGCTGCATGTCCCGAATCCCGCCCAGGGTCTTCTCCAGTTTGTCCTTCTCCCGGGTGCGCATCAGGATTTCCTTTTTGGTCAGCCCGGAAAAACCACCAGTCTGCTCCATGGATTCAAGTTCCTTAAGGCGCTGCAGACGCTTGTGCACAGTGGTGAAATTCGTGAGCATGCCGCCCAACCAGCGGTGGTTCACGAAGGGCATGCCGACTCGCTGCGCGTGATGCGAGATCGCTTCCTGGGCCTGCTTCTTGGTGCCGATGAACAAGATCGAACCGCCGTGGGCCACGGTCTGCTTGATGAACTCGTAGGCCCGGTCGATGTAAGTCAACGTCTGTCGCAGGTCAATAATGTAGATGCCATTGCGCTCGGTGAAGATGTAGCGCTTCATCTTCGGGTTCCAGCGGCGGGTCTGGTGCCCGAAGTGCACGCCGGAGTCGAGCAGCTGCTTCATGGTGACGACGGCCATAGCCGGTGCACACCTCGATGTGTCAGGCGCGTCGGCTTCCGCCAGCGCGCTTATGCGGTTGTCGCGGCGGGCCGGGTCGGACCGCCGCCCTGGCGCCAGGCCGGCGGCCGGACCCCGTGCGATCATGACCGCAACGAAGACCGCCGGACGCCGAGGCCCCGGTAGGGCGCAGCGCTGGCGCGCGAAGTCAACCCGCAGGCGAGTCGCTTCTGCAGTGTACGGCGTGCCCACGCCCAACCCCAGCCGAGGTGGTCCCGCACTCCTCGGCTGTCCACAGTTATCCACATTGCCCCGCGCTATCCCCAGCGGTCGGCCTCGTCGCTGGGCAGCCGGACTCCGCGCGGGGAGGCTGTCGGCGTGTCTCGGATTCTGATCTGCACCATGCTCATGGCTGCGTTGTCCAGTGGGCTGGCTAGGGGGCCGGCGACCCTGCCCAGCCAGACCGACCAGGCGACCCCGGCCGGTCTGGTGACCCGGGCTCGGCCTGACGACGTTGGCGATAAGCCCGCCCGGCGGTACGGCTGGCCACTTCCCGGTTCCCCGACCGTAGTGCGGGCTTTCCACCCGCCGACGTTCCGGTACGGACCGGGGCATCGCGGTGTCAACCTGGCCGCTGTAGCCGGCGCCCCGGTGCTCGCCGCGGGTGCCGGCACGGTGGCGTTCGCCGGGATCGTCGCCGGCCACGGTGTGGTGTCAGTGGAGCACCCAGGTGGGCTGCGCACAACGTATGAACCGGTGGCGCCAACCGTCACCGCCGGTGACCGGGTGAGCAGGGGTGAGCAGATCGGCACCGTGCAGCCTGGCCACCTGGGCTGCCCCGTCACCGCCTGCCTGCACTGGGGCGTCCTCCTCGACCTAAAACAAGGCCCAGAACAAGACAGGCAATACCTGGACCCGCTGCGACTGCTCGCCGCGGCGCGGGTGCGCCTGCTACCGATCGACGGCCAGCCAGTGACGCCCGTACCCCGGTGATACTCGGGGTCGTCAGCCGGCGGAGGCCTCCAGCATCTTGCTTCGGAGCCGGAGCACCGCCCTGGTGTGCAGTTGGCATACCCGGGACTCGGTGACGCCGAGCACCCGGCCGATCTCGGCGAGGGTGAGGTTCTCGAAGTAGTACAGCGAGACCACCACGCGATCCCGGTCGGTAAGCTGCGAGACCGCTTCGGCAAGCAGGCGCCTACTCTCAACCGAATCAAAAAATGCGCCCGGTTCCTCCACGGTGTCATCGGGCAACGTCTCAGCGATCGACGTGCCGCCGCGGCCCACGGCAATGAGTTCATCGAGCGCGACCACACTGGTCAGCTGTAGCTGGGCATAGAGTTCCCGCAACTCAGCAATGGTGATACCAAGCTCGGCAGCCACCTCCGCATCGGTGGCAGAACGCTGCAACCGACTCTCCAGGCGTTCTAGCGCGCGCTCCACTTCGCGGGCCCGGCTGCGCACCGAACGGGGCACCCAATCCTGAGCGCGCAACTCGTCCAGGATCGCCCCCCGGATCCGCTGCATCGCATAGGTCTCGAACTTTAAACCCCGCCCGGGCTCGAACCGGTCGATGGCGTCCCATAGGCCGAATACGCCCGACTGCACCAGGTCCGCGATGTCCACATGAGCGGGCAGCCCGGTTCCGACCCGGCCGGCCACGTACTTCACCAAAGGCGCATAGTGCAGAATCAGCCGATCGCGCAGGGCCGCGTCACGATGCTGACCGTAGGCCTGCCACAGCCCGACGATGCCAGCTTCCACCTCCTCGGCCCTGGCGTCAGCAGTCCCGCTCCAGGCCCCAGACTCGGCGGGGGAATCGGTAGGGGGGACGGCAGTGAGGATGCGGCCACGACCCCCGGAGTACTCAGGAACGGGGGTGGCTCCGGTCATGGATCGCCTTCAGCCTCTCGACGGTGACATGCGTGTAGATCTGCGTGGTGGCGAGCGTAGCGTGACCGAGTAACTCCTGAACGATGCGCAGATCTGCGCCCCCCTCCAGCAGATGAGTCGCGGCGCTGTGCCGCAGGCCGTGCGGACCCATGTCCGGTGCACCCGGCACCGCACCGACCACGTCGTGCACAACGGTCCGGATGATCCGCTGGTCGACCCGTCCGCCACGCGCTCCAAGGAACAGCGCCCCTGCTGAATGGGGATGCGCGAGCGCAGGGCGCCCTTGTTCGAGCCAGCGGAGCAGGGCGCGTTCAGCGGGCAGCCCGTAGGGCACTGCGCGTTCCTTGGAACCCTTACCGAGGACCCGGACCAGGCGCCGCTGCGTGTCGAGGTCGCTAAGATCAAGACCACAAAGCTCGGCGACGCGTATCCCGGTCGCGTACAACAACTCCGCAATGGCATGATCACGTAACGCAATCGGATCCGCCTCGGTGGCACCGTGTTGCGCGGCGTGGAGTGCCGCGGCAGCCTGTTCCGAGTTCAGCACTGCGGGCAGGGCTCGCCGCGGTCGTGGCGCAACCAGCCGCGGCCCCGGGTCGCTGCCCAGTACTCCAGCTCGGGTAGCCCAGGCGGTGAAGGCGCGAGCTGCCGCTGCCCGCCGCGCCAGCGTGCTGCGCCGGTGGCCACTGCGGTGCTGCGCGCCCAGCCAGCCGCGCAGTAGCGGGAGGTCCAATGTCGCGAGATCGTCGCGGCCCGCATCCGCCAGGTACCGCAACAGAGCGGTGACGTCGCCGCGGTAAGCCCGCACCGTGTGCGGTGACAGCCCACGCACGGAGCGCAGATAGGCCGCGAAGCGCTCCCGACACGCCACCAGAGCCTCCGGTAGGGAGTCAGGTGCCGGCCGGTCCTCGCTCACCCGCAGGACGCTGCGCTCCCAAGGGCGCCACGTCAAGCACCGCCACGCCCGGCGTCGGGCAGCAGCCGGTACCAACCGCTCACCCCGCACCCCACCAGTCCCCGCAGCTCCAACAACGGCAGCACGGAGCGCACCCGGTGGAGCGGCACCCCGGAGTCGCGCACCAGCTGCTCCGGATGCCGGGGAGCCCTCGCGGGCAGCGCCTCGTACACCGCCAGCAGCTCCGGGCTCAGCTCGTCGGTGCACCGGCGGGGTGTGCTCAGTGGCGGCGCGAGGTCCGCCCCGATCCGCCCCACCGCCTCCACCACCTCCGTCGCCCGAGTGACCAACACTGCCTGCTCCTCGCGCACCAGCAGGTGGCAACCGATGGACAGCGCCGACGTGACCGGACCTGGCACCGCCATCACAACCCGGCCCAGCGCGGCTGCGGCGGAGGCGGTGCGCCGGGCACCGCTGCGGACACCAGCCTCGACCACGACGGTGCCGGCCGCGAACGCGGCAATCAGGCGATTGCGGACCAGGAAGCGGTGCCGCGCAGGCCAGATACCCGGCGGGTACTCGCTGACCACCGCGCCGACCTCAGCTATCCGGTCCAGCAGCCCCTGGTGGCCTGCCGGGTAAGCCCGATCCAGCCCACAGGCTTGCACCGCAACAGTGCGGCCCTCGGCGGCCAGCGCGCCCCGGTGCGCCGCACCGTCGATGCCGAACGCGGCGCCGGAGACCACCGCAAAGCCATTCTCGGCAAGTTCGTAGCCGAACTCGGCTGCGACGTGCTCCCCGTATTCGGTCGCAGCTCTTGCCCCCACGACTGCCACCGTCCGCTCGCCGAGCTCGTCAAGACGGCCAGCTCCCCGCACCCAGAGCGCCACTGGGGCACGCCAGCGCTCGTCGGTCTGGGCAACGGGCGTAGCGAAGCAGGTGAACGCCTCGGCGGGCCACTCGGCGTCCTCAGGAACCACCAACCGGCCCCCCATCGCGGCGATCGCGGACAGGTCAGCCTCGGCCCGGTCCTCCGCCCGGCGGGCACTGGTCTCCGCAGCCACCCGGTAGGGCACCTGCCCCGCAGCCACCAACCGGGCCGCCCGCACCGGACCAACCTCGCTGACCAGCTCGGACAGCGCTGCAGCGGGGGGCTCGGCAACCCGGTTGAGGTAGGCCCGGGCCCGGCGCAGCTCGCGCTCCCCCGGCGTCATGCCGCCCTCCGGTCCCGCAGACCCATCGCGACGCTCACGTCCTCGACCAGCGGGCGGTCCCGACCGGCCAGGTCAGCTACCGTCCACGCCAACCGCAACGCGCGATCCGCCCCCCTAGCGGTCACCATGCCCCGATGCAGCGCTGCCGCGATCGGCTCGGTCACCGCTCGCGGCAGCCGGAACCGTCGCCGCAACACCGGCCCGGGCACCTCGGCATTCGTGCTCCAGCCGGTGCCCGCCCACCGCGCACGGGCGGCGGCGCGGGCCTGGAGCACCCGTTCACGCACCACCGCAGTGCTCTCCGGTTCCGCGTCGGCCTGACCCATATCCCGCACCGGACGCATCGCCACCCGCAGATCCACCCGATCCAGCAACGGCCCCGACAATCGGCCCAGATACCGCCTGCGTGCCGAGGGGGCACAGGTGCAGTCCCGATCATTGGGCGGAGCACACGGGCACGGGTTCGCCGCGAGCACCAGCTGGCACCGTGCCGGGTAGCGCACCACCCCGTCCCGACGAGCCAACCGCACCTCGCCATCCTCCAACGGTGTCCGCAGCGCCTCCAACGACCTTGGTCCGAACTCAGCAACCTCATCGAGGAACAACACCCCACGGTGCGCTCGGCTTACCGCGCCGGGCTTGGCCAGCCCCGAACCACCGCCGACCAGCGCGGCCACCGAGCTGGTGTGATGCGGCGCTACGAACGGAGGCACGGTGATCAGCGGGGTCTCCGGGGCGAGCAGACCGGCCACTGAGTGCACTGCGGTCACCTCAAGCGCCTCCCGGTCGGTGAGCGCCGGCAGCAGCCCAACCATCCGCTGGGCCAGCATGGTCTTGCCCGTCCCCGGGGGCCCGGTCAGCAGCAGATGGTGACCGCCCGCGGCGGCGACCTCCACTGCCCAGCGGGCGTCGCCCTGTTCCAGCACGTCGCCGAGGTCGGGGACCGTCGACGGTGGTGCCGGGCGCAGCGGGCCGGGACACGCCAACCCGGCGGCGGGGTTTCGCAACCAGCTGAGCACATCCCTCAGGCAGGTCGCGCCGTGCACCTGCACCCCGTCAACCAGGGAGGCCTCGGCGAGCGAAGCGGTCGGCACCACCACCTGGCCGATGCCTACCTGGCGGGCGGCGAGTACAGCCGGCAGCACGCCTCGTACCTGACGCAGCCGGCCGTCCAGGGCCAGCTCCCCGATCAGCACCAGCCCGTGCAGCCGCTCAGCCGGGATCCGGCGGTCCGCAGCGAGCAATGCGCAGGCCAACGCGAGGTCGTAGCTGCTTCCGCCCTTGGGCAGGGTGGCCGGCGATAGCGCGAGGGTCATCCGCCGCGGTGGCCACCGCTCACCTGAGTTGAGCACCGCGGCCCGCACCCGGTCCCGCGCCTCGGACAAGGCGGTATCGGGCAACCCAACCATCTGCAGCCCTGGCAGACCCGGACCGATGTGGGCCTCGATCTCCACCAGCACCCCGTCAACCCCGTGCAGCGCCACCGCCCAGGCGCTGGCAAGCGACATCAGAACGCACCTTGCAGGTGCTCCACGGTGACCGGCCCATCCTGCGGGCACAGCACCGCCAGCACGTCGAAGCGGATCTCGCACCAGCCCACCCGGTACGCCCGCAGCCACGCCGCCGTGACCCGTCTTATCCGAGCCGCCTTCGCCGGCGTCACGCCCTCGGACGGTTCCCCATACCCGGTCCCCGATCGGGTCTTGACCTCGCACACGACAAGGCGCTGGCCATCGGTCGCAATAAGATCGACCTCGCCTTCCCGGCAACGCCAGTTCCGGGAGAGCACCACGAGCCCGGTGCCGGCGAGGTAGTCCGCCGCCAGGTCCTCGCCCCGCCTGCCCAGCTCGTCACTACGGCGGTCCGCCGCCTGTGCCGTCGTCTCCATCCTGACCTCCCCTTTCCTCGGCGATCTCCAGCCACGAGGCTGCCGAGCCGGGGCGGCGCGGTCGACATCGCGCTGGCAGATCTGTGGACAACAGGGGCCGGTGTGGATAAGTGGAGTGCGCAGAGCGGGTCGTCCACGGGAATTGTCAGGATGGCGGGCTATATGGCGCCACCCCAGTCCCCACCTCATTCCGTCTCATTCCCTCAGACCCGACACGCACGCGACACCGGAGCCCGATGCCAGCACTGGTCGAGAGTCGGTGGCCACGACTCTCGACCCCCGCCGGTAATCGGCCACGACCGCTGGAGGAACAGCAGTGACCAGTCGGCGAGAAGGACACGAGCAACGCTCACGGATGAAAGAGCACTCTGCGTATCGTGTCGGCGTGAAACACCGTCCAGGCACATCCCGGTCATGTATCAGGTATGCCGTCAACGCACTCACCGAGGAGACGCAGGCCATGGCCGAGTTACTGGCTGAAGCGCCGTTCAGTATTACCGACGGGCCGCGGCGCCACGCCAGGTACGCCGAGCTTGTGGCGGTCTCCCCGGTGCACCACATCGTGCTGCCCACCGGACAGCCGGCCTGGCTGATCACCGGCTACGAAGAGGCGCGCCAGGCACTGCACGACCCGCGGCTGGTCATGAGCGAAGCCGCGCTGGCGACGCTGTCCCCGGACCAGCTGATGCCCGACACACTCGCGGCGCTGGGTAGTCACATGCTCAACCGCAACCCGCCGGACCACACCCGGCTGCGCCGGCTCGTCACCGCCACATTTACCCGCCGCCGCATCGAGCAACTCGCGCCACGCATTCAGAAGATCACCGACGAACTGCTCGACGCGATAGACACCGCGGCGCAGGCCGACCTGATTGCCTCGTTTGCGCTCCCGCTGCCCATCACCGTGATCTGCGAGTTGCTCGGCGTGCCGGCCGATCGCCGCGCGGAATTCCACGACTGGTCTGCCATCATCATGGCCGGCGCACTGGCCAAGCCCGACACGTACCGCTTAGCCACGACCGCGATGCTGCGACACCTGCGGGAGCTGCTCAAGACTAAGCGCGCCGCTCCCGCCGATGATTTGCTCTCCGCGCTGGTGGATGTCCGCGATGGCCAAGATCGGCTTTCCGAGGACGAACTCACCTCGATGGTGTTCGTGATACTCGTCGCCGGCCACGAGACCACGGTCAACCTGATCGGCAATGGGGTGCACGCACTGCTCACCCACCCCGAGCAATTAGCGCTGCTGCGCGCACAGCCAGATCGGCTACCGCAGGCGATCGAAGAACTACTGCGCTTCGACGGTCCCGTGCAGGTGGCGACCCTCCGCTTTACCGCCGAGCCAGTAGACATCGGCGGGGTCACCATCCCGGCCGGCGAGATCGTCGTTCCCGGACTGCTGGCTGCCAACCGGGACCCGGCCTGCACAGCACAGCCCGACGCGCTGGACATCACCCGCGAGGATAACCCGCATCTGGCCTTCGGCCACGGCATTCACCACTGCCTCGGCGCACCACTGGCCCGGCTGGAAGGCCGGATCACGCTGGGCACGCTGCTCGCCCGCTTCCCCCGGCTGCGACTCGCGGTGCCCGCCGAGCAACTGACCTGGCGGCCGAGCATGCTGCTCAACAGTCTGGATGAGCTCCCCGTGATGCTGCGCTGAAGGAGAGTGCCATAAGCAGTGCGATCAACCGCCGAAGGGGCCACCTTCGGGCAGCCGTAGGTCTGGTTTGTCCACTTCCTCGATGTTGACGTCCTTGAATGTGAGCACTCGGACGTTCTTGACGAACCGGGCCGGCCGGTAGAGGTCCCACACCCAGGCATCGGACATCCGCACCTCGAAGTACACCTCGCCCTCGGCGTTGCGCGCCTGCACATCCACCGCGTTGGCCAGATAAAAGCGCCGCTCGGTCTCTATGACATAAGTGAATTGACCAACGACGTCGCGGTACTCCTTGTAGATCGAGAGCTCCATCTCGGTCTCATACTTCTCGAGATCCTCGGCGCTCATCGACGGCCCATCGGTCGCTTCATCGGGTGCTGGCTCCTCCTGCTCGTGCCGTTGCGTGGTCAACGACTCCCCCATTCTGGACCAATGCTCGCCCCCTTACCGGCCCCACTACTGGTCCCCCTATCGATGCTGGTCTCGCCCGTGCTCTCCGGCGTGGTGGGGCGTCCAGGCCGTGCAGACGCGCCGCCAGCACGACGTTGACGTAACTGAGCCGGTGTTCAGCGCACGGGCCACGCGCCAGCAGGGACGCGTTGTGCTCCGGCGTGCAGTAGCCCTTGTGCTCGCCGAAGCCATACCACGGCATCCGTTGGTGCAACTCGCCCATGATGCGGTCGCGGGTCACCTTGGCCAGCACCGAGGCCGCCGCCACACACGCCACGGCCCGGTCCCCGCCGATCACCGCCATGTTCGGGGCGGTCAGGCCGGGCACGCGGAACCCGTCGGTGAGCACGTAACCAGGGTGCAGGGCAAGGCCAGCGACGGCGCGACGCATACCCTCCAGATTGGCCACGTGCACGCCCAACTCGTCAACCTCGTCGGGCGGGATCACCACCACACTTCTGGCCACCGCCCTGGTAACGATCAAGTCGTAGTAGTGCTCCCGGCGCGGCACGGTGAGCAGCTTGGAGTCGGTGAGTCCGGCCAGAGCCGCCGCATCAGCCGGCCGAAGCACACACCCCGCAACCACCAGCGGACCAGCGCAGGCCCCTCGACCGGCCTCATCCACCCCAGCGACCGGGCCCAAGCCCTTGCGGTGCAGAACAGCCTGCAGTGCCCACGTGCCGCCGTCCCTGCGCACCACCGCCCTCGGCGGTCGCGGCAGGATCTGGCGGGTGCTATGCGCCACGGGCGGCACTCCTCGTCAGCCACGCCTCCCGGCGACCACCCGCTCCCGCAGGCTCCGACCGCCTCGCAGCACCGGCCAGCTCAGCACCAGGCCCGCACCCAGCGGAAGGCCGGCGGGCCAGGACGGCCGGAAAGGCTCCGGCGCACCGAGTACGTTGGCATGCTGCGGATCGGGATCGGAGATACCCTGCCATCGCGACAGCGGAAGCACGATCAGGCGGGCTTTGCCGATGACGTTGCTCACCGGCACCGTACCCGAACGCTGGTCTGCCACGTGTCGCCGCGAGTCCGCGCTGTTGTTCCGATTGTCCCCCATCATCCATAAGTTGCCTTGGGGCACCGTGACCGGGCCGAACTCCTCCTGGGGCTCGTGCCCGATGAAGAAGGCGTAGGGTTCGGTCAGCGCAACGCCGTCGACCATGACCCGGTTCTGCTTATCGCAGCACTGCACGGTCTGGCCACCCACCGCGATCACCCGCTTGACGAAGTCCCGCTCGTCCGGCGGCGCGAGGCCGATCAGCGCACCGGCCTGCTGGAGCCCACGGACCAGGACGTTGTCCGACCGCTGGCTGGAGAACTCGCTGCCCCAGGAGTCGGTACCGCGAAACACCACCACGTCGCCCGGTCTCGGATCGCGAAACCGGTAGGTCAGCTTGTCGACCAGCACCCGATCGTTGGTGCAGCCGGGGCAGCCATGCAGGGTCAGCTCCATGGACCCCGAAGGAATCACGTACACCCGGGCCAAGAATGTCTGGATCAGGAACGTGAGCACCAGCGCGGTGAGCACCAGAATCGGCAACTCGCGCCAGAAGGAGCCCTTCTTGCGCTTGGACAAGCGATGCCGGTGCGGGCGGCGGCCGGGAGAATCACCGGGATCGCCGGCGCGAGAGAGGTCGGTCGAGCGAGCCAGGTGGGCCACGTCCTCAGGCTATCGACAGGCGACCGGTACCAGGGGATCAGGACGCAGACGGCGTCTCACGCTTCTCCTTGATCTTGGCAGCCTTACCCCGAAGGTCACGAAGGTAGTACAGCTTGGCGCGTCGCACATCGCCGCGGGTGACAATCTCGATCTTGGCGATGGTGGGGGTGTGCACCGGAAAGGTGCGCTCCACACCCACGCCGAAGGACATCTTGCGCACGGTGAAGGTTTCTCGCACTCCCCCACCCTGACGGCGGATGACCGCGCCTTGGAATATCTGTACCCGCTGGCGCGAGCCCTCAATAACGCGGACGTGCACCTTGAGGGTGTCACCGGGCCGGAAGTCGGGGATATCGGACCGCAATGACTTCGCGTCCAGGGCGTCCAGGGTGTTCATTGGGGGTCCATCCTCGTCATCGTGTGCTGCGCACGGTCTGGGGCACCCTCAGCGGGCGCGAACAATGGCTTTGGTGACAGCAGGGACGTCCGCCCTGGGGGCAGTCCCTGCCTCGTTCCGCTGTGGGAACCGATCCAGTGTGCCAGACGCTGCCACCCGCGACGAAACCGGGCAGTTGATGTCTTGGGGGGGTGATAGGCGGTTCATCCCGGCGGGGCGACGAGGCCCTCGAGCAAGGCGCGGTCCGGGCCATCCAACGCACCGGGTGGCAGCGCCGCCAGCAGGTCGGGACGCCGCGCCGCGGTGCGCTCCACCGCGCGGTCCCGGCGCCAGCGAGCGATCGCGGCGTGGTTGCCCGAGCGGAGCACGGCGGGCACCTCCCGGCCCCGCCACACCTCGGGACGGGTATAGCAGGGCCCCTCCAGAAGGCCGTCAGAGAACGAGTCCTGCGTCGCCGAGGCAGGGTTGCCCAGCACCCCAGGCAACAGCCGGGCGATGGCCTCAACCATCACCAGCACGGCGACCTCACCCCCGACGAGCACGTAGTCGCCGATCGAGATCTCATCAACAACGACCCGGGCGGCCGCGTCGTCGATCACCCGCTGGTCGATGCCCTCATAGCGGCCGCAGGCAAAAACGAGCCGGGGTTGCGCAGCCAACTCAGCGGCCAACTGCTGGGTGAACCGCCGTCCAGCGGGGCTGGGCACTACCAACCGTGGCAGCGGCTCACCGGCCAGTACCTCATCCAGCGCCTCACCCCAAACATCGGGCCGCATCACCATACCGGGTCCACCACCGTAGGGTGCGTCGTCCACCGACCGGTGCACATCGTGAGTCCAATATCGCAGGTCATGCACCGTGAAGGCGATCAGGTTCCGCTCGATGGCCCGGCCGAGCAACGCCTCCCTGGCCGGTGTCAGATACTCGGGAAAGATTGTCACGACCTGAATCAACACAGCGCAACGCCCTTAGTCGAGCAACCCGGCAGGGGGATCGAGCACCACTCGGCCGCCAGCCAGGTCCACGTCGAGCACAATCGCCCGCACGAAGGGCACCAGCGCCTCACCACGGTCTGTCTCCAGCACCAGCAGGTCGCTGCCCGAGGCATGCACGACCTCGCGCACTGTACCTAGCAGTACGCCGTCAGACCCCACAGCGGCCAAGCCCTCAAGCTGATGGTCATAGAACTCGTCTGGGTCGTCCAAGTCAGGCAGCGCCATGGTGTCGACGGTCAACACGAGGCCGCACAGTTCCGCTGCCGCATCTCGATCTGCCACCCCGGCGAATCGCACGAGCAAGACTCCCCCGTGCGGACGGACAGTCTCCACGGTGAGGGTGTGGCCAGTGTCACCACGCAGTTGCGCACCGGCTGCGAACCGTTGCTCGGGGAAGTCGGTACGCACCCGCACCGCCACCTCCCCACGGAGGCCGTGGGGCCTGCCGATACGGCCGACCACCCGCTGCGTGCCCACGCCTGTCGCGTCGCTGCCCCTAGCGCCCCTGCCCGGCTGCACGGTCGACGCCTCCGCTACCAATTCAGCGATCGGTGTCAACGACGTCGACGCGAACTCCACGCCCGCCGATACCGCTCATCACCGTGCGCAACGCCGTGGCGGTGCGCCCGCCCCGACCGATCACCTTGCCGAGATCATCGGGATGGACGTGCACCTCAAGCGTGCGGCCCCGCCGCGTGGTCACCAGCTGGACGCGCACATCGTCAGGATTGTCAAC
Organism: uncultured Actinomycetota bacterium; assembly: GCA_963822695.1. Classification (GTDB taxonomy): domain Bacteria; phylum Actinomycetota; class Actinomycetes; order Mycobacteriales; family Pseudonocardiaceae. Next base: position 308,184 of record CAWGJH010000024.1, read on the forward strand.
GATTCCCCGCACAAGATGCTCCAGCGCGTCCGCCAGCATGCTCACACCTGGCCGTCCGCGACCGTCGCAGTATCCTCCCGGGTGTCAGCCCCGGATCGAGCCGCTTCTGGGGTCTTGGCTGGAGCCGTCTGTGGGGCATCAGCGACCGTGCCTGTGTCAGTCCGGCGCGCAGCCTTCTTACGTGACGTGGTGGCTTCAGTGGTCGGCACCTCACCGGCCTGCGCCAGCGCGCGGTTGAACAGCTCGGCCTTATCTGGCTTGGGCTCAGCACGCTGCACCGTGCCCTCGGCACCCGGGAGGCCTTTGAACCGCTGCCAGTCCCCGGTGACTTGGAGAAGGTGTTGGACCGGCTCGGTGGGTTGGGCCCCGACGCCGAGCCAGTACTGCACCCGCTCAGAGTCAACCTCGATGACACTGGGTTGCTCCTTGGGGTGGTATTTGCCAATCGTCTCGATCGCCTTGCCGTTGCGGCGGGTGCGGGCGTCGGCGATGACAATCCGGTAGTACGGCTGGCGAATCCTGCCGAGCCGCATGAGCTTGATCTTGACAGCCACGGGTCGAGCTACTCCTGTCAACGCGCGAGTGTTCACGGTGAGCACGCGGCCCAGGGTGGGGATATGGACCGACGGTGCTCGCAAGGTCAGTGGTCGCAGCGCGACAAGAGGATCCGCAGCGACAACAGCGACCTATTGTGCCAGACCATCCCAGTGCTCTGTATGGCCCGTCCACAACCAGTGGGCGCGCTGGGCGGGGAGTCACCCATGCAGTACGCCCTGGGTGATCAGCAGGAGCCAGATAGCGGGCAGGAAATTGTTCGTCTGATGGGCGGCGATGCTGGCCAGCAGGTTGCCGGTGAGCAACCGCGCCAGCGCGATAGGCAGCGAGATCACCACCAGCAGCGGGGTGCGCAGCAACTCCAGGTGAGCGAAGGAGAACAGCACCGTGGTCAACCCGAAAATCACCCAGCGGTTCCACCGCCAGTACTCCATCGCCCGCCACAGCACGCCACGGTAGATCACCTCCTCGCACGCTGGCGCGACCAGCCACACCGCGAAGAACAGGGTGAGCCCCAACCCCAGCGGCAGCCGCAGACCGTCGAACGCCTCCCCTACCGCCGAGTTCGCCTGGCTCATACCGACCCAGTGCGCCCAAAGCTGCGAGGCCGGCACAGTGACGACCAACCCCACGACGCTCAGCGCCAGCCCGAGGCCGACATCGCGCAGTCGCCACCGCACCGACAACTCGCCGCGCAACCGTTCCAGCAGGGGCCCCCGACCGAGGTACGCGGCACCCGTCGCCGCGACCACACCGGCTGCCACCGTGGGCACCACGAGCGCGGCAACCAACGCTGGACCGGGCAAAGTGCGCACCGGCCCCCGGTGCGGGGAGGCCAGCGCGAAGGGCAGCACGACCAGCACCGACACCGCGAGGAAGGTCACTTCCGCGACCACGAAACAGGCGAGCATGAGCCAGCCACGGCGGGTATCCCGCAGTAGAGTGCTCACAGCGCCCAACCACGCAACAGCAGCAACGCTGGGTCCCGCAGCGTGTCCGGGTCCAGCCGCGGGTCGGTGCGGGTGACCAGCAGGTCCGCCGGCGCGCCGGGCACCAGGCCGGGAACGCCCAGCCAGTCGCGGGCTGCCCAACTCGCCGCCGCCAGCGCCTGCGCACCGGATAGCCCGACGGCGCGCAACGCGGCGATCTCATCGACCAGACGGCCGTGCTGGATGCCACCGCCGGCGTCGCTGCCGGCATAGACCGGGATCCCCGCCTCGACGGCGGCACCGACGGTGTCCCGGGCCCGGGCGTGCAGCACTCGCAGGTGGGCGGCGTAGCGCGGGTACTTGCCGGCGCGTTCGGCGATTGCGGGGAACGTCTCGATGTTGATCAGTGTGGGCACTAGGGCGGTCCCGCGCGCGGCCATCTCGGTGATGGTGCTGGCGGACAGGCCGGTGCCGTGCTCGATACAGTCGATCCCGGCGGCGATCAGACCTGGCAGCGCGTCGGCGCCGAAGACGTGCGCGGTGACCCTGGCCCCAGCGTCGTGCGCGACGGCGACCGCCTCGACCAGCACGTGATCGGGCCACAGCGGCGCAAGATCGCCACTTTCCCGATCGATCCAGTCGCCGACTAGCTTGACCCAGCCGTCCCCGGCCGCTGCCTGCTCCCGCACGGCCTGCGGGAGTAGCGCGGGTTCATCCAGCTCCACGCCGATAGCCTGGATGTAACGCTTGGGGCGGGCCAGGTGGCGGCCGGCCCGGATGATCCGCGGCAGGTCAACGCGGGCCTGCAACGGACGGGTGTCGATCGGGACTCCGCAATCCCGGATGAGCAGGGTGCCAGCGTCCCGGTCGATGGCGGCCTGCTCGGCGGCCTCGGCCAGGCTCGCCGGCCCCTGTGCGCCGATACCGACGTGGCAGTGCGCGTCAACCAGTCCCGGGAGTACGTAGCCGCCGTCACAGACAGTGATCGCTCCAGGCACCGGCTCAGCGCAGATCACCCCGTCGGCCACCCACAGGTCACCGGATTGCCCGGCGGGCAACAGCACCCCGCGCACATGCATGGCCTGGGCACTCCACCTCCTAGCAGGCCCAGAGGGCCTAGGAGAGGGCACCGTCATTTCTTGGGGAACTTCAGTTTCGACGGGTCGAAGCCGGGCGGCAGTTGATTGAGACCGGACAGAGTGGATAGGTCGGGCAGCTCGGGCATGCTGCCGGGCAGCATTCCAGGCAACCCGCCGCGAGTTCTCGGCGGCGTCGGACCCCGTCCCTTGCCCTTCTTGCTCTTGTGTCCCTTGCGGCTGCGGCGTCCGGGGCCGGCCCCGGGGAAGCCGAGCCGACCGGCCATCTGTTGCATCACCTTGCGAGCCTCGAAGAACCGCTCGACCAGTTGATTCACCTCGCTGACCGCCACTCCGGAGCCCCGGGCGATACGCTGGCGCCGGGAAGCATTGATGATCTTCGGATCGGCCCGCTCAGCGGGAGTCATACCGCAGATGATGGCCTGCAGCCGGTCCAACTGCTTGTCATCGACCTGGGCAAGCTGTTCCTTCATTCCAGCCGCGCCGGGCAACATCCCGAGCAGGTTGGCGATCGGCCCCATCCGGCGGATGGCCTGCATCTGCTCGAGGAAGTCCTCCAGGGTCAGCTCACCACTGCCGATCTTAGCGGCGGTCTGCTCGGCCTGCTCGGCATCGAAGGCCTGCTCGGCTTGCTCGATCAGAGTGAGTAGATCTCCCATGCCCAGGATCCGGCTGGCCATCCGGTCCGGGTGGAAGACATCAAAGTCCTCCAGCTTTTCTCCGTTGGACGCGAACAGGATCGGCGCACCGGTGACTTGCCGCACCGACAGTGCCGCGCCACCGCGGGCGTCGCCGTCCAGCTTGGTCAGCACGACACCAGTCAAGCCGACGCCGTCGCGGAAAGCCTCGGCGGTGGTCACCGCGTCCTGGCCGATCATGGCGTCGACGACGAACAGTGTCTCGGTGGGCCGCACCGCGTCGCGGATGTCGGCAGCCTGACGCATCATCTCGGAATCGATGCCCAGCCGACCGGCGGTATCCACGATGACGATGTCATGCTGGCGGGCCCGAGCTTCGGCCACTCCGCGGCGTGAGACCTCGACCGGATCGCCGACACCATTAACCGGCTCTGCCATCTGACCGGCCGCTTGCGCGCCCGGATGGGGGGCGTACACCCGAACCCCGGCCTGCTCACCCACTATCTGCAGCTGGGTGACCGCGTTGGGTCGCTGCAAGTCGGCGGCGACGAGCAGGGGGGCGTGGCCCTGGTTGCGCAGCCAGCGGGCAAGCTTGCCGGCCAGCGTCGTCTTTCCGGAACCCTGCAAGCCAGCCAGCATGATCACAGTCGGGGGCACCTTGGCCAGCTCAAGACGCCGGGTTGCCCCACCCAGGATGCCGATGAGCTCCTCATTGACAATCTTGATGACCTGCTGGGCAGGGTTCAACGCACCTGAGACCTCGGCGCCCTTGGCACGCTCCTTGAGCTGCCCGATGAACTGGCGGACCACCGGCAGCGCGACATCGGCCTCGAGCAATGCGATGCGGATCTCGCGGGCGGTGGCGTTGATGTCGGCCTCGGAGAGCCTGCCCTTGCCGCGCAGGCCGGACAACGCTGACGTGAGCCGGTCGGAGAGGGTGTCGAACACGCCGGTCGCGCTCCCTTGGGGTCCGGCGGGGTGATGGCCCCGGAGTCTGACTGCTGAGCGCTAGCGTAGCCGGGCCGCCCTGGCCACGAGAGCCTGGATCGCCGGTAGCCCAGGCCCCACCCTGGGCTACCGGCGATCCGGCAAGGGCTCCCGCGGTCGAAACGGCACACCCGCTGCCCGATTCTTCGGCCCGGGCAGCGGCCCTGCGTCCGCCCGACCACCGCCGAGCCACCTGACTAGCGTGCCGCCGGCAAGCACCGCCGGGGAGCGTGAATACCCGCAATTGTGACTAAGTAGGACTACTTGACCTGGCTACCACGGATGCAGCCCAAATCTGGCCGTAGGTTGATCTGCCTGCAGTGGCCGGTCTACCGGTCCGGGCCGCTCCCACTGTTGAGGTGTGTAGGGCATGTCGAACCCGCCAGCATCCCCTGGCGGCGGAGGTGAACCGTCCGATGGTTCGGCGTGCTCAGCCTGCTCAGCGGGGGTGGGCTGATCGACCACGCCGAGCGCCTCCACCAGCAAGCGGTGCACCTCGGACAACTGACCGGTGACCTCGGACCGCAGCGCTCTGGCCGCGGTGACCTGCCGGTTGACCTTGACCACCCGGCTGCTCAGCCGCTCGCCCGCCATCTGCATGATCAGATGCAGCGCGGCGACGCTACGGGTCTGGTAATCGCGAATCCAGGCATCCGTCTCGGCCTCGCGGCTAGCGATGTCCCGCTCGGACTGCTGCTCCGCCCGCTGGCGTCGGGCCGCGGATTCAGCCTCCGCGGCCTGACGCCGACTCGTGGACTCAGCCTCCAGGCGCTCACACTGCCGCCTGGCCTCGGCCAGCAGCCGATCGGCCTCGGCGCGGACGCTCTCGCGCAGCGAGGTGGTCTCCTGCTCGGTAGTAGTCCGCAGTTCGGCGGCCTCGTCCTCGGCCATCTGCAGCATGCGCTGGATCCGCGCGGTCGCCGCGGTCAGCGGGGACCGCTGCAGGCGATCGACCTCGGTGGCCGCTTCCGTGGCTTCGTGACGCAGGCGATCAACCTGCCTGGCCGTCTCGGCGGCTTCGCGACGTAGCCGTTCGAACTTCTCGCTGAGGTCGGCAGCCTGCTGCAGCGCAGCGTCGCGTTCGGCTCCGATAGTCACAACACGAGCTTTCAGAGCGTTGACGTGGTCGATGACCTGCTGACGGTCGAACCCACGCAACACGATCTCGAACTGCGGGGGTAAGGGAACGACCTCGTTCCGGGTTCCGTGCATGCGGCCGGATGGTAGTCCCGGTGCTCACCGGGCCGCGCTGAGCACCGCGAGTTCGACCTGCTCGCGTACCTCGGGCGGCAGCGCAGTGTGACCACTGTGCCCATCGAGGCTGGTCAGGCCGAACGAGTCCACCACTGAGCTGCCCAGCGTGACGACCCGCGCCCAGCGGACAGTGACCGTATTGCTCTCCAATGCCGCGATAACCCGGTGTAGTAACCCGATCCGGTCGGTGGTGCGCAGCTCGAGGACCACCGCTCCGGTCGCTTCGTCGTCACACCACAGCACCTTGGTCTCGACGTCTCCGAATCCCGTGCCGGACGCCGGGGGCTCGCCGTAGTCACGCTCCTTGGCCGCCAGTGCATCCGCCAGTCGCAACGAGCCATCCAGCGCGCGCACCAGATCCTGGCGCAGCAGCGCGGCATCCGGCGGGCGACCAAAGCGCGGCGAGGCGGTGAATCTGTCCACCGCCGCGAAGCCTCCGGGGAGCTCGACGACCCGGATATCCGCAGCGTGGACCTGCAGCGAATGCAGCGCGAGTACCCCGGCGGCCAGGGCGAGCACCCCGGGCCGGCCAGGAGTCACGACCATGATGGTGGTCGCACCCGGCCCCGCCGGGGAGTTCGCTGCCACGTGCAGCGAGCCGCTCGCGATGGCCCGCTCCGCCAGCGCACGGTGCTCGCCGGTGAGCGGCTCCGGTGCCGGCACGGGCCGGCCGGCCAGCACCGCGCGGCAGCGCTCGGCGAGGTCGGAGATCAGGCCAGCACGCCATTCGGTCCAGACGCCGGGGCCGGTGGCCAGACTGTCAGCCTCGGTCAACGCGACTAGCAGCTCCAGCAGGATTGGATCCCCACCGAGGGTGTCGACCACCCGCTGCGCGGTCGCGGGATCGTCGAGGTCCCGGCGAGTCGCGACATGGGGTAACAGCAGATGGTGGCGCACCATCGCGCGCAGTGTCTCGACGTCCGGGGGCGGCAGCCCGAGCCGGTACCCGATCTGCTCGGCGAGCGCCGCGCCGACGATGCTGTGATCACCACCGCGACCCTTGCCCAGGTCGTGCAGCAGCGCGCCGAGCAGCAGCAGGTCCGGGCGCGCGACCATGGTAGTCAGCCGAGCTGCCTGCGCCGCAGCCTCCACCAGATGCCGGTCCACGGTCCACACGTGTGCCCGATCCCGCGGCGGCAGGTCCCGCACCGCACCCCATTCCGGGAACAGCCGCCCCCACAGCCCGGTGCGGTCCATGGCCTCGATCACAGTGACCGCCGACGGCCCGGCACCCAGCAGCGACAGCAACTCGTCCAGCGCTGGCCGCGGCCATGGTCGGCGCAACTCCGGCGCGGTGTCGGCGAGGGTGGTGAGAGTGCCGGGAGCGACCGGCATACCGGTTCGCGCCGCCGCCGCCGCGACCCGCAGGGCCAGCGCCGGGTCCCGTGCCGGGTTAGCGTCGCGGGCCAGCGCCACCTGGCTGCCATGCGCGACCACCCCGTCGTCCAACGGGCGACGCAGCGGTCCCCGGCCGAGGTTACGTAGCCCGGTCAGCCGGGCCCGCCCGCGGGCAGGCAGTGCGGCCTGGGCAGTGCGTAACCCGACATCCACCGCGTAGACGACGGTCCGCGCCGCTCCGGACAGGTGCCTGGCCAGGTCAAACCGGTCACCGAGCGCCAGCGCCGCAGCCACCTCGTCGGCCTCCTGCGCGCGGAGCGTGTCGCGGCTGCGGCCGGCGAACCGGTGGAGCTCGGTGCGCACGTCCAGCAGCAGGTCACGCGCTGCGCACACGTCCGGACCGACCCGGTCCACGAGTTGGCCTGTGGATAGCGCGTCCAGCAGTTGCACGTCCCGCAACCCGCCGTGGCCGTTCTTGAGGTCCGGTTCCACCCGGTGCGCGATGTCGCCACTGCGCCGCCAGCGCTGCTGCGTTGACTCGACAAGCTCCTCCAGCCGGCTACGGATGCCCGTGCGCCAGGCCCGCCGCACGGCGATGTCCATCGCGGTGAACAGCACATCGTCCCCGGCGATCAGGCGGGCGTCCAGCAACCCCAGCGCGGCGCGCAGATCGGTGGCCGCCACCTGTAGGGCCTGCTCAACGGTTCGCACGCTGTGGTCCAGGTCGATGCGGGCATCCCACAGCGGGTACCACAGCGCGTTCGCCAGCTCAGCCACATCGCACTTGCCGTCATGCAACAGCAGCAGGTCCAGGTCGGAGTATGGCGCGAGCTCGCGGCGGCCCAGGGCACCGACCGCGACCAGCGCGCTGCCGCAGCCGACGCCCACCGCCGTGCAACGAGAGGTGAGCCACAGATCGTAGAGGTCCGCCAGCGCGGCCCGCAGCGCTTCGGCCGTCAGCTGACGCTGCCGGGGATTCGCCCCGAGGAGCGCGGCCCGGGCTCTGACCAGGTCGTCTGCGGAGGCGTCTGGGCCACCGCTGCGGGGCGGGGCACCAGTGACGCGCACCAGCGCCTTGCCAGGATTGGAGTCCCCTTTGCGCCCATGGAGGGGGCTAGAGCGCGTCCACACCGCGCTCTCCGGTTCGCACCCGGACCACGGTCTCCACTGGAATAACCCAGATCTTCCCGTCCCCGATCTTTCCGGTCCGGGCCGCCTCGACCAGCGCCTCGATGGTCTTGTCCACCTGCGCCTCGTCTACCACCACCTCAACCCGGATCTTGGGCACGAATTCTACCGAGTACTCCGCCCCCCGGTAGACCTCTGTGTGTCCCTTCTGCCGGCCGTAGCCCTGCACCTCGCTGACCGTCATCCCGAGCACCCCGACCTGTTCTAGGGCACCCTTGACGTCCTCCAGCGTGAACGGCTTGATGATTGCAGTGACCAGCTTCATCGCCACTCACCCTTCCTGACCGGCTGAGGCCGGCACCTTGCTCTTGGGGAGCGCAGCGGCCCGATTGTTGGGCGACCCGCTTCCGGTGAAAATCGTGCCGAGTTCGTAGCCGGCCTCGGCGTGCTCGGTCTCGTCGATACCGGTCTGCTCGGCTTCGCCGTCCACCCGCAGACCGATGGTGTACTTCAGCGCCAGCGCGATGATTAAAGCTCCAACGAACGAGAAGATCATCACAGCGAATGCGGCCACGGCCTGGCGCCACAGTTGGTCGGTGCCTCCACCGTAGAACAGGCCATTGACCCCGGCGGGTGCCGCGCGGGTGGCGAAGAAACCTACGGCCAGCGTGCCGGCCAGACCACCGATGAGATGTACGGCGACCACATCGAGCGAGTCGTCGAAGCCGAACCGGAACTTGATGCTGACCGCGAGCGCGCACGCCACGCCGGCGATCGTTCCTACCGCGATCGCCCCCAGGGGGGAGACCGAGGAGCACGACGGGGTGATGGCGACCAGACCCGCCACGACGCCAGAGGCGGCACCCAGACTGGTGGGCCGGCCGTCCCGGATGCGCTCAACTAGCAGCCAGGCCAGCATCGCCGCGCAGGTGGCCACCGTGGTGTTGATGAAAGTAATTCCTGCGACACCGTTTGCGGCGACGGCCGAACCGGCGTTGAAGCCGAACCACCCGAACCACAACAGCCCGGCACCGAGCATGACCAACGGTAGGTTGTGCGGACGCATCGCCTCCCGCGGCCAGCCACGGCGCCTGCCGAGCACCAGGCACAGCGCGAAGCCCGCAGAAGCCGCGTTGATGTGCACCGCCGTCCCGCCGGCGAAGTCGATCGCCTTGAGCCGGTTGACAATCCAGCCCCCGACTGGGGCGCTGACCCCATCGGTCGAGAACACCCAGTGCGCAACCGGGAAGTACACCACGGTCGCCCACGCAGCGGCGAACGCCAGCCATGGCCCGAACCGCAGCCGGTCGGCCACCGCACCCGACACCAGAGCCACCGTGATGATCGCGAACATCGCCTGGAACGCGACGAACACCGTCGCCGGGATCGTCCCCACCAGCGGGATCGCGACCTTGGAGCCACCGCTGGCGACATAGGTCCCACCGAACAGACCCTTGAGCCCCGCGTAGTTCGCCGGGTTGCCGACCAGGCCGTAGCCGGCGTCGTTGCCGAATGCCTCCGAGTAGCCATAAAGCACCCAGAGAACGCCCACGACCCCCATCGCGGACATGCTCATCATTATCATGTTCAAGACGCTCTTCGAGCGGACCATGCCCCCGTAGAAGAACGCCAGGCCCGGAGTCATGAGCAGCACCAGGGCGGAACTGGCGAGCATCCAGGCGGTGTCACCGGTGTCGGGCACGGGTTCACTCCTCTGCGTCGACCACCGTTCACGATCGGGTGGAGCGTGTGAAAAGAGTGAGCAGGAGATGTTTCCATCGGTGGCACAGTATGTTTCGACCACGTTAACTGTCATGGTCCTCACTGTTACGTTCGATTTGCGGAAGCAGTTTGGCCCTCTTGTCACTGCCCCCGCACGGAACGAAAATCAGTCCAACAACGCGTCCACGAAGGCAGCAGGCTCGAATGGCGCAAGATCGTCAACACCCTCGCCAAGGCCTACCAGCTTGACCGGCACCCCGAGTTCGCGCTGCACGTGGAAGACGATCCCGCCCTTGGCGGTACCGTCCAGCTTGGTCAGCACGATGCCGGTGACATCAACGACCTCGCGGAACACCTTGGCCTGGATCATCCCATTCTGACCTGTGGTGGCGTCCAGTACCAGCAGCACCTCATCCACCTCGGTCTGCTTGGAGATCACCCGTTTGACCTTGCCCAGCTCGTCCATCAGGCCGGTCTTGGTGTGCAGCCGACCGGCGGTGTCGATCAACACCGTATCCACCCCATCGGCGCTACCCCGCTTGACCGCATCGAATGCCACACTGGCCGGGTCGGCGCCCTCGGCACCTCGCACGACCTCCGCACCAGCGCGCTCACCCCAGGTAACCAACTGGTCAACTGCGGCGGCCCGGAAAGTGTCGGCGGCACCGAGCAGTACCCGCCGACCGTCGGCAACCAGCACACGGGCCAGCTTGCCGGTGGTGGTCGTCTTACCGGTGCCGTTCACCCCGGCGATCAGCACCACACCGGGGACGCTCACGCCGTCGGCACCATTGTGCGGCAACGCCCGCACGGCACGGTCCAGTTCCGGACGCAGCGCCTCGATCAGCACGTCGCGAAGCGCCGCACGGGCCTGCTCGGCGGTCCGTACGCCGCGCTGGGCGAGTTCGGCGCGCAGCCGCTCCACGATCTCAGCGGTGGTGGCCGCGCCAAGATCTGCGAGCAGCAGGGTGTCCTCCACGTCAGTCCAAGAGTCCTCATCGAGATCACCCGCGCCGAGTAGGCCCAACAGGCTCTGCCCGAACGCCGAGCGGGACCGGGACAGCCGGCCGCGCAGCCGCACCAGACGACCGGCAGGAGCGTCGATCGGCTCCACCAACGTGGGTGCGGGTTCCGCGAGATCTGGTTGGACGAGATCTGGTTGGACGAGAGCGGGTTGCGCGGGAGCCGGCTTGGTCGGGGCCGATTCGACGGGTGGTGGTGTGGCCGGAGCCGGAGGAGCGACACGCGCTGGCGGGGCCAGATCTGCCGTCGGCGCGGGGGCGGGCGATGGAGGTTTCGGCGGGGCCGGCGCAGGTGGCGCCTGCACCGGGGGTTGTGGCGGCGCCGGTGCGGAGACCTGTGGCGGGGCGGGTGCCGGTGGCGCCTGCGCGGGGGGTTTCGGCGGCGCCGGTGCGGAAGCCTGTGGCGGGGCCGGAACCTTCGGCGGAGCCGGGGTCTGTGGCGGGGCCGGTGGACCGCCTCCGCCGGAGGAGAAGCTGATGGAGCCGCCAGCCTGATAACGGCGAGGCGCCGGAGGGGCCTCCATCTGCTGGTCAGGCTCCTTGGCGATGCTGATCCGCCGGCGGCGAGCGAGCAACAAGCCCACGGCCAGCGCGACCAACAGCACCACTGCGATGGCGACAGGGATCCAGATCACGCTTGACACCAGACCATCCTGGCATCCACCTGCGCGGTGAGCAGCAGTGGTCATGTACAGGGCTCCGCCCGGTGCACATGACCAGTGGGTACTCGTGAGTGACCCTTCGGACGCATGAGCGACCCGTCACCTTCTCCCCATGGGCAAACCGGGACGAGGGCGGCACACGGTCGCACCCGGCGCGCCCGGAGGACGGCGGCACACGTCGGCGGACCGCAGTAGCGGTTCGTTTTAGGACGGTGGGATGCCGTCGTTGGGATCAGGTTCTGGTGGTGGTTGGGGTGCGGATTCAAGTGGCGGTTCTGCCCAGATCTGCGAGTTGTCCCAGTCGTCGTCGGGCTGGACAAGCGGTGGTGTTGCTGGTTCGTGCTGGGGTAGGGGGTGGGGTAGGGGTTCGATGATCGGAGGGTGGGTTGTTGGGTAGGTGTGGCCCAGGAGACTGGTCCACACGACTCCAAACTGATGACCCGCACTTGGGAGGTCCGAAGTCGGCCCAGGCACCAGTGGGGTCAGCGGCCAGAGGTTTGACCGAAGAGAGGTCCGGCCCCTCATGAGCAACGACAACCCATGCATTAACCCTGCTCAGGCAGACCCGGCGGCTGACCGTCTGCTTACGCGCTGGACGGGCGTCGTGATCTTCAGTGCCGCACCTAGCTGGCCGGATTCGAGGGCGGCTCCGTGGAGAACCTCGCGCAGGTGATCCGCGCCCGACAGACCCCGTAGCCGAGGTTGTGTCCGATTTGCCTACTACTGGTGATCTTGTAAAACTGGCCTTTGACCTGCGCTGTCCTGCAATCGGGATCTTCGTTTTTCCGGGTCACGAAAACGGCCGATCCGCGCCGATCAGCCGCACGGTGCCGTCGGGGTCCACGCTGCGCAGTGTCCACCACCAGGCGCCGCGTAGCCTGTCGCTACCTCCTTGCCGAGGTTCCGCCCCGGGGTAGCTCCCCGGGGCATCGGCAGGGGGATGTCCCGGCAAGAGAGGGTTTTCGTGGACGTTGACGACGACGCGCGGACGATCGGCCAGCGGCTGCGGCAGATCCGAGAGGCCCGGGGTAAGTCGCTGGAGGTGATCGCCGGACTGGCTGGGATCAGCAGGTCGCACCTGTCCCGCATTGAGCGAGGAGAGCGCCCCCTGGACAGCCGATCCGAGACTGTGGCCCTGGCTAACGCGCTACAGATCTGCCCCACGGACTTAACCAGGCTGCCAGTGCCGGCGCCAGGCAACGGGGACACCGATAGCGCCTTAGTTGCGGTGCGCCAGGCACTGATGGCAGTCAGCCGCAACCTGCCTGGCGGGCAGGTGCTCCCCATCGATGCACTGCGGATCCAGGTGTGGGACCTGCTCGTTGCTTTACGTCAGTGCCGACTGGCCGAGGTCGGCGCTGCGCTGCCCGCGCTGATCCGAGACCTGCATACCTCGATAGCGACCGGGCAGGACGTGGCCGAGTTGCTTGACCTGACGGTGGTGCTGCACACGCAGGGCAGCCTGTCATGGCTGCGGGTTATGGGTGCCGGGGTGGACCTGCGCTCACTGACGACTTTACTGGCTCGCGAGGCCGCCGAGCACCGCGACGAGCCGACCACGATGGGCCTTGCGGTGTTTGGTGACGGGCTGGTACTGCTCGCGGGAGGTGACTTCAAGCTGGCCCGGGTCGAGCTGGACTCGGTGTCCGTGCCGACGAACAGCCCGGAGTCGATGCAGCTGGAGGGCATGCTCGCGTTATGCCGGTCGCTGGTGAGCGCTGCGGACAAGCGACCGGCCGACGTTGAGGCGGCCCTCGGGTACGCCGACGAGTTGGCGGAGCACACGGGCGAGGGCAACGCCTATTCGATGGGGTTCGGCCCCACCAACGTGGGCCTATGGCGGATGGCTGCGGCCATGGAGGCCGGGGACCATGAGCGCGCCGTCACCATCGCGGAAGGCCTCAACCCGCGGGTGCACCCTAACCGATCCCGTCAGGCCGCGTACTGGATCGATTACGGGCGTGCACTGGCGCGGCTGCCAGGACGCCACGACGACGCCGTGAGGGCGTTGCGCCGCGCTGAGACGATCTCTCCGCTGCACACGGTGCGCAACCCGCTCGTCTGTGACGTGCTCGCCAAGCTGATTGTGCGGTCCCGTAAGGACGCGGTCGGCCGTGAGCTGCGAGGAATGGCCTATCGGGCCGGTTTGCCCGTGTAGCCCAGCCGGGTGCCCCTAATACCAAGGGACCACAAGACGAGTAAATCCCGGCCGGCCGTCGGTTGAGCCCAGCCCCCGTCATGCTCCCGGCGGCCGGTCAGTTCCAGAGCTGTGCCCAGGATGCCGCCCCATATGCCGGCGGTGAGCCCCCACGTCGCGCGGTGGGCGATCTCGCCCTTCGACGTCGCGGAACATCTCCTCTCGGAGCCGGGCTTTCTGCCCATGTCGCACAATGGAGCCGCCCGGCGGCGGAGACCGTATCGTGTGCTCCGGTCTCCGCGGGTGGGGCGCCGCGGTCGCGTGCCGTCCAGGGTCGAGACGTCCAGGTCGGTCACCACCAGCAGCAGACCAACATCCGCCCAGCCGCGCTCGTGCAGTGCCGCCCGCAGTCGCTGCTCGCGCGGTGCAGGCAGCCGGGTGGCGATCACACAGGCATGGTTGGGTCGTGCCGGTCGGGTTCTAGAGTGTGGGGAGGCCGGCGACAGGAGTGGCGCCGGCAACAGCGCCACTTCCGATGCCCACAAGGGAGGCGAGAGTACCGCCGGCGACGGGAACGGGGACGGCGGGAGCGGCCTTGACGATGCTGGTGGGAGTGGGGATAGCTGCGTGCTGTATCGCCGCGCTGGCCAGTGGCTGGCTAGCCAGCATCAGTCCACCGGCAACGGCGGTGATCAGCAGGCCACGATGAACGGATTTCACCGTCATGACAGGTACTCCTTCATACGAAGTGGCGCACAATGTGAGGTGCTGCCATCTGGAGTCGTGCCGCCAAGGTCCCGAGTGGTATAACTACCGCCAAGATGGTAGCTACCTAATCATAACGCTGATGCAGCCCTAACAACGCCTGACAATCTGCATTCGTCCCCTAAATTTTGGACGCCATTACCTAGCCGTGAAGCTGTTTTTCGGCTACCTAGGCAGAGTTGAACAGTTACGGAGATTCCAGAGATCGAGTACCTAGACCGAACGTTCGTCAAGGCTTGTCTGAGATGCCACCAGAGCCACGTTGCTGCTGGTGGGAGACCCTGCTGAGCATGCGCTCAGGTGCTGGGACGCTGCCTCCGGCGCAGTGAGTACCGGATGTGGGCCGCGCGGTCGGAGCAGGATCCAGAGGATCGCTACGTAGACTCCCGGGCGTGACTACCTAGTTTCGGGGCGGTCCGGTTACCTAGCTGTAACCAAAGATCACCTAAGGTGGTCGTATCGGGGAATTCCTTCATGATTGTTCGGCTAGCGATCTCCGCAAACCCCGCGCGCGAGGGGAAGATCGGAACTGTGCCTGTTTGGACCGCTTCCGGGGTGGGTGATATGGCTGAGGGGTGACTGTCGTTGTCGGTGCTGTCGTTGTCGTTCGCGTGGGTGGTGCGGAGGTGGTCGAGGATGGCCGCATCGGCCAGGCCGGTGTAGGTGCCGTCGGTCCTGCCGAGGACAAGGTCGGCGCGGATGTGGTCGAGGGGGCGGGGTCGCCGGTGTGTTTGGCGGCTTTGGCTAGCGCGTCGATGTGCCCGCTGGCGGCGGCGACCCGGTCGAGGACAGGGTCACAGACCCATCGGGATTGCGGCGGCCGATCACCTTGCGCTCGGCGTGGGCCTGCTCGTAGCGCCGCCGCGCCCAGTCCTGGTCCAGCGCGATGGCCAGTTTCTTGATCTGCTCGATCCACTGCCCCGTGGTCAGATCCGGCGCCCGGGGCACCAACTCCTCGCACAGCGCATGGGCCGTCTGCGGGTGCAGCTCAAGGGTCCACTCCAAGAGCACCCGCGCGGGGCTCACCCAGACAACTCGATCCCAGCGAGAACACCCGCCAGCCCCGGACCCGGCGGAAGCACCGCCAAACCCTCCGGAATCACCTGCCGAACCATCACGAACAACACGCTACGACCGCGCCCACCGGTCCACCCTGGGCGCTGACAGGTCCGACGATTACTCGGAAAACCTCCGGCTCACGGGATCGGTACCCGTACGGCGCGCCCCTACGTCATCTCAGCGACAAGTTCACGTGATTCGTGTAATGGGCGCTACTCCCAGAATGTACGGTTCCCCCACACCTTCGCTCAGCCACGGCTCCGGCTGGGAAGCGCTCCGCGGCAGCTAATGTTCGTCTCTCCTCAGCGGCTGTCATCTCGCTGGGCGCGGTCCCCGGTGTCGGGTACGCCCAACTGATCTTTGAGGGGTTCGGGAAGTTCTCTGCGATTGGAGATAGGGCGATCAATGGACAATGTTTTTCTTAGTTTCTTGTTGTTCGTGCTACCGCTGGGCGTAGACACGTTCGCGATCAGCGCCGCAGTGGGCGCAAATCGACCTACCGGATCGACCCGGTGGCGAATCTCAGCGATTTTTGTCATTTTTGAAGGGGGTATGCCACTGGTGGGCCTCGTCCTTGGCGCATCCATCGGGCATACGGTCGGAAGCGTCGCTGACTACCTCTCCGGCGGCCTGCTCGTCCTACTTGGCGGCTACCTATGGTGGGCCGAGGACGATGACGACGAGATAGCGAAGGCGCGCCGATTAACCAGCGCGCACGGCCTCGCCTTGGTCGGACTCGCGCTATCGATCAGCCTCGACGAGTTGGCGATCGGCCTCGGCCTGGGCCTTGGCGCAAACTTCACCATACCCGCCATCATCGTCACCGTCATCGCGATCCAAACACTGATCGTCTCCCAGCTCGGGTTGTCTTTCGGCATCCGGATCAGCGAACGCTTGCGCGAGTGCATCGAACGCTTGGCCGGCCCTATGCTGATCGTTCTCGGCATCTACCTGCTTGTCGAAGCGCTTATCCACATCGGGCTGGGCACTGCACGCCACACCGTAGCCGTCGGCATCCTCATACTTATCCTGGGCGCCGTCACTATCGGCGCGCACCGTTTCCTGCCAGCCTGGGTACGGGCGGCATCGAGCGCACCCCCGCTAAGGTGAGTGCGCCGCCACAGGCTGCCGGAAGCAGGGGTCGAGGCGGTGCCCTGCCTGCGTGAGATCGACCCCCGACTGTCACGGTAGCCCCTTCATCGACGCCCATCAGTAAGGCCATACAAAGGAGAGAGGCGAGGTATCTCGTGGACGACCGTAATGGATCTTGATCCTCGGCGGCCTCGGCCGGAGCCGGCACATGAGTCGACACCGTCGCTCGAGTCCCGGTCAGTACCGGGAATCATGCGCTGGAGTGGACGGCTGCGGCCAGGTCGGATCGGCTGCCTGCTCATCCTGCTCGTGATCGCGGCACTGTGGGTGCTAGGTCGGGCCGTCGACGGGGTTACCGCCCTGTTCAGCGACCACCCCCATCCGGTGGCTGGCAGGCCGTTCGACACGGTCGCCCCAGCACGCCCAGCAAGCAGCGGATCGCCAACTATCGACCGGATCGCACGGCGTGGCAAGCTCATCGTCGCGATCCAGGAAGCGCCCGGGCTGGCGCAGCGATCGCCAGATTCGGACGGCTACACCGGGTTCGACGTCGCGTTACTCGGTCTGATCGCCCGCGACCTGGGGGGGATCCCACCCGCACCAGCTTCAAGCCCCTGGCCGCGAGTAGCCGCGAGGCGGCACTGGGCAGAGCTGAAGTGGATCTCGCGCTCGGCGGCTATGAGATCACCGCAGCGCGGAGCGCCAAGGTGAGTATAGCCGGTCCTTACCTGGTGCGCCCGCTACGCCTGGCTGTGCCCGCCACCAGCCCAGTGACCGGCCTGAACTCGCTCGGCCACGGGGAGGTATGCGCGCCTGCGGACTCGCCGGCCGCGACAGCGCTGGCCGACCATGGCGTAGGGCTGCTGACTCGGGCGACTCTGAGCGCATGCGCGAACCTACTTGGGGGTCGCGTCAAGGCGATCGCCGGGGATCAGGCCGCCGTGGTGGCGTTGCTTTCCCAGGCGCCCGGCACGCTGCGGATGGTTGGCGAGCCACTGGGGAGCACCGAGTACGGCATCGGCCTGCCGCCAGGTGATCCGCTGCTCCGCGAGCGGGTCACCGCAGTGCTGCAGCACGAGATCGACGACGGCACCTGGGCTCGCCTCTACGCTGAGTACCTCGGCACTCCGGTACCCAGCCCCCCTATGCTCCGCTGACCTATCCCCGGTTGCGGCGAAATAGCCGGATCAGCGGGTCGAAGCGGATGTCTGCCACTCGTTCCTTCATCGGAATCAGGGCATTGTCCGTGATCTTGATGTGCTCCGGGCACACTTCGGTGCAGCACTTGGTAATGTTGCAGAATCCAAGGCCATGCTCGTCCTGCGCAGTCCGTTTGCGATCCACGCCCTCCTCGTCGGCGGCGTCCAGCGGGTGCATGTCAAGTTCAGCGATCCGCATGAGAAAACGCGGTCCGGAGAAGTTCTCCTTGTTCTCCTCGTGGTCACGGATCACGTGACAGGTATTCTGGCACAGGAAGCACTCGATGCACTTGCGGAACTCCTGCGAGCGTTCCACATCCACTTGCTGCATCCGGTATTCGCCAGGCTGCACACCCTTGGGTGGCATGAACGAACGCACCTCGCGCGCCTTCTGATAGTTGTACGAGACGTCGGTGACGAGATCGCGGATAACTGGGAAAGTCCGCAATGGGGTGATCGTCACCGGCAGCTGCGGCGGCAACGTGGATATCCGCGTCATGCACATCAAGCGCGGGAGGCCGTTGATCTCCGCGCCGCACGATCCGCATTTGCCCGCCTTGCAGTTCCACCGCACCGCGAGGTCGGGCGCCTGGGTGGCCTGCAGGCGGTGGATTACATCGAGGACCACCTCCCCCTCATTGACCTCGGTATCGAAGTCGACAAGGTTCCCGCCGTGGGCGTCACCCCGCCACACCTGGAAGCGCCGCTGGTTGCCCATGTCAGTCCGTCCCTCCCGGGAACTCTTCAGCGGTGAAGTACTTCTTCAGCTCGTCAAGCTCGAAGAGGTCAATCAGGTCCGCGCGCATCGGAACCTGCTCCTTGTGTTCGACGCGAACGCTGACTTCGTCGCCGTCGGTGTGCTGCGTACATATCAGCAGGACGTGTCGCCAGTCAGGATCCATCACCGGGTAGTCGTCTCGGGTGTGCCCGCCCCGGCTTTCGGTGCGCTCCAGCGCCGCCCGTGTGACGCACTCGCTCACCGCGAGCATATTGCGCAGGTCCAGTGCGAGGTGCCAGCCGGGATTGAACTGACGGTGACCCTCCACCACAACGTGCTGGGCTCGGCGACGCAGCTCGTCGAGTTTCTTGAGCGCGAGTTCCATCTCCCCTGCCTTGCGGATGATGCCGGCCAGGTCGTTCATGGTCTGCTGGAGCTCTTGCTGCAGCAAGTAAGGGTTCTCTACGCCCACGTTGTCAGTTCCCGTAGGGAAGGGGCTGACCGCCCGCTGCGCTGCGGCCGCCACGTCGACCTCGCGGACCGACGGCCGGAGCCCACCCAGGGAATCCACGTAGGTCGCCGCCCCGAGGCCGGCCCGGCGGCCGAAAACGAGCAGGTCGGACAGCGAATTACCGCCCAGTCGGTTGGAGCCGTGCATCCCGCCGGCAACCTCACCGGCCGCGAAGAGTCCGCGCACCGAGGCTGCCGCCGTGTCCGGATCGACCTCCACGCCGCCCATCACGTAATGGCAGGTGGGGCCGACCTCCATGGGCTCGGCCGTGATGTTAACGTCGGCCAGTTCCTTGAACTGGTGGTACATCGAGGGAAGCCGCTTCTTGATGACCTCAGCGGGAAGTCGGGTTGACACGTCGAGGAAGACCCCTCCATGCGGTGACCCGCGACCCGCTTTCACCTCGGAATTGATCGCACGCGCGACCTCGTCACGAGGCAGCAGCTCCGGCGGCCGGCGGTTGCTGTCCGGATCGTCGTACCAGCGGTCCGCTTCTTGCTCCGAAGTCGCATACTGGCCTTTGAAGACCTCGGGTATGTAGTCGAACATGAAGCGATTATTTTCGGAGTTGCGCAGCACCCCACCGTCGCCGCGGACCGACTCGGTGACCAGGATCCCCTTGACACTGGGCGGCCACACCATCCCAGTGGGATGGAACTGGACGAACTCCATGTTGATCAACGCCGCGCCGCAACGCAGCGCGAGCGCATGCCCGTCCCCAGTATACTCCCAAGAATTGCTGGTGACCTTGAAAGTCTTTCCGATGCCGCCAGTGGCCAAAACGACAGCAGGTGCATCGAACCGGATGAAGCAGCCCGTCTCCCGCCAGTAACCGAACACCCCGGACACCGCATCAGCATCTGTGAGCAGGTCCGTGATCGTGCATTCGGCGAAGATCTTGAGGTTAGCCTCATAGTCGCCGTGTTGGGCGAAATCTTCTTGCTGCAGCGAGACAATTTTCTGCTGCAGCGTGCGGATCAGTTCCAGACCTGTGCGATCACCCACATGCGCCAGCCGCGGGTACTCGTGTCCCCCAAAGTTGCGCTGGCTGATCTTGCCGTCCTTGGTGCGGTCGAACAGTGCGCCGTAAGTCTCCAGCTCCCATACCCGCTGCGGCGCTTCTTTCGCGTGCAGCTCGGCCATCCGCCAGTTGTTGAGAAACTTGCCCCCGCGCATGGTGTCGCGAAAATGGACCTGCCAGCTGTCCCGTGAGTTCACGTTGCCCATCGACGCCGCGATACCTCCCTCGGCCATCACGGTGTGGGCCTTACCGAACAAGGACTTGCAGACAATGGCGGTGCGTTTGCCCAGCTCACGTGCTTCGATCGCGGCACGCAGCCCGGCACCGCCCGCGCCGATCACCACGACGTCGTAGTCATGCCGCTCAATCTCGGTCATAGGTACCTGGTTCCCTCGTCACGTGAACAAGCGCGGTCAGTTAAACAGGCGCAGGTCGGCTATCCAGCCCGCGGAGACGGCCATGATGTAAAAGTCCGCGAACATCACAGTGATCAGCGACGTCCACGCGAACTGCATGTGGCGACCGTTCAGCTTGGACAGCTGCGTCCAGAACCAGTACTGCATGGGATGCTTGGAGAAGTGCTTCAGCCGGCCTCCGAAAATGTGCCGGCACGCATGACAGGACAGTGAGTACAGCCACAGCATCGTGACATTGATCAGCAGGATCAGTGAGCCGAGACCCACTCCGAAGCCACCGTCGGCGGGGAAGAACGCCGACACCGCGTCATAGGTATTGATCAGCAACAACGCGCTGGCGAGGTAGAAAAAATACCGATGCAGGTTCTGTAGAACCAGCGGGAGACGGGTTTCCCCGGTGTATTTCTTCGCTGGCTCAGTCACCGCGCATCCGGGCGGCGACAGGAGAAATGATCGGTAGCCGGCTTTGCGGTAGTAGTAGCAGCTTGCTCGAAATCCGGCGAGAATCGGGAAAATCAGGATCGGCAGTGGCAGCGCCAGTGGAAACGCCGGAAGTGGGGTACCGAAATGTGACGAGCCCGGCGCGCACGACACACTCAAGCACGGCGAGTACAACGGGGTGAGGTAGTGATATTCACCGACCCAGTAGTCATTCCGCATGAACAGCCGGACCGTCGTGTAGACGATGAAGGTCCCCAGCACGATGGCAGTCACCAAGGGCGACACCCACCAGCGGTCGGTGCGCAAGGTCCGGGCGGAGGTTGCCGCCCGAGCGGACTGTGTCCGACCGGGTTGGCCGACCCCGGATGGCGGGGACGATGAGGTGGTGGTCATGACGTCGATTCAGGTCGGGGCCACAGGCCAGCGGGGTCGGTTCGGCTTGCGGTGGCAGCCGCAGCCGGCACCATCGCCACGGGTCGGCGGCCCGGGCGGCGATAACTGACAGTAAGCCGAGCCTGTGGCACACGTCAAAGATATGGTGACGCTCGTCTCGATAGCAATAAGCTATCGAGGTGCAGCTACAGCAATTGGTGTACTTTCTGGCCGTCGCTCGGACCCACCACTTCACCAGGGCAGCCGAGCTCACGCACGTCGCCCAGCCGTCGCTGAGCAAGCAGATCCATTGCCTGGAGCGCGAACTGGGCAGCGAGCTGTTCCATCGAGCCCGGGGCAACGTGACGCTCACGCCAGCTGGGGAGGTGCTCGTCCCCTTCGCCAAGCGGATCCTGGCCGATGTCGAGACCGCCCGCTTGCAGGTGCACGAGCTGGCCGAGCTTCGCCAGGGCAGGCTACGGCTGGGTGCCACCCCCAGCCTCTGCACCGGGCCGCTGGCCCACGCACTCGCCAGCTTTCGCGTCCGCTACCCAGGTATCCAACTCGTCATCGACGAAAGTGGGTCACGGGACCTGGTACGGCAGCTCGCGGAAGGAGCCATCGATCTGGCGATGATCACCTCGCCGGTGCACCGAGGGGATCCCACCCTGGACACCGTCCCGATCCTTCGCGAGCAGCTCACCGTCGCCGTGCCGCGCACCATGGACCTCGGCCTTGACTCGTTTCGGATCGAGGACCTCCGGGGCCGCCCGCTGGTGATGTTCAGGGAGGGCTACGACCTCAGATCAATGACCCTCACAGCCTGTCAGCGAGCTGGGTTTCAGCCACAGTTCGCCATCGAGGGAGGCGAGATGGACGCGGTACTCAGCTTCGTCGAAGCCGGCCTCGGGATCGCCGTGGTTCCCAGCATGGTTCTCCAGGGCCGCCCCCAGCTTCGTGGGGTGCCGTTCGTGCCTCCCATTCCGATCCGGACGATCGCGCTTGCCCACCGCACCGACGTGCATCCAACCCGGGCCGCTGAGGAGTTCCGCGCCACGTTGTTGCAGCTGTTCAGCGGCGCGCATGCCCAAGGCAACCTCCCCGCCGGCGTCGAATTCATCGCCCCCGGCGGAGCACCCAGCGCTCACTCAGGGCTCGGCTCGACCTCGGTGGGCCAGTCGCCCGAGCCGAGCTCGTCGCGCACCACGCGCCACGCCAGCCCCTCGGAGTAACCCCTGCGGGCCAGCATCCCGCCCAACTTGCGGGCCAGCGTGCTTACGTCCCGCGCACTGCTGGCGCGTAGCTTGCGCCGGACCAGTTCACGGGCACGCTGCTCCTCATCCTCGGACCGTACCGTCGCCACGGCCTCGCGGACGATCTCATCTGACACTCCCCGGCGCCGGAGCCCGGTACTCAGCGCTCTCCTGCCCAGGCCGCGGTGGCGGTGCCCGGAGTGCACCGCCGACTCGGCGAAGGCGGCGTCATCCACCAGGCCCACCTCGCCCAGGCGGTCGAGCACTGGCTCGCCGACCTCGTCGGGAATCCCGCGCCTGCGCAATGCATCGGCCAACTCAGCCCGGCTGCGCGGCCGCGCGGTGAGCAACCGCAGGCAAATTCCCTGCGCGTCGGTACGGGTCGGGGGCATCAGAAGTCCACCGGGGCCGGCACGGTCTGGTCATCGTCGAGCTTCGCCCCGATGCCGAGTTTGTCCTTGATCCGCTTCTCGATCTCGGCAGCGACGTCGGGGTTGTCGCCCAGGAACTTACGGGCGTTCTCCTTGCCCTGACCGATCTGGTCACCCTCATAGGTGTACCAGGAACCCGACTTGCGGATGACGCCCTGCTCCACACCCAGGTCGATAAGCGAGCCCTCCTTACTGATCCCATGACCGTAAAGGATATCGAATTCTGCTTGCTTGAATGGCGGGGCGCACTTGTTCTTCACCACCTTGACGCGAGTCCGGTTGCCTACTGCATCCGCGCCGTCCTTGAGCGTCTCAATCCGGCGGATATCCAGCCGTACCGAGGCGTAGAACTTCAGCGCCTTGCCGCCAGTCGTGGTCTCCGGGGAGCCGAAGAAAACCCCGACCTTCTCTCGGAGCTGGTTGATGAAGATCGCGGTAGTGCCCGAATTACTCAGCGCACCAGTGATCTTTCGCAGCGCCTGGCTCATCAGCCGGGCCTGCAGGCCGACGTGCGCGTCGCCCATCTCGCCCTCGATCTCCGCCCGCGGCACCAGGGCCGCCACCGAGTCGATGACCACGACGTCCAGCGCACCGGAGCGGATCAGCATATCTGTGATCTCCAGTGCTTGTTCCCCGGTGTCGGGCTGGGAGACCAGCAGGGAATCGGTGTCCACTCCGAGCGCCTTCGCGTAGTCGGGATCCAGCGCGTGCTCAGCGTCGATGAACGCGGCGATTCCGCCAGCACGCTGGGCGTTAGCCACTGCGTGCAGCGCGACCGTCGTTTTTCCGGAGGACTCCGGGCCGTACACCTCCACGACCCGGCCACGAGGCAGGCCGCCGATGCCCAGCGCCACGTCCAACGCGATGGAGCCGGTGGGGATCACCTCGATAGGCGCGCGGCCCTCCTCTCCGAGGCGCATGACCGAGCCCTTGCCGTGCTGTTTATCGATCTGGGCCAAGGCGATCTCAAGCGCCTTGGCCCGGTCCAGTGCTGGTGCCATCTGACGGTCCACCTCGCTAATCGGTTCTTCTGGGTCGGGGCCGACGCTAAGCGGTAGGACCGACACTTCGCGGCGACACACACCGGATCTGTGGACAGGGGTCCGGCTGTGGATAACATCCTAGGCGAACACGTGTTCGACGTCAGAAGCGACACGCCGGGGTGGGCAAGCATCACAAGCGGACACGCTGGCAAGGACGCGTCCACGTGCTCAGCGCCGCTCTTCGGGTACGTCGAATGTGGCGCATACCACGGCCCAGACCCGCTTGGTGTCAACGCCCGCCTCCAGCGCCCCGTTCACCGTCCGACCACCGAGCTCGGCGAAGACGTGGTCATGGGTCAACGCGGCCGCTCTGACCGGGCCAAATTCCTCGTCCATCCGCTGCCGGAGGTGGGTTATCCGCATTCCTCCAGGTTAGGTGCACATCCCCGGCTATCGTGATGGGGTGCTCGCCCAGGACGCTGCTTAGCGCTCCAGCGGCGCGGCGCGAATCTGATGCCCCGCCGCGGTGAGGCAGCGACCCGTGGCGAGATCGAAGCGCCAGCCGTGCAGGGCGCAAGTGAGGATCCCGTCGGAGACGCTGCCGAACTTCGCCAGGTCGGCGCGCAGGTGCGGGCAGCGACGTTGCACTCGCCAGCCGTCCAGGTTGATCTCCACCCCGTCATCGTTGCGCTCGTCGTACCAGTTCTCGACGTAGTCGATGCGCTCCTGCGACAGGCATTTGAAGAAGACGTAGACGAACTCGTTGTACTGACCGACCCGGCTGGCCCGAAACCGCAGGGACAGAAACAGGCTGTTCGACCAGTCGACCTCGCGGCGGGCCAGGTTGGTGGCGACCAGATCCGCGGATGTGGACAGCCGGTAGCGGCAGTGTTCGCCAGCGAACTCGCGCACCTCGCGCGCAGTGAAGTCAATCACCAGTGAGCGCTCACCGACGTCTAAGCGGACGGGGCCACCGACTCCGGTACAGATGTTCTCGGCCCGCTTGAGCAACGGCTCCCACCACCCTTTGAGCTGCTCGAGCAGGTCAGCGGGGACCGGCGCCCGGCCGGCTCGCTCCCGCGCCAGAGCGGGCTGCGCGCGGGCTTGATAGTCACGCAGGTAGGCGGTCTTCGCGCCGAAGATGTACTCGATCTCATCGGTCGAGTGCCGGTGGGTGAGCTCGCAGCGCGTGCCGTCCAACTCGGCGACGCTTCCCGGCAACAGCAGGTGTGCCGATACTCCAGGCCGCACCGAGGCCAGTTCGGCGAGGAACTCCCTCTGGTCGGTGAAGATGCCGTCCCCGGCGCGGCCGACGCCGTTGACCTCGAAGAGCTCCTCGTCGAGGAAGCAGGGTGGGCCTGCGGTCGGGAACACGTGCGCGGCGCCCACGGCGTCGATATAGCGCAGCGCCCGGTCGGTCTGCCCGGCCCGCTTGCGGCGAGCGAACTCCTGGCGCGCACCCGCGGGCAGGTCGTAGACCATCGGCCACCAGATCGCGCCGGAGAACTGGGTGAAATACCCATGCACCTCGCCGAAGTCCCGGAGCTGCTCGATGTCCAGCGGGTGGGCGTCGTTCTGGTTGAGGATCACGGTCTGGCCGTCATCCAGGGACAGCGCCGAGTCACCGATCGGCCCATCGCTGGGCCCAGTCAGTGACGTGATCATGATGCGCAACCCGTCGCGCGCCACCGGGACACCTGATGCCGTGCGCAGGAAGGTCCGGAACCCGAGACAAGCGAGTTCGCGCTCCAACTCGTCGGTGGGGTAGTCCGGGAGCAGCACCGTGGTGTCATTGCGCACGTGGCGGCGCAGCAGTTCAGCGTCACAGTGGTCCCGGTGCAGGTGCGAGATGTAGAGATAGTCGGCCCGCCCGAGGGCGTCCCAGTCCAGGTCACTGTTGTCCGGGAAGGGGAACCACGAGCCGAAAAAAGCCGGATTCACCCACGGGTCACAGAGCACACTGCCGGCGGCCGTCTCGATGAACAACCCGGCATGCCCGATTCCGGTGACCCGCATGCTCTCTCCCTCTCCACTCCTCGTCTGATCAGTACCCGCCAGATGGTGCCATCTGCTGTCCGTGCCTGAGGCGACCGGCGCGGGCATACGCTGCACAGCAGCACGCGCCACCAGCGTGCCACCGAGTGGGAGGGGGCCACCACCGTGATCGACGTATTCCGATCCGGCGACCACGAGCAGGTCGTATTCTGCCGCGACGAGCCCTCGGGGCTCCGCGCCATCATCGCCATCCACTCCACCGCGCTGGGGCCCGCGCTCGGCGGCACCCGCTTTCATCCATACGCCAGCGAGGAGGATGCTCTTGCCGACGTACTGCACCTGTCCCGCGCGATGTCCTACAAGAACGCGCTCGCTGGGCTGGACCACGGCGGTGGTAAGGCCGTCATTCTTGGCGACCCAACCCGGGACAAGACCGAGGCGCTGCTACGGGCTTACGGGCGCTTCGTGCAGTCGTTGGGCGGGCGCTACATCACCGCCTGCGACGTCGGCACCTACGTCGAGGACATGGATACCGTCGCCAGGGAGTCAGAGTTCGTCACCGGACGCTCGTTGGCCCACGGTGGCGCCGGCGACTCCTCGATCCTGACTGCCTTCGGAGTCTTCCAAGGCATGCGCGCGGCCGCCGAACAAGTCTGGGGTGCGCCCACCCTGTACGGGCGTCAGGTGGGCATCGCCGGCGTCGGCAAGGTCGGGAGACACCTCGTTGATCACCTGCTCGCCGACGGCGCAGAGGTGATCGTGGCCGACGTCAGTGAACGGGCTATCGAGCGGGTCCGCGCCGCGCATCCCGAGGTGGTGGTGGCGCCGAACACCGAAGCGCTCGTACGCGAGCCACTCGACGTGTACGCCCCCTGCGCGCTTGGCTCGGCGCTGGACGATCTCACGGTGACGGCGCTGCGCGCCAAGGCCATCTGTGGTGGCGCGAACAACCAGTTGGAGCACCCCGGCGTGGAAAAGCTTCTCGACGAACGAGGCATCCTCTACGCACCCGACTATGTGGTGAACTCCGGTGGAGTCATTCAGGTGGCCGACGAGATCGAGGGCTTCGACTTCCAGCGGGCCAAAGCCCGGGTCACCAAGATCTTCGATACCACTCGGGAAATCTTCGAACTGGCCGAACGGGACGGCGTGCCGCCTGCCGTAGCCGCCGACCACCTCGCCGAGCGACGGATCACCGACGTAGGCCGCCTGCGCACAATCCTCGTCGACGGGCGTGCCGCGCTGCGGAGATAGGACAGGCCATGATGGTCGGCGTGGACGTGCTCGAGCTGTTCTCCCCGGCCACCCAAGACTGGTTCGCGGGGGCGTTCGTCGCGCCGACCCCGGCGCAGGAGGGCGCGTGGCGGTCGGCAGCCGCGGGCGGGCACACTCTGGTCATCGCCCCAACCGGGTCGGGCAAGACCCTCGCCGCGTTCCTGTGGGCGCTGGACCGGCTGGCCGTCGCGGGGCCGCCGGACGAGCCGACACAGCGTTGCCGGATACTCTACGTCTCGCCGCTCAAGGCCTTGGCGGTGGACGTCGAGCGCAACCTGCGTTCCCCGCTGGCGGGCATCCGGCAGGCCGCGCACCGTTTGGGGCTACCAACGCCGGACATCCGGGTGGGGATGCGCACCGGCGATACCCCGGTCGACCAGCGCCGTGCCTTCGTCCGCACCCCGCCCGACGTGCTTGTCACCACCCCGGAATCGCTGTTCTTGCTGCTGACATCGGCGGCCAGGGAATCGCTGCGCGGGGTGGATACCGTGATCGTCGACGAGGTGCACGCCGTCGCCGCCACCAAGCGCGGCGCGCACCTGGCCCTGTCCTTGGAGCGGCTGGACACGCTGCTGGACAAACCTGCCCAGCGGATCGGCCTGTCCGCCACCGTGCGTCCCGTCGAGGAGGTCAGCGCCTTCCTCGCTGGGGGCCGGCCAGTGCAGGTGGTGCAGCCGGCATCGGCCAAGACAATCGAGATTTCGGTCCAAGTGCCAGTGCCGGACATGTCGGTACTGGGCGAGCTGACCGGGGACGGGCTGGCAGAGGGCGAGCTGGCAGAGGGCGAGCTGGCAGGGAAGGCCCGCGGATCGGAGCGCCATGCCTCGATCTGGCCCGCAGTCGAGCGGCGGGTGCTGGAACTGGTGCGCGCGCACCGCTCGACGATCGTGTTCGCCAACTCGCGTCGGCTGGCCGAGCGGCTCACCTCCCGGCTCAACGAGCTCGCCGTCGAGGAACCCGCAGCGCCCCGAAACCGGATGCCGGCCGAGCTGATGGGCCAGGCAGGGCTCGCCGGCGGTGCTCCCAACGTGATCGCGAAGGCACACCACGGCTCGATGTCGCGCGAGCAGCGCACCCTGGTCGAGGAGGAACTCAAGTCCGGCCGGTTGCCGTGTGTGGTCGCCACCTCGTCGCTAGAGCTGGGCATCGACATGGGAGCGGTGGACCTGGTGGTGCAGGTCGAAGCACCTCCGACGGTGGCGTCGGGCCTCCAGCGGATCGGCCGGGCCGGGCACCGGGTAGGTGCGGTGTCCCGGGGAGTGATCTTCCCCAAGTTCCGCGGTGACCTGGTCTCGTGCGCGGTGATCGCGGAACGGATGGCGAACGGGGCAATCGAGGCGCTGCGCTATCCCCGCAACCCCCTCGACGTGCTCGCCCAACAAGTGGTGGCCATGGTCGCGCTCGATCCGTGGACCGTCGAGGATCTCGCCGCACTGGTCCGCCGCGCCGCGCCGTACTCGACTCTGCCCGACTCGGCGCTGCACGCCGTCCTGGACATGCTTGCGGGGCGCTACCCGTCGGAGGAGTTCGGTGAGCTGCGCCCCCGGATCGTCTGGGACCGGAGCGGCAACGAGCTGCGCGGGCGGCCAGGAGCGCAGCGGCTGGCCGTCACATCCGGCGGCACCATCCCGGACCGGGGGCTGTTCACCGTGATGACCCCCGGCGGTGCCGACGGGGCGGGCTCGCGGGTGGGTGAGCTCGACGAGGAGATGGTGTACGAGTCCCGAGTAGGCGACACGTTCCTCCTCGGTTCGACCTCGTGGAAGATCGTCGACATTACCCATGATCGGGTTATCGCCCAGCCTGTACCAGGTGAGCCAGCAAGGATGCCGTTCTGGAAGGGCGACGCGCCGGGCCGGCCCCTGGAGTTAGGGCGTGCGCTGGGCGCGTTTGTTCGCGAGCTGAGCAGCGCCGAAGTGGACGCGGCACGCGGTCGCATGGGGTACGCGGGCCTCGACGCCTGGGCGACCGACAACTTGTTGTCCTACTTGCGCGAGCAGCGCGAGGCTGCGGGGCACGTGCCCGACGACCGCACCGTTGTGGTGGAGCGTTTCCGCGACGAGCTGGGTGACTGGCGGATGGTGGTGCACTCCCCGTTCGGCGCGCAAGTGAATGGGCCATGGGCGCTGGCGATCAACGCCCGGCTGCGCGAGCGGCGCGGTGTCGAGGCACAGGTGGCCAGCGCGGACGACGGTATAGTGCTGCGGCTACCGGATGCGCTGGACGCTAACGGGGCTGAGGTGCTCCCCACCGCCGAGGACGTGCTGCTCGACCCGGATGAGGTGGAACAACTCGTGGTCGCCGAGGTGGGCGGTTCGGCTCTGTTCGCTTCCCGGTTCCGGGAGTGTGCCGCGCGGTCCCTGCTGCTGCCCCGCCGCGACCCGCGACGCCGTACGCCGCTGTGGCAGCAGCGGCAACGGTCAGCTCAGCTGCTCACCGTCGCCTCGAAGTACGAGCAGTTCCCGGTGGTGCTGGAGGCGATGCGGGAGTGCCTGCAGGACGTCTATGACCTGCCCGGGCTGCGCGAGCTGATGTCGGAGGTGCGAGCCCGACGGGTGCGGGTGGTGGAGGTCACCACCCCGTCGCCGTCGCCGTTCGCCCGCAGCCTGCTGTTCGGCTACGTGGGGATGTTCCTCTATGAGCTCGACGCCCCGTTGGCCGAGCGTAAGGCCGCCGCGCTCGCGCTCGACTCCGCATTGTTGGCGGAGCTGCTCGGCACCGAGGCGATCCGCGAGCTGCTCGACCCCGGGGCGCTCGTTGAGGTAGAAGCGCAGCTACAGCGCCTCGATCCCGACCGGCACGCGCGAGACTTCGAAGGCACTGCCGACCTGCTGCGTGCGCTGGGCGACCTCACCGAGGCTGAGGCCGCGCGGCGCGGGGTCGCCCCGGAGTGGCTTGCCGAGCTCGGCGCGGCCCGCCGGGCGATCACGGTGCGAATCGCCGGCGAGCGGCGCTGGATCGCCATCGAGGACGCCGGGCGAGTGCGCGACGCACTGGGTGTGGCCCTGCCGGTAGGGGTGCCGGAGGCGTTCACCGAACCGGTTGCCGACCCGCTCGGGGATCTTGTGCTGCGCTACGCACGAACGCGCGGGCCGTTCATCGCCGCTGCCGCCGCAGATCGTTTCGGGCTCGGGGTCGCCGTGGTGGGTGCGGTATTGGATCGGATGACCAGGGTGGGCACTCTCGTCCGCGGCGAACTGCGCCCGGTCGAGCTCGGCGGCGGGGGCACGGAGTACTGCCACACAGAGGTGTTACGGCGGTTGCGGCGAGCGTCGCTGGCCCGCTTGCGCGCCGAGGTGGAGCCGGTTGAGCAGGCCGCCCTCGGTCGGTTCCTCCCAGCCTGGCACGGCATCGGCCCGTGCGGCACCCTACGTGACGGGTTCGGGCGGGAGCGACGGCTGCGCGGCGCGGCCACCCCGGACGACGTGCTCGGTGCCGTGGAGCAGCTAGCCGGTGCACCGGTGCCGGCGAGCGCGCTAGAATCGTTGCTCCTCCCAGCCCGGCTGCCCGGCTACTCCCCCGCTCTGCTCGATGAACTCACTATCTCCGGCGAGGTCACCTGGATCGGCTGCGGGTCACTGCCTGGTGGCGACGGGTGGATCGCGCTGGCTCCGACCGACCTGGCTGATCTGGTACTGCCGGATGTTGACGAGCAGCTTGCGCTCACCCCGATACACCGCTGTGTCCTGCGCGCTCTGAGCTGGGACCCCGCTGGTGGTCCCGCTGGGGGTGGCGCGTTGTTCTTTCGGCAGCTTGCTGATCGGACGGGTCGGTATCTGCTCGCCGATGGTGAACCGGTGCGCGGTGACGCCGAGGTGGTCGCGGCGGTGTGGGACCTGGTGTGGGCGGGGTTGCTGACCAACGATTCGCTGGCCCCGCTGCGGGCCTCGGTGTCCGGCCGCTCGGCCGCGCACCGGCCACGTCAGCCCGCGCCGCGCCGGAGGTACGCCCGGATGCGCGCGGGGCGAGCGCCGCTGCCCTCCCGTGCTGGTCCGCCAACAGCCGCGGGACGCTGGTCGCTATCGCCGGTGCACCAACCTCCTGTGCCACCGCCGCCAGTGCGACCGCCTCCTGTGCCACCGCCGCCGGTCCCCCAGCCGGACCCAACCCGCCGGGCCCACGCCCGGGCCGAGACGTTCCTCGAGCGCCACGGAGTACTCACCAGAGGTGCCCTGGACACCGAGCGAGTCGCCGGAGGCTTTGCCGGCATCTACAAGGTGCTGCGGGCCATGGAGGAGTCTGGACGGTGCCGACGCGGGTACGTCGTCGAGGGACTCGGAGCCGCGCAGTTTGCCGTTCCGGGCGCCATCGACCGGCTGCGCGCCCTTGGCCAGCCTGGCGACGACAGTGCCGCCACGGTGATACTCGCCGCCACCGACCCCGCCCAGCCCTACGGAGCCGCCTTGCCGTGGCCGCCCACGGTGGGTGCCGCGCGACACCGGCCTGGACGCAAGGCCGGAGCGCTGGCCGTCCTCGTCGACGGTGCCGCCGTGCTCTACGTCGAACGCGGCGGCCGATCGATGCTGTCCTTCACTGAGGACACCGGTACCTTGCGTGCCGCCGTACAGACCCTCGCCGGCGCGGTGCAGCAGGGTTGGTTGGGTTCGCTGTCCGTGGAGCGCACTGACGGCGAGGCGGCTCTAGGATCTGCGCTGGCTGAACTGCTGCGGGACGCCGGGTTCCGCGCCACCCCCCGCGGACTGCGGATACGCGCCTGATGCCCTGGCAGTCCGATTAATTTACTGCGTTGCAAGGCGCAACAGCGTCCAGAGACGGCCGACGGAATCCTGGTCACCGGAGATCCGGACTGACTGGTCGGGCAGCCGTCCCCACGACCAGAGGTAGATCTCCATGGGCGCTGCACTGACTATGGCGTCCGCCGAGCGAACGTCGGACTCCTCCACCCGCCGCGCGGTGCACCGGCCCGGCTCGAAGAGGGCCAACCAGCGTCGATCGGCAGCCGAGAGGGCGACCGCACCCTGCTGCGGCGAGGACATCCCCAGCTCACCGAGGCGGTGACCGAACCACAGAAACAACAGCTCGTCGATGCCATCGAGAGCCACCTCCGGGTCGATTGCATGCACAGGCCCACCAGCAGCAGCTTCCACATCTACCCGATGCACAGTGGTCTCGTGAGCCATCCGACGCCGCCAGAAGCCATGCGTGCGATCGTCCGGCCACCACGTGTCGCAGGGTTCAGCTGGGTCATGGTTGCCCAGCTCCGTCAGCAACTCCTCGAGCCCTATTCGCACGAACTCGACCAGATTTCCGTCCGACGGTGCTTGCTGCCGCTGTTCAGGTCGACACCCGTCCCGCACCCACAACCGGGTCTCCCGGTGCACGCTACCCACGTGCCGCAGGGTCTTCTCCAAGGTGAGATCCGGGCAACCTGGTACCTCGGCATGCGCCCTGGCCGGCAACGCTGAGGCCGCCATGTCGAGCATCAGTTCGCCCTCGAGCCCGATCACATCCAGCATCCGGCCGTAGTCGATCAGTGGCCGCGGCGCCGTCATCGGACGGTCCTTGCCACCGCGTGGCCCGCGATGGTGAGGAACTCGCCAGCCTGCCGGACCAGGTCATCGGCGTCGCGGGCAGTCACGAGGCGATGTACACCGGCCTCGGCGGCTGCCCGGGTGGCCGAAGCGGCGGCGAAAAATGTTGACCATTCCGCGAGTTCTGGTGCGACGGTGGCGAGCAGTGCCCATGCGCTGGTCGGCTGGGCGCGGTTGCGCGGCCGGGCCCGCGCCGCCAGGACGGCGGCCGCCGCACGCAGCGCCGCGAGGTGCGCCCGGGCGTAACGATCTACTGGATGCGCGGCGTACTCGGCATCGAGCAGTCTCTGTCGAGCCTGCTCGAGCAGGATACGTACGCTGGGTGGGCAGTGACTCAGTCCGTACTTCGGGCTGTCGTACCGCGGCACGACGGATGGGGTGAGCGCAGCAGCAGTGGCCACGTCGGCCTCCTGGGTCGGGAGTCGTGATGGGCGACACAAGGTCGACTCCGCCGTGGGAAGCCGGCGGAGCTCGGCGGTGGTGCGCTTCCCCCGCCCCACCGCCGAGTCCGTGTTCGAACATATGTTCGAACACGCCTAGAGGGTAGCCCCTCTCAGCCCGGGTCCGTCAAGTGCCAATCTGTGCCAGCACAGCAGGCCGGCGCCTAGACGTGGTCTCATGAAACTCATGCACTCCGTGGACGCCACCCGCTTTGCGGTGACGTCGGCCGATACGGGAGGTCGGCGGTGACCGCGATGCCCACCCGCGAACCAACGCGGCTGACTGAGCTGACGGCCGCGCAGTTGCGCGTGCGGCTGGACGAGGCGCTGCGGATCTATGTCACAGCGATGCGTTACCCACCTGGTACGGTGCGGCATCGCAGCCCAATGTGGCTGGAGCACACGCTGCGGGTCGGCTGGCTGTGCATGGCTGCCTTCGACGCGGACACCCTGGTGGGTATCGGCTACGGTTACCGGGGGGCGCCCGGCCAGTGGTGGCATGACGAGGTCCACCGCGGACTCATGCTCATCGATCCCGCTGCGGCACACCGGGAGCTCGCCGACTACTTCGAGCTCACCGAACTGCATGTGCACCCGGACGCGCAGGGCAGAGGGATCGGCAAAGCTCTGCTCACCGAGTTACTGTCCAGAGTGGATGCTCCGCGCGCATTGCTGTCCACACCCGAGGGCCCCACCCGAGCATGGCGGCTCTACCGGCGGCTCGGGTTCACCGACCTGCTGCGTCACTACCACTTCACCGGGGATTCCCGGGAGTTCGCGGTGCTGGGCCGCACGCTGCCGCTCTAGCGCGCGACCGCAGCCGGACGTCCGGGCGCCATGCCCAGCCGGGCCAGCACGGCCCGAGTGGAGCCGGATCGGTTGAGCGTGTAGAAGTGCAACCCCGGCGCGCCCTCGGCGAGCAGCCGCTCGCACAATTCGCTTGCGACATTCACCCCTACCTGGCGCACCGCGGCGGGATCGTCACCCACCGCGACCAGCCGGTCACGGACCGTGTCGGGGATCGTGCAGCCCGATAACTCGGCCATCTTCTGCACGCCGCGCAACGTGGTGATGGGCATCACCCCCGGAAGGATCGGCACCGTCGCCATGTCCGCGCCCGCCGCGGTTACTCGGTCCCGCAGCCGCAGGTAGTCCTCCGGGCGAAAGAACATCTGGGTGATCGCGAACTGGGCACCGGCTCGCAGCTTGGCCACCAGGTGCCGAACATCGGACTCGACGTCAGGCGAGCGGGGGTGGCACTCGGGAAAGGCGGCCACGCCGATGCAGAAGTGGCCGAGCGAGCGGACGAGGCGAACCAGCTCCGCAGCGTAGTGCACGCCTTGGGGGTGCGCCACCCACTCTCCGAGCGGCTCACCCGGCGGATCCCCGCGCAGTGCCAGCACATTGCGAATCCCGGCCTCGGCGTAGCTACCGATCACCTGCCGCAGGTCGGCCACCGAGTGGTTCACCGCAGTGAGGTGCGCCATCGGGACCAGGCTGGTCTGCTGCGCAATCCGCCCTGTGATCCGCACCGTCCGGTCCCGGCTGGAACCCCCGGCACCATAGGTCACCGAGACAAAGGCCGGATCGAGCGGCTCGAAGTCCCGCACCGCCTGCCACAGTTGGCGCTCCCCAGCGTCGTCACGGGGCGGAAAGAACTCAACCGAGAACACCGGGCGGCCACCGCCGAGCCGGTCGATGACGGCCGTCATGCTGACACCCTAAGCCGTACCGGCGACAAGGGCGCACCAATTACCTACCGAACCCGGGTACCTACCGAACCCGGGGTATGCCGAACCGGGGCACGTGTCGGCACGAACGACCCCTATCGTCGGCACGCACAGCGGGTGCGGCCCCGCTACGCGGCGCGTCACCACGATCGCAGGAGGTTCGATGGCGCAGGGGAACGCCACCCGCAGAGCCCGAACTCGGATCCTAGGCGGGCTACCGGAAGATCAGCAGGTGCATCCGCTCGATGACAACCTCCGCGCCGAGGTACACCACGAGCTTGCCGCCTTCCTGCAGGCCAAGCGCGACGAGGCGGCGCAGATCGACCAGCAATTCGTCGCCGCGGTGGACTCACTGAGCGAGGTCGTGCTAGGCCCCGGCAAGCGGCTGCGCCCGACTTTTGCCTGGTGGGGCTGGCGAGGAGCGGGTGGCTCCCCGGTTGACCCGCAGGCGCGGGCCGTGCTGCGGTCGGTGAGCTCGCTGGAATTGATCCACGCTTGTGCCCTGGTGCACGACGACCTGATGGACGATTCCACCACCCGGCGCGGCGCGGCGACGGTGCACGTCGACTTCGCGGCCCGGCACCGCGCAGCCGGATGGTCGGGCACGGCGGAACGGTTCGGCGCGGCCACCGCCATCCTGCTCGGTGACATCGCACTGGCCTGGGCTGACGACATGTTGCGCGGGTCGGATCTGTGGCCTGATCAGCTGCGCAGAGCGCACGCCGTGTGGCAGGTGATGCGCACCGAGGTGCTCGCGGGCCAATACCTCGACGTGCTCACCCAGGCCAGGGGTGACGAGGCGCCCGAGACCGCGCTGCGGATCGACCGGTACAAGACTGCGGCCTATACCGTTGAGCGACCGCTGCACCTTGGGGCAGCGATCGCCGGAGCGAGCCCCGCACTGGTGCACGCCTATCGCTGCTTCGGCGCTGACATCGGTATCGCCTTCCAGCTCCGCGATGATCTGCTGGGCATGTTCGGCGACCCTCGGGTCACCGGTAAGCCGGCCGGCGACGACCTGCGCGAGGGCAAACGGACGCTGCTGCTGGCCTATGGGCTGCGGGCCGCTGACGAAAAGCGCCAGACCGGGGCCGCTGACCTGCTGCGCGGCACCATCGGGAACCCGCAGGTGGACGAGAGCACCGTGACGGAGATCCGCGAGCTGCTGATCGAGCTCGGCGCAGTGGCTGAGGTGGAGCGTCGGATCAGCACGCTCACCAACTCAGCACTGGATAGCCTGTATACTGCCGAGCTGGCTGATCCGGCCGGTGCCCGGCTGACCGAGCTTGCCACCCAAGCTACCTGCAGAGTTCGCTAACCCGGCCCCGCGTAACGTGCACCCGTGCGCACCGTGCCCGGACCCACCGACCACGTCGTCATCGTAGGCGCCGGGCTATCCGGGCTGTCCGCGGCATTGCACCTGCTCGGATCCGGTCGGCAGGTGACCGTCCTCGAAGCCCAGCCCCACCCAGGCGGTCGGGCTAGCCGGATAGATCTCGCCGGTTATCGCCTCGACACCGGCCCTACCGTGCTCACCATGCCAGAGCTGGTCGAGGAGGCACTGGCCGCAGTGGGCGACTCACTCGCCGCACGGCTAGACCTGGTGGCGCTGCACCCGGCCTACCGGGCCCGCTTCGCCGACGGGTCGGTGATCGACGTGCACACCGAAGCCGACGCGATGGAGGCGCAGATCCGGGCGGTGGCCGGCCCAGCGGAAGCGCACGGCTACCGGCGGCTGCGGCACTGGCTGACCCGGTTGTACCAGGTCGAGATCGGCCGGTTCATCGGTGGCAACTTCGACTCCCCGCTGGACCTGGTAGCCGGCCGGGATGCCGTCCGCGATCTGGCCACGCTGGCCACGCTGGGCGGCTTCGGCCGGTGGGGCACTCAGATCGGCCGCTTTCTGCACGATCAGCGGCTGCAACGGATCTTCTCCTTCCAGGCGCTCTACGCCGGAGTGCCCCCGCAACGAGCCCTCGGCGCGTACGCGGTGATCGCCTACATGGACACGGTGGCCGGTGTCTGGTTCCCCCGCGGCGGAATACAGGCGCTGCCCCAGGCACTGGCCGACGCGGCCTCCGACGCCGGTGCCGAAGTTCGCTACAACACGACGGTGACTGCCTTGGAGCACTCCGGGGACCGCGTCACGGCAGCGCACACCACCGAGGGCGAACGGGTTGGCGCCGATGCGGTGGTGCTCACGCCCGATCTACCGGTGGTCCATCGGCTGCTCGGCCGGGCCCCGCGGCGGCTGGTGCCGCTGCGCTGGTCACCCTCGGCGGTGGTGCTGCACGCCGGAGTCCGGGCGGGCACCGGGCCGGGCTGGACAGGGCTGGCGCACCACACGATCATGTTCGGCGAAGCGTGGGAGCGCACCTTCGACGAGATCATCTACCGCGGACAGCTGATGACCGACCCGTCGCTGCTCATCACCCGTCCCACCGCCACCGACCCGAGCCTGGCACCTGCCGGGCGCGAGTTGCTCTACATACTCGCGCCCTGCCCCAACTTGCACACCGCACCGCTAGCCTGGGCCACCCTCGGATCTGCTTACCGCGATGAGCTGGTGAGCACGCTGGAGCGGCGGGGACTGGCCGACCTGGGCGACGCCATCGAGGTCGAGCAGTTGGTCACTCCCGCTGACTGGGCGGCTCAGGGGTTGGCGGTAGGAACCCCGTTCTCCGCGGCACACACCTTCGCCCAGACGGGGCCGTTTCGTCCATCGAACCTGGTGCGTGGGCGGACGAACGTCGTGCTCGCCGGATGCGGCACAACGCCGGGAGTCGGTGTACCTACCGCGCTCATCTCCGGCAAGCTCGCCGCTGCCCGGATCACCGCCGCCGGAACCCGCCGGAGCACCGCTATGAGCGGCTGACACAACTGTGACGGTCACCTCCGACTACGCGTCCCTCGACCCCCATTCTGGTCCCGGCACGGCGCGGGAACAGCCCGTGCTGCTACTCGACCGGCTGCGCCCGAACCGGCTGCTGTCGGGCACGGTGCTACTCGGATTGGCCGGTTCGGTCCTGCTGGCCACCATGGCGGTCGGGGCCGGCGGTATCCTCATCACCGACCCCCTGATCACTGGGGGACCGCTGTCCTGGATCCGCTATGGGCACGGGCACGACCTGGCCACCGTAGCGCTCTACGTCGGCGTCGGGATGGTCGTGTGGGCCTGGGTACGCCTGGGGCGCGACGTGCTGACCGGCATCACGACCGTGAGGCAGGTGCAGGTCGCCAGTGCGGTGTGGACGGCGCCCGTACTGCTCTCGCCGCCGCTATTCACCCGGGACGTCTACAGCTACCTGGCGCAGGGTGCACTTGCTTTACGCGGGCTGGATCCCTACCAGGTCGGGCCCTCGAAGCTGCCGCCGGGCGCCATCGCGGACAACGTGCACTACGTGTGGCAAACCACCCCGGCGCCTTACGGCCCGCTGTTTATCCTCATCGCCAAGACGATGAACCGGTTGGTCGGCGAGAACCTCGTCGTGGGCGTGATCGGCATGCGGTTAGTGCTGCTGAGCGGCTGGGTTCTGCTCATCGTCGCGCTCCCTCGGCTGGCCGATCAGCTCGGCGGCGCTCGCACCGTCACGCTATGGCTGGTGAGCGCCAACCCGATAACTGTGGTGCATCTGGTCGGTGGACCGCACAACGATCTGCTCATGATCGGCCTGCTGGTGGCGGGCACACTGTTGGTGCTGGTGCGCCGACACGTTGCCGGGATCGCGCTGGTCACTGTGGCGATGGCGGTGAAGGCGTCGGCCGGGATCGCGTTGCCGTTCCTGGTCTGGATCTGGGCGGCGCGCCTGCCCGGTAGCCGGGAAGCGCAACTGCTGCGAGCTGGCGTGAACAGCGTGGCGTTGTTCGCCACGCTGTTCACCGGAATCACGGTGGTGTCTGGCGTCGGCCTGGGCTGGATCCCGGCGCTCAATGCCCCGTCGCTGATCGTCAACTGGATGTCGCTACCCACCGCCGCCGGGCAGCTCGCGCACGCGCTGGCCGCGCTGTTCGATCACACGAACGAGCACCCGTTCATCATGGTCTGCCGGCTACTGGGCTCCGGGGTCTTCCTCGCCATC
Organism: uncultured Actinomycetota bacterium; assembly: GCA_963822695.1. GTDB lineage: Bacteria > Actinomycetota > Actinomycetes > Mycobacteriales > Pseudonocardiaceae. The sequence goes on from CAWGJH010000024.1 coordinate 346,985, forward strand.
GTCGCCCGGCAGTGGTGGCTGGCACGAGACGGCGGGCCGGAGGCCGTTCGCCGCGCGGCGCTGGCGCTGCTGTGGTTGGCACTGCTGGCACCGGCCACCCTGCCCTGGTACTTCACCTGGGCCCTCGTCCTCGGCGCGGCCCTGCCCTGGCCGCGACGCTCGCTGGCGTGGGCCGTCGCCGGGTCCACCTGGCTGGTGCTGTGCAGCTACCCCACCGGGGAGGATGCCCTGAACTCGTGGCCGTACCAGCTCGGAATAGTGGCAGTGTCGCTGGTCGCGGCAGCCGCCCTGCTGCGCCGCGACCCGCTCGGCCTGCGACGGCGCACACACCTCGTCGAGCCGGCGCCGGTAGCGGCACGATGAGTCGCGAGCTCGATGCCGCAGGCATTACCGAGCCCGCGCTCCGGGCCTCGTATATCCGATGCCGGGATCTCAACGCGGCGCACGGCCACACCTACTTCTTGGCGACCCGGCTGCTACCACCCGGGCAACGGCCGGCGATCCATGCACTGTACGGGCTGGCCCGCTACGCCGACGAGATCGTTGATGATCTCTCCGACACCCGACCGTGGCCGCAGCGCCTCACGGAGTTGGACACCCTGGCGCAGCAGCTGCGCGAGGGGCTGGCGCGGAACCGCTCGGACCACCCGGTGCTGGCAGCGCCGGTGCACACCGCGGTTCGCTACCAGATCGATCCGCAGCACTTCGCGGACTTCATGATCTCGATGCGGATGGATCGGCCGGTGGACAGGGGCGGCGTGGCCGGTTATCGGACCTTTGACGAGCTGGGCCGCTATGTGCACGGCTCGGCGGCGGTTATCGGGCTGCAGGTGCTGCCGGTACTGGGTACCGTGGTCCCCCGGGAGCGGGCTGAGCCGCACGCCGCCGCGCTGGGTGTCGCCTTCCAGATCACCAACTTCCTCCGCGACGTCGGGGAGGATCTCGATCGCGGGCGGGTTTACCTGCCCACCGACGAGCTGGCGTCGTTCGGGGTGGACCGCGAGTTGCTGGGGTGGTGCCGCAGCACCGGACGGCCCGATCCCCGGGTGCGCCGCGCGCTGGCCTACCTGGTGGCGCGTACCCGGGCGATCTATCGTAGGGCAGCGCCGGGGATCCCGATGCTCGCCCCGGTGTCCCGGGACTGCGTGGCCACCGCGTTCCGCTTGTACGGCGGCATCCTGGATGAGATCGAGACGGCCGGTTACCACGTACTGGTCCGTCGGGTGGCAGTGCCACCCCACCGTAGGCTCGCCGTCGCGCTGCCAGGCCTGAGCCGGGCGCTGCTGGCGCGGGCGGTGCGATCCTGAAAAGATAACTGGGAATTCGCCGAATCCTCTTGTGCGCAACGTCAACCATTGGTTATGTCTGAGGAGTGTCCTTGACGGACAGCGGTGCGCTGCGGATGTGGCGAAGGTCAGCACATGAGCCTGCGAGAAGCGTTACTCATCGCGCTACGCGGGCTGCGCGCCCACCGGCTGCGCTCCGCGCTGACCATGCTCGGCCTCATCATCGGAGTCGCCGCAGTGATCGTGCTGTTTGCGTGCGGCCAAGGGGTGCAGAATTCGGTCAATGCGCGCATTGAACCGTTCGCCAACCTGGTCACCATCGTGGCGCAGCCCGCTAACGTCCCCGGGGGGCCGCCCGCGCAGAACCTGACCGACGCCGACGTCTCCGCGCTGCGGAACGCCCCGAATGTCGCCACCGTCACCCCGGTGGTCACCGGCACAGCACCGGGCACGGGCACAGCAGCGGGCACAACACCAGGTACAACACCGATCGACACCAACACCACCACGTTCCTCTCAGGGGCCATCATCGGCTCCTCGGAACGCTGGAGCGAGGTGAACAACCGGGACGTTCAGGCGGGGTCGTTCTTTACCGAGGCTCAAGCCCGCTCCGCCGCCAGGGTGGTGGTCCTGGGGCCGGCTGTCGCGACCACCCTCTTCGGTGATCCCGTGGCGGCGCTGGGCCAGATAGTCCGGATCAACCATGCTCCTTTCCAGGTCGTCGGTGTGATGCAGAGTTACGGCCAGCAGCTTGACAACACTGCGGTCATGCCGCTGAGCACCGCCCGCCGTTACGTCGTCGGCTATGGCATCGGCATCGGCAACAAACTCAGCCAGATCCTCGTGCAAGCCCCCCAACAGACCGCCGTGCCCGCCGCCATGGCCGAGGTGACCCACATTCTCGACGCCCGACACCACATCACGGACCCCCGGCGGCGGGACTTCCAAGTCCAATCCCTGGGGCACCGGCTCCAAACCTTCAACCAGATCGTGCTCATCCTCACCCTGTTCACCCCGGCCGTCGCCGCGCTCTCGCTGGTGGTCGGCGGTATCGGAGTCCTGAACATCATGCTGGTCTCGGTCACTGAACGAACCCGGGAGATCGGGATCCGCAAAGCGATCGGCGCCACCAGCCGCGCCATCGTCGAGCAGTTCCTCATCGAGTCCATCGTCCTGGCCGGCCTCGGTGGGCTCATCGGCGTCGGCGTCGGGATCGGGCTGTCCCTGCTCGCCGGCACCGTCGCACCGTCCTTCGACCCCTCCTCCGGCGTCTTCGCCGGGTTCGCCCCCGTCTTGTCCGTCCTGCCCGTGGCGGCGTCCTTCGCGATCAGTCTCGTGATCGGGCTCATCGCCGGCGGCTACCCGGCCTACCGCGCCGCCCGGCTACGTCCGATCGAAGCCCTCCGGTACGAATAAATCCCCGGCACCGGCGCGTGTCTTGGCGGGTTCCTGGGCGCTGAGGCCTTCGGCGGCGATGAGAAGCCGACCGGCACGGCGGGTCACCGCCGGACGTGCGAGCACCCACACCACGCCGACCAGTAGCCAGGCGGCGGACAGGGCGGGATAGGCACCGGCGGCGCCGGTCGGGTACGGCCAGGTGTTGCGAAACAGCGTGTAACCGATCAACAGCAGCGCTAGCCCCGGGACGACGATCTCCCAGACGGCGACGTGCCGGTGACCAGAGAAAAACAGCAGCCTCGTCGCGCCGATCGTGGCGAGTGCGTAGGCCACCAGCACGATCAGCGTTCCGATGGCCCCGGACGCAACGAACAAGTCGAACGGCTTTCCGCCCAGCACGAACCACACGGCACCAATAGCCAGGTATATGGCGATGACGACCGCCGCGGTCGCGCGGACCGGAATCCCGCGCGTCGCGTCGAGCTTCCCGAATGGTGGAAACCCGACGCCATCCCGCGCGAGCGCGAACAATAACCTCGCAGCACCGACCACGCAGGCCAGCACGCAGCTGAAGGCGCTGATCGCCGCACCGACCGTGATAGCCTCGCCCACCCAGTCCGCCACGTACCGCGAGCCGAGGTCGCCCAGCAGCGATGCCGAGCCGCTGAATGCCGCCACCCCCCTGTCGTCGGTGCCGAAACCCATCATCGCCACGGCCGTGACGAACACGAAGTACAGGCCACCGAAGATCGCCGTCCCGAGGATCGCCCGGGGGATGTCCCGGCGCGGCGTGCGTGTCTCTTCGCCCAACGTCGCGGCAGCCTCGAAACCCGCGAACGACAAGAAACCGAAGACCACCCCGAGAAACACCGCCGAGACGCCGGTGCCGGGCGGCACAGTGAGCACCGACAGGTCGATCGTGTGATCCTGCGGCGCGCTACCGGTCGCGAGCCGGATGAGGATCACCACCGTCACAACCACAATCAGCGCGACGGTGGCACCCTCCACCGACAACAAGAACCTGGTCGCCCCTCGAACAGGAGCGATGGCCAGCGAGAACACTCCAACCAGCGCGATGGCGCCAATGAGGAAACCCGACCAGGACGGCTGGTGCGTCCACACCCCCACACTGTCCAGGAAGGTCGCGCCGAATATACCGGCCGCCGATGTCGTGGTGACCCCGAACAACGTATAGGTGCCCAGCAGCGCCCACCCGGCAACGACACCGGTACGGGCACCCAGGGTCGCCCCAACGAAGCCGTACACACTGCCCGCATGGTGAAAGCGCTGGCACAGTCGCACAAAGGTGTAAGCGATGAGCAGCACCCCGACGGTCGCCAGGGCGAACGCTAGCGGGACAGCACGCCCCACCGTGCCCGCGGTGGCCTGCGGGTTGATGTTGACCGCTGCCGAGGGAGCCATCAACGCCACCGAGATGCCAACGGCCTCCCACACGTTCAGCTCGCGACGAAGGTGAGCACCTTTGACTGGTAAACCATCGGATATCTCGGCCATCAAGTTACCTTTCCACCAGTGATGAGAACCGTCAGGCATAAGAGACAGTGACCGTCGCCTTGCGTACCACGTCGGCGGGTCATTCCGGCTCCGCCAGCCGGTAGACGCGTTTCGCGTTGTCCGCACCCACCATCTGCGCGACACGTACCGCATCAGCACTCGACCACTCCCCCGACTGCACCCACTCACCCAGGACGCTGGCCATGGCACGCCGCCACAGCACGGCGCCGAGATGATGCAGCTCGGCTGGCCCCCACGCATCGGAGGAGAACAGCAGCTTGCCGAATGGGGCCACTTCCAGCGACTCCGCGACAACCGCACGAGACCGCGCCCCGGTGTAGTTCACCGCCAATCCGACATCCAGGTACACGTGGGGAAACACGTGGGCCAGATACCCAGCGGTGCGGTGATACGGGTAGCAGTGCAGCAGCATCACCGGCACCTGGCGGTCCTGTACCCGGCGTAGGAAGTCGGTCATCAGTGACGGGTCGCAGCGGTGCAGGGTCAGGTCAGGATCCCCGTACCCAGCGTGGAACTGCAGCGGTAGGCCGCGTTCGACACCGACCCAGAGCAGGTGGCGCAGCAGCACCGGATCGGTCAGGCGCAGCTCGCCGGTCTCCCGTCGCCGTAGCCACTGCCCGGCGGCGTGGCGCACATCGGCGACGCTGGGGGGTGCAGGATCGAAGTCAAGGCCGTACCGGTAGGCGATGACGGACTTGAGCCCCACGGCGTGCCGAGCCCGTTCGTCCAGGGTCGAGGCGAACCGGTCGGCGAACTCGGTCGCATGCACGCCGCTTGCCGCCACCTCCTCAGCGAGCGATTCCAGGCGCACGATTTCCGACGCGGTCGCGCCGGAGGCGGCCGCCATCTCGGCGGGCCCCAGAATCTGCTCAGCGTGGTAACCGGTCTCAAGCAGGAACCATCCGACGCCACTGGCGACAAGAAGTTGAACGGGTCACCTCCTGCACACCGAGCTCTCGCCGGCGGGCGAGGTAGGTACTGGCGTTCGCGTGCGGGGGTAGGTCGAGCACCGGGGCGCACCAGCGGCGGACCGCGAAGCCCACCTGAGAATCCAGGTGGGTCGTGCCCGCAGGCGCTGCCCACGGGGATTCGCTGAAACCGGCTTCGAACGCAGCACCTTCGACATCGCCCGTCATGGCGCCGTGGACGTGATGGTCCACCAGGCGCTGCGCGTCGAGCGCGGCGCGCAGCGCGTCAGCACTAGCGCAGCTCAACGAGACCTGTCGCGCCCGCCGAGATCGAGGACCAATTCCTGATCACCGGAACCAGGCCTCTGGGCTGGGGTCATACCCGACGGTAACTCCGCCGCGAAAATAAGTCAACGGCTGATGAAAAACTTTCCGGCCCTGCGGCAGACGTGACGAACAGGCGCGATTGGTAGCCTAGGGCGCCTGTGCAAGATCCTATTCCATGATCGGGTTCGTCCCGGAAGCGAGACTGTCGTGCCGATGTTGGACCGCGCGGTCCTCGACGCCCTGTTCCCCGCTGGTCTGCCCGAACCCGAGCACTGGGAACGACGCTACCCACCGCGGCAGCTCCCCGAGGGTGCTCAGGTCACCCGGTTCGGCCCTTCGCCGACCGGGTTCGTGCACATCGGCGGCATCTACGTGGCCACCATCGATCGCGACATCGCGGCGCACTCCGGGGGCGTCTACCTGGTGCGCGTAGAGGACACCGACCAGTCGCGCGAGGTCGAAGGCGCCCTCGCCCAATTCGCCCGGGCGTTCGACTACTTCGATATCCCCTCCGACGAGGACGACGAGCACGGCAGCTACGGCCCCTACCACCAGTCGGTGCGCGCCGGCATCTACCTCACCTACGCGCGAGAACTGCTGCGCCAGGGCAAGGCGTACCTGTGCTTCGCCACTAAAGACGAACTTGCCGACATCACCGCACGCCAGCAAGCCGCGAAGATCCCCACCGGCTACTACGGACCATGGGCCATCTGGCGCGACGCCGACCCCGCCGCCGTGCGGGTCAAACTCACCGAAGGCGCGCCGTACGTGGTGCGCTTCCGCGCCCCCGACAACGCTGCCGGGCAGCGGATCCGTTTCGCCGACGCGATCCGAGGCGAGTTGGAGCATGAAGCCAATCGCAACGACACGGTTATCCTGAAATCTTCCGACCAATCACCCCGGCTGCCGACTTATCATTTCGCGCACGCCGTGGATGACCACCTGATGCGCGTCACGCTGGCCATCCGCGGCGAGGAGTGGATTTCCTCGGTCCCGCTGCACCTGCAACTGTTCGACGCGCTGGGCTTCGAGCCGGTCACCTATGCGCACATCGCGCCACTGATGAAGCAGATTCCCGGTGGGAAACGCAAACTATCCAAGCGCACAGATCCCGAAGCCAGCGTCAACTTCTACATCAAAGCCGGCTACCCTGCTGAGGCCGTCCTGTACTACCTGCGGGGTCTGGCCAACGGGCGACTCGCCGACCTCCCACTCCACGAGGCACTCACCACCCCCATCCGGCTGGACCAGTGCGGTGTCGCCGGTCCACTGGTGGACCTGGTCAAGCTCGAAGACATCAGCGCCGACCACATCGCCACCCTGCCCGGACACCGGATTCTGGACGCCGTCCGCACCTGGGCTGGCCAATTCGACCCCGACCTGGCCACCGTCCTGACCACTGAGCACGATCGCGCCCTACGCGCCCTCGCCGTGGAACGCGACGGTGTCGCCAATCCTCGCAAGGATCTGCGCAAGTGGTCGGACTTCCGGCCCGCCTACGGCTTCTTCTTCCCGCAACTGTTCACCCCGTTGTCCGGCCCCACGGACGAACGCCTCATCCCACTCGGTATGGACACTACCATCGCCGCAAGCTTCGCTCATGACTTCGCCACGGGCTACCAGCACCTGGACGATCCCCAGGAATGGTTCAATCAGATCCGCGAGCTCGCCGCGAAGCACGGCTTCGCGGCCAACACCAAAGAATACAAGAAAAACCCTGACGCCTATCCCGGCTCGATCCGCGAAGCATCCCAACTCATCCGCGTCGCCCTCACCGGCTCCACCCGCAGCCCCGACCTCCACGCCATCACCCAAGCCCTCGGTGCGGCAGAAGTGCTGCGCCGGCTGCGCACGCTGGCCGGCTAGTCTGGTCGATACTCTAAACAGGCCGTACGTCCGCTGGCTCGCCATGGAGGAGCCCCGTTGCCCGATCAGTCCCCCTACACCCCACTATCCCCTCGGGTGGAGTTGCCTGCCGTCGACCATGAGGTCTTGGCGTTCTGGCGTGAGCATGACATTTTCGCCAGGAGCGTGGATCAGACCGCCGGCGGTCCGGAGTGGGTGTTCTTCGAGGGGCCACCCACCGCGAACGGCAAACCAGGCACGCACCACGTCGAGGCCCGCGTCTTCAAGGACATCTTCCCCCGGTTCAAGACGATGAAGGGCTTCCACGTACCACGTCGAGCGGGATGGGACTGCCACGGGCTGCCGGTCGAGATAGCCGTGGAGAAAGAGCTCGGCCTATCCGGCAAACAGGACATCGAGAAGATCGGCATCGAGGAGTTCAACGCCCGCTGCCGGGAATCCGTCCAGCGCTACGTCGGCGAGTTCGAAGCGATGACCGAGCGCGTCGGCTACTGGGTCGACATGTCCAACCCGTACTGGACCATGTCACCAGAGTACGTGGACAGCGTCTGGTGGGCATTGAAGCAGATCCACGACAAGGGCCTTCTCGTCCAGGACCATCGCGTCGCGCCGTACTGTCCGCGCTGCGGCACTGGATTGTCCGATCACGAGGTCGCCCAGGGCTATGAGTCGATCGTTGACCCCTCAGTGTACGTGCGGTTGCCGATTGTCGGGCCGTTGGACGGGCTGACCGGAGTGGAACTGCTGGTGTGGACAACCACACCGTGGACATTGGTGTCCAACACCGCCGTGGCGGTGCATCCTGACGTGACCTACGTGATAGCGCGCGCACGGCAGGGCACGTTCGTTGTCGCCGAGCCGCTGCTGGCCACAGTTCTCGGAGAAGAGGCGGAAGTTCTGGCGTCCCTCCCAGGGAGCAGTCTGGCAGGCGTGCGCTACCGTCGTCCCTTCGAGTTGGTAGATATTCCTGATGCGCACTTCGTGATCACCGCTGACTACGTGACAACCGAAGATGGCACCGGCCTGGTGCACCAAGCGCCCGCGTTCGGCGCCGAAGACCTCGCCGCGTGCAAGCAGCACAACCTTCCCGTCGTTAATCCGATCGGACCGGACGGGCATTTCCTCGCCGACGTGGATCTCGTTGGAGGAACGTTCTTCAAAGACGCCGACCCCATACTCCTCGCCGATCTCGAACAACGTGGTCTGCTGTTCAAGTCGCTGAACTACGAGCACCAGTACCCGCACTGCTGGCGCTGCCACACTCCGTTGATGTATTACGCACAGTTGTCCTGGTACATTCGCACCACTGCTCGGCGCACGGAGTTGCAGCGCGAGAACGAGCGCACCAACTGGTATCCCGAGCACATCAAGCACGGACGTTTCGGTGACTGGCTAGCCAACAACGTCAACTGGGCCCTGTCACGGAGCCGGTACTGGGGCACTCCGCTACCCATATGGCGCTGCCAGGACGGGCACCTCACCTGTGTCGGTTCCCGCGCTGAACTCGTGCAACTCGCAGGTCAGGACCTGTCCAACCGCGACCCGCACCGCCCCTACATCGACGCGGTGACCTTCGCGTGCCCCACGTGTGGCGAGCGAGCCAGCAGGGTCACCGAAGTGATCGACGCCTGGTTTGACTCCGGCTCCATGCCGTTCGCCGGCATCGGCTATCCCTTTGTGGACGGTAGCGTCGAGCGGTTCGAGAAGAGCTACCCAGCCCAGTTCATCTGCGAAGCGATCGATCAAACCCGAGGCTGGTTCTACACCCTCATGGTCATCGGCACGCTGGTGTTCGACCGCTCATCGTATGAAAACGTGGTCTGTCTCGGGCACATCGTCGCCGAGGACGGCCGCAAGATGAGCAAGCACCTCGGCAACGTCATCGAGCCCATTCCGTTCATGGAGAAACACGGCGCCGACGCTCTGCGTTGGTTTATGCTGTGCTCGGGTTCTCCATGGTCTGCGCGACGTATCGGCGACTTGCCGTTGGAAGAGATCGTCCGCAAGGTCCTGTTGACCTACTGGAACACGGCGTCGTTCTTCACCCTCTATGCCGACACCAGTTCCTGGGTGCCGGGAGCCGCCGCACCCGTCGCCGACCGGCCAGTGATCGACAGGTGGGTGCTCGCCGAACTCGACCATGTCGTGACAAGGGTTGACGCTGCACTGGAGAACTTCGACACGGCCGGGTCGGGCCGGGTGCTCGCCCAGTTCATCGATGACTTGTCGAACTGGTATGTGCGGCGCTGCCGCGCCCGTTTCTGGAACGGTGATGGCAACGCGCTGGCTACCCTACACGAGTGTCTTCATATCCTGACCAGGCTGCTCGCGCCGTTCGTACCATTCATCACCGAGCAGGTTTGGCGGCACGTGATCAGGCCCGGTGACACCTCAGCCGCGGACTCGGTACACCTCACCGCTTGGCCAACCCCGGACACCACTCGCTCGAATGACGAATTGCGCGCGAACATGGACATCGCGCGTCAACTCGTCGAGGTCGGACGCGCGGTGCGCAAGACCACCAACATCCGTACCCGCCAACCCCTGAAACGTGCGCTGGTCGGCATCCCCGGTGGCCGCGAACTGCCCGCCGAACTCATCGCGGAAATCGCCGACGAACTCAACGTCGGCGACGTCACACCACTCGCACAGGCCGGCGAAGTCGTGGACATCAGCGTGAAACCCAACTTCCGTACACTCGGCAAGCGATTCGGCCCGCGGACTCAACGAGCCGCCAAAGCCATCACCGCCACCGATCACAGCCAACTTGCCCGCACTCTGAAGACAGACGGTCAGGCAACGGTCAGCCTGGACGGACAAGACATCACCGTCACGCTGGAGGACGTCACCTTGACCGAGGTCCCTCGCAGCGGATGGGCGGTCAGCGGCCAACAAGAGATGACGGTCGCGCTGGACACCACCATCACCCCGGAACTACGCAAGGCCGGTCTAGCGCGAGAGGCCATCCGACTGGTGCAAACCGCCAGGAAGGAAGCCGACCTCGACGTCACAGACCGCATCCTGCTGTCCTGGGCCGCGCACGGTGAGACGGCCGACGCGTTGCGCGAGCACGAACGCGAACTCGCCGACGCCGTTCTTGCCGTCGAGATCACCGAACACCCGCTCTCAGACCTCCCTGCCGAAGCCAATTCCTCCGATACCGGCCTGCTCGAAGACGACGAGCTCGGAGTGCACTTCTGGCTGGTCAAAGCAGACACCCGCCGCCCATGACGCGCGTTAACGATCCGCGAGCGGGGACGCCGCAACCGCCTCCACAGTGTCGGACGCCGGGGTTCTCGGCAACGCGTCGGTGATGGCGCCCAGCAGGCGGCGCTCTTCGCGGTCCACCAACGCGAGCAGCAACTCGTCCTTGTTCGGGTAGCACCCGTAGCCAAACCTACTATGACGTAGAAGTTCCTACTAGGGAGTAGGAACCGGCCTCAGGAGGTAACGGATGACAACTCCCAGGATGGCCAGCGACGTGACCAGCACCGATGGCGTGCTGCTGCGGGTGCACGAGTCGGGAGTGCGAGACGCACCGACGGTGGTCTGCGTGCACGGCTACCCCGACGACCACACCATGTGGGACGGCGTCGCGGCCGAGCTGGCACCGCGTTACCACCTGGTGCGCTACGACGTCCGGGGGGCCGGCGAGTCTGGGAAGCCTCGTGACCGCCGGGCGTACCGGCTCGCGCAGCTCGCCCAGGACCTGGTCGCGGTGGTGGACGCGGTCAGCCCCGACCGTCCGGTCCATCTGCTGGCCCACGACTGGGGCTCGACCCAGGCCTGGCATGCGCTGAGCGGTCAGGGGCTGCGCGGCCGAGTCACGTCCTTCACGTCGATCTCCGGGCCGTGTCTGGACCATGCGGACCACTGGTTGCGGGCGCGGCTGCGCCGGCCGACGCCCCGGGCACTGCGTGAGCTACTCACCCAGCTGGTGTCAAGCTGGTACATCGGCTTCTTCCAGCTGCCGCTGCTGCCGGAGTTGCTCTGGCGCTCCGGACTCCCCCAACGCGCGCTGGCCCTGCTGGGCTGCGCCAGCACCCCCGCTGTGACCGACGGGCTGAATGGCATTCAGCTGTACCGGGCGAACATGCTGCCCCGGCTCACGAAACCCAGTTTCCAGACGATCGACATTCCGGTGCAAGTCATTGCGCCCAGGCGGGATCCGTTCGTGTCGAGATCACTCCAGACCGACATCAGACGGTGGGCACCGAACCTCGCGGTTCGCGAGTTGCCCGGCGGCCATTGGTTGCCGCGCAGCCACCCGCACACCGTCGCGCGCTGCGCGAGCGAGCTGATTGATCATGCCAAAGGCGGTCGTGAATCGCGCGCCCTGCGCCGCGCACGTCACACCGGGCTGCAACGAAGGCGGTTCGAGGACACCCTCGTGGTGATCACCGGAGCGGGCAGCGGTATCGGCAGGGCCACCGCACTCGAATTCGCTGAGCAGGGCGCTGAGGTAGTAGTCACCGACATCGATCAGGATGCGGCCGAGCGCACCGCGCACCTGGCCAGCACGCTCGGCCCGCCCGCGAGCGCGTACACCGTGGACGTGTCCGACGGCGGCGCGGTCGAGAAGTTCGGCACGGTGCTGCTCGATGAACACGGGATCCCGGACATCGTGATCAACAACGCCGGCATCGGCATGGCGGGGCCGTTCTTCGACACCACGGTGGCCGAGTGGGAACGGATCATCGACATCAATCTGTGGGGCGTCATCCACGGTTGCCGGGTCCTGGGCGGGCTGCTGGTCGCTGGCGGTGCGGGCGGCACCATCGTCAACATCGCATCCGCCGCCGCGTACCTGCCCACCCGGGCGCTCCCGGCGTACGCCACGACGAAGGCCGCAGTCCTCGCGCTGAGCCAGTGCCTACGCGGCGAACTGGCCGAAGCCGGCATCGGCGTGGTGGCGATCTGCCCCGGTTTCGTGCACACCAACATCGCCAGCACTACCCGGTTCGTCGGCCTCGACACCACCGAGGAGCACACCACCCAACAGCGCGTGACCGAGCTGTACCGCCGGCGCAACTTCACCCCGCGCCGGGCGGCACAGGAGATCCTGCGTGCGGTGGAGCGCAACGCCGCCATCGCCCCGATCACCGTCGAAGCCAAAGCCGGACTGCTGGCCTCCCGGCTGACTCCTGGACTGCTCCGCGCACTGGCCCGAGCCAATCTAGCCCCTCGATAACGCAACCACAGACCGGAAGGGTGCTGACCGACGGTGAGCGCACCGACACCATGACGATCTGCGTGTCCCGAAGCCGCGGTGGCCGGATCGCCGTCGATCTTTAGCGGACCCTTCTCACGGACCCTTCTAACGGACACTGACCAGGTCGACAACGAAGACGAGGGTCTCGCCAGGCTTGATCGTGGCGCCCGCGCCACGGTCGCCGTAGGCCAGGTGCGGGGGGATGGTGAGCCGCCGACGGCCGCCGACTCGCATTCCGACGATCCCATCGTCCCAGCCCTTGATCACCCGGCCGGTACCGAGCCGGAACTCCAGTGGGGAGCCTCGGTCCCAGGAGGCGTCGAACTGCTTCCCGGTGGAGTGCGCGACACCGATGTAGTGCGCCCGGATCTGCGAGCCGACGATGGCCTCGGCGCCGTCACCCACTACCTGGTCTTCGATCACCAACTCGGTTGGCGCCAGTCCTTCGGGTACGGCCACATCGGGACGGATCAGCTCGCTCACGTCGTCATCCTCCTCCTCACCCCGTCGCCGTTGACAGGGTCTCCATCTTGGCAGCCTCCCAGTGCGCCGTAAGGTTCTGGCATGCCGCACGTGCGAATCGGCACCCGCTCCAGCCCGATGGCTCTACACCAAGCTGAGCAGGTCGTCACAGCCCTGGAAGCGCTGGACCCCACGGTCACCACTGAGCTGGTCAAGATTACGACTAGTGGCGACCAGTGGATGGGTGACCTCGCGAAGCTCGGTGGCAAGGGTGCGTTCGTCCGCGAGATCGACCGCAACCTGCTCGACGGCTCGGTCGATCTCGCGGTGCACTGCCTCAAAGACATCCCCGGCGACATTCCAGTGCCCGAAGGGCTGGCCTTCGCCGCCTACCTGCCCCGGGAAGACATCCACGACGCGGTGATCTCCCGCACCAGTGCCCCACTGGCGGAATTGCCCGCTGGTGCCGTCATCGGCACCAGCGCGGTGCGCCGCGCCGCCCAACTCCGTCTGCGCTATCCGCACGTGGAGGTCAAACCGTTGCGGGGCAACGTCAACACTCGCCTGATGCGGCTGGATGAGGGCCACTTCGACGCGATCGTGGCCGCGGTAGCTGGCCTGCACCGGGTCAATGAGGCTGAGCGGATCACCGAGATCCTGCCGTTGCAGACGATGTGCCCAGCGATCGGCGCGGGCATCATCGCGTTGCAGTGCCGCGCCACCGATACCGACGTCCGTGCGCTGAGCGCCCGGCTCAACGACACCGAAGCCCACCGGCACGCCACTGCCGAACGCGCCATGTTGCACGCCCTGCAGGGCCACTGCAACTCACCCATCGCGGGCTACGCCAGCACCGAACCCAACGGCAAGCTTTCGTTGCGCGCCAAGGTGTTCAGCCTGGACGGCAGCCAGTGGCTCGACTCCCACCACTGGGGCGTAGCCGACGACCCCGAGGCCCTGGGGTACTTCGTCGGCGCCGATCTCCTCCGCCAGGGAGCTCGTGCCCTCATCGGCGCCATCGCGCATTAACGCACGACGCACCACAGCCCTGAGCCTGGCGACGTACCAGCGCCAGTGCGGCGAGGTTGGCCGCGTAGGTACCAGGACATTCAGCGACCGGGGACAACGACACCACACTTCCATGACATCGGCGGTGCCCCCGTAACCTCCGGACGGATTGCTATCCCATACCGCGATAGGAGAATCAGCAGAGCCAAGCACTTCCTCACTAGCCGCCATGTATGCATCTCTATTAGATTTCTCAAATGACAACATCCGCACCGCGTGGGCGCGACTAATTAGATGATCGAACTCTGACAAATTTTCGGGGTTCACTGTGCACTCTCGCCGCTCGCCGCTGGCTCCAGCAATGAGCGCAACGCAACGCCACCCGAGCGTTGACGCGATAGCGTTGCCGAAGCGCTGCTGCCGTCTCGACCCAGGACGCACCCGAGACCCGTAGTGAACGCACCAGTTGCTCGCGCTGCTGCTGGTAACTGCGTGGCTCACCCATAGCGGAGTGACGATACACGATACGGGGTATCCGCCTAACTCCGCGTGGGAGTTTCCCATGCTGTCGGGACATGTGACGATCAAGAAATGACGGTTGCTTAGGGTGCTTCGCTGAACGGCCCCTACGGGCCGTAGAGTTCACGGCCGGGTGCTATCCACATAATCGAGGTAGACCCGCTGCGGCTCAGGACACGCGAGGGCATGACCCTCGTCGAACCAGACCGCCCCGACGAGGCTGACGGAGGACGTCCTGTGGTAAACCACCGTGAGACGAAGCGGCGCTGGGACATCGCCCGCAACGACTCTTCACCGCTGCAGCCATATGACGACAAAGTGGTCGTCTGATGAGTGGTAAGCCTGCCAGATTGGCCAATCTGGACGCCTTCGATCTCACCACCCTGTCACGACGGGACGGGGAGAAGTGGGCGGCGGCTAGGCACGGTGTGCTGCCAGCCTGGGTAGCTGACATGGACTTTCCGATCTCACCAGTCATCCGCCGCGTACTCGTCCGTCGGATCGACACCGATCTCGGATACCCGGCGTGGTTCGATGAGACCGACGGCCGCCCGCTCGGTGAGGTGTTCGCCGCGCGCATGCGCCGTCGGTTCGGATTCGCGGCCGATCCCTCGCACGTCCGGCTGTTCACCGACGTCAACCAAGCCATGCAGGTCGTACTCCACTTCGGCACCTCGACCGGCGATGCGGTTGCCCTGCACACCCCGGCCTGCCCTCCGTTCGAGGAGGTTTTCACCAAGCTCGGCCGGCCGCCGCGGACCGTACCGATCCGCTGCCGCGACGGCCAGTGGCAGCTCGACCTGGACTGGCTGGCTGACGAGCTGCGGGGCCGTGGGGGGGCGCCCTGCCGCGCGCTGCTTCTGGTCAACCCACACAACCCCACAGGAAGGGTCTTCCGGGGGGAAGAACTCAAGGATCTGGCCGCGCTGGCGATTGAGCACGACCTGCTGGTGATCTCCGACGAGGTGCACGCCGACCTAACCTATCCAGGATACCAGCACATCCCCTTCGCTTCGCTGTCCGAAGAGATCGCCGCGCGGACGGTTACGCTCACATCTGGCAGCAAGGCGTTTAACTTGGCCGGAGTCCGCTGCGCCGTCGCGCACATTGGGGTGAAGAAGATACGCGACGCGGTGGATGCTCAGCGCGGAATCCTGTTCGGTCAGGTGAGTGTGCTCGGGGTAGACGCGTTGAGGGCCGCGTGGACCGATGGGGACAGCTGGCTGGACACCGTACGTTCGCTGCTGGAGCGCAACCGCTGGCGGGTGGCCGAAAAACTGCCGGACGGCATCGGCTATGTGATGCCCGAGGCGACCTATCTCGCCTGGCTCAACTGCCGCTCTTTAGGCCTTGGGGACGATCCGTCCGCCTTCTTCGAGAGCGATGCCAAGGTGTTGCTCTGCCGAGGATCGGAGTTCGGCCGCGAGGGCAACGGGTTCGCGCGGCTGAACTTCGCCACCTCATTACCGGTGCTGGACGAGCTGCTGCGGCGGATGCGCGCGGCCTTGGGGTGTCGATAAGGGGTCCCGGTAAAAGTTGACGAGGGTCGTTCCCTGGTGCGGGTTGCGCTGGTCGAGCGCCTGGTCCCAATTTTCGCCGTCGCGGTGTGGGCTGTCCAGCCGGGTGCGCATGGGCATGAACGCTCCGGGCAGGTTCACACTGGCGCGGCGCTGAGCCGCACACTGGTGCTGTCCCTCGGGGTCGTCACCGGGGCGGTGACGGCGCTGAGCACCATCCTGTCGGCGATCTCCTCGGACCGGTTCGGCAGGCCCACCCGAGCACCGCAGCCATTCGGTGATTCTCGCCAGGCCTACACTCCGGGGTGACTCACTAGGCGGAGGAGGTCCGCGATGACAGCATCCGCGCAGACCGAGACAAACCTCGCAGGGGTCGCCGACCGGGCGGTCAGCGTGGCGCAGATGTTTTTCGACCGGGTCGCACAGACGCCGGATCGGGAGGCGTTTCGGTATCCGGTTGAGGGCCGTTGGGTGTCCCGGACCTGGCGGGAGACAGCCCAGCAGGTCAGTCGGCTCACCGCCGGGCTGGTCGCTCTCGGCGTCACCGCGCAGCAGCGGGTCGCCATCGCGTCCGAGACACGTTACGAGTGGATCCTGGCCGACCTCGCGATCATGTGCGCCGGGGCGGCCACGACAGCTGTCTATCCCTCAGCGATCTCCGGCGATGTCGCGTTCGTCCTCGCGAATTCCGGCAGTAGGGTTGTCTTCGCCGAGGATGACGACCAGCTCGCCAAGCTGCGCGAGCGGCGGGGCGCGCTGCCCTCGGTCCGCACGGTCGTCACCTTCGATGGCACCCCCGATGGCGGCGACGACCCATGGGTGATCTCCCTGGACAGACTGGCCGAACGGGGCGCCGCATACCTCGCCGAGCACCCCGGCACTGTCGAGGAGCGAGTCGCCGCGATCCACCCAGATCACCTCGCCACCCTGATCTACACCTCGGGCACCACCGGCCGGCCCAAGGGCGTTCGGCTGTGCCATTCCTCCTGGACCTACGAGGGGGCCGCAGTCGCTTCGCTGGGCGTGCTGCACATCGATGATCTGCAATACCTGTGGCTGCCGATGGCCCATGCGTTCGGCAAGGTGTTCCTGACCACCCAGCTGCAGGTGGGTTTCGCGACTGCTGTCAACGGACGGATCGACCGGATCGTGCCCAACCTGGCTGTGGTGCGCCCGACGTTCATGGCCACGCCTCCGCGTATCTTCGAGAAGGCATACAGTCATATCATCGCCACGGCCCATTCGGCGAGCTGGCCCAAGGCCAGGATTTTCGACTGGGCATGTGGAGTCGCGCTTGAGGTATCCCGCCTGGTCCGGCAGGGCAAGCCGGTGCCATGGCCGCTGGCTGTTCGGCACAAGCTGGCCGATAAGCTGGTCCTGGTCAAGGTGCGCGACCGGTTCGGCGGCCGGCTACGGTTCGTCATCTCCGGTGCGGCGGCCCTGTCCGAACAGATCGCGGAGTGGTTTCATGCCGCCGGCATCCCGATCTTTGAGGGCTACGGTCTCACCGAGACCTCCGCCGGTTCGGTGGTCAACCGCCCGGGCCATGTCAAGCTCGGCACCGTGGGGTTACCGTTGCCGGGTACCCAGCTCATGATCGCCGATGACGGTGAAATCCTGATCAAGGGTCCCGGCGTCATGGAGGGCTATCACCACCTGGACCAGGACACCGGCCAGGCGCTCATCGGCGACGGGTGGCTGGCCACCGGCGACATCGGGGAGATCGACGCCGACGGGTTCCTGCGGATCACCGACCGGAAGAAGGACCTGTTCAAGACCTCCGGCGGCAAATACGTCGCGCCATCTCACATCGAGAGTCGCTTTACCGCGATGTGCCCGCTGGCCAACTGGATGGTCGTGCACGGTGACCAGCGCAACTATTGTGTGGCACTGATCGCGCTCGACCCCGACGCGGTAGCGGACTGGGCCAGTCACCACGACATGGCCGGAACGTCCTATGCGCAGGTGGTGACCTCCCCGCCCATGCGCAGCACAGTCGAGGGTTACGTGGGAAAGCTGAACGCACAGCTCAACCGCTGGGAGGCGATCAAGAAGTTCATCATCCTCGATCACGACCTCACGGTGGACTCCGGCGAGTTGACCCCCAACCGCTTGAAAGTGCGCAGGCCTGTCGTGGAAGCCAACTACCGCGAGGCTCTGGACGCCCTGTATACCGAGTGAGCGTGCACTGCTGAATGATCAGGCGCCAAAGGAGCGCTCCACGACGGCGCGGGCTCTGCGGGTGATCCGGCGGTATTCGTCGATCGCCTCGCCGGGGTCGTTATCCGCGGAGCGCCCCAGTGCCATGGCCACGGCGGCCAGTTCCCGGCCGGAACTGGGCAGTTGGTCAACCTGCTTGCCGCGCACCAGGGTAAGTACGTTGCGGGTCTTGGTGGCGAGTGTCCAGGCCGCCAGCAGGGCCTCCGCGTCGGCACTGGAGAGCAGTCCGGCCTCAGTGGCGGCCCGCAGGGCGGTTCCCGTTGACGGGGTTCGCAGCGCTGGGACCTCATGAGCGTGCTGCAACTGCAGCAATTGGATGGTCCACTCCACGTCGGCCAGCCCGCCGCGACCGAGCTTGGTGTGGGTGGTCGGATCGGCACCGCGGGGCAGTCGCTCGGAGTCGACTCTGGCCTTGATCCGGCGAATCTCGGTGGCGTGGCGCGCGGTCAGCCCGCCTGCGGGGTAGCGCACCGGGTCGATGACCGAGGCGAACCGCTCCCCCAGGTCCACATCGCCAGCCACCGGGGTGGCCCGCAGCAACGCCTGCGCCTCCCAGGGCTGTGCCCACTGAGTGTAGTAGGCCTGGTAGGACGACAGGGTGCGCACCAGCGGGCCGGACCGTCCCTCCGGCCGCAGCCCGGTGTCGATCACCAGGGGTGGATCCTGGCTGGGTGAGCCGAGCAGGGTGCGCACCGACTCGGCGACTGAGGAGGCGAAACGCACGATGTCGGTCTCAGTGTAGTGGCCGGCCTGCGCACCCGTCCGCGCATCACAGACAAACAGAACGTCGGCGTCAGAGCTGTAACCCAGCTCCGCGCCCCCCAACCGGCCCATCCCGATCACCGCGATCCGGGCTGGCTCGGCCTGCCTGCGTTCGATCTCAGCGCGCAGCGCGACGTCCAACGCCGAGGCCAGCACCGCAGTCCACACCGAGGACAGAGCGGCACACACCGCGTCAACATCGAGTAGTCCGAGCAGGTCAGCGCAGGCGATCCGGAACAGTTCGTGCCGGCGCAGCGCCCTGGCGGCTGTCACCGCGGCACCGGGGTCACGGTAACGGCCTGCGGTGGAGCGCAGCGATGTCGCCACCTCCGCCGGGTCGCGGCCAGCCAGCTCGCCCAGGTCAGCCAGCAGCTGCAACGCCTCGGGTGCCCGGACCAGCAGGTCGGCCACCATCCGGGAAGTGCCGAGCAGCGCCATCAGCCGCTGCGCCACGGCACCCTCGTCGCGCAGCAACCGCAGGTACCACGGGGTGTCGTCGAGCGCCTCGGATACCCGCCGGTAGGCGGCCAGCCCACGGTCGGGGTCTGGGGTGTCGGCAAGGAACTCCAGCAGGACTGGTAACAACGCGGACTGGATCGCCGCCCGCCGCGAAACCCCGTCGGTGAGCGCCCGCAGATGCCCCAACGCCCCCTGCGGTGAGGCGTAGCCCAGCGCCACCAGCCGCGCCTTCGCCGAGGACTCCGAGAGCCGGTAGGCCTCGGTGGGCACCCTGGCCACGGCCTCCAGCAACGGCCGGTAGAACAGCTTCTGGTGCAGCCGGCGGGCCCGGTGCGACTGCCGGGTGTGCTCCATACGCAGCACCCCGAGAGCATCGTGCGTCCCGTCTGGCCGCATCCCCGCGGCGCGGGCCAGCCAGCGCCACGCCGCGGTGTCGTCATCGGCCGGGAGCAGGTGGGTGCGGCGCAGCTTCTGCAGCTGCAACCGGTGCTCCAGCAGGCGCAGGAACCGGTAGGAGGCCGCGAGATTCGCGGCGTCGTCCCGGCCGACGTACCCGCCTGCGCTCAGCGCGGCCAACGCCTGCACGGTGGACGCGACCCGCAACGACTCGTCGGTGCGGCCATGCACCAGCTGCAGCAACTGCACGGCGAACTCCACGTCGCGCAGACCGCCGTGACCCAGCTTGAGCTCCCGGTCCAGCAGCTCGGCGCGAACGTGGTTGGCGACCCGGCGACGCATCGCCTGAACCTCGGCCACGAAGTTCTCCCGGTCCGCGGCGGTCCACACCAGGGGTGCGACGGCCTGCAGATAGCGGGCGCCGAGCTCGGCGTCACCAGCGATCGGACGGGCCTTGAGCAGCGCTTGGAACTCCCAGGTCTTGGCCCACCGGCGGTAGTAGGACAGGTACCCTTCCAGCGTGCGCACCAGCGCGCCGGCCTTGCCCTCCGGGCGCAGCGCCGCGTCAACCTCAAAACACGCCGACGCCAGCCGCATCGTCGCCGAGGCCAGCTTGGTGGCCGCACCCAACTCGTCCTCGGAACCACCCACAAAGATCACGTCAACGTCGGAGACGTAATTGAGTTCGGCCCCGCCACACTTGCCCATCCCGATGACGGCGAGCCGGGGTGGTTGCCCGCCCGGAGCCACCTCGGTCACCGCAACGGCCAGCGCGGCGCGCAGTACCCCGCCCGCGAGTTCGGCGAGCGCCTCTCCGACCTGTTCGAAGGGCACCACCGGCAAGTCGGGCTCCACCACGGCTGCCAGGTCGGCGGCCGCGAGCTCGGCAATCAGGTCACGGTAAACAACCCGCAGCGCCCGCTGAGCCTTGACGCCAGTCAACGATGCCCGGGGCTCATCCGGGTTGCCTGACGGCGGACCGGTGGGGTCGGCGCCGATG
Source organism: uncultured Actinomycetota bacterium (assembly GCA_963822695.1). Classification (GTDB taxonomy): domain Bacteria; phylum Actinomycetota; class Actinomycetes; order Mycobacteriales; family Pseudonocardiaceae. The sequence continues at coordinate 367,861 of CAWGJH010000024.1, forward strand.
GCGGCGAGCAGCCGCCGCACCGCTCGGTCCGCCCAGGCCGGCTGGGCCGCCTCTGAACTGGCCAAGCCGTGCCAGCGCTCCGGGTTGGCCACCAGGTGATCCCCGAGCGCGGTCGACGAGCCGAGCACCCCGAGCAGGCGCCCACGCACCCCGGGGTCCCGGCGGATCAACCCGTCCAGCTCGGCCCATCCCTCCCCGAGGGCATGACCCAGCCGAGCCAAGGTGCGTAGCGCCAGGTTCGGGTCGGGTGCCCGGGACAGCGCCCACAGCACGTCCTCCGCATCCTGGCGGACCTGGCCATGCTGCCACCACCCCAGCCGCGTCAGAGTAGCCGCGGCACCGCCGTCGGTGAGCCCCAGCCGCGCCAGGGACAGTGCGGTCCACCTGCCTTCGATCGCCACGGCGCTCCCGACGCTAGAGGATGGGCAGGTAGGTGCGGAGCTCGTAGGGCGTGACGTGCCGTCGGTAGTTGTCCCACTCGGCGCGCTTGTTGCGCAGGAAGAAATCGAATACGTGCTCCCCGAGGGTCTCGGCGACCAGCTCGGAGTTCTCCATCTCGACGAGCGCCTCGGACAGGTTCTGCGGCAGCGGTGCGTAGCCCGCCGCCCGCCGCTCTTGCTCAGACAGCAACCACACGTCGTCCTCCGCGGCGGGCGGCAGCTCGTAGTTCTGCTGCACCCCACGCAACCCGGCGGCGAGGATCACCGCGTAGGCGAGGTAGGGGTTGCACGCCGAGTCCGGGGTGCGGATCTCCACCCGCCGGCTGGACGCTTTGCCCGGCGAGTACATCGGCACCCGGACCAGGGCCGAGCGGTTCGCGTGCCCCCAGCACACCGCGGTAGGGGCCTCTCCCCCGGTGATGAGCCGCTTGTAGGAGTTCACCCACTGGTTGGTCACCGCGGTGAGCTCCCGGGCATGTACCAGTATCCCGGCGACGAAGGCTCGGCCGGTGGTGGAGAGCTCGTAGGGGTCATTGTCGTCGTGGAAGGCGTTGCGGTCGCCCTCGAACAGGCTCATGTGGGTGTGCATGGCCGAGCCGGGCTGGGCGGTGTAGGGCTTGGGCATGAACGAGGCGCGTACCCCCTGGGTGATCGCGACCTCCTTCACCACGTACCTGAAGGTCATGATGTTGTCGGCCATGGTGAGCGCGTCGGCATAGCGCAGGTCGATCTCCTGCTGGCCCGGAGCGCCCTCGTGATGGCTGAACTCCACCGAGATGCCCATCTGCTCCAGGGCCTCAATGGTATGCCGGCGGAAGTGCGGAGCGGCATCGTGGCTGGCCTGGTCGAAATACCCGCCGGAGTCGGCGGGTACCGGCTCGGAACCGTTGTCCGGCAGGTCACGCAGCAGGTAGAACTCGATCTCTGGGTGCACATAGCAGGTGAACCCGCTCACCGCCGCCCTCGACAGCGCCCGGGTCAGCACGTACCTCGGGTCGGCCCAGGACGGCGAACCGTCAGGCATCGTGATGTCACAGAACATCCGGGCCGAGTAGTGCTCCCCCCTCGGGTTCTCCCACGGCAGCACCTGGAAGGTAGCCGGGTCCGGCTTGGCGATCATGTCAGACTCGTAGGCCCGGGCAAAACCCTGGATAGCCGACCCGTCGAAACCAATGCCGTCGGCGAAGGCTCCCTCTAGCTCGGCCGGTGCCACGGCCACCGACTTCAGATAACCCAGAACGTCGGTGAACCACAACCGGACGAACCGGATGTCGCGTTCCTCCAGCGTGCGCAGCACGAACTCCTGCTGGCGATCCATGCGCGCAGGGTAGAGGACAGTCAGTGACGGCACTGTGGTCCGCCCCCTCCGATGCCCCTAGGATGACAGGGTGCGCCTTGTCGCCTTGTTCGCCGCGCTGATCATCGCGCTGGTCACATCCTGCAGCGGGAGCGGCGGGCAGACCGCCACAGTGCAGAAAGCTCCCCTTCCCGACGGTGCCACGCTGCTCGCCGACTCCGCCACAGCGATGCGGGCGGTGACCACCACCCATTTTGCTGTCAACGTCCAGGGCAACGCGCCAGGAGTACAACTCCGCTCCGCCGACGGCCAGCTCACCCGGGAGGGTTCCGCCCAGGGAACCGCCAAGGTGGACGAGGGCAGGCAAATCCTCGAACTGCAGTTCGTGATCATCGGCCAGACACTCTACCTGCACCCCCCCACCGGCCCGGTCCAGAAGTTGCCGTTGGCCTTTGCCGGTGAGGTGTATGACCCCTCGGTAATCCTGAACCCGGACCGGGGCATCGCTGCGGCGCTCTCCAGCGGGACGGGAGCCACCACCGAGGCCCGCGAGCAGGTCGACGGCGTGGACAGCTACCGGCTACAGGTCCAGTTCCCTGCCCAGCCACTCGGCACGCTGGTACCAGGGCTAGCCCCGGACAAAGCCAGTAAGATCTGGGTCGCAGCCCAGGGCTCACGGCTGATTCAGGCCCAGTTCCCGACGGCCTATGGCACGGCCACTGTCAAGTTCTCTCAGTTCGACGCCCCGGTCAACATCACCCCCCCGGCCTGATCCCGGGCTGCTCCGATGGGCGCGACAGCAACCCCGATCCGGCGTCGCAGGCTTGCCTTGGGCGCCGGCGCGCTGGTCACCCTCCTTGCCGCGCTGGATGCCTATGTCGTGGTCAGCCTGCTGGTCAACATCATCCGCGATCTGCAGGTACCGCTGAACCATCTGGAGCGGGCCACCCCGATCGTCACCGGCTTCCTGCTGGGCTACGTCGCGGCGATGCCGCTGCTGGGTCAAGCGTCCGACCGCTTCGGCCGGCGTGCGCTGTTGCAGGCCTGCCTGATCACGTTCGCGGCCGCGTCAGCGGTCACCGCGGTCGCGGCAACCCTGCCGGTGCTCGTGGCGGGGCGGACCCTGCAGGGCATCGCCGGTGGCGCGTTGCTACCGGTGTCCATGGCGCTGACCGCTGACCTGTGGCCAGGTCGTGGCCGGTCCACCGCGTTAGGTGCGCTGGGCGCTGCCCAGGAGTTGGGCAGCGTGCTGGGCCCGCTGTACGGCGCCGCGCTGGCCGCGCTGACCGGTTGGCGCGGCGTGTTCTGGGTGAACGTCCCGCTCGCGCTCGCCGCGGTGGTGGGGGTACAGCTGGCCGTTCCGGGTAATGCCCGCTCCGGAGTCGGGGGATCGCAAAAACGGGCACCGCTGGACCTCCTCGGCGGTTGCCTGCTGGCGATCATGCTGGGGTTGCTGGTAGTGGGGTTGTACAATCCCGATCCCGACCATGGGGTGCTGCCGTCATGGGGATGGCCGGTACTGGGCACGGCCGCGGTGACCGGGGTGGTGTTCGTCCTGTGGGAGCGGCGGGCACCGGTGCGGCTACTGGATCCCGACGGCGTGCGGTGGCGAGCTTTCCTCGGTTCGCTGGGGGTCAGCCTGGCCGCTGGTGCGGCGCTGATGGTGACCCTGGTCAACGTCGAGCTTTATGCGCAGACGTTGCTGGGCCGTGACGCCATCGGCGCGACGACGCTGCTGGTCCGGTTCCTGGTGGCGCTGCCAGTCGGGGCGCTGGCCGGAGGGGTGGCAGCAAGCCGGGTGGGCGACGCGGTGGTGACGCTGGCCGGGATGTTGCTGGCCGCCGCCGGCTACCTGCTGATCGCGGGATGGCCGGCGGACGTCGTGGCTGCTCGCCACGACCTGGGCCTGCTGACCCTGCCCCGGCTCGACTCCGACCTGGCGCTGGCCGGCTTGGGGCTCGGCCTGGTGATCGCGCCACTGTCCGCGGTGGCGCTGCGCGCGACCCCGCCCGATCGGCACGGCGTGGTGTCCGCCGCGGTGGTGGTGGCCCGGATGACCGGCATGCTGGTAGGCGTGGCCGCGGTGTCCGCCTGGGGCCTGCACCGCTTCCGCGAACTCACCGCCGAGTTGGCCACCCCGCTACCCTTTGGCGTCAGTGCGCAGGTGTACCAACAGCAGATCGCCAGCTACCAGCTAGCCCTGCAGGCCGCACTCCGTATCCAGTACAAAGAGATCTTCCTGCTCACCTCGGCGGTGTGCCTGCTCGGTGCGGTTGGCGCTCTTCTCCTCAGCAAAGGGCTACTGGGCAATGGGCGCATTCGCCAGACTACCCAGGTGACGCGCAGCGTCAACAACTTAAGCGACGCACAGCGTCGACCGCTTCGGTAGGACGAGCCGCACCAGGTAGTTGGACACCGCGTCGTCCACGCACTTCACTCCCTGCAGGGCGACGGTGTGCTGGTTCCCCTCGAAGCTGACCAACTTGCCGCGGAGCTGTCGGGCCAGCTCCACCCCAGCCTGGTACGGAGTGGCCGGGTCGCCGGTCGTAGAGATCACGAGCACCGGCGGTAGCCCCGCCACCTGTGGGTCTCCGGGCTCGCCGCTCGGCGGTACGGGCCAGAAAGCGCAGGCATCCCGAGCCGCCGACGGCGGGTGCCCGTCATCAAGGAAGGGCGCGGCCTGCCGGTAGAGCCGATCGGCCTCCCAGACCACCGCCGGATCCGTCACCGGAGGGTCGTCAACACAGCGGACTGCCTTGAAGGCATCCTGACTGCCGGAGTAGCCGTGCTCGTCGCGCTGGTAGTAGATGTCGGCCAACGTCAACAGGGTGGAACCGGTCCCGTTGGCCAATTCGGTGAGACCCCGATTGAGCACTGGCCAGAGCTGGTCGGTGTACAGAGCCTGAATCGTGCCGATGGTCGCGTCGGTGTAGGACAACTTGCGGTCGCCGACCGACCGCGCCGCCGTGGCTAGTGGCAGCAATAACTGCTGGAACCCGTGGCTGGCCTGGTCTTTCGGGGTGTTGCCCAACCAGCAGTGGGATTGCGCGAGGCACCAGCTGACGAATGCGTCGAACGACTGCTGGAATCCCGCACCCTGATTCACCAAACTCCCCACCAGGTTTTCATCCGGGTTCAGCGCGCCGTCGAGCACCATCGCCCGCACATTGCCCGGGAACTGCTCGGCGTAGGAGGTACCGATCCGGGTGCCGTAGGAATAGCCCAGGTAGTTGAGTTCCGTGTCGCCGAGGGCGGAGCGCATCACGTCCATGTCCCGCGCGACATCCCTGGTGCCGGCGTTGGCGAGCACGTCCTTGCCCACCCGCTGGGCGCACCGCGCGGCGTAGGCCCGGTTCACGCTCTCGGTATGAGCGATCCCGGCCGGCGAGGTGTCCAAGTGAACGTCGAGCCGCTCGGCGTCCTCCTCCTGGGTGTTCCGACAGACGATCTTCGGCTCGCTCGCGCCGACTCCTCGGGGATCGAACCCGACCACATCGAACCGGCGACCCAGCTCGGTACCGGCCACCACCCCGGCCAGCGACGCGACGGCACCCATTCCCGAAGCACCCGGACCGCCGGGGTTGACCAGGAGCGAACCCAGCCGCTCTTGCTGGTTATCGGCGGGGCGGCGGAGCAATCCGAGCCGCGCGGCGCGCCCTTCCGGGTGGGCGTAGTCCAGCGGTACCTCCACTCGGGCGCACTGCAGCGTGGGGTTCGCGAAGGACTCCCGATCACGGTCGGTGGTGGCGAAGTCCTGGCAACCGCCCCAGGTCAGGCGCTGGCTGTAGAACCGCTCGAGGCCCAGGGGCACCCGCCCGGCGGGGCCGTGCTGGTGCGGCGTGAAGTCTGACTGTGAGGTTCTCCCGGTGGGCTGGCGGCTGCCTGCGGCTTCGGCAGTGCAACCGCTGAGGGCAAGCACGATCCCCAGGACAGCGGTCGGGCGCAACAGGCGCGACATCCGGCAGATCCTAGTGAGCGCCGAACAGCTCTGGATCTCCGGCGCTGGCCTGCGGTAGGCGGATGATGAGGGCATGCCGCAGCTGCGTCTGGCCCTGGCCCAGGTGAACCCGTGCGTGGGTGACGTCGCGGGCAACACCACGATGATCGCCGCGCGCTGCCAGGAAGCCGCCGCCGTCGGTGCGCACATCGTGGTGTTCGGCGAGATGGCGCTGACCGGCTACCCGGTGGAGGACCTCGCGCTGCGGGAGTCCTTCGTCGCCGGGTCGGTGCAAGCTCTCCAGACGCTGGCAGCGCGGCTCGCGCGGGACGGCTTCGGGGAGCTGGCCGCCGTCGTCGGATATCTGGACGCCGACGCCCACGGTCCCCGCGACGCGGCGGCGGTCTTGTACCGCGGGCGGGTGGTAGCCCGCCAGTTCAAGCACCATCTGCCCAATTACGGGGTTTTCGACGAACGCCGCTACTTCATTCCGGGCACCACCTTGACCGTGTTCCGGCTGTACGGCCTGGAGATCGGGATGGTGATCTGCGAGGACATCTGGCAGGTGGGCGGTCCGATCACCGCGCTGGCGCAGGCCGGGGTGGACCTGGTGGTCGCCCCCAATGCCTCCCCCTACGAACGCGACAAGGACAATACCCGGCTGGCGCTGGTGAACCGCCGCGCCACCGAGGTGGGTGTGCCGCTGGCCTACTCCAACCTGGTGGGAGGCCAGGACGAGCTGGTCTTCGACGGCGACTCGATGGTGATCGGCGGGCATGGCGAGCTGCTGTTGCGGGCACCGCAGTTCACCGAGCAACTCCTGGTCGGTGACCTGGACCTGCCCGGCGGATCGGCCAGGGCGGTAGGCCGGTACGCCGGGCTGGACGTTCGCCGGGTGGTCCTCGCCGACGATCCACTGCCGGCTTATCCCCCTGCGCTCCCCGCGCCGATGCCTGAGCCGCTCTCCGACGAGGCCGAGGTGTGGAGCGCGCTGGTGACCGGCCTGCGGGACTACACACGCAAGAACGGATTCCGCTCAGTGGTGCTCGGGTTGTCCGGCGGGATCGATTCCGCGGTGTGTGCCGCGCTCGCGGTGGATGCGCTGGGCGCCGACGCGGTGTACGGGGTCTCGATGCCCTCGTCGTATTCCTCGACGCACTCCCGATCCGACGCCGCCGACCTGGCTGAGCGCACCGGCCTGCATTACCAGGTACAGCCGATCACGGAGATGGTCGATGTCTTCGTGCGCCAGCTCGGCTTGTCTGGCATCGCTGAGGAGAACGTGCAGGCCCGCTGCCGGGGGATGACCCTGATGGCGCTGTCCAACCAGCATGGCCATCTGGTGCTGGCCACCGGCAACAAGTCCGAGCTCGCGGTAGGGTACACGACGATTTACGGCGACGCGGTCGGTGGGTTCGCGCCGATCAAGGACGTGCCGAAGACCGTGGTGTGGGCGCTGGCGCGGTGGCGCAACACCGTGGCCGAGAAACGGGGTGAAACCCCGCCGATCCCGCCCAACTCGATCGGCAAGCCGCCCTCGGCTGAGCTTCGTCCCGGCCAACTCGACGCCGACTCGCTGCCTGACTACCTGCTGCTCGACGAGGTGCTCGACGACTATGTGGAGGGTGACCGCGGTTTCTACGACCTGGTGGCGGCGGGTTTCGCACCGGAGCTAGTCGAGCGCATCATGCAGTTGGTGGACGCCGCAGAGTACAAACGCAGGCAGTATCCGCCCGGCACGAAGATCACCTTGAAGGCTTTCGGCCGGGACCGGCGACTGCCCATCACCAACCGCTGGCGCGAACGCGCGCCGACGACTGAGCGGTGAACCCTGTGAGCCTCGTCGCACGCTAGTGCCGGCCCTGATAATCGGTGCCAGGCTTGTGACATAAGCGATTCGGCATGACCCGGGGACCGGCGAGCAACGGCCAGCCTCGAGGGAGGACGGTCGATGATGACCGCAGCTACTGCCCAATCCGCGCTGTACGGCGGACCGGTGAGGCCCGACCAGAAGGTCAGGCGAGTCCGTGTTCAGGACCTCATGGCGGCCAAACGTCGTGGCGAGAAGTGGGCGATGCTCACCGCGTACGACTATTCCACGGCCACGCTGCTCGACGCTGCCGGAATTCCCGTACTGCTGATCGGCGACTCAGCGGCAAACGTCGTCTACGGCTATGACACGACGGTCCCGGTGACCGTCGATGAGCTGGTTCCCCTGGTCCGCGGCGTGGTCCACGGCGCCCGCCGAGCGCTGGTCGTCGCCGACCTGCCCTTCGGCTCCTACCAGTCCTCCCCGACCCAGGCCCTGGAGACCGCGGCCCGTTTCCTCAAAGAGGCCGGCGCGCATGCGGTGAAGCTGGAGGGCGGCCGCCGAGTGGTGCCCCAGGTCGAGGCGCTGGTCGAGGCGGGCGTGCCGGTGATGGCCCACCTCGGGCTCACCCCGCAGTCGGTGCACGCGATGGGCGGCTATCCGGTGCAGGGACGGGGCGAGGCTGGTGAGCGCCTGCTAGAGGATGCAAAAGCCCTGGAAGCCGTCGGGGTGTTCGCCATCGTGCTCGAAGTCGTCCCCGCCGAGTTGGCCGCGCGAGTCACCGCGGTGACGAGTGTTCCCACCATCGGGATCGGTGCCGGACCGGCCTGCGACGCGCAGGTCATGGTGTGGCAGGACATGGCGGCCTTCCACTCCGCCGCTGGTCCGGTGCCGAGGTTTGTCAAGACCTACGCCAAGCTCGGCGACGGGCTACGCGAGGCCGCGCGGCACTTCGCCGAGGAGGTCCGCTCGGGCGCCTATCCGGGTCCTGAGCACACCTACCACTGAGCGAGGGTGATCAGACACCGGTGATCCGGATCCCGGCGTGCGTGTGGTATCGCCTGTTGATCGCGATGAGATTGGCGGCCAGCGCTTCCACCTGACCGGCGTTGCGTAGCCGCCCGCCGTAGATGCCACGCATGCCAGGTATCTCATCGGCTAGGGCGCATACCAGATCAGTGGCCTCCCGGTCGTCGCCCAGCACCAGCACGTCGATGTCCAGACTACTCACCTCGGGGTCCTCCAGCAGCACCGCGGAGACGTGATGGAACGCGGCGGTCACCCGAGACTCGGGCAGCAGGGCCTGGGCCTGCTGGGCGGCGCTGCCCTCCGGCACCGCCCGCAGGAATGGACCCCGGTTGTCGAATCCGAGCGGGTTCACGCAGTCGATCACGATCGTGCCGGCCAGTGGTGAGCGCAGCGAGGTGAGCAGCGCGGCGTGACCGTCGAAGGGCACCGCCACGAGGACCAGATCCGACTCGGCGGCGCAGCCGGCGTTGTCCGTGCCGAACACGCGCTGCGAGCCGGCACGTTCCCGCAGCAAGGCCGCAGTGTGCTCGGCCCGACCAGCGTCTCGGGAGCCGATCACCACCGGCAGCCCGCCAAGCGCCCAGCGGTAGGCCAAGCCGCGGCCCTGCGGACCAGTGCCGCCGAGCACCCCGATGGTGAGCCGCGACAGGTCAGCCTGAGTCATCGGCTGATGGGTCATCGGCTGATGGGTCATCGGCTGATGGGTCACGGGCTGATGGCCGGCGGGCGGCGGGGTATCGGGTCCAGGCAGGACACCAAGACTTCCCTGGACTGCGGGTCGGATACCACGGCGTCGTTGCGATCTCGATATACCAGCTCGCCGCTGGTGTCGATCTCAAGCAGATAGCCGGCCTCGGCAAGCTGGCCCTCGTCCAGGTCGACCAGCCGTTCGACGCGACTAGGCACCACCCGGTAGACCGGCCACGGCAGATCGCCGTAGGTCTGATGTAGCTCATCGATGAGGTAAGCCATCTGCTGCTGCCAGGGCAAGGGCATCTCCTCGGCCAGAGACCGGGGCAACACGACATAGCCCTCGTCGACCCCCAGCGTGGCCAGCTCGAGATGGTCCCGTAGCGGGGTGGCCGAAGCCGGCCGACCCACCGGTCGCGAGATCGGGTCTGACGCGTACACCTTCACCTCCGGATGTCAGGCCTTCGCGACCGGCACGCCGGGCCGGACCGCGAGCGGCATCAATTCGTGCTCGTCGAAGCTCACAGCCCGCTGCCGCAGCGGTACCGTTTGATTCGCCGCCTCGACCATGCGGCCGTTACCCAGGTACATCGCAACATGGTGGATGCTATCCGGGTTCGAGGTGTCGTAACCCCAGAACAGCAGGTCTCCGGGTTGCGCCTGGCGCACTGGCAGCTGGGCGCCAGCCCAGTACTGCTGTCGCGCCACCCGGGGCAATGTGACCCCAGCCGACTCGTAAGCTCGCAACATCAGCCCCGAGCAGTCGTAGGCAGTGGGCCCGGTAGCGCCCCAGACGTAGGGCTTGCCGACTTCGCCCAGCGCATAGCGCATCGCCCGGTCGGCAACCTCGGAGGATGCGCCCGGCGGGAGTGGCGCGGTGCAGGATACCCGGGTGAACTCCGTGACGTCCCCGCCCACAGCGCCGATCACGTTGACGGCCAGCGGTTCCCACTGGTGGTAGCGGCTCGGGAAGGCCGACCGCTCGATGTCCTGCGCGGAATCACCTGGCCGCTGGGTTTCCCAACCGGGCACCATCAGCAGGCGGTCGTAGAACTCGTTGATCTCGTAGACGGGATCAGTGACCTGGGCGGCACTGCCCCACCCCTGCGAGGGGCGCATCTGGAAGATGCCCAGTGAGTCCCGGTCACCATAGTGCAGGTTGTGCAGCCGGGACTCGGTCATCCCCGCCTGGATGGCGATCTGCCACGCCCGCGGCGGCAGCCGGCGCTGCTTGCCGATCGCGATGATCTGCTCAACGATGGCCCGTTGCTCCACATCGAGGTCACTGACCCGGACGGCCACCCGTGGCGATTCCCTCGGATCGGTGGACGAGAGAACCGAGCCGCACGGCGCGCCGAACGTAAAGTCATTGGAACCGACGCCGCCGAGCAGGACAGAGATCGCAACCATCGCGATGAGACCGCCGAGCAAGCCGACAACCAGAAGCCCGACCAGCCACCCCCGCATCGATCAACCCGCCCGCTCGTAGCTGGCCACCCGCCAGCCGGCGGGAGTGGAGACCAGCAGCAGCCGCACCACGACCGCGGTGGTGGGCACGTCCACCTCAGCCGAACTCGCTCCCACGCTGACTGTCCGCAGCGGGCCGATGATCTGGGCGGCGGGCACGTTCGCCGGGTCAATGGACTGAAGTTGGGGAAACAAATCGTCGGTGGTATAGGGCCGCAGCTGCTCGACCCACCGCGCCGGGGTGATGCCCTTCGGAACGGTGAGAAACGCAGACACCCAGGAGCGTGCGACGGTGAGCGCGGCGGCCGGGGCCGGGATGCTGGGGGTGGGCGTCCGGGGCTGCTGGGCGATGCCGGCTCCGCCCAGTGCCGACCGTGGCGCCGAGGCGAACGAGCTGGCCTGCGGGCTCTGTGACGGCACTGCGGGGACCGCGCTCACCCGGCCCTCGGGCAGCGCCCGCTCAGCTCCGATGGTGATCACGACCAGCGCCAGCACGGTAGCGGCGAGGTGTTTGGGGGAACGCACCGGCCAGCCCCAAAACCTGCGGTAGACGGCTGCGCGGCCGCGGTGGGTGCGGATCGGCAAGGCGATCTTCCTCGGTCAGTCCGTGGTCCGGGCGCTGTCACCATCAGTGCGTTCCGAGCCGACTTCGAGGCCGGCCGAGGGGCGGTATACGACCCACACCGGGCGCCCGGCCACCTCTTCCAGCTCGGCTTGCCGCAGCGCGCCGCGCGGATCGCTGACCGCCGACGGCAGGTACACCGGGTCCTCGCCGGTCCGGGCGCGGCCTGGTGCGGTGACGCTGAACCCAGCTGGCAACGCAGCCAACCGATCCGGCCGTATCGTGCTCTCGCTCGATCCGGTCAGCGCCGTCTCGCCGCCCCCCTGCCCAGAACCGCCCGGCCCACCAGGGCCGAGCAACGGGATCGCCGCCTGTCCACTCCCACGGGCACCCCCACGGCGGTCCAACCGCTCGGCCGCGACTACCACCGGTGCGCCAGCCTCCGGACGCCCGCGACTGCCAGGTACAGAGTCCGCGGTCGGTGCTCCCGAATCGTCCTCGGCACCGCGGGCCTCCTCCCAGAACCGCTCAGAGGGGGTGGCTTCGGCACCTGTCTTGCGCCGCAGCCTGGTCAGCACACCCGGTGGTGCGGCGGGTAGCGCCCCACCCACCGCACCAACCGCGAGCTCCGTCATCTGCCACATCCGCCGAACCGGGCGGGCTACCAGCAACATCACCAGCGTGATCATCCCGGCGAGCAGCATCTGCGCGAGCACCGAGATGTTGCGGGACGGGTCGAACACCCACACCATCACCAGCGTGTGCAACGCGGCCAGCGCCGAGAGCACGACGATGTTGAGCAGCGCGGCGCCGACAGCGCGACCGACCCCGCGCAGGAGCTCGTGATGCAGGATTGCGATCAGGCCGATGACCGGGCCCAGCAGGATCACCACCCGCAGCAGCACCTGGGCCAGCAGCAGTGCCGCCTGGGCGAGCAGCTGGAACAGCCCGAACATCGCTGCCTGCAGCGCGGCCAGGAACCCGACGCCGATCCGGTTGCCGTCCACCCCCTGGAAGTAGCCGTAGGCACTGCCCGTCCGCTCAGCGATGGCCTTGTACTCCTGCTTCTTGCGGTCCGCGACACCGGATTTCGGATCGTCCGCGCCGGCCGCGATCTCCTGCTTGGTGTAGGCCTGCGCGCGGAGCAGGTCACGACCGAGTTGGGTGGCCTGCGGACCGTCTGGAGAGCCGAACTCCCCGCGCAGCCAATTGCGGTAGATGATCTGGTCATGCAGCAGGGTCGGCAGCGCATCACGCTGCTCGATACCGACCTCCTGCAGGAAGCCGGTGCGCACCTGGTTGCTGCCATCGACCAGGACCCCATCGAGCACCTGCGTATACAGCAGCGGGGTGAGGTAGGTGGCGGCCGCCAGCCAGATGCCGGCCAGCGCCCACGCCGCGCGTTTGCTGACCGCGGCGAGGTCGCCGCGCCAGATCGACCGGAACAGCACAATCGCCAACAGCACTGCGACCAGCCCGAACCAGGGCGCGTACACGCTGTCATACAGCGCGACCGTGCCGGAGACGATCAGGTCATTCAACGGGGACAGCAGACCCCCGTCGACGAGCGCGTAGTGCAGCCCGTTGGTCGCGCCGACGACCGCCTTACCGATGTCGAACAGCAGGTTGCCAGTCCAGGTGTCAATCACCGCGTTCGGGTTGCGCAGGCCCGAAGGACCGCAGCCCAGATCGTAGGTGTGCCACACCAGCCCGGCGTAGCCGACTTCGGCGTACGCACTGTTCGGCGCGCCAGCCTGCGCCGGCGTGGGGTCGATGGCACCGACCATGCCGGACCCGGGTCGTTCCGGGTTGGGCGCTTGTTTGCAGTCGTCAACTCCTGGGACCTGCGCCGGTGAACCCGGCGCCGGTGAACCCAGGACCGGTGAACCCAGGGCCGGTGGACACAGCGCGGCCTGCACGCCGAGCACCGCGATGACCGTCATCAGCAGCGCCGCGATTCTTCTGCGGCGCAGCATCCGGATTCTCATGCTCTCGCCCTGACCGCGACTGCCGGACCGATCCCGTTGCGCCCCGAACCATGGGGATCCGAACCATGGGGATCCGAACCGTGGTGCTCTCCAGGCACGACGTCGGTCCCGCCGGGCAGCTCAGCACCCGGTGGGTCGCCGCGCAAGGCATCCGGAGTGGTGTCCAGCGCGGCGCACAGATGCTCCAGGTGTGCGCCGGAGAAGTCCACCCGGACCCGCTCCACCCCGCCCGCGCCGTCGCCGAAGATGAATTGCCGAGGTGCCCGGTCCCGTTCAGTGGCCATCCGGTCACCGCCTGGGCGGCGCCCCAGCGAGGCCACCACCTGCTCATATCCCACCTCAACGGGAACTTTGAGCAATCGCAGCGCATCGGACTGCGCCGGTCCGTCGTCCAGCCTCCCGACGAAGACCGAATCCAACAGCGACACGAAGCCCTGGATCTTGAGGAAGTCAGCCGGGATCTGCGATGACAGCAGCACCCGCACATTCCATTTGCGGGAGTCCCGCGCGAAGCGGTTCATCAGGACCCGACCGGTGGGGACCTCGGACAGGAAGAACGCCTCGTCGATCCAGACCCCCTTGCGCTGGTCGCGGGGACGCTCGTAGATCGACCGCTGAGTCAGCCAGGCCGCAAGGTTGAGCAACTCCACCCCGAGCGACTCGGCATCCGTCCAGTGCTCCCGGCCGATGTTGTCCTTGGGCAGGGTCAGACCGGACATGGTGAGCACGGTGAGCCGGTCGTCACGCACCTCGGTATAGGGGTCAGCACCCTTCTCCGGAATGAGCAGCGACATTCGCTCGCGCATCTCATCGAGGAAGTCGGCGACCACGACGGCGTGCTCGCGGTGCTCGGAAGGATCACGGCGCAGCATCTCGAACACCTGCCCGGGATGCGCGTCGGGCCGCCCACCCACCGCACGGACCGCACGGAGCAGCACGATGCGGGTCTTCGCCATCCGGGCGACCTCGAACGGCAGCACTCCGGTGAGCACGTCGAGCACCAGCCGGCGCCGGGTGGCGGCAGCCAGCGCCTTTTCCCGCCGCCAGGCCCGCTCCGGGTCCTCTTCATCAAGGAAATGCGTCAGCGCGGGTTCAGCGACCACCCGATACGGGTTGAGGATGCCGGGCTGGGCGTTGAGCAGGTTGATCGGCCGGGCGTAGGGCCGAAGCTCGGGCAGCTCACACAGCTTGGCCAGCGGGCCGGAGGGGTCCAGCAGGGTCCAATACGCGCCGGAACGCAGCGTCTTGTACACGATGCCGCCGCCCAGGAAGGACTTGCCGCCACCGAGCCCGGCCACCAAGGCGGTCAACCCGGAGGAGTCCCGAATCTCCTGGGCCATCCACGGGTCCCACGCGACCGGGCGCCGAGTGGCGGTGCACGTCTCGCCGAGCAGGATGCCGCGCCGGTCCCCTACCTCCGCGGTGGCGGTGGGCACCGCCGAAGCCGCCCAGATCACCGAGCCGCGGCGTAGGTAGGCGCCTGAGGACAGCGGCTCGCCCGGGATGAACTCGCGGGCCAGCGCGTACTGCGCCTCCGGATGCTCAATAGCGATCTTGGGCTTGTACAGATCCAGTAGCTGCTGCGCCAACCGCAGCGCATCCCGCTCAGTGGGCCCCGAGACCGCTACCCGCCACCACGACCGCACCCGGGTGCCCAGCGCGGTGAAGCCAGAGGTCATCTCGTCGTCGATCTCCAGCACCCGGGTGGCCTGCCGGACCAGGCTTTGCGGCGGCTCCAGGTCGTGCTCGTCGGTGTAGTGCCGCACCTGGGAACGCACCTTGTTCATCTGCCGCTGCAGCTCGCCGGCCACCTCCTCCGGGCGGCGCACATAGATACGTGCCGACCATTCGACCCCGGCCGGCAGGCGGTCCGAGCGCTGCACCCAGGGATCGTCGATCTCCGGGATCCGCAACCCGTGCATCTGCCCGACGGTGAGCACCACGACGTGCCGGGCTATCCCGGCGTTGGAGCCGGTGCGACCGCGGACGGTGAGGGTGGGCGCGTAGGGCTCGGTGTGGAAGTCCGCCGCATCGGTGAAACTGGCCAGATCCTCGGGCTCCCACGCGGCGCCGGGCGCTGCGGGCAGGTTGCGCGGCGCGGGCAGTCCCAGCGAGCACGACCGGTGCATCAACCAGGACATCTCCCCCGCGGTCACTGGCCGGCCCTCCAGCCCGGCGACGCCGATCACGCCGTCGAGGTGCTCGACCTCGGCGTCGATCGCGACCAACTCGGCGTCAACGGCGGTGGGGAACACCCGCCGCAGCACCGGCGCGGCCCGTTCCACGACCCGGTCCACCATGGAGCGGGTCTGCACCTGCACGCCGAGATAGACCTCCTTCTCGGCCATCGAGTGCCCGAGCAGCTGCTGCTGCTCACCGATCATGTAGTCATCGAAGGAGAGCGCATCGGGGGTATCGGGCAGCCGCCCCACCGCGTTGCGCACGTGCGCCTCAGCCCACATCCGGATCGGGTACGGACGAGCGGTGACCCGCAGGTGCATCCACCGGCCCTGCAACTCCGCGTACTGGCCAGCGATGGCGTGGATCAGGTCCTGACGTTGCGAGTCCGAGCGGAATGACCAGCGCTGCGAAGCCAGCCGGTACCAGGCGTAGACCTCCTGCCCGTTACGCACCAGGTGCCCATCGATGGAGCGCAGCGCGATGGACGGGGTGTAGCTGGGAACCGCAGCCTCGCCAGGAAGCTTGTGGCTGCGCCGGTTGGAGCCACCCCGATCAGCAGGCGTGGCGGCCATCGAGCTGTAATGATCCCGCGCGGGATGCTGGTCGCGTTCACCGCTGCGGGGCGGACGCCGGAGCCCGAACATCAGTGCGCTCCTTCCTGCGGCGGCCCCAGCGGCGGCGTGGCCGCTGGCGGGGTCGAGGGCGGTCGCGTTCAACCCGGATCCGCGCAGCACTGGCGGCACCAGCGCGAACCGCGGTCGTCTTCCGGGGGGCTGTGAGTTCGCGGACCCACATCGCGGCAACAGCACTCAACGGACGTTCATGGCTGATCCGGGAGCCGATAAACCGGGTGAGCACGATGGTGATGAGCAGTCCCCAGCCGGTCGAGAAAAAGCCGAAGCCGATGCCCAGCTGACGCTCGACGCCGAGAACGACGAGAAACATCACCATCCCGATTCCCCAGGCCACGTACCGTGCGCGCCAGGGGAAGGTCGCCTTGGGTGGGCCGAGCCACACCGCGTCTACGCGGTAGACATCGTCATCAGTGCGGATCCGCAACGTCGCGTCACTCCTCACTCAGCCGCTGAACAGATTGGCGATCCACGTTCCGAGGTTCACCCCTGCACCGGACACCGCCAGCCCGATGACGCCCAACGCGATGATCACACCTCCGACCCGTCGCATCACCCCGGCGTTGTCTCCCTTACCGCCCCCCAGCCACAGCAGCAGAACCGCCACCGCCAGCAGCAACAGCGGCACGACGTTGTCCAACATCCAGGTGCGCAGGTTATGCGTGCCGAGTTCGGCTCCCTGGGCGACTACTGTCAACGCAGTCATCGCAACCCCCTGGGGGTTTGATCATGGTTCAGCGCCGAGCGGCTGCCCGGCGGGTAGTGAGTAGACCATGCCAGGGTTGGCTGACAGTACCCGGCTCGCCACGCCCAGTGGTCACCCGGACAGCCGAACGGGAGTCACCACAGCTCACACGTCGGCTCCACCAGTTGGAGTGCCTTGGGTTGGCGGTGGCGACCGAGTAATCTTTATGACACCGGCTGGACTGGCCTTGGACAGCTTGGCCTTCGACAGCGTGGTCCCGGCGCCGTGTGTCGGAAGGGACTGGTTGATGTGAGCGAGACCTACACCGCTGTCTACGAACGAGATGGCGAAGCGTGGGTGGTGGAGATCGCCGAGGAACCTCGTGTGCACAGTCGGTCTCCTAGCTTGGCCGAGGCTCGAGAGAGCATCCGGAACGCCCTCGCCCGGTGGCTCAAGACTGATTCCGAACAGCTCCGAATCATTGACGACTTCCGCCTGCCAGCCCAAATTCGAACCGCCCAGCAGTCGGTGAAGGCGACTCGGACGGAGCATGAGCGGGCCCAGATGATGGCCAGCATGACCGATTCCAGATCGGCAATGGATTGGGCCGAGGATCTGAGCATGTCCATGCGGGACCCAGTGACGGTCGAGGCACTCAAGAACCTCGGGGACAGACAGGTGTCAATCGATACATTTTGTCACACGATTACGATGGTAGAAGAGCTGTCAAGGTTGACGGCGACCGGTGATCATTTTTCCGAGGGTAAGTTCACCCAGTAACGTTCACGGTGCCGTTGGGGTTGAGTTGCAGAATCGGGACCGGTTTGTCGATCGGTTTGCCTTGCTCATCAAAGCCGATGGGTCCGCTGGCGCCACTCACGGGGTCAACACGGTTGATCCGGAACATCGCCTGGAGCACCGCACCGGGGGTAAGCGCGGCGGGATCGGCCGGGGTATCGCCCTGGCTGGCCCCTGAGCGGATCGCGCGGATGGCGACCAGCACGGCATCGTAGCCGACGATCGCGGCGCCATCGTCGAGTTGTTCCTCGGGGAAGACCCGGTTGAAGCAGGTGGTGCAGTCCTGCTGGAAGATCCTGGTGACGGCAGGCAAGAACCGCTGCTCATCCGACCACTCGCCAGGGTGGGCCAACCCGGTGTAGCGGAGGGTGATGTTCGCGCGCAGTTTAGCGGCGATCCCGCTTTGATCACCGGTGGCGAGTTGCCGGCGAAGGGCGACGGTCAAGTCCACCCCGTCGTCTCCGGTAACTAGATCGATCTTCAGTTGCTGACAACGTCGTCCGGCGAGCGCTGCCAGGAAGCCTGGGAGGTTCGCTCCCCGCCCGGCGTAGTAAATCGCTGCAGGTTGTTCGGTGCAGATGCTGGGCATCATCTGCACGAAGGTGTTGTCCACTGCGGGCAGCGACGAGTCGTAGCGCTCGGGCTCGAGCAGCTTACCTGTCGCCGGAGGGGTGGCGAACACTTTGCGGAACTGCTCGGCTAGCGAGTTGGTATAGGCATCGCCCCGGTTGATGTCCTGGACCAGCAGCGTCGTTGCAGTTTCGAGCGCATGGGCTGCGACGAGAGTTTCCGCGCTGTTGGTGGCAGGAATCCGGAACAGTCCCCGGACAGGCTGGCCGGGGGTGGTGTTCAAATCGTCTGCAGTAAGCCGGGAGGCGATCATCGGAATCCCCGCCTCGGACAGTGACCGGATAGCTTGTTCAGTGGCATACAGGCTCTGGCCCAGGCCGGCTACGGCCACTAGGTGCTCAGCTGGATCGGTCACCCGTTGGATCACCTCGGGGATGACCGCATCCTGCTGTCCGGCCTGATCACCGACGTTGACTACCAGTAGCCGGATCAGCGGAATGTCACCGAGCCCGTCGTGGTGGTTAGCTCGCCACTGCGCGAGGTAGGCGCCTTCCAGTTCATGGCGCAGCGCGGTGAGCAGCCCGCTCGTGGCGTCGCGGGGCAGCGGAACTATGTAGCCGATGGATACGAACGGGGTGCCGTTGCCCACCACGGCGTCGTTCTCCGCTTTGATCCTTCGCAGGACGGTGTGCAGTCCGAAATCCTGGGGGAAACTAGCCGCCCCGTCGGTCACCCCAACGCACTCGTTGAACCGCCCGCCGGTCGCAATCATGCCGCGGCCGCATGTCTGCCATGGGCGCAACAACACGAGGTATCCGACCCCGATGAGGAGGACGACCACCATGAGCGAGCTGGCGATCCAGTGACGCCGCGGGAAAATCGGGATCGTCACCAGAGGGCGGGGATCGCTGCCCCGCACTCGACGCCTCAGGCGGGTCAGCAAGCTGCGGAACCGGGTCATGGTTTGGGTCACGGTCGGGTCCGTTCTCTGTCAGAGCAGCGGGTCGCTGGCGAGTCGCGCGGCTTCGTACAGCGCGGCGACATCAGGCCGCCTGGATAGCGGCGGAAGTTCCTCCCCGTATGCGTGCCTGATGATGTCGCCCAGAGCCGGATCAGGTATGGCGAACGGGTTGGCCACCAACCAGCGGGCTGTCATCAGCCGAGTGATGATGTTGCCAGCTGGGGACCGGCCGTGAGCCGCCTTGATGACCAGCTCTTCGTAAAGTTCCCCACAGCTGCGGTCAAGCGGCAGTTCGTCAGGTGCCCGAGCAACCAGTTCGAGCCGGTCGATCCACTCCTGATGCGGGCCTTCGTCGAAGCTGCCCTCGAAAGCATCCACCACCTGAGCAATCCTTCCCAGGGCCAGCTGGCAATACGCCGTGCGTGCGGGGTCGCCCAAGGTATCCGGGTCGTTGAGCAGCGCCTCGAACTGGTCCGCGTAGGAGGAATGGTGTGACACGGCATCACGTCGAGCGAGGGCGGACACGAGGGTTCGGGCGAGCCACGGATGCAGCTCGGAGTAATTCGGAGTTCCGCCCCCATGCTTTGACGCGATGCCCCACAGAGCGGTACGCAACTCGGTGAGGATACGCCCGACGTGGGGCCGAGAGATCAAGCTCGTCGCGTTATGGGGTAACAACCATGGCGCGGTAGCAAAGGGAGCGGCGCTGACGAAGTCGTCGATACTAATATCCGGGAGATGCCGGGTAAGACGCAACCCGGCTAAGCGCTCACGCCACAGATCGGCATCGGGACGAGCCGGGTCGGCCGACCCAAGGACGTCACGGGCACCGGGCCGGAACTGTCGGTCACGCAGCAGCCCCTTGAAGAGATGAACCGCTGCGGGCAGGCCGCCGGTGGCACGTTGGGCCAGGATGCACTCCGGCGCGCGCTGGCCGATCTCCAAGATGTGGGCGGTCTCGTCGATGGTCAGCGGTTCAAGCAGCACGGGATAGTACGAGGATCGGGGCGCTTCAGATGCCTGACCAGCCCAGTGCCTGTAGTTCGCCTCATGGCACAACGGTACGGCCCGCGCTCGGCTGATGTTATCCCGCGGACGTTGCCATGGGGCCCGCCACCCAGATTCCCAGTGGCTATCCCACCGGCCGCTGGTCGCGACGATCAGGAACGCGTCGTGCTCATCTGGATGGTTACGTAAGCGGCGTTTCCGAGCGGTGAGCAGGTCCGTGACGAACTTCGCGCCGCCCGGATGGTCAATGTTGTCCAACAGAAGTACCCAGTTGTGCCAATGCTGAGCCTTACCTGGGTTGGGGCATACACATCGGGTGAAGCGATCTGGCGCGGCCATCCGCGGGTGGTTTTCTCTGATGTCGGCCAGAAATGCCGCGGTAAGCCAATCGGTAATCTCAGTGGGCTCCGCGCGGCTGAGCGAGACAAGCGCGTCCAGCGGTGTGGCGCCCTCGGCCTCCGGAATGTCGGCGTGCCACCGCTTGGCCTCGCCCACGGGCTGACGGGCAATGGTTCGGATCAGCGGGGGAAGCAAGGTCCTGACGATTTCCGCAGCTGGGGCTGTCAGGACACTTGCGCTCTTCGCGGAGTCAACCAACCTGTCCAGGTTGGCGATGACCCGCTCCGCTTTAGGATGGTGGGTGAAAGCCTTGATCGACACACGCAGTGCCTCTTTCGCCTGCTCACGGGAGTATCCATCCAGCGATGTCTGCACCGCGATGAGCCCAAGAGTGAACCGGGTGAACCGTGCTCTTGGGCGTGCCCTCCACGTGCGGGACAGCTCGAAGGCGACCCGCGCCAGTGTCTCCACTGTGGTGGGTGGAGCCACGGCCGGCTCATCGTGCTGGAAGTCGACCAGAGCATGGACCACCTCGGCACCACAGGCTCCGGATATCGACTTCAGGGCCGTACTCTTGCCCGAGCCGACCGGCCCCAGCAACACGACCACCGGCTGCGGGCGGGACGGCCCACCGAGTGCGCGGTTCCACAGCAGGCGGCGGATGAGTAAGACGCTGGACAGGTGCGGCTGGCCGATCGGCATGGCGCCCCTCCCGAGATACCGCACTCCGAGGTTCAACCCCGGCCCCCGCCCGAACCGGCTGATCGTACAATGCAGATACCCCCAACTCAGTGCCATTTTTCAGTCATCTGCGATCACGAGATGCTGCCAGAGGAGCCGTGGGAGGCAATCAGGCGTGGACGTGACTACCGTCCCCTGTGGACGTTCCGAGGCTCGTGCACCGGCCTACTGACTCGGCACCAGACGGCGTCCCGTAGGCGGCCCCGCGCTGGTGCAAGAACACCGGGGCCTTGACCGGATATGAGGCACGTCCATGCGCGACGTACCACCGCCTCACTGCCCCGGGCAGGTCAACAAACTCGCCGTGCTGCTCGGCGCGCTGGACGGGGTGGCGCTGTCCGCCAGGCGAGCGCGCCTCCCTCCCGGTTATGACGGGGGTCATCCCTGAGCCACGGCCAGCGGTACGCCGCGTAACCTGTCGCTACCTCCTTGCCGAGGTTCCCGCCCCGGTGTCGCTCCCGGGGCATCCGGCAGGGGATCCCGGGAAGGAGAGGGTTTCCGTGGACGTTGACGACGACGCGCGCACGATCGGCCGTCGGCTGCGGCAGATCCGTAATTCGCGGGGCAAGTCGTTGCGGGTGGTCGCCGGGCTGGCCGGGATCAGCAAGTCGCAGTTGTCGGAGTTCGAGCGCGGTGAGCGTGCCCTGGACCGCCGGTCGCAGATCGTGGCCCTGGCGAACGCTCTCCGGGTAGCCCCCTCTGAGCTGACCGGGTTGCCGGTGCCGGCGCCAGGAAACGGGAACACCGACGCCGCTGTCGAGGCCGTGCGCCTCGCCCTGATGGCGGTCAACCACGACCAGCCCGGCGGTCAGATCGTTCCTGTGCAGACCCTGCGAGCCAGGGTGACGGAGGTGCTGGACGCTCGCTGTCGCCGTGACCGACAGGTTGAGGCCGCTGCGGCGCTGCCTGACATGATCCGCGATCTGCACACCAGCATCGCCGCTGGCCATGACGTCGCCGAACTGCTTGACCTGGCAGTGTTGCTCCACACCCAGGGCACAGGCGCGTGGCTGCGTGTCATGGGCGCCCCGCTGGACCTGCGATCCCAGGCCGCCACGCTAGCCCGGCAGGCAGCGCGAGACCGCGACGAACGAACCGCGCTGGGCATCGCCACGTGGGCCTCCGTGAATGTGATGCTCACCGCCGGGGCGTTCGATCTCGCGCAGGCTACGCTGAACTCGGTGACGGTGCCGATGACCAGCCCGGAGTCCACCCAACTGGCGGGCATGCTCGCGCTGTCCCGGTCGCTGGTGGCCGCCGCAGACCAGCGGTCCGGTGATGTGCGGGCCCCGCTGGAGCACGCGGCGGAGCTGGCGCGGCGCACCGGGGAAGGCAACGCCTACTGGATGGGGTTCGGCCCCACGAACGTCGGCCTGTGGCGGATGGCTGCGGCGCTGGAGACCGGTGATCACGAACGTGCGGTGGCGGTCGCCGAGGGTCTATGTCCGGAGGTGCATCCGAACGTGCCGCGTCAGGCCGTTTACTGGGTGGACTACGGGAGGGCACTGGCGCGGCTGCGGGGTCGCCGGAACGATGCGGTGATGGCGTTGCGGCGTGCCGAGCTGATCTCCCCGCACCATGTGCACCGGAACCCGATGGTTCGTGACGTCCTTGGGGAACTCGTCGCACGATCCCGTGACGACGCGGTGGGCCGGGAGTTGCGGGGGATGGCCTACCGGGCGGGCCTGCCGGTGTAGCCCGTCCTGGTGGCGTCCGTTCTGGTCGGACGCACCAGGGCTTGATCTCTTTCACTATTGTGAACTGTGATCGACGATGTACCTGAGATACAGCACCAACAGCCCGTTCCGCCGCGCTGCAGCAACCCACGCGCCATCGCTGTCACCTGCTCGCGGCGCGAACAGCTGGAGATCACCTACACCGTCCCTTGCAGACGCTACTGCCACCCCCTGTGGACGTTGTGTAGCTCGCTCGCCCCGTATGCCCGCCCCCCTCACTCCAGAGCGTGCGGGGCTGGCCGTGCTGCTCGATGCTCTTGACGGAGTGACGCTCTCCGATGGCAAGCGTGCCTCCCGGGCATGGCCGTCCGGATTCGAGACGTGCACCGCAGACAACATCACCGAGGTGATCACCCGCGTCCGACAGATCCATAGCCGAGGTGTCCGATTTGCCCACTACCGGTGATCTTGTGGAAAACGGTCGCTGAGCAGCGGTTTCCCTGCGCTCGGCGAGCGCGTTTTCCGAGGTCAGCTCACCAAGTACCCAACCGGCCGAGACGGCGACACCGAAGCGCGCGACCACCAGGCACCGTTCACCACCAGGCACAGAGTAGCCTTTCGCTGCCTCCTTGCCGAGGTTCCGCCCCGGGGTCGCTCCCCGGGGCATCCGGCATGGAGAGGGTTTTGGTGGACGTTGAGGACGTGCGGACGATCGGATGGCGGCTTCGTCGTGTCCGTGATGGTCGGGGTAAGTCGCTGCGGGTGATGCCGGGCTGGCTGGGATGAGTAAGGCGACTCTGAGCCGGATCGAGCGTGGTGAGCGTTCTCCGAGCCTGAATGAGCTCCACCAAAGCGATCGGGCTCGCGCTGGACGCGATCGATGTCGGCCACCCCAGTGGGGCTGGTACTACCCGGGGCGATGCTGCGGGACCAGGCGGCCCGATTCCTCCAGCACAAGCGGACGTGCCGGCTCCCCGAGGTCGCCGCCGACCTGCCCGGGCTGGTCCGGGATGTGCACACCACTGGTGTGGACAGCGCAGAAGCGGACGAGGTTGGTAGCCGTAGATTCCGCTTCTGCGCGTACGTCGCTGGTGGATTTGATGTGGGCGTGCAGCATTGCCGCACCGCCCCGGGCGCGTTGAATTCCCTTCTGGGCTTTCGTGTGGTGTCTGTTATTACAGGATCAAGCAGCCACTGCACAGCCCGCTCTTACCCGTTTGGTAGGAGTAGCTTCCGCACCGGCGGCAGGCCCGCCACGTTCCCCGCACCCGCCGATTCCTGCGGACCCTACGCCGCTCGACCCACTCAGTCCACCAGCTGCGTAACCCCATCACCCCTCACCTCCCCTCATTGTCTCGACCGTCTCGCGTGTTGGACAGCGCACGATTCACTGTCGCGGCCGCTACCCGTCCCAGTTCACCCCAGCCATTCGGTTAAGGTGTTGCGCAGTGTTTTAGCTCCGTCTTCGTCGAGGGCGATCACGCAGGCACCGGTGACATGGGGATCGAACACGAGCGACCCGCCCTGCATGCTCACCAGAAGGTTGGCGAAACCGATCGGACCACGGTGCATCGCACACGTCCCTGGTATCGCCTTACGACGACGCTTATCCGGACCGTTGGTATAGTAACTGTTCCAGTTCATCACGACTCCCTTTCTTGATGGGCAGAACACGCCTTCGGTTTCCACTACCGTCCGCAGCGGATCCTCCTCGGTTCGGTGGTCTTCTGCACGGTCATAGCCCGCTCTCGCTGGTGTCGCGTGCTTCCCAGCTACGGGCTTGCGCCTCGAACGCACCCGCAGCGGACTCGATAGCCGCCAATACCCACCACGGCAAGGTGGTGGTGGCCGCGATCTGCCGCCACGCCGCCGCCACCGCCCAGGACGCCGAGGCCATCTCCCGCGCCGCCGCCGGATCGCCCTTGGGGGAACGGGCGGTCCATTCCCAGGCGCGGCCGTAATGTCGGTAGACCCCTTCCCAGGTGCGGACGGAGTCCGCTGACGCCACCACACCGTCTTCAACGCCCGACCGGGGGTGCACCTCGTTGCGAGGGGGACCGGAGACCGGCTGGGCACTCAGAGGACCTTTCCGGCCCGCGCCCCCACCGCGTGCGGGCTCGCCGGTGTTCATGGCGGGGTTCACGCGGCCTTGCTGGACGACTCACCGTGACCGGTCCTGCCAGCGGGTTGGGTGGACGGTGCGGGTCGGGTCCCGGCCGCACTGGTCGTGGCCGTGAAGCCGGTTGCTCGGTAGAGGTAGGCCTGATATTTGAACTCGCCGTTGCCGGCGACCCGGGGCTCCGCCGTGAGCCCGTCCAGCGTGATCGGGCGCATCCCCGGCAGGACTTCCGTGGTCGTGGGGACCGGTTGGACCTCGGCGATGAAGGTGATCTCGAAGGATGCCCGCTTGGCGGTGGGCTCGTCCGGGTCGGTGACCGTGGCCTTCCACTGCCGCTGACCTGTCACCTGGTCGATCTTCTGGCGTACCGGCCGGCCAGCTGCCTTGTCCTCTCGCGTCTGATACTCATTGTCTGGCACGACCTCACCGATCAGGACCAAGCCCTGCGGAAACGCCTTGTCGAACTCGATTGCGAACCGGTGGCCCCGGGGAATCGCCATGAACCCTGCCTTCCTGACTCGACTGCCTGTGTGGTTGCCGCCCCCCGTCAGCGGGCGACGCTATAAGAATCGGCCAGGTCACGGTCACTTCTCGACCCCGTGATCGTCTCCTCTCGGACTTCTCTACCCCGTCTGGTCTGGCTTGGTCTCCCAGGCATGGTAGTCTCGTCTCGTTTCGCGACGAAGGAGGTCAACTGGTTGAGCGCCAAGCCCATCGTGCTCAAGGTGCTGCTCCAGCAGCGTTACCTACAGACACACCGTGCTTTTTGTCGTGAGTATGACAAGGTTGCCGCGGTCGTCGATCCGACTTTGCGGGGTGGTTGGCCGAGCAAGGCACAGTTCTACCGGTGGCTTTCCGGTGACTTGGTTGGACTTCCGTATACGGACCACTGCCGGATCCTGGAAGGAATGTTTCCCGACTGGAAGGTCGATCAACTTTTTCACGCGCACGATGAGGGAATCGATTTCATCCCTGAACCGACCGCACCACAGACACAAAAAACACCCCGACCTGCCCCGTCAACCAGGTCGGCTGATCAAGGAGTCGAGCAGGTCGTAGCATTCTATCCCCACAGGGCAGACACTCCGAAAAGCCTTTGGATGAACCTTCTGGTTAGCGCGCAAGAAAATATCGACTTGTTTGCGAATGCTAGCCTATTCCTTCCCGAGGAAAATCCGGAAGCGATAGAAATTCTCAAAAAGAAGGCCACCGGGGGCACAAAGGTGCGGATCTTGCTGGGTGATCCCGATCACCCAGCCATGGGGCTCCGCGGTCGAGAAGAACGACTCTTTGAGGCCATACCCGGTCGAATCAGAATGGCGCTCGCATACTATCGCCCCCTAGTTAACGTTGAGGGTATCGAATTTCGCCTACACGGAACTTCGCTATATAATTCAATATTTCGCTACGATGATCAGATGCTCGTCAATCAACACATTTATGGCACCTACGGATACATGGCTCCAATCCTGCATCTTCGCAAGGTGATCGGCGCCGACTTGTTTGACACCTACATGAAAAGCTTTGAGTTGATTTGGCGAGAGGAATCATACAGCATTCATGTCGAAGAGGCCACATCAACAAGCTAGGATAAATTTGCGTCAGTTCGTAGATCAACCAGGGCAGTCATGAAGCGATTGAGGTCAGCCAGACTGTCCAGAGTCACGTCTGCGCCAGCTTCAATCAACTGGCTAACACTGTATACACCGGTGGCTACTGCTATTATTCTAGCACCCCCTTCACGCGCGGCCTTGACATCCAAGGGGGTATCCCCAATCATAATTGTCGATGATTGGTCGAAGACTGTCCCATGCTTCTTCAAAACCTTCCGACGGGAAGCGTTGACCAAATTGGCTCGGGTTGTGTCGTCTGAGCCGTAGCCGCCAACATCCAAATCAACCCACCTGTCCAAGTTAAAAGCACTTAGTTTCGCGCGCGCGTTAGAGACGATGTTACCGGTCAGGACGGATTGAACAATACTGGGC
Source organism: uncultured Actinomycetota bacterium (assembly GCA_963822695.1). Classification (GTDB taxonomy): domain Bacteria; phylum Actinomycetota; class Actinomycetes; order Mycobacteriales; family Pseudonocardiaceae. Next base: position 394,776 of record CAWGJH010000024.1, read on the forward strand.
ATCGCGGACAGCGCCGTCAGCACCTCAATCACACCTGGCAGAATACGACCACGTTGCGGAAGCTGTGGCGCATTTAGTTCCATGGCCTCAACAAGAACGTCCTCAAACTGTGCAATTTCTACATACTTCTCAGTATCAATGGAGTTAGCGGACAGGAGTTCATGCATTATTTCAAAATCGGTGCGGCCGTCGGTAGCAGGACGCGCCAAAGGAGCGCGTCCTACTAGTAGCTCGAACGCCAGAGCATACGTCGCCTTACTCACGCCACCGTTCTCAATGAGGGTGTGGTCAATGTCCCACAAAATAAGCGTTTCCGGGAGATGCGCAATAATACTCACTGACGCATAAGGCATGAAGGTATCATCTCACATCGACCTCGGTGAACACGCGCCAGGTGGCGTGGTTAGCCTCGATCATCTCGGCACTACAGTGGGCAAGCCATGGCCCACCAACCAAACCCTTGCACATCTCTGTTTGAAGTGTGCCGCCAGCAGATCTTCAGCGATCGTGAGCACAAAACAGTTATCAAGCCACAGGCTGCGGGCAGCGCAGCACGCCTTGACTCTAGCTCCCATCCGCAGGGAGCTGCCCTCGCACCATCCCGTCGATCTAGCCTAGCTCGACCGTTCGGCGCACCGCGCGGTAGTCCCTCCGGGAGGTTGGCGGGACGGCGCGCACCACCGCTCATCTACCGCCGCACCCTGTCTGCTCTGATCGGACCACCTCGGAGACCGCCCTGGGGGGTCACTAGACCTTTCCCCAAGCGGCCCCGTGCTAGTCAGGCACATGCCCTCCACGACCGCCAACGCGGGTGATCAAAGGTCGGCGGTGAAGCTGCCCACTACGACGGTGGTAGCGCCTGTCACGCGGTGGCACACCGCAGTTACTGAGTGTTGTTGCCGAATTTGGCTCTATGGGATCTGGACACCGCCTACGGCGGCGCGGACGTGGCTGAGTTCGTCGTTCGACTTGCGTGCCCCGCTCGGGCCGGTCCCGCGTGCTGCGCGCGGCCTCGCGGCCGGGCTCGCGTGGGCCGACCCGAGCGGGCACGGTGGTCAACGCGAATCCCGGCCGACCGCAGGCGAGGCGGACATGAGAACGCGGCCGTCTCCGCAGGAGGATCCTTCCCCGGGACATCCGCCGGGTTAGGAATGCCCCTCGGCAGCTGCCGTCGTTCCTTCAGCGACGCATGCCGGAGTTTTCAATCCCGCCGCCGCGTCAATCCGCTCCCTCGTCAGTCTCCTGGCGCGCCCTGCTCGCCCGTGCGACGGCTTCGCGGAGGGCGGGCTCGGGGGCATCGGCGAAACGGGCCACGACTTGCTCATAGACGCTGATCGCCTCCCCTGAGCGACCAAGCTCACCGAGCGCGACGCCCTTGTTGACCAGAGCCTTGGCGACCTGTTCGCGGATCGCGGGCTCGGGGGCATCAGCAAAACGCGCCACGACCTCCTCATAGACGCCGATCGCCTCCACCGAGCGGCCCAGCTCGCCGAGCACGACCCCGAGGTTGTATCCAGCCTTCGCGGCAAGTTGATCGATTGACGACTCGCGCACACGGGCGAGTCCGGTCATGGTGTGCTCGAAGCGAGAACACTCGTAGGCAGCCATCGCGACCGCGAAAGCCTGGGCGTCTGTCGCGGTCTCGAGGGCGACAGCCCATGACGGGTCGCGCGGTGGTTCGGCCCCGGGCTTCTCGCGCGCGAGCCGGACCACATAGTCATAGGCTTGGTAGCAACTGTCCGTGCGCTCCAGCAAAGCGATCGTCCCGGCGACCGGATGCAGCGCCCAATCAAGGCCCACCTTGAGCGCGTGGTCCGTGGCGCGGATCCCCGCTGGCAGATGGCTGGGCCACAGGCCTCGCAGCATCGCCTCGCTGAGGAGATCCGTCCGACCACACCTGGCCCAATCAATCGCGGCGTACATCAGCGCGACACCCGCCGGACACGCGTCCTCACCCGGTGCGTGGCGCCCCGTGGTCAGCTTGCGCTCCAGCGCAGGCCCCGCAACGAGATACCCCGCCAGCCCATGACACTCCACGGCCTCCAACTCCCGCTCAGAAAGCCGGGAGCGAAGCCCCCTGATCTCACGCGCCGTCGTGCTCTCCAACGGGACCTGACAAGCGTGCTGCAGAACATCAAAGGCGAGTGTTGCCAACCCACCCCCACCCGAGGAGCGCCCAATCAGCTCACTGCCCTTACCACCGTAGGTCGCCGCGACGATCCTGCCCGGGATGCCCGCCTGCCACTCGCGCAACGTTTGCAGCGTCACACCCTGATTGAGAAACGGCTCAATATCATCCAGCCACAACACCACCGGGGCCACCACCCCTCCCACACTCTGCCCCGGTTCGAGCACCCAGCGCAGCGCATCACCGTCCACAGGAGCCAGCAACGCAAGCCCCCCAGCGGGCACGCACTGGCGCAACGCCTCAAACAACGTCCGCGACTTGCCGACCTTGGACCCACCCACGACAACCACAAGCCAAGACCCCCGGCCCTCCAGCGCCGCCGCCACCGCCTTCCGCACCGCATCATCAGCTGTGCGCCCCACATACTCCGGCACCACACCACCCGCAAGAATCGTCTGCGCAGCCGGATCAACACCGATCAACGTCGGCTCAACCCTCCCGATCGGCGCGAGCGCGACACGAAGACGACGAGCAAACTCCGCCTTCTCCCGCTCACCCTCCAACCGAGCACGCTGGACAGCGATGACAACACGCGCAAGCGCCCCTACCGCCGCGACGATCACACCAGCGACCCGCAGCCAACCAGCACCCAGCGGACCCGCCAACAACGCGATAACTGCCGCAGCCGCCAGACAACTCACCAACACAGCCTCACGCCGCGCCCACGCCCCCACCGTCGCCGACCAACGCACACGCGGACCGTACAACCGATACACCCACCCAGCATGACTCCCGACCTATCGCAGACCGAGGTGACGGCACTGGTTAATCCACGCAGGCACCTAACCGCAGCCCAGCGCCGCTCCCCGCACCCCAACGCACAACCGATCAGCGTCCACACCCAGAGCACAACCTCTCCGAGACCAACAATCCCGCGCCTCCGGCGGGCCTCCACTCCGGGATGGCCCCAGGCCGGGCACGAGAGTGGTGGATCACCAGGGGGCGCGGGTAGCCCGCCCTGCGGTCAGGACAACCACCGTCATGCTGTCCGCGTGCTGTAAGGAGAGGTCAACAACGGTCACCAACGGCACGCCCAGGTGCAGACCACCCGCAGGCCAGCGGGTATCACCTGGCACAGTAGACAGATTCCCAAGCTCCCAATCAAATTACAGGCGCCTCCGGCGGGCCTCGCTCCAGGATGGCCCCAGGGCCGGGCCGGGTAGTGGGGGTCACCAGGGGAGTGGGTATCCCGTCCTGCGGCGGGCCAACACCCCGCGTGTGCCATTAGCGTGCCATTAACACTGGTCAACCACGGTCAACAGCGGCGTCCTGTGACCCGGCTTGACCACCGATCGAGGCCCCTGACGGCGCAGCGGGCGCAGTCTTCCAAGCTGGGACTCCAGCGCTATCTTTGGGCCGTCTCCGGGCCGTCAGACGTCGGGGAGAGTTGAGAAGTCCCGAGAACCAGCGAGAGAGTTTGCCCTGCTCAACGCCAGCGCCCCGCTCCCCCGGCGCAGGCGGCGGAGTGTGGGGCGGACGAGCTGGCCTGTAAGCCGGATCCTGTGCACCGGGCGCCTTACGGCATCCCGGCCGGCGGTCATCCATCTCGGCCTGCCGTTGCCGGCAGGCTCTAGCGGCCTACCCGCAGGCATCGGGCGGGCCACCCTCGATCGCCTGCGCAGCGCGCCGAAGCCGGCGTGCCTTGTGGCCTTGCTCCAGGTGGGGTTTACCGAGCCGTCCCGGTCACCCAGGACGCTGGTGGTCTCTTACACCACCGTTTCACCCTTACCCCGCATTACGCGGGGCGGTCTGTTTTCTGTGGCACTGTCCCGCGGGTCACCCCGGGTTGCCGTTAGCAACCACCCTGCCCTGAGGAGTCCGGACTTTCCTCGACGGGCCCGTCTCCGAGCCCGACGCGACCGCCCGGCCAGCTCGTCCGCCCCACAAGCATAGTCCCCCCACAGCGGGTTAGCGTGGCGCCTCGTGGCCGCCACCCACCTTGTCCTGCTGGTCATCACGGGCGTCCTGGCGGGCACGGTCAATGCCCTGGCTGGTGGCGGGTCACTACTGCTGTTTCCGGCACTAGTGGCGGTAGGCTTCCCTCCGCTTGCGGCGAATGTCACCAATTCGGTCATCCAGTGCTCCGGCAGCGCGGGCCTGGCGCTGGGCAGCCGCCGGGAGCTGCGTGGGCAGCAGGGCCGGGTGCAGTCGAGCACCGGCGTCGCGGTGGCGGGCTCGCTCGTGGGCAGCCTGCTGCTGCTGGTGCTGCCCGCCACGGTATTCGACGCGGTGGTACCCGCGCTGGTGGCGCTGGCCAGCGTGCTACTCGGGGTGCAGCCGTGGCTCGCCCGGTGGATCGGCGAGCCTGAACCTGACGCTCCGGATCGCCGCGCGGTCTTGCTGCCCGCAGTGTTCCTCGCCGCGATCTACGGAGGCTACTTCGGCGGGGCGCTCGGCGTCATCTTGATCGCGGTGCTCGCCCTCACTGCGGATGACGACCTGCGCCGGCTCAATGCCGTCAAGGGGGTGCTCTCACTGATCATCAGCGTGGTCAGCGCGGTGGTGTTCGCCATCGGCGCACCGGTGGACTGGCTGGTCGTCGCGCTGCTCGCTCCCGCCAATCTGACCGGGGGCTTCCTCGGCGCGAAGCTCGCCGGTCGGCTGCCCGCGCCAGCGTTGCGAGTCGCGGTGGTCATGGTGGGCTTGGCGGTGTCGATCTACCTGTTCACCAGGTGACCGGTGTCGTTGACCAGCCTTACCGTGGCAGGACCATCGGGATAGAACTCCGCCACCGAGAGCGATGCGACATCCAGGTGCAACCGGTACAGCAGCGACGGTCCGGCGTCCAGTGCCATCCGCAGCAGCGCCTTGGTCGGCGTCACGTGGCTGACCACGACCAGGGTGGCCGCGCCGTGCTCGGCGATCAGCTGGTCGCGCACCCGGCGCACCCGGCGGTGCACCGCATCCATGCTCTCGCCGCCAGGCGGGGTCACCGAGGTGTCGGTGAGCCACCTTCTGTGCAGCTCCGGATCCCGAGCTCTGGCCTCGGCGAAGGTCAGTCCCTCCCAGGCCCCGAAATCGGTCTCGATCAATCCATCGTGGACGTTGAGCGGCACGCCCAGCGCGTCGGCCACGGGCTGGGCGGTCTGCCTCGCCCGCAGCAGCGGCGAGCTGACTACCGCAGTGACACCATCGGTGGTGGCCAGGCGCGCGGCCGCAGCGGCAGCCTGGCGCTCCCCCAACTCGGTCAGCGGCAAGTCCGCGCGCCCGGAGTAGCGGCGCTGCGCGGAATGCTCCGTCTGCCCGTGCCGCAGCATCAGCAGCCGGGTCGGGGAGCCAGTGGCGCCGGTCCAATACGATAACGGCCCCGTATGATGCCCTGGCTGGGTCTCCGGCTTACGGGCGACGCCGGCCTGGGTGTCCATCGCTTCATTGGCCAGCCGGTCGGCGTGCGCGTTGCGGGCTCTCGGCACCCAGGTGTAGCGGACGTCACCGAGCTGGCGGGCCAGCTCGGCCGCCTCACGGGCCAGCGGTCGCAGGTGCGGTTGCTTGATCTGCCAGCGCCCGCTCATCTGCTCGACGACCAGCTTGGAGTCCAGCCGCGCCTCGGCGGACTGTGCACCCTCCTTGACCGCGGCGCGGAGCCCGGCGATGAGGCCCGAGTACTCGGCGACATTGTTGGTGGTGGTACCCAGTCCCCCAGAAGCCTCAGCGAGCAGCTCCCCGGTGTCGGCGTCGCGCACCACCGCCCCGTACCCGGCCGGGCCAGGGTTCCCCCGCGAGCCACCGTCCGCCTCGATGATCACACGTCGAATCACAGGCCAGACTCCGTTGATAGACCAGATTGGCTCGAAAGACCAGACTGGGAGGTACGCACCAGGACGACACCACATTCCTCGCAGCGCAGTACCTCGTCGGGGGCCGCCTCCCGCAGCCGTCCGATCGCGGTGCGGTCCAGCTCAAGCTGGCAGGCACCGCAGCGGCGCTCGCGCAGCAACGCCGCGCCAGCACCGTTGCGGGCCCGGATCCGCTCGTAGAGCGCCACCAGGTCCGCGGGCAGTTCGCCGATGAGAGTGCGGCGCTCTTGCTGAGCGTGCTCCTCGGCGGACCCTAGTTCCGCTAGCACCTCATCCCGGCGGCGGGTGGCGTCGAGGCGCCGCTGCTCGATGTCGGCCAGCGTGGCACGGCACCGCTCGATGTCGGCGACGGTGGCCTCGAGCCGCTCCATCACCTCGAGCAGATCGTCTTCCAGCACGGTCTGGCGACGTTTGAGGGTGGCCAGCTCATGTTGCAGATCGTCCAACTGCTTGCCCGAGGAGATCGCTCCGGAGTCGAGCAGACCGCGGTCCCGGTCCTCCCGGGCGCGCACCTGATCAATCTCGGCTTCCAGCTTGCGGACGTCGCGATCCAGGTCTGACGCCACCGTCTCCGCGGCGACCAGCGAGTCCCGAGCGGACAGCAGGGTCTTGTCGGCCTGCTCGACCTCGGCCAGCTCGGGCAGCGACCGGCGGCGGTGCGCGGCGCGGGTCAGCTCGGCGTCCACCGCGGCCAGGTCCAGCAGCCGGCGTTGTGCGGCGGGATCGGCGTTCACCGCGAGGGCCTCCCAGCTGGTTGCGCCGACCCGATCGTCCAGGGACCGGCGCGGCGGTACGAAACGTGAACATTGACCGTACCGCCGAGAGTCGCCGAGACCACCGCTGCGGGTCCGCGGTCATAACGCCGCCTTCCCAGGGACCAGCACCGCCCGCAGTCCGTCCACGAGCGCAGCGGCGATCTCAGGAGGCCGGACCGCGACCCGCAGGTGGTCGGGGGTGAGGCCGGGGAACGTGTCAGCGCGCCGCACCGCGATACCGGCGTCAGCAAGCGCGACCCGGACCCGCTCACCACCTGGCACGCGCAGCAGTAAGAAAGGCGCAGCGGCCGGTTGGTGGACCGTGACGCCGGGCAGATCGGCCAGCTGGCGGACCATCCACTCCCGGTGCCGCACGGTCTGCGCAGCCACGGCAGCGGCCTCGGCGACCGCGGTCGGGGCGCTGCATGCCCGCACCGCCTCCAGCACCAGCGTGCTCACCGGCCACGGCGGGCGCCGTGCGGCCAGCCGAGCAAGCAGATCGGGCGCCCCCAGCGCGTAGCCGGCACGCAGCCCCGGTAGGGCCCAGGTCTTGGTGAGACTGCGGAACACCAGCAGGCCGGAAATGTCGCGGTCGGCTGCCAACGATTCCCGTTCCCCGGGCACCGCGTCGGCGAAAGCCTCGTCCACCACGAGCACCCGTCCCGGCCGGGCCAGCGCGCGCACCACCTCGGCCGGATGCAGCACAGAGGTCGGGTTGGTGGGGTTGCCGAGCACGATGAGGTCGGCCTCGGTGGGGATCTGTGCTTGCTTCAGCCGGTGCGCGGCGTCAGTGAACACTCGAGTGACGGGGATGCCGGCCCGGCGCAGCGCCACCTCGGGTTCGGTGAACGACGGGTGCACCACCACCGCTGACCGGGGCGCCAGCGCGGGCAGCAGGGCGAAACCCTCCGCGACCCCACTGAGCACGAGCACCTCAGCAGGGTCGCGGCCGTGCCGAGCGGCCACCGGGGCGCAGGCGGCGGCGTCTTGCGCGGCGCAGGGATAGCGGCCAAGCCCGTCCAACGCCGTGACCAGCCGCTCGCGCAACCACGCCGGAGGACCGGTGCCGCGCACGTTCACCGCGAAGTCGAGCAACCCCGGTGCGGCGTCAACGTCGCCGTGGTGCCGCAGCAACTGGTCCATTGAACCTGCACGCTAGCGGGTGGCGACAACCAGCTCAGGGTAGCGCTCCATGAGGTAGGTTCCCAGTCTCACACCCAGGCGTCTGCATGGCGTGCCTCATGCTGTGGGAGTCCCCAGTTCAGCCCTGGCGATGTCGGTCCACTGGTACACTCTGTGATCCCGGTTGAGGTCGATCAGCGTCGCGCGACGGACGGTAACCTCGGCCGAAGTGACCAGCCGCGCCGTCAGTCGCTGGGCGATCGGCGCGGCGGGGCCAGCCGCGTTGGAGTACGCAAGCGAAACATGCGGGCGGAAGTCGTCGGGGTCCTCGGGCACATTGCCGGCCCCCCGCACGTCCGTGATCGCGTCCCGGAGCGCGGCGCGCAAGCGGGCGACCCGCTCAGCTGGCCGCACCGGCAACGTCAGCGCTTCGCTATCCACCCTGGCCGGGCCAAGCGTGCTCGTGAACGGCGCCAGCTCGGCGCAGCGGCCCCGAGCGGCAGTCACGATCGCGTTGACGTCGGCCCGGTCCACTTCGTCGGTGAAACCGATGCCCTGCATGGTCAGATGCAGCCAGCGCACGGGGATGGGGTCGAGTGTGGGCAGATCCTCAAGCATGGGGGCGTAGTCAGCGGCGAGTCGGTGCGCTGCGGGTTGATCATCGAACGTGACATGCCAGGCGTAGAACGACCGGCCCACCCGCCAACCAGGCCGCCACCACCAATGATCTCGCATCGCCTGCACGGTCTCTGCCATCGGCCTTGATGTCTGTGGCTCCCCACACTGCCAGCAGCGTCCCCTCGGCGCTCGATGTCGAACCGTCGGGCCGACCGGATCCCACTCAGACGCACCTGTCCGCTCGGATACCGGTCGGGTCAGACGTGCATCAGCTCGGGCGGCACGCGCAGGGCGTGCCGCTCCTCGGGTGGGCCAAGCACGTCGGGGTGCAGGATGCGAGCGAGAATCTCAGCCCCGTCGATCACCCGCGGGCCCGGCCGGCTGAAGTACGAGGTCGCGTCGAGCGCCCATACGTTGCCGTCCCGGACCGCGGGCAGTTCCAGCCAGCCGGCGGGCAGCCGGGCCCGTGGCAGCTCACGCAGCGTGTCAACGACGTAGAAACCGCAGGGCGCCAGCACGATCACCTCCGGAGCGTAGGCGCTGATCTCCTCGGCCGTGGTGGTCCGGGACACCCCGCCGGCAGCGCCGAACCCCGGATCGCCACCCGCGACGCCGACCTGTTCGGGCACCCAGTGACCCGGCGCGAAGGGAGGCTCCAGCCACTCGAGGACCAGGGTGCGCGGGCGGCGGGTGACTCCGGACAGGGACGCCGCCAGCGCGTCGAGGCGGGCCCGCAGGTCGCCCACCAGGGCGTCCGCCTGAGCGCCGCAGCCGGTGAGCTCACCGACAGTGCCGATGTTGGCCAGGATGTCGGCGATCGTGGTCGGCTCCAGCGAGACGACGGTGACGCCGGCGTCCAGCCTGCGCGCGGCCCGCTGCACCGTGCGGTAGCTGACCGCGCAGACGTCACAGAGCTCCTGGGTCAAGATCACGTCGGGGGCGAGCGCTCGCAGCCGGACCTCGTCGAGATCGTAGATGCAGCCGTGCCCGTCCAGCTGCGAGCGCACTGCGTGGTCGATCTCCGCGCTGCTCATGCTCTGGTGCGAGATGCGGCTGGCGGTCAGCTGGGACTTGCGCTCGACACCGCTCGGGTAGTCGCACTCGTGGGTCACGCCCACCAGCGAGTCGCCCAACCCCAACGCACAGACGATCTCAGTAGCGGACGGCAGCAGCGAAACAATCCGCAACTCCACAACGCCACCCTAAGCGTACCAGCCGTCTCATGGATGCTTGTGCACCTTCTGACCCCCCTCTGCACGGTCTCATGGATGCTTGTGCACGCTCTGACTCGCCCGGGCCACACTGGGCGATGTGGGAAGTTCAGGCTGGGTGCGGCGTTATCATGTGTGTTTCGTGTGCACCGAAGAACATCCGCCCGCTCACCGATGGCCGAGATCGTCTTCGCCGACGCGCTGCGCCGGGAGGGCCTGACCCACCGGGTGCAGGTGAGCAGTGCGGGAACCGATGCCTGGCACGTCGGCTGCCCCGCTGACCCGCGAACCGCCGAGACGCTGCGCCGGGCTGGGTACGCCTGCCAGCATGTCGCCACCCAACTCGGCCCGCAACACCTGTCCGCTGACCTGCTGGTGGCACTGGCCTACGAGCATCTCGCGGCGCTGCGCCGGCTGGTCGCCGAACCGGAGCGGATGGTGCTGCTGCGATCGTTCGACCAGTCCGCTGGCCGGAACCTCACTGTGCCCGACCCCTACTACGGCGGCAAGTATGGCTTCGACGACGTGCTGGGCATGGTGCGCGCGGCGGTACCCGGATTGCTGGCGTGGGTGCGTGACCGGCTATGAGCCGAGCCGCCGAATCCGTCGCCGCGATTACCGGCCAGCCGGTGCGGGCCGCGACACCCCGCGGTGCTATCTGGCTGGTCAAGCTGGACGACGGACGCACCGTAGTGGCCAAACGGGGAGAATCCGGGCAGGCGATGGCTGAGGCGGCTGGACTGCGCTGGTTGCGGGTACCCGGTGGTCCGCCAGTGCCGCAGGTGCACGGACATGACGAGCACTGGCTGGTCACCGAGCACATACCGGCCGGCCGAACGGACGGTGCTGCGGCTGAGCGGCTCGGGCGCCGTCTCGCCGTGCTGCACGCCGCGGGCGCCCCGGCCTTCGGCGCGCCACCCCCAGGGGGGCCACAGCAGGCGTGGATCGGTGCCGCCCCGATGGCCAACGTCACCGCATCCCAGTGGCCGCGGTGGTACGCCGAGCACCGGGTGCTGCGTTATCTGCGCACCGCGGTGGACCGTGGCACGGTGGACGCTGCCGGGGCCCGTGCCGTGCACCGGGCGTGCGAACGGGTCGGCGAGCTGGCCGGACCCGCTGAGCCGCCGGCCCGGCTGCATGGTGACCTGTGGTCGGGCAACGTGCACGCTGGCGCTGACGGGCGGACGTGGCTGCTCGACCCTGCCGCGCACGGCGGGCACCGGGAAACCGACCTAGCGATGCTCGCGCTATTCGGCTATCCGCACCTGGAACGGGTGATCGGCGGCTACACCGACGTCGCCCCGCTGGCGCCCGGCTGGCAACGGCGTGTTCCCCTGCACCAGTTGTTCCCGCTGCTGGTGCACGCGGTGCTGTTCGGGGGCGGCTACGGCGCCCGCGCGGGCGCCGCCGCGCGGACAGCGTTGGGATGAGCACCGGTTACCGTGGTGGTATGCGGTGGCGGTTCCTGCTGCGCCCCGGCTGGCTGGCGCTGACGGCGGCGGTGATCTGCTTCACCATCGCGGCGTTCACCTTGCTCGCGCCGTGGCAGTTCCGCCGCGCGGCGGAACGCGCGGACCGCAACGCCGGCATTGAGAGTTCTTTCACTACCCCACCGCAGCCACTGCGCAGCGTGCTCGCCGCCCACACCGCGCCGACCCACGCCACCGAGTGGCGGCAAGCTCAGGTCACCGGGCACTACCTGCCCGAGGCTGAGATGGTCGTCCGGCTGCGCACCGTGCAGGGTGAGCCAGCGTATGAGGTGCTGGTTCCGCTCCGGCTGGCCGACGGATCGAGCATCCTGGTGGACCGCGGTTATCTGCGCCCGGCCGAGGGAGTGCGGATACCTGCATACCCTCCAGCACCGGGTGGCGAGGTGACCGTGACCGGCCGGCTGCGAGCGGACGAACAGGACCCGCAAGACGGCGAGGTCGTGCAGCAAGACGGCCACCGGCAGGTGTACGCGGTGAGTACCCGCACCGTGAGCACCGCCACCGGGGTACGACTCGAGCCGGGTTACCTCCAACTGGTGGACGGTTCCCCCGGGGTGCTGTCCGCACTACCGCTGCCGCAGCTGGACCCCGGCCCCTCTTTCGCCTATGCGCTGCAGTGGATCGCCTTCGGCGTGATGGCCCCGCTGGGGCTGGCCTACTTCGCCTGGCGGGAAGCGACCGAATGGCGCCGCGAAGACAATCGGTCACCGGAGAGGGACGACACAGAGGATCCGCACGATCCACCGATGGCCGCGCTTGCCGACCGGTACGGCCGCTGAGTCACCACAGCCAGCGCCGCGCACAGCGCCGCGGCCACGAGCCCGATCACCCGGGACAGCTCGACGCCTCGGGTGAGATCACCAGCATCGGGGGTGCGCCCGTAGCCCATGACCGGACGCTGCTCCGTGCCGTACGGGTAGGCCGTACGCCCGCCCAACCGCACCTCCAGCGCCCCCGCGAACGCCGCCTCGACCTGCCCGGCATTGGGGCTGGGATGTGCGGCCGCGTCACGCCGCCACGCTTGCCACGCCCCGCGGGACGAACCGCCCACCAGCGGCGCGCACAGGGTGGTCAGCCCGGCGGCGGCTCGGGAAGGCAGCAGGTTGGCCAGATCATCCAGCCGCGCCGCGGCCCACCCGAACCGCCGGTATCGCGGCGAGCGGTACCCGACCATCGCATCCAGGGTGTTGACCGCGCGGTAGGCCAGCAACCCGGGGACGCCAGCCAGCGCGCCCCAGACCAGCGGGGCGACGATAGCGTCGGAGGTGTTCTCGGCGATCGACTCCACGCTTGCCCTCGCCATACCGGCCAGGTCGAGATTGTCCGGGTCGCGGCCGCACAGGTGCGGTAGTCGGGCCCGGGCGGTGTCGAGGTCCCCGGCGTCCAGCGCTCGGGCCATCGCGGCGCCTTCCTCAGCCAACGAGGCCCCACCCAGTGCAACCCAGGTAGCGAGCGCGGTTCCGGCCGCCTGCACGGCAACTCGCCCGCGCCCGGCCCGCTCCAGGAGGCCACCGACCGCCGCCGCAGCACCGACCAAGGCGCCGGTGTAAAGCAGCCCGGCCAGCCGGTGTTCGGCGTAGCAGGCGCGTTCGGCCGTCGCGGCGAGTCGCCCGAAAGCAGCCACCGGGTGGTGGCGGCGCGGATCGCCGAACGCCGCATCGGCAGCGACCCCGAGCAGCAATCCGACCGCCCGCGCTGCACCCACTCCTCGACCCCCAGATGTCCGGACCGAAGCGGACACCCTACTAGGGCTCCCCCGCCCGGCCGAGGGGCGTTCACTCCCGATGAAGCTCGCTCTTGCGGACTTTGCCCATCTCATTGCGGGGTAGCGCAGGCAGGTAGTGCACGACCCGGGGTCGCTTGTGCGGCGCGAGTAGCCCCGCGACGTGCTCCGCGAGCTCCTGTGCGGCGGGCGGCGGATCGCTGGCGGCGACCACCCAGGCCACCACCCGCTCTCCGAGGTCGGGATCCGGCTCCCCGGTCACCGCTACCTCGGTGACCCCCGGGTGCTCCAGCAAAGCGTTCTCGATCTCCCCTGCGCCGATCTTGTATCCGCCGCTGGAGATCAGGTCCGTGGCGCGGCGCCCGACCAGCCGCAGGTCACCGTCCGGGCCACGGGTGGCGAGATCGCCGGTGCGAAACCAGCCATCGCGCATTGTCTCGGCAGTGGCGTCGGGCCGGTTGAGGTAGCCGAGGAACAGCGTCGGGCCGGCGACTTCGATCTCGCCGACGGTGTCGGCATCGGGTACCTCGAGGATCCCACCGTGGTCGTCCACCAACCGCAGCGCCACTGGGTCCAACGGCGGTCCGACGGTGCCCGGCTTGCGCGGCCCGTCGACCCGCACCGCGCAGGTGATCAGCGACTCGGTCATCCCGTACCGCTGCACCACGTGCTGGCCGGTGGTCGCCACGATCCGCTGGTGATCAGAGATGGATAGCGCGGCCGAGCCCGAGACGAGCAGCCGCGCTCGGCCCAGCGCCGCAGCGACCTGGGGATCCTGCTCGGCGGCCGCGGCCAGCCGGTGGTACATCGTCGGCACGCCGAACAGCATCGTCGCGGAGCCACCCAGTTCCTGGGCCACCCCGTTGACCGAGAACGAGCCCAGATGGTGCAGCGCGCCCCCGAGCCGCAGCGGTCCGAGTACACCGAGCACCAGGCCGTGTACGTGGAACAGCGGCAGCGCGTGCACCAGGACGTCCTGGGCGGTCCATCGCCAGGCTAGGGCCAGCGCGTCGATGTCCGCGGCGAGCGCGCGGCGCGGTAGCACCACGCCCTTGGGCGGGCCGGTGGTGCCCGAGGTGTAGACGATCAGTGCCGGCGACTCAGGATCCGGCTCAAGCGGCATCGATCCGCCCTCCGCCTGCAGGTTGACATCGAGCCGCGATATTGCCCGCAAGGCCTCGGGCAGCATGGCTTCCGGGGCGGTGAGCACCAGATCAGGAGTCGCATCGGAGACGACGTGCTGCAGCTCGCGGGTTCCCAACCGGGGATTGACCGGCACCGCAGGAACGCCAGCCCCGAGCGCCGCCACCAGTGCCACGCACGTCTCCAGCTCCGGCTGCGCCCAGATCGCGACCCGACGGACATCGGATACCCGACGCGCCAGCGCCGCGGTCACCCCATGCAGCTCTCGATAGGTCACAGAACGTTGCCCGAACCGCACCGCCTCGGCAGCGGTGGGCTGATGCACTGTCGGCAACAATGGCGGAGGGCCCACCCGGCGATCCTTTCGAGATAATGTCCACATCACATTCTCGGCCTTGCATCCTCCCCTGTCGCACTGCGCTGTGACGGCATCGCGGGTAAGCCACCCCGGACCGCACCAGTGAGCTGGGAGACGCGTTGCGGGCTGATGCCGAGGATTGCACTCGGCGCCCCGCGTGGCTTCCCGATACGCTTGGCGATGCGATGACTGCCGAAATGGTGCACCTGGTGGCCGGCCTCTCGGTGCTCCGGATTGCTCACTCACCGTGAGCACCCGTGCCGAGGGCGAGCGGATCGCGCAGTTGCTCGGACTGGAGCGGTTACCAGAAGAAGGCGGGCTTTTCCGCCAGACCTACGTCGACGCGCACAGCTCAGTGATCTACTTCATGCTGCTCACCCCGGACTTCTCGGCACTGCACTCACTCCACGGCGTGGAGACCTACCACTGGTACGCCGGATCGCCACTGCGGATGCTGCTGCTCCACCCGGGAAGTCAGATCGAGCAGCCGGTCCTGGGACCGGACCTTACGGTGGGAGCAAGACCGCAGATCGTCGTGCCTGCAGGGGTGTGGCAGGGCTCCAGCCCGCTGGGCGAATGGACCCTGGCGGGCACCACCATGGCACCGCCGTTCGAGTGGTCGGCCTTCCACCTCGGTCGGCGCGCCGAACTGATCGCGGGCTGGCCGCACGCGGCACCCCGGATTCGTGCCCTCACCAGGACCTGACGTGGTGTACGGAGCTCTACCAAGTCGGGTGCACCGAGACTCCGCCGTCCACCACGAGATCCTGACCAGTGATCCGACCCGAATGCCATACTGGCCGTACTCCAAACCAGCTGCCGCGAACGTGCGAGCTATACCCCCGCCGAGGGTGCCACTCGCACCGGTCACCACGGCCACGGTCCCGCTCAGGTCCATGCCATCAATCGTTGCAGTTCAGATGACCTGGGACTTGTCAACGCGCTGTCAGCACATTGGCGAACCAGAACGCACGCTCGTGAATGAGCCGCTCGCCGGTCCGCGGCGTATTCCGCTGACGGCGCTGCCTCGGGACGCGCCTGCCCGCGTCAGCGACCCCGGACCCACAGCCACAGCGGCAGCCGCGACGCGCTGGACGACACGCCGTCCTGGCCATGGACTGGCTGCACCCCATGGCTCTCTGGCGCCCAGAGCCGGTAAGCATGTGACATGAACCACACTCTCATATGACGGAACGTCACCGCAGGCAAAGAAACTAGGCTGCTGCACCGCTCCTGATATATCAACAAGACTAATTACAACGATATAATAATCTAGCTGCAATCAACCCAGCTGTTACCGCCACCCTAACGGGTTACCCGACTGCTCAAACTGAGCCGTAGACACGCCGTCGAACGACTGCTTTAGTGCGAAGATGACCGTCGGGCACGGTTTTACTCCCTTGGGCATAACTTCCCAGCGATAGTCGAGGCGCGGTGGGCGGTGTTCTTCGACGCCCTCAGCGATACCTGGCACTATGACCAAGAGGCGGAATGGGGCCTGACTAACGCACAACACTATCGGCCACAGTTCTTCCTCCCTCGTCTCAATGCGTACCTAGAAGTGCAACGACTCGACGACCACCAGACCCGCCAATTTCTGCAGCACTACTACCCAGAGATCGAGGAACACGTCGTCTACCTTGCTGTGGGGGATCTGCCCGACGAGCAGCAGCTGGGCACCACTGGATGGTGGGACCCCAGGCGCGGCCAGGGCGTCAGGAGCCTGACCCCCGGATACGACTGGGGGGCATGGTTCCCGCCCGGTTACTCTGGCGTTCTCCGGGCCATAGAAGCCGCCAGAACCAAGGAGTTTGAGTCAGCAATACCTCGAGGGCGTCAGCCCGGGGAAGAAGTCAGGGACATACCCGAGAGGGAATGGGAACAACGTCCGGAGTGATCACGAAGAGGGCTCTGCTCAGTAGGTATGTCAGGCATGACTAACGCCTCTTAGAGTGCGATCCGACGTTGAGTCACGCCCAAGGAGCCGGTAAACCGCGCCGATATCACGGGCAGCCAGCGCGGTGTGTCGCCTACAGCATGCATTGGTGAGGTGCTCCAGCTTCTACTCGTCTCGTATGGACGACACCCAGGGCAGGGCAGGGACGGGTCCATCCTGAATCAGCGCCCGGTTCGGGGAATCGGTGCCCGCCAGTTGCGTGGGCCTGCGCTGAAGGGATGGGGAAAGCGCGAAGCCAAACCGGCAAGAGCACCAACCGTGCGCTGGGATAACCCGTACCTCCCGGCCCTGGGGCCTGGGCAGGGACGCTAACACCGAGCAAGCAGTCAGAAAAGAAAAAAGATATTCCCGAACGGTCAGTTCGGGAATATCACACTACCCAGACAGACGAATGTGGGGACACATCACGTTGCGCCCCCACATCGGGAAAATAGCTGTCAGTCCAGCAACCCGATCCGTCCGGCGAATTCCCGTATCTCCGGGGCATACGACGGCTTGGCACGCTTCACGAGCGTGCTCACCATACCGCGCACGTCCCGCTTATGCTGAAAGTCCTGCGGGCAAATCCGTTCGGCCATCTTCAGATGCACAAAGACGGCCGCATCGTTATTGCGACATTCATAGCACCTGGCTACCTGGTACACAGCAGTGCCCCGTAGAGCGAGAAGTGTTCCGGCGTCCCGTTCGCCAGTAACGGCTCCAGCGCCTCGCTGCCTCTCATGGCAAGATCTAAGGCCCCGGCAGGCATGTCAATCGACAGCATGACATGGCCAAGGCTCCACGTAGCGGCCGCAATTAAGAGCGGGTCTTCAGTCTCCTCGGCATAACGCATGGCTCGGTCGGAGACCATACCGCCTAGGTCGACTCGTCCGAGATGCTTCAACACCCCCCGGGCCAGTTGGTACAGCTCCGAGATTTGGCGGCAGGCTTGCACTGAGCGCCCGTATTCATACACAGCTCGCTCACTGTTGACGATCAGATCCGGCAGCACCCGCAGCACATCGCTATACTTACTCGGTGACGTGAACCACGCTTGATTAGCGGCGCTGATCCGCTCACCCAACTCATCCAACGGGGGGACCTGCCTTGGATCAGCGAGCGCCACGGAGCGGTAGGTGAACAACGCCCGTTCCACCTCAGCCAACCGGGGGTTCACCGGCCCCTCATGATCCTCGCTCGGCGGCTCACCCAGCAAAGCTGAGGTACGCACCCCAAGCACCTTGGCCAGCTTGCGCAGCACCGGCACCGACGGCGTCTTGCTGTCAGCCTCGATCATCTCCAGGTAACGCACCGTGATACCCGCATGCGTCGCCAGCGAGACGGTGCTCATCCGCCGCCCAATGCGGTACAACCGGACGAGAGCACCGGTCGCAATGTCAGGCACGGCTGACACCTCCTACAGGGGAATGGGACGGGTGGGCGCAGCAGGGGTCGAACCTGCGGCCTCTCGCTTGTAAG
>CAWGJH010000025.1:0-86694 GCA_963822695.1 uncultured Actinomycetota bacterium
GATTGTCCATTAACTCCAGTCCTTCGGGTGCGGTTGGTGCCTCGGCGGCGCAAGCGGAGAGAGCAAAGTGCCAGGTAGTGCTACTCCTATCGGGTGAACTTGCGACTCTTAATCAGCGGGTTCGGGGTTCGAGTCCCTGGCGGCGCACCGGTCAGAGGGGGTGCACCTCATGGCATACCCTCTTCGGGTCTCAATTCTTCCCTCCGGCAGCGCACCGGAAACCTGTCGTTGGTGGCCCCGTCTCAGGGTTCCGACGCGGGTTCCCCAGTAACAGCGACCTGTCTGATGCCATGGACGGCTGAGTGACAACCCGTGTCGGTCAGCGCAGAGAAAGACACGGTATGAGCAGGAGCGCGCGGCAGCGACTGTTGGAGCCGGTTCGCCCGCTGTCGAGGCGGGCAATCGGTCTCGGCAGCGTCCTGCTGATCGTGGTAGGAGCAGTGGCCTTCGCGGCGCTGCTCTACTTCTACGGTGGTGGAACCGACCGGGACCGGGCCAAGCTCGATGTCGTGCGGACAGCAGGCACGCTCGCGGCGGTTCCTGGGGGGGCGATTGCGCTGTTTTTGGCTGCTCGCCGCCAGCGCTCCACCGAGCTGACCCTGGAGCACCAACGTGAGGTCGCTGTGGAGCAGCGGATTACCGAGCTGTACACCCGCGCCGTTGACCAGCTCGGCAACGGCCAGGCGCCGGTGCGACTCGGGGGCTTGCACGCGCTGGAACGGTTGGCGCAGAACAACCCGGCCCAACGACAGACCATCGTCGATGTGATCTGCGCCTACCTGCGCATGCCCTACGCCCTACCGGACGACAAACCCCCGGGCGAGGACGCACCCGCCGAAGCCCATACCCCGTACGAGCAGCGGCGCCAGGAACTGCAGGTCCGACTGACCGCACAGCGCATCTTGGCTGCGCATCTCAGGCCCGGCACATGGGGCACCTTCTGGCCTGACATCGACCTGGACCTAACCGAAGCCCAACTCCACCAGCTCGATCTGAGCGACTGCCGCATCAGGAATGCCCAGTTCGACGGGGCGAAGTTCGCCGGGGACGCGGGGTTCGACGGTGCGCGAACACGGCCAGCGGAGGACGGAAGCTGTTCCTGGCCCACGACCTGGAGCACCCGCGAGGCGTGCGAGGGCGAGGAGGATGGCTGGCTGTACCTGGTGCGCGTGGAGGAGTAGCAACGAGCGCCAGCACAGTACAGACTACAAGGCGTGGTGGTCCCTTCTGCCGAAGGCATCCTTTCGTGGCGCGTTGAACATAAGCCGGCCAGGGGCGCCGGGCATTTCGGTGATCCGCTGTCCCCTGACCGGCGCGATTTCTTTTTATGCGGGTACGAGTACCCCACAGCTCCGCCTTCACCGTCGTCGTCATTGGTACTCGCCCAGAGCAGCCGCCCAAGCTTGTCGGCGACGTCGCGGCGCAGTTGGTCGGGTACGTGTTGGTAGCGCTGTGTCATGCTCAGTTGCGACCAGCCCATCAGGTCCATGACTGTGCGGGACGGGACGTTGAGTACTAGGCCACTTCGCCGAGCAGTCGGCTGCGTTGGAGGCCC
The DNA here is from genome assembly GCA_963822695.1 of uncultured Actinomycetota bacterium. Lineage (GTDB taxonomy): Bacteria > Actinomycetota > Actinomycetes > Mycobacteriales > Pseudonocardiaceae. The sequence continues at coordinate 1,556 of CAWGJH010000025.1, forward strand.
CGCAGGGGTTGCCCTCACCGCAGCCGTGCTGCCAGGCGACCTCGATGTTGGGCCATTGCAGTCCGAGCGCTTCGCCTTGCCGCAGCCCGAGGGACAGCGCTATCGCCCAGCGCGCACCGTTGCGGCGATCAGCGGCCACGGTGAGGATCGCGTGCGCGTCGGTAGTGGAGAGCGGTTCTATCTCCTTCTCCATGACCGACGGTGCCTTTACCGGCGCGATGGGATTGCGCCCGATCCGTCCGCGTCGCGCGGCCTCGTTGAGCGCCGCACGTAGGGTGCGGTGGATCTGCTGCACGGTGGGGCGTGGCACAAGGATGCCGGTGGTCAACCAGGGTTGGACGGGTGAGTGAGTGCAACTAGTGATGCGACGCAGGTGCGGGTATGGGCTCGCACCCTGGTAGGTGGGGATTTTGCTGGCAGCGCTGGGTCGGGACGGGGTTGTTGTGGTTCGCCGGTGCCAGCGGCTGTGGATGCTGGTCCTGTGGATGCTGGTCCTGTGGGTGCCGGTCCTGTGGGTGCTGGTCCTGTGGGTGCTGGTCCTCTGGGTGCCGGTCCTGTGGGCGCCGGTCGTCGTGGCGGTCGTGCCCTGGCGCGCCAGGGGGTCCAGCGACGGGGTCGGGGGCGGGGGCGTTCGCCGGGGCGGGCGCGTTCGCCGGGGCGGGGGCGTTCGCGGGGGCGGGGGCGTTCGCGGGGGCAGGCGAGGAACCCGAGTCGGATGTGCCAGCTCCGGACGAGTCGGTGCCGCTGTTTGAGGACGAGTCGGTGCCGCTGTTTGGGTCCGATGAGGTCGACACCGCCGGCGCGGCAGAAGTGGGAGCAGGCGTTGTGGTGGCCGGCGCGGAGGTGCCGTTGTTGCAGCCGGCAAGGAGAACGATCAAACCGCTGGCCACGATCAGGCAGCCGTTGTGGAATCTCATGCTGGCAACAACGCCTCAACGGGTCCAGCGATGCGCCACTGTGATGCTGTTTCGGTCCCTTCGGGGCCGGCAGGTGCGTTACCTGTGGTGCTGTGTGCTCGGTAGGAGCTGGTCATCGTCACCCCGCGTTTCGCATGCTGTCCGGTCGGCGGCGGTGTGGGGCGACGTCAGGCCCGGCTCCGGTGTACCGAGGTGAAAAGTCCAGGTCCCAACCAGCGCAGGCCAACGGCGGTTGCCGGGCGGCGATTCGGCCTATGTGGTCATCGAGGTCGCGCAGCGCGCGGGGGCCAAGATGGCAGACCCCGGGATAGCCAGCCACCAGAAGTGCCGCAGCCGGGTCTGGGTGGGCAGGGCATGGCATCCCGCCGTCCTCCTTGGGCTACCACACGACAGCCCGGGGGCAGAGTCGCACGACGCACGCACCGGTCCGTCGAGGGCTGCCCCCCGGGCTGTCGCGCGATTGGGCTCCGCCAGGCTGACGGGATGCCACACGCTCCCCAGCATCCGAGATTGTCAGTGATCATGCTGCGCTGATGATCGTTCGGACACTTTATGATCACAAAACACATCCAGATAACCCAAAATGACCGCGCACAACGAGCGTTTGCAGTAGCAGAAATCCCAGGTAATCAGCACTATCCACGAACAACCGCAACAGTGGTCCGAGAATCAGCGGGTTCGGGGTTCGAATCCCTGGCGGCACACCACTTCTCATCAGCGCAAATGGGCGGAACAAGATCATGTATCGAGATCTTTGTCCATCAAACTGTCCATTTTTGCGCTGTACGCTGCCGTTATGGCACGCAGAAGCAGCTCGGTAGGTGCCGAAAAACCTCATCCGTGCTGGTCAGGCGGCATGGTGGCACTCGTGGAGGATGCCGCCGAGTCGATCACGTCGTCGGATGATGAGGTGATCCAGTCGGCCTGATTCGGTGATCGGTGGGGGGAGTGGGCGAAGTGGAGCTGCGCCCTGCGGGGCGCGGTGTGTCCGGTGGTCGTTATAGAACGCTTCGAATTCGCGCAGGGCGTGCGGCTGGTGGACCTGGTTCAGGATGAGGGTGCGGTCGAGCAGTTCGGCTCGGCAGGTTCGGATCCAGCGTTCCATGATTGCATTCATCCGCGGTACGCGGATCCCAGTCTTAGTGATTGCGATGCCGCTGTCGGCAAGAACGGCATCGAAGGCGGCGGTGTACCTGCTGTCACGGTCCCGGATCAGGTACTTCACGGTGGCGCTGACCTCCTGCAGGTCCATGACCAGATTTCCATCTGGGTGGTCCAGGCTGCGGTGGGGTGTGCGGTTGCGCCGAGGATGCGGATGCGGCGGGTGGCGTGCTCGATGATGACGAGGACGGAGAGCTGCGCTCCGGTCAGGGTGTTGGTTTCGAAGAAGTCGGCGGCGAGGAGGGCGTGGGCCTGGCTGCGCAGGAAGGTGGTCGCGGTGAGGCGCGGGTTGGATGTTGTTGTTTATGAGGATCTCCCAGACGGTGGAGGGCGCGACCGTGATTCCCAGGGTGGCGAGTTCACCGTGGATTCCGCGGTAACCCCAGCTGGGGTTGTCGCGCGCCAGGCGCAGGACGAGTGCTCGAATGCTGCGGTTGGTGGGACGTCGGCCGGGTTGTGTGGGGCGAGAGACCCTGGAGTGGCGGCGACGCGGAAGGTCGCGGTGCCCACGCGGGACGGTGTCGGGGGAAACGATCAGGTGGAGCCGTCGCAGCGTTGGTCGGGGGATCATGTGGAGCAGGGCGGCGAGAAACGCCCGGTCTGGTGGGGTGAGCCGGGGTTTGTCAACTCGGCGCTGCGGGACGGCGAGTTGGTGGCGCAGCACCAGGATCTCGATGTCTTTGTCGGTGTTGCTCATCGGCAGTAACCGCGGAAGCGTGACCATGCCGGTGAGGGCGAGGTAGGGCAGTCGCAGGAGCACGGCGGACGATCCTGGCGTGCCCTGTCCTGTGGTCCTTGGTGGGGTCGAGAAGGTGCAGGTCACAGCCCACGGATGAGGTTTTCGGCACCCACAGTGTTGTGCACGATTTGTTTTCGCACGTACACCGGCCCATCCCGCTGCTCCAGCGCACGCTCGACGATCTCGATGGCGCGGTCCACCCCGGCACAAAACGCCCGGGGGCAGCGAGCAGCACGCTGCGGTCCCCGAGAACCGAGGCCCAGTCGGCCAGCACACCGCGCGCGGTGTGCCATTCGGTGCCGCCTGCGGTGGCCACTCCCAAGCCAACCCGCCCGCCAGCGGCGGGCACGACCACGTCCGCCCCAGTTGCGGCGTGCGCCGACTCCTCGATGGTGTCGATCAGGTGCAGCGGGCCAGGGGTGGTGGCCAGCCCGCGGCGGCGCAGTTCCGCAGTGAGCAGCGCGGCGGCAGGGCAGTCGAGGACCACCCGGTCGGGGCCGTGCAGTTTGTCGGCGACCAGGACCGTCCCCGGCACCAGCCGGGTGGGGGCCCTCGCGGCGATCAAAGCAGGGAGATCAGGATGGGACATAGGTGATGTCTCCTTCTCGGGAACGGTCCTCGACGGGAGTGGCTAGTGATCGCGGTGGACTGCCCGGCGGGCCAGCGCGGCGAGTTCCACGGCGGCCTGGGACGCCGGCTTGGCCGCGTCCAGCTCGGCCAGGGCCGCATCCAGCAGCTCGGTGGCTTGGTTCTGGTTCCAGGCCCGCCCGCGCGTTCCACCAACTCCGCGGCCTGCGCCAGGTCGGCGGCGGACAGCGGCTGGTGTCGCCGATAGAGGGCGGCCAGCCGCTCCCCGGCCGCGGTACCCGAATGCAGCGCAGCTACCACGGGGAGGGATTTCTTCCGCCGCTGCAGGTCGGCATAGGCCGGCTTGCCGGTGACCCGCGGATCCCCCCAGATGCCCAGCAGGTCATCGATGTGCTGGAACGCCACCCCCAGATGCACACCGAACCGACGCAAGTGCGCGACCTGGTTCGGGCGCCCCCCAGCGCAGCAGGCCCCCAGGGCGGTGGCGGCTCCCAACAAGGCACCGGTCTTGCCCGCGACCATGGCCAGGCACTCGGCCAGGGTGACCGCCGAGCGCTGTTCCAAAGTCATGTCCGCCTGCTGGCCGCCGATCATCTCCAGCACCGCGGCGGACAGCAGCTCCATGCCCGGTTCGGCGGCCGGGTGCCCGCTGACGGTAAGCACCCGGAACGCCGCCGTCACCAGAGCGTCTCCGGCCAGGATCGCAGCAGCGGAGCCGAAGACGGTCCAGGCGGTCGGACGCCCGCGACGGGTCCGGTCGCCGTCCATCACATCGTCGTGCAGCAGGGAGAAGTTATGTACCAACTCCACCGCCGTCGCCGCCGATACCGCCGCCTCCGGGTGACCGCCGATGGCCGCGGCGGCGAGCAGAACCAGCGCCGGGCGCACCCCTTTACCACCACCCCCACCTCCGCTCGGGACACCGTGGCTGTCCCACCAGCCGAAGTGGTAGCCGGTGATGTGGCGCATCGAGACAGGCAACGCATCGACGGCAGCCCGCAGCGCGGGATCGACCAGGGTGCGGGTCCAGGCCAGCACTTCATCCACCGACCGGGCAGCGGTTACTTCCACGGCGGTCATGAGCCGACCCCAGCCGCAGCGGTACCGATCCCGGTGGGAGCGAGGGGCAACCGCACGAGTGCCCGGTCCCCGGCCGCTACCGGTACGGGAGCACCGGCTGTGCGCGCCGAGCCGATGAAGATCGCATCGACCAGTGTACGGGGTGTCGTGAAGGTAGCCGTCATCAAGCGCAGGTCCGGCTCATTGCCCCAGGTCAAAAGCCTAAAAGTTGATCTATGTAATCTGTCAGCGATGGGCGTTGCCCCGGATCTAGACACTCCGCTGACTAGGGAGAACGCCGTCGTTTGCGGCTGATAACAGCTACCTTCACGACACCCCATGTAGGGAGTTAGCCGCTTCTGCTGTTCCACCGTGTCCACTCCAACCCACGGGTTCGTTCGGGACCGACTTTTCGGAGGTTCCTTGAGACCCGCAGAGTCTTGCCGCGCACACCCTTCTGCGGCATTGCCACCAGCGGCCAAGGTGCTTTCGTGTTGACCGGAGTTCTCGGATTCCCGCTGGCGGGTAGCCGAATTGGCCACTAGCCATGACGACGGCGCGGGCGCCGTCGTCGATCATGGGTGTGGCCCACTCACGTACCAGGAGGTGCGACCGTGATGAACCCGCGGCCCAGGCCGACGACCACAGATGCCGGCATCCCGGTCGCGAGTGATGAGCACTCGCTCACCGTCGGCCCCGATGGTCCGATTCTGCTGAATGACCCCTATCTCATCGAGCAGATGGAAGGGGCGTCGTGATGCCGTTATTGGCTCTTCCAGTTTTGGGCTATCCGTTCGTCTCGCAGGTCAGCCCGTTCGCCACCGAGGTGGACGAGGCGTGCTACTTATGGGGGGAGAGCATGGGGATCTTCTGCCTGGGCGACGCGCGGGAGTACCACCGCACCCAGGTGGGCTGGCTGGCCGCCTATACCTGCCCGCTGGGCACACGGAAAGGCATGCAACTGCTCGCGGACTGGCAGATGTGGCTGTTCGCCTTCGACGACGGCTACTGCGATGAGTCCGACCACGGAGCCCGATCCGACGCGATGGTCCAGCGGGTCGTCGGCCTCCTCGGCGTCCTGGAGGGCGAAGCCCAGCCCTGGGCCGGCGATCCGTTCAGTGTGGCGCTGGGCGACCTGTCGGCCCGCCTGGCCGGGTGCGCGCGGGGATACCAGCGGTCGCGCTTCGCCAGCGCCGTCCGAGGGTATTTCCTGGCCCAGTGCTGGGAGGCGGTCAACCGCGCGGCCGGGGCCCCGCCCCGGCTGGACGAGTACACCCGCATGCGCCGCCACAGCGGCGCCGTGCGGACCTGCACGGCGCTGGCCGACGTCGCGTGCGGCTACGAGCTGCCCCCCGCCGACTACGACCACCCCGAGGTCGCCGCGCTCACCGACATGGCGGTCAACGTCGCGTGCTGGGCCAACGACATCCTCTCCTACCCCAAGGAGGCCCTCCGCAGCCGCGCGGTGCACAGCCTGCCCGCTGTCCTACGACACGAGCGGAACCTGGACGCGGCGCGATCCCTCGACATGACGGCCCAGATGCACGACCGGGAGGTGGCACGCTACCTGGAGTCCGAGCAGCGCGTCCGCGTCCGGGCCAGTCCCGCACTGCACAGGTACCTGGACGATCTGCGCTTCTGGATGTCCGGGAACCTGCTGTGGTCCCACAGCACCGGCCGATACCGGCACCCCGCCAACACGGACGTGGACAGCCCGCCCGGCCCCGTCACCAGCGCCACCAACATCACAGCAGGGCAGGCGAGATGAACGTCCACGCCACTGCTGTCCCCATCGTGAGGGGTCTGCCCGTGCTGCGCAGCGCCACCCGGCTGCTGAGCGACCCCCTCCGGTTCATCAGCTCCCTGCGCGCCCACGGCGGGGTGGTGGCCATCCGGATCGGGGTCCTCACGTTGTTCGTGGTCGTTGACCCACGCCTAGTCCGGCAGATGCTCGTCGACAAGGCACACGCATTCGACAAAGGCCGCCAGTTCGAGAAACTGCGCCCGTGGTTGGTCAACGGCCTGGTGACCTCGGAAGGGGCGTGCCACTTGCGCCAGCGGCGCCTGATGCAGCCAGCGTTCCGGGGCTCGGACAACAACGGAACGAAAAGTGGCGGTAAGCGGTGTTACCGCTGGTCACAGGGATGTGCTCAGGGTGAGGTTCTCACCTCATCACCGGCAAGCACATCCCAGACACGCGGCGCTGACCAGCATCGATGCATCCACATTCAACACTACCGCCACTTTTCATTCCGTTGTTCCCGTTCGATGTCGGGATCGCCGAGCAGTACGCCGTCACCTGTGCTGCAGGCGTGGCCATCGGTGGGTACCACCCCGTGGTCGCGATCTACTCCACGTTCCTGAACCGGGCTTTCGGCCAGCTGCTCATGGACGTCGCCTTGCACCAGCTGCCGGTCACCTTCGTGCTGGACCGGCCCGGGATCACTCGCCCGGACGGGCCCAGCCACCACGGCATGTGGGACGCCTCGCTCCTGCCGGTCGTGCCTGGTCTGCGTCTTGCCGCACCCCGGGACTGTGCGCGGCTGTGCGAACTGCTCCGCGAGACCGCGAACATCACCGACGGGCCCACCGTGATCCGCTACCCGAAAGCGACCGTGGGCCCGGACATCCCTGCTGTCGGCAGGATTGGAACCTGCGACGTCCTGCGTGACGTCCCCGGTTCCTTGGGCTTGTTGATCGCTGTCGGACCGTTGGCGGCCCCCTGTCTGGCCGCTGCCGACGAGCTCGCCACCCACGACGTGCCGGTGACCGTGATCGACCCGCAGTGGATCGCGCCCCTGAACTCGGACACCTGCGCGGTCACCTATGCCCTGCCGCTGCGGTTTTTGCCGCAGGCTTCCTGCGGTCAGATCCTGCGCGCCCACGGCTTGGACGCCCCGGCATCGCCACTGCCGTTCTCAAACGACTCGCCAGCACGCACCGGGGGAAGGTCACTTTCAAGGAGATGTGATGACAACTGTGCAACTGGGCATGCCCGCACCGCCGGCTGTGCCGAACCTGCCGGCCCCGCAGCGGCGCGTATCCCGCCAGGTCATGGTCGGTGATGTACCCGTCGAGGGCGACGCGCCGGTCTCGGTCCAGTCCATGACCACCACCCGCACCTCCGACATCGACGCCACGCTGCAGCAGATCGCCGAGCTCACTGCGGCGGGGTGCCACATCGTGCGGGTCGCGGTCCCCAGCCAGGATGACGCCGACGCACTACCCGCCATCGCCACCAAATCGCAGATCCCCGTCATCGCCGACATCCACTTCCAACCCCGATACGTCTTCGCCGCCATCGACGCCGGCTGCGCCGCCGTCCGCGTCAACCCCGGCAACATCAAAAAATTCGACGACAAAATCAAACACATCGCCCGCGCCGCCACCGACGCCGGCATCCCCATCCGCATCGGAGTCAACGCCGGCTCCCTGGACCCCCGGCTCCTGGCCACGCACGGCCACGCCACCCCTGAGGCACTGGTCGAATCCGCCCTCTGGGAATGTTCCCTGTTCGAAGAACACGGATTCCGCGACATCAAGATCTCGGTCAAACACCACGACCCGCTCGTCATGATCGACGCTGCCACCAGATCCTCGAATCCCTCGGCCTGCGACCCCGCCAACTCGAGATCGTGTCCTGCCCCTCCTGCGGACGCGCCCAAGTCAACGTCTACACCCTCGCCGAGCAGGTCACCGCCGCATTCGACGGCTTCGGAGTCCCACTGCGCATCGCTGTCATGGGCTGTGTGGTCAACGGCCCCGGCGAAGCCCGCGAAGCCGACCTCGGCGTCTCCACCGGCAACGGCAAAGGCCAGATCTTCATCCGCGGCAAAGTCATCAAAACCGTCCCCGAACACCAGATCGTCCACACCCTCCTCAACGAAGCCCGCCACAGAGACTGGTCACACGGCGATGACAGGGTGAAACAATAACGACGGTTCCACTGGCTGACGCCACCGCCCGCTTATGTTCTTGACTGTTGAGGAATCGACTATGCCAACCCCGACCATGTCTGGTGGAGTTCCCCTACTCGGTCACGCTGTCATGTTCGCGTTGCGTCCGCTGAAGTTCTTGGAATCCGCGCGTGACCGCGGCGACGTCGTTGTCTTCCGGCTCGGCACCAAACCCGCCTACCTGGTCAACACCCCGGAGCTCGTCCGAGAGGTCCTGGTCACCCAGTACCACGCATTCGCCAAGGGCGGTTCGCTCTTCGAAGCAGCTGCCCCCCTTCTCGGCAATGGGCTCCTTTCTTCCCAGGGAACCTTCCACCGCCGTCAGCGGCGCCTGATGCAACCGGCGTTCCATCACGCTCACCTCGCCTCATACGCCACGACCATGGCCGATGTCGTCGCGACACTGTCTACCTCGTGGCGCCCGGGCCAGATTCTCGACGTGAACCATGAGATGACCGCGCTCACCATCGCGGTCCTGAGCAAGTGCCTGTCCTCCAGGACCCCCGGTCTCGACGTGGTGGCCACATTCCAAGAGTCCCTGCCGACGGTACTCAAGGGAATCTTCAAACGTGTAGCTCTCCCGATCACGTGGCTCCACCGGATCCCCACCCCCGAGAACCGGCGCTACCAGGCCGCGTTACGACACCTGCACGACACCATCGACCAGGTCATCACCGACTACCGTGCCCAGGACACCGACCGCGGTGACCTCCTCTCCATGCTGTTCCTCGCCCGCGATGAGGAGACCGGCGAGTCGATGAGCGACCAGCAGATCCATGACGAAGTCCTGACCATCATGGCGGCGGGTGTCGATACCACCATGAGCACGCTCTCCTGGTCCTTCTATGTTCTCGGTGCCCGCCCCGACATCGAGAAACGGATCCACGCCGAGGTCAACGACATCCTCGACGGCCGGACAGCGGGGCTGGACGACATTCCCCGGCTGCACTACCTCGGCCGGGTCATCCAAGAGGTCCTGCGCGTCTACCCGCCCGCATGGATACTCACCCGGCGGACCGTCACCGACGTCAACCTCGGCGGCCACCACCTCCCAGCCGGCGCCGATGTCTTCTTCAGCCCCTACGCCCTCCACCACGATCCGAGACTGTTCACCGAACCAGACACCATCGACCCCGACCGATGGCTACCCACACAAGCCAACGACATCAGACGTGGCACGTGCATACCCTTCGGATCCGGCGCCCGGAAATGTATCGGCGAATCCTTCGCCACCGCGGAGACCACCCTCGCCCTAGCCACCCTCACCAGCCACTGGCGACTGCGGCCCATCCCTCACCGCCCCCCGCAACCCGCAGCCCACGCCACCTACTTCCCCGCCAACCTGACGATGACCGCCGAACCACGCCACCAGAACCACACCAACGGCCAGACCTGAATCACGGGACTCTCTCTAACCTCAACGGGGTCTCTCTGTGTCAAGTGGATTCTTTGACAGTGCCTCTCCCAGGGCATGGAATTTTCCTTCCAAAAATACGCTACAAACGGGGCCGGTGCTGCCCTGCCACACCGGGGACCCGCTGTAGCCTGTAGGGTGCCAAAAGTCCGTCACATGTCTGACCTGGACACTCATGTCAAACGTTGATCAGCCATGAAGATCAAAACGACACGCTTAAGCACGACCGCCAGCGACGTGAAGGTATTCAGCCAAAGAGCCCGATATCAAGCACGTCACCGACCAGTATGCGAATAACGTCGTCGAAGCCGATCACGGGCGCCTGAATGCCCAGCTACGGCCGACGCGCGGCCTGAAACGGCTGCGCTCGGGATGGGTGATCAGCGCCGGGCACACGTTCGTCCAGAACCTCCGCCGCGGCCACTACGAACTCGGCATGGATATCGACCCACGACATCGGCTCACATCGATCTTCACCGAATTCGCCCGCGCCCTTTGATCGAGGCAGCACAGCGAAAAATCTCGTCTACTTCCCGCCTACGCAACAGACCCGTCACGTGCCGTCGCCGCAACCACGCAACCTGGGCGAATCAAACGTTCGAGGCGTGCCGCTCAGTTCTTGACTCCCGCCGGGAAAGCACAGTTGGCCTTTCGCCCACCCCTACACCTCCGCAACTCAGCCGAGGAGGGTGATTCTGCGCCGAGTACGGGCCTGCGCAGATAGCGGCGCTGCAAGTAACACAGCTCACACTCACGCCTAAGCACGTCGCGCTTACCTACACGCTGTGGCAGCGCTAACACCTCAGCCCTAACCGGGCTCTGTACCTCGCAGGGAGATCAATACGCCCGAGAGTCGCGCTGATCCCACAACGTGATCGCGTCGGTCGGGCAGATCTCCACGCACTCGCCGCAGGAGGTGCAGCGCGCCCCAATGACCGTCGGGCGCTGCGGCGCGGGACGTAGTGCATACTCCGGGCAGGTGCGCAGGCACGCCCCGCAGGCGGTGCACGCTGAGCTGATCGACAGCGGACTCGGCGGAAGACACGGCAGCGGACTTGGCAGGGAGGCAAGTGCGGCGACCGCGACGGTGACGTGCTCGCCGCGCAGCTTGGGCACGATCAGTGATCCACCGCCGAGATCGCGGGCCGCAAGCAGCGCGGCGGCCTCGGCGACGCTACGGGTGCCAACATAGCCGCGGACCCCTTCGCTGGGATGCGGCACGTCCACCACGTCGAGCTCAGCCGCTGAGTAGCAGCGCAGCGGCGCACCGTGTTCCCCGATCACGGCGAGCAGCCCCGGCTCGTCGCGGCGGCGGTCAATGGTGCCGAACGCAATGATCGCACTGAGGTCAACCACGGCCAACCGAAGCGTCAACCACACCGCCGCCACGCGCACCCCGCGGGATGACCCGAGGCCGACGGTCACGCTCACCGCCGCTGCCCCCACAGCAGCAGCACCGGGTTCGTCGCGGCCAGCCGCACCGACCCGTCGGGCAACTCCGCGAACCGGGACGCCGCCAGCTGGACCCCCTCGACCTGGTGGCCCTCCTCCCGCAGTGCCGCGCGGCAGGGCGTGAAGCGGTCTAGTGCGGCCAGCGCGACCACGACGCGGGGCGAGGCCTGCGCCGCGGCGCGCACCACCTCCGGCCCTCCCCCGCCGACGAACACCGCGTCGGGTTCGGGCAGCCCGCTCAGCACGGCCGGCGCCTGTCCCTCGATCACCCGGACGTCCACCCGGTGCGCGCTCGCGTTGGCCACCAACCGGACGCACTGCGCGGGATCCCGCTCGACGGCGACCACGGCGGCCCCGAGCCGCGCGCATTCCACCCCGACCGAGCCCGAACCCGCTCCCAGATCCCACACCAACCGACCCGGCCCAGGGGCCAGCCACGCCAAGGCCAGCGCCCGGACCTCCGACTTGGTGATCATCCCGTCGCGGTGCGAGAACTGGGCCTCGTCCAGCGCCCAGCCGGTCGCGGGCGGCACCGGTTCGCCGCCGGCGATCCAGCCCCGAGCGGGCACCGCGTCTCGATCGGCGAGGCACAGCACCACATGCGGATCGCGGACCTGCCCGCCATCGAAGCGTCGCACCTGTTCGCCCGGACCACCGAGGTCCTCCGCAACCAGCACTGCGCGGTGCCAACCAGCCAACCCGGCAGCGATCTCGACGGCCCCAGAGCCGGGCGCCGTGAGCACGGCGACCGCAGGATGAGCACGGCATACGTTGAGCGCACAGCGCAGCGACCTGCCGTGCGCCGAGACCACGGCGACGTCATCCCAGGATCGGCCCAGCGACGCGAACGCCCGCGCCACGCTGGAGGGCGCCGGCAGCACCACGGGTCGCAGGCCTCGCTTGCGCAGCGCCCGCACGATGCCGAAGAACCCAGGGTCACCGCTGGCCAGCACCACGGCGGGCGACGTGTCCGGCAGCCGGTCCAGCTCCGCTGGCCCGAGCACGGTAGCGCCGAGGGGCACCGGCACGGCGGCGAGCTGGTGGGGCGCGCCGACCACAACCTGCGCGCCCGCCAGCGCCTGCGCCGCGCTAGGCGGCAGCGCAGCGCCGTCCAGACCGATCACGGTGACGCTCATCCGACCCATGCTCATCCGACCCATGCTCATCGGACCCAGGCCGGCTCGGTCGCGGCCACCACCCGCTGCCCGGTGAAGTCGACCATCGCCACCCGGGTCGCCAAGACCTGCCCCACCTCGGCGCTGAACCGGTGCAACGTGTCGGCCACCCGGGCACAGACATCGTCCCCGCAGGCTCGCAGCAACCCGCCGACCTCCCAGATCTCATAGGCCCGCCGGGCGGTCGGAGCGCCGCGGATCTCCGCGATGTCCTCCGGGCCGCCCCCATGCGCGGCGGTGATCTCCGCCAGCAAGCCGGTGTCCACCTGTGACCGGGTGTAGTGGGTCATCAAGATCCCGGAAGCCAGCTTGGTCAGCTTGCCGATCATGCCGACGAACACCACCCCAGTCAGGCGGTGCTCCACCGCGCGGCGCAGCGCCGCCCCGGTGAAGTCGCCGACCTCCACGAACGCCACCGGCGGCAGGTACGGCAGCAGCCGCATCGCGGCACGCTCGGTACGCCCACCGGTGGCCAGCACCAGCGTCGGCACCTTCTGGGCGGCCATCACCCCCACCGCCTGCTCGACCGAGGCCCGCCAGGAGGCGGTCGAGAACGGGCGGACGATTCCGGTGGTGCCCAGAATGGAGATCCCGCCCTCGATACCCAGCCGACGGTTGGTGGTCTTGCGCGCCATCCGCTCCCCACCGGGCACGCTGATCGTCACATCGACACCCCGCCCACCGGATGCCTCCAGCACCGCGTCAGTGATCATCTGCCGGGGTACCGGGTTAATCGCGGGCTGCCCGACCGGCAACCCCAGCCCGGCCCGGGTGACCATTCCCACCCCCTCGCCGCCGTGGAGCACGACCTCGCCGTCGCTACGCCAGGCGACAGTCACCGTCAGGTGCGCGCCATGCGTGACATCGGGATCGTCGCCGGCGTCTTTGACCACCACGGCGGTGGCGCTGCCTCCCTCGTAACGCAGCGAGTGCACGGTGAAGGTGTGCCGATCCCCCGAGGGGAACGGGATGTTCACAGTGGACAATCGGGTGCCGCTCAGCGCCGCCGCCGCAGCCTTGGCCGCCGCCGCCGAGCAGGCACCGGTACTGAACCCGGTACGCAGCGCATGCGGTCGTATCGTCGCGGTCCGCGGCAGATCCGGCTCACGCAGCGGTGGGCCGCTCTTCACAGCTGCGCCCCTCTGCCGTGGCGTGGCGCCAGGACCACCACCGTCAACAGGTAGGCCGCCGCATCGGTGTGCGCCAGCGGGGTGATCCGCTCCTCAGCGGTGCCGAGGTGCTCGGCGCACCACGCGCGGTCCAACGCACCGGCGGCCGCGACCCGCGCACGCAGCGCTGCCAACCGGCGGCCGCCTTTGTAGGCGACCACCGTCCCGCCCCGGGCCAGCGCATCATCCACGATCGTGAGGTCGCGGGACAGCGGGAGCAGGGTGAGCGGTTCAGAACCCTCGACCAGGGTGAGACCGGCGGCGCTGGCGGCGGCCTGCATCGCGGTGATGCCCGGCACGGTGCGGATCCGGACGCCGGGCAACAGCTCGCGCACCGTGGTGGAGAGATAACCGAATGTGGAGTACACCGACGGATCACCGAGAGTGGCGAAGGCCGCGCTGCCGCCGTGCGCACGTAGGTGCGACGCCACCCGCGCGGCGGCCGCGTCCCAACAGTCGTGGCGCCGCCGCTGTGACCCCGCGACGTCGTCGTTGAGCGCGAACACCAGCCGTTCCAGGCGGTCGTGGGTCAGGTGCGCCCGCACGACGGCCTCGGCCCGCCCCATCACGTCAAGGGCCATCCCCGGCACGAACACCCGCCCGGCGTGGGACAACTCGCGCACCGCGGCAACGGTCAGCAGGTCCGGATCTCCCGGACCCACCCCGATTCCGACCAGCTCCCCAGTCGGTATCTGACCAGTCGGTATCTGACCCGTCACGACCCGCCCTTCACACAGCTCGCCACGAAGCGTGCCACCGCTGCTGGATGCGAAACTGGGTGGGTGTGCAGGAACGATGCGTGCACCCCACCCTGGACGAATCCCTCGGGCTGCGCGCCCGTCCAGAGCCAGGCGGGTTCACTCGCGCGAGGGGTGACGATGGTGCGGTGGAACTCATGACCGCTCACCCGCTCACCCGGGCGGTGCAGCACCGATCCGCGCACCGCCACCGCGTCGCGGTAGCCCAGCACCAGGTGCCCGGTCATCGTCGCCTCGGCGTCGAGCACCCCGCACATTGGCGCGCCGTCCACCGAGCGGCACAGGTACAACAGCCCACCGCATTCGGCGTGCACCGGTGCCCCGCGCCGGGCCAGGGCAGTGACTTCGACGCGCAGTGCCGCGTTGGCCGACAGCGCCTCGGCATGGCACTCCGGGAATCCGCCGGGCAGCACCAGGCCTGCCGTGCCGGGGGGCAGCGACTCGTCGTACAGCGGGTCGAAGACCGCGACCGTGGCCCCGGCCGCGGCGAGCAGCTCAGCATGCTCGGGGTAGCCGAAGGTGAACGCTGGCCCACCGGCCACCGCGACCACCGGCGCTCCGGGTACCCGGGTGACTTCGGTATCCGGCGCCCACCGTGGTTCGCTGGGCGAGGCGGTCGCCAGTGCCACTACCGCATCCAGGTCAACCTGTGCGGCCACCGCGTCGGCCCACCGCGCCACCACGCCCGCCGCGGTGGCGTGTTCAGCGGCGGTGACCAGCCCCAGATGCCGCGAGGGCACCGCCAGCGCGTCATCCCGGCGCAGCGCACCCAGCACCGGCAAGCCCACCTCAGCGCAGGCCAGCCGGCAGACCTGCTCGTGACGCGCCGAACCGACCTGGTTGAGCACCACTCCAGCGATCCGGACCCCACCGTCGAAGGACCGGAACCCGTGCAGCAGCGCGGCGAGGCTGCGGCCCTGGCCGCGCACGTCGACCACCAGCAGCACAGGTGCCCCCAGAAGGGCCGCGACGTGCGCCGTCGAGCCGTAACCCGCAGTCCCGGTGCGGCCGTCGAACAAGCCCATCACGCCCTCCACGACCACGAGCTGCGCCCCGGCCGCGCCGTACGCGGCCAGCGGTGCGATGCGCTGCTCGCCAACCAGCACCGGATCCAGGTTGCGGCCGGATCGCCCGGTGGCCAGCGCGTGGTAGCCCGGGTCGATGTAGTCCGGGCCGATCTTGCACCCGGCCACCGTGGTGCCTCGCCGCCGCAGCGCGGCCATCAATCCGGTGGCCACCGTGGTCTTGCCGGAGCCCGAGGCGGGCGCCGCCACGACCACCCGTGAGTGGCGATGCGGGTGATAGGTCGCATCGCCACTCACGGGTCCTCACCACTCAATTCCGCGCTGGCCTTTCTGCCCGGCGTCCATCGGGTGCTTGACCTTCGTCATCTCCACCACCAGGTCAGCGGCGTCGAGCAGCGCGGGTGGCACGTTCCGGCCAGTGATCACGACGTGTTGCTGGCCGGGCCGATCGGCCAGCGTGGCCAGCACATCATCGGTGTCCACCCAGCCCCAGTGCAGCGGGTAGCTGAACTCGTCGAGCACGTACAGGTCGTGAACCTGCTTGGCCAACCGGCGGGCGATCTCCGCCCAACCCTGCGCTGCGGCGGCGGCGTGGTCATCGGCGCAGCCCGGCTTGCGCGCCCAGGACCAGCCCTCGCCCATCTTGTGCCACTCGACCGGCCCACCCTGCCCGGTCCGCTGGTGCACCTCATGCAGCGCCCGGAACGCGGACTCCTCCCCCACCTTCCACTTCGCGGACTTGACGAACTGGAACACCCCGATCGACCAACCCGCACTCCAACCCCGCAACGCCATACCGAAAGCAGCCGTGGACTTGCCCTTCATCGCTCCGGTGTGGACGATCAGCAGCGGCCGGTTTCGCCGCTGCCGGGTTGACAACCCGTCGTCGGGGACCCGGACCGGTACGCCTTGCGGCATCTCGACCTCCTTGATAGCTCCCCTGACTAATCTCCTCTGGCCAATCTCCCCTGGCTAAGCAACTCCCCTGGCAGCGCGGACCACCCCGACTACCGCGTCGGCGGACAGCTCCTCCAGCCGCACGCACCCCCCACCCATCGCGAGCGCGAGCCGGCCGGATAAACCCAGCCGGACCGGCCCAGACTCGCAGTCCACCACGATCGACGCCACCCCGTCGCGACGCAACAGGCCAGCCGCGGCCAGCGCGGCGTCCATCCCACCGTGGGTGGCCCGGCCGTCGGTGAGCACCACGAGCAACGCCCGCCGGGTGGGATCGCGCAGCCGCTCGGCGGCCAGCACCCGCGCCGAGCGCAGCAATCCCGCAGCCAGCGGGGTGCGCCCGCCGGTGCGCAATGCGCGCAACCGGGCGGCGGCGGCATCCACCGCCGACGTCGGCGGCAGCACCACCTGCGCTTGCGCGCCCCGGAAGCTGATCAGGCCTACCTTGTCGCGGCGCTGGTAGGCGTCCAGCAGCAGGGACAGCACCGCCCCGCTCACCGCGGACATCCGGGATCGGGCCGCCATCGAACCGGACGCATCGACGGCGAACAGCACCAGGTTGGATTCCCGCCCCTCGCGCACCGCCCGGCGGACATCGGCCCGGTGCACCACCAGCCCAGGGCCACGGCGCCCGCGATCGCGCTGGTGGGGGGCGGCGGCGGCCAGTGTGCCCAGCAGGTGCAGCCCGCTGCCCTCGGTGGTGGACGCCCGGATCGTGCGCCCGGCGCCGGTCCTGGCCCGGGACCGCCGGCCAGGAGCCCCGGCGCCGACGCCGGGCAGCGCCAACAGCCGGGCCCGGAACGGCGCCATCGGCGCGTGCCAAAGATCATCAGATACCGGATGATCGGGTGCGGCGCCGTGGGCAGAACGGTCGTGTCCGGAACTATCGCCGGCAACGCCGCCTTGCGGCTCGTCGGCGCGGCCCCCTCCCGGCCCGTCGGGGGGATCATCCGGCGGTTGGCCCGCGCTGTGCAGCGCGTCCTCGAGCTGCGCACCGTCCAAGCCGGGCTGGTCGAACGGCTCGCGGCGGCGGCGGTGCGGCAATGCCAGCACCGCCGCGACCCGGACGTCCTCCTCACCTACCGCGTCGGCTCCCCGCCAGGCCGCGTGCGCCACAGCGGTGCGGGCCAGCACCAGATCGGCGCGCATCCCATCCACCTCGAATGCGGCACACACCGCAGCGATCCGGCGCAGCTCACCATCCGGAAGCGCCACCGCGGGCAACGCGGTCCGGGCCACCGTGATCCGTTCGGCGAGTGCGGCGTCCTCGGGGCGCCAGGCCGCCGCGAAGCCAGCCGGGTCCGCCTCGTAGCGCAGCCGGCGGCGTATCACTTCGGCCCGCGTCTCGACATCACGGGAGGCCGCCACCTCGACGGTGAGCCCGAAGCGATCCAGCAACTGCGGGCGTAGCTCGCCCTCCTCCGGGTTCATCGTGCCGACCAGCAGGAACGACGCGGCATGCGAGACCGACACGCCGTCCCGCTCCACGTACGCGCGACCCATCGCGGCGGCGTCGAGGAGCACGTCCACGAGATGGTCGGGTAGCAGGTTGACCTCGTCGACGTACAGCACGCCGCGGTGCGCCGCGGCGAGCAGCCCTGGCTGGTAAGCCGAAACGCCTTCGGTGAGCGCACGCTGCAGATCCAACGAGCCCACCAGGCGGTCTTCGGTGGCACCGACCGGCAGCTCAACCAGCCGGGCCGGGCGCACGAGCTGTCCCGCTACCGCGGCATGCGGGCCATCCGGGCACGCCGGATCCGCGGACACCGGGTCACAACCGAAACGGCATCCCGGTACCGCGGTCACCGCGGGGAGCAGCGCCGAAAGCGCCCGGACCACGGTCGATTTCGCGGTGCCCTTCTCCCCACGGACCAGCACACCGCCGATGCCCGGATGCACGGCGGTCAGCAGCAACGCCAACCGGAGATCGTCGTGCCCGACAATCGCGGAGAACGGGTAGCGGGCAGCACTCACGGTCAGCGGGTCCAGGCCGGCACGACGCGGCGCATCGGCACGTGCGGGACGCCGCCCTCGGTGAACTCCGCCCCGTCGACCACGAAGCCGTAGGCGCTGTAAAGCTCGACGCAATGCCGCTGCGCGTCGAGCACACATGGTGCATCGCCCACCTCGGCCAGTGCCGCCTCGAGCAGTCGGCGAACCCCACCTTGGTGCCGGGCCTGCCGGGCGGCGCAGACCCGGCCAATCCGGAACCGACCGTCGGTAGGCTCCAACAGCCGCAGAGTGGCCTGCGGGTCCTCGATCGCGCCGTCAGGCGCGAGCCAGTAGTGCCGGGTTGTCCGGTCCAGGTCGTGGCCGTCCAGCTCCTGATACGGGCAGGTCTGCTCAACGACGAACACCTCGACCCGCAGACGCAGCAGGGCGTAGATCATGGCGGTCGACAGGTCGGCGGCGAGCCTTCGATGTAGCACAGTGTGGTCCACCAGTCCTGCCTACCAGAAGGTCTGACATCGTGGTGACGTGGCGCAGCATCGGCCCTGGCGGCTCATCCAGAGGGGGTACCGGATCTGGCTGCTGGCAGGTGCCTTACTGGTGGGCTGTGGCACCGCCCTCCAGCAGGCTCCCGCGGTCCAGCAGACCCCTGCGGCTGCCTCGCAGGCCCCGGACAGGTCCCCCGCCAGGCAGCCGGCGACCACCTCCGCCGTACCCCGGCCTGTGTCTCCCTGGGTACTGGGAGCCATGCCGCTACGACGGCGTCCGGACGGGTTCGGCGTGGTGCGGTTTACTCCTCCAGCGCTGGTGAACCGGCGGCTCGCCACCATCGATCGGCTGCCCCCACCCACCTCGACCTCGTTTACCTCGACAATCAGCCCGGTGCCCCCGCACGTGCTGGCCCGCAGCAGCTGGAAACCAATCTGTCCAGTGAACCCCAGCCAGCTGCGCTACCTCACCATGTCGTTCCGCGGCTTTGATGCCCGCGCACATACCGGCGAGATGCTGGTGAATGCTGATGTCGCGCAGGCCGTGGTGGGTGTCTTCAAGCGATTGTTCGCGACTGGCTTTCCGATCGAGGAGATGGGGATAACGCCGGAAGCCGAGCTGAACCTGCCACCGACCGGGGATGGGAACAACACCGAGGCCTTCGTCTGCCGCCAGACCCGTGGCCAGACCCACTGGTCGGCCCACGCCTACGGGTTGGCCATCGACCTCAACCCGTTCGACAACCCATACGTCAAGGGCGACCTGGTGGTGCCCGAGCTGGCCTCGTCCTACCTCGACCGGGACTGGGTCCGGTCCGGCATGGTGCTGGAGGGCGGCCCGGCGGTGACCGCGTTCGAGTCGGCGGGGTGGAAATGGGGTGGCCGGTGGCCTGGGCCGGTTGATTTCATGCACTTCAGCGCCACCGGGCAGTGACCCGTGAGTGGCGATGCGAGTCGGAACTCGCATCGCCACTCACGGGTCAGCCCTCCAGGTCCCCCTCGAGGTCCAGGTAGACCGCCCGCAGCGCGTCGAGATCCGCCGGGTCGGGATGGGCCCACAGGCCCCGGTCAGCCGCCTCGAGCAGCCGCTCAGTCATCCCCCGCAGCGCCCAGGGGTTGGATTTCCTCAGGAACTGCTGCACGCCGGAATCGAAGATGTAGGAGTCGGCGAGCTGGTGGTACATCCAGTCCTCGACCACTCCCGCCGTGGCATCGAAGCCGAACAGGTAGTCGACGGTGGCGGCTAGCTCGAAGGCACCCTTGTAGCCGTGCCGCTGCATGGCGGCGATCCACCGCGGGTTGACCACCCGGGAGCGGAATACCCGGCGGGTCTCCTCGGCAAGCGTCCGGGTCTTGACCGCGTGCGGCACCGCTGAGTCACCGACGTAGGCCGCCGGATTGCTGCCGGTCAACGAGCGCACCATCGCGACCATCCCGCCGTGGTACTGAAAGTAGTCATCGGAATCGGCGATGTCATGCTCGCGGGTGTCAACATTCTTGGCGGCCACTGTGATGCGCCGGAACGCGTGCTCCATATCGTCGCGCGCCGCGGCACCGTCGAGCCCTCGCCCGTAGGCGTAACCACCCCAGGTGGCGTAGACCTCGGCAAGATCAGCGTCGGTGCGCCACTCCCGGCTGTCGATCAGCGGCAGCAACCCGGCACCGTACGCGCCGGGCTTGGAACCGAAGATCCGGGTGCGGGCCCGCCGGTCGTCGCCGTGCGCCGCGAGGTCAGCCCGGTAGTGCGCGGCGACGAAGTTCCGCTCCGCCGGCTCGTCCAGCATCGCGACAGCAGCGATCGCATCGTCCAGTAATGCGACCACGTGCGGGAAGGCGTCCCGAAAGAAGCCGGAGATGCGCAGCACCACGTCGATGCGGGGCCGGCCGAGCTCATCGAGCCCGACCACCTCCAGGCCGGTGACCCGGCGGGATGCGTCGTCCCAGGTCGGGCGGACGCCGAGGAGCGCCAGCACCTCGGCGATGTCGTCGCCCTGCGTGCGCATGGCGCTGGTGCCCCAGACGGTGAGCCCCACCGAGGCAGGCCAGTCACCGGTGTCGGCACGGTGGCGTTCGAGTAACGAGTCGGCCAGCGCGGTGCCCACGTCGAACGCGTTGCGCGTCGGGATCGACTTCGGATCCACTGAGTAGAAGTTGCGTCCCGTCGGAAGCACCGAGACCAGCCCGCGGGTGGGAGAGCCGGAGGGTCCGGGCTCGACGAATCGCCCCTCCAGAGCGCGCAGCACATTGGTGATCTCGGCCGGGGTGCCGGCCAGGCGTGGAACCAGCTCCGTGCACGCGAACCGCAGTACCGACACCACCGCGGCATCCGGTTCCCCGAACACGCCGCCGACCACGGCGGGCACCTTCGCCGGGTCCCAGCCAGCCGCCTGAGTGCCCTGCACCAGCGTACGAGCCAGCGTCTCCAGACGGTCCACGTCGATCAGCGGACCCCCCTCGTCCAGACCGATGCGCTCGGCGATGGCTGCGCGCAAGCCGGGCAGCGGCGTACCCGCGCCGAACACCTGACGGGCCCGCAGCACCGCGAGCACGTCATTGATCAGCTCCTCCCCAGTAGGGACCTGGCCGAGCACGTGCAGCCCGTCGCGGATCTGCACGTCCTTGATCTCGCAGAGGTAACCGTCGAGATGCAGCACGAAGTCATCGAAGTCGGCCTCACCCGGCGGCGCCTCCGCGCCCAGATCATGGTGCAGCTGGGCGCTCTGGATCAGCGTCCAGATCTGCCCGCGCAGCGTGGGAAGCTTCTCCGGGTCCAGCGCGGCCATGGTGGCGTACTCATCGAGCAACTGCTCGAGGCGGGCGAGATCACCATAGCTGTCGGCCCGGGCCATCGGTGGGATCAGATGATCGACGATGGTGGCGTGTGCCCTGCGCTTGGCCTGGGTGCCCTCACCAGGGTCGTTGACGATGAACGGGTACACCAGCGGCAGGTTCCCGAGCACCGCGTCCGGGGCATCCCGCGCGGCCAGGCCCAGCCCCTTGCCGGGCAACCACTCCAGGTTGCCGTGCTTGCCCAGGTGTATCACGGCCTGCGCGCCGAACGAATGCTCCAGCCACCGGTAAGCGGCCAGATACTGGTGCGACGGGGGCAGTTCGGGGTCGTGGTAGATCGCCACCGGGTTCTCGCCGAATCCCCGTGGTGGCTGGATGAGCAGCACCACATTGCCGAACCGCAGCGAACCGACGTAGATCGCTTCCGCAGCAACGTACAGCTGCCCGGGCGGTTCACCCCAGGCCGCGACGACGGACTCGCGCAGCGGCGCGGGCAGGTCAGCGAACCATTGGGCATACCGCACGGTGGGCACCCGGATGGCCGCGGCCGCCATCTGCTCCTCGGTGAGCCACTCCCTGTCGTGCCCGCCGGCGGCGATGAGCCGGTGGATCAGCGCATCGCCCTCCAGCGCCTCGACGTCCAGATCCCCCAGGGTGTAGCCGACTTGGGCGAGCGCGCGCAGCAGCACCACGGCCGACGCCGGGGTGTCCAGCCCGACGGCGTTGCCGATCCGGGAGTGTTTGGTCGGGTAGGCCGAGAGCACGATCGCGATCCGCTTATCGTGCGCGGGCACCTGTCGCAGCCGGGCCAGCGCCACGGCGGTTCCAGCCACCCGGGCGGCCCGCTCGGGGTCGGCCACATAGACCGGGATCCCGTCCGGACCGGGCTCCTTGAAGGAGAACGGCACCGACACCAATCGCCCGTCGAACTCCGGGATCGCGACCTGCATGGCGGCGTCCATTGGCGACAGTGCCGCGTCGCTGGCCTGCCAGCTCGCCCGGGAGGAGGTCAGACACAGGCCCTGGAGCACCGGGACGTCCAGCGCGGCCAGTGCTCCCGCGTCCCAGGACTCCTCCTCGGCCCCGGCGCTGCCGCCCGCAGCGAGCACCGTGGTCACCACCGCGTCGCAACGACCCAGCAGCGCCCGGAGCTCCCGCGCCTGCGCCTCGCCCAGCCCGCGCAGCGAGCCGCAGAACACCGGCAGCGCATTCGCTCCGGCCGCGCGGAGCGCGTCGGCCAGGACGTCGACGAAACCGGTGTTCCCGGCCAGGGCGTGCGCTCGGTAGAACACGATGCCGACGGTGGGGCGTCCCAGATCCGGCTCGCGCGCGTCGTGCACACCATATTCCGGGGTGGCGGCCGGCGGCTCGAAGCCCTCCCCGGTGAGCAGCAGCGTGTCGGACAGGAACCGGGCCAGCTGGGCCAGGTTCGCGGGTCCGCCGGCGACCAGGTAACGCAGTGCCTCCGCCGCTACCCCCGCCGGGACCGTGGAGCTCGCCATCAGCTCCGCGTCCGGGACCGCCTCACCACCCAGGCACACTGCCGGCAGGCCCGAACGCAGCAGCACCTCAAGCCCGGGCTCCCACGCCCGCCGCCCGCCGAGCAACCGGAGCACCACGATGTCCACCCCGTCGAACAGCGCGGGCAACTCGCTGGGCTCGGTCCTGGCTGGGTTGGCGAGCCGGTAATCGGCGGGGCAGGCCCGGGCGGCGAGCAGGTCGGTATCAGCGGTGGACAGCAGCAAGATCCGCACAACGCCACGCTATGGCAATGCCGAGGTCGTGACCAACTGCCCAGCCGCGCGACCAGTATTGGGTGATCTGACTGGAGGCCATGAACGGCGAGTCGTTGTCCGGGTGGAGCGGGCGACGTGGAGGGCTTGCTTTGTTCACTGCCTGGCCGCGCCACGGGCGACCAAAGGACGCAGGGACGCGGCGGCGACGACGACTTGACCGAGACTGATGCCACCGTCGTTGGGCGGCACCCGGGAGTGGGTGAGCACCCGGAAACCGGATTGCTCCAGACCCGCCACGGTGCGCTCGAGCAGCAGCACGTTCTGGAACACCCCGCCGGACAAGGCGGCGACGCTCACCCCGGTGGAGTCCCGCAGCATCAGGCAGACCCGGACGATCGCATCGGCGACGCCGTGGTGGAACCGGGTGGCGATCACCTCCGGAGCCACTCCCGCTTGTAAGTCAGCTGCCACGGCGCGCACCAGATCCGCGCCGTGTAGTTGCAGTGCGGGCCCCTCGGTCACCGCGGCCGGGTAGCTTCCCTGCTCGGCAAGGTCGGTCCGCTGCTCGAGTTCCACCGCGGCCTGGCCCTCGTAGTTGATCGAGTCACGGATCCCGAGGATCGCCGCGACAGCGTCGAACAGTCGCCCGGCGCTTGAGGTCAGCGGGGCGTTCACCTGCCGGGAGGCCATCGCCAGCACCGAGTCCCAGTGCTCAGCATTGCGCTCCGCCAACTCCTGCGGGGCCTCCGTTCCCAGGTAGGCGGCGGCCATCCGCCAGGGTTGCCGGATGGCCGCGGTGCCGCCCGGCATCGGGACCGGAACCAGGTGCGCCAGCCGCTGGAACCCGACCAGATCGGCCAGCAGGAACTCACCACCCCACAAGGTGCCGTCGCTGCCGTAGCCCAGCCCGTCGAAGGCCACTCCAAGCACCGGGCCGGCGTCACCGTTGTCGGCGAGGCAAGACGCGATGTGCGCGTGGTGGTGCTGCACCCCAACGAGATCGACATTGGCGAGATCGGCATCGGCGAGATCGTGCGCGTACTTGGTGGAGAGGTACTCCGGGTGCAAGTCATGCGCGATCACCTCCGGCTGCACGTCGAAGAGCCGCCGGAAATGCTCCACGCCCTCGGTGAACGAACGCAGGGTCTCGTAATTCTCCAGATCCCCGATGTGGTGGGACATGAATGCGTGCCGGCCGCGGGCCAGGCAGAAGGTGCTTTTGAGCTCGGCGCCGCAGCCGAGAATTGGCCGTAGCACCGGCCGAGCGAGGGTCAGCGGTTCAGGTGCGTAGCCGCGGGACCGGCGCACCGGGAGCTCAGCGCCGCGGAACACCCGCACCACCGAGTCGTCGGTGCGCATGTGGATCGCCCGGTCGTGGGTCAGAAAGGCGTCCGCGATCCCGGTCAGCCGCCGGCGCGCATCGTCGTCCCGGTAAGCGATCGGTTCGTCGGAGACGTTGCCGCTGGTCAGCACGATGGGCCCGGATGTGTCGCGCAGCAGCAGGTGATGCAGTGGGGTGTAGGGCAGCATCAGCCCCAGGCTGCGGTTGCCGGGCGCGACGGCCGGCGCGACGGGGGCGTCCGGCAGGCGCGGCAGCAGCACCACCGGTCGCCGCCGTCCGGCCAGCACCCGCTCCCCCACCGGGTCGATCACGCAGAGCCCGTGGGCGGTGTCCAGATCGGCCACCATCACCGCGAACGGCTTGTCCTCGCGGTGTTTACGAGCGCGCAACAGGGCGGTCGCGGCCGCATCCGAGGCCAGCGTCGCGACGTGGAAGCCGCCGAGCCCCTTGACCGCCAGCACCGCCCCACCGGTCAGCAGTGCCGCAGCTGCAGCCAGCGGCTCGCCGGGCAGTTCGTTGCCGTCGGCGTCGAGCAGCCGCAGCCGGGGCCCGCAGGCCGGGCAGCACACCGGCTGGGCATGGAAACGCCGGTCGGCGGGATCGTGGTACTCGCTGGCGCAGGCGTGGCACATCGCGAACGGCGCCATCGTGGTGAACGGTCGGTCATAGGGCACGTCGAGCACGATGGTGAACCTCGGCCCGCAGTTGGTGCAGTTGATGAACGGGTAGTTGAAGCGGCGGTCGGTCGGATCGGCCAGCTCGCGAAGGCAGTCCACGCAGGTCGCGCTGTCCGCCGAGATTAAGGTGTCCCGCCGGCCTGCGGCATTGCTGGACACGATGTGGAAACCCGGCTCCCCGGTGGGAGCCAGCGGACTGGTCCGCACCTGCTCGATGACGGCCAGCGGCGGGGCCTGCGCCGGGAGCGCCGCGAGGAACTCGCTGACCGCCTGCTCGGTTCCCTCGATCTCCATGAAGACCCCACCGGTGTCATTGCCGACTCGGCCGGACAGGCCCAGACGGCCCGCCAGACCGTGGACGTAGGGCCGGAACCCCACACCTTGGACGACACCTTCGACCCGCACCTCAACACGGATACAGTGCTGCACTGGAGGATTCTCTCGCCCTTGACAAGATCCCCGCAGGGGGATGCACTGGGTGCCGAGCCGGGGAGGCCGCTTGTGCATGAAATGGCGATTACCCAAAGCGTGGTCCAGGCGGTATGCGAGCGGATGGGCGATGTGCCCGTGCGGCGGATCTGCCTGGAGATCGGCACACTGTCTGGTGTGGTGGCCGATTCGGTCCGGTTCTGCTTCGATCTTGTGACCGAGGGCACCACGCTTGAGGGGGCGTCTTTGGAGATCGTCCAGCCCACGGGGAGGGCCCGCTGCCGGGACTGCGGTGCCGAGTTCGCGCTGGTTGACCTGCTCGTGCTGTGCACGTGCGGCAGCGCGAACCGGGAGCTCCTCGCGGGAGAAGAACTGAAGATCCGGGAAGTTGAGGTACTGGCCTGATGTGCGCGACGTGTGGCTGCTCCGGCGGCACCCTCCTCGAACACCACGATCACGACCACGAGCATGGGCACGAGCATGGGCACGGCCACGATCACGGTCACCCCGAGACCCGAACTGTCACGCTCGAGCAGGCGGTGCTGGCCCGCAATGACGCTCTCGCCGAGCTCAACCGCACGTGGTTGGCGGAGCACGGCATCCTCGCGGTGAACCTGATGAGCTCGCCTGGGGCGGGTAAGACCACCCTGCTCGAGCGCACCATCCGGGAACTGGGCGCCGAGCTGCGGATGTCGGTCGTCGAAGGTGATCAGGAGACGGTGCTGGACGCGGACCGGATCCGGGCCACCGGCGCCCCGGCGGTGCAGATCAACACTGGGTCGGGCTGCCATCTCGACGCTCAGATGCTGGCCGGTGGGCTGCGGACGCTGGACCCGCCGGACGGGTCAGTGGTGCTGATCGAGAACGTCGGCAATCTCGTGTGCCCGGCGTTGTTCGACCTCGGGGAGCGGGCCCGGGTGGTCATCACCTCCGTCACCGAGGGCGCGGAGAAGCCGCGGAAATACCCGCAGATGTTCCGCGCTGCTGACCTGGTGCTGCTCAACAAGATCGATCTGCTGCCGTACGTCGATTTCGACGTCGCCGCTTTTCTGGATGGCGCCCGACGGGCGAACCCGGACGTGGAGGTGCTGCAGCTGTCCGCCACAGCCGGCGACGGTGTCGCCGGCTGGTACGGCTGGCTGCGCGCGCGGCTCCGGTAAGCGGTCGTACCACCCCTGACCGCTCAGGCGAGGTAAGGCTTGAGCAGGATGCCTAGCTGCAGGGTCAGCATCCGCATCCATGCCTGACCCATCTCCGCCAGCGCTGCCGGCTCGGGGAACTTCCCGAAGACATACTCGCCGTCGGGTTCAGGAGCGATGGTGTTCAGCGCGGTCATGACTCTCATTTCGACCCATCCCATGAGGGCGATGGTCAGATCGGCTGGGATGACCACGTGTGGATGTGTCCCACCGCCCTGGACGTGGGCGTCGGCTACTGTGGACATGTAGGTGTGGAAATCGCCGTCCATGGGCTTTGTGGTGCTCTTGGTCCACCACGCCTTGAGTGTCATCTTACGCTGCGCGAGATGTGAGACGTCCTGGAAGTATCCGGCTGATTCTGGGCGGGACAGCAGGTAATCGTAGGCCAGGGTGACCACGCCCCCTGCCGCTGGTCCCAGGAGCGGGCCGGTCTTGCGCAGGATCGACGCCTCCTTGGCGCCGAAACCCGCAAACTCCGCGTAGGGGTGGAACTCGGCGGATTCATGACGACCGAGGGGGCTGTCCGGTTCTGCCAGGCTGGGTGCGAGGATGATCCCGAGTTGCAGCATGAACTGGTTCATCCAGGCCGCTCCGGCGGCGGCGACCGTGGCGGTGTCGCAGGTCTGACCCATGGCGTGGAGGATCTGTCCCTGCAACCAGGCAGTGAGAGCCAAGACGAGTTGGGGTGGAAGCGGTATCCGTACTCCCGGAAAGGTCACTTCCTTTTCCCCGAGGTGACTGACCTCCCGCACGAAGTCGGCCAGTTCGCCGTCGAACGGTCCGGCGATCGTTCTGTCCAGCCATTCCTTGATGAGTGGTTCGCTGACCGGTAGGTCCGATCCGCCCATCAACGGTGCGGATTCCGGACGCGCCATCAGGTATGCGGATACCGCTCCTGGGATGCGGTCGATGAACGCCGCGATGTTCCTGCCTGTCTCTTGGACGGCCACTGCCTCGTACGCCCGGAACCCGGCGAAGTCGGCGAGTGGAGCGAACTCTGGTGTTACCAGCTCTGCGAAGTCTCGGACTTCCTCGGCCTGGCTGCCTATGGTCATGATTGTCTTCCCTCTCAGGCGGCAATCCACGCTCGTGAGGGTTGAATCTGGACATGACGGTAGGGCCAGATGATGTCCCCTCGCTGACCCTTTCGACCCTAGCTAGTCTGTTGTTACGTCGATGTTGAATGCATGTTTCCAATCAGGAGTAGGCGTTAAATTCCCGTTGCCCGCTAGCGGGATCGCTGGTCATATCGGCAATATCGCGAGTTCACGCGGGCGGTGGTTGAGCCGCATCGCGCCGCTGTCGTTGACTACCACGATGTCCTCGATACGGGCGCCCCAGCGGCCCGGCAGGTAGATACCCGGTTCGATGCTGAACGCCATCCCCGCTTCGAGCACCAGGTCATTGCCGGCCACGATGTAGGGCTGCTCGTGCACCTCAAGACCGATCCCGTGCCCGGTCCGGTGAATGAACTGCTCGCCGAGACCGGCGGCGGTGATCGGGCCTCGGGCGGCGGTGTCGATCCGCTCCGCGGTCATCCCCGGTGCGACCGCTGCCACCGCGGCGTCCTGCGCGGCGTGCAACACCGCGTAGCACGTGGCGACGTCGGGCTCGGCCGGCTCGCCCAGGCTGTAGGTGCGGGTGCAGTCGGAGAAGTAGCCCTCCGGGGTTGGGCCGCCGATGTCGACCACCACCACGTCCCCGGGCTGTACCACCCGGTCGGAGACGTCGTGGTGCGGGCTTGCCCCGTGCGGACCGGACCCGATGATGACAAAGGCCGCCGCGGTGTGTCCCTCCGCGACGATCGCGGCGGCCACATCGGCACCGACCTGCGCCTCGGTGCGGCCGACCCGCAGCCATTCCCCCATCCGGGCGTGCACCCGGTCGATGGCCTGGCCTGCGGCGACCAGCGCGGCGATCTCGGCGCTGTCCTTGCGCATCCGCAGCGGCGCCAGCACCGTCGAGGTCAGCTCCTGCTCGCAGGCCAGTAGCGATGCCCGCAACGCCAGCACGTGCACCGCGGGCATCGCGTCCCCCACCGCGACCCGGAGCGGTGGTGAGCCGGACTTGCGCACCAGAGCAGCGACCAGGGCGTAGGGATCGTCACCGTCGGTCCACTCGGCGATCTCCAAGCCGAGCCCGGGCACCGGCGTGCCGTCCAGCCTCGGCCGTTCCAGCGCCGGGACCACCAGCGCCGGATCACCATCAGCGGGCAACACCAGGCAGGTCAGCCGCTCGTGAGACTCGCCGGCCACCCCCACCAGGTAGCGCAGGTCCGGGCTCGGCGTGACCAGCAGGGCGTCCAAGCCCGCGACCCGGGTGGCGTGGCGCGCCCGGCCCAGGCGGGAGGTGAAGGTGTCACGTGCGGTGGGCATACCTCAAGCCTAGGACCGGCCGGCAACGGGAGCTGGCAGGCTCTGCGCATGGACGCGCCCCTGCTGCTGATCGACGCCGCGAGCCTGTACTTTCGGGCCTACTACGGGGTCCCGGAGTCGATCACGGCTCCGGACGGCACCCCGGTGAACGCGGTGCGGGGCTTCACCGACATGCTCGCCCGGCTGATCGAGCTGCGCCGCCCGTCCCGCCTGGTGGTCTGCCTCGACCTGGACTGGCGACCGGCCTTCCGGGTCGCCGCGATCGCCTCCTACAAGGCGCACCGGGTCGCCGAGCAGACCGGGCCCGGCGCTCCCGACGTCGAGAACGTGCCAGACACGCTGAGCCCGCAGGTTCCGGTGATCCTCGAACTGCTGGCCGCCGCCGGCCTGGCCACCGCAGGCGCGGACGGGTACGAGGCCGATGACGTGATCGGCGCACTGGCCGCGGGCGAGCGCCGCGACCCGGTCGACGTGGTCAGTGGTGACCGGGACC
The DNA here is from genome assembly GCA_963822695.1 of uncultured Actinomycetota bacterium. Lineage (GTDB taxonomy): Bacteria > Actinomycetota > Actinomycetes > Mycobacteriales > Pseudonocardiaceae. The sequence continues at coordinate 31,405 of CAWGJH010000025.1, forward strand.
TCTTTCAGGTGGTGCGTACTGAACCGACCCCGGTGCGGGTGGTCTACGTCGGTCGGGGGCTGGCCAAGGCGGAGGTGATCGGCCCCGCCGAACTCGCGAGCCGGTACGGGCTGCCGGAAACCAGCGCCGGACCCGGCTACGCGGACCTCGCCGCGCTGCGCGGCGACCCGTCTGACGGGTTGCCCGGAGTGCCCGGGATCGGTGAGAAGACCGCGGCCACGCTGATCAGCCGGTTCAGCTCGGTGGAGGGCCTGCTGGGGGCACTCGACGATCCCCGATCGGCGCTCGCGCCGGGGATGCGAGCCACGTTGCTGGCCGCCCGGGAGTATCTGGAGCTGGCGCCCACCGTGGTGCGGGTGGCTACCGACGCCCCGGTGCGGCAGGATCGCGACGACACCCTGCCCTCGGCTCCCGCCGACCCAGCCGCGCTCACCGCGCTGCAGCGCGCCTGGGGCCTGGGCACCGCGGTGGACCGCCTCGTCGCAGCGCTTCAGGCTCGGCGCTGACCCGCGTCCTCGGCGAGCAGGTCGCTCACCTTCTCCCCGATCATCATGATGGTGATGTTCGGGTTGACGGCCGGCAGGAAAGGCATGATGGAGGCATCGGCGACGCGCAGCCCGGTGACGCCCTTGACCCGCAGCCGCGGGTCAAGCACGGCCTCGGGGTCGTCCACCGCACCCATCCTGGCCGTGCCCGCGGGGTGGTAGACGGTGTTGTGCGTCTTGCGGATGTAGTCGATGAGCTCGTCGCCGGTCACCGCGTCCGGGCCTGGCGCCAGTTCGCATTCGATCCAGCCCCGCAACGCCGGCTGCGCGGCGATCCGGCGGGCGAGCGTGATCCCGGCGAGCATCACGGCGATGTCGTGGCCCTCGGGGTCGGTGAAGTAGCGCGGGTCGACCTTCGCCCGGTCCCGGAAATCACGTGACCGGAGCCGGACCGTGCCGCGGGACCGGCCGCGGGTGACGTTCGGTGTCAGGCAGAACCCATTGGACGTCGTCGGATAACCCCACCGCACGGTGTTCAGGTCGAAGGGCACCGAGCCGTAGTGCATCATCAGGTCTGGACGGTCCAGTCCCGGTTCGGTCCGGGCGAACAGGCCGATCTCCCACCACTGCGTCGAGCGGGTCACCATCGACCGCGACGCTTCCCACATCACCAGGCCCTCGACGTGATCGTCCAGATTGGACCCGACGCCGGGGCTGTCCACAAGCAGGTCGATGCCGACCTCACGCAGGTGCTCGGCCGGGCCGATGCCGGACAGCATGAGCAGCTTGGGCGTGTCGATCGCCCCAGCGGACAGCACCACCTCACGCCGGGCGCGCACGGTGCCGCACCGGAAGGTCGTTGAGTCGAGGTACTGCACCCCGGTCACCTTCTTGTCGGCGTCGAAGAGCACCTGCTTGCCCCAGGCGTTGGTGCGCACGACCAGGTTGCGCCGCCGGCCCATGATCGGGTGCAGGTACCCGCGCGAGGACGACATGCGGATGTTGTCCCCGTCGGCGTTGATCTGGAAGAAGCCAGCCCCCTCGGTGACTGTGACGCCCTCGTTGAAACACACGGTGGGCAGGCCGACGGCGGCCGCCGCCGCCAGCACCGCAACACCGCACGGGTCATGGGGCGGGATCTGCCGCAGCGTTATCGGGCCCGCACGACCGTGGTGGCCGCCCGGGCCGTCGTTGTTCTCCACTCGCGCGATGAGTGGCCAGCATTCGTCGGCGCTCCAGCCCGGACACCCCCTCGCCGACCACTCGTCGAGGTCCTCGCGGGGGGTCCAGAACGCGATGCAAGAGTTGTGCGACGAGCAGCCACCGAGCACCTTGGCCCGAGCGTGGCGCACGAAGCTGTTGCCGCCTGCCTGCGGCTCGACCGGGTAGTCCCAGTCGTAGCCGGAACCCAGCAGGTGCGGCCACTGCTCCAGCCGCAGGACCTTCGGGTCGTCGACGTCAGATGGCCCGGCTTCAAGCAGGCACACCGTGACCGACGGGTCCTCCGACAGCCGGGCCGCGAGGACGCACCCCGCCGAGCCACCGCCGACGACGACGTAGTCGTACTCTTCCTCTTCGATCCCGTTCATGCCTCGATTCTCGCGGCGACCGACGGCCCGGGAGGCAGCGAGCAGGTAGCATCTCTTTCATGCTTCTGGCTGGTCGTCTCGAGATCCCCGAAGGCACCGCTGCCCTGCTCTTCGACCTCGACGGCGTCTTGCTTGACTCGCTGTCTCTCGACTACGAGATCGTGGGCAAACTCCTTCAGGACGAGTTGGGTTCCGTTGTGGAGGTGCCTCAGGGGGTGATCCGAGAGAACTTCCCGCTCGCAATTCCAGATTTTTGGCGCAAGATCTCAGACGCGCGCTCGCTTGGTCTCACTCCGGAAGCCATCTCACGGCTTACTGAGAAGCATGAGTCTCATCGCCGCGCAGCGGTTATAGCAACCCATAACGGCATCCCTGAGATTATAGACGCGGCACGCGGCCAGGGTATACCTATCGGCGTAGTCTCCAACAATCCGCACGTTGAGGTTCGCAAGACCCTGACTGGAGCCGGGCTGGTCGCTGATGTCATTGTCGGGAATGACGAACCGGGTTTGAGAAAGAAACCCGCTCCGGATACCTACCAGGAAGCAGCCACTCGCCTAGGTCTCCAACCCTCCGTGTGTGTGGCGGTCGAGGACTCACTGCTTGGCGCGGAGGCCGCCAGTACGGCTGGCTGCTATACGGTTGCTGTCGCCACCGGCGCCAACTCATTTCTCGAACTGTCAGAGTCACCGTACGTCTCGCGCTGCTATACGAGCTTCGCGAGGTGTTACGTCTCTTTAGGTAGCGCGGGGGTAATGTCGAAGACGCTGTCTTCTCCGAACGAGTTCGTCAGCCACATGATCGAGCACATCGCCTGGAGATTGGGCTGCTCGATAGATTTATCCTGGACAAACGACGACTGGCGTGGACTCGGCTCAGTGCTCGGCCGAGAAGTTCGGAAGTTGCCGATCAGGCAAGAAACCGCAAGCACAATCGGAATGATCGACGACGGCAGCGCGGAAATCCAGGTGACGGCGACAAGTTCCGGCGGGGTTGTCCTGACCGCTTCGCGGCAGGTCGACCTCGAGTGGTTTCTCAGCAGTCGGGCGGAGCAGCTCTCGGACGGCAAGCCCTTGGTAGAGGTACTCGAGGGCCTCGGCGCCGGTGGCGCTCTCGACTTCACAATTATAGTCGCAAGTTTCGAGGACCCCCACCATACCTGGGAAGGAGTCTTCCGGGGCGTTGGCATCGCGCTTGACAAGATGTTTAATGAACAGCCCGTGGCGCCCAATCCGCCGTGCGACGAGGGAGCGGACCCTCCAGTCAGATCCCTGCCCAAGAAGACACGGCAGCAGCCGCTAGCGCGGGCTGTCGAGCGAGGCTGGACAGTACAGCATGTGTCCGAGTGGGGGGCCAGTCTGGAACGGCGTACGGCGGAAAGTGCCGTAGGAGTAAGCCTGCGCCTTGGCGCCCCTTCGGTTCGCTGCGCTATCAACGTTTCGAACTCAATCGATGTGACCGGTATGGTCAACCTACTGGCCGAGTTCGCCGAAGGAGCGATGCTCCAGCTCGACGTCACATATGAGGCGATACGACTCAGCTCAAGTCACGTCGTTACCGAGGATATTGGAATGGCCCTCGGCAGAGCCCTCCGTTACGTGGCCATCGAGCGAATGGACAAGTTCGGAATTCAAGGGGCTGGCTCGAGTATAAAGAGTCTGAGCGAAGGCCCGTATCAGCCGATCCGAGTTGGCGTCAGCATGGAGGGTCGCAAATTCTGGAAATATGTACCGATGTCACAGGACTATGGAGACTTCCGCAAGACGTTCCTCGTAGGACACACCTTAGCGAACGGCCTTTATTCTGAGGACCTTGACGACTTCATTGACGGCCTCGCCGGAGGTCTGGAGTCGAGCATCATCATGCACATTGACAACAATGCCGACCCCGTTACGGGCTGGCCTATGCTTTTCCGCGGACTTGGGGAAGCGATGGCGGGCCTACTTGCCGTCAACCCCCACCGACTCTCACTGACACCTGGCGTGAAAGCAACGTTGGCGTGAGCTCTCATGAAGGAACTTGGAGACGGCCATGACTGAACAGATGAAGGTCAATCACTATGTTTTAGCCGAGTTGTCACGCGAACAGCGGAGCCAGCTCCTTCACCAACGAGCACAGGACAACCTGAAGGATGTCGAGGCTACTGTGCTACAGGTGCTGACCGCTGTACGGTCAGGAGGCGACACGGCTCTCATCCGACTCACCCGTCAGTACGACGGCGCCGAGTTGAGTGAGAGCCAGCTTCGCGTCAGCGAAGAGGAGTTCGATCGAGCCGATAAACTTGTCAGCACGGACCTCCGCGCCGCTCTCGTTCAATCAATACAGAATGTTCGAAATCACCACCAATTCCAGCTCCCCTCGCCCAGCTGGATGAAAGAGATAGCGCCAGGGGTGATAGCGGGTGAGCGAGTAACCCCTATTTCCTCCGTGGGATTATACGTCCCACGCGGGAAGGGCTCTTTTCCGTCCGTCATGATTATGCTGTGTATCCCAGCCGTCATCGCGGGAGTACCTGAGATTGTGGTCTGCACTCCCCCAGGGGTTGACGGGTCAGTGGATCCTGCGTCTCTCGTCGCCGCCCGGTTATGCGGCGTGGAGAATATCATTAAGGTTGGCGGCGCTCAGGCGATCGCCGCCATGGCATATGGGACCGACAGCGTCGCCAAGGTTGACAAGATCCTCGGACCTGGAAACCAGTACGTGACCGCTGCGCGACGAATTCTGTTCGGTATCGTAGATCCAGGTCCGCCAGCCGGCCCAAGCGAGTCTGTCATTTTGTGCGATCCTTCCGCCGACGTTGAGATTGCCGCACGGGAGCTGTTGGTCGAGGCGGAGCATGGCGAGGATTCAGCTGCCCTCCTCGTCACCCACTCGAGCGCACTCGCGGGCGCAGTGGTCGATCTCCTCCCCGGCCTGGTGGACAAATTGCCGGAGGATCGAGCCCGGAACTGCAGGGCGGTCTTATCCAATTATGGCGGTATCGTCATCACCGAAGGGCTCCAAGAGTCGATTGCGTTTGTCAACGAGTACGCGCCAGAGCACCTGCGCGTCCTTGCTGACAACCCGTTTGAATTGTTGCCGGCGATAACCCACGCGGGCGAGGTGCTCTTGGGAGAAAACACCTCGATCGCTTTTGGCAATTTTTCTATTGGCTTGAACGCGATCCTGCCCACCGGTCGGCATGCGCGGACCTACTCCTGCATGGGCGTGAACGAGCTTTTAAAGAGATCATCGTTTGCCTATGTGTCCGCGACCGGAGTGCGAAGCGTTGGCCCAACGGCTGTGGAGCTTGCCCGGTACGAGGGGTTCCCCTCGCATGAGGAGGCTGCCCATTACATCGTTCGACGTGTTGACCCCGGTGAGGGTGTCTCAGACGGTCCCTAGCGCGACCACGCCACGGCGCAATGCGTGCACCGCATCAGCCGCCGTTGCCCCGACCCGGGAGTTTTCCCCGGCGACACCGCGGACCTGGCTCAGCGCGTCCAGCACCTGCCGGCACCACCGGACGAAGTCTCCGGCGGACAACTCAGCGCCGTTGTTCTCGGCGGCCATCAGCACCGCCGGCAGCGATTCCCCGCGCGCCCACCGGTACACCGGCCAGGCGAAGCCCAGATCGGGTTCGCGGGTGCGCTCCACCCGGTGCCGCCGCTCGTCGGCCTCCAGCTCCACCCACAACCGCACGGTGGCCGCCAGCGCATCGCTCACCGGGCCAGCGGGCACCCTAGGGGTAGTCGCGTCTCGGCGGGCCTCGTAGACCAGCGCTGAGATCACCGCAGCCAGTTCGGCGGGCTCCAGTTCATCCCAGATCCCGTGCCGCAGGCACTCCGCGGTGAGCAGGTCGGTCTCCGACCACAACCGGGCCAGCCGGCGGCCGTGCTCGGTGAGCTGCTCGCCTTCCAGGTATCCACGCTCAGCTAGCAGGGCCCGGATCCGGTCGAACGTGCGGACCAGTGAATGAGTTGTGGCCGCGACCTGCTGGCGCAGCGTGTCGGTCTCGCGGTCCAGCCGGTCGTAACGCTCTGCCCACCGGGCATGCGCCTCCCGATCGTCACAGCCGTGGCAGGGATGCGCCCGCAGCGCGCGGCGCAGGGCAGCCAGCTCAGCGTCATCAGCCGCCTCGCTGCGCCGCCGGGCCCGGAGCGGTGCCACGATACCGGTCTCATCCTGGGCCTGACTGTCCCGGACCCGACTGCCCTGGACCCGACTGCGCAGTGCTGAGGCGAAGTCGCGGCGTACTCGGGGAACCCGGTACTCGACCCGCTTGGGCAGCCGCATCCGGCCCAGCGCCTGGACCGGGGTCGGGAAGTCGGCGATCGAGAGCCGCCCCGCCCAGGCGTCCTCGGTGAGCACCAGTGGGCGGGGATCCTCGCTGGGGCCGTCGCCGAGCTCGAGCACCACGGCCAGCCCCGAGCGGCGACCGCCGGGAACCGCGATCACGTCGCCACGCTCGAGCTGGGCAAACGACGCCGCTACCTCAGCCCGGCGCGCCGCGCCACCGTGGCGGGCCAGCATCCGCTCTCGCTCGGAGATCTGCCTGCGTAGCCGGGCGTACTCGGCGAAGTCACCCAGGTGGCAGGCCATCGCTTCACCGTAACCCGCCAGGTCTTTGACGTTGCGGTCGATCCGCTGAGCCAGGCCGACCACCGAGCGGTCCGCTTGGAACTGGGCGAAGGACCGCGCCAGCAACGCCCGCCCGGCGACCACCCCAACCCGGTCGACCAGGTTGACGGCCATGTTGTAGCCGGGCCGGAACGAGCTGCGTAGCGGGTAGGTGCGGGTGGAGGCCAGCCCGGCCACCTGCGCCGGGTCCACGCCCGGTTGCCACAGCACGACCGCATGACCCTCGACGTCGATACCCCGCCGTCCGGCCCGCCCGGTGAGCTGGGTGTACTCGCCGGGGGTGAGATCGAGGTGCGCCTCCCCGTTGAACTTGACCAGCCGTTCCAGCACCACCGTGCGGGCCGGCATGTTGATCCCCAACGCGAGGGTCTCGGTGGCGAACACCGCTCTGACCAACCCGCGGACAAACAGCTCCTCCACAGTCTCCTTGAATGCGGGCAGCATCCCGGCATGGTGCGCGGCGACACCCCGCTCCAGCGCCTCCCGCCATTCCCAGAAGCCGAGCACGTCGAGATCGCCCTCGGGCAGGTCAGCGGTGCGGGTGTCCACCACCTGACGGATCTGCACGGACTCCTCGGGGGTGGTCAATCGCAACCCGCTGCGGACGCACTGGCTCACCGCGGACTCGCAGCCAGCCCGGCTGAAGATAAAGGTGATCGCGGGCAGCAAGGCGTCGCGGTCCAGCCGCGCCACGACGTCTACCCGGGCTGGCGGCCGGAACCGGGGTCCGCCGTGGCGTGAGCGGTCCCACCCGCTGTGGCGCTCCACCTCCTGCACGCGCCGGACCAGGTGCGGGTTGACGGTGAGGCGGTCGCCGCTGGCCGTGTTGTTCCTGGCGAACAGGTCGAACACCCGCGAGCCGACCATCATGTGCTGCCACAGTGGCACCGGGCGGTGCTCGTCGACGACCACCGCGGTGTCGCCGCGGACGTCGACGAGCCACTCGCCGAACTCCTCGGCGTTGCTCACCGTGGCGGACAGGCTGACGAGCCGCACGCTTTCCGGGAGATTGAGGATCACCTCTTCCCACACCGCACCGCGGAACCGGTCGGCGAGGTAGTGCACCTCGTCCATCACGACGTAGGCCAGCCCGTCGAGGGTGGCCGACGCGGAGTAGAGCATGTTGCGCAGCACCTCGGTGGTCATCACGACCACCGAGGCACCCCCGTTGATCGAGGTGTCTCCGGTGAGCAGGCCGACGGTGTCCGCGCCGTGCCGGGCCACCAGATCAGCGTACTTCTGGTTGGACAGCGCCTTGATCGGCGTGGTGTAGAAGCATTTACGGCCTTGCGCGAGCGCCAGGTGTACCGCGAACTCACCGACGACGGTCTTGCCCGCACCGGTGGGCGCGCACACCAGCACTCCGTGCCCCTCCTGCAGCGCCTCACACGCCGCGCGCTGGAATGGATCAAGCTGAAAGGTCAGGCCGCTGGCGAACTCGTCGAGCTCGGGTAGGACGACCCGTTGGCGGGCCGCTGCGTACGCCTCGGTGGGAGAGTTGGCCACCGTCCCAGGCTAGGCGACGACGGTGAGCGCACCGGGTTCGCAGTGCACCATCACCGGCAGGGTGCCCTGTGGCTCCCCATCGGCGTAGACAGGCCAACTGGGGTCGCCGTCGATGTGCACGGTCGCCCCCCGCAGGACGGTCACCTCCGGCTCGTGTACGTGGGCGCCAGCGCGCAGCGACGGGAATACCCGTAGTAGCCGGCGCCTGGTCGCCGCGGCGATGGCAATCACGTCGAGCAGGCCGTCGGCCAGCGTGGCATCCGGGCAGATCCGCAACCCACCGCCGTAACTGGATGCGTTGCCGACCGCGACCAGGATCGCCTCCAGCTCCACCTCGGTCTCCCCGGCGCGCACCCGCACCGGCCTGGGGGTCAACGCGGCGAGTTCGGCCAGCACCGCCAGGTCATACCGGCGTGGCCCGGCGGGCCAGCGCATCGCGTTGGCCCGGGCGTTCACCGCCGCGTCGAAGCCGGTGCACAGCACCGTGGTGAAGCAGGCTCCGCCCTTGACCCGACCCAGATCGATCTGCCGCCGCTGCCCCGAGCTCAGCGCCCTGGCGACGTGCCGAGCGGCCTGCACCGGGTCGGCCGGGATGCCCAACGCGGCCGCCAGGTCGTTGCCGGTCCCGCTGGGCAGCACGGCCAGCGCGGTTGCGGTGCCTGCGACGGCCTGAGCGGCCAGGCCCACGGTGCCGTCCCCACCGAGCACGGCGAGCACGTCATCGCCACGCTGCGCGGCCAACGTGGCCAACCTGCTGGTACCCGCCGCATCGGCGGTCACCGTGGCGACCAGCCCGGGCACCACGGTGCGCAGCGTGCTGGCCACGGTGCCGGCCACCCGCGCCGACACACCACGACCGGACTGCGGGTTGACGATCAGCGTGGCACGCACGGCGCGGAATCATACGGTTCGTCAGTGGTCAACGGTGCTTGATACGGCATGACTCCGCTCCCGGAGGCGATCCCAGGAGTCGCACTGGGGTCTCAAACATCCGAGCTCCCTGCTCGCCGCAGCGCTACGTCGCGTCGTCGTAGCGAGGTGCCGGGTCATCCGATGGCACGGGTTTCACCTGATCATCCAGCGGGGAGGGCTCGTCGGGGTCGAGATCGTCCCAGCCCTGCTCGGCTCGCCGGCGCGCGACGGTGCGGTCATGCGCCCGAGCGATCAGCACTGAGGCCTCGAACAGCACGACCAGCGCGCCAGCCAGGGCCAGCATCGAGATCGGATCGTTGCCGGGGGTGGCGACTGCGGCCACCACGAACAGCCCGAACAGGATCCCGCGCTGCCAGCGTCGTAACTTCTCATACGGCAACACACCGACCCGGTTGAGCATCACCACCAGCAGCGGCAGCTCGAAGGTCAGGCCGAAAACCGCCAGCATGGTCAGCAGGAAACTGACATAGGACTGACCGGTCAACGCGGTAATGAACTGACCACCACCCAGGTTCGCCAAGAAGGACAGGCCCGTGGGCACCACGTAGTAGGCAAGGACGGCCCCCCCAGCGAACAGCACACTAGCCGTGCCGACGAAGGTCAGCGCGAACTTGCGCTCCTTGGTGTAAAGGCCAGGCGTAATGAACGCCCATATCTGATAGATCCAGATCGGAGCAGTCAGCACCGCACCCGCCGCGACGCCCACCTGCATTCGGAGAGTAAACACCTCAAACGGGGCGGTCTGCAGCAATTGGCACCGGCCCGGGTTCGGAGTCAGCCGTAGCGTCGGGGGCAGAGCGCAATACGGGCCAGTGAGCAGGTCGCCGAGGCTGGGCAAGCCGAACGGCGACACCCCCCACCAGATGAACCCGAGGGTGCCGCCGAACGCGATTGCACACAATGCGACGAACAACCGGTTGCGCAGCTCATGCAAATGCTCCATGATCGTCATGGAGCCGTCCGGGTTCATCTTGCGCCGACTGCCCCACCCAGTGAGGAAACGCCCAGTCGCGAAACGCATTCTGCTCACCAATCCACGCCGTCAGCGGATGGTGCCGTTGTGGCGCCGGGATTCCCCAACCGGGACGAAATGCCCATCGTGAGTCTCCTTTCTTGCCTCGGGTGCGAGATCGATGCTACGCACCACCGGTTGCACCCGCAGTGCCGCGATCCGCGCAGCCAGCAGACCAGTGCGGTCGGCCACGTGAGCGCGGCTGCGGTGCACCGTCCCGGCCAGCCGGCGCGCTGAGCCGGCCAGCCGCACCAGCAAGGTGAGCAGCACCATGACACCAGCCGCGACCGCCAGCGCGCTGATCAGGTAGAGCACGCTGACGACGTTAGCCCGCCTCGGGCGAGGTCAGGAGAGGAGGACCTGCGCACCGCCGCGAGGGCGCGCTGCGCCACCGCCGCAGCCAGCTCTGCGGGTTCCCGGACAACGACGTCGGCACCCAACCCCAGCACCAGACGCACCATCCACCCGGTCTCGGCGTACCGCATTCGCACGGTCGCAGTTCCCCCTTCGCCCTCGATCAGCTCGTCCACCGGGTAGTACTCGGCGACCCAGCGAGCGTCCGGGGCCAGGGTAAGCACAGCGACCCGCTGGTCGGGCTGAGCGCGAAACAAGCCGGCGGACAGGTCAGTGGGGCGGGCGTGTGGTGGTGGCACCGCGGGGTCGTCCAGGATTGCGACGTGCTCGATGCGATCCAGCCGGAACAACCGCACCTCCTCGGCGGCGCGGCACCAGGCCTCCAGGTAGCTGCGGCCTTCGACCAAAAGTAGGCGCATCGGGTCCACGATGCGCTCACTCACCGTGTCGCGGGACGGCGTGTAATAGCGGATGCGTAGCGCGCGGCGGTGGTCCAGCGCGTCGCGCACCGCCGTGAGCGCGGCCTCTTCCCTGGTCGCCAGGCCGACGACCACACCCTCGGCCTGCCCCGCTGCCGCCTCGATTTTGGCCAGTGCCCGGCGCACCGACCCGGCGTCGACCACACCGGGCGTCTCGGCTAGCGCTCGCAACGCCACCACCAGCGCGGTCGCCTCCGCGCCGGACAGTCGCAGCGGGCGGCGCATTCCGGCGTCGAAGGTGACGGTCACGGTGTCACCCTCGAAGGACAGGTCGATGAGGTCACCGGGCCCGTACCCAGGCAGCCCGCACATCCACAGCAGCTCCAGGTCACGGCGCAGCTGCCGGACCGTGACTGAAAAGTCGGCGGCCACCTCCTCGATCGGCACACCGGGCCGAGCCAGCAGGTAGGGCACCAGGGCCAGCAACCGGGGCAACCGCTCCGTGACACCCGCCATCAGCCTGCGCTCCCGGCGGCCGCCACCAGCCGGGCCCGCACCGCGGTAGCCAGGTCGGTGGGCTCCAGCACCACGGCGTCTGGCCCAAGTCCGGCTATCCACCGGGCGGCGACGTCATAACCCGGAAGCTCCACCGCCACGAGGTCGCCTGCGACTCCGTCCAGGGTCATCCTGCCCAGCACCATCGCGTACCGGCGCAGGCCGTGCGCGCGGCCCTCGGCCAGCCACAGCCGGGCTGTGTGCGCCACCGGCGGCGGTTCCGCGGAACCTGCCACGATTGTCAGCAGATCTATTCCGGCTGGGCGCCGCACCACCCCCGGGGCGCCGACAGTGCACACCGGACCGACGATCCGGGAGACCCGGAAGCAGCGGGTCGCATCCCGATCTCGGTCATGTCCCACCACGTACCAGCGGCCCCGCCAGGACACCACCCCCCACGGCTCGAGGGTGCGCACCGTGGGGGCTCCGGCGGGGTGTTTGCGATGGGGGAACGTCACGACCTGCCCCGCCTGCACCGCCGAGATCAACGGGATCAGCGCTGGCTCGCTGGCGCGCACTCGTGGTTGCACGACCGCTGAAGGCTCGGTGTCCACCTCCACCCCGGCGGCACGCAGCTTGAGCAAAGCGCCATGCGCGGCCCCGGCCAGTTGCGGGGAATCCCACAGCCGGGCGGCCAGCGCGACCGCGGCCGCCTCCTCGGGTTCGAGGTCGATGTCGGGCAGCTCGTAGTCCCGGCGCGCGATGCGGTAACCCTCACCGGCGTCGAACCCCGGGGTCCGGCCGGCCTCCAAGGGGACGCCCAGTTCGCGTAGCTCAGCCTTGTCCCGCTCGAACATCCGGAAGAACGCCTCGTCGGACGGGGCGTCAGCGTAGCCGGGCACGATCCGCCGGACCCGTTCAGCGGGCAGGTACTGCTGGCTGGACAGCAGGCACAGCACCAGGTTGATCAGACGCTCGGCGCGGGCGGAGGACACGGCGTGCAGCTTAACTGTGGACAACCCGTGAGTGGCGATGCGAGTCATGACTCGCATCGCCACTCACGGCGGCTCATAGCGAAGCTATGAGCCGTTCCACCCGCTCGTCGACCGCCCGGAACGGGTCCTTGCACAACACGGTGCGCTGGGCCTGGTCGTTGAGCTTGAGGTGCACCCAGTCCACAGTGAAGTCACGGCCTGCCGCCTGAGCAGCGGCGATGAAGTCGCCGCGCAGCTTGGCTCGGGTGGTGGCGGGCGGGGTGTCCTTAGCGGCCTCGATCTCGCCGTCGTCGGTCACCCGGTCAACCAGCGCCTTGCGCTGTAGCAGGTCGAACAGCCCGCGGCCGCGGCGAATATCGTGGTAGGCGAGGTCCAATTGAGCGATCCGCGGGTTGGACAGGTCCATCCGATGCTTGGCTCGGTAGCGCTCCACCAGCCGGTGCTTGATCGCCCAGTCGATCTCACGATCGATCAGGCCGAGATCCTGCTGCTCCACAGCACCCAGCGTGCGGTTCCACAGCTCAAGCACCCGGTCGGTCAGCGGATCGGACCCGCGGCGGGCAACGTGATCCGCGGCGCGCGCGTAGTACTCCCGCTGGATCTCCAACGCGGAGGCCTCGCGGCCGCCGGCCAGCCGCACCCCGCGCCGGCCGGTGAGGTCGTGGCTGATCTCGCGGATCGCCCGAATCGGGTTGTCCAGGGTAAAGTCGTGAAACGCGACACCCTCCTCTACCATCTCCAAGACCAAGTTGGCGGTGCCCACCTTGAGCAACGTGGTCACTTCGGACATGTTCGAATCGCCGACGATCACATGCAGGCGGCGATACCGCTCGGCGTCGGCGTGCGGCTCATCCCGGGTGTTGATGATCGGGCGGGAACGGGTGGTCGCCGAGGAGACGCCCTCCCAGATGTGCTCAGCCCGCTGGGACAGGCAGTACACCGCGCCGCGGGGTGTCTGCAGCACCTTGCCCGCGCCGCAGACCAGCTGCCGGGTGACCAGGAAGGGCAACAGCACATCGGCGATCCGCGAGAATTCACCAGCGCGGGCCACCAGATAGTTCTCGTGGCAGCCGTAGGAGTTACCCGCGGAGTCGGTGTTGTTCTTGAACAGGAAGATGTCTCCGCCGATGCCCTCGTCGGCCAGCCGCCGCTCGGCATCCACCAGGAGGTCCTCGAGGATCCGCTCGCCGGCTTTGTCGTGGGTCACCAGCTGGGCCAAGTCGTCGCACTCGGCGGTGGCGTACTCCGGGTGCGAGCCCACGTCGAGGTAGAGCCGGGACCCGTTTCGCAGGAAGACGTTGGACGAGCGCCCCCAGGAGACCACCCGGCGGAACAGATAGCGGGCGACCTCGTCCGGCGACAACCTGCGCTGGCCGTGGAATGTGCAGGTGACCCCGAACTCAGTCTCGATGCCGAAGATCCGCCGCTGCATGCCTTCCAGCCTAGGCCGCTGGGGCCGTCCTGCAGTCCGTCCGTACGGGCTCACTTAAGCTGTAACCGTGCAGGGATGGTTGCGGAGAGTAGCGCAAGAGATCAACCGCGCCGACCGCGAGCTGGTGCGGCGTAGCGCGGTCATCCCGGGCTGGCCTGCTGACGCGGGACTGAAGGGGCTCACCACGGCAGCCAACCACAGCCTGCTGTGGTTGGCGGTGGCTTCGGCGCTGGCTGGCCGCAAGGGCGCGACCCGCCGCGCCGCGCTGCGCGGCGTAGCGGCGATCGGTGGGGCCAGCTTCACCGCCAACGTGCTCTTCAAGCCGTTGCTGCCGCGCCGGCGGCCGGCCTACGAGGATCTTCCCGTGGCGCGCCGGCTGGCTCTGCGTGATCATCCGAGCTCATCCTCGTTCCCCTCCGGCCACGCGGCATCGGCGGCGGCATTCGCCACCGCGGTGACGATGGAGAGCCCCGCGGTGGGGCTGGCCGTGGCTCCGGTCGCGGCGGCGGTGGCCTACTCCCGGGTGCACACCGGAGTGCACTGGCCCTCCGACGTGGCCGCCGGGGTGCTGATGGGCACTGGCATCGCGCTGGCCACCCGGCGGTGGTGGCCGCTGCGAGTCGGCGAATCTGCGGAGAGCAGGCACGTGACGCGGGTGCCCGCACTGCCCGACGGGGACGGTTTGGTCGTGCTGGTCAATCCCAGCGCGGGACCCGACGGTGAGCACCCTGGCGCGGAGCTGGCCGCCGCCTGGCCGGCAGCCCGGCAGGTGTTCACGGAACCTGATGGTGATCTGACCAAGCAGCTGGAGGCGGAGCTGGACACCGCCGAGACGCCGGTGCGTGCGCTGGGGGCCGCTGGCGGCGACGGCACGGTGGCGGCGGTAGCGGCGGTGGCCGCCAGCAGGGGGTTACCGCTGGTGGTGGTGCCGACCGGCACGCTGAACCACTTCGCCCGCGACATCGGGGTGACCGAGCTGTCAGACGCCGTCAAGGCGGTACACGACGGTAGCGCAGTGGCGGTGGACTTGGGAACGGTGCGGATCGACGATGCGCCGCCACACTGGTTCCTCAACACCGCCAGCCTCGGCGGATACCCGGATCTGGTGCAGCTGCGGGAGCGTCGGGAATCACGCTGGGGCAAATGGCTGGCGGCCGCCATCGCCCTGATCCGGGTGCTCTGGGAGTCGGATCCGCTGATGGCGCGCATCGACGGCGTTCCGCGCAAGGTGTGGCTGATGTTCGTGGGCAACGGGCTCTACCGTCCCCGCGGCTTCGCCGCCGCGACCCGGCACCGGCTGGACTCCGGGTTGCTCGACGTCCGTTACGTCCGTGCCGACGTGTGGTTGTCCCGGACCCGGTTCCTCATCGGGGCGCTGGTCGGCGCGCTCGAGCAAAGCCGCACCTACGTCCAGCAGGAGCGTGCCGAGCTGCGAATCGAGGTCCTCGGGCCGCCGGTCATGTTGGCCACTGACGGTGAGGTCATCGCGGAGGGTCGCCGGTTCCAGTTCTTTACCCAACCGGCTGCGCTGAAGGTTTATCGCCCGGCCCCGGACCCGGAGTCACTGAGGCTCACCGTTCGCGCCATCGGAGCCCGTACCGGTGTCTGACGACCCCGGACCAGGAGGGTCCTCGGCGGCCGGAGCCTCGGCGCTGGTGAGCAGCGCGGTGAGGGCAGTCCCGGTGATACGGCGGAAGGCGCGGCGCGGACGGGACCGGTCCAAGACCGCGACCTCGAGCTGGCCGACGCCCAAGATACGCTTGCCGGCCCCATTGACGCTGGTGGAGACCGAACTCAGGGCAGTCACCGCGGCAGCGACGGCCTCCGCGGTGTCCATGTCCTGCCGGAAGGACTCCTTGAGCGCTGTGGAGATGACGTCGGCCTGACCGCCCATCACGACGAAGTCTGGTTCGTCGCCGATCGAGCCGTCGTAAGTCAGGTGGTAGAGCTGATCGGAATCCTGATCGGCACCCACCTCGGCTACGCACAGCTCCACCTCGAAAGGCTTCTGCTGCTCTGAGAAGATCGTGCCGAGGGTCTGCGCGTAGGTATTGGCCAAGGCTCGCCCGGTCACATCACGCCGATCGTAGGAGTAGCCCCGAACGTCGGCGTGCCTTATCCCGGCTTGACGGAGGGCTTCGTACTCATTGTAACGGCCGACGGCGGCGAAACCGATCCGATCGTAGATCTCCGAGACCTTGTGCAGGGCAGTGGACAGGTTCTCGGCGACGAACAGCACGCCGCGTGAGTAACTGAGCACGACGACACCGCGGCCCCGGGCGATGCCCTTGCGGGCGAGCTCCGAGCGGTCGCGCATGACCTGCTCGACCGAGGCGTAGAACGGCATCGTCACAGCGGGGACTCCTGGGTGGAGATGGATTCAGTGGAAAGACCGAGGGTAGCGTCAGCCACCGGGCTTGCTCTTGCGGGCTTCCACCACAAGGTCGGCAACCTGACCGGCCTGCTCGTCGGACATCCGGACAGCCCCGTCCGCTGCGGTGACCGTGACCACCACCGGGTAGATCCGGCGGATGGAGTCCAACCCGCCGGTCGCGCTGTCATCATCGGCGGCGTCGTACAGAGCCTCCATGGCAACCCGGACAGCGGCGTCGGCATCCATCGTCGGGTCATACATCTTTTTCAACGATGAGCGAGCGAACAACGAACCTGAGCCCACCGAGTGATAACCGAGCTTCTCGTCGTACCGGCCGCCGACAACGTCGTAGGAGACGATCCGACCAGCCCGGTCCGAGTCGGTGGAATCAAGGTCGTAGCCGACGAACAGCGGCACCGCCGCTAGCCCCTGCATGGCGCCCTCAAGATTGCCCCGAACCATGCCGGCCAGTTTGTTCGCCTTGCCGTCCAGGGTCAGCGGCACCCCTTCGATCTTCTCGTAGTGCTGCAGTTCGACGGCGAACAATCGCACCATCTCCAGGGCGATACCGGCAGTCCCCGCGATACCCACCGCGGAGTAGTCATCGACGACGAACACTTTCTCCATATCACGCTGGGCGATGAGGTTGCCCCTCGTCGCCCGGCGGTCCCCCGCGATGAGCACCCCGCCGCTGAAGGTGGCCGCCACGATGGTGGTGCCGTGCCGGCTGACCAGCGGTTCAGCGCCAGCCGGCACGCTGCTCACCCGGCGACCGGGCAACAGGTCAGGGGACGTCGCGGCGAGGAAATCGGTGAACGACGAGCTGCCCACCATGAAGTACGACGCCGGCAGAGCTGCGCCCGGATAGCGTCCGACCGAGGGCTGATCCATCGGCTGTGATCGTCTCCTTAGCTCCCGTTGTCGCAGTCTCTCGGGTGACAGGCTGTCCTGTGCCGGTCACCCGCTGCACCGACCATGATGCCCGGACCGTTTGGGCGGCCTGTCACTGGCCGCCCTTCTGGACATAAGCCCGGACGAAATCCTCGGCGTTCTCCTCGAGCACATCGTCGATCTCATCAAGGATCGCGTCCACGTCCTCACCGAGCTTCTCCCGACGTTCCTGACCGGCTGGCGCACCGTCGGTCGTCTCGTCGTCTCCGCCGCCGCCTTGGCGCTGCACCTTCTCCTGCGACATTTCGCCTCCCGGACCGAGTTGTCACTGCCCAAACAGTACCCAGCAACACCGACAATCGCTGCCAGGCCAGTCGGGTGATCAGCCTCGGGTGAGCGCCGCCACGAGCTCCGCAGCCGTCTTCGAGGCGTCCAGCAGCGCCCCGACGTGCGCGCGGGTGCCCCTCAGCGGTTCCAGAGTCGGGATACGGACCAGGGATTCGCGACCGAGATCGAAGATAACCGAGTCCCAGGATGCCGCGGCCACCTCCGTGGCGTAGCGCTCCAGACACCGGCCTCGGAAGTAGGCGCGAGTGTCCTCCGGTGGCCGGGTGATGGCTGCGCGCACCTCCTCCTCGGTGATCAACCGCTTCATCGAACCACGGGCCACCAGGCGGTTGTACAGGCCCTTGTGCATCCGCACGTCGGAGTACTGCAGATCGACCAGTTGCAACCGGGGCGAGGCCCATCCCAGACCGTCGCGGGCCCGGTAGCCCTCGAGTAGTTGCAGCTTGGCCGGCCAGTCCAGCCGATCAGCGCACTCCATCGGGTCCCGCGCGAGCGCGTCGAGCACCTCCCCCCAGGTGCTGAGGACGTGCTCGGCACTGCTATCCAGGCCGCTGTCTGAGCCGTTGTCTGGGCCACCGTTGCGCGCGAAGAACTGCGCGACCCGCTCGTGGTAAGCGCGCTGTAGATCCAGGCCGGTGAGGTGACGACCACCGGATACTTCCACCGTCGCCTTCAGGGACGGGTCGCGGCTGATCGTGTGTACCGCCCGCACCGCATCGACCAGGCGCAGGTCGTCGAAGCGTTCCCCAGCTTCGAGCAGATCCAGTACCAGCGCCGTGGTACCGATCTTGAGGTAGGTGGAGTACTCGGCGAGGTTGGCGTCGCCGATGATGACGTGCAGCCGCCGGTACTTGTCGGCGTCGGCGTGCGGCTCGTCCCGGGTGTTGATGATGCCCCGCTTGAGGGTGGTCTCCAGTCCGACCTCGACCTCGATGTAGTCCGCCCGCTGTGACAACTGGAACCCGGGGTGCTCCCCGGCAGGCCCGATGCCCACCCGACCGGATCCACAGATCACCTGGCGGGAGACGAAGAACGGGGTCAGCCCGGCGATGACCATCGTGAACGGCGTGGAGCGCGCCATCAAATAGTTCTCGTGGGTGCCGTAGGAGGCGCCCTTGCCATCAACGTTGTTCTTGTACAGCTGGAAGGGAAGTTGGTCGGGCACGGTGCGGGCGCGCAACGCGGCTTCTTCCATGATCCGCTCGCCGGCCTTGTCCCAGATCACCGCGTCGCGCGGGTTGGTGACCTCGGGACTGGAAAACTCCGGATGCGCGTGGTCGACGTACAGCCGGGCGCCGTTGGTGAGGATGACGTTCGCCGCGCCGAGGTCGTCCAGTTCCGGATCGGGCTGCGCGATCCCGGGGACGCCCAGGTCGAATCCGCGGGCGTCCCGCAGCGGGGACTCCACCTCGTAGTCCCACCGGGCTCGCTTGGCTCGCGGCACTTCGGCCGCCGCGGCGTAAGCCAGCACGACCTGGGTTGAGGTCAGGACTGGGTTGGCAGTGCAATCCCCGGGCACTGAGATGCCGTACTCCACCTCGGTCCCCATGATCCGGCGCATACCCGCAGAGTACGTGCCCGCGGCGCACATGGACCGGTCCGCCTGGGCAGCGAATCACCACGCCACCGGTCACCGGCCTCACCCGGGTGGTCAGCGGCCTGCCCAACGGGCCGTGTCACAACTGAGTGGGCTACGTCACAAACTGTTCGACCGGATCATCGCCGCCGCGCCCACCGACCACATCCCCTCCGGCTCCCGGGGTCGTAGATGGCGTGTTCGAGCGGCGAACTGGGCAGCGCCGGGACCCACGGCGGGTTGCACACCACGAGGGGAGCACGACCAGCGGGGAAGAGGTCAGCCTGGACGACGTCCACCCGGTCGTCCAGCCCCAGCCGGGTAATGTTCTCGCGGGCACACGCCAACGCATGTTCGTCCTGGTCGGTGGCGATGACGTGCTCCACACCCCGGCGTGCCAGCACTGCGGCCAGCACACCGGTGCCGGTGCCGATGTCGTAGGCCGACGTCCGTGATGGCAATGGTGCCTCCGCCACGAGTTCCCCGTACTCGCCTCGTACAGGTGAGAACACGCCGTAGTGCGGGTGGATGCGAGCACCCAGCGCTGGGATCTCGACGCCCTTCTTGCGCCACTCGTGCGCGCTGACGATGCTGAGCAGCTGTCGCAGTGGGATGAGGAACGGTTGGTCCGCTGGGCAATGGACCTCTGCGCAGGCTTGCCGTACGTCAGGAGCCCGTCGTAGGGGGATGATGAGACCCGCCTCGAACGGGACCACCAACATTCCCAGCAGGCGCGCTCGCTGCGCCTGGCTTCGGCGGTGCAGGTGAAAGACTTCGGCCGGAGACGTGGCGGTCTTGCGCCGCCTGCGGTCGAACACGGCGCGCCATCGCCGTCAGCAGTTGGCGGGCATTCTGAAAATCGCCACGCCACACCATTGCAGTGTCCTGGCAGGCCAGTCGGTAGGCGACATCCGCTTTGATGCGGTCGTCGGCGACCACCACGCGCTCGGGCCGTGGGGAGCCGCTGTCCGAATGCCACCGCGCGGAACGAGGACAGACCGCTTTCGAACGGGTTCCGGGTTCGGCCACTTGTGTGAGCTGGTCGTTACAGGTACTGGCCGGTGTTGGTGGCGGTGTCAATGGCCCGACCGGAGTCGGCATTCTTGCCGGTGACCAAGGTACGGATGTAGACGATCCGCTCGCCCTTCTTACCCGATATCCGCGCCCAGTCGTCCGGGTTGGTGGTGTTAGGTAGGTCCTCGTTCTCGGCGAACTCGTCGACGATCGAGTCGAGCAGATGGGTCATCCGTAACCCCGGCTGCCCGGTCTCCAACACCGACTTGATGGCCTTCTTCTTCGCCCGGTCAACGATGTTCTGGATCATCGCGCCAGAGTTGAAGTCCCGGAAGTAGAGGACCTCCTTGTCGCCGTTGGCGTAGGTAACCTCCAGGAAACGGTTCTCCTCACTCTCGGCGTACATCCGTTCAACGGTGCCCTGGATCATCGCCTGGATGCAGGCCTGGCGGTCCCGCCCGAATTCAGCGAGGTCGTCGGCGTGTAGCGGTAGCGTCGTCGTCAGGTACTTGGAGAAGACGTCCTTGGCCGCCTCGGCGTCCGGACGCTCAATCTTGATCTTCACGTCAAGCCGCCCGGGGCGCAGGATCGCTGGATCGATCATGTCCTCGCGGTTGGATGCACCGATGACGATGACGTTTTCCAACCCCTCCACACCATCGATCTCGCTGAGCAGCTGCGGCACAATCGTGGTCTCGACGTCGGATGAAACCCCCGATCCACGGGTACGGAAGATCGAATCCATCTCGTCGAAGAACACGATGACCGGGGTGCCTTCCGACGCCTTCTCTCTGGCTCGCTGGAAGATCAGCCGGATGTGCCGCTCGGTTTCCCCGACGTACTTGTTGAGCAGCTCAGGACCCTTGATATTGAGGAAGTAACTCTTGGCGTCGGTGTCCCCGCGGACCTGGGCCACCTTTTTGGCCAGCGAGTTGGCCACCGCCTTGGCGATCAGGGTCTTGCCGCATCCGGGAGGACCGTAGAGCAGCACACCTTTGGGCGGACGCAGCTCGTAGGTGCGGAACAGTTCGGCATGCAGGAATGGCAGCTCGACGGCGTCGCGGATCTGTTCGATCTGGTTGGCCAGGCCGCCGATGTCCTCGTACCCGACGTCGGGGACCTCCTCCAGCACGAGATCCTCGACCTCCGCCTTGGGCACCCGTTCGTAGGCGTACGCGGCTTTGGTGTCCACCAGCAGGGAGTCACCCGGCTTGAGCGGCACGGCGTCGGAATTGTCCGGGCCTGGGAGTAGCGGGTCGGCCAGCCACACCACGCGCTCTTCGTCGGCGTGCCCGATGACCAGCGCCCGCTGGCCACAGTCAAGCACTTCGCGCAGTGCGCAGACCTCGCCGGTTGACTCGAATGTGCCTGCCTCCACCACGGTCAATGCCTCATTGAGCCGCACGCTCTGCCCGCGGCGCAGCTGCGGAACCTCGACCGCGGGCGACACCGCCACCCGCATCCGGCGGCCGGAGGTGAACACGTCCACGGAGCCATCATCGAAGCAGGCGAGGAACACGCCATAGCCGCTGGGTGGTTGGGCCAGCCGATCGACCTCTTCGCGCAGCGCGAGGAGCTGGCTGCGGGCCTCCCGCAGCGTCTCAACCAGTTTGGCGTTTCGCTCCGTGAGCTGGGCCACCGCCGCGGAGGCCTCGGCGAGGCGCTCCTCGAGCAACCGGACGTGCCGGGGAGACTCGGTCAATCGACGACGCAACAGCGTCACTTCATCCTCGAGGACCCTGATCTGAGCGGCCAGCGCGGGGTCTATGCGACCTCGACCCTCAGCGGCTCGGTCGGAATAATCGTGCGGCACGAGGCACCTCCTCCCGCATGGTTCTGGAGACCATCAACGGTACGGGACGGCGCGCCAGAACCGTGAGTTAACGGCTTAGCAACTACCCGGACAACGCCAGCCGGGCAGCTACAGACGCCGATTGGACCGGCTGGGTCGGCGTTGCGGGGCGGGCGGCACGACGCCCTGAGCCAACCGTCGAGCGGTGAGCAGAAACGCGGTGTGCGCGACCATCCGGTGCTCAGGGCGAACCGCCAG
The DNA here is from genome assembly GCA_963822695.1 of uncultured Actinomycetota bacterium. GTDB lineage: Bacteria > Actinomycetota > Actinomycetes > Mycobacteriales > Pseudonocardiaceae. Next base: position 53,498 of record CAWGJH010000025.1, read on the forward strand.
CCCGACCACGTGCCACAGCCGCTGCAGGGTCTCCCAGGCCTGCGGCTCGGTGTAGCAGCCGGCTTCCCGCAGCGCCTCGGCGCTGCGGGAGAGCTGGGTGGTGGTGGTTACATAGACGGTGAGCACGCCACCGGGGACCAGCGTGGCCGACACCGTGGGCAGCGGTTCCCACGGATGGAGCATGTCCAGCACCACTCGGTCCACCGGCTGATCGGCCGGGTGGGTAGCCACGTCGGCCACCCGCAGTTGCCAGTTCGGTACCGCGGCCCCGAAGAACCGCTCGACGTTGCGCGCGGCATGCTCGGCGTGATCAGCACGCATCTCGTAGGAGATCACGCTGCCGCGCTCCCCGACCGCCCTCAGCAGCGAGCAGGTCAACGCCCCTGACCCGGCTCCGGCCTCGAGTACCCGCGCACCGGGAAAGATGTCGCCCCACATCACGATCTGCGCGGCGTCCTTGGGATAGATCACCTGAGCACCGCGCGGCATGGACAGCACGTAGTCGGGCAGCAGCGGGCGCAACGCGAGATAGTGCGTCCCCGCAGCGGAGATGACCACGCTGCCCTCGGGCAATCCGATCACGTCATTGTGGGCCAGCGCACCGCTGTGGGTGTGGAACTGAGCACCGGGCTCCAGCACAACCGTGTGCCGGCGCCCCTTGGGGTCGGTGAGCTGCACCCGATCTCCGGGTTGGAACGGTCCACTGGCTCGAGTCACAGACGGTCATGGTGACAGACCAGCGTCCGGCCGGGTGCGCAGCGCTGTCGGGGGGCTCGCCTACCCTGCGAGCTATGACGGAGATCCTGGCCAGCAGCCCGCCCGCGGCCAGCCCTGCCACCAACCCTGACATCAACACTGCCGCGCGCAGCAGGCGCCCGGCCCTGTCACCGTCGCGGGCGGCGGATTTCAAACAGTGTCCGTTGCTGTACCGGTTCCGGGCAGTCGACCGGCTGCCCGAGACACCGAGCCGGTTGCAGGTCCGCGGCACCGTGGTGCATGCCGTGCTGGAGCGGCTTTTCGCGTTGTCCCCCGACCGGCGGGACGCTGAGGCCGGGCGTGAACTGGTTGATCTTGCCTGGCGTGGCGTCCTGGCGGGCAGCCCGGAGCTGGCCGAGTTGTTCGCCGGCCCCGAGGATCCGGAGCTCGCCGGGTGGCTCGATTCGGCGCGTGCGCTTGTTGATGCCTACTTCGCGCTAGAGGATCCCCGCCTAGTCCAGCCCGAGGCCTGTGAACTGCTGGTGGAGGTGGAGCTGGCCGCACGTGATAGAGGAGATGACGAGCCGCTGCTGCTGCGGGGATACATCGACCGGCTCGATGTCGCCCCTACCGGGGAGATCCGGGTAGTGGACTACAAGTCCGGCGCCGCACCACGGGAGGTCTTCGAAGCCAAGGCACTGTTCCAAATGAAGTTTTACGCGCTGGTTCTGCTTCGGATCCGCGGGGTGGTGCCACGCCAGCTGCGGCTGCTGTACCTGGCTGATCGGCAAGCGTTGAGCTACACCCCTGATGAGGCGGAGCTGATCCGCTTCGAGCGCACCCTCGCCGCGATCTGGTCAGCGATCCGGCGGGCCGCCCGCAGCGGTGATTTCCGCCCCAGCCCCAGCCGGATGTGTGACTGGTGCGATCACAAACCACGGTGCCCAGCGTTCGGTGGCATCTCACCCCCCTATCCGGGCTGGCCGGACCTATCCGGCGCGGGTGCGGAGACCGCGCGCGACCGGGCGGAGTAGGTACCTCAGAACCGGCAGGAGCGGATGTCGCTGGCCAAGATGGCCTTAGCGCCACAGGCGGAGAGCTTGTCCATGATCCGGTTGGAGTCTTTGCGGGGAACCATCGCGCGTACCGCGACCCAGCCAGGATCGGCCAACGGGGCCAGTGTCGGCGACTCCAGCCCGGGCGTAATGGCGATCGCCTCGTCCAACAGAGTGCGGGGGCAGTCGTAGTCGATTATCAGGTACTGCTGGGCGAATACTACGCCCTGCAAGCGCGCGGTGAGCTGCGCCCGCTCCGGCGATGACGCCGCGTCGATCTGCTCCACGAGGACCGCCTCAGAGGAGCAGATCGGGTCGCCGAAGGCCGCCAGGCCATGCTGACGCAAGGTGCGTCCGGACCCAACCACGTCGGCGATCGCATCCGCCACGCCCAGCTGTACCGAAATCTCCACCGCACCGTCCAGCTGGATCAGCGTGACGTGGACCCCGTGCCGGGCCAGGTCTGCCTTGACCAGCCGGGGGTAGGCAGTGGCCACCCGTAGTCCCTCTAGGTCACCGACCTTCCAGTCCCGGCCCACGGGAGCGGCGTAGCGGAAGGAGGATCCGCCGAACCCGAGCGCGAGCCGCTCGGTAACCGGCGCCTCGGAGTCCAGCACCAGATCTCGACCGGTGATCCCAAGGTCCAGCTCCCCGGAGCCCACGTAGACGGAGATGTCTCTCGGTCGCAGGAAGAAGAACTCCACCTCGTGAGCGACGTCGATGACCGTCAAGTCCTTGGCGTCGTGCCGTTGCTGGTAGCCCGCCTCCGCCAGCATGTGCGAGGCAGGCTCGGCCAGTGTGCCCTTGCTGGGTAACGCGACACGCAGCATCCTGCCCCCTCCGTTCATCGGCATGTCGTTCATCGGCACCTCACAGGTAGCGGTAGACATCGGTGGTGCTGATCCCCCGGCCGAGCATGAGCACCTGCACCCGGTAGAGCAGTTGCGAGATCTCCTCCGCCAACCGTTCGTCAGACTCGTGTTCAGCGGCGATCCACACCTCGCCAGCTTCCTCGAGCACCTTCTTGCCCTGCGCGTGCACCCCGTCGTCCAGCGCCACTACCGTGCCTGAGCCAGCCGGCCGGCTCCGGGCCCGCTCAGTGAGCTCGGCGAACAGCTCGTCGAACGTCTTCATAGGTTGCCATCATGCCCATCACGCCCATCACGCCCATCACGCATTGAAGTACTTGGCTTCTGGGTGGTGCGCGACAATGGCGTCGGTGGACTGCTCCGGGTGCAGCTGGAACTCCTCGGACAGCGTCACCCCGATCCGATCCGGCCGCAGCAGCGTGACGATCTTCGCGCGGTCCTCGAGTTCCGGGCAGGCCCCGTAGCCGAGTGAGTATCGGGCGCCCCGGTACCCGAGCTTGAAGAATTCCTCCACCTCAGCAGGGTCCTCCTCGGCCACCGCGGCCCCGGAAACGAAGGTCAGCTCCTCCCGGATCCGCTGGTGCCAGTACTCGGCCAACGCCTCGGTGAGCTGCACGCCCAGACCATGCACCTCGAGGTAGTCACGATAGGCGTCTTTGGCGAACAGCTCGGCCGCGTAGTCAGCGATCGCCTGGCCCATCGTCACCAGGTGCACTGGCAGCACGTCGACCTCGCCGGCAGCCAGTGCCACCGCCCGCGGCCGGTAGAAGTCCGCTAGGCATAGCCGGCGGTCGCGGCGCTGGCGGGGGAAGGTGAAGCGAAACCGTTCGGCCGCGTCCGGATGCGGTTCGGCGAGCACGATCAGCGCGTCGCCCTCCGCGACCGCCGGGAAGTACCCGTAGACCACCGCAGCGTGCGCGAGCACCCCCTCGGTGGTCAGCCGGTCCAACCAGTAGCGCAGCCGGGGCCGGCCCTCGGTCTCCACCAGCTCCTCATAGGAGGGGCCGTCCTTGTTCCGGGACCCGCGTAGGCCCCACTGGCCCAGGAAGGTGGCTCGTTCGTCGAGCATCGCGGTGAACTCGGCCACCGGGATTCCGGTGACCACCCGGGAACCCCAGAACGGTGGAGTCGGGATCGGCACGTCGGTGGCCACGTCGGACCGAGCCGGCACCGGCCCCTCGGTGTCGACCTCCTGAGCCCGGCGCGCCTGCGCGATGCGCAGCGACCGCTCCCGGCGGGCCTTGCGCTCGGCTACCTTGGCCTCTTCCTTCGGGTCGGCGAGCACGGTACCGCCCCGCTTCCGGGTCATGATTGAGTCCATCAGCCGCAGGCCCTCGAAGGCGTCCCGCGCATAGCGAACCTCCCCGGGATACAGCTCGGCGAGGTCGCTCTCCACGTAGGCGCGAGTCAGCGCCGCCCCACCGAGCAACACCGGCGTGTCGGACATGCCCCGGGAGTTCATCTCCTCCAGGTTTTCCTTCATGATCACCGTCAACTTGACGAGTAGTCCCGACATCCCGATGGCGTCCGCGCGGTGCTCCCTGGCAGCCTGCAGGATCGCGCTGATGGGCTGCTTGATGCCGAGGTTGATCACCTCATAGCCGTTGTTGGACAGGATGATGTCCACCAGGTTCTTACCGATGTCGTGCACGTCACCCTTGACTGTGGCCAACACCAGACGACCCTTGCCGGTGTCGTCCTGCGACCGCTCCATATGAGGTTCGAGGTGCGCGACGGACGCCTTCATCACCTCTGCTGACTGCAACACGAACGGCAGTTGCATCTGGCCCGAGCCGAACAGCTCACCGACGGTCCTCATCCCGGACAGCAGCGTGTCGTTGATGATCTGCAGCGCGGGCCGCTGCTTCAGGGCGGCGTCCAGGTCCTCGGCCAGCCCGTTGCGATCCCCCTCGACAATCCGCCGCTCCAACCGCTCGAACAGCGGGAGTGCGGCGAGCTCGGCCGCCCGGGATTCCCTCGACGAGGACGTCGTGACGCCCTCGAACAGCGCCATCAATTGCTGCAGCGGGTCGTAATCTCCCCCGGCATTTCCCCCAGGACCGGACCGGCGCCGGTCGTACACCAGGTCCAGTGCCACAGCCCGCTGTTCGTCCGGTATCCGGGCCATCGGGATGATTTTCGAGGCGTGCACGATCGCGGTGTCCAATCCGGCCTGCACGCACTCGTGCAGGAACACCGAGTTGAGCACCTGACGGGCCGCCGGGTTGAGGCCGAAGGACACGTTGGACACCCCGAGCGTGGTCTGCACCTCCGGGTAGCGCCGCTTGACCTCGCGGATCGCCTCGATGGTCTCCAACGCGTCGCGACGCGTCTCCTCCTGACCGGTGGAGATGGGGAAAGTGAGACAGTCGACGATGATGTCGCAGGTGCACATGCCCCAGGTGGCCGTCAGGTCATCGATCAGCCGCGACGCCACCCGCACCTTCCACTGCGCGGTGCGGGCCTGCCCCTCCTCGTCGATGCACAGCGCCACCACGGCCGCACCATGCTCGCGGACCAGTTCCATGACGCGCTGGTATCGCGAGCCGGGCCCGTCGCCATCCTCGAAGTTCACTGAGTTGACCGTGCACCGCCCGCCGAGGCGTTCCAGACCAGCGCGTAGCACCGCGGGCTCGGTGGAGTCCAGCATGATCGGCAGCGTCGACGCGGTGGCCAGCCGCCCGGCCAGCTCCGCCATGTCTGTGGCGCCGTCGCGGCCGACGTAGTCGATACACAGGTCGATCAGGTGCGCGCCATCCCGGGTCTGCGCGCGAGCGATCTGGACACAGTCCTCGAAGCGCTCGGCGAGCATCGCCTCGCGGAACGCCTTGGACCCATTGGCGTTGGTCCGCTCGCCGACCATCAGCACACTGACGTCCTGGCGGAACGGCACTGCGGTGTAGAGCGAGGACACCCCAGGCTCGGGGCGCGGCCGGCGGCGGCGGGGTTGCAGGCCGGCGACCGCCCGCGCCACCGCCGCGATGTGCTCCCGGGTCGTGCCGCAGCAACCACCGACCAGCCGGACGCCGAACTCAGTGACGAAACCGGTCAGCGCGGTGGCCAGTTCGTCGGGGGTCAGCGGGTAAACTGCCCCGTTCCTGCCGAGCTCGGGTAGCCCTGCGTTGGGCATCACTGACAGCGGGATCCGGGAATGCTTGGCCAACTGGCGCAGGTGCTCGCTCATCTCGGCCGGACCGGTGGCGCAGTTCAGCCCGATCAGATCGATGCCCAGCGGCTCCAGCGCGGTGAGCGCCGCGCCGATCTCAGTACCCAGCAGCATCGTCCCGGTGGTCTCCAGGGTGACCTGGGCGATGATCGGGACGTGCCGGCGCTGCGCAACCATCGCGCGGCGCGCGGCGATCACCGCCGCCTTGCACTGCAGCAGATCCTGGCTGGTCTCCACCAGCACCGCATCGGCGCCGCCGGCAAGCAGACCGCGAACCTGCTCGACATAGGCGTCGCGTAGCTCGGCGAAGGAGATGTGGCCCAGGGTGGGCAGCTTGGTGCCCGGGCCGACCGAGCCGAGCACAAACCGCGGCCGGTCCGGTTCAGTGAACTCATCGGCCACCTCGCGGGCCAGCGTGGCGCCCGCCTCGGCGAGTTCCCGGATCCGATCGGCAATGCCGTACTCGGCGAGGTTGGCCAGATTGGCGCCGAAGGTGTTGGACTCCACCGCGTCGGCACCCGCCTCCAGGTAGCCCTGGTGCACGGTGCGCACGACGTCCGGGCGAGTGACGTTGAGGATCTCGTTGCAGCCCTCCAACCCGGCGAAGTCGTCCAGGCTCAGCGGGACGGACTGCAACATCGTGCCCATCGCCCCATCGGCGACCAGGACACGACGCGTCAGGACATCGAGCAGCGATGAGAAGGCCATACCATGCAGCGTAGAGCAGCGATATCGGGCTCTCGTGGTATCACGTGACGGCCAGCGGGACGCAGGAGCCGTAGGCTAGCGCAGTGACCCATCCGGATACCGCCGGCAGCGACTCGGCCTCCCGCGGATCGCCGCTGCCCCAGCTCACCTCCCCGGTGTTGGTCGCAGCGTTCGAGGGCTGGAACGACGCCGGGGACGCCGCGAGCACCGCGATCGAGCACCTGCAGCTGAGCTGGGACGCGACGCCGCTGGCCGAGCTTGACCCGGAGGACTATTACGACTTCCAGGTCACCAGGCCTACCACCAAACTGGTCAACGGGATCACCCGCCGCATCGAGTGGCCTACCACCCGGCTATCGGTGTGCCGTCCGCCCGGGGCCGACTACGACGTGGTGCTGGTGCACGGTATTGAGCCGAACATGCGCTGGCGGTCGTTCTGTGATGAGCTGCTGCGCTACGTCATGGACCTTGGGATCACCACCGTGGTCACCCTGGGCGCCCTGCTCGCCGACACCCCGCACACCCGACCGGTGCCGGTCACCGGGACCGCATACGACGCTGCCTCGGCCGCTCGGTTCAAGTTGGAACGTTCCAAGTACGAGGGACCCACCGGGATCGTGGGGATCTTCCAGGACGCCTGTGTGCAGGCCGGAGTGCCGGCCATCCAGTTCTGGGCGGCGGTGCCGCACTACGTCTCTGCCCCGCCGTCTCCCAAGGCCACCCTGGCGCTGCTGCACCGGGTGGAGGAGGCGCTCGACCTCGAGGTCCCGCTCGGCGCGCTGCCCGAGGAGTCCGAGGAGTGGGAAGCGACGGTCAGCGAGATGGCTGATGAGGATGACGAAGTCGCCAGCTACGTGCGTGCCCTGGAAGAGCGCGGCGACACCGACCTGACCTTGCACGAGGCCAGTGGTGACGCCATTGCCGCGGACTTCGAGCGCTACCTGCGCCGCCGCCGCCCCGGCGGCACCTCGGGTCCCCGAGGACCCCGCGACGGCCGTTAACCAACACAATGTTGATCATGCGGAAGAAATCCCATCCATGCACGTCGGTGGTGCTCACCTCCGCACGCTGGATCTGGATCTAGGGCTCGACGCGGGAGAGGTCGACGGGTTCTTCGGTGTTCAGTCTCGCTGTGCGGATCTTCGCTGAGACGGTCTTGTGGCCGCGTTCGAGCTGGTGGTGGTCGATCTTGAAGGTGGCGCTGGCGAAGTATCCGCGTGGTCCTTTGGTGGGATCGGGGTGTGGGTTGTGGTAGAGGCGCTCGGCGAGGTCGTGTAGGTGGAGCATCGTGGGCACGGCGAGGATCATGAAGCGGGGCATACCGTTGAAGGCGATCTCCAGGTGGGCGAGGAGCTCGGCGTAGGTGTTGTTGAAGGTCACCGCGTGCTCGTACACCGCTGTGTCCTCGTATCGGGCATAGTCGGTGATGGCGGCGTTCGGGTCGATCAGGTAGGCATCTTCCCAGCGCACGTCGATCTCGGGGCCGGTGGGCGGCGCGTCGGGGGTGTCGTGCGGGCCGTAGGTGCGCCCGGTGAGGATCTCATTGAACCGGAAGTAGTGGGCGACCTGGCGCTGTTCACCGAATAGCTGGTCGTCGCTGTCGAAGAGGGAGGCGTTGAGTCCTTCCCCCTGCTCGGTGATCACTCGCAGCGCGAGGAGCGCGGAGTTCAAGTCGGTGACGGGGAACGCCTCGCCGCCGGAGTTGTAGAAGTCCTCCGGGCCGACCTGCCGCTCCCTGCAGCCGCGGAAGACGTTGTCCTCGCCGAGTTCTGTGACCAGCGTGCGCAGTCCCGTGCGGATGAAGTCGTAAAACTGCCCGATCGAGGTCCAGCCCTGCTCCGCCGGGAACGGGCCGTGGTCAAAGCGCCGCGGGTGCTCGATGAGCAGGAAAGTCCGCATCGCCGCCGGGGAGAAATGCCGCAGCGGGATCTCGACGTTCAGGGCACTGTAGGGAAGCTTCGCTGGATAGCCGCGGACGAAATCCGGGTGGGCTACCCTGGGCCGGCCGCCGAGGGCGTTGAGCAGGTTGGCGACGAGGGTCAGGTGCAGCATCTCCTCCAGCACGACGCGGTGGATCGCGTAGTACGCGGCATTGTTGGTATCGGCCTGGATCGTGTACATCGCGGTCAGATACGGCGGGATGGTGAGGTGCTCGATCTCCAGCGCGCCCTGGAGGTAGGTCCGCAACTCGGGGAGGGTCTTGGGAAGCGTGAACGGCAGCTCCCGGTCACCGAGAACGAGACCGACGGCCTCGTCCTCAGTCGCGCCGTGCCCCTCTGCGGGGGGCACCTTGAGCGGGGTGTCGGAGGGGTGGTGGGTCGCGGTCACGGTGAGACCTCCCCCACGGCTCCGCTGCCGGCGGCTCTCGCGCGGTCGCGATCATCTGTGAGGTTCGCTGGGCGGTGCAGCTCCACAAGGTCGCGGTGGATCCGCTCGGCGCTTCGCAGCGCGAGGGCCGCCATGGTCAGCGAGGGATTGGACGTGCCGATGGAGGGCATGCTGCCGCAGCCCACCGCGTACAGGTTGGGGTGATCCCAGCAACGCTGGAAGGAATCGACGACCGAACTCGTGGAGTCATCGCCCATGATGTGCGTGCCCGCGCCGTGCCCCGGCTCCCTTGTAGGCGTAGTCGTGGTCGCGGTAGCGGAAGTAGCCCAGCGGGGCGAGGCCGTCTGCGGGGGCTGTGGTCGGTGTGCTCCTCAGCCCCGAGCCCGGCGAAGATGGCCGAGGCGACACGCTTGGCCGCCACCAGACCATTCTTGACGTGGTCGCTGAGGTTGTAGCTCAGCACCGGGCGCGGGTTTCCCATCGCGTCGCGGTACCGGTCCTCGATCGTCACCCGGTTGTCGCGCTCGGCGGGCTGCTCGACGGCGAACTGGAGCTGGAGCTGACGGCCGATCTGATCACCCAGGCTCTGCCGCAGCGTCGTCCCGAAAACGGCTGCCGGCACGATGTTCCCCTTCTGATCACCGCCGACGCCCAGCGCGGTGCCCACGTTGCTCATCGGCGCTCCCGCGGCCCAGCCCCAGCCCCAGTTGCCGATCTCAATCCGGAACGGTGCACGCCGCCGGCGCGCCTCCCCGAAACGGAACGCCTCCCAGCCAGAGGTGGAGCCAGGACCGATGCAGTCGACGCCTCCCAGTAGCGCGGCGAGCGCTGCAGTTCGACGGTAAGGTACTCATGGACGAGCAGAGTCCTGAGCGCGATGACTAATCGCCGGCATCTTTGCTGATTAGTCGAAGTATGTCCGGTGGGGCTCGACTAGCGCATTGGTTAAGCGCTGACGCATGGCTGGGTGCATGACCAGTTGCTGTGCGTGCTTGGGGTCGAACCACGCTGCGCCGCTTGTCTCGTCGTGGTCGGGCTGAGCGTCGCGAGCTGGGGCGAAGGCGTGGAAGCACACCGCGAACTGTTGGTAAGTCCCGCGCCCGCGCGGATAGACCAACACGTGGCCGGGGTCACTGTACACCCCGGAAAGCCCGGTGACCTTGATGGCCACGCCAGCCTCTTCGGCGACTTCCCGCACCACCGCCGCCGAGGCGGACTCCCCCACTTCGACCCGGCCTCCGGGCAACTCCCAGTACCCGTCATCGGTGCGGCGCACCAGCAGGACCTGACCCAAGCCATTGCGCACGATCGCGAATGCGGCAGGCAACAAACCGCAGGCCTGGGGTGCGGCCACATCGTGGTAATACTCCACCCTCGCCATCTCTCCGATGGTTGACTGCGGACATGACGGGGCGAGGACCGAACGGCTAACCGCTGGCAAACAATAAGTGACTGCCCCGCTGGCTCGACCCCGTGAGGGTGGTGTTGGCGTTTGCCGCGCTGGCGCAAGTTTTGTGCGAGCGACATACCACAGGGGGCGGGTTGGAGGTGATCGTGGTGGGGACCGCGTGGAAGGGCGACGCTCATGGCAGTTCAGCGGCGCCGATGGAGTCAGGAGGTTAGTCGATGGCCGGCTGGCTGCAGGCCGTGGTGGTCGTTGCCGTCCTCGCTGGAGTGCACGTGCCACTGGGGGACTACCTGGCGCGCGTGTACACCGCCCGCCGGCACTGGCGGGTCGAGGCCGCCCTGTATCGGGTGTGCGGGATCGATCCCGACGCCGAACAGCGCTGGAAGCACTACCTGATCTCGCTGCTTGCCCTGTCCGCGGTGGGTGTGCTGGTGCTCTACGCGCTGCTGCGCCTGCAAGCGCAGCTGCCGTGGGCGGCAGGCCATCCAGGCGTGCCGGCGGGGCTGGCGTTTAACACCGCGGTGAGTTTCACCACCAACACCAGCTGGCAGAACTATGCCGGTGAGTCCACGGTGGGCCATTGTGTGCAGGCGGCTGGTCTGGGTGTGGAGGCCTTCGCCAGCGCCGCCGTTGGGCTGGCCGCCGGAGTTGCCCTGATCCGAGGCCTGGCCAGGCACCGGACCGACACCGTGGGTAACTTCTGGGTGGACCTGGTCCGCAGCATCACCCGGGTGCTGCTGCCCCTGTCGTTCCTGTTCGCGATCGTGCTCGTCGCCTTGGGGGTCATCCAAAACCTGCACGACCCCCAGGCCATCACCACCCTGGCCGGTGGGCGCCAGGTGATCCCCGGGGGGCAGGTCGGCTCCTGGGAACCGATCAAGTTGCTCTCCGGTGACGGCGGCGGGTTGTTCAACGCCAACAGTGCCCACCCGTTCGAAAACCCCACCCCGCTGTCGAACGTCATCAAGATCGTGCTGATGCTGCTCATCCCGACCGCGTTCATCCGCACCTTCGGGACGATGATCGGCGACCGCCGGCAGGGCTGGGCCCTGCTCGCCGTCGTCGCCGTGCTTTTCCTCGGCGCCCTAGTGGCCACTACTGCGGCCGAGCACACCGGCCACGACAGCGCCGCTATCGCCGCAACGGCCGCCAGCGAAGGCACCGAGACCCGTTTCGGAGTACCCACCAGCGCAGCCTTCGGGGTGGCCGCGACCGCCACCGCCGACGGTGCGGCCAACTCCAGCTATGACAGCTTCACCAGCCTCGGCGGCAGTGTCCTGCTCGGCAACATGATGCTCGGCGAGATCAGCCCGGGGGGTGCCGGCAGCGGCTTGTACGGGCTGTTGATGATCTCCATGCTCGCGGTGTTCCTCGGTGGCCTGATGACCGGGCGCACTCCCGAATACTTACGAAAACGCATCCGGTCCCAGGAGATCACACTGGTCGCCCTCTACCACCTCAGCACCCCGGCCGCCGTTCTCGTCGGTGCCGGTCTGGCGCTGGCGATCCCGGCGGGGCGAGCCGGGATCGGCAACCCCGGCGCACATGGCCTGTCCGAGATCGTGTATGCGTTTACCAGTAGCGCCAACAGCAACGGCAGCGCCTTCGCGGGCCTGAGCGGGAACACCGCCTTCTATAACACTGCTTTGGGGGTGGTCATGCTGGCCGGTCGCTACCTGCCGATGGTGTTCGTGCTCGGGCTGGCCGGCAGCCTCGCCCAGCAACGACACGGGGTGATCACCATCGGTACGCTGCCCTCTCACCGGCCACTGTTCATCACCCTGGTCATCGGAGTGGCATTGCTTCTTACCGCGCTGACATTCTTCCCCGCGCTGGCCCTGGGCCCACTCGCCGAAGGACTGCACTGACCCAAGGACTGCACTGACCCAACTCAGGGACACCGATGACAGTGACAGGCGTTTATGAGTTCCTCGCCGACCAGCGGACTCGGCGTCGCCACGCACGATCACGCGTTGGCCGCGCTCGGCCTTCGCCCCAGTCAGGGACGTAGCCGGTAACGAGTTCGGGGCTCTTCTTACGCCACTGGGGCTCGGTGTCGAACTTCTTGAGGGCGAACTCGCGGAGTGACCGGATGACTGAGCCGTAGCTCTCGCTCTCGGTCACCGCCATCGGGGAGCCCGTGCGCCACGTGATCGGCATCGGCTCCATGAACGGCATGAACTTGTCGGGGAAGCCGGGCATGGTGCAGCCGATGCAGATACCACCCGCATTCGGGCACCCACCGACACCATTGATCCAGCCGCGCTTGGGCACGTTGCACTTCACCACCTGACCCCCGCATCCGAGCTTCACCAGGCACTTCGGTGAGTCGTAGGTCTCGGCGAACTCGCCCTGTTCGTAGTATCCGGCCCGATTGCAACCCTCGTGCACCGTGCTGCCGAACAGCCACCGCGGGCGTAGTTGATCGTCCAGCGGGATCATCGGTGCCTGGCCGGCGACCTGGTAGAGCAGGTACAGGATCGTCTCGGAGAGATTGTCCGGCTGCGCCGGGCAGCCAGGCACACAGACGATCGGGATGCCGGCCCTGGACTTCCAGTCCCAGCCCAGGTAGTCCGGCACACCCATGGCACCGGTCGGATTGCCCGCCATGGCGTGGATGCCACCGTAGCTGGCGCAGGTGCCGACCGCGAGCACGATCGTGGCCTTGGGCGCCAGCTTGTCCAGCCACTCGTTGACAGTGATCGGCTGGTCGGTGCCAGGATGGCAGCCGAAACCAGTGAAGTAGCCATCACCGTTGATCGTCTCGTTCGGGATGGAACCCTCGATGACAAGCACGAATGGTTCCAACTCACCCCGGTCGGCCCTGTGGAACCATTCGATGAAGTTGTCGCCGCCCTGTTCCGGGCCACATTCGAAGTCGATCAACGGCCAGTGCAGCGCGACCTTGGGCAGGCCGGGGAGGGCTCCCAGGGCGATTTCCTCGATGCTGGGCTGGGTCGCCGCGGTCAACGAGACCGACTCCCCGTCGCAGGACAAACCGCAGTTGATCCAGAGGATATGGATCGGGCTCTCGCCTTCTCGCGTGGGAGTGGCGTTGGGGGGCAATGTGACCATGATCCTCTACTTCACGAGCGACCTCCGGCCGCTCCCTTGGGTGGTAATCCTTCTGGGGTAAAGACGCCCCCCGAGCGTCACCGGCAGGGTAGAACACCGCGGCCAGGCCAGTGGGTCGCGGTGTCAGTTGACCACGACGATGGTGCTGCCCGGGCGGGATCAGACGAGCAGCGGGAGCAGGGCGTGCCGGCGGCGCAGCACGGCGCCGTAGCGAGCGTCCAGCCGCAGCCACGAGTCGGTGGCCGACACCCGGACGGTCTCAACCGCGACGTGGTTACCCACGAAGCCCATGCCCGACAAGGCGAACAGGCAACGCAACGGTACTTCCACGTCGAAACCGGCCCCACTGACGGTAATCACCTTGTGGTCTAGCAGCACGGACGATGGCGAACCGTGCGGGCCGGGGTTGCCCCTGGCGACGGCAGCACCCTGGTCAGCGAGGTTGGCGAGCACCTCAGCGGGCACCTGATCCACCTCACGCCAACCCTGTTGCGGCGGCAGCGCGCAACGCCACAGCGCATCCTTCGCCGCGCCAGGGTCGACTACCGCAGCACCGTCCACCGCCACCGCAGCCAGCAGGCCGCTCCCCCCGACGGTGAGATCAGTGGGCCGCACCGCACCCCGCACCGAGCGGGTCACCAACGTGTCGAACGGGGTATCCGCCCACGCGTGTACCCGATCGTCCCCGCCGCGCAACCGCACGATCGCATCACGGTCCAGCCGGACCGCGCGGGCCACGAAGGCGCCGAGATCGTCCCGCTCGACGGGGTCTGGTATGCGTAGTTCAGCCACTGCCGCACCCGTCGCGAAACGCGGCCAGGAACTCCCGCTCGACGGGCATCAGCCGGCGTGCCCGTTGCGCTCCGGTGTCGTAGGCAACGAGCTGGGTGCGAGCGGTGACCGCGTCGCCGTCGGTGGTAGCCACGACGTAGTCCAGCGCAAATGAGGCGGCCCGCAACTCGCTGACCCATAGCCGCACCCGCACCGGGTTAGCCGAGTACACCAGCGGCTGCCGGTAACGGACCACCAGTTCGACGACGACCACACCCTCAGCCAGGGTCTGGGCACCACGCTGGGCACCCTCGCCGAACAGCAGCGCGGCGCGCGCCTCCTCCAGCAGCGTGACCACCCGCGCATTGTTGACGTGCCCGTAGACGTCCATGTCCGACCAGCGCACCGCGACGTCCGTGCTGAACACCGTCAACTTGCGCTCCCTTCAGTCGCTATCACACTGTGACAAACTCACAGGCGCGCTAGCGCCCGAACCGCGACGGACAGGGTCGCCAGATCCAGGCTTCCGGCATCGGAAATCTCGTCGAGGGTTGCCCTGGCCCGGGACAGCCGCGAGGAGTTCTCCTGCTCCCACGCCGCGATCGTCGTCGCTGGGTCAGCTCCGAGGTCCCCGGTGCGCAGTGCGTCCAAGGTGATCTCCCGCAACGCCGCGTAGAGATCATCTCGCAGCGCGAGGCGAGCAAGCCCGTGCCAGCGGTCGCCGCGTTCCAACCCACTCACCAGGCTCTGCATCCGGTCGATATCCAGGTGGGCCGACAGCGCGTAGTACAGCCGCGCAACCTGCTCGGCGTTGTGTTCGGTCAGCTCGGCCACCTCGACGACGTCGAGCAGACCGAAGCTGGTCAACCCCGTACTGACCCGGCGCGCCAACTCATCCGGCACGCCCCGCTGGACGAGGCGACGGGTGGCGACCGCGACGTTGTCCGCCTCGCGGCCGACCAGCCAGTCCTGCACCCGCGGCGCCAGTGCCTGCACGGTCGGGCGGAACCGGTCGATCTCGGCACCGACCGCAAGCGGCTGCGGCCGGTTGAGCAGCAGCCACCGGCTGGCCCAGTCCAGCAGCCTGCGCACAGCGAGCATCATGTCGTTGACTACCGAGAGCGGCACTGGGTTGATTGATCCTGGGTTGATTGACACCGGGTTACTCAGGTCGGCGGTCGCCTGCCAGGCCGTCCGCAGATCGAATACCGCAACCGCCACCGAGTATGCCCGCACCGCGTCAGCGGCTGAGACCGCCAGCTCTTCGGCCAACCGGTAGGCATAGGTGATGCCACCTCGGTCGACGACTTCGTTGACCAGCAGCGTGGTGGTGATCTCGCGGCGCAGCGGATGTTCGCGGATAGCTCCAGCGAACCGGTCCCGCAGCGGGGCGGGGAAGTACTCCGGTAGCCGAGCGCGAAACACCTCGACGTCGGGGAGGCCGCTGGCCAGCACTTCGCTAGTCAGCCCGAGTTTGACGTGCGCCATCAGGGTGGACAGCTCCGGCGAGGTCAGCCCTTCGCCCGCGGACTCCCGCGCCTGCCACTGCGTCCGGGTCGGCAAGATCGCCAGTATCCGGTCCAGACCGTGGCGCTCCTCCAAATACGTCACCAACCGGCCATGCAACGACACCATCGACACGGCGTAGGCCCGGCTGAGGCCAAGCTGGGTGTTCTGGTCGACGTTGTGGGCGAGCACCAATGCGGCAACCTCATCGGCCATCTCCGTCAACATCGCGCGGCGCTCCCCGGCACTGAGCACACCCTCAGTGACCAACCGATCCAGCAGGATCTTGATGTTGACCTCGTGGTCGGAGCAGTCCACCCCAGCGGAGTTGTCGATAGCGTCAGTATTGATCTTACCACCGGCCCGGGCGAACTCGATCCGGCCGCGCTGGGTCAGCCCCAGGTTGCCACCTTCAGCGACCACCCGTACCCGAAGTTGCCCGCCGTCCACCCGGACCGCATCGTTGGCCTTGTCCGCGACGTCGGCGTGGGCCTCCGCGGCGGCCTTGACATAGGTGCCGATCCCGCCGTTGAACAACAACTGTGCCGGGCTGAGCAGGATCGCCCGAATGAGTTCCGGTGGTGACAGTTCAGTGATGCCCCCAGAAATGCCCCCAGAAATGCCCAAGGCCCGGCGCATCTGCGCACTGACCGGGACCCGTTTGGCGCTGCGGGGCCACACCCCGCCACCAGCGCTGATCAGCGAACGATCGTAGTCGTCCCAGGATGAGCGCGGCAACTCGAACAGCCGGCGCCGCTCGGTGTAGGAACTGGCCGGATCGGGGTCGGGATCGACGAAGACATGCCGGTGATCAAATGCCGCAAGCAGCCTGATATGTTCGGAACACAGCACCCCGTTGCCGAACACGTCGCCGGACATGTCCCCGATCCCGACCACCGTGACATCCTCGGTCTGGACGTTGACATCGAGTTCGCGGAAGTGCCGCTTAACGCTCTCCCAGACGCCCCGGGCGGTGATCCCCATGGCTTTGTGGTCATAACCCGCCGAGCCGCCGGAAGCGAACGCGTCGCCGAGCCAGTACCGGTGGGATGCGGCCACCTCGTTAGCGATATCGGAGAACGTCGCGGTGCCCTTGTCGGCCGCGACCACCAAGTAGCTGTCATCGCCGTCGTGGCACACCAGCTGATCAGGATGCCGACTGATGCCATTGATGAGGTTGTCGGTGAGGTCGAGCAGCCCCGATACGAACATCTGGTAGCAGGCGATGCCCTCAGCCTGGAGGGCTTCCCGGTCCAGCCTGGGGTCACCGGTAGGCGTCGGCGGACGCTTGACCACGAACCCACCCTTGGCCCCGACCGGCACAATCACGGCGTTCTTCACCGCCTGCGCCTTGGCCAATCCGAGCACCTCAGTTCGGAAGTCCTCTCTGCGGTCGGACCAGCGCAACCCACCACGGGCGACCAGGCCGAAGCGCAGGTGCACACCCTCCACTCGCGGGGAACAGACGAAGATCTCGAACGCCGGCCGCGGCTCGGGCAGCTCCAGCACCGCCTTCGGGTCGAGCTTGAGGACCAGGTAGGGCCGTGGGCTGCCGTTGGAGTCGGACACGTAGTGATTGGTGCGCATCGTGGCGCGGATCAGGGTGAGCAAGCTGCGCAGGATGCGGTCGGCGTCCAGCCCGGCCACCTCGTCGATCATGGTGGCGATCTGTCCGCTCAACTCGTCGTGCCTGATGTCCCGCGTGGCCGCATCCAGCGCTGGGTCGAAACGGGCCTCGAAGAGAGCGACCAGGGCAGCGGCGATGCGGCTGTGCGCGAGCAGCACTTCCTCGACATAGTGCTGGCTGTAGGGGCTGCGGGCTTGCCGCAGGTAGCGGACGTAGCCACGCAGCACCGCCGCCTGTCGCCAATCCAGCCCGGCGCGCAGCACCAGAGCGTTGAAGCCGTCCACCTCGCAGGCGCCCCGCCAGGCGGCCACGAATGCGTCGCAGAATCGCCGCTGTATGTCCTCGACGTCCTGGCCGGCCAGTTGTGCCAGCAAGGTGGCATCCACCTGCAGCCCGAAGTTGTAGATCCAGCAGTGCACACCATCGCTACGGACCACCTCGTAGGGCCGCTCGTCGTCGACCTCGACGTCCATCTGCTGCAGCACCGGTAGCACGTGGGACAAGGTGATTCGCAGCCCCGCCAGATAGAGCTTCAACCGCCCCTCCCCCGGCGTTGCCCCGCGCGAGAGGTCGAAGCACAAGTCCAGACCGTCCTGAGCGGCGAGCGCCTCCAGCCGGCAGATATCGGCCAGGGCGGTGGCGGCGTCGAAGTCCTCCTTGTAGGCCTGCGGGAAAACCGCCAGGTAACGCTGCGCGAGATCAGCGGTCGCTACGTCGCTCGTCAGGGCGGCGTCGAGTAGCCGATCGTCCCACGTGCGGACGGCGTCCTCGAGTCGTTCGGTGATCGCCCGGACGTCCGGTCTAGTGGGCACGCCGGAATCGCTGGGGTCAGAGTGCACAGTGAAGTGCACCCGAGCGTGTACGGATTCGCCGACCTGGGCGCTGTACTCCACGCTGGTGCCGTGCAGATCGCGCATCAGCACGTCCTGCATGGCCAGCCGCGCGGTGGTGGTGTAGTGATCGCGCGGCAGGTAGACCAGGCAGGAGAAGAACCGGCCGTAGGGATCGCGCCGGCAGAACAGCCGCAACGCGCGTCGCTGACTCAGCGACAGCACCCCAATCACCGCCTGGTAGAGCGAGTCCGGGTCGGTGGAGAACAACTCGGCCCGCGGGTAGGTCTGGAGCACCTCCAGCATCCGCTGGCCCGAGTAGGAATCGAGAGGGACGCCGGCCCGGTGGATCACCTGCAGGACCCGGCGGCCGATCACCGGGATATGCATCACGTCATCGTGCAGCGCGGTGGTGGCGAGCACCCCCAGAAAGCGGTGCTCGCCGGAGACCTCACCACGCTCGTTGAAGGTCTTGACCCCGATGTAGTGGGGATAGACCGGGCGGTGCACGGTGGCGGGCGCGCTGGCCTGGGTGAGTACGAGCAGGTTCCGGGCCAGCGGGTCGACGTCAGGTCCAGTGCTCAGGGCTCTGGCAGCCACGCTGTCCTTACGCAGCACACCGAGCCCGGACGCGAGCACCGCCCGCAGCCGGTGCGTGGCGCCATCTCCAGAGCTACCAGTGGACTGCCACACCAGCTCATAGCGCCGGTAGCCGAGAAAGGTGAAGTGTCCGTCGGCCAGCCAGCGCAGCAGCGCCACACCGTCAGCCACCTCCTCGGCAGGCAGCGGAGGCGGCGCGGTCTCCAGATTGGAAGCGAGTGCGGACGCAACGCCAGCCATCCGCTGGGTGTCCTCGACCACTTCGCGCACATCCGTGAGCATCGTGAGCAGCCGCTGCTCCACTTGGCGGGCCCGGTCAGGATCGGCGATGCGGTCGACGTTTACATACATCCAGGACTCGACCAGGGCATCGGGGGGCGCTTCGTCTGGGTTGGAGCCAGTCAGCACCTCCCGAAGAGTTCCGGTGAGATCGCGGCGGACCACGACGATCGGATGCACGAGCCGCCGCACCGAAATCTTGATACGGGCCAACTCGGCGACCACCGAGTCCACCAGGTAGGGCATGTCGTCGGTGACGATCTGAACGACGGTGTCCCGGGAACTCCAGCCGTCCTCGGCGAGGTTGGGGTTGAGCAGCCGGACCAGTGCCCGGCCGGGCACCCTGTTGGCGGCCAGCGCGCAATGCGACCGGACCGCTGCCGCCAGCTCGGCCGGTTCGGAGCTGCCCAATTCCTCAGCTGGGACGAGCCGGTAGTACAGCTCGATGAGTTCGGCGAGATCGCTGAGCAACGCAGGGCTGGTTGCTAGTCGCCGGCGGCGGACCGGCGACCCGTCTCGGGTGGCGCCCACCGTGGTTCAGCGGTGAGATCCGGTAGCCGCAGCAGCGGGTTGGTGACCGCCTCAGCGGGATCATCTCCGTCGATCGGCTTCGGGGCTAGCGCCAGGCCTGCCGCCCAGCGCGTTCCTAGAACCCGGTAGCGAGGCAACTCGCGGCTGGCCTCGGCATCAGCCGCGGTGGAACCATCATTGCCGCACATCCCAGTCGAGCGAGCCTCAGTATGGATATCACGGCTTTCCTGGTACGCGGCGAGTGCCTCGGCCAGCAGATCCCCAAGGCCCATGGGGGGAGACTCTTCGGCCGCTGAGTCCTCATCCGCAGGTTCCCACTCCAGCGCCCGTGGCGGCGGGGCCGGCGGCGGTCCGGAGACCGGGAACTCCCGCCGGGGCGGCGGGACGTTCTCGGTGTCCTCTGATGGCACACTATCGGTGGCTTCGCCCTCCACGGTGGTCGACGAGTCCGACGGGGGCTGGACCAGGGACGGGCAGGTTACGGCTGACATGGACGACGCGTCCGGACAGTCCGGTTAGTTTCTCCAGAGCCAGCAGCCTCTCCAGAGCCGGCGCTGGCGTCCTCAGCTCCCCCGTCCCCAATCTGGTGCACCTCGGCAATGGGCGTCTTGTCGGCACGATCCTCAGCGGGTTCCACAGCGCGGCGCCGGCCGGAGCGTCCTGACGACAACGCCGACGCGGGCAACAGATCACTCACAAACACAGGGGTACCAGCACCGCGGCGGTGCCGTGCCCCGGACTGCCAAGGATCAAGCCCGCTCGACGACTCGGCAGACTGGACGTCGGTGGGTTCCCGCGATACCAAGCCCGCGCCCTCGACTACCGGTTTCGCCACTGCCGGGGGATCAACCGGTTCCGACGAGGGCACATCCGACGCAACGTCCGGCTCAACGACGTCCGCATCGGTGGTCTGGTGCGCCACAACGTCAACGGCAATCTCGGCACTCAGTGGACCGGTGTCCGAGTCGAGTCCAGTACATCCCGTCCCGGCGTTGCCGAGCAGCACGGCGACCTGACCGATCAGGCGAGCTTCCTCACGGCGTGCGGTCCCACAATTCTCGAGCAGCGTGGACCGCGCGGCTGCTACGTCGCGGCGATGGCGGCCCTCAGCTGCGCGGGCCGCGCGCATGCAATGCAAGGCGTCAGCGAACTCGCCTCGAGCCTCATGAACGTGGGACAAGCCCTCAAGGCATTCCGCGAGGACCGCGTCCACCCCATGGCGCTGGGCTCCCTCAACCGCATCGGCGAGCAGGGTCAGTGCCGGCTCGTGACGGCCTTGGGCGAGGTGCACCCGGGTGGCCAGCGCCAGCCGCAGCCTGCCGACCGCGCTGGCCGCGGCGGCACGCACCGGACGCCGCAGCAGTGGCTGCACTTCCTGCATTGCGGCGTCGCCTGCGTCACGGTCGAGCAGGGCGAGCACCATCTCCAGCATCAGCCGCGCACTCACCTCGCCGCTGTCGTGCTCAGGATCGGCCAGCCCGACCAGCAGTTCGCGGCCTTCCCTAGCCTTCGCCTCGGCCTCCGCGGCCGCGTCGCGGCGACGGTGGCGCACTGCGTCCGCTGCCCGGGCGTCGGCCTGCAACAGCAGCGCGGTGTCGTGGTCGAGGCTCGGGTCCTCACGATAGAGTTCGTCGGCCTCGTCGAGCGCGGATGTGACAAGGTCGTGACGGCCGAGCGCGATCGACGCCTCCGCCACAGCAACAAGTGCGCGGCCCCTCAGCACCGGAGCGATGTCGTCGCCTGCGGCCAGCACGGCATGCACCGCGCCGAGCGCGGTAGCGGGTTCACCGAGCGCGACCGCGCAATGCGCTAGCTCCACGTGCAACTCGTGCCGCAGCCCCGATGGAGTGTCAGCGTCTCGAATCGCCGGGAAGAGTCGGTGAGCCGCTTCCCCGTGCCGGCCGAGACGGTTGAGCGCAAAAACCGCGAGGTGGTCTGCCTGCAGGACAGCCATCCTGTTGTCCTGCGCGGTGGTCACCGCCCGATCGGCCAGCAAGAGCGCCAGCTCTGGCGCTCGCCAGCGCAAGAGCATCGCCGACTCCACCAGCGACACGGCCTCGCCCCCGTTGGCCGGCATGCCGGTCCGGACTCCTTCGCGCGCCGTGTTGCTCACCTCCCACCCCCCTCGACGTTTCCGATCATCGGACGCCTATACCCGGTCAATTTCGGGTCAACCTGCGGTATGTCACGCGGTGTGGTCGCGCTGCCTCCGCCCCAAGCCGTTCGATCTTGTGCTGCTCGTAGGCCTCGAAATTGCCCTCGAACCAGAACCAGGAAGCGGGATTCTCCTCCGTGCCCTCCCAGCTGAGAATGTGGGTCACCACCCGGTCCAGAAACCATCGATCGTGGGAGATCACCACCGCGCAGCCGGGGAACTGTTCCAGCGCGTTCTCCAGCGAGCCAAGCGTCTCGACGTCGAGGTCGTTGGTGGGCTCGTCGAGCAGGATCAGGTTGCCGCCCTGCTTGAGGGTCAGTGCCAGGTTGAGCCGGTTGCGTTCGCCGCCGGAGAGCACTCGAGCCGGTTTCTGCTGGTCAGGGCCTTTGAATCCAAAGGCGCTGACGTATGCTCGGGATGGCATCTCGGTGTTACCGACCTGAATGTAGTCCAGACCGTCGGAGATCACCTCGAAGACCGTCTTGTTCGGGTCGATGCCCGCGCGCTCCTGATCGACGTAGGACAGCTTCACCGTCTCGCCAACCCTGACCGTGCCGGAGTCGGGCCTCTCCACACCGACGATGGTCTTGAACAAGGTCGTCTTGCCGACTCCATTGGGACCGATGACCCCCACGATGCCATTGCGAGGCAACGTGAAGGACAGGTCCTTGATCAGGAGACGGTTGTCGAAGCCCTTGTCCAGGTGCGACACCTCCACCACCACGCTGCCGAGCCGCGGACCCGCTGGGATCTGGATCTCCTCAAAGTCCAGCTTGCGGCTTCGTTCGGCTTCAACTGCCATCTCCTCATAACGCTGCAACCGCGCTCGGGATTTGGCTTGCCGGGCTCTTGCCCCCGATCGCACCCAGGCGAGCTCGTCGCGCAGGCGCTTCTGCAGCTTCTGGTCCTTCCTACCCTGGACCGCGAGGCGGTCGGCCTTCTTCTCCAGGTAGGCGGAGTAGTTGCCCTCGTAGGAGTAGGCCCGGCCGCGGTCGAGCTCCAGGATCCACTGCGCGACGTTGTCCAGGAAGTACCGGTCGTGGGTGACAGCCAACACCGCACCCGAGTAGCTGGCCAGGAACTGCTCCAACCACAGCACGCTCTCCGCGTCCAGGTGGTTGGTGGGCTCGTCGAGCAGCAGCAGATCAGGCTTGGACAGCAGCAGCTTGCACAGCGCGACCCGACGCCGCTCTCCTCCGGACAGGTGGATCACCGGCTCGTCGGGGGGCGGGCACCGCAGAGCGTCCATGGCCTGCTCAAGTTGCGAGTCGAGATCCCACGCGTCGGCGTGGTCGAGATCCTCCTGTAGGCGTCCCATCTCATCCATGAGCTCATCGGAGTAGTCGGTGGCCATCTTCTCGGCGATCTCATTGAACCGATCGAGCTTGGTCTTGATCTCCCCCAAGCCCTCCTGGACGTTGCCCAGCACGGACTTGTCCTCGTCGAGCGTGGGCTCTTGCTGCAGGATGCCCACCGTCGCGCCCGGCGTCAGGAATGCCTCCCCGTTGTTCGGTTGGTCGAGCCCAGCCATGATCCTCAGCACGCTGGACTTGCCGGCTCCGTTGGGCCCGACCACACCGATCTTCGCGCCGGGATAGAACGCGATGGTGACGCCGTCGAGTATGACCTTGTCGCCGTGCGCCTTGCGCACCTGTTTCATGGTGTAGATGAACTCCGCCACGGTCGCGATCGTAGAGGTGGCCGCCGAGGCCGGGCAGCGCGGCCAACCGCCGCCCGGCCCTGGCGCGGTACTCAAGCGGGAACGGGCACCAGCGGGCGGGCCGCCTCGGCCAGGTCCGACAAGCTCACTCCATACGGTAGATCCGCGCTCTCAAGCAGGTCTGAGGGGTCCTCCCCGGGTGACGCCAGGACGTCCTCAGCTCGGCCACGTGGGGGCTCCTCACGGCGCTGCTTGCGCACGGTGGCGGAGCAGCGAGCCAAGTCCGGGCCGACCGCGTTGGCCTCCAGTTCGACGACCGAACGGCGCTCACCCTGCTCGGTGGTCCACTCCCGGGTGCGCAGTTTCCCTCTGACGATCACCGGGTCGCCCTTGACCAAGGAGGCGGCGTTCTCGGCGAGTCTGCGCCAGCAGCTCACCGACAGATACAGACTTTCCCCGTCCACCCACGACTCGGACGCCTTGTCGAACCGACGCTCGTTGCAGGCGACCCGGAAATTGAGCACGAGCGTCCCGTCGGGACCAACCCGGCGCGGTCGCATGTCGCTGACCAACGTTCCCACCACAGTCACCGGTGTCTCTTTCATGATCACATGCCCTCCTGTGCTGCCGTCCCGCCTGCCGCGGCGGGATGCCGGCCCTTTGGCCGGCGTCACCCAGGCTGCGCGACCAGGAGGATCTTCGACAGTAAGCCATGATCGACATGGGGATAGTCGGGATCGATGTGCATAACTGCGTTGACACACCCGGTCGAAACCCAGGGTTGTCGGGGGTCGGTGCTACCCCGCGTGGTGGTGCCGGTCTGCTCACACCAGCAGGTCGGCGGTTTGGCGGCCGCCGAGAGATCGTGAACTTCCACCGGTCCAAGCCCGGTTTGCCCTGGTCAAGCCACTATTGGTACGCGGCTGATTCGAGGATGTTGACCGGAACCCGATGTTGAGCCACACCGTGGTGCCGTCATCGAAGTGCGCGCCTTCCCACATCGATACTTGTCTCCTGGACGACGACCGGGGCTGCCCAGACGTGGGGCAGCTCATCACCGACGGCTACCGGACACTTGCCGGACACTTGCCGGACATCCGACAGTAGACGACTGGCCAGCACCATCAGACTTCGTATGCTGGACACTCGCCAAGAGCAGCACGGTTCCGGAGGTGAATGGGATGGTCAGTACGAGTTCAGTACCTCGGACCCGGCTGGAACAGCTAGATGATCTATTCCAAGGGGTGAGGGTCTGGCGTGTCGTGATCGGTTGATACGCGAAGGGTGTCCAAGATCGGCGTTTCGCACCCAACGTCGAACCCGGAGGCTCTCGTGGACGCCGATCTGGACACCCTCGCGACCGCACTCTACGTCACGACCGATGACCTGCTGCGGAGCGCACCCGAGCGCGCGCCGTGGCGCCCGGCGATCGGATTCAGCCCGCAGATCTCCGATGCGGAACTGGTGACACTGGCGGTGATGCAGGCCCTGCTGGGGTTCACCAGCGAGGCCCGCTGGCTCCGCTTCGCCACCGCCCACCTGCACCACCTATTCCCGTACCTTCCGCAGCAGTCCGGCTACAACAAGCGGCTGCGCAATCTGGCCGCCACGATCAGCTGGCTGATCGGGATGCTGGCCCGCGACACCAGCCTGTGGACCGATGACGTCTGGGTCATCGACTCCACCCCAGTGGAATGCGCCCGATCCCGCGAGGCCACCCGCCGCAGCGAGCTGGCCGGATGGGCCGAATACGGCTACTGCGCCAGCCACTCCCGCTACTTCTGGGGACTACGCCTCCACATGCTCGCCACCCTGCACGGCCTACCTGTGGGCTTCGCGCTCACGGGAGCCAAAGCCGATGAACGCACGGTCCTGCTCGACATCCTGCACACCGACCCCACCCTGACCGCGCAACGACCAGGCCAAACTGTGATCGGGGACAAGAACTACTTCGGCGCCGAGTTCGAGACCACCCTGGCCGAAGCGGGCCTGACCCTGCTCCGCCCGGCCCGCAAGGGCGAACCCGACCGCACAGGAAGCCGGTTCTTCAAACCCCTCCGCCAAACCATCGAATCGATCTTCGACACCTACAAAGGCCAACTCAACCTCGAAGACCACGGCGGCAAAACCCCCACCGGCGTCCTGATCCGCGTCCTGCAACGCATCCTCGCCCTCACCACCGCGATCTGGCACAACGACCACACCGGCCAGCCCATCAAACGCTCACTACTCGCCTACGACCACTGATCAACCCCTTGGAATCACTCATCTAGTGGGCCAACTGCGGCGCACCAACGCCGAGTTCTCCCAGGATTTTGAAGCCACCTCAGCGGAGCTCGGCGGCAAGCTCACCGTATCCGCGCGGCACACCGCGCGCTGGATGGCTGGCAAGATCGACGGACTCCCGCACCCGGCCGCGTGCCGTGTCCTGGAGCAGATGTTCAGCGAGCGAGCGGAGCGGCTGTTCGGCCCGCCTGATCCGGTGCCTCGCGCCGAGATCGCCAAAACCACGCCGCACCACCCGGCCCCAGCGATGAACGACCTGGCCGGAAACATGACTGCGCAAAGGGAGGTCGCGATGGCCGCCGCAGAGTCCTCACGTTTTGGACAGTTCGCCGAACAATCCAACGTCGGCCCGCACACCCTGGAACAGTTCCGCGCCGACCTCACCAGAATCGCGATGGCCTACCCAAATCGCCCCGTCTACCCCACCTTCGTGGAGGTCCGACAGCTTCGAAACCGAGCCTTCGAGCTCCTTGAGGGCCGCCAGCATCCCGAGCAGATCCGCGAGCTGTATCTGGTTACCGGAGTCCTGTGCGGAGCACTGGCTAACGCATCCCTCGATCTGGGATTCCTGCACGCCGCGGAGACGCAGGCCCGCCCGCTTTCCTATGCGCCGAACTCGCCGGTAACAATGCGCTGCGCGGGTGGCTGCGCGGTACCCAGAGCCTGGTGGCCTATTGGGACGGTCGGCTGCGCACCGCCGTCGAACTGGCCGCTGATGGCTGGCGCTACCTCCCCGAGACCGGCACTGCCCGCGTCCGGCTCGCCGCCATCGAAGCTCGCGCCCACGGCCGCCTACGCGACCAGCGCGCCGCTGAGGATGCCCTCGCCCGCGCCGAGCGGGCCCGCGACGAGGTCCTAGGCGAGGACGATCCCGGCGGGATGCTCGCCTTCCCCATCGCCAAGCAAACCTGGTACGCCGCCACTGCCCGGCTCTGGCTCGGCGGCCGAGCCAACCTCTCCCGCGCCGAACAGGATGCAGCAAGCGCGATCCAAATCTACGAGACCGACGCTCCCGAGGATCGCCGCCTTGGTGAGCTGTGCCTCGCCCGGCTCGACCTGGCCTCGGTCCACCTCGGCCGTGACGACCTGGAAGGCATGGCGGTCCAGATCCAGGACGTTCTCACCGTTGCTAGCCAACGTCGCACGGACAGCGTGGTCCGGCGCCTCAGCCAGGTCACCATCGCTCTGGAGCGGCCCCGGCTTCAGACCTCCGCCCTCGCGCTTGATCTGCACGACCAGATCCGCAGTTTCACCCACTCTCCGGTTCCGCCCGCCGTTTCCGGAGTGAGCGGATGAACGCTTCGGTCACCGTCGGGCTACTCCACCCCGGCCGGATGGGTGCCGCCGTCGCTGTGCAGGTCGCCACCAAGGGCCACACCGTCCTGTGGTGCCCCGACGGCCGGAGCGAGACAACGCACCACCGGGCGGCAGGCGCGGGCCTTCACGCGGCGACGCTCAGGGAGCTGCTCGCGGACAGCGAGATCATCCTGTCGATATGCCCGCCCGTTGCGGCCGAGGACATCGCCACCGACGTTGCTCACGTCGGGTACGAGGGCATCTACCTCGACGCGAACGCCATCAGCCCCGCTCGTATGCACCGCATCACCGCACGGCTCACCGAAGCCGGCGCGGAGGTCATCGATGGTTGCATCTTCGGGCCGCCACCTGGAGGGCACCCACCTGCGCGGCTCTATCTCGCCGGAGCGGAAAGCGCTCGCCGCCGGGTTGCGGACCTGCTCACCGGAACGTTGGCAGAACCTGTCCATCTCGGGGAGCAACTGGGCCAGGCCAGCGCGTTGAAAATGGCCTTCGCTTGCTACCAGAAGGCAAGCCGCACCCTTGCCGCCCTCGCCCACGCGCTGGCCGATGACCTCGACGTCACCGAAGCCCTGCTTGCTGAGGCGGAGCGGATGCCTCGCGACATCCTCGCCAACCGCGACTACCTGCCCAGTGTGGCCGCTCGGGCGTGGCGCTCGGGCCGGGAGATGCACGAGGTTGCCGATACCCTGCGCGCACAGCGGTTGCCCTCGGATCTCGCCCTCGCGGCTGCAGCGGTTCTGCAACACTGGAACGACAACAGCCCCGTACCCACGAACTCGCCAACCGCAGTCCTCCAACGTCTGCACGGATCGAGCCACCAGGAACATTGATATGTGACAGTCCTCGCCTGCCAGACGCCCGTTCCTCAACCGTCCGCCCGCAGATCAGTCCGCCCTTCCGCCGAGCATGCGCTGTCCGCTGGGACTATCCGAGGCGACTCAACAGCGGATTTAAAAAGCTCGTCCGTGTGCGGCGCCCGACTCGCGATCGCCAAGCCGGCTGCCAGGGCGGCGGCGACAACGCCGAGGGCTCCCGTGACTGCGAGCGCCCATCCAGCACCAACCTCCCCGCCCACCGCAACTGCGGCGACCGCTACGACAGGCCATGTCCACGGCGAGGCGAGCACAGTCAGCCACGCCTTACCTCCCCAACGCCGCACTCGTTACCGGCCTTCCCAACGGTGTCGCGATCGCCCCGAAGCATCGCAAGGACGTGCTGCTGGGCGCTGTAGCTGTCCGGTGTGTCAACGCAAGCTGTGGATGGCCGTATCATCGGTCGGTTGGGTGACACCGGGGGTGATCGCGTGCGCACCATCCGGTCAACCATCGGCTCGGGACTCGCGGCGATGCTGGCGGCGGTCATGACCTCGCCTCTGCTCGGCCACGAGCACCCCTCGCCAAGGCCGCCCGGACAACGCAAGGGGAGCACGAGAACAACCAAGTGCCCTTCTTGCGGGGAAACAGCGAGCAAGAACCCTGATGGCTCATACAGCTGTTTGGAGTGCGGGCGCCTCTTCGATGAACCTCCGCAAAGAGAGTGACGAATGACCGCTCCGTCGTTCACGAACTCTACGCTGACT
Source organism: uncultured Actinomycetota bacterium (assembly GCA_963822695.1). Classification (GTDB taxonomy): domain Bacteria; phylum Actinomycetota; class Actinomycetes; order Mycobacteriales; family Pseudonocardiaceae. Next base: position 81,947 of record CAWGJH010000025.1, read on the forward strand.
GTAGGCAACAGAATCGGGCGCTACTTCAGCATTGTCAGCATGCTTCCCGCCCTCTTTCTTGTGCTGTGGACCTACTCACTCATCGCGAGTGGGGCCTGGTGGAACGCCGCACCCGACCTCAAGTCCATGACGGCCAGAACCAGCCACTGGTCGCTGGCCGGAGTGGCGTGGTTGATAGTTGCCACGTTGCTCGTGGCTCTGTTTCTACATCCGTTTCAGTTTGCCATGACCCAGTTGCTGGAGGGGTACTGGGGGAATTCGTCAGTTGCGATCGGTGCGATGAAATTGAGAATCGTCCACTACCGCAAACGACAACGACAACTAATAAAGCAATCTGATCATCACAATGATGTTCTTCAAGAACAATACGATCGACTGTTCGCGATAGATTCTAAACCTCAGGGCGCCGCCCGCGAAGGTGGCGACCCGGACGAGTGGAACGAAGAGGCGCGCAAGCGGAATGAAAATAGTCTCCTCAACAGCAAGCGTGGCGATCAACTCATAGTCCACGTAGTGAGCAAAGAGGCGGCCAAGAGACGACTGGAGCGCTACCCACAAGAAAGAAATCGGGTGATGCCGACTCGACTGGGCAACACGTTGCGCAGGTTCGAGGACGCCGCAGGATCACAATACGGCCTGGACGCTATTCTTACGGCACCCCACTTCTCGCTCATCGCACAGGACGAACACACGCAGTACATGCGAGACTCCCGTCAGCAGATGGATACGACGATCAGTCTCTGCACCGTATCGTTCCTCGCGACAATCATAGCAGTCGTTTTCCTATTGACTGACGGCATGTGGCTGCTGGTGTCCCTCGTTCCATACGCACTCGCCTACGTCGCATATCGCGGGGCCGTGGCGGCAGCCGACGAGTACGCGACCGCAGTGACGACAATGATCGACCTCAACCGGTTCCAGTTTTACGAGAGTCTGCGAATTGACGCTCCAAGAGATACCAAGGAGGAGCGGGCAGCTAACATGCAGTTAATGACACTCCTTGGAGGAGAAGACAGGTCAGTCAATGTCCGCTACTCACGAGATGTCCGCCCGACAGAACAGCGACTACCGCGCCGACCGAGGAAGCCGGGCTGACCGGGGCACCAAATTCACCTCTGGACTCGCTTACCACCGTTCCGGTAGTGGAGGTGACCAGCGCCTTCCGGTGAGGTCCTGACGTGCTGATCATTCCCGAGTACGCGTTTGGTGCACTATGCCGGACGGATGAAATCCGATTATCGGACGAGCGCAGACTACGGGTAGTTCGACTAGGGCGAGGCGGAGAATACGATGGGGCTCCCTTGAAATGCTTGTGGCAATTGGGCTACCGGCTGCGCCACAAGTTCCTGTACCGCACGGATCGACCGGCCGCTGGATTGTTCGTCACAAGCTGTTGTCGCGGGCTGGGCTGCGCTGGGCCAGCCGGGCGAGGAGCGCGTTGTGCGCGGCCAGTTCGGCGTCGCCGTCTGATCCGGCCCTGCGGTCGAAGGGGTGTGCCTCGCGGGCATCGGTCCGGGACCACTGCACCAGCAGCGCCACCAGCACTAGCACCATCGGGATCTCGCCTAAGGCCCACGCCATCGCTGCGCCCGCCCGCTGATCGGCCAGCAGGTCGGGCACGAACTGCAGGGCAAGCGAACGGTAGTAGTCGCCACCGATCACCGTCGACGAGCTCATCAGCGAGATCCCGAAGAACGCGTGGAAGGGCATGGCCGCCAGCAGCAAAACGAGCTTGCCCAGGTAGGACATGCTGTGGGGGGGCGGGTCGATGCCGATGATGAGCCAGTAGTACGCGTAGCCCATCAGCAGGAAGTGAGCGTTCATCGCCAGATGCGCCCCGTGTGAGGGCGCTGCAACGTCGTACAGACCGGTGAAGTACATGACGTAGAACGACCCAACGTACAGGCCAAGGGCCACCAATGGGTGGGTAAATATCCGCACGACCCAGGAGTGTGTGAAGGCCTGCAGCCACTCCCACGGTCCCGGCGGGTTGGCCGCCCCTGTAGGGGGCAATGCCCGCAGTGCCAGCGTCACCGGTGCGCCGAGTACGAGCAAAATCGGGGCCACCATCGACATCAGTATGTGCACACCCATGTGCACGCTGAACATCGCCATCGAGTAGCGGCCGATACCAGACGACGTGGCGATCAGGATGACCGCGCAGCCGCCCAGCCAGGCCGCCGTACGGCCGATCGGCCAGGCGTCGCCACGCCGCGCCAGCCGTCGCACTCCGGCAAGGTAGACGCCAGCGAGAACGAGCGCGGCAACCCCGAACACCAGGTCTGGTCGCCAATCGAGAAGCAGCCGCGCCAGGGTGGGCGGGCCAGCCAGGTTATAGCCCAGTAGCACCTCGGTACGGCTGGACTGCGCGGCGATCCCCCCGGGCGGCACAGTCTGGCTCAGCGCCGCCGCCAGGCCGATGGTCGCAAACATGACCAGCGCCTCGACGCCACCGAGCCGCAGGATGGCCAAGCGATCGCCCCGCTCGACCACCGCCGCCACGGTGCCACGGCGGCGCACCCAGCCAATGACGCCCAGCACCATCAGCGCGGCAACCTTGCCCAGCACCAGCAGCCCGTAGGTGGTGAGCAACTGGTCTAACCTGACGTTGACCAGCGCGTTGATCACCCCAGAGGCGGCCATCACGATCCAGCAGATCAGCGCCAGCCGGGAGAACCGGGCACAGGCCAACTCGGCATGGTCACCCCGGCGGGCCAGGTGCGCCAGCAAGGCGATCAGGCCGCCGACCCACAGGGCGGCAGCGACGAGGTGATACAGCAAGCTGTTAGTGGCGATGTCGTGGGCACCGCTCGCCGAAGAGTGCCCGGTCAGCGCCACCGGCGTCAGACCGACGATGGACAGCGCGAACAGCCACACCGCCGCGCCCCAGGTCAGCGCGGTCCAGCAGAACCCGGTCAACACCAGAGCTATCCCCGCAGTAAGCGCCCAGGCCCCGACCTGGGACAGTGCGGACGCCATGGACGCCAGCAGTCGCAGGTCCAGCACTTCGGTCACCGGGCGACCCACTACCTCCGCGGCCAGCAGCGGCACCATCAATGCCGCGGTCAGCGCCCAGATCAAGGCGGCGATCCGCGCCGTGCGCACGGCCACGTAGCCGCCGGTGTCGAGGTAGCCGGACGCTTGCGGCGGCGCCAGAAACGCCGCCATCAGCAGCGATCCCACCGCGACCACCGCAGCGCATTCGGACAACGCCCACATGGCTGGCAGCGCGGCCTGCGTGAACAGCCCGGGATCGGGTAACCCCAAGCCAGTGCGCCCGTCACCACCCAGGAACACGAGCAGTCCAGTGCCGACAGCCATACTCAGGAGCACTCCGACCGCGACCAGCACCCCCACCCGCGTGCGCACCTCACCGGTGCGACGAGGGCCGGGCTTGCCAGTCACACCCACCACACTAGGCAATCACTGCGCGCACCCGCCGCCACGCCGGACCACCCCCGAAGCATTCAGCGGGCTGCTCAGCGGGGTTATCCGGCGGTCGTTACCCTCGCTTGAGCCCGCTGAATGCGGCTACCAGCTAGGTGCAGGTACCCAGCCGGTCCTCGCTACGCTGCTCACCTGCGCCCACCCGCCCCCGTAGCTCAGCCGGATAGAGCAAGCGACTTCTAATCGCTAGGCCGCAGGTTCGAATCCTGCCGGGGGCGCTAGCTGCGTAAACAGGTGCTAGGGTCCGAGCACACCGCTCATAGAGCTAGAGATTGGACCCGCTGCGATGGATGTGCCGGCACCTGCCCGACCCGCCACAGTGGACGTCGGCGACCTCTCCGAGCTCCTCCCCGACTGGCGCCGACACCTGCGCGCCGCAAACCGCGCCGAGTCCACCGTGCGCCGCTACGAGAAGGACGCCCGCAGTCTCCTCGCCTTCCTCACCGAGAATGGGATGCCCACCCGGGCCGAGTCGATCGCCCGGGAGCACCTAGAGCACTTCCTCGCCGACGAACAATCCCGTCCCCGCCAGCGCCGCCGTGGGCAGGCCCAGACGATCGCCCCGGCCACCGTCGCAGGCACATACCGCTCGCTGCAGCAGCTCTGGCGATGGCTGGTCGACGAAGGTGAGGCCCCCGTCAATCCCTTCGACCGGATGAAGCCGCCGCATGTTCCCGAGCAGCCTGTCGCGGTGCTGGCTGACGAACAGCTACGCGCACTGCTCACCGCGTGCAAGGGCAACGAGTTCACCGAGCGACGCGACACAGCACTAATTCGACTCCTCGTTGACACCGGAATCCGCTCCTCGGAACTCCTCGGACTCGCAGTAACAGATTTGGACTTCGAACAAGATGTGGCACTGGTGCTCGGCAAGGGCGGCCGGGGCCGGGCTGTCCCATTCGGAAACCGCACCGGCGAGGCGCTGCGCCGCTACCTGCGACTACGAGCCCGACACCCCCACCACGACGCGGCGGCGCTGTGGATCGGTACCCGCGGGCCCCTCGGACAGGCAGGGCTTCGGCAGCTTCTCAACCGCCGCGCCACCGCCGCTGGCATCGGACATGTTCACCCTCATCAGTTCCGGCACACGATGGCACACCGCTGGCTCGCCGACGGGCAGCAGGAACAAGACCTAATGCGCCTCGCCGGATGGCGCTCACGGCAAATGGTCGGCCGCTACGCCGCGTCCGCAGCCGATGAACGGGCACGTGACGCGCACCGCCGCGCTGGGCTCGGTGACCGGTTGTGAGCTGAGCAGGATTCTCGCCGCCCGAAATTCCTCCGCTGACCACGAGACCCAT